>NC_010170.1:3965962-5287950 GCF_000067205.1 Bordetella petrii | reverse complement strand
GTCGCTCTTATTCAAACCTCGATTCTACCTTGCCTGGGGGTGGGTTATCCACAGGCCGCGGCTGTTGCGTCCCTGTCTTCTGGCCGTAACTGTTTGACAAGGCAGAGAAAACTTGCTGAAATGATGGGCTTTTCCGAATTCTGTCTGTCAGAAGGTTCCTTTTTCGTACGCCGGGGCCCGCCCCCGCCGTCATGTGCGCCAGGGCATGCCCTGGCCGGGAACCCGTCGGGCAGGTCCCTTCTGACGTTGTTCTTTTTGTGGATCGTCCATGAAACGCACCTACCAACCTTCCGTTACCCGCCGCAAGCGTACCCACGGCTTTCGCGTGCGCATGAAAACCCGTGGCGGCCGCGCCGTGCTGAACGCCCGTCGCGCCAAAGGCCGCAAGCGCCTGGCCGTGTAAGGCCGGCACCGGGTCTTTCCGCTTTCCGCGTATCGCCGCACCGGTCGTTCATGCCTCGCGCCACGCTTCCTCCCGAGGCGCGGCTGCATCGCCCCTCTGAGTTCGCTGCTGCCCTGAAAGGGCGCCGGCTGGCCCGAGGGGCTTTCTTCATTCTCAGCGCCGCGCCCAGCAGCCCGCCCCCGGGGCAGGCCGCCCAGGCACGCCTGGGCATGGTCATCGCCAAGCGCTATGCGGCGCACGCCAGCACGCGCAACGCGCTCAAGCGGGTCATCCGCGAAGCCTTCCGGCACTGCCGGCTGGAACTGCCGCCGCAAGACTACGTGCTGCGGCTGCACAGCAAGCCCGCGCCCGCGACGCTGACCTCGCTGAAGCGCCTTGCGCGCGCCGAAGTAGACGCTCACTTCGCTCGAGTGCGGCCATGATCAAGGTGCTGCTGATTGCACCCATCCGGTTCTACCGGTTTTTCCTGAGCCCCTGGCTGGGGCGGCAGTGCCGGTTCACGCCCACCTGCTCGGCCTACGCCATCGAAGCCATCGAGCGGCATGGCGCCTGGCGCGGCACCTGGCTGGCGGCGCGCCGCATCGGCCGGTGCCATCCGTGGTCGCCGGGCGGGCATGACCCGGTTCCGCCCCCGCATCACCCCGATTCGCCCCCGTGCTGCACGCATCAGCGCCGCACCGGTCCCAATTGACGCTAAACTCGCGGGTTTGCCGCTCCGTTTCCGGCCGGCCCGCATCCTTACCGTAGGCACTATGGATATCCGACGAACCATCCTCTGGATGATCTTCTCCTTCTCGCTGTTGCTCCTGTGGAACAACTGGCAAATCCATAACGGCAAGCCGTCGTTGTTCGGAACGCCCCCCGCATCCAGCGCCGCCAGTCCGGCCGAAGGCCAGCAGGCTGCCGCCAATGGGCAGGCTGCCACGCCCTCGGTGCCCACGACGCCCGCCGCCGCGGCGGCCAGCACGGTGCCCGGCGCCACGGCTGCGCCGGCCGCGGCCAAGGTCGAGCAGGTGGTGGTTTCCACCGACGTCCTGCGCCTGACCTTCGACACCACCGGGGCTCAGCTGATACGCGCCGAGCTGCTCAAGTACCCCACGTCGGGCCAGCCCAACAAGCCCACCGTGCTGCTCGACCGCTCGCCCGAACTCACCTACGTGGTGCAGTCCGGCCTGGTCGGCGCGCCCAATGGCCAGAGCTTCCCCAATCACCAGACGCCGTTCCGCCTGGTCTCCACCGACCACGAACTCAAGGGCGACAGCCTGCAAGTGGTGTTCGAGGCCGACTCGGGCGGCCTGAAAGTCACCAAGACCTACACCCTGCATCGCGGCCGCTACGACATCGACGTCCAGCACTCGCTGGCCAACACGTCCGATGCGCCGCTGGCGCCGTCGCTGTACCTGCAACTCGAACGCGACGGCAACGACCCGGCCGATACGTCCAGCTTCTATCACACCTTCACCGGTGTCGCGGTCTATTCTGAGCAAGACAAATTCCAGAAAATCACCTTCTCGGACATCGCCAAGGGCAAGGGCAGCTACATCAAGCAGGCCGACAACGGCTGGCTGGCGGTCGTGCAGCATTACTTCGCCACTGCCTGGGTGCCCCCGCAAGGCAAGCAGCGCACCAACGAGCTGCTGCAGGTGCAGCCCAACCTGTATGCCGCTCGCAGCATCGAAGCCGTCGGCACGGTGCAGCCGGGCGCCACCGCCCAGGTCGATTCGCGCCTGTGGGTCGGCCCGCAAGACCAGAAAGCCATGGCCGCGGTGGCGCCGGGCCTGGAACTGGTGGTCGACTACGGCTGGCTGACCATCATCGCCAAACCTCTGTTCTCGCTGCTCACCTGGCTGCACAGCCTGCTGGGCAACTGGGGCTGGGCCATCGTCGCCCTTACCGTCATCATCAAGGCGGTGTTCTTCCCGCTGGCCGCTGCCAGCTACCGCTCGATGGCGCGCATGAAGCAGGTGGCCCCGCGCCTGCAGGCCCTGAAAGAAAAGTACGGCGACGATCGCCAGAAACTCAACCAGGCCATGATGGAGATGTACCGCACCGAGAAAATCAACCCGCTGGGCGGCTGCCTGCCCATGGTGGTGCAGATTCCGGTGTTCATCGCCCTGTACTGGGTGCTGCTGGCCAGCGTCGAAATGCGCGGCGCGCCGTGGATCCTCTGGGTGCACGACCTGTCGGTGCGTGACCCCTATTTCATCCTGCCGGCGGTCATGATGGCCACCATGTTCCTGCAGATCAAGCTCAACCCCACGCCGCCCGATCCCATCCAGGCCAAGGTCATGATGATCATGCCGCTGGTGTTCGGCGGGATGATGTTCTTCTTCCCGGCCGGCCTGGTGCTGTACTGGTGCGTCAACAACACGCTGTCCATCGCGCAGCAGTGGACCATCACCCGCAACCTGCAGCGCAAGGCAGAGGCCGCGGCCAACCGCTAGCGCACCCCGGCGCCCGGCCGCGCACCAACGCCGGGCGCTTTTCGCAGGTACCCAACGCATCGCGCCCCCAAGGCATTCATGCCTTGGGGGCGCGGTCATTTCCGGCAAGGTTTTTGGGCAAGGCTGCTTCCGGACCCGGCGGCCCCGCGGCTAGCGCTGCATGCCCCAGCGCCGCACGGTAAGGCGCTCCAGAGTGTTGAACACCAGGTTCTCGACAGCCAGGCCGATGATCACCACCGCCGCCAACCCGGCGAACACGCGGTCGGTGTACAGCTCGTTGCGGTTCTGGAAGATGTACCAGCCCAGGCCGCCTTCGCCGCTGGAAGCGCCGAACACCAGTTCCGCCGCGATCAGCGTGCGCCAGGCAAAGGCCCAGCCTATGCGCAGGCCCGCCACAATGGCCGGCAGGGCGGCCGGCACCAGAATGCCGAATACGTAGCGCGGCCCCTTCAGGCCATAGTTGCGGCCGGCCATGCGCAGGGTCTCGGGCACGGCCAAAAAGCCCGCGTAGATATTCAACGCCAGCGCCCACAACACCGAGTGGACCAGCACGAACACCAGGCTGCCTTCGCCCAGGCCGAACCACAACAGGGCCAGGGGCAGCAGGGCGATGGCGGGCAAGGGGTTGAACATGGCTGTCAGGGTCGACAGCACGTCGCGCCCCAGGCGCGTGGACACGGCCAGGGTGGTCAGCACAAAGGCCAGCGCAATGCCCGCCACATACCCTTTCAGCAGCACCTGCAGCGACTGCAGGGCGCGCGACGGCAGTTCGCCGTCGGCCAGGCCTTGCACGAAGGCCTGCGCGGTCTGCCAGGCACCGGGCAAAAGCAGGTCGTTGCCGGTGTAGCGGGCGGCCGCTTCCCACAGCAACGCCAGCACAAGCAAGATGGCCGTCTTGCGCACGGCCGCATGCTGGCGCAGGCGCTCGTGCCAGGACAGTGGCGCCTCGGCCGCCAGGCCGGGCAGGGGCGGCAGGTCGTGTTCGATTTCCGGGCGCAACACGGCGCCCTGTGCGGTCATGCTCATGGCCGTGCTTCCGGTAGGTTTCAGGCGGCCGCGCGTTGCGGCTCGTAGCGCGCGGGCACGTCGAACAGCAGGTCGTGGATGCGCCGGGTGGCTGCCTGGAAAGCTGCCGACCCCTGCGCGCGCAAATCGAACTGGTGGGCGTTCAGTTCGGCCCGCACCCGGCCCGGATGCGGCGACAACAGCAAAATGCGGTTGCCCAGCACCAGCGCTTCTTCGATCGAATGGGTGACGAACAGCAGCGTGAAGCGCGCCTCGTCCCACAGCGCCTGCAACTCTTCCTGCATCTTGCGGCGGGTCAGCGCGTCCAGTGCCGCGAAGGGCTCATCCATCAGCAGCACGCGCGGCTGCATTGCCAGCGCGCGGGCAATGGCCACGCGCTGCTTCATGCCGCCCGACAGCGTGTGCGGATACGCATCGGCAAAGGCCGACAGCCCGACCTTGTCCAGGTAATGCAAGGCCCGGTCGCGCGCTTCGGCCCGGCCCAGCTTGCGCGTGGCCACCAGCGGAAACACCACGTTCTGCAGCACGGTTTTCCAGGGCGGCAGTTGGTCGAACTCCTGAAACACCACGACGCGGTCCGGGCCGGGACCGGCCACGGCCTGGCCGTCGAGCAGCACCTGGCCGGCGGCGGGCGCCACGAAGCCCGCCACGGCCTTGAGCAACGTGGACTTGCCGCAGCCCGAGGCGCCCAGCAAGATATACCGGTCGCCGTCGTAGACATCGAAACTCACTTCGTGCGTGGCGCGCACGCGGCGCTGTGGCGTCTTGTATTCCAGGGTCAGGCCGCGCACCTGCAGCAGCGGTTGAAGCGCCGTCATTTCAGTTGCCCCGTACGGCCGCCGCCGCGGCATCGGCGTGCAACGCGGCCTGCGCCAGCGCCGGGGTAGGCGACAACAACGCCAGCAGGGCGATCAGCAGCGCCAGCGCCGACGCGCCGGCATAGCGCGCCAGGCGCTGCTTGAAAGTGGGGAAGTTCATCATGCTCATCCGGCTCAGTAAGGCAGATCGCCCTCGATCGTGGTGCGGTACAGCTTGCGGCGCAGATGCGGCGGGCAGCCCGCGGCCAGGTGGATCAGCGCGCGGTTGTCCCAGAACACCAGGTCGCGCTCGCGCCAGGCATGGCGGTAGATGTGCTCGGGTCGGATGCTGTGGGCGAACAGTTCGTCCAGCACCTGGCGGCTTTCGTCTTCGGGCAGGCCCTCGATGCGAGTCGTGAACCCTTCGCTCACGAACAACGCCTTGCGGCCGGTTTCCGGATGCGTGCGCACCACCGGGTGCACCACTTCCTGTACTTGCGCCAGCTGGTCGGCGCTGAGGTTGGGGCGCCAGTTGCCTTCTTTCTGCATCTGGCCGTATTTGGCCAGGTACGAGTGCACGGCGCGCCGCCCCGCGATGGCCTGGCGCAAATGCGCGGGCAGGGTGTCGTAGGCCTTGTGCATGTCGGCGAACAGCGTGTCGCCGCCTTCGGCGGGCAGCTCTTGCGCGTGCAACAACGAACCCAGGCTCGGCAGCGGCTTGTACGAGATGTCAGAGTGCCAGTACTTGCCGGCATCGCCCAGGCCCACCGGCTTGCCGTCTTCGATGATGTTCGAAACGATCAGAATCTCTGGATGACCGGGCAGGTGAAACTGGTGCAGCACATGGACCATCAGCTTGCCGAAGCGGCGGCTGAAATCGATATGCTGCTGCGGGGTGATGCGCTGGTCGCGAAACACCACCACGTGGTGTTCCAGGTGGGCGCGACGCACGCGGGCGAAATCGCCGTCGCCCAGCGGGCGGCCCAGGTCGATGCCGACGATTTCGGCGCCGATGCCGCCGGGCAGCGGCCGGACGTCGAAGTCCTGGTCGGCCGCGACTTCGTCGCGGCGCAAGGCGTTACTGGCAACAGACATGGGTAGCTCCGGCATTCAGAGCAACCCATTATGCAAACGCAACCCGCCGGTTCAAACGAAGTTATCGGTGTTTAAACAGAGCTTGGCGTCATATAGCCGCCGCACGGCCCTCAGGCGGCCAGGAACTTCTGCACCAGTTTCACCCAGTAGGTCGCGCCCACGGGCAGCAGGGCGTCGTTGAAATCGTAATTGGGGTTGTGCAGCTGGCACGGGCCCATGCCATGGTAGGTGGCCAGGCGATGGTCGCCGTCGCCATTACCCAGGAACAGGTAGCAGCCAGGCACTTTCTCGAGGTAGAACGAAAAATCCTCGGCCCCCATGAAGGCCGGAATCTCGCAGTTGACCTGCTCGTCGCCAAACACATCGCGCGCCACCTGGGCGGCAAAGGCGGTTTCTTTTTCCCAGTTCACCAGCGGTGGATACGCGCGCACGAAATCCAGTTCGCCGGTGGCGCCGTACACCTGCGGCAGGCTGGTGGCAATGCGCCGCATGCCGTCTTCGATCTGGTCCAGCACGTCGACCGTGTAGGTGCGCACCGTACCGCGCAGCACGGCCTCGCCGGGAATCACGTTATAGGCATCGCCGGCATGGATCTGCGTGATGGTCAGCACCGCGGACTCGAGCGGGTCTTTGCTGCGCGAGATCAGCGTCTGCAGCGCGTGCACCATGTCGGCCGCCACCACAATGGGGTCGACCGCGCGATGCGGCTGCGCGGCGTGGCCGCCCACGCCACGAATGGTGATGTCCCAGCGGTTGCTCGAGGCCATGGCAGGGCCGCTGCGAAACCCGAACTGGTTGACCGGCATGCCAGGCATGTTGTGCAACCCGAACACCGCGTCGCACGGGAATTTGTCGAACAGGCCGTCTTCCATCATGGCGCGCGCGCCGGCATTGCCGCCTTCCTCGGCCGGCTGGAAGATGAACACCACCGTGCCGTCAAAATCGCGGTGCCGGGCCAGGTACTCGGCCGCCCCCAGCAGCATGGTGGTGTGGCCATCGTGGCCACAGCCGTGCATGCGGCCGTCTATGGTCGACTTGTGCGCGAAGCGGTTGTGCTCGGGCATGGGCAAGGCGTCCATGTCGGCCCGCAGGGCCACGGTCTTGCCGCCCGTGCCGGCCTTCAGCACGCCCACCACGCCCGTCTTGCCGAAACCGGTATGCACCTCGATGCCGAAACTGCGCAGCCGCTCGGCCACCAGGGCAGAGGTACGAGTCTCGTTGAACGCCAGCTCGGGATGCGCATGGATATCGCGCCGCAGAGAAGTCAGATCGGCATGGGCACGTTCGATTTCATCTAGGGTTTTCATAGCGGGGCTCGTGATTTTGCTGAGAAAGGGCTCGGTATCCAGATTTTGTAGCATACCGCTGAGTCCTTCATAGTCCCGTGCCGTCCGGCCAGTTCCCGGGGGGCGGCGCGTTGGGCGGCGGGGCAGCCTGCGCAGCAGGCCGAGGCGCCTGCATGCGCCCGAGCCCGACGCACGTGCGCCGCCCCCCGGGAACTGGCCGGACGGCACGGGACGGGGCAAGAACCAACCCCTCCATCAACTCACCCCCGCCCCGCCTCGTCATTCAAGTGACACGCGCTGGCATGCCCCCCGGCAATCGTGCGCAGCAGCGGACGCTCCACCGAACAGCGCGGCATCGCATGCGGACAACGCGGATGAAACGCGCAACCCGTAGGTGGCGCCAGCGGCGAAGGCAGCTCGCCCTTGATGGGCCGGTAGTCGCGCCGCCCCGGCCGCAGGTCGGGCAGTTCTTTCAGCAGCGCCTGGGTATAGGGATGGTTGGCGCGCGAGAACACCGCATCGGTCGTGGCCAGCTCGACGATGCGGCCCAGATACATGATGGCGACCCGGTCCGAAATATGGCTGACCACACTCAGGTTGTGGCTGATGAACAAATACGTCAGGTCCAGCTCGCGGCGCAATTGCGCAAACAGGTTCAGCACCTGCGCCTGGATCGACACATCCAGCGCCGCCACGGCCTCGTCGCACACAATCACCGACGGCTTCAGCGCCAGGGCGCGCGCAATACCAATGCGTTGCCGCTGGCCGCCCGAAAACTGGTGCGGATAACGCTGCGTATACGCGGCGTCCAGACCCACCTGGCGCATCAGGCCGGCCACATAATCGGCCTTTTCGCCTGCGCGGATCAACCCGTGCGCCACCGGCGCCTCGCCAATGATGTCCAGCACCCGCATGCGCGGATTCAGCGACGCGTAGGGGTCCTGGAAAATCATCTGTACGCCCAGCTCGTAGGCGCGCCGCTCGGCCGCCGGCATCTGCGCCACCGGCTTGCCCTGGTAATGAATCTGCCCGCCGGTGGGCCGCAGAATGCCCGACACCATGCGGCCCAGCGTCGACTTGCCGCAACCCGATTCGCCCACGATGCCGATCACCTCGCCGGCCCGCACGTCCAGGTCGACGCCGGCCACGGCCTGCACCACCAGGGTCTTCAGGCCCGCGCCGAACAGATTGGCGATGCGGCCGGCCAGGTCGACCGGCTGCACAAAATGCTGCTCGACCCCCTGCAGCGACAAGATCGGCGTCGTGTCCGGCGATGCCGGCGGGTGGGGCGCCTGCGAAGAAATGGACGCGGCAGTCTGCACTACGGTTCTCCTGCGTGCCAGCAGCGGGCCCAGTGGCCAGGCCGGTGCTCGACGGCTTGCGGCGCCTGCGTACAGGCTTCGGTGGCGCGCGCGCAGCGCGTGCGGAACGCACAGCCCTGCGGCAAGTTCAAGAGCGACGGCGTCATGCCCGGAATGGGGTCCAGCGGCCGGCCGCGCGTCTGCGGCGTGGGAATCGACGCGATCAGCCCATGCGTATACGGATGCAGCGGGCGGCCGATTACGTCGGCCGTGGTCCCGGTTTCCACCACGCGGCCCGCGTACATCACCGCCACCCGGTCGGCCAGCCCCGCCACCACGGCCAGGTCGTGGGTGATCCAGATCAGCCCGGTGCCGGTTTCGCGGCACAGCTTCTGCATTTCGTACAGGATCTGGCCCTGGATGGTCACGTCCAGCGCGGTAGTGGGTTCGTCCGCAATGATCAGGCGCGGCGCATTCAGCAGCGCAATGGCAATGGCCACGCGCTGGCGCATGCCGCCCGACAACTGGTGCGGATAGGCGCGCAATCGTTCCTGCGGCGACGGAATACCCACCTTGGTCAGCGCCTGCAGCGCGCGCGCATGCGCCTCGGCCCGGCTGACGCGGCCATGCGCCTGCACAGTCTCGATCATTTGCGTATCGACGCGCAGCACCGGGTTGAGCGTCATCATCGGATCCTGGAAGATCATCGCGATGTCGCTGCCGCGCAGCTCGCGCCAGCGCCTTGGCGAGGCCAGGCGCAGGTCTTCGCCATTCAGGCGGATCTCGCCGTCGACCACCCGGCCGGGCGCGTCCACCAATCCCAGCAGCGAGAACCCGGTAATGCTCTTGCCCGAGCCCGATTCGCCGACCAGGCCCAGGATTTCCCCCGGCCCCACCGACAGGTCGACGCCATCCACCGCCTTGACCACGCCGGCGCGCGTGAAAAAATGCGTCTTCAGGCCGCGCACTTCCAGCACGGGCGCGGCGGCGGTAACAGGGGCGTGGTCCATGGCCGGTGTCCTGCTCAGGCCGCGTTGTGCGGATTCAGCACGTCGCGCAGGTGGTCGCCCACCAGGTTGATGCCGATAATGGCGATGGCCAGCGCGATGCCGGGAAAGAACGAAATCCAGTACAGGCCCGACAACAGGTATTCGAACCCGTTCGAGATCAGCATGCCCAGCGACGGCTCGGTCACCGGCACGCCTACGCCCAGGAACGACAGCGTGGCCTCGAGCGCGATGGCGTGGGCTAGGTCGATGGTGGCAATCACGATGAGGGGCGGCATGCAATTGGGCAGCACGTGGTGAAACAGCACGCGCCCCCAGCCCAGCGACATGCAGCGCGCGGCCTCGACATATTCCTTGCCGCGCTCGACCAGCGCCGCGCCGCGCGCCGCGCGCGCGAAGTAGGCCCATTGCACCACCACCAGCGCGATGATCACCTTGTCCACGCCCTTGCCCAGAATGGCCAGCAGGATCAGCGCCACCAGAATGGCCGGAAACGACAACTGGATGTCGACGGTGCGCATCAGCACGGCGTCGATCCGCCCGCCGAAGTAAGCCGCTATCAGGCCCACCGTGGCGCCGATGGCAAACGCCGCCAGCACAGAAATGGTGCCCACCATCAGGCTGGTGCGCATGCCGTACAGAATGGCCGAAAACACGTCGCGCGCCTGCCCGTCGGTGCCGAGCCAGTAGGTCATGCTGCCGTCGCTGCTGGCGCTGCCGGGCGGCAGCTTGGAATCCAGAATGTCCAGCGTGCCTATGTCGAACGGATTCTGCGGCGCGATCCAGGGCGCGAACAGCGCCGCCCCCACGGTCAGCAGCAACAGCACCACGCCCAGCAGCGCCAGCTTGCTGGCACAGAAATCGGCCAGGAAACGGCGCAGCGGCGTCTCGACGCGCGCGGCGACAGGTGCGGGCGTGGCGGAAGAAACCGGCGTCGTCATGCTCGGCGCTCCAGGCGTACGCGCGGGTCCAGCACGGTATAGATAATGTCCACGACCAGATTCAGCATGACCAGGAAGAACACAATCAGCATCAGGTAGGCCACCACCACCGGACGGTCCAGGTTGATGATGGAATCGATCAGCAGCTTGCCCATGCCAGGCCACGAAAACACGGTTTCGGTCACCACGGCAAAAGCCACCACCTGGCCGAACTCCAGCCCCGCCACCGTCACGATGGGAATCAGGATGTTCTTCAACAGGTGCACGCCCAGCACGCGCTTTTCGGACAGGCCTTTCGCGCGCGCGAACTTGATGTAGTCCATGGGCAGCGATTCGCGCGTGGCCGCGCGCGTCACCCGCACGATCATGGCGCACTTGGCCAGCGCAATGGTGCTGGCCGGCAGCACCAGGCTGGCCAGGCCGTCCAGCGTCAGCACGCTGAGCGGCACGCCCAGCACCGACACGGTGGCGCCGCGGCCGCTGGCCGGCAGCCAGCCCAGCTGCACGGCGAACAGCATGATCAGCATCAGGCCCACCCAGAAATTCGGCAGCGAGAACCCCAGCACCGAACTCGTCATGATGGCGCGCGAACCCACCGCCTTGGGCCGCAGCCCGGCCAGAATGCCCAATGGCACGCCGATCAGCACCGACAGCAGCATGGCCACGCTGGCC
Source organism: Bordetella petrii (assembly GCF_000067205.1). Lineage (NCBI taxonomy): Bacteria > Pseudomonadati > Pseudomonadota > Betaproteobacteria > Burkholderiales > Alcaligenaceae > Bordetella > Bordetella petrii. The sequence continues at coordinate 5,276,978 of NC_010170.1, read as the reverse complement.
AGCTCCAGCGTGGCCGGCATGCGCTCCAGAATCAGGCGCATGGCCGGCTCGCCGGTCAGGAAGCTGTTGCCGAAATTGCCCTGCACCGCCTGGCCGATGAACACCAGGTACTGCACCACCAGGGGTTTGTCCAGCCCCAGCGACACCCGGATGGCCTCGCGCTGCGCATCCGTGGCCTCGGGGCTGGCCAGCATCGCCACCGGGTCGCCCACCAGGTAGATGCCGGCGAACACCAGCGCCGACATCACCAGCATCACGACCAGCGTCTGCAGCAGCCTGCGGATAATGGTTGCCAGCACGTCGGCGCTACTCCGGCCCTATTTCTTCAGTGTCGCGTACTGCGCCAGGGTGGTCTGGTCGGGCCGGCCCTCGTAGCGGATGTCGTTCTTCATGGCCCATACCGACAGCTCGAAATGCAGCGGCAGGAACGCATAGTCGTCCATGGCCAGGTTGCTGGCCTGCTGCAGCAGCTTCGCGCGCTTGTCGTCGTCCATGGTGCGCGAGGCCTCGCGCACCAGCTTGTCCATTTCCGGGTTCGAATAGCGGCCCCGGTTGGTCGTGCCTTCGCCCGCCTCGGGATTGCGCGTCATCAGCAGCGAAGTCAGCGGGTTGGACATCTCGCCGCTGGTGGCCGACCAGCCAGCCATGTAGGCGCTGAAGCCATAGCTGTCGCGCTTCTTGAAGAACACCGAAGGCGCCAGGGCTTCGACGCTGGTCTTGACCCCGATGCGCGACCACATCGACGCCACGGCCTGCGCGATCTTCGAGTCGTTCACGTAGCGGCCCGAGGGCGAGCCCAGGGTAATGGAGAAGCCGTCCGGATAGCCGGCTTCCGCCAGCAACTGCTTGGCCTTCTTCGGATCGGCCTTGGGCGCTTGCGCATGTTCCTTCGACGCGCCGAACATGGGATACGGCAGCGCGTTGCCGGCCGCCTTGGCCACGCCGCCCATCACGCGGTCGACAATGGCATCGCGATTGATCGCCAGCGACAGGGCCTCGCGCACGCGCTTGTCTTTCAGCGGGTTCTTCTGCAAATCGGGAATGCCCGGGGTGGGCTCGGCGTACTGGTCCATGGCCACGTACATCACCCGCACCGAGGGCGTTTCTTCGATGAACAGATTCTTGTTCTTCTTCAGGTTGGGCAGGTCATCGGTAGGAGGATCTTCGATCATGTCCACGTCGCCGGCCAGCAGAGCGGCCACGCGCCCGGCGGCGTTCGACATGGGGCGATAGATAACCTTGTCCCAGTCGGGCTTCTTGCCCCAGTAGTGTTCGTTGCGCTCGAACACCAGTTCGGCGCCGCGCTTCCACGACACGAACTTGTACGGGCCGGTGCCCACCAGCCCGTCGCCGCTATTGAGCTGGGTGGTGGTCTTGCCTTCGGGCGCGGGGCCCGAGGCCGCGTGCTTCGACAAAATCGGCAGCTGCGCCAGGTTGATCAAGAGCAGCGGCGCCGGCCCCTTGGTGGTAATACGCAAGGTCAGCGGGTCCACGGCTTCCGCCTTGGCCACCGAGCCCAGGTACAGCGTAAAGGGCGACGGGCTGTTGGGCACCTTCGGAACGCGGTCGTAGGTGAACACCACGTCTTCCGCCGTGAAGGGCGAGCCGTCCGAGAACTTCACGTTCGGACGCAGCTTGAACGTCCAGACGTCGCCGTCCACCGTCCAGGATTCCGCCAGCGCCGGCTGCGGCTGCAGCTTCGAATCGGCGCGCACCAGCGGATCGAACAAGGTGTGGGAAATCTGCGTATTAGGCGTCAGCGCGTGATATTGGGGATCCAGCGAGCTGGGCTCGGTTTTCAGCGCCACCACCAGGTCGCGCGCCGCGGCCGGTGTGGCGGCCCCAAGCGCCAGAGCCATCGTCAGTGTGCTGCCAGCCAATAAACGTAACCATCGAGACGCCATCATGCTCTCCCCGTGTATGTTCTGCAGGTTGGACTGCCGCCGCACAACTTAACCAGCAAACGCAAAGACACGCAACAGTTATATTCCCTTATTGCCGTCCAGAATCTGTCCCGGAATTCACTCGCTCATGGCTTCGTCCACGCATGTTCCCATCGCCGCCATCGCCACCGCCCCCGGCCGCGGCGGCATCGGTGTGGTGCGCATCTCCGGCCCTGATTTATCGGCGCTGGCGCGGCGCCTGTTCGGCCGCGAGCTCACGCCGCGCCACGCGCACTATCTGCCTTTTACCGCCGAAACAGGCGAGCACCTGGACGAAGGCATTGCGCTGTATTTCCGCGCACCACAGTCATACACCGGCGAAGACGTACTTGAACTGCAGGGCCACGGCGGGCCGGCCGTGCTGCGGCGCATTCTCGAACGCTGCCTGCAGGCGGGGGCAGACCTGGGCGTGCGCCTGGCCGAGCCGGGCGAGTTCACGCGCCGCGCCTTCCTGAACGACCGCATGGACCTGGCTCAGGCCGAAGCGGTGGCCGACTTGATTGACGCATCATCGGTTGCCGCCGCGCGCGGAGCCATGGCGTCGCTGTCGGGCGAGTTCTCCGCCCGCGTCAATGCCCTGTCGGACCGCATCGTGCACCTGCGCATGCTGGTCGAAGCCACGCTCGACTTTCCCGAAGAAGAAATCGACTTCCTCGAAAAGTACCAGGCGCGCCCCACGCTGCAGGCGCTGGCCGCCGACCTGGCCACGCTTATCGCCCAGGCGCGCCAGGGCGTCATCCTGCGTGAAGGCCTGCACGTGGTGCTGGCCGGCAAGCCCAATGTGGGCAAGTCCAGCCTCTTGAACGCGCTGGCGGGCGACGACATCGCCATCGTCACGCCCATCGCCGGCACCACGCGCGACAAGGTCGTGCAGGAAATCCACATCGACGGCGTGCCCCTGCATATCGTCGACACCGCCGGGCTGCGCGACACGGACGATACGGTAGAGAGCATCGGCATCGCGCGCACCTGGAAAGAAATCGAGCGCGCCGACGTGATCCTGCACCTGCAGGACGCCACCCAGCCGGCCGATGAGCTGGACGCGCAGATCGTGGCGCGGCTGCCGGCGCGCACGCCCTTGCTGACGGTATTCAACAAGGTCGACCTGCTGGACCAGCCGTTCCAGGCCCAGGCCGGTCAGCTGGGCATTTCGGCGCGTGAAGGCGCGGGGCTGGACGAACTGCGCGCGCGCCTGTTGGCGCTGGCGGGTTGGAACCCGGGCGCGGAATCGCCCTGGCTCGCGCGCGAGCGCCATGTGCACGCACTGCAGCGGGCCGCCGAACACCTCGAGGCCGCCACGGAACACGCGGCGCAAGACGACCGCGTGCTGGATCTCTTCGCGGAAGAACTGCGCCTGGCGCACGACAGCCTCAGCAGCATCACCGGCAAGTTCACCAGCGACGACCTGCTCGGCGAGATTTTTTCGAGCTTCTGCATCGGCAAATAAACCGACCCCTCGCGCCCGCCCCGCCGCGGTGCACGAAGATGCACCAGCCCGGCCGCCATGCACCATGTTGAACAGCCGCCGCCGGGCGGCGCCTGGGCATTGCGCGGCGCGCGCCGCCTTCTCTGCTGGCCGCCCATTGGCATGCTTGTTGCTTGATTCTTCCTGACGGCCATCGGTCCGCCACACAACTCGCGCACCTCCCAGGCAACGGCGCCTCTGACCCGCCCAGGTCATGGGCGCCCTGTTGTTTACGGTTCGCGCGCGCGGGTTCTATTCCATTCACCCTATCGGAAGACATCATGTCCTACCTGGTCCCTTCAGAATTCGTCACCAAGATGGTCGATGCGGGCGAATCGAAAATCTACATGGCTACCCGCGACTCGCTGATCCGCGCCTACATGGCGGGCGCCATCCTCGCCATTGCCGCGGTGTTCGCCGTAACCATCAATGTGCAGACCGGTTCGCCCCTGTTGGGCGCGGCCTTGTTTCCCGTGGGTTTCTGCATCCTGTACCTGATGGGCTTCGACCTGCTGACGGGCGTATTCATGCTGACGCCACTGGCCTGGTTCGACAAGCGGCCGGGCGTCACCCCGCGCGCCATCCTGAAGCACTGGGGCGTAGTGTTCGTGGGCAATTTCCTGGGCGCACTCACCGTGGCGGTATTGATGGCCATCGTGTTCACCTACGGGTTCTCGATTCCGGCCGGCAAGGTGGGCGAGGTGATTTCGCACATCGGCGAAAACCGCACCCTGGGCTACAAGGAATATGGCGCGGCCGGTATGCTCACGTTGTTCATCCGCGGGGTTTTGTGCAACTGGATGGTGTCGCTGGGCGTGGTGGGCGCCATGATCTCCACCTCGGTCAGCGGCAAGGTCATCGCCATGTGGATGCCCATCATGCTGTTCTTCTACATGGGCTTCGAGCACTCGGTGGTCAACATGTTCCTGTTCCCGTCGGCACTGATCCTGGGCGGCAATTTCTCGATCATGGACTACCTGATCTGGAACGAAATCCCGGTGGTGCTGGGCAACCTGCTGGGCGGCATCTCGCTCACCGGCCTGACGCTGTACACCACGCACATGAAAACCGCCCCCAAGCGCAGCTTCGGCTGATCGCCGGGCGCGCGCATGGACCGCCCCCCAGCCCGCCACCCGGACCACCCCACCGCCACACGGCGCTTGCGCGTGACGGTGGGCCAGTATTCCGACCGGGGCCGCAAGCCGTCCAACCAGGACTTCCACGGCCTGTGCATCCCGGAGGGCCCGCTGCTGGACACCAAGGGCATTGCCGTGGCGCTGGCCGACGGCATCAGCAGCAGCGGCGTCAGCCACATCGCCAGCGAGACCGCGGTGGCCGGTTTCCTGGAAGACTATTACTGCACCCCGGAATCCTGGCCCGTAAAAAAATCGGCGCAGCGGGTGCTGTCCGCGGCCAACGCCTGGCTGCATGCGCAGACCCGCCAGGGCCCGCACCGCCATGACCGCGATCGCGGCTATGTCTGCGCCATGAGCGTGCTGGTGCTGAAGTCCACCACCGCGCACATCCTGCATGTCGGCGACGCGCGCATCTACCGCCTGCGCGGCGCCGTGCTGGAACAACTGACCGACGACCACCGCATCCAGGTGGCGCGCGACAAAAGCTACCTGGGGCGCGCGCTGGGCCTGTCGGCACACCTGCAGGTCGACTATCACACGCGGCGGGTCGAGGCCGGCGATGTATTCGTGCTGGCCACGGACGGCGTGCACGAATTCGTGGATGCCGCCGCCGTGATCCAGGCCGTGCACACCCACGCCCCGAACCTGGACGCAGCCGCCGCGTCGCTGGCCGACCTGGCCTATGCTTGCGGCAGCGCCGACAACCTGACCGTGCAGATCGTGCGCGTCGACGATCTGCCCACCCCCGACGCAGGCGAAGTCGCGCGCCAGGCAAGCGCCTTGCCGTGCCCGCCGCTGCTGCAGGCCGGCATGGTATTCGAGGGTTTTCGCATCGACCAGGAACTGCGCGCCAGCAGCCGCAGCCACGTCTACCGGGCCACCGACCTGGCCACCGGCGCCGTGGTCGCGATCAAGATTCCCTCGTTAGACCTGCGCCACGATCCGGCCTACCTGGAACGCCTGCTGATGGAGGAGTGGATTGCGCGCCGCCTGGACAGCAGCCACGTGGTGCGGGCCTGGCCGGCAACGCGCCCGCGCCGCAGCCTGTACACGGTGACCGAGTACCTGGAAGGCATCACCCTGGCGCATTGGATGGCGACGCATCGCGCGCCGTCGCTGGAACAGGTAACGGACATCATCGAGCAGGTCGCCCAGGGTCTGCAGGCATTCCATCGCCAGGAAATGGTGCACCAGGATCTGCGCCCCGAAAACATCCTGCTCGGCGCCGACGGCACGGCGCGCATCATTGATCTTGGCTCGACCCGGGTGGCGGGCATCGCCGAAATGGCGCCCGGCGGCCAGGCAGCGCCCATGCTGGGCACGGCGCAATACGCGGCGCCAGAGTACTTCCTGGGCGAGCCAGGCAGCCCGGTGTCCGACATCTATTCGCTGGGCGTCATCGCCTACCAGATGCTGACCGGCCGGCTTCCCTATGGCGCCCAGGTGGCCCAGGCCCGCACCCGCGCCGCCCAGCGTCAACTGCGGTATGTATCGGCCCTGGACGAGCGGCACGCCATCCCGGCCTGGGTCGATGGCGTGCTGAGCCTGGCGGTGCATCCCGACCCGCGGCGGCGCTACCAGGAACTGTCAGAGCTCACCTATGCCCTGCGCCACCCGCACGCCGCCGTGGCTACCCATGCGCGCCCGCCGCTGCTCGAGCGCAACCCGCTGGTCTTCTGGAAAGGCCTGAGCCTGTTGCTGGCGCTGGCCCTGGTGGTGCTGCTGGCGCTGCGCTGAACCGTCATGGGCATAGTCGCCAGCGCGCCGCGGCGGGCCGGACAGGAAGCGGCGCTAGTGATCGTGTTCGGCCGACTGGTTGTTCAACAGCAGTGCGCGGCCGGCGAACAAGCCGCCCGTCACTTCCAGCTGAAAGCGCTCGGCGTCGCGGCGGCGGATGTCTTCGGCAATCTCGTCGGCAATCTCGGGCGTCGCTCCCAGCGTCATGGTGGCCTGGCGGCCCAGCACCATGGCCGACTCGAACGTCTCGCGCACCTGGAAGTCGACGTCGGCCCGGTGCAGCTCCAGCGCATGCTCGCGGTCGAACGACCGCACCAGAATGCGCGAATGCGGGCATACCGCCTTGATGCGCTCGACCATCTGCGTCACCGTCGCCCGGCCGTCGGCGCACACCAGGATGGCTTGCGCGTGCTTGGCGCCGGCCGCGTGCAACACGTCGGTGCGCGTGCCGTCGCCATAGTAGACCTTGAAGCCGAAGTCGGCGGCGCTGCGGATCATCTCGGGATCGTTGTCGATGATGGTGATCTCGGCGCCCATGGCCAGCATGTGCTGGCTGGCGATCTGCCCCACGCGGCCAAAGCCGATCACCAGCGCACGGCCAAGCTGGTTGCTGGGCGCCTCGAGCCCTTCGGTAGAAACGCCGGGGCGCGGTGCCCAACGATTGTGCGCCAGCACCGCCAGCGGCGTCAGCGCCATCGACAGCACCACGATAGCCGTCATGTTGGCATTGACCACCGGATCGATGACCCGGTTGGCCAGCGCGGCGGAAAACAGCACGAAAGCAAACTCGCCCCCCTGAGCCATCAGCACCGCGCGGTCCAGCGCCTCGGCCTTCGAGCTTCTGGCCAGCCTGGCCGTGCCGTAGATGCACAACGCCTTCACGGCCATCATGGCCAGCACCCCGACCACGATCAGGGTAGCGTTGCGCGCCACCACGGTCAGATCCAGCGACATGCCCACGCCCAGGAAAAACAGGCCCAGCAGCAGGCCGCGGAAAGGCTCGATGTCGGCCTCCAGCTGGTGCCGAAACGTGGATTCCGACAACAACACGCCCGCCAGGAATGCGCCCATGGCCATCGACAGCCCGCCCCATTGCATCAGCAGGGCCGAGCCCAGCACCACCAGCAGCGCCGCCGCGGTCATGACCTCGCGCGCCTTGGCGCGCGCCAGCAGGCGGAACAGGGGGTTCAACAACCAGATGCCCGCCACCACCAGCGCGGCCAGCGCGCCCACGCCGATGCCTACATCCAGCCAGCGCGACGCCGCGGTGGACGCCTCGACAGGCCCGGCGCCCGGCGGCGCAATGAACGCCACCAGCGCCAGTAGCGGCACGATCAGCAAATCTTCCAGCAGCAGGATGGACACAATTTTCTGCCCGCGCGCGGTGGCGATGTCGCCCCGTTCGCCCAGCAGCTGCATGACGATGGCGGTGGACGTCAGCACGAAGCCCATCGCGCAGATAAACGACACCGCCAATGGAAACCCGAAGGCCACGCCCACGCCGGTCAACAGCAGCCCGCACACGAGCACCTGCAGGCTGCCCAGCCCGAATATCTCGCCCCGCAGGGCCCACAGGTGCGAGGGGCGCATTTCCAGGCCAATGATGAACAGGAACATCACCACGCCCAGCTCGGCGGTATGCAAGATAGTGTGCGGGTCGCGGAACAGGCCCAGCCCGAACGGCCCGATGACCAGGCCGGCCGCCAGATAGCCCAGCACCGACCCCAGTCCCAGGCGCCGGAAAAGCGGTACCGCTACCACCGCCGCGCCCAACAACACCACGACCTTGGCCAGTTGGCCCGCGTCGCCCTCTACTGCCATGAATGTCCCCTGTTGCCCGGACGGCTGCCGGGGTCAATCGTCCGCAACCAGCCCGTTTTCGACGGCATATACCGCCACCTGCACCCGGCTGGTCAGGTTCAGTTTCTTGAGTATGTTCTGCACATGGATCTTCACCGTGCTTTCGGCTATGTCCAGTTGCCGGGCAATGACCTTATTGCTGGCGCCATGCGCCAGGCACTGCACGATTTCACGCTCGCGCGTGGTAAGACGGGTGCGTTCGGCATTGGCCGCGTTGCCGGCGCCCTGCGAAGCCTGCTCGCGGAAACGGTCTACCAGCTTGGCGGTCATGTTGTCGGCGATCACGGGTTCGCCGGTGGCAGCGCGGCGAATCGCCGCCGTCAGCGCCTCGGCGTCGATATTCTTCACCAGATAGCCGCGCGCGCCGTCGCGCAAGGCCTGGCTGAGCTCGTCGGTCTCTTCGGAAACCGTCAAGATGACCACCGCGCTGCGCGGCACGTCCTGCACCAGCAACTGCAGCGTTTCCAGGCCCGACAGGCCGGGCATGTTCAGGTCCAGCAAGATGACGTCGGGTTGGAATTCCTTGGCACGCTTGATGCCTTCCACGCCGTCGGCCGCCTCGGCCACAACCTCGAAGTCGGGCTGGCGCTGCAGCAGCAGCCGCACACCCGAGCGAAACAGGCTGTGATCGTCGATAAGCAGGATACGGATAGCCATGGGTAGCGGGAACTCAGGCAGCGCTGCGCGCCGCACGGGGCAGCACCAGCCGCACCGTGGCGCCGGCGCCAGGTCGGGACATCAGTTTTATCACAGCGTTGAGCCGGGCGGCCCGTTCGCGCATGATGTGCAGGCCGATGTGGCTTTCTTCCCGCTGTCCCACTTCGTCGGGATCGTAGCCGATGCCGTCATCGGTGATCTCCATCTCGAAGTCCTGGTTGTTCATCAGCCGCACGCGCACGTGGCTGGCCTGGGCATGCTTGCGCACGTTCGACAGGGCTTCCTGCAGAATGAACAGCACCTGCAACTGCTGCTCGGGAGGCAGCGGCCGGTCGGCGCCGTACGCCATGTCCAGGTCGACCTCGATGCCGGTCTGGCGCCGGAACCGCAGCACGGCTTCTTCGATGGCATCGGGCAATTCGCCCTGGTCGAGCTTGGTGCGGAAATTCACCAGCAATTCGCGCACGTCCTGGTAGCTTTCCTCGACGCCCGTGCGCAACAGCGGCACGATTTCGCGCACGTCGTCGTCGTCGCCCCGCATCACGGCGTCGTCCAGCAACTGCAGCTGCAGTTTCAGGAAGTTCAGGCCCTGCGCGATGCTGTCGTGCAGGCCCTGGGCCATCAGGCTGCGCTCGCGCACCACGGCCAATTGCCGCGCCTTGGCGTCCAGCCTGCGGTTTTCCAGGGCCACGCCCAGATGCTGGCCCAGGGTTTCGAGCAACTGGGTCTCGGCAGGCGACACCTGCCGCTGCGCCTTGAAATGCAGCGAAAACGAGCCCAGCACCTCGTCGCGCGCCACGATGCGAAACACCGCCAGGCTGCGAAAGCCGTCGTTGGCGCAGTGAAATGCCTCGATGGGCGCAACCTTGCGCAGGTCGCGCACGATCTGGGTGCCCTCTTGGGTGGCGACTCCGCAATAGCAGTGATCGGCCTGCATGCAGCGTTCGGCCTCGGCCAGTTCGGGCGACAGGCCTTCCGACACCAGCATGTTGAGTTTTTCGTCGGTCGGGTCCAGGGCGCGGATCGTGCCGCCGGCCGCGCCGAATTGGCTCATGACGCGCTGCAAAAACCCGCGGCAGACGGCCTCGATGCTGTTGGGCTGGTTAAGAAACGCCGCCATGTCGTACAGCGCCCCGATCTCGCGGTTCTGCGCCTCGAGTTCCGCCGTCTTGCGGCGCACCCGGTTTTCCAGGTTGCGATACAGGTTCTCGAGCTTGTCGGCCATCAGGTTGAAGCCGCGCGCCAGCACCCCGAACTCGTCGCGTGTCTCGACCGGCAGGCGAGTGCTGAATTCACCGGCCGTCATGCGCTGCAGGCCATCGCGCAGGCGCAATACGGGCGAAATGATCCACAGGTACAGCAGGTAGATCATGGCGACCGTGCCCACGCTGCCTATCGCGGCCAGCACGCCTTGCGACAGCCGCAGCTGGATGGTCTTGCCGGCGTTGTCGAGCTCGATCATGCGCACCAGCTTGTCGGCCTCGGCCACGAAGGCCGGCAGCGCCTCCAGGTAGGGCGTCATGTCGCCGCCCTGGCGCGCGCGCGCCACGGCCGGTTTCATGGTCTGGTTCCACAGCTGGGTCACCACGCCCAATTGGGCGCTGACGGCAGGATCGGCCGGCAGGAACAGCGGCCGCGCGGGATTGCCGCGCTCGAGCAGGGCCAGGGTTTCGTCCTGGGCATGCACGAAGGCCTCGACTTGCGAGGTGCGCTCGGCGCCCGGGCGCATCAGTTCGACCGCCACGCGGTTGGCCACCATGCGCAGGCTGCCGGTATCGTTAATGGCGGCGCCCGCGCCTTCCAGCCCCCAGGACAGCCACAATGTCCAGGCCACCATGCTCAGCACCACCGCCAGGGCAACCAATGAACTGGCAATGATACGGGTGGGGAGGCTATCGCGCAGGGTGGGAAGGCCGTCCGGGCCCACGGGGAATTCTGTAGAGGTCATGTCACGACGCCAGCGGCTGGACAAGAAGAGTTTAGCTTCTTTCAGGGCTGCCCGGCGGAGATGCGGGGCACCCCGGATGCCTTCAGGTCAGCGGCAGAAAAGCGTCGGCGCGCGGCGAATAGGCCTGCAGGGCGCCGGCATCAAGGTCGAAGTACCAGCCGTGCAGGCTGATGGCGCCGCGCGCCAACTGGCGCCGCACGCAGGCGAAGGATTCCAGGTGGCGCAGCGAGACCAGGATGGACGCCTGCTCGCAGGCGCGCCGCTGTTCGGCCAGGCTGGCTTGCGGCATTTGCCGCAGCACCTGCGCGCGCGCGGGCTCGGCAATATTCATCCAGCGCCCGATGTAATCGTCTTCGGCCCGGTCGTCCAGGCGCTGCTCCATCAGGGCGCGTATGCCGCCGCATTGGCTGTGGCCCAGCACGATGATGCGGCCCACCTGCAGTTGTTCCACCGCGAACTGGATGGCGGCCAGCACGCCATGCTGCCCACCATCTTCTTCGGACGGCGGCACCAGGTTGGCCACGTTGCGCACGGTGAAGATATCGCCGGGATCGCACCCCAGCAACAAGGCCGGATCAACTCGCGAATCGCAGCAGCCTATTAGAAGGGTGCCGGGATTCTGGCCGCGGCACAGGCCGCGGTACAGCGCAGGCGCGTCGTCGAAATAGTGCTGCTGGAAACGCTGGAACCCGCTGATGAAGCGTTCCAGGTCGCGCGGGCCACGGACGGACAGTTGCTCGCCCATGGTCAACCCCCGGTTTGGGACATGAAACGCACGATGCGTTCGGGGTGTGTATTGAAATCGTGGCGCTCGGGCTTGACGGCAATGGCCGCCCTGATGGTCTGCGCCAGCTCGGCGTCGCTGGCGCCCTGCCGCAACCGTTCTCCCAGGGGCACGCTGTCGCGCTGGCCCAGGCACAGATATAGCGTGCCGTCGGCCCCCAACCGGACCCGGTTGCAGGCCGCGCAGAAATGTTGCGACATGGGCGTAATGACGCCCAGCACCAACTGGCCTTCGGCGTTGCTCCAGTAGCGTGCGGGGCCGGCGCCCAGCCCCGCCACCGCCGGCATCAGGCCATGGCAGGCAGCCAACTGCCGGCCCAGCGCGGAAAGGTCGACGCCGGCGCTGCGCCGTCCCGTGTCGCCCACGGGCATGGGCTCGATCAACCGCAACACATAACCCTGGCGGCAGGCATAGGCCAGCAGCCGCTCCAGGTCGGCTTCGGGAGTGCCGGCCTGCACCACGGCATTGAGCTTGATAGGCGCGAACCCGGCGGCCCGCGCGGCATCCAGTCCGCTCAGCACGTCGTCCAGGCAGTCGCGGCCCGTGATGCGCGCATAGGCGCCGGCGTCCAGTGTGTCCAGGCTGACATTCAGGCGCGACACGCCGGCCGCGCGCAGTTCGGCCGCATGGCGCGCCAACCTTGTTCCGTTGGTGGACAGCGACAAGTCTTGCAGGCCCGGCAAGCCGGCCACCGCACGCACCAGGCTGGACAGGCCGCCACGGGTCAGGGGCTCGCCGCCGGTCAGGCGCAGCTTGCGCACGCCCAGGCCGACGAAAACGCCAACCAGGCGCGCCATTTCAGCGTGGGTGAGCCAGTGCGCGGGCGCGTCGAAATCTTTGAAGCCGGCCGGCAGGCAATACGTGCAGCGCAGGTCGCAGCGGTCGGTAACCGATACGCGCAGGTAGTCGATGCGCCGGCCGTGGCCGTCTGTCAGGGAAGTCGCGCCAGGCATCGTCGCCGCCTTATTGCACCAGGAGGCCGTCGGCGCCTTCCAGTTCGATGCCCTCGATGCGAGCACGGCCGACCAGCATGCGCGTGTACTGACGCCATGCCGTGTCGCGGCTGGCCGCCGCCAGCGCCTGCGCAATGCGCGGCGCCACCTGCTCGTACGGCAGCAGACGGCCCGCCACATGGCGGACGATGCGCACGATATGCAGGCCATGGCGGGTTTCCACCAGGCGCGGCAGCACCGTGCCAGCAGGCTGGCCGAATACCGCCCGTTCGAACTCGGGCACGGTGTCACCCCGGCCCAGTTGGCCTAGGCTGCCGCCCACGGCCGCAGACGGGCAATTCGACAAGGCGCGCGCCAGCTCCGCGAAGCGCTCGGGCTCGGCCTGCGCCTGCTGCAGGGCCGCTTCGGCGCGCTCGCGCAAGCGTTGCAGGTCGACCTGCGGCGTCACTTGGAAGAGGATATGGTCGGCCTCGACCAACTCTCCCACGGTGAAGCGTTCAGGGTGCATCTCGTAATGGCGGCGGCACGCGGCATCATCGGGCTCGGGCGTGGCGGCCTGCGAATCGAGCAGGGCATCGATCGCGGCATCGTCATTCTCGGCGTTCAGGCCCAGCCGTCGGGCCTCGTCCAGCATCACGCGGCGCAACACCAATGCCGTAATGGCGCGACGCTGCGGGTTGGCCGCGTCGCCATGGTTAGGCAGTTCTTGTTCCAGGTCGGCATCGTTGAGTTCGACGCCGTTGACGATGACAGGCATGTTGGTTCTCGCAGCCGCCGGCCGGGCCGGCGGCATTAGGGTTCAGCGCGGCCGCACCAGCTGCCAGGCGCGGCCCAGGTAGCCTACCGAGGCAAAGCCGCTCCAGACATGCACCAGGCGGGTAAACGGGAAAATCACGAACAGCGTCAGGCCCATGAACAGGTGCGCCTTGAACAGCACCGGCACTTCGGCAATGTGGCTGGCCGCGTCGCCCTGGAAAGTAATGATGTGCTGGGCCCAGGTCATGAACTGCACCATCATGTGGCCATCCATGTGGCCCGCCGACAAGACGATGGTCGACAAGCCCAGCAGCAGGGTCACCAGCAGCCATAGCAACAGGATCTTGTCGCCTGGCCGCGTGACGTGGGCAATGCGGGGATGGGTCAGGCGGCGATGCACCAGGATAAGCAGGCCCACCAGGCACAGCATTCCCATGATGCCGCCGGCCGCCATGGCCACGGCCTGCTTGACGCTGTGCGACACGCCCAGGGTGTCCCATACCACCACCGGGGTCAGCAGACCCACCAAGTGGCCGAAGAACAGGCCCAGAATGCCGATGTGGAACAGGATATTGCCCAGGCGCAGCTGGCCGCGGTACAGCAACTGCGAACTGTCGCTTTTCCAGGTGTACTGCTCGCGCTCGAAGCGCGCCAGGCTGCCTAGCAGGAAGATGCTGAGCGCAATGTAAGGATAGACGCCGAACAGGAACTGATGCAGGGTATTCATGGATGGGCTCCCGGCCTTATTGTTGTGCGCCGCGCGCGCGGGGATGGAAATGCACGACGTGCGTGCCGGCGGCGGCCATCGGCAGCAGCGGTTCGACGCCGTCGGGACCCACGCCGTAGGCTTCCATGGCTTCGTCCATGTCGCGCACCGGCGGGTCGGTCTGCTCGCGCGGCACCACGTCGGTCATGCCGCGCAGCACGGCGAAGACCGTCGAGTACGGGCTGCCGGCGCGCGCCAGGCGCGCACCGATGGCGGCCAGCACATGAATGGCCTCATCGAGCAGTTGGCGCGCCTGCGCCGGGTCGATCAGGCCCAGCAGTTCCAGGAACAGCGGCACGTGGTCGGGCAGCTCGGCCGCGCCAGGCTCGAAACCGTGGCGACGGTATTCCTCCAGCAGGTCGACCATGGCCTGGCCGCGGTCACGGCTTTCGCCGTGCACGTGCTCGAACAAGTGCAGCGAATGCGACGGGTTGCGATCGAACGTGGCGACGTAGTTCTCTTGTAGCTCGATCAGGCCGTGAGTCTTCAGGTGGTCGGTCAGGGGCGACAACTGGTCTTGCGCTTCGGGGTGGGCGTCGAGCGCGTCGTCGATCTCAGGCAGGGCATCGAGGAGATCCTGCTCGGGATAACTCAGCAGCGCGGAAAGAATGCGATATGGGCTCATGGTTCGGTTCCGTGCTCAGGCCAGGGCGGTTTTCTTGCGCGACTTGGGCATCTCGATAAAGATCTCGCTGCCGCGCGGTTTCTTGCCGAACAGCGCGCCATCGGACACGCCGCCCGAGCAACCGTTGCCGAACGTGAAGCCGCAGCTGCCCTTGTCGTTGAAGCTGTCTTCGACCATTTCCTTGTGGCTGGAGGGCACCACGAAACGGTCTTCGTAGTTGGCGATGGCCATGATGCGATACATGTCGCGCACGGTGGCGCGGTCCAGGCCGACGTCGGCCAGAATGGCCTCGTCCTGCTCACCATGCACCGACTCGGCGCGCATGTACGCCCGCATGGCCAGCAGACGCTCCAGCGCCCGCTGTACCGGCGCTTCGTCGCCTGCGGTCAGCAGGTTGGCCAGGTAGCGCAAGGGAATGCGCAGGGTAGACACGTCGGGAATCACGCCGGTCGTGCCGACCGTCTTGTGCGGCATATGGCCGGCCTCGGCTGCCGACTGAATGGGCGACAGCGGCGGTATGTACCAGACCATGGGCAGCGTGCGGTACTCAGGGTGCAGCGGGAACGCTACCTTCCACTCGCATGCCATCTTGTATACCGGCGACTGGCGCGCGGCCTGCAGCCACGAATCCGGTATGCCCTGGCGGCGCGCTTCGGCAATGACCTCGGGCGAATGCGGGTCCAGGAACACGTCGAGCTGCGCCTGGTACAGGTCTTGCTCGCTGGCGCTGGCCGCGGCCGCCTCGATGCGGTCCGCGTCGTACAGCAACACGCCCAGATAGCGGATGCGGCCCACGCAGGTTTCGGAACACACCGTCGGCTGGCCGGCCTCGATCCGCGGATAACAGAACGTGCATTTCTCAGCCTTGCCGCTCTGCCAGTTGTAGTACACCTTCTTGTACGGGCAGCCCGAGATGCACATGCGCCAGCCGCGGCACTTGTCCTGGTCAACCAGCACGATACCGTCGTCTTCGCGCTTGTAGATGGAACCCGACGGGCAGCTGGCCACGCAGGCGGGGTTCAGGCAGTGCTCGCACAAGCGGGGCAGGTACATCATGAACGTGTTCTCGAAGGTCGAGTACATTTCTTTCTGTACGCCCTCGAACAGCGCGTCGCGGCTACGCGAACTGAATTCGCCGCCCAGGTCGTCTTCCCAGTTCGGGCCCCAGTGGATCTTGTCCATCTTGCGGCCGGTCAGCACCGACACCGGCCGGGCCGTTGGCGGGGTCTGGCTCAGCGGGGCGTTCTGCAGGTGTTCGTAGTCGTAGGTAAACGGTTCGTAGTAGTCGTCGATGGCCGGCAAGTTGGGGTTGGCGAACAGGTTCGCCAGAATCTTCAGCTTGCCGCCCTGGCGCGGTTCGAGTTTGCCGGCGGGCGTGCGCGTCCAGCCGCCGTTCCAGCGCGACTGGTTTTCCCATTCTTTTGGGTAGCCGATGCCAGGCTTGGTTTCCACGTTGTTGAACCAGGCGTACTCGACGCCGTCGCGGCTGGTCCAGACGTTCTTGCAGGTGATGGAGCAGGTGTGGCAGCCGATGCACTTGTCCAGGTTCAGCACCATACCGACTTGGGCACGGATTTTCATTTTGCGCTTCCTTCTTCGAGCTGCTGCCCCAACGGGCCTTCCATCCAATCGACCTTTTTCATCTTGCGCACCACGACGTATTCGTCGCGGTTGCTGCCGACCGTGCCGTAGTAGTTGAAACCATAGGCCTGCTGGGCATAGCCGCCGATCATGTGGGTGGGCTTGAGCACCGCGCGCGTCACCGAGTTGTGGATGCCGCCGCGCATGCCGCTGGTTTCCGCACCGGGCACGTTGATGATTTTTTCCTGTGCGTGGTACATCAGGCACATGCCCACCGGCACGCGCTGGCTTACCACGACCCGGGCCGTCAGGGTGCCGTTGACGTTGAAGACCTCGACCCAGTCGTTGTCGACCAGGCCGGCCTGCTTGGCCTCGGTTTCGGAAACCCATACGTGCGGCCCGCCGCGACTGAGCGTGAGCATGCGCAGGTTATCGGAGTAGGTACTGTGAATACCCCACTTCTGGTGCGGCGTGATCCAGTTCAGCACCAGCTCGTGTTCGCCGTTGGGATACTGGCCCAGCATCGGCGCCACGGTGCGCGTATTGATGGGCGGCTTGTAGGCGCAGAACCCTTCGCCGAAATCAAGCATCCAGCGGTGGTCTTGATAGAACTGCTGGCGGCCGGTGAGGGTGCGCCACGGGATCAGTTCGTGCACGTTGGTGTAGCCGGCGTTGTAGCTGACTTCTTCGCTTTCCAGGCCCGACCAGGTGGGCGCCGAGATGATCTTGCGCGGCTGCACCTGGATGTCGCGGAAGCGGATCTTGTCGTGCTCGCGGCCGACAGCCAGGTGGGTATGGTCGCGGCCGGTGATCTTGCCCAGGGCTTCCCAGGCCTTGACCGACACGTGGCCGTTGGTTTCCGGCGCGAAGGTCAGGATCATTTCAGCGGCGTCGATGGCGGTATCCAGGCGCGGCCGTCCTTCGCTGACGCCCTCGGTTTCGACGCGGCGGTTCAGCTCGGCAAGCTCGTGCACTTCGTGCTCGGTGTTCCAGTTGATGCCCTTGCCGCCGTTGCCCAACTTATCGAGCAGCGGCCCCACCGACGTGAACTTGCGGTAGATATCGTTGTAGTCGCGCTCGACCACCGTCATGGACGGCGCGGTCTTGCCCGGCACCAGGTCGCATTCGCCCAGCTTCCAGTCTTTGGGCTCGAAGGCCTGGCCCAGTTCTCCCGGGGTGTCGTGCAGCAGCGGCGTCAGGACGAGGTCTTTGCGCTTGCCCAGGTACGGGCCGCCGATCTCGCTGAATTTCTTCGCCAGCAGTTTGTAGATTTCCCAGTCGGTCTTGCTTTCCCACAGCGGCTGCACGGCTTCGGACAGCGGGTGGATGAAGGGGTGCATGTCAGACGTGTTGAGGTCGTCTTTTTCGTACCATGTCGCGGTGGGCAGCACGATGTCGCCATACAGGCACGTGGTGCTCATGCGGAAGTCGAGCACCGTAAGCAGATCGAGCTTGCCTTCGGCCGCTTCTTCGCGGTAACGCACTTCAGCCGGTTTGATGGCATCGGCTTCGTCGCCAAAAACCGCGTTCTGCGTGCCCAGCAGGTACTTCAGGAAGTACTCGTGGCCCTTGCCGCTGGACCCAAGAATGTTCGAGCGCCAGACGAACATATTGCGCGGGAAGTTGGCCGGGTTGTCGGGGTCGTCGCAACTGAAGTTGAGCTGGCCGCTCTTGAGGCGTTGCGTCGCGTAGGCCACCGGATCCTGGCCGGCCGCCTCGGCTTGCGCCACGACGTCGAGCGGGTTGGTTTCAAGCTGCGGCGCCGACGGCAGCCAGCCCATGCGCTCGGACTTGGCGTTCAGGTCGATCATGCTGAGCTGGCCATAGCGACCTGCGTCGGCGGTAGGCCCGAGAATGTCGCTGACCGGCAGCTTTTCGTGGCGCCACTGGCTGGTGTGTGCATAGAAGAACGACGTACCGTTCATGTGGCGCGGCGGACGCGACCAGTCGGACGCAAAGGCCAGCGGCGCCCAGCCGAATTGCGGACGCAGCTTCTCCTGGCCCACGTAGTGGGCCCAGCCGCCGCCGCTCTTGCCCACGCAGCCGCACATCATCAGCAGGTTGATGATGCCGCGGTAGGTCATGTCCATGTGGTACCAGTGATTCAGCGCGGCGCCGACGATCACCATGGACTTGCCGTGGGTGTCATGGGCGTTCTGCGCGAACTCTCGGGCCACCTGGATGACCAGGTGGCGCGGCACCGTGGTGTGCTTTTCCTGCCAGGCCGGCGTGTAGGGCACGTCGTCGTCGTACGAGGCGGCCACGTTGTCGCCGCCCAGGCCACGGTCGACACCGTAGCTGGCCATTTGCAGGTCGTACACCGTGGCAACGCAGGCCGTGCTGCCGTCGGCCAGCACGATGTGGCGCACGGGCACGTTGCGTACCAGTACGCTGCCGTGTTCACCGCCGAAATAGGGGAAACCCACGCCCACCACGTCGTCGCGGGAGTCAAGCAACGAGAGAACCGGATCGATCTCGCGGCCGCTGCCGCCATCGCGCGACTCGAGGTTCCAGCGCCCGACCTTGGCGCCGCCATCAACGGCGGCCTCGCCCCAGCGAAAGCCGATGCTGCCGTTGGGCGCCACCAGGTGGCCGGTATGGTTGTCGATGACCAGCGTCTTCCAGTCGGGGTTGTTGGGCTGGCCCAGGGCATCCGCCAGTTGCGAAGCACGCAGGAAGTGGTCGGGCACCAGGCAACCGTCGCGTTCTTTCAGCTGCACCAGCATGGGCATGTCGGTGTAGCGCTTAGCGTAGTCGCGGAAGTAGTCGGACGCGCCGGTATGATGGAATTCTTTCAGGATGACGTGGCCCATGGCCAGGGCGAGCGCGGCATCGGTGCCTTGCTTGGGCGCCAGCCAGATGTCGCCGAACTTGACCATTTCGCCGAAGTCGCTCGACACCGCCACCGTCTTGGTGCCCTTGTAGCGAACCTCGGTGTAGAAGTGCGCGTCGGGCGTGCGCGTCTGCGGCACGTTGGAGCCCCACACCATCAGGTACGTGGAGTTGTACCAATCGGCCGATTCGGGCACGTCGGTTTGTTCGCCCCACACCTGCGGGCTGGCCGGGGGTAGGTCGCAGTACCAGTCGTAGAAGCTCAGGCAAGCGCCCCCCAGCAGGCTCAGGTAGCGCGCCCCGGCGGCGTAGCTGACCATGGACATGGCCGGAATGGGCGAAAAGCCGATCACGCGGTCGGGCCCGAATTTCTTGATGGTGTAGGCATTGGCCGCCGCGATGATTTCGGTAGCGGCGTCCCAGTCGGCCCGCACGAACCCCCCCAGCCCGCGCACGGATTTGTAGTGCTTGGCTTTGACCGGATCCTGGCTGATGGATTCCCAGGCAGCGATGGGATCGAGGGTTTTGCGGGCTTCGCGCCACATTTGCATGAGGCGCCCGCGGATCATCGGATACTTGACGCGCTGGGCGGAATACACGTACCAGCTGTACGAGGCGCCGCGCGGACAGCCGCGGGGCTCGTGGTTGGGCAGATCGGGACGGGTGCGCGGGTAGTCGGTTTGCTGGGTTTCCCAGGTGATCAGGCCGTTCTTGACGTACACCTTCCAGGAACACGAACCGGTACAGTTCACGCCGTGCGTGGAACGAACAACCTTGTCGTGCTGCCAGCGGCCGCGATAGGCGTTTTCCCAGGTGCGGTCTTCGTTGACGACTTCGCCGTGACCGCTGGAAAAGGTGGATTTCACCCGCGACATGAATTTCAGCCGGTCCAGGAAATGACTCATTCTTTTCTCCGTGTGCGCCGGCCACGCCGGCGCGATCTGGCTATTACTTTATTGGGGCCCGGCGCGCGCGACCATTCATCGCTGGTAGAAGAAGGCCGCGCCATACGTACTAGTTCTTATGGCCGAGTTGACTAGTTACCAATTGGCATCAGCACGGCACCGGCGCGTTGCGGCGCGCGTAATACCACCAGGTGATGCACAGGCAAGTGACGTAGAAGGCAATGAAGCAGTAAAGGGCCGCGCCAACCCCGCCGGTGAGCTCGATCGACGAACCGAAGCTGCGCGGAATGAAAAACCCGCCATAGGCTCCAATAGCCCCCGAGAAGCCCAGTACCGCGGCGGACTCTTTGCCGGCGTCGATCAAGGCCTGTTTTTCAGCCGCGGCGCCGCGGCCACGGGCCGCCTGGGTGCGCTCGTGCAGGAAAATCACGGGAATCATGCGGAACGTCGAGCCGTTGCCCACGCCGGTCAGCGCGAACAGCACGATGAACATCGCCAGGAATCCGTTGAAGTTGCCGGCGCTGGTTGCGGTGGGCACGTACGCCAGCAGCCCCAGCACGGCGGCGATCATGGCGGCGAACACCAGCAGGGTGACGCGCGCGCCGCCCAGTTTGTCGGAGACCCAGCCCCCGAGCGGCCGGGTCAGCGAACCCACCAGGGGCCCCAGGAACGCGTAGGTCACGGGGTTGATGTCGGGGAACAACGCCTTGGTCAGCATGGCGAAGCCAGCCGAGAACCCGATGAACGAACCGAAGGTGCCGACGTACAACCAGCACATCAACCAGTTGTGCTTGCGCTTGAAGATCACGGCCTGGTCGGCGAAGGACGCCTTGGCGTCGGCGATATCGTTCATGCCGAACCACGCAGCCAGCGACGACGCGAGAATGATCGGCACCCAGATGAAGCCCGCATTCTGCAGCCAGATCTGGTGCTCGACGCCGTCGACCACGAAGCGCTGCGGGTCGCCGCCCAGCGTGCCCAGCACGCCCATGGTGATGATGACAGGCACCACGAACTGCACCACCGACACGCCCAGGTTGCCGATGCCGGCATTCATGCCGGTGGCGAAGCCCTTCTTTTCTTTGGGAAAGAAAAAGCTGATGTTGGCCATGCTGGAGCTGAAATTGCCGCCGCCGAAGCCGCACAGCAGGGCCAGCGCCAGCAGCGTGGGATACGACGTGGTCGGATCCTGCAAAGCGAAGCCCATGCCTATGGCCGGAATCAACAGCGTGGCGGTGGAAATGGCCGTCCAGCGCCGGCCGCCAAAGACCGGCACCAGGAACGAATAGAAAATGCGCAGGGTGGCGCCGGACAGCGCGGGCAGGGCCGTCAACCAGAACATCTGGTTTTTCGACAGCTCGAAGCCGGCTTTGTCGAGGTTGACTACCACCACGCTCCACAGCATCCAGATGCAGAATGCCAGGCTCAGGGCGGGAATGGAAATCCAGAGATTTCGGTTGGCGATGCGGGCGCCAGTGCTTTGCCAGAAGTTCCGGTTCTCTGGTTCCCAGCGGGTCAGTACGTAGCTGGACATGGTGTTCTCGCGGTGGAGTGCGCCAGGCGCCGCGGGCGCCCGGCAGTCGGGTTGGAAAAAAGGGGAATCAGGCGGCCTGCAACGCGCGGGCAGCGGGTTCGGGACGGAAGCTGTAGTGCATCCAGATCAGCGAGACGCACACCGTGCCGTACATCAGCATGAAGGCGCTGGACCGCACGCCCGTGAAGTCGAGCAGGGCGCCGAACAGGATGGGCAGCACGAACCCGCCCAGCCCGCCGGCCAGGCCGACAATGCCGGACACCGCGCCGATGTTTTCGCCGAATTCATCCGAGATGAACTTGAAGACGGAGGCCTTGCCGACAGCCATGGCTATGCCCACCACGAACATCAGGATGGTGAACAGCGTGGGCCCGATGGCCAGGAAGAATTCACGCGGACCCGTGTCGGTTTCGATGACAAAGTGCGTTTGCGGATAGCTGAGGAGAAAGAAGGCCACCCAGCACACCCACATCACCCACCAAGTGGTGCGATAGGCGCCGTATTTGTCGGAAATCCAGCCGCCCACGGCGCGCAGCACGCCGCCGGGCAACGAGAAGCAGGCGGCCAGCAGCGCAGCCAGCTTCATGTCGAAGCCGTACTCGCCGACGTAGTACTTGGTCATCCAGAGCGCCAGCGCGACGTATCCGCCGAACACCACCGAGTAGTACTGGCAGTAGCGCCACACACGCGGGTCGCGCAGCATGGCCAGTTGAGCGGACAGGCTGGCGCCGCCGCGCACGTTGTGCGCCGGATTGGTGGCCGAGAACATCCAGAACAGGATGGCCGTTGCCAGCAGTGCCACGGCGTAGACCTGGGGCACGATGACCCACGCGCCGCCGGCCGCGGCGATAAGTGCCGGCGCAACGAATTTCGTAAGCGCCGAGCCCGAGTTGCCGGCGCCGAAAATTCCCATGGCCAGGCCCTGCCGGTTACGAGGAAACCAGCGCGCGACATAGGGCGTGCCCACCGAGAACGAGCCGCCCGCCAGGCCGATGAACAAACCCAGCACCAGGAACTGCCAGTACTCGGTGGCATAGGCCAGCAACCACACACCCGGCACCGACACCAGCATCAGAAGGAAAAACACGATGCGGCCGCCATAGCGGTCGGTCCAGATGCCCAGGGGGACGCGGATCAGCGACCCGCTGAGGACGGGCGTAGCGGCCAGCAGGCCGAATTCGGTTTCGGACAGGCCGAGCTGGGACTTGATGGGGATGCCCAGTACGGCGAATATCATCCATACCGCGAAGCAGATCGTGAAAGCGAGGGTGCTTGAGATCAAGACACGGGTCGCGGCGCCCGTGGAAGGTTGATGTGCCATGATGCGTTTGCTCATGTCGTTGGACATGTCAACAAAGATAAGCACCTGACGCTTTTCTGAACATTCGCCAACAGACCTGTCAACCCCTTCCAATGTGACTAGTTCTTCTCGCGCGGGTTGGACATGCTCGGTTGCGTTCTGTCTCTTATGTCTTCTGGATCACCCTATGAATACGAACAATTCCGACACCGTAGTGGATTTCTGGCGCGAAGCCGGCCCGGCGCGCTGGTTTCGCAAAGACGAGGCTTTCGACCGCGAATTCAGCGCACGCTTCATGGATTTGCACCTGGCGGCCGCGCGGCGGCAGCTGGACGCATGGGAAGGCAGCGCATATGGCTCGCTGGCCCTGTTGATATTGCTGGATCAGTTTCCGCGCAATGCCTTTCGCGGCACCGGCCACATGTACGCCACCGATCCGCTGGCCCGCCATTACGCGCAGCGCCTGATCCAGGCCGGCAAAGACGCGGAAATCGAGGCCGGCATGCGAGTGTTTTGCTACCTGCCGTTGTCGCACTCAGAAAACCTGACGGACCAGCGCCAGGCAGTCGAGTTGAACCAGGCGCTGGGCGAACCGTGGCTGCCTCACGCGGTAGAACACTTGCGTATTGTTGAATTGTTCGGCCGCTTCCCGCACCGCAACCCTTTGCTGGGGCGCGAGACCACGGCCGAGGAACAGGCTTTTCTGGACCAGGGCGGTTTTGCCGGCTGACCGGCGCGCCGGCACGGCCTAGGCGGCCTCGGCCGCCCCGGCTTCGCGCCGCAGCAACTCGCGCTTGCGCTCAACACCCCAGCGATAGCCCGATATGTCGCCATCGCGCCTGACGACGCGATGGCATGGAATGGCAACGGCCAACTGATTGGCGCCGCAAGCCTGGGCTACCGCGCGCACCGCCTTAGGCGCGCCGATGCGATCGGCGATTTCGGCGTAGCTGGCTGTCGCGCCTGCCGGAATATCGCGCAGCGCCTGCCACACCCGCTGCTGAAATGCCGTTCCCCGCACGTCCAGTGGCAGATTCAGCCCCACGGCCGGAGCCTCGACGAACCCCACCACCTGGGCAACTAATTGTTCGAATGCCGAATCCGCGCCATGCAACCGGGCGTTTGGAAAGCGGTCCTGCAGTTCGCGCACCAGGGCTTCGGGGTCGTCGCCCAGCGATATGGCGCAGATGCCACGCTGGCTGCATGCCACCAGAATAGCTCCCAGCGCGCATTGGCCAACCGCAAAGCGGATATCGGCGTTGAACCCGCCCGCTTTATAGTCGCGCGGCCGCATGCCCAGCAGGCTGTCCGAGGCTTCATAGAACCGGCTATTGGAATTGAAGCCGGCCTCATAAATAGCCTGGGTAACCGTGGCTGACTCCCCCAGCTCCCGCCGCAACCGCCGGGCCCGATGAGCATCGGCATAGGCTTTGGGCGTCAGCCCGGTTTCCGCCTTGAACAGGCGGTGAAAGTAAAAGGCACTGACGCCAGCCTGCGCGGCAAGAAAATCCAGGCTGGGCGGCGTATCGGCGCTTTCAATCAGGCGGCAGGCCTGCTCCACGAGTGCCGCCCGCCGAGCCGCCACGGCGCTGCGGTCGCCCGCGGCGCGCCGGCTGGGCCGGTAACCAGCGGCTTCGGCTGCCTGCGGCGTATCGAAAAACTGCACGTTTTCACGGCGCGGCAGGCGCGACGAACTGCTGGGCCGGCAATACACGCCTGTGGTGCGCACGGCATAGACGAATTGACCATCGGCTGACGCGTCGCGCGTGCAAACCGCCCGCCAGCGGTCATCATCGGTCGTATAGTCGTCAGTAGGAATCGAGGCGTTCATGGCTGGCGCGAATGACATACACAGCCACACTGTAGAGCAGAATTCGAGCGCAAGAACCCCTGTTCTTGCACCGGAATTCGATCTGTAAGTAAGTACTCACCCCGTAAAGGCAAAGAGATTTCCACCCAAACGGCGCCTGTGGATAACCTCTAGGAACGGCTGCTGTGCACAGCATGTGGACCCGACTTGGACAATTACGCTTTCCATAGCCGGCAAAAAAGTTGTTCAACTTGGTCCCAAACTTCAAACAGAAGTCCTGCACAGCCAAAAACGGCGGCAAGCAATTGAAAACACGGAGAAAATTCAAGTTGATGCAGTTATCCACAGCCCTTATTAATCATTAGTCTTTATATAAAGAAAAAGAAAAGAGAAAAACATCAATGCCCTACCACCAGCCGCCAATGCCAAAATTCAGGTCATGCGTATCCTGCTCATAGAAGACGAGGCCGAACTGGCCAGATGGCTGTCTCGCAGCCTGGCCCGCCATGCCGGTTTTGTGGTGGAGTGGGCTGACGACGGGCTGCTGGCCGAACGACGCCTGGCGGTCGAGGAATTCGACGCTGTCATCCTCGACCTGGGCCTGCCCGGCATGGACGGGCACACCCTGCTGTCGAAAATCCGCGCCCGCGACGACCGTACCCCCGTGCTGGTACTGACCGCTCGCGATTCACTCGCCGAACGCGTGGGTACGTTGCACGAAGGCGCCGACGACTTTCTGCCCAAACCCTTCGTCCTGGAAGAACTGGAAGCGCGGCTTACCGCGCTGATCCGGCGCAGCCGCGGCCGCGAACATCCTCGCCTGGCGCTGGGCGACCTGATACTGGACACGTCCGCCCAGCGCTTCACCGTGCGTGGCCAGCCGCTGCAACTCTCGCCGCGCGAACATGCCGTGCTGCGCGTACTGATCCAGCGCAGCGGCGAACCCATGAATAAGCAACAGATTCTCGACCGCATCCAGACAGACGATTCCGATGTCAACCTGGAAGCCATCGAAGTGCTGGTGCACCGACTGCGCAAGAAACTGGCGGACACTGGCGTGCAAATCGTCACATTGCGTGGCTTGGGCTACTGCCTGGAGGCCGTTCTTGAACATTAGGCCCGGCCATTGGGCAGGATCAGCGCGCCGCACGCTGAAATCGTTGCTGTTGTGGTGGCTGATCCCGGCCCTGGTCTGCATCATGCTGGCGGCTTTGTGGCTGTCGAACTACCAGTTGCGGCACCAGGTCGACCTGGCCTACGACCGCTCGCTATCCGGCGCGCTGCGTTCCATCGATCACAACATATCCACAGCCAGCGGCGGCCTGGCCATGGAACAACCCTATCTGATGCTCGAATTTTTCGAGCTCACGGCCAACGGCAGTGTGTACTACCGTGTTGCCACTGAAGATGGCCTGGCGGAAATCGGCAGTCCCAATCTGCCTTTGCCCGACAAACCGCTCATTTCGGGGCAACCCCAGTTTTTCTACGCCGAATACCAGGGCGTGCCGCTGCGTGTTGCCGCGTTGGCGCGCCCCATGGACCCGCCCCTGTACAACAACCGCGGCGGCCGCGTCATCGTGCAGGTGGCCGAAACCCTCGAATCGCGCCAGGATTTCCTGCAGCGGGCGCTGGTGCGGGCGGTCGAGCGCGACATCGTGGTTATTGCCATCGTGGTGCTGGTAGTCGTATGGAGCGTATTCATGGCGGTCCGTCCCCTTGAACGGTTGCGCCAGGAAGTGGAAGGCAGGTCCGCAGACGATCTCAGCCCCGTAGACGCGACGAACATCCCGGGTGAGGTCGGCCCCCTGGTCGATGCCGTAAACCTTCACATGGCCCGTTTTGCGGCTCAGGCGAGGCTACAGCGGCAGTTCCTGGACGATGCCTCGCATCAGTTGCGCACGCCGTTGTCGGTATTGCGCACCCAGACTGCCTATGCCTTGCGCGAATCGGATCCGCAGGAGGTCCGTGCGGTGCTCCTGGCCATGCAGGAAGGGCTGGACCGCGCGGTGCGCACCACCAACCAGATGCTGGCACTGGCGCGCGCCAAAGATGCGCCGCTGTCCGAAGACGGCCTGGCACCCGAACGGGTGGATCTGGCCGAAGTGGCGCAGGGCGTGATTCGCGCCTTGCTGCCGGCCGCCCGGGCGCGCCAGATCGACCTGGGCCTGGAGGCCTCGAGCCTGCCGGTATGTATCCCGGGCGTCGATTGGCTGCTTCGCGAAGCCTTGAGCAATCTGGTGGATAACGCCATTCGCTATACCGCGCCGGCCAGTCAGGTCACGGTGCGGGTCTATGCCGACGAACGCTACGCCCGCCTTACCGTGGAAGACAACGGCCCTGGCATGTCGGCCGAAGACATCGCCCGCGCCAGCGTGCGGTTCCGCCGCGGCGCCGCGGGCAAGAACAAGCCTGGGGCCGGACTGGGGCTGGCCATCGTGCGCACTATCGTGGAAATTCACGGCGGGAAAATGGTGCTGGAGAACCGCGCGCCCTCGCCTGGTTTGCGCGCGGCATTGGTATTTACCCTAGATTCCTTCCCGAATGCTGCGATGCGGCATGAAATTGCGTGATTCTGAAAGCTTCCGGAAAGCCTGCGTTGAGTACGGTTCTGGTCCGTTGGCCGTGATCCCGTTATGCGGGACAAGGCCCGCCTACGACGACATCCAAAAAGCGATTCACGGAGACCGCAAGATGCAATCCTTTCTGAAAGCCCGCCTGGCGGCGGTTATTGGCGCATGTGCGCTGTCTGTGGGCATGGCTGCCCACGCGGCCGACGAGCCGCGCCGGCCCGAATGTATCGCACCGGCCCAACCCGGCGGCGGTTTCGACCTGACCTGCCGGCTGGCCACCGAGGGCCTGAAGCAAAGCGGCGCATTGAAAGAACCCATGCGCATCATCTACATGCCCGGCGGCATTGGCGCGGTGGCCTACAACAACATCGTGGCCCAGCATCCCGACGAACCCGGCACCATCGTGGCCTTCTCCGGCGGGTCGCTGTTGAACCTGGCGCAAGGCAAATTCGGCAAATACAACGTCAACGACGTGCGCTGGCTGGCAGGCATCGGTTCCGACTACGGCGTGGCCGTGGTGCGGAACGACTCGCCCTACACCGACCTGAAGAGCCTGATGGAGGCCTTCAAAAAGGATCCCACCAAGATCGTGCTGGGCGCCGGTGGTACCGTCGGGAGCCAGGACTGGATGAAAGCCGCCCTGACCGCCAAGGCGGCCGGCGTGGACTTCCGCAAAATGCGCTTCGTGGCTTTCGAGGGCGGCGGTGAAGCCGTGACGGCGCTGCGTGGCGGCCACATCCAGGCTTACATGGGCGACGCGGCCGAAGCCTTCACCATGCTGGAAGGCGGCGCGCCGATTCGTGTACTGGCCGTATTCAACAGCGAACGCCTGCCTGGCAAGCTGAACTCGGTGCCCACGGCCAAGGAACAGGGCTACGACATCGACTGGCCCATCATTCGCGGCTTCTATGTTGGTCCCAAGGTGTCCGACAAAGACTACCAATTCTGGGTTGATGCCTTCAACAAGACCATGGCTTCGCCTGAATACGCCAAGCTGCGCGAGCAGCAGGGCCTGTTCCCGTTCAGCAAAACCGGCGCCGAACTCGACGCCTACGTCAAAGAACGCGTGAAGATGTACTACGAATTGGCCGATAGCTTCGGGCTGATCAAAAAGTAAGCAGTGGCTTTGGGGCGGCGCCTGGCCGCCCGTTCCACGCCGCCGCGCGCCACACGCGTGCACGGGCGCGCCGGCGGCTTTCCGATTTCTGGAAACTGGATCATGAATGATCGAACCTTGGGCATATTTGCCCTGATTCTGGCCGCCCTCATGACATGGCTGGGCTGGGATATCGAAGCTCCGTTCGCCTACGAACCGGTAGGGCCGCGCGCTTTCCCGATGCTGGTCGCGCTGATTATCGGCCTGTGCGGGCTGCGCCTGGCCATCAAGGGCGGCAACCCCGTGGAAGAGAATTCGGCGGGCGCCAACTCGCGCATCGCCTTGATGGTGCTGGCCGCGGCAGCTTACGCATTCTTGTTCCAGTGGCTCGGATTTGTCATTTCAACTGCCCTGATGACAATTTTCGTTGGGCGCCTGTTCGGGGGAACCTGGCTGAAATGCGCCCTGGGTGGCGTCATCATGGGCGTTTTCTTCTTTCTGCTGTTTGACCAGGCGCTGGATGTGGTCTTGCCTGCCGGCCTGCTGGGAGACCTGATATGAGCGCCATTCTCGATCACTTGTCCATCGGCTTCGGCGTTGCCTTCTCGCTGACCAACCTGCTGGTGGCCGCCATCGGCTCGTTCATCGGCACCATGGTGGGCGTATTGCCGGGGCTCGGCCCCATTAACGGCGTGGCGATGCTTATACCCATCGCCTTCGCCATGAATCTGCCGCCGGAAACGGCCTTGATTCTGTTGGCCGCGGTATACGTAGGGGCTGAATACGGGGGACGCATCACCTCAATTCTGCTGAACGTGCCTGGCGAGGCCAGCGCCATCATGACTACCCTCGATGGTTATCCGTTGGCCCGGCAAGGCATGGCCAACGTGGCCCTGTCGCTGTCTGCGGCGTCGGCGTTCGCGGGCTCCATCGTGTCCGTTACCGGCATCATCCTGCTGGCGCCCTTGCTGGCCAAGTGGGCGCTGGCCTTCGGGCCGGCCGAGTATTTCGTGCTGATGGTCTTTGCCTTCTGCTGCCTGACCAGCCTGCTGGGCAAGCAGCCGGTCAAGGGCGTGCTGGCCGCCATGATCGGCCTGGGCATTTCGGTGATCGGGGTTGACTCGAACTCGGGCGTGTATCGCTATACGTTCGATTCGGTGCACCTGGCCGATGGGATCGACTTCGTGGTGGTCGTCATTGCGCTGTTCGCAGTGGCCGAGATGCTGGAAATGCTAGAAAAGGTCGTGGCCGGCCATAGCGTCGAGGTCAAGTCCAGCGGCCGCAAGCTGTTCAATCTGAAAGAACTGGCCTTCACCGCCGGCAGTATCGGGCGTAGCGCGCTGGTGGGGTTCGGCGTGGGCGTGTTGCCCGGCGCTGGCGCCAGCGTGGCCGCGGCTGTTGCGTACTCGCAGGAAAAGCGCATCATCGAAAGCAAAGACCCGAACGCCAAGTTCGGCAAGGGCGACATGCGCGGCCTGGTTGCGCCTGAATCGGCCGCCACCGCATCGGCCATCGGCTCGTTCGTGCCCATGCTCACGCTGGGTGTGCCGGGATCGGGCACCACCGCCGTCATGATGGGGGCGCTGACGCTCTACAACATCACGCCGGGCCCGGTACTGTTCGATACCAAGCCTGAACTGGTGTGGGGCCTGATCGCATCGCTGTTCATCGCCAACGTGCTGCTGTTCCTGATGAACGTGCCGATGGTCCGGGTGTTCTCCAAGGTGCTGTCGGTGCCGGGCTGGTTGATGGTGCCGGGTATCCTCAGCATCAGCTACATCGGCGTTTATGCGATCAACTCGGGCACGTTCGACCTGCTGATGGTGGTTGGCATCGGTACAATAGGTTATTTCCTGCGCAAGTTCGGCGTGCCGATGGCGCCTCTGGTGCTCGGGGTGGTGCTGGGCGACATGATGGAACAGAACCTGCGCCGGGCTTTGTCCATTACCAACGGCGATGTATCCGTGCTGTACAGCAGCTCGGTATCGGTGGGCCTGTGGATTGCCGCCGCAGCCGTGGTCATTGTTCCGCAGTTGCTGCGCCGGATTCGTCAGAATCGGCGGGCGCGCGACGCCGCGGTCTGACCACCTGCTGCTTTTGCGGGGCCGGATGAGCAGTCATCCGGCCCCATTTTTTTTTCTACACGTTTACCAGGCGCTCGATGGCCGCGTCCAGCGTGGCGTCCTTCTTGGCAAAGCAGAAGCGCACCAGTTGGTGATTGGACGATTCGGCGTCGGGATGTTGATAGAACGCTGATACCGGAATCACCGTGACCCCATGCTGCACAGTCAGGTCGCGGGCAAAATCGGCTTCGGACTGTTTCGAGATGGCGCTGTAATCGGCCAGCATGAAAAACGTGCCGGGGCTGGGCAAAGGTTTGAAGCGCGTACGTGCCAGGCCGGCGGCCAGGCGGTCGCGCTTGGCCTGGTAGAACGCCGGCAAGTCGTTGTAGGGCTGCGGGTTGCGCATATACTCGGCCAGCGCAAACTGCATGGGCGAAGACACTGTGAACACCATGAACTGGTGCACCTTGCGCAGCTCGGCGCTAAGCTGGCGCGGCGCGCAGCAATAGCCCACTTTCCAGCCGGTCGTGTGGTAGGTCTTGCCGAACGAAGAAATCACGAAAGCATGCTCGGCGAGCAAGGGCCGACGCGCCAGGCTGGCGTGCGGCTTGCCATCGAATACGATGTGTTCGTAGACCTCGTCGGACAATAACAGTATGCCGGTGTCCCGCACGATGCTTTCCAGCGCATCCAGATCGCTGTCGTTCAAAACGGCGCCGGTCGGGTTGTGCGGAAAATTCAGCATCAGCAGGCGGGTGCGAGACGTAATCGCGTCGCGCACGCGTAGCCAATCGATACGGTAGTAAGGGTCTTCCAGGGTGGGCGCGCGCAGCGGCACGGGTACCGCCGTACCCCCGGCCAGGCGAATGGCGGGCAAGTACGAGTCATAGCATGGCTCGATCACGACCACTTCGTCGCCACTGTTAACGGCGGCAAGCACAGTAGCCATCAGGGCTTCGGTTGCCCCGCTGGTTACGGTGATCTCGGTTTCGGGATCGTAGGCCCGGCCATATAGCGCCTGCGTCTTTTCCGCGATGGCCTGGCGCAGCGGTGCTACGCCGGGCATGTAGGGATACTGGTTGTGACCGGCGCTCATGGCCTTCGCAACGAGCTCACACAGTTTTGGATCGGGATCGAAATCGGGGAAGCCCTGCCCCAGGTTGATGGCTTGATGCTCAATGGCCAGCCGGCTCATGACGGTAAAAATGGTCGTGCCGACGTCTGGCAACTTGGATCGGATCATGGCAATGAAGCAGCGTGGAAGGAATAATGAGGAAAGAAACCGCGTAAGTATCCCACCAACATGGCCCGACGGTGGCAGGGGCGTGCACCGCCGCCGCCATTGGGAAAACGCCACATAGGGGTAAACAACTATTTGTTTTGTCCAAGATGCGTGAGTATGCTGACTTTCGCAGTTGATTCAAGTGTTGCAAAGGCATCTCTCAGGCGTTGGCGTCCTTGATTCACTTGCATTCGTTTTTATTACCAGGACGCTATACAAATGGTTCAGAAGGGCAAGGTCAAGTGGTTCAACGCCGATAAAGGTTTCGGCTTCATCACGCCGGACGCTGGCGGTACCGACGTTTTCGCGCATTTCTCGGCTATTCAGGGTCGCGGTTACCGCAGCCTTAACGAAGGCCAGGAAGTCGAGTTTGAAGTCAAAGATGGCCCGAAAGGGCCTCAAGCGGCCGATATCCGGCCGCTTTAAATCGGGAAATCCCGCTTTCCCGTAAACCAGGGGCCCGCCCCTGGTGCAACGCCCCGCAGCCTCCAGGCTCCCGGGGCGTTGTTACGTCTGGGCAGCCGATGCGCGCGCCGGCCCCGGCCGCGACGTGGGTCAGCACCGTGTGAGTAAGTACGGGCATAACTCTGTGGATAGGTTAGGCAAGCGTGGCCTACATCCTTGTTGGCGGCCGCGTGCCAACGTGTGCTGACGATAGTTTTGCACAGCGGAGTTATAAGCTCTGGCTTGTTCATAGGAAGAAAGCTATCGCGCATGTACTACGGGCATGAGACGGACAAATAGTCGCAAAAAGCTGTATGTTTTCCAGTGCTTAAGGCCCAGCTTCCGTTCGGGAGGCCGTAATTGTTGAAGGGCTTTCGCCGAGCGTGCAGAGCGTCTTGCTGCTGCAGCGCGGCAAGGCCGTCGGAGTTGTTCACAAAGATATCCCCAGGGGCGCCATCTCATTTGATGGGTCAATTTGGGCGGGCTTCTCTGTGGGTATATTGTGGATAGCTATCTGGCACAACCTCCGCCGGGCGTCTTGATGGACGCGAATCCACGGTGCGAACGGTGCGCTGCAATAAGGCAGTACGGGGTATGTTTCACGTGAAACCATACGTTCTTGGTTTTCCTTCCCCGCGAGGGATGTTCCACGTGAAACATTGGCGCCCGACCTGTGACGTCAGCGGTTGCAACTCCGCTCAAGGTTTCACGTGAAACATTAGTCGGGTCACCTCTATAATGGAGCCTAACTAGCTCTTTTCTCTGCTTTTCATCATGGATTACCCGCGCGAATTTGACGTGATAGTTGTCGGTGGCGGCCACGCTGGCACCGAGGCCGCGTTAGCCGCAGCCCGCATCGGCGCCAAGACGCTGTTATTGACGCACAACATCGAAACACTGGGTCAGATGTCCTGCAATCCGTCGATTGGCGGCATCGGTAAGGGGCATCTGGTTAAAGAGGTGGATGCTTTGGGTGGGGCAATGGCGCTGGCCACCGATGAAGCAGGGATCCAGTTTCGCAT
This sequence comes from Bordetella petrii, assembly GCF_000067205.1. Lineage (NCBI taxonomy): Bacteria > Pseudomonadati > Pseudomonadota > Betaproteobacteria > Burkholderiales > Alcaligenaceae > Bordetella > Bordetella petrii. Next base: position 5,243,909 of record NC_010170.1, on the reverse strand, counting down.
CTTGAACGGTTCGAAGGGGCCGGCTGTGCGGGCCACGCGTGCCCAGGCCGACCGGGTGTTGTACCGCAAGGCCATTCGTAGCCGGCTGGAAAACCAGCCGGGGCTTTGGATTTTCCAGCAGGCCGTAGATGACCTCATGGTCGAAGGCGACCGGGTGGTTGGCGCAGTCACACAGATCGGCCTGAAATTTCGCGGCCGCACTGTTGTGCTTACGGCCGGGACGTTCTTGAATGGCCTGATTCACGTGGGCTTGCAGAATTATTCCGGCGGCCGCGCGGGCGATCCTCCGGCAACTTCCTTGGGTCAGCGACTGAAAGAGCTACAGTTGCCGCAAGGACGCCTGAAAACGGGCACTCCGCCTCGTATCGATGGGCGCACTATCGATTACAGCGTGCTCGAAGAGCAGCCCGGCGACCTAGATCCTGTGCCAGTGTTCTCGTTCCTGGGCAACGCCGCCATGCATCCCCGGCAGTTGCCCTGCTGGATTACCCATACCAACGCACGCACTCACGACATCATCCGCGGCGGACTTGATCGTTCGCCCATGTACAGCGGAGTCATCGAAGGCGTCGGTCCACGCTATTGCCCGTCTATCGAAGACAAGATTCATCGCTTTGCCGACAAGGCCTCGCATCAGGTGTTCCTGGAGCCAGAGGGACTGGACACACACGAGGTCTACCCCAATGGCGTATCCACTAGCCTGCCGTTCGATGTGCAGTGGGACTTGATCCACTCCTTGCCAGGGCTTGAAAATGCGCACATCCTGCGCCCGGGCTACGCTATCGAGTACGACTACTTCGACCCTCGCGCGCTCAAGAGTACTTTGGAAACCAAGGCGATCGGCGGCCTGTATTTCGCAGGTCAGATCAACGGCACTACCGGCTACGAAGAGGCCGCAGCGCAAGGCTTGCTGGCGGGTGCCAACGCCGCGCTGCAGGCACTGGATCGCGACACCTGGACGCCGCGCCGCGACGAGGCATACCTGGGCGTGTTGGTCGATGACTTGGTCACGCGCGGCGTTACCGAACCCTATCGCATGTTCACATCGCGCGCGGAATACCGGTTAAGCCTGCGTGAGGACAATGCCGATTTGCGGCTGACCGAAATAGGGCGCAAGCTGGGCTTAGTCGACGATGCACGCTGGGATGCCTTTAGCCGCAAGCGGGATGCCGTTGCCGCGGAAGTCGAGCGCCTTAAATCGACTTGGGTCAATCCGCGTAATTTCCCCGCCGAGACGGCGGAGCCTTTGCTCGGCAAGGCAATTGAGCGTGAGTACTCACTATCAGATTTACTGAAGCGGCCTGCCGTTTCTTATGCCGCGCTGATGCGGGCTCGAAATGCAGATGGCAGCTTGCTGGCCGGCCCGGGCGTCACTGACGATGACATTCTGGCCGAGCAGGTGGAAATTCAGGTCAAGTATGCCGGCTACATTGCCCGCCAGCAGGACGAAGTGCAGAAACACCTGGCGCACGAGCAGCAACGCATTCCGGCCGACATCGATTACGACGCAGTCAGCAGCCTGTCGTTCGAAGTGCGCCAAAAACTCAAGACTCATCGGCCGGAAACCATCGGCCAGGCCGCCCGCATCTCCGGCGTCACCCCCGCAGCCATCTCCTTGCTGCTCATCCACCTCAAGCGCCTGCACTACGGCTCGCGCAAGCAGGCGGCATGAGCCCGCCGGGCCGCCCCAAGGGCGAATACCGGAGTGCGCAGCACGCAGGCTCCACCATGAGCCCGCCGGGCCGCCCCAAGGGCGAATACCGGAGTGCGCAGCACGCAGGCTCCACCATGAGCTCGCCGGGCCGCCCCAAGGGCGAATACCGGAGTGCGCAGCACGCAGGCGCTGTGGCCGGCCCGCCAGGCCGCCCCGACGGCGAACATCGGGGTTCATCCGGTGCCGACCCGAACGGCCGCTTGCGGCAGGCCTGTGACAGCCTGGGCCTGCGGGTGGAAGCCGCCCAAGCCGACAAACTGCTGGCGTATCTGGCGCAAATGCAGCGCTGGAACCGCACCTACAACCTGACTGCCATCCGCGACCCGGAGCAGATGCTGGTGCAGCACCTGTTCGACAGCCTGAGTGTCGTCGATCCCCTCAGCCGGGTCGTAGGCGCAGATACGGCCGCGACTGTGTATGACATTGGCTCAGGCGGCGGGTTGCCCGGCGTTGTGCTAGCCATCATGAGGCCCACCTGGCAAATAGGCTGCGTCGATGCAGTGGAAAAGAAAATGGCTTTCGTGCGGCAGATGTCTGGCGTGCTTGCTCTGCCCAACTTGCGGGCGCTGCATGCACGGGTCGAAGAACTGCCGCCGGCCGGGTGCGATGTCGTGATCTCTCGCGCATTCGCTTCGCTCAATGATTTCGCGTCGCTGGCGGGTCGCCACGTGCGCAACGATGGTACGCTCGTCGCCATGAAAGGGAAGGTCCCGGAAGACGAGATTCAAACCCTGCACCAGCAGGGCGAATGGCAGGTGCAAGAAATCCAGGCGCTGCAAGTCCCGGCGCTGGATGCGCAACGCTGCCTGATCTGGATGCGTCGCAGTCAAGGAACTCTATGAACACCACATCGTCCAGCCCGAACGGCGCCCGCGTATTCTGCATCGCAAATCAGAAAGGCGGCGTTGGCAAGACTACCACCGCCATCAACCTGGCGGCGGGCCTGGCCAAACACGGCAAGCGAGTGTTGCTGATAGATCTCGATCCCCAAGGCAACGCCACCATGGGCAGCGGCATCGACAAAAGCAGCCTGGAATCCAATCTGTACCAGGTGCTGATAGGAGACGCGTCTATCGCACAGGCGCGGGTGCGGTCAGAAGCAGGGGGCTACGATGTGCTGCCAGCCAACCGCGAGCTTGCTGGCGCCGAAATCGACCTGGTCAACATGGACGAGCGCGAGCGCCAACTGAAGGCCGCCATCGACGCGATCGTCGACCAATACGACTTCGTGCTCATCGACTGCCCGCCCACCCTGTCGCTGCTTACACTCAACGGCCTGGCGGCGGCGCATGGGGTCATTATTCCCATGCAGTGTGAATACTTCGCCCTCGAAGGATTATCCGATCTGGTTAACACTATCAAGCGCGTGCATCGCAATATCAACGGCGAACTGCGCCTGATCGGCCTGCTGCGCGTCATGTTCGACCCGCGCATGACCCTGCAGCAGCAGGTGTCGGCGCAGCTCGAGTCGCACTTCGGCGACAAGGTGTTTTCCACGGTCATTCCTCGCAATGTGCGGCTGGCCGAAGCGCCCAGCTATGGCTTGCCCGGCGTGGTGTACGACCAGTCTTCGCGCGGGGCGCAGGCCTATATTTCGTTCGGCGCCGAGATGGTCAAGCGCGTCGAAACAATGGACTGATGCTGCATCATGAACGCTTTGCTCGCCATGCTGGGGTTATCCACACGTTCACCGCATTCGCGGCCGGGCGTATTGTTCCAGCTTGTGCCTGAAGGAGGCGTTGCCGTGGTCGGCGCCCTGGCAGGCGGCTCGCAACGCAGCCCCGCCAAGAACTGAAAGTTGTAAAAGGATCATTCGACATGGCCACCAAAAAACCCAAGGGTCTGGGCCGCGGGCTGGATGCCCTGCTGGGCGCAGACGGGCCCGCTATCGATACCATCGGCAAAGCCCCCGCTAAAGCCGAAGGGCCGCCCGCGACGCTGCCCGTCGTCAAGATGCGGGCCGGCAAGTATCAGCCGCGCACTCGCATGGACGAAGGCGCCCTGAACGAGCTGGCCGAGTCTATCCGCACCCAGGGCATCATGCAGCCCATTCTGGTGCGCGCGCTCAGCGACGATCCGGGCCACTACGAAATCATCGCCGGTGAGCGCCGGTTCCGGGCCGCACAGTTGGCCGGCCTGAAAGAAGTGCCCGTGCTGGTGCGCGATGTCGCGGATGAAAACGCCGCCGTCATGGCGCTCATAGAAAACATACAGCGCGAAGACCTCAACCCCCTCGAAGAAGCCCAGGGCGTGCGCCGTCTGCTCGACGAATTCGGCCTGACGCACGAACAGGCTGCCCAGGCTATCGGCCGATCGCGCTCGGCCACCAGCAACCTGTTGCGGCTCATGAACCTCGCCGCACCGGTACAAACCATGCTGCTGGCCGGCGATATCGACATGGGCCACGCCCGTGCGCTGTTGGCGGTCGATGCCGCCATGCAAATCCAGCTGGCCAACCAGATCATCGCCAAGCGCCTCTCGGTGCGCGAAGCCGAAAAGCTCGTCGCCAAAACCGCCAAAGAATCCGAAGCGGCGCCTCGCAAGAAAAGCAATGGCGCCTCGCGCGATGTGGCGCGTCTCGAAGAAGCCCTGTCCGACCAATTAGGCACGCGGGTAGCCCTCAAGGTGGGGGCGCGCGAAAAGGGCCAGATCGTCATCGATTTCCATGGCTGGGAACACCTCAATTCGCTGCTCGAGCGCCAGGGCCTGTCCGGAGTGCTGGATGCCTGAGGCCCGCCTGCCGGCAATTGCCGTGCTGGCGACGGGAGGCACTATCGCCGGCGCCCAGGCCGAGAGCGCATCACATGCCTATCGCGCCGGCGCATTGCAGGTCGGCCAACTGCTCGACGCGGTGCCGGGCCTGGCCCGCCTGGCGCGCATCCAGGCCGAGCAGGTGGCCAGCATCGGCAGCCAGAACATGTCGCACGCCGTGTGGGCAAGCCTGGCGCGCCGCATCGAGGCGTTGTGCGACGATCCCGCGGTAGACGGTATCGTGGTCACCCATGGCACCGATACGCTCGAAGAAACCGCATATTTCCTCAGCCTGGTCATTCGCCACGACAAACCGCTGGTGCTGACCGGCGCCATGCGGCCGGCCACCGCGCCGGGCGCCGATGGGCCGGCCAACGTGTTTCACGCCGTGGCCCTGGCCGGATGCGCCGACGCGCGCGGGCGCGGGCCGCTGGTGGTCATGAACGAAGACATCCACTACGCGCGCGAAGTACAGAAAACCGCCTGCGCAGGCATCAATGCCTTTGCCTCGCCCAATCGCGGCAGGGCAGGGGTCATGCGCGGCGCGCAAACCAATTTCTTCTCGCGCAACGATACGGTGCACTCCAAAGCCAGCGCGTTTTCCCTCGGGGCTCTCGAGACTGCTGGCTGGCCCAGGGTTGACGTCGTACACGCCGGGGTCGACCTGGGCGCGGATCTGATCGATTTCCTGGCGGAGCGCGCGCGCGGCATAGTGCTGGCCGGGGTAGGCGATGGCAATGCCACCGATGCCGCCCTGCAGGCGCTGCAGCGCGCGGCCGCTGGCGGCGTAGCCGTGGTGCGCGCCAGCCGCACGGGAAGCGGCCGGGTCGGCCGCAACGTCGAAGTCGATGACGACGCTGCCGGCTTCATCGCCGCCGGCGAGCTCAGTCCCCAGAAGGCCCGCATCCTGCTGATGCTGGGCCTGTCGCTTACCCGCGATCCGGCCAGCCTGCAGGATTTTTTTGATCGTTACTAAGCCGTCGCATGTTCTTGGCTGCAGACCGATTTGACTTCCAATTCAAAAGTGTCCATAATCCCTAGTTCTCCGCTGGAGGGGTGCCCGAGTGGTTAAAGGGGGCAGACTGTAAATCTGTTGGCCTTGCGCCTACGTTGGTTCGAATCCAACCTCCTCCACCAGAGACCCATATTCCGAATCCAGGCATGCCGCCTGGATTCTCAATGTAAGGCCCCAGGTTTTTCCGCACGGTTCGCTGTGCGGCGGGTACTGCAGAATACGGGCGAGCGGTGAAAGGGTAGCCTGCGGGTGTAGCTCAATGGTAGAGCAGAAGCCTTCCAAGCTTACGACGAGGGTTCGATTCCCTTCACCCGCTCCAGAATTTGCCCATGTGGCTCAGTGGTAGAGCACTCCCTTGGTAAGGGAGAGGTCACGCGTTCGATCCGCGTCATGGGCACCACTTTTTTTTGTTCTCTTCTTAGTCAGAAGCTTCAATCCAGGTCAGGAGTCAGCCATGGCAAAAGGCAAGTTTGAACGTACCAAGCCGCACGTGAACGTGGGTACGATTGGTCACGTTGACCACGGCAAAACGACGTTGACGGCGGCGATCACGACGGTGCTGTCGACGAAGTTCGGCGGGGAAGCCCGTGGCTACGACCAGATCGACGCGGCGCCGGAAGAGAAGGCGCGCGGCATCACGATCAACACGGCGCACGTGGAATACGAGACGGAAAGCCGTCACTATGCGCACGTTGACTGCCCGGGGCACGCTGACTATGTGAAGAACATGATCACGGGCGCGGCGCAGATGGACGGCGCGATCCTGGTGGTGTCGGCCGCGGACGGCCCGATGCCGCAGACGCGCGAGCACATTCTGCTGAGCCGCCAGGTTGGCGTGCCGTACATCATCGTGTTCCTGAACAAGGCGGACATGGTCGATGACGCGGAGCTGCTCGAGCTGGTGGAAATGGAAGTTCGCGAGCTGCTGTCGAAGTACGACTTCCCGGGCGACGACACGCCGATCGTGAAGGGTTCGGCCAAGCTGGCGCTCGAAGGCGACAAGGGCGAGCTGGGCGAGCAGGCGATTCTGAAGCTGGCCGAAGCGCTGGACACGTACATCCCGACGCCTGAGCGCGCGGTCGACGGTGCGTTCCTGATGCCGGTCGAAGACGTGTTCTCGATCTCGGGTCGTGGCACGGTGGTGACGGGCCGCGTCGAGCGCGGGATCATCAAGGTGGGCGAGGAAATCGAAATCGTGGGCATCAAGCCGACGGTGAAGACGACCTGCACGGGCGTGGAAATGTTCCGCAAGCTGCTGGACCAAGGTCAGGCGGGCGACAACGTGGGGATTCTGCTGCGCGGCACCAAGCGTGAAGACGTCGAGCGTGGCCAGGTGCTGGCCAAGCCGGGTTCGATCACGCCGCACACGGAGTTCACGGCCGAGGTGTACATTCTGTCCAAGGAAGAAGGCGGTCGTCATACGCCGTTCTTCAACGGGTATCGTCCGCAGTTCTACTTCCGCACGACGGACGTGACGGGCTCGATCGAGCTGCCCAAGGACAAGGAAATGGTGCTGCCGGGCGACAACGTGTCGATGACGGTCAAGCTGCTGGCGCCGATCGCCATGGAAGAAGGCCTGCGCTTCGCCATCCGTGAAGGCGGCCGCACCGTCGGCGCCGGCGTCGTCGCCAAAATCATCGCTTAAGTCAGGCACTTTGCACGGGAAGCCGGCCCTTTTCGGGCCCGCTTCCCATGTTTGTCAAAAAAGTAGTACTATGTATGGTTCCGCAAGTCACCATGCATCGCTTGCAAGCGTTTTAGGGGTATAGCTCAATTGGCAGAGCGTCGGTCTCCAAAACCGAAGGTTGTAGGTTCGATTCCTACTGCCCCTGCCACATTAGTGGCCAAAATATCCAGGGCCGGCATGGTCGATATGGCGGCCAAGGTCATGGCCAACCAGGCCCAGTTCGTTGTCAACCCCGCTCGCACTTAAATTCGCCGGGAGATCACCGCAAGCCGTGCAGTTTAGGTCGGCTCGCGTCGCAAAATGTCTAATACCAGCGTAGAAACCGTAACCAGCACCGCCGACCGGATCAAGCTCGGGTTGGCTGTGCTTGTTGTCATTGCTGGCATCGTGGGCTTTTCGATGCTCAGCGCCCAACCCATGGCCGCCCGCGTCGGCGTGTTCGTCGGCGGGCTGGTCATTGCCGCCCTGATTGCCTGGTTCAGCGAGCCCGGCCGCCGCACCCTGAGCTTCGCCAACGAATCGTACAACGAAGCCAAGCGGGTTTCCTGGCCCACCCGCAAGGAAACCACCCAGATGACGGGCATCGTGTTCGCCTTCGTTGCGATCATGGGCCTGCTGATGTGGGTGCTCGACAAGGGCATCGAATGGATACTCTACGGCCTGCTGCTGGGCTGGAAATAAGGACGCCGAATGAGTAAACGCTGGTATGTCGTCCATGTGTACTCGGGCATGGAAAAAAGCGTCCACAAGGCCTTGAACGAGCGCATCGAGCGCGCGGGCCTGCAGACGTCGTTCGGCCGCATCCTGGTGCCTTCGGAAGAAGTCGTCGAAATGAAGGGCGGCCAGAAGTCCATCAGTGAGCGCCGCATTTTCCCGGGTTACGTCCTGGTCGAGATGGATCTCACCGACGAAACCTGGCATCTGGTCAAGAACACCAACCGCGTCACCGGCTTCCTGGGTGGCTCGGGCAACCGCCCCACCCCGATTTCCGAAAAAGAAGTCGAGAAGATCCTCTCCCAGATGGAAGAGGGGGTCGAGAAACCCCGCCCCAAGATCCTGTTCGAAGTGGGCGAGATGGTGCGTGTGAAAGAAGGTCCGTTTGCAGACTTCAACGGCAACGTCGAAGAAGTCAATTACGAAAAGAGCAAGGTGCGTGTGTCGGTCACCATTTTTGGTCGCGCCACCCCCGTCGAGCTCGATTTCAGCCAGGTCGAAAAGACCTGATTTTCAACCCCGGGGAGCCCGCCGCACAGCGCGGCGAGCGTTTGAACCCGCAAGGAGCAAAGCATGGCGAAGAAGATCGTCGGCTTTATCAAGCTGCAAGTACCGGCTGGTAAGGCAAACCCCTCCCCCCCGATTGGCCCGGCGCTGGGTCAGCGTGGCCTGAACATCATGGAATTCTGCAAGGCGTTCAACGCCAAGACCCAGGGCATGGAGCCCGGTCTGCCGATTCCGGTGGTGATCACGGCCTTCGCCGACAAGAGCTTCACCTTCATCATGAAGACCCCGCCCGCGACGGTCCTCATCAAGAAGGCCGCCGGCGTCCAGAAGGGTTCGGCCAAGCCGCATACCGACAAGGTCGGCACGCTCACGCGCGCCCAGGCCGAGGAAATCGCCAAGACCAAAGAACCCGATCTGACCGCGGCCGATCTGGAAGCCGCCGTTCGCACGATCGCTGGCAGCGCCCGCAGCATGGGCATCACGGTTGAGGGGATCTGATCATGGCAAAACTGTCCAAGCGCGCCGCCGCCATCGCCAAGAAAATCGACCGCACGAAGCTGTATCCCGTGTCGGAAGCCCTGACGCTGGTCAAGGAAACCGCTACCGCCAAGTTCGATGAATCCATCGACGTGGCCGTGCAGCTGGGCATCGACCCCAAGAAATCCGACCAACTGGTTCGTGGTTCCGTGGTCCTGCCCGCCGGCACCGGCAAGAGCGTTCGCGTCGCCGTGTTCGCCCAAGGCGACAAGGCTGAAGCCGCGCGTGCCGCCGGCGCCGACATCGTCGGCCTGGACGACCTGGCCGAGCGCATCAAGGGTGGCCAGATCGACTTCGACGTGGTCATCGCCTCGCCTGACACGATGCGTGTCGTGGGCGCCCTGGGTCAGGTGCTGGGTCCCCGTGGCCTGATGCCGAACCCCAAGGTCGGCACCGTCACGCCCGACGTTGCTACCGCCGTGAAGAACGCCAAGGCCGGTCAGGTTCAGTACCGCACCGACAAGGCCGGCATCATTCACGCCACCATCGGCCGCGCCTCGTTCGGCGTGGAACAGCTGCAAACCAACCTGGCCGCGCTGGTCGACGCCCTGCAAAAGGCCCGTCCCGCTGCCGCCAAGGGCATTTACCTGCGCAAGCTGGCCGTCTCGTCCACCATGGGCGGCGGCGCGCGCATCGAAGTAGCTTCGCTTTCGGCCAACTGATCGGCCGCGAGCATTAACGAACTTTGGGCCGCATCCGGATTTCCGGATGCTGCTGTCAAAGACCGCTGGAGCAGGGCATCGGCAGCCGTATCGCCGGCGCCCCGCTTAATCCCGGAGCTGGCACAGTCCGAATCCAGCGTAGACGGCGTCCCCAGGAAGATTTCTTTACCCGAAGAACTCAACCAGGCGCCGCATTCGGTTGACGCGCAAGGCCGCAAGGCCCCAGGCGTCTTTTGATGGAGTGTTCAAACCGTGAGTCTCAATCGTCAAGAGAAAGCGGTGGTGATCGAAGAAGTCTCGGCAGCTGTTGCCAAGGCGCAATCGATTGTTATCGCCGAGTATCGTGGTCTGGACGTCGCCTCTGTCACCGTACTGCGCAAAACTGCGCGTGAATCGGGCGTGTACCTCCGTGTTCTGAAGAACACGCTGGCCCGTCGTGCGGTTGCCGGCACGGCTTTCGAGCCGCTGTCCGAGCAACTGACCGGTCCGCTGATCTATGGCATCAGCGAAGATCCGGTTTCGGCGGCCAAGGTCCTCGCAGGTTTCGCAAAAAGCAACGACAAGCTGGTCATCAAGGCGGGCTCGCTGCCCAATAACCTGTTGAACCAAGAAGGCGTGAAGGCCCTGGCCACCATGCCCTCGCGCGAAGAGTTGCTGTCGAAACTGCTGGGCACCATGCAAGCCCCCATCGCGCAATTCGTGCGTACGCTCAACGAAGTTCCCACCAAGTTCGCCCGCGGCCTGGCTGCCGTGCGCGATCAGAAGGCGGCGGCGTAAGCCTCCACCCGTGGAATTCGCTGAACGACCGAGCGACACCCAACCTGGCATTTATCCAATTCTGGAGTTCTGAAAAATGGCACTTAGCAAAGCTGAAATCCTTGACGCCATCGCTGGCATGACCGTGCTCGAGCTGTCCGAGCTGATCAAGGAAATGGAAGAGAAATTTGGCGTGTCGGCTGCTGCCGCCGCTGTGGCCGTGGCTGCCCCCGCTGCTGGTGGCGGTGCTGCCGCTGCTGAAGAGCAGACCGAATTCACCGTGGTGCTGGCTGAAGCCGGCGCCAACAAGGTGAGCGTCATCAAGGCCGTGCGCGAACTGACCGGCCTGGGTCTGAAGGAAGCCAAGGACCTGGTCGACGGCGCGCCGAAGCCCGTCAAGGAAGGCATCGCCAAGGCTGACGCCGAAGCCGCCAAGAAGAAGCTGGAAGAAGCTGGCGCCAAGGTCGAAGTCAAGTAAGACCTTGCGTCAACTGCCCGGGGACAGCGCAGTTTGCCGTCCCCGGGCTTTTGCGTTTCCAGGAAACCCCTACTGCCGGGGTGCCCTTTGCAGAGGGGTTTTCTGGAGTCGTATCACCTGGGGCCGTGGTTGACGGCCCATGCAACCTCGAGTCGGAGTGCTCATGCCTTACTCGTACACCGAAAAAAAGCGCATCCGCAAAAGCTTCGCCAAGCGTGAAGACGTTCAAGACGTTCCCTTCCTGCTGGCGACTCAGCTTCAATCCTACCTAACTTTTCTGCAGGCGGATACTCCCCCGTCCGATCGCGCCAGCGAAGGCCTGCAGGCGGCGTTTTCGTCGATTTTCCCGATTGTCAGCCATAACGGAATGGCGCGCTTGGAGTTCGTCAGCTACGTGCTGGGCGAGCCGGTGTTCGATGTCAAGGAATGCCAGCAACGTGGCCTGACCTACGCATCGCCGCTGCGCGCCAAAGTGCGCCTGGTGCTGCTCGACCGCGAAGTCAGCAAGCCGACCATCAAGGAAGTGAAAGAACAGGAAGTCTACATGGGCGAAATTCCGCTCATGACGGGCACCGGTTCGTTCGTGATCAACGGTACTGAGCGCGTTATCGTGTCTCAGCTGCACCGTTCGCCCGGCGTGTTCTTCGAGCACGACCGCGGCAAGACCCACAGTTCCGGCAAGCTGCTGTTCTCGGCCCGCGTGATTCCCTACCGCGGCTCGTGGCTGGACTTCGAGTTCGATCCGAAAGACGTGCTGTTCTTCCGCGTCGACCGTCGTCGCAAGATGCCCGTGACGATCCTGCTGAAGGCCATCGGCATGACGCCGGAGTCCATCCTGGCGCACTTCTTCGACTTCGACAACTTCGAGCTCAAGAGCGAAGGCGGCATGATTGAATTCGTGCCCGAGCGCTGGAAGGGCGAGATGGCCCGCTTCGACATCACCGGCCGTGACGGCAACGTCATTGTCGAGAAAGACAAGCGCATCAATGCCAAGCATCTGCGCGACATGGCCAATGCCAACATTCAGCGCGTCTCGGTGCCCGAAGAGTTCCTGTATGGCCGCGTGCTGGCCAAGAACATCGTCGATCCCGACACCGGCGAAGTGGTGGCGCATGCCAATGACGAGATCACCGAAAGCGTCCTGAGCGCCCTGCGCGCGGCCAACGTGCGCGACATCCAGACGCTGTACACCAACGACCTGGATCGTGGCCCGTACATCTCGCAAACGCTGCGCACCGACGAGACCGCCGACCAGATGGCCGCGCGCGTGGCCATTTATCGCATGATGCGCCCCGGCGAGCCGCCTACCGAAGACGCCGTCGAGGCCCTGTTCCAGCGCCTGTTCTACAGCGAAGAAACGTACGACCTGTCGCGCGTGGGCCGCATGAAGGTCAACAGCCGCCTGGGCCGTGGTGAAGACATCACCGGCCCCATGACGCTCACCAACGAAGACATCCTTGAAACCATCAAGGTGCTGGTCGAGCTGCGCAACGGCCGTGGCCAGATCGACGATATCGATCACCTGGGCAACCGCCGCGTGCGCTGCGTGGGCGAACTGGCCGAGAACCAGTTCCGCGCAGGCCTGGTGCGCGTCGAGCGCGCCGTGAAAGAACGTCTGGGTCAGGCCGAGACCGAAAACCTGATGCCGCACGACCTGATCAACTCCAAGCCGATCTCGGCTGCCATCAAGGAGTTCTTCGGTTCGAGCCAGCTGTCGCAGTTCATGGACCAGACCAACCCGCTGTCGGAAATCACGCACAAGCGTCGTGTTTCCGCACTGGGCCCGGGTGGCCTGACGCGCGAACGCGCCGGCTTCGAAGTGCGCGACGTGCATCCCACGCACTATGGCCGCGTCTGCCCGATCGAAACGCCGGAAGGCCCGAACATCGGTCTGATCAACTCCATGGCGCTGTACGCACGCCTGAACGAGTACGGCTTCCTGGAAACGCCTTACCGCAAAATCATCGACGGCAAGGTCAGCGACCAGATCGACTACCTTTCGGCCATCGAAGAAAGCAACTACGTCATCGCGCAGGCCAACGCCGCGCTCGATGACGAAGGCCGTTTCGTCGACGACCTGGTGGCTTGCCGCGAAGCTGGCGAAACCATGCTGACCGCGCCGGCCAACGTGCACTACATGGACGTGGCTCCGTCGCAGATCGTCTCGGTGGCGGCGTCGCTGATCCCGTTCCTCGAGCACGACGACGCGAACCGGGCGCTGATGGGTGCCAACATGCAGCGCCAGGCCGTGCCTTGCCTGCGTCCTGAAAAGCCCGTGGTGGGCACCGGCGTCGAGCGCACTGTCGCGGTCGACTCGGGCACTACCGTGCAGGCGCTGCGTGGCGGCGTGGTCGACCACGTCGACGCCGAGCGTGTCGTTATCCGCGTCAACGACGATGAAAACGTCGCCGGCGAAGTGGGCGTCGACATCTACAACCTGATCAAGTACACCCGTTCCAACCAGAACACCAACATCAACCAGCGTCCCATCGTCAAGCGTGGCGACAAGGTCGCCAAGGGCGATGTGCTGGCCGATGGCGCGTCCACCGACCTGGGCGAGCTGGCGCTGGGGCAGAACATGCTGATCGCGTTCATGCCCTGGAACGGCTACAACTTCGAAGACTCGATCCTGATCTCGGAAAAAGTCGTGGCCGACGACCGCTACACCTCGATCCACATCGAGGAACTGACGGTCGTTGCACGCGACACCAAGCTCGGACCCGAGGAAATCACCCGCGACATCAGCAACCTGGCCGAAACCCAGCTCAATCGCCTGGATGACTCGGGCATCGTCTACATTGGCGCCGAAGTCACTGCCGACGACGTGCTGGTCGGCAAGGTTACGCCCAAGGGCGAAACCCAGCTGACGCCGGAAGAAAAACTGCTGCGCGCCATCTTCGGCGAGAAGGCCTCCGACGTCAAAGACACGTCGCTGCGCGTGCCCTCGGGCATGGTGGGCACCGTCATCGACGTGCAAGTGTTCACGCGCGAAGGCATCGTGCGCGACAAGCGCGCTCAGTCCATCATCGACGACGAACTGCGCCGCTATCGCCAAGACCTGAACGACCAGCTGCGCATCGTCGAGAACGACCAGTTCGACCGTATCGAGAAGCTGCTGATCGGCAAGACCGTCAACGGCGGCCCGCGCAAGCTGGCCAAGGGCGCCACCATTACCAAGGCGTACCTGGCTGACCTCGACCGCTGGCAGTGGTTCGACATCCGCCTGGCCGACGAGCCTCACGCCGTGGTGCTGGAGCAGGCCAAGGAATCGCTCGAGCAGAAGCGCCATCAGTTCGACCTGGCGTTCGAAGAAAAGCGCAAGAAGCTCACGCAGGGCGATGAGCTGCCCCCGGGCGTGCTCAAGATGATCAAGGTGTACCTGGCCGTCAAGCGCCGCCTGCAGCCTGGCGACAAGATGGCCGGCCGCCACGGCAACAAGGGCGTTGTCTCGCGCATCACTCCGGTCGAAGACATGCCTCACATGGCCGACGGCACGCCTGCCGACATCGTCCTGAACCCGCTGGGCGTGCCTTCACGGATGAACGTCGGCCAGGTGCTCGAAGTTCACCTGGGCTGGGCCGCCAAGGGCGTGGGCCATCGCATCGCCGACATGCTGCGCGACGAACGCACGGCACAGGTGAAGAACGTGCGCGCCTACCTGGACAAGGTGTACAACACCACCGGCACTGGCGAGCAGATCGACACCCTGACCGACGACGAAGTCATGGAGCTGGCGCAGAACCTCAAGAACGGCGTGCCGTTCGCGACGCCGGTGTTCGACGGCGCCACCGAGGAAGAAATCGGCAAGATGCTCGAGCTGGCGTACCCCGACGAAGTCGCCAAGCGCATGCAGCTTACCGATTCGCGCACCCAGGCATGGCTGTTCGACGGCCGCACCGGCGAGAAATTCGAGCGCCCGGTCACGGTCGGCTACATGCACTACCTGAAGCTGCACCACTTGGTCGACGACAAGATGCACGCGCGTTCCACCGGGCCGTACTCGCTGGTGACCCAGCAACCGCTGGGCGGCAAGGCGCAGTTCGGCGGCCAGCGTTTCGGCGAAATGGAAGTGTGGGCGCTGGAAGCTTACGGCGCCGCCTACACCCTGCAGGAAATGCTGACGGTGAAGTCCGACGACATCACCGGCCGCACCAAGGTTTACGAAAACATCGTCAAGGGCGATCACGTCATCGATGCCGGCATGCCGGAATCGTTCAACGTGCTGGTCAAGGAAATCCGCTCGTTGGCCCTCGACATGGATCTGGAGCGTAACTAATGAAAGCGCTACTCGACCTCTTCAAGCAAGTCTCGCAAGACGAGCAGTTCGATGCCATCAAGATCGGCATCGCCTCGCCCGAGAAAATTCGTTCGTGGTCTTACGGCGAAGTCCGCAAGCCCGAAACCATCAACTATCGTACGTTCAAGCCCGAACGCGATGGCCTGTTCTGCTCGAAGATCTTTGGCCCGATCAAAGACTACGAATGCCTTTGCGGAAAATACAAGCGCCTGAAGCATCGTGGCGTGATCTGCGAGAAGTGCGGCGTCGAAGTCACGGTGGCCAAGGTGCGCCGCGAGCGCATGGGCCACATCGAGCTGGCCAGCCCGGTTGCGCACATCTGGTTCCTGAAGAGCCTGCCGTCGCGCCTGGGCATGGTGCTCGACATGACGCTGCGCGACATCGAACGCGTGCTGTATTTCGAAGCCTGGTGCGTCATCGAGCCCGGCATGACGCCGCTCAAGCGCGGCCAGATCATGTCCGACGACGACTTCCTGGCCAAGACCGAAGAGTACGGTGACGACTTCCGCGCCCTGATGGGTGCCGAAGCCGTGCGCGAACTGCTGCGCACCATCGACATCGACCGCGAAGTGGAAACGCTGCGCGGCGAGCTCAAGGCCACCAGCTCCGAAGCCAAGATCAAGAAAATCTCCAAGCGCCTGAAGGTGCTGGAAGGCTTCCAGAAGTCGGGCATCAAGGCCGAATGGATGGTCATGGAAGTGCTGCCCGTGCTGCCGCCGGACCTGCGTCCGCTGGTGCCGCTCGATGGCGGCCGCTTTGCCACGTCCGACCTTAACGACCTGTACCGCCGCGTCATCAACCGCAACAACCGGTTGAAGCGCCTGCTCGAACTCAAGGCGCCGGAAATCATTCTGCGCAACGAAAAGCGCATGCTGCAGGAAGCCGTCGACTCGCTGCTCGACAACGGCCGCCGCGGCAAGGCCATGACGGGCGCCAACAAGCGCCAGCTGAAGTCGCTGGCCGACATGATCAAAGGTAAGAGCGGCCGCTTCCGCCAGAACCTGCTGGGCAAGCGCGTCGACTACTCCGGCCGTTCGGTCATCGTGGTGGGCCCGCAACTCAAGCTGCACCAGTGCGGCCTGCCCAAGCTGATGGCGCTGGAACTGTTCAAGCCCTTCATCTTCAACCGTCTTGAAATGATGGGCCTGGCCACCACCATCAAGGCCGCCAAGAAGCTGGTCGAAAGCCAGGAACCGGTGGTGTGGGACATTCTGGAAGAAGTCATCCGCGAACACCCGGTCATGCTGAACCGGGCGCCCACGCTGCACCGCCTGGGCATCCAGGCGTTCGAGCCGGTGCTGATCGAAGGCAAGGCCATCCAACTGCACCCGCTGGTCTGCGCGGCGTTCAACGCCGACTTCGACGGCGACCAGATGGCCGTGCACGTGCCGCTGTCGCTGGAAGCGCAGCTGGAAGCGCGCACCCTGATGCTGGCCTCGAACAACGTGCTGTTCCCGGCCAACGGCGAACCGTCCATCGTGCCGTCGCAGGACATCGTGCTCGGCCTGTACTACACGACGCGCGAACGCATCAACGGCAAGGGCGAAGGCATTTTCTTCACCGACGTGGCCGAAGTGCAGCGTGCCTATGACAACGGCGAAGTCGAGCTGCAGTCGCGCATCACGGTGCGTCTGACCGAGTACGAGCGCGACGACAACGGCGAATTCCAGCCGGTGCTGCGCCGTCACGAAACCACGGTCGGCCGCGCGCTGCTGTCGGAAATCCTGCCCAAGGGCCTGCCCTTCACGGTGCTGAACAAGGCGCTGAAGAAGAAGGAAATCTCGCGCCTGATTAACCAGTCGTTCCGCCGTTGCGGCTTGCGCGACACGGTGATCTTCGCCGACAAGCTGATGCAGTCGGGCTTCCGCCTGGCCACCCGCGGTGGCATCTCGATCGCCATGGGCGACATGCTGATTCCCAAGGCCAAGGAAGGCATCCTGGCCGAGGCCAGCCGCGAAGTGAAGGAAATCGACAAGCAGTACTCGTCGGGTCTGGTCACCTCGCAAGAGCGCTACAACAATGTGGTCGACATCTGGGGCAAGGCCAGCGACAAGGTCGGCAAAGCCATGATGGAGCAACTGGCCACGGAACCCGTGGTCAACCGCCATGGCGAAGAAGTGCGCCAGGAATCGTTCAACTCGATCTACATGATGGCCGACTCCGGCGCCCGCGGTTCCGCGGCCCAGATCCGCCAGCTGGCCGGCATGCGCGGCCTGATGGCCAAGCCTGACGGCTCCATCATCGAGACGCCCATTACCGCGAACTTCCGCGAAGGCCTGAACGTTCTGCAGTACTTCATTTCGACCCACGGCGCGCGCAAGGGCTTGGCCGACACCGCGCTGAAGACGGCGAACTCGGGTTACCTGACCCGCCGTCTGGTCGACGTGACGCAAGACCTGGTCATTACCGAAGACGATTGCGGCACCACCCAGGGCTACGCCATGAAGGCGCTGGTCGAAGGCGGTGAAGTCATCGAGCCGCTGCGCGACCGCATTCTGGGCCGTGTGGCTGCCATCGACGTGGTCGATCCCGACACGCAGGAAACGGCCATTGCCGCCGGCACGCTGCTCGACGAAGACCTGGTCGACCTGATCGACCGCATCGGCGTCGACGAAGTGAAGGTGCGCACGCCCCTTACTTGCGAAACCCGTCATGGCCTGTGCGCGCACTGCTATGGCCGCGACCTCGGCCGCGGCTCGCACGTCAACGTCGGCGAAGCTGTCGGCGTCATTGCCGCCCAGTCCATCGGCGAACCCGGCACGCAGCTCACCATGCGTACGTTCCACATCGGTGGCGCGGCATCGCGTTCGGCCCTGGCCAGCGCGGTCGAAACCAAGTCGACCGGTAAGGTGGGCTTTGCCAGCACGATGCGGTATGTCACCAACGCCAAGGGCGAACGCGTGGCGATCTCGCGTTCGGGCGAACTGGCGATCTTCGACGACAACGGTCGTGAGCGCGAACGTCACAAGATCCCGTACGGCGCTACTGTGCTGGTCGGCGACGGCGAAGCCGTCAAGGCCGGCACCCGCCTGGCAACGTGGGATCCGCTGACTCGTCCGATCGTGTCCGAGTACGGCGGCGCGGTGCGCTTCGAGAACATCGAAGAAGGCGTCACCGTCGCCAAGCAGCTCGACGAGATCACCGGTCTGTCGACCCTGGTCGTGATCACCCCCAAGACCCGCAGCGGCAAGACCGTTACGCGTCCGCAGATCAAACTGGTCAACGAGAACGGCGAAGACGTCAAGATCGCCGGCACCGATCACTCGGTGAATATCTCGTTCCCGGTGGGCGCGCTGATCACCGTGCGCGATGGTCAGCAAGTGGCGGTGGGTGAAGTGCTGGCGCGTATTCCGCAAGAATCGCAAAAGACCCGCGACATTACCGGCGGTCTGCCGCGCGTGGCCGAGCTGTTCGAAGCGCGCTCGCCGAAGGACGCCGGCATGCTGGCCGACGTTACCGGCACCGTGTCGTTCGGCAAGGACACCAAGGGCAAACAGCGCCTGGTCATTACCGACCTGGAAGGCGTCAGCCACGAGTTCCTGATTCCCAAGGAAAAGCAGGTGCTGGTGCACGACGGCCAGGTGGTGAACAAGGGCGAAATGATCGTCGACGGCCCGGCCGACCCGCACGATATCCTGCGCCTGCAGGGCATCGAGAAGCTGGCGACCTACATCGTCGACGAAGTCCAGGACGTCTATCGTCTGCAGGGCGTGAAGATCAACGACAAGCACATCGAAGTGATTGTTCGCCAGATGCTGCGCCGTGTGAACATCGTTGACGCGGGCGATACCGAGTTCATCCCGGGCGAGCAGGTCGAGCGTTCCGAGCTGTTGAACGAAAACGACCGTGTCACTGCCGAAGGCAAGCGTCCCGCTACGTACGACAACGTGCTGTTGGGTATCACGAAGGCTTCGCTGTCGACCGATTCGTTCATCTCGGCTGCCTCGTTCCAGGAAACCACGCGTGTCCTGACCGAAGCCGCTATCATGGGCAAGCGCGACGACCTGCGTGGGCTGAAGGAAAACGTCATCGTCGGCCGCCTGATTCCGGCGGGTACCGGCCTGGCCTATCACATGGCGCGCAAGGACAAAGAAGCCCTCGAGGCCGCCGAGCGCGAAGCGGCACGGCAATTGGCGAACCCGTTCGAGGATGCGCCGGTTACCGTGGACGCCGATGCGCCCCAGTCCGACGCCGGCCAGGAGGGTTCCGCCGAATAAGCGGTACCTCCATGTCCCGGCGAGGGCCTGCCTGTAGTACGGGCAGGCCCTATGCAAAACGGCCGCTGAGCAATCAGCGGCCGTTTTTTCTTATGCGGGATGGGCCTGCCGGCCCGGCGCATCAGCTGCCCGCGCGCGCCTGGGCGGCCTTGAACACGGGGCCCCATTGCGGGTGGCCGGCCTCGTTGGGCGCCAGCGTGAACCCTGAATCCAATTGCAAAATCCGTACAAAGGTGTCTTCGCACAGTTGCGCATAGTTGCGTACGCAGTAGCTGAAGGCCTGCAGCTTATAGGCCTCGATGCGCATCGACTTCGGCGCCGAGGCGATATCGCCTGAGGTGGCGACGGTGCGGATGACCGTGCCGTACTGGCCGGCGGCATACTGTTGCCGAACCTGGGCCATCGTATCCTGGGCTGCTTGCGAGGGCGGGCCTTCAAAGCCGGACCCCATCCCGGCGCAGCCGCCAAGGAAGGCCAGAAGGCAAAGCAAAGAGGGCAAGAAAGCGCGAGTCTTCATGAGCGGTTGAGCCTGTGCCTGTGGAAGAATAAGAGTCACATCCTGTTCCTGGCGTAGCCATTATGAAATGAAGTAGGACAGGATGCTCGGATAATATCCGTTGTAAGCGCCAATAGCGCATGCTGCGCCGCAGTAATTATGCGTCTTACTGATAGGTTAAGTTATTAAAAGTAACTCCAGTAAACTCTGCATCGCGCCTGCGCCAGAATCGAGCGCCGTCATGCAGGCGCAATAATCTACTGCTCATTCCAGCTTATTTTGGCCATGTTTTCCTCCGCGGGCTTTTCGTCGCCGCGCGGGCCCTTTGCAGGTGCCGCGCCTCTTGCTCACCGTCCACTCAGCGCCATTGCGGCCACCGCCGCGGGTGGGGTGCCGCAGGCGCGCATTCAACGCCTCATTGCGGAACTCATCCCGGTGCTTGACGACCTGCACCGCGAAGGGCGCATCTGCGGCGATATCTCGGTTCATTCCGTAGGGTTGGACGAGTCCGGGCGGGCCCACCTGATGGCGCTGTCTGGCTATTCCCGTCCTGGCGAGGCACCAGCGCTCACGCCGGGGTATGTGCCGTTCGAACTGTATACCGAGGCGGCGGAATGGCCGCGCGGGCCCTGGACAGACATCTACGCCTTGAGCGCCGTCGCCTATTCGCTGGTCGCCGGCCAGCGGCCGCCTGCGGCCTCAGAACGGCGTGTTAGCGAGACCTATCGGCCGCTGACCGCGCAGGGGCTGGCGAAGTACGACGCGAGCTTTCTGGCTGCCATTGACGCCGGCCTGGCGATCATGCCGGCCGACCGGCCTCAGACCGTACAGGACTTCGCCCAGTTGCTCGCGTTGCCGCCACCGGTATGGCCCTCGCAGCCGGAGCCTTTGGCTACAGAACTGCCCGAACCCACACCTGCTGCCGAAGCGTCGAGTGCGCCGCGGCGTGGTAGCTTCCGGTCTATTGCGCAGGCGATTCTGCTGGGCATCGCCACGCTGGCGGTGTCTGCGTATTGGTGGGGCCGGCTTACGGCGACTCCCGATGGAGTAATTACTCACTCTGAGTCGGCGGTCGCGCAGGCGCCAACTCCAGCCGAGGTGCCGGTTTTCACGTCGCCCGCACCTGCGCCTGCGCCCGGACCCTCCTCCACCGCACCCGTCGCCGCTGTGCCCCAGGCCGAATGGCAGACAGGCTACCCTGACGACGACACCGGCGCGGTGGCACAGTTGGCTGGGCAAGCGCCGGATGCCGCCCCGACAGAGCCTTCGGACCCGGACGGCGCCTCGCCGGCGGCTCCGCCGGCCCCTGTGCGGGTCAGTATCAATGTGCGCCCGTGGGGTGAAATCGTGGTCAATGGCGTCTCGCGGGGGGTGACGCCGCCCCTGAAAACCTTGCGCCTGGCACCGGGCCGCTATTCGGTGACCATCCGCAATACGGCACAGCCGCCGTATCGGACCACCCTGGAAGTCAAGCCGGGCAAGCCCGCCATGATTACCCATATATTCCGCTGAGCCGGCGCTTTTTGTGGGATATGGCGCTCATGCATCGTAGGCATCGTCGTCCAGGGCGATCGGCAGACGCAAGGTAAACCGCGTACCCGAGCCGCGCTCGCTGTGTACGGTAATCTCGCCGCCGTGGCGCAACGCCACGGCGCGCACGAACGCAAGTCCCAGGCCGGCGCCTCCGGTGCTGGAACGGCGCGCCTCGCCGGTGCGGAAAAAGGGCTGGAACAGGCGCTGCTGGTCTTGCGGCGCAATGCCGGGTCCGGCATCTTCGATCTCGACATCCCACATTTCCGCCGCGGCCCGTACGCGCAGCTGTATCCGGCTGCCGTCCGGGCTGTACTTGATGGCGTTGTCCAGCAGATTGCAGATGGCGCGCATGATCAGCGTCTGGTCGCCGTAGGCGAGCGCCGGCGTTGTCGGCGCGTGCACGTCCAGCGTGATTTTCCGCCGTTGGGCGGCCGCCCAGAACTCATCGGCCGCCTCGCGCAGCAGATCGGCAAGATCCAGCTTGGCATGGGCGATATCCATGGACTCGGCGCGAGTGAGCTGGATGAACTCGTCTACCAGCAGCAAGGTCCGGTTGGCCAAGTGGGCAATACGCGACAGCGCCTCGCTGGGCGGGCTGTTGCCGGTGTCCGACTGGTTCAGGGCCACTAATGCCAGAATCGAATTCTGCGGGGCCCGCATATCGTGCGAGATAAAGCGCAAGGTTTCTTCGCGCTGGCGCTCTGCCTGGCGAATCATCGTGATGTCGCTCAAGGTCACCACCAGCCCGGCACGCACGCCTTGCGCGGTGCGGACCTGCGCGCATCGAAGCAGCAGGTCCTGGCCAGCGCGATCGCGCACTTCGATATTGGCCCGCGGTGGGGCGGCGCCTTGGGTATCATCTTCATTGGCCGGCGCGCGCAGCGCTTGCCGCACCAGCTGGCGGGTCGATGGGTCTCCGAACGCCTGTTCCAGTACGGGCGCCAGCGCCTGGCCAATGCGTGGCGGCCGGATGCTGAGGTTCAGGAAGTACATCACGGCTGGGCGATTGCGGAATTGCAGCCTGCCGACCTGGTCGATAACCAACGTCGCGTCGGGCATACCATCCAGGCCATCGAGCAGGAACCGCCGCAGGTTGCGCACCCGGCTCAGCGTGTGGTCCAGCTCATCAATGTGCTGGTCCAGCGACCGGCTGACGCGGCCGCCCAGCGGGTCGGCTTCGCCCATCACCGGGGGGTACTCTTTGCGCAGGCGCGCCATTTCGCCTTCCATGTAGCGCAATGCCGCTTCCTGGCTGCGCCAGCTCCATAATGGATAGCAGGCCGCCACCCCCAGCAGGGCGGCGGCTGGCGGCATCCAGGTATCGGTCCAGTACAGCGTCGCGATGGCGAAGGCGATGATCGCCACCAGCAACGCCGCGCTGGACAATATCGCCTGCCGCGGCGACAGGCGGGGCAGCGCCAGGCACAGCAGCAGCACGGGAATGGCGCTGGCCAGCGCGGTTTGCCAGGCGGGAGCGGTCTGCAGCACCCGGCCGTCTCGGACCGACTGCAGCAAGTTGCCCATGATTTCCACGCCCGAAATACCGCTTGAGCGATGCGAAACCGGTGCGGGGAACACATCACCCATGCCCGTTGCCCAGGCACCCACCAATACGTACTTGTTCTTGAAGGCCGAGGGGGAAAAGTCGCCGCGCAGTACCGAAAGGTAAGACACCACCCGGAAATGGCCGGGCGGGCCCGCGTACGGAATAAGCGACCCACTGGACGGCACCTGTTGCAGGAAGCTGCTCACCTGGGCCTCCTGGCCGCCTGTGCGCAGCATGGCCAGCGCAAAATGACTCCACGAGTCATTATTCAGTCCGCGCGTCCAGACGGCGCGTCGCGCTACACCGTCGTCGTCCAGATCAATATTGATGTAACCCAGGCCCGCGGCCGCGGCGGCCAGCGGCGCCAGGGGCAGGTCCGCGTGCGTGGGCCGTTCAAGATTATCCAGCACTACCGGCAGCACGACATGCCCTTGCCGGCGTATGGCTTCGGCCAGGACGCGGTCGCCCTGGGGACGGTCCTGGTCGGCCTCAGCAAAAATGATGTCCAGCCCCACGGCGCGCGCGCCACCCAAGTGGTCGAGCAGGGCCGCATGTATGGCGCGCGGCCACGGCCAGCGGCCCAGTCCGGCCAACGAGGCGTCGTCGATCGCGACGATCACCACGTCGGCCGGCGCCGGCCGTTGCGCCACCGAGACGGCGCGGTCGTAGACTATCTGGTCGATACGCCCCAGGCCGTTGACCGACCCCAGCAAGGCCGTCAGGGCCGCCAACAGGATGGTCAGCAGCAGCCGCGAGTGTGGGTAGGTGCGGCGGCGGTCGGCCATGACGGACGCAGCCAGGCTCAGTAGTCAGCCAGCGTAACGACGCCGCTATCCGACAGCGAGACGGGCAGGCCCGACGCGGTCATGAGGACGTTGGCTCCCATGAAGGTCAGGCGGCCATCGCGGCCTTCCAGGCCGGTGGCGTCAATGGCGCGTACCGCCACATAGTAGGTGCCGGCTCCCGGCGCAGAAAAGTGGATGTCCGTGCTGTCGAACCGAGTGGACGAGGTCAACTCGAGGCCATCGGCATCGCGCGATACTTGTACCAGGTAGGCCACCGCGCCGGGCACCGGCGAAACAGACGCGGTCCACTGGCCCGAGCCGGCCCGCTGCGGCGCGCCGAGCTGCGGCGCGGGCAGCAACGGCCGCACCCCGGACAGCACGCCGTCGGCGCCGATCGAGGCCCCATAGCCCGTGGCCACGGCAACCGGCCGGCCTGGCGCACTGTCTCGCGCATGCGGCTGCAGCCGCACGCTGCCTTCTATGACTTCGCTGCGAGATCCCTGCGCACTGGCCTGCACACGGAAACGGGTGCCGCGCACGCCAGTCACCGCCACCGGCGTACGCACTTCGAAGCGGCCCACGCCTTGCCCGTCGGGGGCCACGTGCGAGTCGACGGCGCCGCGCTGCACGCGCAAGATCGAATCGGTCAGTGCGGTGCCTTCGAACTGCCGCAGCCGCTCCAGGTGCGTGCTCCCATTCTGCGGCAGCGTGACCTTGGTGCCATCGGCCAACCGCAGGGTGACAAAGCCGTTGGCCGACGTTGTGATAGTTGCGCCTTCGGCTACCGGGGTGCCCTCGCGCAACGGCGCGCCATCCATGCTGGCCGCGCCGCTGACGTGCACCGCCGTAGTTTGCGCCGGCACTTCGGGAATCAAGGCGAGAGGAATACGCAGCTCCTTACCGATCATCATGCGATAAGGATCGTCGATGGCGTTCAAGCGCTGCAGTACACCCCAGTTTGCTTCATTGCGTGTGTATGTTTCCGCCAGTTGGATCAGCGTATCCCCCTGGCGTACGCGATAGATGAAATCGTCCCCAAGCGTGCCCGCCGGTTGCGCGGACACCAGCGGGCTGGCGACAGCCGCGCCGAGACAGAGGACGTTGCGCACGAAACGCAGGATCATTTACGAAGTCTCCAGTATTAACAGCGTTATGTCTTATCTGCGCCCGTGTCGCTGTTCACGATTTCAAGCCGATAGCCCAGGGCATACGAGGATGCCAGACGCACGCCGTTTTCGGGGCGTAGTTGCAGCTTCTGGCGAATATTGGACAAATGCGTGTCCAGTGTGCGTGAGGTAGCGGGAATCTCGCGGCTCCATACGCTTTCAGCCAGCACGTCACGCGACAGCAGACGGCCTGCGTTGCGAAAGAATAATTGCGCAAGTTCGAATTCTTTGGGTGCCAGCGCAATGGCCGTGCCGTTTAGCGCGATCGTGCGCGCGGTGGGATCGATGTCATACCCAGCCACCGAAAAAGGTGCATGGTCGGGTTGCGCCGCCTGGCTGCGGCGTAGCAATGCCGCGATCCGCGCCAGCAATTCGGCCGACCGCAACGGCTTTACGACATAATCGTCGGCGCCGGCATGCAGCCCCTGCACCAGATCAATTTCCTGGCTGCGGCTGGTCAGGAAAATAATGGGAACCTGCATGCCGAGTGTGCTGCGCAGGCGCCGCAGCACTTCGTCGCCATCCATGTCCGGCAATTGCCAATCGAGCATGATGAGATCGAACGATTGGTTGCGCACGGCAGCCAGCAGATCGCGGCTGCGTTGATAGCTGTGGCAGGTATAACCGGCGGAATCCAAAACCTGTTTGATATGCCGGGCTTGGTCAAGGTCGTCTTCCAGCGAGGCTATCTGCATAATGAATTCTTTAATTGAATAGAGTGCTCGCCGCTCGGATTTTCAAAGCCTCGCGCGAGGCTCGCGACGCGATACTGCACTGCGATAATAACTCGCGGTTGCCACTTCTTGAATCCCGCAACATTGTGAACGTCAAGCAATGTCAAGTTGACAAAGATTGACTACGACTTCGTGCAAGATGAAGTCACACTGTCTCAGATATGTCGCTATGCACAACGCATGAAATACAAGGCGTTGCTCGCTTGGTGATAGCTTCCGGGACAATGCAATGAAGCAATTGAAAGTACTCATCATGGTGCCCGACGCAACAGTCCGTGGACACTCGGTCATGACGATGTTGCAGGCAGGCATCGCTGCAGAAGCATGCGGCACGCCGCTCGAGCTGTTTAAGCTGCTCGGCGAAGACCAATACGACGCGGTTGTGCTCGACATCGGAGAACTCGGCGAAATCGGTTATGCGTTGCTGTCGCGCCTGCGCGCCTCGCCCGTGTTGGGTATCGTCGTCATCGGCGCCGGGCTCGGTATTGAAAACCGTTTGCGTTGTCTGCAGAGCGGGGCCGATATCTGCCTGCCTGATCCGGTCGATAGCCGTGAACTGGCTTGCGTGCTGCTGGCGTTGGCGCGCCGACTGCCGGGTCGCGCGTCCGAAGAAATCGCACAGGCCGAGAGTGCCCCCGAAAACGCCGGCCGCTGGGAGTTGCGCGACCAAAACTGGACCCTGGTGTCGCCAGCCGGGGTGGCCATTTCGCTGTCGGCCAACGAGCGCTTGGTCGTGCGAACGTTACTAGATGTTGCTGGCCGGGCTGTCGGCCGCGCCGAACTCAACCAGCAGCTCGAAGCAGACAGCAATGTCGGCCGCAGCGGGGGGGCGCGCAGCATCGACGTCATCGTCAGCCGCCTGCGCCGCAAAGCCGAAGTGGCCGGCGTCATCCTGCCTATCCGTACGGTGTACGGCAGCGGTTATCTGTTCGCCAATCAGTAGCCTCGCGCAATAGTTTTGCCCAACCGTGCAGCGGGCCGAGCGGCTTGTTGCCCTTTCGCCTCCTTCCGCCCCGGCGCGCGACGGCATTTGGGACGCCAGCCTTCGCGCCGTTTTCTGCTTTGACATGCCTGGGGTTCTGGGTTATGCTGACGGGCTTACTGCGTTATTTGCGCATAAAGAAGCCAGCCAAAACGGGCGCGGGCGGGGTCCAACCCTCCGCGGGGGCTCAACCCCCGTATCGACCAAGCCTGTCGGCTGCTGGCCTTTGTGCGTTTTGTCTGCAAGACCCGCTCTTTTACGTAAGGAACGTTTGAGGCGGTTTTGCGTGAACTGCCTCTCGCTGGTGTACCGGCCCCTTGTCAGGGCAGCCGCCAGGGACACGAGTACACAAAGTACTTACCAGTGGTACGTAAAAGGGATTTAAAAGGTCATGCCTACCATTAGCCAGCTCGTGCGCAAGCCGCGCGAAGTCAGCGTCATCAAGAGCAAGAGCCCCGCGCTCGAAAACTGCCCGCAGCGTCGCGGCGTGTGCACCCGTGTGTACACCACCACCCCCAAGAAGCCGAACTCCGCCCTGCGTAAGGTTGCCAAGGTGCGCCTCACCAACGGCTACGAAGTCATTTCGTATATCGGCGGCGAAGGCCACAACCTGCAAGAGCACTCGGTGGTTCTGGTGCGCGGCGGTCGTGTGAAAGACCTTCCGGGTGTGCGCTACCACATCGTGCGTGGCTCGCTCGACCTGCAAGGCGTGAAAGACCGCAAGCAGGCTCGCTCGAAGTACGGCGCCAAGCGCCCGAAGAAGGCCTGATAGGCTCTTCAACCGTAGTTTTTGCAGTGCCCGGCCGCGCATCCGCGCGGCCACAGTGCGACCACGCCAGCCTTCTCGAAAAAGCCGTGCGTGGTACGTAAGGGGCCGTCCCGATGGGCGGCCATGGCCGTGCCACCTGGCGCGGTTCAACTGAACTGACACAAGGAAGCAACATGCCCCGTCGTCGCGAAGTACCCAAGCGCGAGATCCTGCCCGATCCCAAGTTCGGCAGCGTCGAGCTCGCCAAATTCATGAACGTCGTCATGCTGGACGGCAAGAAAGCCGTCGCCGAGCGCATCGTCTACGGCGCGCTCGAGCAAGTGCAGGCCAAGACCGGCAAAGAGCCGATCGAAGTCTTCAGCCTGGCGATCAACAACATCAAGCCGATCGTCGAAGTGAAAAGCCGCCGCGTGGGCGGCGCCAACTACCAAGTGCCGGTTGAAGTGCGCCCCGTGCGCCGCCTGGCCTTGGCCATGCGTTGGCTGCGCGAAGCCGCCAAGAAGCGCGGCGAAAAATCGATGGATCTGCGCCTGGCTGGCGAACTGATCGACGCCTCGGAAGGCCGCGGCGCCGCGATGAAGAAACGCGAAGACACGCACAAGATGGCCGAGGCCAACAAGGCCTTCAGCCATTTCCGCTGGTAATTTAAGGATCAACCCACCATGGCCCGCAAAACCCCGATCGAGCGCTATCGCAACATTGGTATCTCTGCGCACATCGATGCAGGGAAAACCACCACGACCGAACGCATCCTGTTCTATACCGGCGTCAACCACAAAATTGGCGAAGTGCATGATGGCGCTGCCACCATGGACTGGATGGAGCAAGAGCAAGAGCGCGGCATTACCATCACGTCGGCCGCTACGACGGCGTTTTGGCGCGGCATGGCCGGCAACTATCCCGAACACCGCATCAACATCATCGACACCCCGGGACACGTGGACTTCACCATCGAGGTGGAGCGTTCCATGCGCGTGCTCGACGGCGCCTGCATGGTGTACTGCGCCGTGGGCGGCGTGCAGCCGCAGTCCGAAACCGTGTGGCGCCAAGCCAACAAGTACGGCGTGCCGCGTCTGGCCTTCGTCAACAAGATGGACCGCACCGGCGCCAACTTCTTCAAGGTCTACGACCAACTGAAGACGCGCCTGCGCGCCAATCCCGTGCCCATCGTGATCCCGATCGGCGCCGAAGACTCCTTCAAGGGCGTCATCGACCTGGTCAAGATGAAAGCCATCATCTGGGACGAAGCCAGCCAAGGCACCAAGTTCGATTACGTCGACATCCCGGCCGAACTCGAAGGCGCTGCCAACGAATGGCGTGAAAAGCTGGTCGAGGCCGCCGCCGAATCCACCGAGGAACTGATGAACAAGTACCTCGAAACGGGTTCGCTCGACGAAGCCGAGATCAACACCGCGATCCGCCAGCGCACCATCGCCGGCGAAATCCAGCCCATGCTGTGCGGTACCGCCTTCAAGAACAAGGGCGTGCAGCGCATGCTCGACGCGGTCATCGACTACCTGCCCTCGCCGATCGACATCCCGCCGGTGGCCGGCCAGGATGACGAAGGCAACGAGATCTCGCGCAAAGCCGATGACGGCGAAAAGATGTCGGCACTGGCGTTCAAGCTGATGAGCGACCCCTTCGTGGGCCAGCTCACGTTCGTGCGCGTGTATTCGGGCATCCTGAAGTCGGGCGACACCGTCTACAACCCCATCAAGGGCAAGAAGGAACGCGTGGGCCGTCTGCTGCAGATGCACGCCAACAACCGCGAAGAAATCAAGGAAGTTCTGGCGGGCGACATCGCCGCCGTGGTGGGCCTGAAAGACGTCACCACCGGCGAAACGCTGTGCGATGTGGATTCGCACATCCTGCTCGAGCGCATGGAGTTCCCCGAGCCCGTGATTTCGCAGGCCGTCGAACCCAAGTCGAAGGCTGACCAGGAAAAAATGGGCCTGGCCCTGTCGCGCCTGGCCCAGGAAGACCCGTCGTTCCGCGTGCGCAGCGACGAAGAATCCGGCCAGACCATCATCTCGGGCATGGGCGAGCTGCACCTGGAAATTCTGGTCGATCGCATGAAGCGCGAATTCGGCGTGGAAGCCAACGTCGGCAAGCCGCAAGTGGCCTACCGCGAAACCATCCGCAAGACCTGCGAAGAAGTCGAAGGCAAGTTCGTCAAGCAGTCGGGCGGCCGTGGCCAGTACGGTCACGTGGTGCTCAAGCTCGAACCGCTCGAGCCGGGCGGTGGCTACGAATTCGTGGATGCCATCAAGGGTGGCGTGGTGCCGCGCGAGTACATCCCCGCGGTCGACAAGGGTATCCAGGAAACGCTGCCGGCCGGTATTCTGGCTGGCTACCCGGTCGTTGACGTCAAGGCCACGCTGTTCTTCGGTTCGTACCACGACGTCGACTCGAACGAAAACGCCTTCAAGATGGCTGCTTCGATGGCCTTCAAGGAAGGCATGCGCAAGGCCAGCCCCGTGCTGCTTGAGCCCATGATGGCTGTTGAAGTCGAGACGCCCGAAGACTACGCTGGTACCGTCATGGGCGACCTGTCCTCGCGGCGCGGTATGGTGCAGGGCATGGAAGACATGGTCGGCGGCGGCAAGACCATCAAGGCCGAGGTTCCCCTGGCCGAGATGTTCGGTTACGCCACCAACCTGCGCTCGCTGACGCAAGGTCGTGCCACGTACACGATGGAATTCAAGCATTACTCCGAGGCTCCCAAGAACGTCGCTGACGAAGTCATCGCCGCTCGGGCCAAGTAAATAACCGTCGCCGCGCCTCCGTGATCCGGGGGCGCGGCAAATCATCCCAGTTTCCTTGAAAGTCAAAGGATAGAGATCATGGCAAAAGGCAAGTTTGAACGTACCAAGCCGCACGTGAACGTGGGTACGATTGGTCACGTTGACCACGGCAAAACGACGTTGACGGCGGCGATCACGACGGTGCTGTCGACGAAGTTCGGCGGGGAAGCCCGTGGCTACGACCAGATCGACGCGGCGCCGGAAGAGAAGGCGCGCGGCATCACGATCAACACGGCGCACGTGGAATACGAGACGGAAAGCCGTCACTATGCGCACGTTGACTGCCCGGGGCACGCTGACTATGTGAAGAACATGATCACGGGCGCGGCGCAGATGGACGGCGCGATTCTGGTGGTGTCGGCCGCGGACGGCCCGATGCCGCAGACGCGCGAGCACATTCTGCTGAGCCGCCAGGTTGGCGTGCCGTACATCATCGTGTTCCTGAACAAGGCGGACATGGTCGATGACGCGGAGCTGCTCGAGCTGGTGGAAATGGAAGTTCGCGAGCTGCTGTCGAAGTACGACTTCCCGGGCGACGACACGCCGATCGTGAAGGGTTCGGCCAAGCTGGCGCTCGAAGGCGACAAGGGCGAGCTGGGCGAGCAGGCGATTCTGAAGCTGGCCGAAGCGCTGGACACGTACATCCCGACGCCTGAGCGCGCGGTCGACGGTGCGTTCCTGATGCCGGTCGAAGACGTGTTCTCGATCTCGGGTCGTGGCACGGTGGTGACGGGCCGCGTCGAGCGCGGGATCATCAAGGTGGGCGAGGAAATCGAAATCGTGGGCATCAAGCCGACGGTGAAGACGACCTGCACGGGCGTGGAAATGTTCCGCAAGCTGCTGGACCAAGGTCAGGCGGGCGACAACGTGGGGATTCTGCTGCGCGGCACCAAGCGTGAAGACGTCGAGCGTGGCCAGGTGCTGGCCAAGCCGGGTTCGATCACGCCGCACACGGAGTTCACGGCCGAGGTGTACATTCTGTCCAAGGAAGAAGGCGGTCGTCATACGCCGTTCTTCAACGGGTATCGTCCGCAGTTCTACTTCCGCACGACGGACGTGACGGGCTCGATCGAGCTGCCCAAGGACAAGGAAATGGTGCTGCCGGGCGACAACGTGTCGATGACGGTCAAGCTGCTGGCGCCGATCGCCATGGAAGAAGGCCTGCGCTTCGCCATCCGTGAAGGCGGCCGTACCGTCGGCGCCGGCGTCGTCGCCAAAATCATCGCCTAAGGCGCACACCAACCAGCGAAGGCGGCAGGTCCTCTTTCACCGCCTTCGCTTATCGTTCTTTAGGAAACACCATGAAAAACCAGAAGATCCGCATCCGCTTGAAAGCCTTCGACTACAAGCTGATCGATCAGTCCGCGGCCGAAATCGTCGACACCGCCAAGCGCACTGGCGCCGTGGTTCGCGGTCCGGTGCCGCTGCCCACGCGTATCCGTCGCTACGATGTGCTGCGTTCGCCTCACGTGAACAAGTCGTCGCGCGACCAGTTCGAGATCCGCACCCATCAGCGCCTGATGGACATCGTGGACCCCACCGACAAGACCGTGGACGCCCTGATGCGCCTGGATCTGCCGGCCGGTGTCGACGTCGAGATCGCGCTGCAATAAGCTTGCCGGGCCCACCGGGCTCGCACGAAATGGCCGCATCCCCAGGGTGCGGCCATTTTGCTTCGGGCCTAGCAGTTAAGTGCTTGTGCTGCCTGGGAAAACCGTGCTAATATGCGAAGCTTGCCATTTTGTGGCGAGAGCAACCCGTAGGGTAGATGCCTTTACCTTCTACCCGATTAGCCCCGACCAATCGCAGTCGGGAATGGAGAAAACAATGTCGAATTCGACGTCCACGCCCGCCGCGCACCGGCTGGGTCTGGTGGGTCGCAAGGTCGGCATGACCCGCATTTTTACCGAGGAAGGTGAATCCATCCCGGTGACCGTGCTGGACGTGTCGAACAACCGCGTGACCCAGATCAAGTCGCTGGAAGCCGACGGCTACGCCGCGGTCCAGGTGGCTTATGGCACCCGTCGTGCCTCGCGTGTGGCCCAGCCGCAAACCGGCCACTACGCCAAAGCCGGCACCGAAGCCGGCAGCATCCTGAAAGAATTCCGCCTGGATCCGGCCCGTCTGGCCGAATTCACCCCGGGCGCCGTCATTGCCGTGGAATCCGTGTTCGAAGCCGGCCAGCAGGTCGACGTTACCGGCACCACCATCGGTAAGGGCTTTGCCGGTACGATCAAGCGTCACCACTTCGGCTCGCAGCGCGCGTCGCACGGTAACTCGCGTTCGCACCGCGTGCCCGGCTCGATCGGCCAGGCGCAAGACCCGGGCCGCATCTTCCCCGGCAAGCGCATGTCCGGCCACCTGGGCGATGTGACCCGTACCGTTCAAAACCTCGACGTCGTTCGTGTCGACGCCGAACGCGGCCTGCTGCTGGTCAAGGGCGCTGTTCCCGGCCACGCTGGCGGCGATGTCGTCGTGCGTCCGGCCATCAAGGCGCCGGCCAAGAAGGGGGCGTAAGCATCATGGATCTCAAGCTCCTGAACGACCAAGGTCAGGCCGCTACGTTCAGCGCGCCCGACACCATCTTCGGTCGCGACTTCAACGAAGCGCTGGTTCACCAAGTCGTGGTGGCCTACCAGGCCAACGCGCGCAGTGGCAACCGCGCCCAGAAAGACCGTGCCGAAGTCAAGCACACCACCAAGAAGCCCTGGCGCCAGAAGGGTACCGGCCGCGCTCGCGCCGGTATGACCTCGTCGCCGCTGTGGCGTGGGGGTGGTCGCACCTTCCCGAATTCGCCTGAAGAAAACTTCAGCCAGAAGGTCAACAAGAAGATGTACCGCGCAGGCATCCGTTCGATCCTGTCGCAGTTGGCCCGCGAAGACCGCATCGCCGTCGTCGACACGTTCGGCCTCGAATCGCCCAAGACCAAGCTGGCCGTGGCCAAGCTCAAGAGCCTGGGGCTGGATTCGGTGCTGATCATCACCGACGCCGT
Organism: Bordetella petrii; assembly: GCF_000067205.1. Lineage (NCBI taxonomy): Bacteria > Pseudomonadati > Pseudomonadota > Betaproteobacteria > Burkholderiales > Alcaligenaceae > Bordetella > Bordetella petrii. Next base: position 5,210,767 of record NC_010170.1, on the reverse strand, counting down.
CGATGAAAATGTCTACCTCGCCACCCGCAACCTGCCGCATGTTGCCGTGGTCGAGCCCCGTTATGCCGATCCGTTGTCGCTGATCCACTACAAGAAAGTGCTGATCACCAAGCCGGCCATCGCTCAACTCGAGGAGATGCTGGGATGAACGCCGAACGCTTGATGCAAGTCATTCTGGCTCCGGTGGTGACCGAAAAGGCCACCTTCGTCGCCGAAAAGAATCAGCAAATCGCTTTCCGTGTCGTGGCTGATGCTACCAAGCCGGAAATCAAGGCTGCCGTCGAACTGCTGTTCAAAGTGCAGGTCGAGTCCGTGCAGGTCCTCAACCGTAAGGGCAAAGTCAAGCGCTTTGGCCGCTTCGTGGGTCGCCGCCGCAGCGAGCGCAAGGCCTACGTCGCGCTCAAGGAAGGCCAGGAAATCGACTTTGCGGAGGTGAAGTAAATGGCCCTCGTCAAAGTAAAACCGACCTCGGCTGGCCGCCGTGGCATGGTGAAGGTTGTCAGCCCGAACCTGCACAAAGGCGCCCCGCACGCTGCCCTGCTCGAAAAGAAGACCCGTGGTTCGGGCCGTAACAACAACGGCCACATCACGATCCGTCACCGTGGCGGTGGTCACAAGCAGCACTACCGCGTCGTTGATTTCCGTCGCAACAAAGACGGCATCCCGGCCAAGGTGGAACGCCTCGAGTACGACCCCAACCGTACGGCGCACATCGCTCTGCTGTGCTACGCCGACGGCGAGCGTCGCTACATCATCGCGCCGCGCGGCCTGGAAGTGGGCGCCACGCTGGTCTCGGGCATTGAAGCCCCGATCCGCGCCGGCAACACGCTGCCTATCCGCAACATCCCGGTGGGTACCACGATCCACTGCATCGAAATGATCCCCGGCAAGGGCGCCCAGATGGCGCGTTCGGCTGGCGCGTCGGCGGTGCTGCTGGCTCGCGAAGGCACCTACGCTCAAGTGCGTCTGCGTTCGGGCGAAGTCCGTCGCGTCCACATCGAGTGCCGTGCCACCATCGGTGAGGTCGGTAACGAAGAACACAGCCTGCGCCAGATCGGCAAGGCCGGTGCAATGCGTTGGCGCGGTGTCCGCCCGACGGTTCGTGGCGTGGCCATGAACCCGGTCGATCACCCGCACGGCGGCGGCGAAGGCCGCACCGGCGAAGCACGCGAACCGGTCAGCCCGTGGGGCACGCCCTCGAAGGGTTTCAAGACCCGTCGCAACAAGCGGACGAACAACATGATCGTCCAACGGCGCAAGCGCAAGTAAGAGGCGAACACTATGTCACGTTCGATCAAGAAAGGCCCGTTTGTCGACGCCCACCTCATCAAGAAGGTGGACACGGCCGTCGCGGGCAAAGACAAGAAGCCGATCAAGACCTGGTCGCGCCGTTCCACGATCCTGCCCGAGTTCATCGGCCTCACGATCGCTGTGCACAACGGCCGCCAGCACGTTCCCGTGTACATCAACGAGAACATGGTCGGTCACAAGCTCGGCGAGTTCGCGCTGACCCGTACGTTCAAGGGCCACGCCGCGGACAAGAAGGCGAAGAGGTAAGCGATGGAAACTACTGCCATTATCCGTGGGGTTCACATCTCGGCCCAGAAAACCCGTCTGGTTGCGGACCTGATCCGCGGCAAGTCGGTTGCTCAGGCGCTGAACATCCTCACCTTTTCCCCCAAGAAGGCTGCCGGCATCCTGAAGAAGGCTGTCGAGTCCGCCATCGCCAATGCCGAACACAACGACGGCGCCGACATCGACGAGCTGAAGATCACCACGATCTTCGTCGACAAGGCGCAATCGATGAAGCGTTTCTCGGCTCGTGCCAAGGGCCGCGGTAACCGCATCGAGAAGCAGACCTGCCACATCACGGTCAAGGTCGGAGCCTAAGGAGTCACGATGGGTCAGAAAATTCACCCCACTGGGTTCCGTCTCGCGGTCACCCGTAATTGGTCCTCGCGCTGGTTCGCCGATGACAAAGCTTTCGGCAGCATGCTGGCCGAAGACATCCGCGTTCGCGAGTACCTGAAGAAGAAGCTCAAGAGCGCCTCGGTTGGCCGAGTCATCATCGAGCGTCCCGCCAAGAACGCCCGCATCACCGTCTACTCGGCTCGTCCGGGCGTGGTGATCGGCAAGCGCGGCGAAGACATCGAAAGCCTGAAGGCCGACCTGCAGCGCCTGATGGGCGTGCCCGTGCACGTCAACATCGAGGAAATCCGCAAGCCGGAAACCGACGCTCAACTGATCGCCGATTCGATCTCCCAGCAGCTCGAAAAGCGCATCATGTTCCGCCGCGCCATGAAGCGCGCCATGCAGAACGCGATGCGCCTGGGCGCCCAGGGCATCAAGATCATGAGCTCGGGCCGCCTGAACGGTATCGAAATCGCACGCACCGAGTGGTATCGCGAAGGTCGTGTGCCGCTTCACACGCTGAAAGCCAATATCGACTACGGCACCTCCGAAGCCCACACCACCTATGGTGTGATCGGCATCAAGGTCTGGGTCTACAAGGGCGACATGCTGGCCAACGGCGAACTGCCGCCCGAAGCCGCTACCCCGCGTGAAGAAGAGCGCCGTCCGCGTCGCGCGCCGCGTGGCGACCGCCCTGATGGCGGCCGTCCCGGTCGTCCGGGTGGCCGTGGCCGTGGTCCCCGCAAGGCGGACGCAGCTCCGGCGCCTGAAGGAGAATAACCATGCTGCAACCCTCTCGCAGAAAATATCGCAAAGAGCAAAAGGGCCGCAACACCGGTCTGGCCACGCGCGGCACGCATGTGTCGTTCGGCGAATTCGGCCTGAAGGCCACCGGCCGTGGCCGCCTGACCGCTCGCCAGATCGAGGCGGCGCGTCGTGCCATCAACCGTCACATCAAGCGTGGCGGCCGTATCTGGATTCGCATTTTCCCGGATAAGCCGATCTCGCAGAAGCCTGCCGAAGTCCGGATGGGTAACGGTAAGGGCAACCCGGAATACTGGGTCGCCGAAATCCAACCCGGCAAGGTGCTCTACGAAATGGAAGGCGTCAGCGAAGAGCTCGCGCGCGAGGCGTTCCGCCTGGCTGCCGCCAAGCTGCCGATCTCGACCACGTTCGTCGCGCGTCATATCGGTGCTTAAGGAGTACACAATGAAAGCCAGCGAACTCCGTTCGAAAGACGCCGCCGAGCTCGGCCAAGAGCTCGAGAGCCTGCTGAAGGCACAATTCGGTCTGCGTATGCAGAAGGCCACGCAGCAGCTTGCCAACACCAGCCAGCTGCGTAACGTGCGCCGCGACATCGCGCGCGTGCGTACCTTGCTGACCGAGAAGGCAGGGAAATAATCATGAGCGAAACTCAAAACACCCAAACCAAGCGCCAGCGTACGCTGGTCGGCAAGGTCGTCAGCAACAAGATGGACAAGACTGTCGTCGTTCTGGTCGAACGTCGCGTCAAGCACCCCATCTACGGCAAGATCGTCATGCGTTCGGCGAAGTACAAGGCGCACGACGAGTCGAACCAGTACAACGAAGGCGACACTGTCGAAATCGCGGAAGGCCGTCCCATCTCGCGTTCCAAGTCCTGGAACGTGGTGCGTCTGGTCGAAGCGGTGCGCATCATCTAAATGATGCAAGCAGGGCGGCCCGCCGCCCTGTCGTGAAAACGGCAAGGATCATTCCTTGCCGTTTTTTTTGCCTGCCGCGATTGTCAGGCAGTCTGGCCGAAGTTGTACCAGGCTTCGTGATGTGCAGGCGTCCTGTTTGATCTTCGGTGTCTGACGCCTTCGGAGTCAGACACCTGAGCTAGGCCAAAGCGGTGGCGCAGCGCCTCCGGAGGTCAGACATGGGTGATGAACTTGGTGACCAGGTACCCATCGAAGGTTTCCAGGCCGCCTTCGCTGCCAATGCCGCTGTCCTTGATACCACCGAACGGGGTTTCGGCCAGGGCGCTGCCGAAGTGGTTGATGTTCACCATGCCCGCCTCCAGCCCGTTGCTGACCTTGGTGGCCGTCTGCAGCGAGTTGGTGAACACGTATGACGACAAACCGAACGGCAGGCTGTTGGCTCGGCGCAGCACTTCGTCGGTATCTTTGAAACGCACTACCGGGGCCACGGGGCCGAACGGTTCTTCGGTCATCAGCATGGAATTGTCGGGAAGGTCGGTGACCACCGTGGGCGAAAAGAAAAAGCCCTTGCGATCAAGCGGTTCGCCGCCCAGGGCGATCTTGCCGCCGTGCTTCTTGGCATCTTCCACGAACTTGGTCATGGTGGGAACGCGGCGTTCATGCGCCAGCGGGCCCATTTGCGTGCCTTCTTCCAGGCCGTCGCCAACCTTGATGCCCTTGAGCACTTCGGTAAAGCGAGCCAGGAACTGCTCGTACGCGCCTTCTTGCACGTAGAACCGGGTCGGCGACACGCACACCTGGCCGGCGTTGCGGATCTTGAACTTGGCCAGCATTTCGGCGGCGCGGTTCACGTCGGCGTCGTCGAATACCAACACCGGCGAATGGCCGCCCAGTTCCATGGTGACGCGTTTCATGTGCGCCCCGGCAAGTGCGGCTAGTTGCTTGCCCACCGGCACCGAGCCGGTGAACGACACTTTGCGCACGATGGGCGAGCGAATCAGGTAGTCGGAAATCTTGCCGGGCTCGCCCCAGACGATATTCAGGCAACCCTTGGGCAGGCCGGCTTCGTGGAACATGCGGGCAATTGCCATGACCGCGCTGGGCGAGTCTTCGGGGCCCTTCAGGATGACCGTGCATCCGGCGCCGAGCGCCGCGGCGATCTTGCGGATAGCCTGGTTGTACGGGAAGTTCCAGGGTGTGAAGGCAGCGCACACGCCGATGGGCTCGCGCACCACGAACTGCCGTACATCGGGGTTGCGCGGCGGAATGACGCGGCCGTAAATGCGGCGGCATTCTTCGGCATGCCAGTCTGCATGTTCGGCGCAGGCGGTGATTTCGCCTACCGATTCCGCCAGGGGCTTGCCCTGGTCCAGGGTCATGTTGCGGCCGATTTCCTTGGCGTGCTCGCGCGACAGCGAAGCCACCTTGCGCAGGATGGCCGAGCGTTCCATGGGCGAGCTGTGTTTCCAGGATTCAAAAGCGCGCTGCGCGGCCGCCAGGGCGCGATCGAGGTCGGCCTCGGTGGCGTGGGGCAGCTGCCCGAGTACTTCCAGCGTGGCCGGGTTGATGACATCCTGGGTACGGCGGCCGTCGCCGGTCAGGAATTCGCCGTCGATATACAGCGCCAACTGTTCATACATGCCAGATTTCCTTGCGAAAGAGGTGAAAGCCGCAATACATGCGAATATTTATCAGTCTAAACCAGCTTGGATGCCGACGCTTGGTCCACCGGGGTGCGCCAGGCGGGGGCCAATCGGAACCCATGGCCAGCCGGCGCCTGGGCACCCTTATTCAGCAAAAATAGTGACACATTGCTGAAACCCCGGTAGGGCATCGCTTGGCGCCTCCAGATGCAATCGCGGCAGCGGCTTTCCTGGTGCCGATGCACCCAGGCCCACATCACACTTGCACCTTTTGGCGAGCCGGGGTAGAATTGACAGCTTTCCCGAATTGCCGTCATCGGTTTTCGCAGCATTTCGGTCTTCACAGCATAAGTATTGTGCGCAGCGCAATGCGGCGCTGGCTGGCCTGCCCTGTGTGGCAGGGGTTGCCGGCAGCTGAGGTCGACGAGGGTTTCGGGGGAAAAGTATCCGCAGGATTTCAACCCAGGGTCGCGGCATTGCCTTTGAAGATCGTCTTCGAAGCGGGCGGCGGACCTGACGGGACCAAAACTGGCGGGAAGCGCGGTGTTTCCAGGTGGAAAGCTGCAATTCCAGTTAAGTTGGAACAGGAAAAATCATGATCCAAATGCAGACCACGCTGGACGTGGCCGACAACACCGGTGCGCGTGCAGTCATGTGCATCAAGGTGCTCGGTGGCTCCAAGCGCCGTTATGCCGGTATCGGCGACATCATCAAGGTGAGCGTCAAAGATGCGGCCCCGCGCGGGCGCGTCAAGAAAGGCGAAATCTACAACGCCGTGGTGGTTCGCACCGCCAAGGGCGTGCGCCGCAAAGACGGTTCGCTGATCCGTTTCGGTGGCAACGCCGCCGTGTTGCTCAACGCCAAGCTGGAGCCCATCGGCACCCGCATCTTCGGACCCGTTACGCGCGAACTGCGTACCGAGCGCTTCATGAAGATCGTGTCGTTGGCCCCCGAAGTGCTGTAAGGAGCCCTCGATGAACAACATCCGTAAAGGCGACGAAGTCATCGTCCTGACCGGCCGCGACAAGAAGCGCCGCGGCACCGTGCTGGCTCGCGTCGACGCCGACCACGTTCTGGTCGAGGGCGTCAACGTCGTCAAGAAGCACGTCAAGGCCAATCCCATGGCCAATAATCCCGGCGGCATCGTCGAGAAGACCCTGCCGATCCACATCTCCAACGTGGCGCTGTTCAATCCGGCCACGGGCAAGGGCGATCGCGTCGGCGTCAAAGAAGTCGACGGCCGCAAGGTCCGTGTGTTCCGTTCCAATGGTGCCGTTGTCGGCGCCAAGGCGTAAGGGGCGACAGACATGTCTCGTTTGCAAGATTTCTACAAGAGCAAGGTTGCTCCCGACCTGCAGGCCAAGTTCGGCTACAAAAGCACGATGGAAGTGCCGCGCATCACCAAGGTCACCCTGAACATGGGTGTCTCGGAAGCGGTTGCCGACAAGAAGGTCATCGAGCACGCCGTGTCCGACCTGACCAAGATCGCCGGCCAGAAGCCGGTCGTGACCAAGACCCGTAAGGCTATCGCCGGTTTCAAGATCCGCGAAAACTACCCGATCGGTTGCATGGTCACGCTGCGCGGCCAGCGCATGTACGAATTCCTGGATCGCCTGGTGGCGGTTGCGCTGCCCCGCGTGCGCGACTTCCGCGGTATCTCGGGTCGTGCCTTCGACGGCCGTGGCAACTACAACATCGGGGTGAAAGAGCAGATCATTTTCCCCGAAATCGAGTACGACAAGATCGACGCGCTGCGTGGGCTGAACATCAGCATCACCACTACCGCCAAGACCGACGACGAAGCCAAGGCGCTGCTGACCGCCTTCAGCTTCCCGTTCCGTAACTAAGAGGCTGATGACGTGGCTAAACTTTCCCTCATCAATCGCGACATCAAGCGCGCCAAGCTGGCCGACAAGTACGCCGCCAAGCGCGCCGAACTGAAGGCGATCATCGACGACCAGTCGAAGACCGACGAAGAACGTTACCAGGCTCGGCTGAAGCTGCAACAACTGCCGCGCAATGCCAACCCCACGCGCCAGCGCAACCGCTGCGTCGTCACGGGTCGTCCGCGCGGCGTCTTCCGCAAGTTTGGGCTGACTCGCCACAAACTGCGTGAAATGGCGATGAAGGGGGAAATCCCCGGCATCACCAAGGCCAGCTGGTAGGAGAAAAAACATGAGCATGAGCGATCCCATCGCCGATATGCTGACTCGCATTCGCAATGCGCAGCAAGTTGACAAAGTTACGGTGAGCATGCCCTCCTCGAAGCTGAAGGCGGCTATTGCCGCTGTGCTGCAGGATGAAGGCTACATCGACGGCTTTGAAGTCAAGGGTACGCAGGCCAAGCCTGAGCTTGAAATCACCCTGAAGTACTACGCCGGCCGTCCGGTCATCGAGCGCATCGAACGCGTCTCGCGCCCCGGCCTGCGCATCTACAAGGGCCGCAGCAACATTCCTCAGGTCATGAACGGCCTGGGCGTGGCCATCGTTTCGACCTCGCGCGGCGTCATGACCGACCGCAAGGCCCGTGCCAACGGCGTCGGCGGCGAAGTGCTGTGCTACGTGGCCTAAGGAGAAACTCGAATGTCACGTATCGCTAAATATCCGGTCGAGCTGCCCAAGGGTGTTGAAGCCAACATCCAACAGGACCAGATCACCGTCAAGGGCCCGCTGGGCACCCTGAGCCAGGCGTTGACCGGCGACGTTACCGTCGCGCTGGACAACGGCAAGCTGACGTTTGTCGCCGCCAACGAATCGCGCCATGCCGGCGCCATGTCGGGCACCGTGCGCGCCCTGGTGGCCAATATGGTCACCGGCGTGAGCAAGGGCTTCGAACGCAAGCTGACCCTGGTCGGCGTGGGTTATCGCGCCCAGGTTCAAGGCGACGCCGTCAAGCTGCAGCTGGGCTTCTCGCACGACATCGTGCACAAGCTGCCCGCCGGCGTGAAGGCTGAGTGCCCCACCCAGACGGAAATCGTCATCAAGGGCTCCAACAAGCAAGTCGTCGGTCAGGTGGCCGCAGAACTCCGCGCCTATCGCGAACCCGAACCCTACAAGGGCAAGGGCGTGCGCTACGCGGACGAGCGCGTCGTCATCAAAGAAACCAAGAAGAAATAACGGCGCACGCAAGGACGAATCATGGACAAAAAAGTTTCCCGTTTGCGTCGTGCGGTTCCGACCCGCCGGAAAATCTCCGAGCTGCGCGTTCATCGCCTCTCGATTTTCCGCTCGAACCTGCACATCTACGCCAATATTATTTCGCCGGAAGGCGATCGCGTGCTGGTCAGCGCTTCCACGCTGGAACCCGAAGTGCGTGCGCAACTGGCCGGCCAAAGCGGCCAGGGCGGCAACACCGCCGCTGCGACGCTGGTGGGCAAGCGCGTTGCCGAAAAGGCCAAGGCAGCCGGTATCGAACTGGTGGCTTTCGATCGCTCGGGCTTTCGTTACCATGGCCGCGTCAAGGCGCTGGCCGATGCCGCGCGTGAAGCCGGCCTGAAGTTCTAAGCGAGGATCTGTCAAATGGCTAAAGTACAAGGCAAAGGCGCCGCGGAAAAAGAGAACGACGACGGCCTGCGCGAAAAGATGATCGCGGTCAACCGCGTCAGCAAGGTGGTCAAGGGTGGTCGCACCATGAGCTTCGCCGCGCTGACCGTGGTGGGCGACGGCGACGGCCGTATCGGCATGGGCAAGGGCAAGGCGCGCGAAGTGCCGGTGTCCGTCCAGAAAGCCATGGAACAGGCCCGTCGCGGCATGTTCAAGGTTGCCCTGAAGAACGGTACGCTGCATCACACCGTGGTGGGCAAGCATGGCGCTTCCACCGTGCTGATTTCGCCCGCCGCCGAAGGTACCGGCGTGATCGCCGGTGGCCCGATGCGCGCCATCTTCGAAGTGATGGGTGTGCGTAACGTGGTTGCCAAGAGCCTCGGCTCGAGCAATCCCTACAACATGGTCCGTGCCACGCTGAATGGCCTGCGCGCTTCCCTGACTCCGTCGGAAGTTGCTGCCAAGCGCGGCAAGACCGTCGAAGAGATCCTGGGGTAAATCATGGCTCAGAAGCAGATCAAAGTTACCCTCGTGCGCTCGGTGATCGGCACCAAGCAGTCCCATCGCGACACCGTGCGCGGCCTGGGCCTGCGCCGTATCAACAGCAGCCGCGTTCTGGTCGACACGCCCGAGGTGCGCGGGATGATCCGCAAGGTGGATTATCTCGTCTCCGTCTCGGAAGCCTAAGGAATCACGATGTCGGATATTCAACTCAATACGCTGAAGCCCGCCGAGGGCGCCAAGCACGCCAAGCGCCGCGTCGGCCGTGGCATCGGCTCCGGTCTGGGTAAAACCGCCGGCCGTGGCCACAAGGGTCAGAAGTCGCGTTCGGGCGGCTTCCACAAGGTTGGCTTCGAAGGCGGCCAGATGCCGCTGCAGCGTCGCCTGCCCAAGCGCGGCTTCACGCCGCTGGGCCAGCACCTGTACGCCGAGGTTCGCCTGTCGGACCTGCAAGCCCTGCCCGTCGACGAAATCGACGTGCAAACGCTGAAGGCTGCCGGTGTCGTGGGCCAGGCGGTTCGCTACGCCAAGGTCATCAAGTCGGGCGAACTCTCGCGCAAAGTGACGCTCAAGGGCCTCACTGCGACGGCCGGCGCACGCGCCGCCATCGAAGCCGCGGGCGGCTCGCTTGCCTGATTACGAGGTAACACGTGGCTAACGCACAGGCACTGGGCAAAACCGGAGCGCGATACGGCGACTTGAAGCGCCGGCTCGTGTTCCTGGTGCTCGCCCTTGTGGTTTACCGCTTGGGTACGCACATTCCCGTCCCCGGCATCAACCCGGACGCGCTGGCTGACCTGTTCCGCCAGAACCAGGGCGGGATCCTGGGCCTGTTCAACATGTTCTCGGGCGGCGCGCTGTCGCGCTTCTCGATCTTCGCCCTGGGCATCATGCCGTACATCTCTGCATCGATCATCATGCAGCTGATGTCGGTGGTGGTGCCGTCGCTGGAAGCCCTCAAGAAAGAGGGCGAGGCCGGCCGCCGCAAGATCACCCAATACACCCGCTACGGCACGGTCGTGCTGGCGCTGGTGCAAGCGGTGGGCATTTCGGTGGCGCTGGAGTCCCAGCCGGGCCTGGTGATCGATCCGGGCATGTTGTTCCGCTTCACGACCGTCGTGACCCTGCTGACCGGCACCATGTTCATCATGTGGCTGGGCGAGCAGATCACCGAACGCGGCCTGGGCAACGGCATCTCGATCCTGATTTTCGCGGGGATCGTGGCCGGCCTGCCCTCGGCGCTGGCCGGGTTGCTCGACCTGGTGCGCACCAATGCGATGTCGGTGCCGTCGGCGCTGTTCATCGTGGCGCTGGTGGTGCTGGTGACGGCTTTCGTGGTGTTCGTGGAGCGTGGACAGCGCAAGATCACTGTCAACTACGCCAAGCGTCAGGTGGGCAACAAGATCTACGGCGGCCAGAGTTCGCACCTGCCGCTGAAGCTGAACATGTCCGGGGTGATTCCGCCGATCTTCGCATCGTCGATCATTCTGTTCCCGGCCACGATCACGAGCTGGTTCTCGACGGGCAACAGCATGCTGTGGCTGCGTGACCTGGCTGCGGCGCTCGAGCCGCGCCAGCCGCTCTACATCACGCTGTACTCGGCCGCGATCATTTTCTTCTGCTTTTTCTACACGGCCCTGGTGTTCAACAGCCGTGAGACGGCAGACAACTTGAAGAAAAGCGGTGCTTTCGTCCCTGGCATCCGCCCGGGCGAGCAGACGGCGCGCTACATCGACAGGATCCTGATGCGCTTGACGCTGGTGGGAGCGCTGTACATCACGCTGGTTTGCCTGTTGCCGGAATTCCTGGTGATGCGCTGGAATGTACCGTTTTATTTTGGTGGCACGTCCTTGTTGATTATCGTGGTGGTGACGATGGACTTCATGGCGCAGGTTCAGGCCTACATGATGTCGCACCAGTACGATTCGCTGCTGAAGAAGGCGAACTTCAAGGGTTCCTCGGGTTTGCCGATGCGATAGCAAAAGAGAATGTCTAAGGACGACGTCATCCAGATGCAAGGCGAGGTTCTCGAGAACCTTCCCAACGCGACTTTTCGCGTCAAGCTCGAAAACGGCCACGTGGTGCTAGGCCATATTTCCGGCAAGATGCGTATGCATTACATCCGGATCTTGCCGGGCGACAAGGTCACTGTGGAGCTCACGCCCTATGACCTGACGCGGGCAAGAATTGTCTTCCGCTCGAAGTGAACGGACCGGATTACGGAAAATTAGGAGTCAACCATGAAAGTAATGGCATCGGTTAAGCGGATCTGCCGCAACTGCAAAGTTATCAAACGTCACGGCGTGGTGCGCGTTATCTGCACCGACCCGCGTCACAAGCAGCGTCAAGGCTAACCCTGGTTAGCGACACGCAACGGATTTATTCAAGGAACAGTCATGGCCCGTATTGCTGGCATTAACATTCCGCCGCAACAGCACGCCGAAATCGGCCTGACCGCCATTTTTGGCATCGGTCGTACGCGCGCTCGCAAGATCTGCGAAGCAGCAAATGTACCCCTTTCCAAAAAGGTCAAGGACCTGACCGACGCTGAATTGGAACGCATCCGCGAACACGTGGGCGTGTTCACGGTCGAAGGTGACCTGCGCCGCGAAGTGCAACTGTCGATCAAGCGCTTGATCGACCTGGGCACGTACCGCGGCATGCGTCACAAGCGCGGTTTGCCCGTGCGCGGCCAGCGCACTCGCACCAACGCCCGCACCCGCAAGGGACCGCGTCGTGCTGCTGCGTCCCTGAAGAAATAATCGAGGAACAGGATTATGGCGAAAGCTTCCACCAGCGGCGCTTCGCGCGTGCGCAAAAAGGTCAAGAAGAACGTCTCGGACGGCATTGCGCACGTTCACGCGTCGTTCAACAACACCATCATCACCATCACCGACCGCCAGGGCAACGCCCTGTCGTGGGCGACTTCGGGTGGCGCGGGCTTCAAGGGCTCGCGCAAATCGACGCCGTTCGCCGCGCAGGTGGCCGCCGAGACCGCCGGCCGCGTCGCGCTGGAATACGGCATCAAGACCCTCGAAGTGCGCATCAAGGGCCCCGGCCCCGGCCGTGAGTCGTCGGTGCGTGCTCTGAATGCCCTGGGCATCAAGATTTCGAGCATTGCCGATATCACGCCCGTGCCGCACAACGGCTGCCGTCCGCCGAAGCGTCGTCGTATCTAAAGGGAATCCACATGGCTCGTTATACTGGACCCAAATGCAAGCTCTCGCGCCGCGAGGGCACCGACCTGTTCCTGAAGAGCGCCCGCCGCTCGCTGGATTCCAAGTGCAAGCTGGATTCCAAGCCTGGCCAGCATGGCCGCACTTCGGGTGCCCGCACTTCCGACTACGGCCTGCAGCTGCGCGAAAAGCAGAAGCTCAAGCGCATGTACGGCGTGCTGGAAAAGCAATTTCGCAAGTACTTCGCTGAAGCCGAGCGCCGCCGTGGCAACACCGGCGAAACGCTGATCCAGCTGCTCGAATCGCGCCTGGACAACGTCGTGTACCGCATGGGCTTCGGCTCGACGCGTGCCGAGGCTCGCCAGCTGGTCAGCCACCGCGCCATCGAAGTCAACGGTCATACCGCCGACATCGCTTCGCTGATCGTGAAGGCCGGCGACGTGATCACCGTGCGTGAAAAGGCCAAGAAGCAAGGCCGTATCCGCGAAGCGCTCGACCTGGCTTCGAGCATCGGCATCCCCCAATGGGTGGAAGTCGACACCAACAAGATGGCTGGCACCTTCAAATCGATGCCCGACCGCGCTGACGTCGCTCGCGACATCAACGAATCGATGGTCGTCGAACTGTACTCGCGTTAATTGGCGCAGGCGCGGCCACCCCGGCCGTGCCGCTTGCGTCGGCTACCTGAATGCAGGCCTCGCAACAGCCCGCTTCCGCAATTTTCGCGGGGCGGGCTTTGCGGTAAGTAACAAGCGGCATTTTTGCCGTGCTTTTTTCTTGTTTCCATCAGCCTTATCGGTGTAACGAGCCGAGGGTATTGAAAAGGAATACTGTACATGTCCACTCAAGGTTTTCTGAAGCCGCGTTCCATTGAAGTCGAACCGGTCGGCACCCACCACGCCAAGATCGTGATGGAGCCGTTCGAGCGCGGCTACGGCCATACGCTGGGCAACGCCCTGCGCCGCATCCTGCTGTCGTCGATGACGGGTTATGCCCCCACCGAAGTGCAGATGACCGGCGTGGTGCACGAATACTCGACCATCCCTGGTGTGCGTGAAGATGTCGTCGACATCCTGCTGAACCTGAAGGGCGTGGTCTTCAAGCTGCACAATCGCGACGAAGTAACCCTGGTGCTGCGCAAGAATGGCGCCGGCACGGTCGTGGCCAGCGACATCGAGCTGCCGCACGACGTCGAGATCATCAACCCCGACCACCTCATCTGCAACCTGACCGAAGCCGGCAAGGTGGAAATGCAGATCAAGGTCGAGAAAGGCCGCGGCTATGTGCCGGGTAACGTGCGCGCGCTGTCCGAAGACCGCACGCACACCATTGGCCGCATCGTGCTGGACGCCTCGTTCAGCCCCGTGCGCCGTGTCAGCTATGCCGTTGAAAGCGCCCGCGTCGAGCAGCGCACCGACCTGGACAAGCTGGTGCTGGACATCGAAACCAACGGCGTGATTTCGCCCGAGGAAGCTGTGCGCCAGTCGGCTCGCATCCTGATGGACCAGATCTCGGTATTCGCCGCCCTGGAAGGCGCGGGCGATTCGTACGAAGCGCCGGTGCGCGGTACGCCGCAGATCGACCCCGTGCTGCTGCGCCCGGTCGACGACCTGGAGCTGACGGTGCGTTCGGCCAACTGCCTGAAGGCCGAAAACATCTACTACATCGGCGACCTGATCCAGCGTACTGAAAACGAGCTGCTCAAGACCCCGAACCTGGGTCGCAAGTCGCTCAACGAAATCAAGGAAGTGCTGGCTGCACGTGGCCTGACCTTGGGCATGAAGCTCGAGAACTGGCCGCCGCTGGGCCTGGAACGTCCGTAATCACTAGCCCGTTTTCCACCGGACCGCGGCCTGGCGACAGGCCGATAGAAGATCCGGGCAACCTGGCGGCGCAAGCGCCGTCTTTAGATTCATAAGGAACTTATCATGCGTCACGGAAATGGTTTGCGTAAGCTCAATCGCACGAGCAGCCACCGTCTTGCCATGTTTCGCAACATGGCCGTTTCGTTGATCACCCACGAAGCGATCAAGACCACGCTGCCCAAGGCGAAAGAACTGCGCCGCGTCGTCGAGCCTCTGATCACCCTGGGCAAAGAACCCACTCTGGCGAACAAGCGCCTGGCGTTTGCCCGCCTGCGCGACCGCGCCGCCGTGGTCAAGCTGTTTGCCGAAATCGGCCCGCGCTACGCGGCCCGTAACGGCGGCTACACCCGCGTGCTGAAGATGGGTTTCCGTCAAGGCGACAACGCTCCCATGGCCTACATGGAACTGGTTGATCGTCCTGAAGTCGAGGAAACCGAGGCCGACAACGCTGCCGAGTAATCCGGCCAGTGGATAAGCGCAAGGGCGGGCCTATGGCCCGCCCTTGTTTTTTGTACCACGGCGGTGCCGGGGGCACCTGGTCCAGCCGAAACCGCCGGTCAGCTACCTGCCAGCGCCTGGCGTAACTGCGCCGCCGTGTCGGCGAGTTGTTCGGCGGGGCATTGCGGCGGCATGACGAACTGCAGGTCTTTCTGGGCGATGTACTGCGTGGACGTGATGTCCTGCGGATGATGCATCGGGACCAGGTGTGCATGGGCGTGGGCCACATGGATACCCGTGAACATGAAGCCCACGCGCTCGACCCGGTACAGGGTTTTCATGGCGCGCGCCAGTTGCTGGCCCAGCCCCAGGATGCGGTAGGCGAGCGTGGGGGGCAGGTCTTCGAAGTATGGGTAGTGCTGCTTGGGGATGATGAGCGCATGGCCCGGCCGGACCGGCTGGATGTCGAGGAAAGCCAGTATTTCGTCGTCTTCATGCACGACATGGGCGGGGATCTGGCGCCGCGCGATGCGGCAGAACAGGCAGGTGTCCGACATGGCAGAAGGGTCTCGGCTGGGGCGGGCGCGCGGCGCCGCGGGCAGTCCCGATAAAATACCCTATATCGCCGCAGCCCTGCCGGCCGTTTCCCAGGAGCAGCCATGTCGTCAGACGACGATATCGTATTGGTCATCAGCAATGCGCCCGATCTGTTGCTGGCCAAGCGCATTGCCCATGTGCTGGTCGAAGACGGCCTGGCGGCCTGCGTGAACCTTGGCGCGCCTGTCCTGTCCATCTATCGCTGGCAGGGTGAAATCGAAGGGGCCGACGAGATCCCGATGTGGATCAAGACCACGGCAGGGCAGCAACAGGCCGTGGTGCGGGCATTGGCTCGCCTGCACCCGTACGAGGTTCCCGAGATTATTGTTGTGCCCGTCATTGGCGGCAGTGCGCCCTACCTGGATTGGGTGCGCGAGCAGGCAAATGGCAAAGCGGCGCATTAGCGTTCCCGCAGCCTGGCGGGGCGGCTTTCACAAAGAGAAGAATCCGATGCATCAGTTCATGGTTCATGCGCGGCCCGCCTGGCGAGTCTGGTGGCTGGGCTGCCTGGCCCTTCTGGCGTGGGCCGTGCTGGCCTGGCGCCCTGCTGCCGCGCTGACCGAGGCCGATTTCCTGCCACCCGAGCAGGCCTTTGTCTTCAGCGCCGCCATGGCGGACCCAGGAACCATCGAGCTGCGCTATCGCATCGCGCCGGGGTATTACATGTACCGCGAGCGTTTTGGCCTGTCGATCAGCCCGCTGGGCGCGGCCACGCTGGGTACGCCCGTGTATCCGCAGGGCGACGTGAAGTACGACCCCACGTTTGAAAAAAACATGGAGGTCTATCACCAGCAGGTGTCGATTACCGTGCCGGTAACCGGGCAGCAGCCTTTCTCGCTTACCGTCACCAGCCAGGGCTGCGCGGATGCGGGACTGTGTTATCCGCCCGCCGACCACACCGTCAGGCTGGTGCCCGTGGCGGGCGGCTATGCCGTCGACGGTGCGTCGCTCGCGAGCGCCGATGCGGGCAGCGCGGCCGTGGCGGGTTCCTCGGCCACGGCTACCGGGCTGGGTTCGCTGCTGGCCGCGGGCGACTTGGGGTTGGCCGACGCCATCGGCGGGTTGGGCTGGCTCAAGACCGCGGGCGTGTTCTGGGTGCTGGGGTTGCTGCTGGCGTTCACGCCCTGCGTGTTGCCCATGATTCCCATCCTGTCGTCCATCGTCGTGGGCGGCACGGATGGCGCGCGGCCCGGCCGATGGCGCGGCCTGGGGCTGGCGGCGGCCTATGTACTGGGCATGTCGGTGGTCTACACCGCCCTGGGCGTGGCCGCAGGCCTGAGCGGCGCGGGCCTGGCCGCCTGGTTGCAGACGCCCTGGGTGCTGGCGGCCTTTGCCGTCATTCTGGCGCTGTTGGCGCTGGCCACCTTCGGGGCCTTCGATTTTCAGGTGCCGGGTTCGGTGCAAAGCTGGCTGTCGGCTCGTTCGGCACGCATACCCGGTGGCCGCGCCACCGGCGCACTGGCCATGGGGGCCGTGTCGGCGCTGATCCTGGGGCCTTGCGTGGCGGCGCCACTGGCGGGCGCGCTGCTGTATATCTCGCAAACAGGCGATGTGGTGCTGGGGGGCGCAGCGTTGTTCGCGATGGCCTGGGGCATGGGCGTGCCGCTGCTGGTGGTGGGGGCCTCGTCGGGCGCCCTATTGCCCAAGGCGGGGCCGTGGATGGACGGCGTCAAGCGCCTGTTCGGCATGTTGCTATTGGCCACCGCCTGGTGGATGCTGGTTCCTGTCGTGCCGACCTGGCTGCAAATGGCGGGTTGGGCTTTCCTTGCCATCGTGGCGGCAGTGATGTTGCGCGCCTTCGACGCCTTGCCCGCCGGTGCGGGCGCGCCGCGCATGTTCGCCAAGGGCCTGGGCCTGCTGCTGGCCTTGGCTGGGCTGGTGTGGTTGGTGGGGGCCGCCAGCGGCGGCCGCGATGTCTTGCAGCCCTTGTCGCACCTGGCACAACGTGGCGGCGGCCCGGCCCCGCTCGCGGCGGCGGGGCCGGTGGAATTCAAGCGGGTGCGCACCAGCGCCGAGCTGGATGCCCTGCTGGCCCAGAGCACGCGGCCCGTCATGCTGGACTTCTATGCCGACTGGTGCGTGTCGTGCCGTGAAATGGAGCGTTTCACGTTTTCCGATCCGGCCGTGGCCAGCCGGATGTCGCGCATGCTGCTGTTGCAGGCCGACGTCACCGCGAATAATGCCGACGACCGCGAGCTATTGAAGCGTTTCAGGCTGTTCGGCCCACCGGGCATTCTGTTTTTCGCGCCGGGCGGGGCACCCATCGCCGATGCGCGCGTGATCGGTTTCCAGGATGCGCCGCGTTTCGCGGCGGTACTCGACCGCGTGCTGGCGCGCTAGCGCAAGCCTGAGACCAAGCCAGGCGCCCGGGCGGGAGCCCCACCCCTGGCAGGTCTGGCACGCGCCCTGCGCTTGCCTTATTGCTGCTTGAGCAGCTTGGCCGCTTCTACCGCGAAGTAGGTCAGGATGCCGTCGGCTCCGGCGCGCTTGAAGCCGAGCAGGGCTTCCATCATGACCTTGTCATGGTCGAGCCAGCCGTTGGCGGCGGCGGCCTTGATCATGGCGTACTCGCCGCTGACCTGGTACGCAAAAGTGGGAACCCTGAAAGCGTCCTTGACGCGGCGCAGCACGTCCAGGTACGGCATGCCGGGCTTGACCATGACCATGTCGGCGCCTTCTTGCAGGTCGGCCGCCACTTCGCGCAGGGCTTCGTCGAGGTTGCCCGGATCCATCTGGTAGGCCATTTTGTTGGACTTGCCCAGGTTCGAGGCCGACCCCACGGCGTCGCGGAACGGACCATAGAACGCGCTGGCGTACTTGGCCGAATAGGCCATGATGCGGGTATGGATGTGCTGGTTGGCCTCGAGCGCTTCGCGGATGGCGCCGATGCGGCCATCCATCATGTCGCTGGGCGCGACGATGTCGACGCCGGCGCCGGCCTGCACCAGGGCCTGGCGAATCAGGATCTGCACCGTGGGTTCGTTGAGCACGTAGCCGTCTGCGTCGATGACGCCGTCCTGGCCGTGGCTGGTGTACGGATCGAGCGCCACGTCGGTCAGCACGCCCAGCTCGGGGAAGCGCTGCTTCAGCGCGGCAACCACGCGCGGGATCAGGCCGTCGGGATTGGCCGCCTCGGCGCCGTCGGGCGTCTTGAGGGCGGGGTCGATTACCGGGAACAGCGCCATTACCGGGATGCCCAGCGCCACGCATTCTTCGGCTGCTGCCAGCAGGGTGTCGGGCGAATAACGCACCACGCCGGGCAGCGAGGGCACGGGTTGCCGCAGGCCGCTGCCTTCGGCCACGAACACCGGGTAGATCAGGTCGTTGACGGTGAGCGTATGCTCGCGCACCAGGCGGCGGGTGAAGTCATCGCGGCGCAGCCGGCGCGGGCGCGAGATGGGGAAGGCGGGGGAAATGATCTGGGGATTCATGGCACTACCTTGGGAGAAATCCAGTTCTCGATATATTGGGTGGCCTCGGGCAGCCCGATGCGCTCGGTGGCCGAGAACGGCACCGTGTGCAGCGCGCCGATGTCGGCGAGGTCTTTGCGCACGGCAAAAACGGTGCGCTGGCGCTGCCCGTATGGCAGTTTGTCGGCCTTGGTCAGCAGGGCCAGCACGGGGCGGCCGGTGGGGGCAATGAAGTCGGCCAGGCGGCGGTCGAGCTCGGTGATGCCGCGGCGGATGTCGATGATGAGCACAATACCCGCCAGCGACGAGCGGTCGCGCAAATAGCCGCCCAGCACGTCGGCCCACTTTTCTTTTTCTCTGTGGGCCACCGACGCGTAGCCGTAGCCGGGCAGGTCGACCAGGAAGCCCAGCGGCTGGTCGGGCGACAGGGGGTCGGGCAGGCCGAACAGATTGATCAGCCGGGTGCGGCCCGGCGTCTTGCTGGAAAAGGCCAGGCGGCGCTGGTTGCACAGCACATTGATGGCCGACGACTTGCCCGCATTGGAGCGGCCCACGAAGCAGACTTCGGGCGCGCCGGGGGCGGGCAGCTGATCCAGGCGGGCTGCCGAGACAAAGAAAGAGGCGCGATGTAGAAGGGACACAGGGGGGCCGATACGGTTGGTTGCGAACCCTATTGTATAATCGTGCGTTTGCAACAGTGGTCCCCCTGCATTGCGCTGGCTTTTTCCGTCTGTTGAAGACGCCGGTCTAGCAGCGCTGAAGGCCAGGGCGAACGTATGTTCATCCGGCATGGCATGGGGCAGGCATGGGGCGCTTTGGCGCCTTGATCGAGATCCGATCGTCGAGGTTTTCAATGAAGCGTGTGCTGTCCCGGATGTTGGTAGCAAGCGGGCTGATGCTCGGTGCGTCCGTAATTTCTTCCAGTTTCGCTGCCGAAGGCGCCGCGGCGGCTGCCAAGCCGGACGCGACCAAGGGTGCGCAACTCTTTGACCAGGGCGATGCCTCGCGCGGCATCGTGGCCTGTGCGTCCTGTCACGGCGCGGGAGGCAACAGCAGCATTCCCGTCAACCCCAATCTGGCCGCCCAGCCCCACGAATACCTGGCCAAGCAGCTGGCTGACTTCCAGACCAAGCAGGGCGCCGACAAGCCCGCGCGCAATGGCGCCGGTGGAAATCCCACCCCCATGACCGCCATGGCCCAGAACCTGACGCCCGAAGACATGAGCAACGTGGCGTTGTACCTGGCCCAGCAGCCGCTGAAAGAGCCCGCCACCGCCGGCCAGGAAGACCTGGTCGAGCTGGGCCGCAAGATCTGGCGCGGCGGCTTGCCCGAACGCAACGTGCCCGCCTGCGCGTCGTGCCACTCGGCCAACGGCGCCGGCCTGCCTGCCCAGTACCCCCGCCTGGCCGGCCAGTTCCCCGCTTACCTCGAAGAACAGCTGAAGCTGTTCCGCAGCGGCGATCGCGCCAACAACCCGGTCATGCAGGAAATCGCCGACCGCATGTCGGACACCGACATCAAGGCTGTGGCCGACTACGCCGCGGGCCTGCGCTAGGCGCTGGCCCGATCCGCGCGCGGCCGGCCCGCGCAGCAATACTGGCGCGGCCCGGAACCGGATTCCGGGAGCGCTGTCCATAAGGGGGAAGCCGGTAGCGGCCCCCCTTTTTTTCATGAACACCACTTCTCCGCCTTCTCGACCTCTGCGCAGCCTGTCGAGCGACCTTTTCGAGTTGCTGGGCTCGATGCGCTTTGCCGTGAGCCTGCTGATGTTCATCTGCGTGGCCAGCGTGCTGGGCACGGTGCTGGTGCAGAACCGCTCGTCCAGCACTTATATCGATCAGTTCGGCCCGTTCTGGTTCGAAGTGTTCGACAAGTTCTCGATCTGGCACGTCTATAACAGCTGGTGGTTCCTGGCTATCATGGGCTTTCTGGTGGTGTCCACCACGCTGTGCCTGATCCGCAATACGCCCAAGATGCTGCGCGATGCGCGGTCGTTTCGCGAACATGTGCGCGCCAGCAGCCTGCAGGCCTTTCCGCACCGGGTCGAAATGCGCGATGCGGCGTCGGTGGATGACGCGGTGGGCGGCATCAAGGGCCTGCTGGCCCGGCTGGGCTATGCGGTGCGCGAGCGCCGCGACGGCGATGGCGTGATGCTGGCGGCCAAGAAGGGCAGCGCCAACCGGTTGGGTTATATCTGCGCGCATTCGGCCATGGTGATCATTTGCCTGGGCGGCCTGCTCGACAGCGAACTGGCGGTGCGCCTGCAGGTGTTGCTGGCGGGCAAGAAGCCCATCGTCGAGAACATGCTGATTTCGCAAGTGCCGGCCAGCGGCCGGCTGTCGGTGGCCAACCCCAGCTTCCGCGCCAGCGTGCTGGTGCCCGAAGGCGGGCAGGCCAGCACGGCGGTGGTGATGGTGGGTGATGGCGCGCTGGTGCAGCCCTTGCCGTTCACCCTGAAACTGAAGAAATTCCTGATCGACTACTACTCTACCGGCATGCCCAGCCGGTTCGCCAGTGAAGTCGAAGTGACCGATCCCGACACGGGCAAGAGTTTCGAATCGACCATCGAGGTCAACGAGCCGCTGCGCTACAAGGGTGTGACGGTGTACCAGTCGAGCTTCGACGATGGCGGCAGCAGCGTCAGCCTGAAAGGCTATCCGCTGGTAGGCGCCAACGATGCTGTGTTTGACGTGGAAGGCACGGTGGGCAAGTCTACGGAGATCACCGCGCGCGGCGCTGATGGGGGCGCCCGCAGCATGACGGTCGACATCACGGCGCTGCGGCCCATCAACGTAGAAGACCTGACCGGCGGCACGCCGCGAGGCAACAGTCTGACGCTGGGCGAGCACGTGGCCGCGGTGTCCGGCAGCGCGGCGGGCAAGAAGAACGAAAACCTGCGCAACGTGGGCCCGAGCGTTGAGTACCGGCTGGTCGACCAGGCCGGACAGGCCCACGAATTCATGAACTACATGCTGCCGGTGCAGTTGGACGGCGCCGCCGTGTTCCTGGCGGGCGTGCGCAACAGCCCAGCCGAGAGTTTCCGGTATTTGCGCATTCCCGCCGATGCCGACAGCTCGCTGGCCGAATTCATGCAACTGCGGGCCACCCTGGCCGACCCGGCGGCGCGCCGCGAAGCCGCACGCCGCTTTGCCGAGCGCAACAGCTCGGAACAGGCTGAGCGCCAGTCGCTGCAAACGGCGGCCGAGCGCGCGCTGGATACCTTTTCCAAGGGCGGCTTGCAGGCTATTGCCGACTTCCTGCAGGCGAACACGCCGCCCGCCGACCTGGAGCGCGCGGCCGACGTCGTGATCCGTCTGATCGGCTTGTCCATGACCGAACTGCGCGACGTCGCCCGCGAACGCGCCGGGTTGCCTGCCCTGCCCGACCAGGGTCCCGACGCCGAGCGCGCGGCACAGTGGTCGCGCCTGGCGGTGGCGGCGCTGTCCGATCTGAATGTCTATCCGGCCCCCGTTTTTCTGACGCTGAGCAATTTCAAGCACGTGCAGGCCAGCGTGTTCCAGGTCAGCCGCACTCCTGGCAAGACGGCGGTGTATATCGGCTGCCTGCTACTGGTGCTCGGCGTATTCTCGATGTTTTATATCCGCGACCGGCGCGTGTGGGTCTGGATCAAGCCCGCCGCCGACGGCGCGGGCAGCGATGTCCAGGCCGCGATGACCTCGCAGAAGCGTACACTCGACTTTCACCATGAGTTCGAGCGCTTCAAGCAGGCCTTGTCGAGCCGGAACCGGTCCTGAGGTTTTCCATGTCCGCCAGCACTTCTTCTCATTCGTCCGATGCCCTGTGGCAGCCGGCACTGTCGGCCACCGGCGACGCGCGCGTGCAGCGTGGCCGGCCTGACTGGACCGACATCGTTTTCTTCCTGTTGCTGGCCGTAGGCGCCGGCTATGCGCTGACCGGTTACGGCAGCGCCATGGACTACTACGAGAAAATCATCCTGTGCGGAGCGGTTTTCGTGCTGACCTGGCTGGGCTGGCTGTGGCGGCCCTTGCGGCGCCTGATGATCGCTTGTGCCCTGGCGGCCGGCCTGGCGCTGCTGCTGTACCAGGATGACCTGGCGCGGGCCGAGCAGGTGTTCTTCCTGAAGTACCTGTTTTCGTCGCAATCGGCCATTTTGTGGATGAGCGCCTTGTTCATCCTGGCTACGGTCTGCTACTGGATCGGCATTTTCAGCCGGACCTCGGCGTGGCTGGGCACCGCCCTGACCTGGGGCGCGGTATTCGCCGGCGTGACCGGCATGCTGGTGCGCTGGCGCGAAGGCCACCTGATGGGTCCCGACTTGGGCCACATTCCGGTCAGCAACCTGTATGAAGTGTTCGTGCTGTTCTCGCTCATCACGGCGCTGTTCTACCTTTACTACGAGCGCAAGTACGCAACGCGCGCGCTGGGCGGCTTCGTGCTGCTTGTGATTTCGTCGGCCACGGTGTTCCTGTTGTGGTACGCCTTCACCCGCGACGCGGCCCAGATCCAGCCCCTGGTGCCGGCCCTGAAAAGCTGGTGGATGAAGCTGCACGTGCCCGCGAATTTCATCGGCTACGGCACTTTTTCTCTGTCGGCCATGGTGGGGTTTGCCTACCTGATCAAGCAGCATGGCACCACGACGTCGTGGGCCAGGCTGGCGCCGCTGTTCGTGCTGGGCGTGCTGCTGTGCGTCGAGCCCATGGTGTTTCGCACCGATGGCCTGTCGGCCACCTGGATGGTCTATTTCGGGGTGGGCGTGGTCATAGTGGGCGGCATCTTGCTGGGCCGGCGCCGCATCGCCCAGGCGCTGCCGTCGCTGGAGGTGCTGGACGACATCATGTACCGCGCGATTGCCGTCGGTTTCGCCTTTTTCACGGTGGCGACCATCCTGGGGGCGCTGTGGGCCGCCGACGCCTGGGGCGCATACTGGCAATGGGACCCGAAGGAAACCTGGGCCCTGATCGTGTGGCTGAACTACGCCGCGTGGCTGCACATGCGGCTGATGAAAGGCCTGCGCGGGCACCTGGCGGCTTACTGGGCGCTGGTGGGCTTGCTGGTGACCGGATTCGCGTTCCTGGGGGTGAACATGTTCCTTTCGGGTCTGCATTCCTACGGGGAGCTGTAGGCGGCCTCTTGCCTGGCCTGGGTGCCGGGGTGGGACGTGGAGTGCTTCTGGCGTCGTCGCGCGGTGGCGTGAGCGCCACCGCGCGACGACTTGCAATGAGCGTCATAAGGCGCGCCGCCGGGTGTCTGACTTCCATAGGGTGTCAGGCACCGACACTGCAGACGCTGCTTCAGCAGGACGGTGTCAGGCACCTGCGGAGCCAGACACCTGGCAATAGCTCCGTGCGCATCGCCCAGTTGCCGCCGCCGGGTGACTGACTTCCATAGGGTGTCAGGCACCGGCACTGCAGACGTTGCTTCAGCAGGACGGTGTCAGGCACCTGCGGAGCCAGACACCTGGCAATAGCATGGCGCGCATCGCCAGTTGCCGTTGCCAGGTGTCTGACTTCCATAGGGTGTCAGGCACCGACACTGCAGACGTTGCTTCAGCAGGACGGTGTCAGGCACCTGCGGAGCCAGACACCTGGCAATAGCTCCGTGCGCATCGGCCAGTTGCCGTTGCCAGGTGTCTGACTCCCGCAGGGTGTCAGACACCGACACGGCAAACGTCACTTCAACAGGACGGTGTCAGGCACCTGCGGGAGCCTGATAGCTGGCGACAAACACCCTGGGTGTCCGGGCCGAGCCGCCCTTTTTCACGGCAGCGTCGATTCGCCGCGCAGCAGGTCGTCTAGTGTTTCGCGCTGGCGCACGATGTAGTGGCGGCTGCCGTCGACCATGACCTCGGCCGCGCGCGCCCGGGTGTTGTAGTTGCTGGCCATGACCATGGCGTAGGCGCCGGCGGACTCGAGCGCGAGCACGTCGCCTGCCTGCAGCGCCAGCTTGCGCTGGCGGGCCAGCCAGTCGGCGCTTTCGCAGACCGGGCCGACGATGTCGTACTCGATGGCGGCGCCGTCGCGCGGCGCCACCGGCTGCACGCCATGATAGGCGTCGTACAGGGCCGGGCGCAGCAGGTCGTTCATGGCGGCATCGACGATGGCGAAATTGCGCGCCTGCGCGTGCTTCAGGTACTGCACCGTGGTCAGCAGCACGCCGGCGTTGCCCACCAGCGAGCGGCCCGGCTCCAGCACCAGATGCAGGTGCGCCATGCCACGCGCCTGCAGGCGCTCGAACACCTGGTCGAGCAGCGCCTTGGGCGAAGGCGGAATTTCGTCGGTATAGCGGATGCCCAGGCCGCCGCCCAGGTCGAGGTGCTGGATGGCGATGCCTGCGGCGTCGAGCTGTTCGATCAGGTCGAGCAGTTTTTCAAGCGCATCGAAATACGGGCTGATGTCGGTGAGCTGCGAACCGATGTGGCAGTCGACGCCGACGATTTCCAGCCCCGGCAGCGCCGCGGCGGTGCGATAGGCGTCGAGCGCGGACTCGATGGCAATGCCGAATTTGTTTTCTTTGAGGCCGGTGGAAATGTAGGGATGGGTTTGCGCGTCGACGTCGGGATTGACGCGCAGCGACACCCGCGCCCGTTGCCCCATGGACTGCGCCACGTCGGACAGGCATTGCAGTTCGGCCTGCGATTCGACGTTGAAGCATTTCACGCCGGCCTCCAGGGCGGCGCGCATTTCCCAGGCCTGCTTGCCTACGCCCGAGAACACCACCTTGGCGGGGTTGCCGCCCGCGGCGAGCACTCGCTTGAGTTCGCCGCCCGACACGATGTCGAAACCGGCGCCCAGGCGGGCGAATTCTTTCAGCACGGCGAGGTTCGAATTGGCCTTCATGCCGTAGCAGACCAGCACCGGGCGGGTGCCGATGGCGTCGCTGTACGTGCGCCAGGCCTGGGCCAGCGCCGCGCGCGAATACACGTACAGCGGCGTGCCGAGCTGGCTGGCCAGGGCGTCGAGCGCCACGCCTTCGGCGTGCAGGATGCCGTTCTGGTAATGGAAATGCGGATGGCCGGCCAGGCCGGGCAACGTGGAGTTCGGGGATGTCATGGAAGCGTGGTGGGGGCGGGGATCTTGGGCGGGTCGGGGTATTCCGGCCCCGACTGGCCAGGCTGCGGCGGCAGGTACAGCGGACCCTTGAAGCCGCAGGCCGCGACCAGGCCGGTCGCGGCAAGCGTGGCTACAATGCGTAAGACCATGCGGCTGCGTGCCAAATGGAACACTCGAAACTCCGTAATTCTTGCAGGTTCGATTATGACTGAAACCGAATTCCTTGCGTTGGTCGACCAAGTACTGGACAGCATCGAAAGCCAGGCCGACGACTGGGCGGCCTCGCAGGATGTCGATATCGAGACCAGCCGCAGCGGCAATGTGCTGACGCTGGTATTCGAAGACGGCACCCACGTGGTCGTGAACAGCCAGGCCGCCATGCAAGAGATCTGGGTTGCCGCCCGCAGTGGCGGATTCCACTACCGGTATGACGGCCAGCACTGGAACGACACCCGGGGCGGCCCGCGGCTGCCCGACGCGCTTTCGCAGATCTGCTCCGAGGCCGCCGGCGTGCCGGTAGCCGTGCGGCTGTAATAGCGGGCCCGTGCCGGCTGGCGCCACAGGCGCCGGTCAGAACGGGATTTTCTGCGACCAGGGCGTTTGTTTCCCGGGGTTCAGGTCGGGCGACACGCGGATGCTGTTGTCGCCGCCCCCGCCGCCGCCCACCAGATCGTTCAGGAACTCGCCCAACTGGTCGGTTTCGGCCGGCGTGGGTTCAGACAGCCCCAGCCGCGCCACGGCCTGGCCCGGCGGGAACTCCGAAAAATAGAAATCGCCGCGGTCGACCAGCAGGCCGTCGGGGCGGGGGCGTTCTTTTTGCTCGGGCACGCCCTTGAGCATATCGCCCATGTAGTCCAGCCAGATCGGCATGGCCACGCCGCCGCCGGTTTCGCGCGAGCCCAGCGACTTGGGCTGGTCGAAACCCATCCAGGCCGTGGCTACCAGGCTGGGCACGTAGCCCGAGAACCAGGCGTCGACCGATTCGTTGGTGGTGCCGGTCTTGCCCGCGATGTCGGAACGCTTGAGCGTGGCGCGCGCGCGCGCCGCGGTGCCGCTGGTGGCCACGCCGCGCAGCATGTCGTCCATGACATAGGCGGTGCGCGGGTCGATGGCCCGGGCAGCGGCGTCGCCCGCCACGATGGGCTTGGACTGCATCAGCACCTTGCCGCTGCTGTCGGTGACGCGGTCGATCAGGTAGGGGGCGATGCGGTAGCCGCCGTTGGCGAACACCGCGTACGCGCCCGCCAGCTGCAACGGCGTGACCGAGCCCGCGCCCAGCGCCAACGGCAGCACGGCTGGCTGGCGCGCCTTATCGAAGCCGAAGCGCGTCAGATACTCTTGCGCGTATTGCGGGCCGATGGCTTGCAGGATGCGGATCGACACCATGTTCTTGGACTTGTACAGACCCTGCCGCATGGTCAGCATGGGCTCGTACACGTTGCCGTAGTTCTTGGGATGCCAGGCCTTCGAACCCGTTTGCTCTGCGGTCAGCTCGAACGGCTGGTCGGATATCTGGGTAGCGGGCGTCAGGCCACGCTCGAGCGAGGCCGCGTAGATGAAAGGCTTGATGTTCGAGCCGGGCTGGCGCCAGGCCTGGGTGACGCGATTGAACTTGCCGCGGTAGAAATCGAAGCCGCCCACCATGGCGCGGATCGCGCCGTCTTGCGGTGACAGTGACACGAAGGCCGCCTGCACCGAGGGCATGTTGATGACTTCCCAGCCGTCGCCCAGCTTGTGGATGTAGACCACCGAGCCGCGCTGCAGGCGCCGCTCGGCCGAGGCCTTGCTGCCCAGCGAGCGCGCCACCACCGCCAACACTTTCTTGTCGGTGATGGTGATGATTTCGTTGGCGCTGCGCGCCACCTTGATTTCGGTGGGGCTGGCCGACAGCACGACGCCCGTCAGCAGGTCGTCGCTGTCGGGGTACTTTTCGAAGACGCCGTCCAGGTAGTCGTCCAGCGCCTGGGGGTTGCTTTCGATGCCCGCGGGCATGTCGAGCTGCTCTTCCGGGCCGGGGTACACGGCGCGGCGCGTGTATTGCAGCACGCCGTCGCGCACCGCGTGATAGGCCGATTCCTGGTCTTTCGAGCGCACCGTGGTGTAGATGTTGATGCCGCGCGAGTACAGATCGTCTTGGTAGATGCCGTAGAGCAGCTGGCGCGCCAGCTCGGCCACGTATTCGCCATGGATGGCATAGCCGCCGGCGGGCGTGCCTTCGGCCGCCTTGATGACGATAGGTTGCGCCTTGGCCTGCTGGTATTCGGCGTCGGTCAGGTAGCCCAGCGAATGCATGCGGCCCAGCACGTAATGCTGCCGCAGTTCGGCGCGCGGGCGGTTGGCGATGGGATTGAAGCGCGACGGCGCCTTGGGTATGCCCGCCAGCATGGCGGCCTCGGCCGCGGTGACCTGCGATACGGGCTTGCCGAAATACGTGCGCGACGCGGCGGCAAAGCCGTAGGCGCGGTGCCCCAGGTAGATCTGGTTCATGTAGAGCTCGAGGATCTGGTCTTTGGTGAGCTCGGATTCGATCTTGAAGGTAAGCAGCAGTTCGTAGAACTTGCGCGAATAGGTTTTCTCGGACGACAGGTAGAAGTTGCGCGCCACCTGCATGGTGATGGTGCTGGCGCCCTGCGATTTCGACATGCTGAGCAGGTTGGCCAGCCCGGCGCGCACCACGCCGGTCCAGTCGATGCCGCCGTGCTGGTAGAAGCGGTCGTCTTCGGCGGCCAGCACGGCCGATTTCATGACGTCGGGAAATTCATTGAAGCGCAGCACGTTACGGCGTTCTTCGCCGAATTCGCCGATCAGGACGTGGTCGGCCGTGTAGATGCGCAGCGGTACGCGTGGCCGGTAGTCGGTCATGGCGTGCAGGTCGGGCAGGTTGGGCCAGGCCAACGCCAGCGCCATGCCGCCCAGCAAGACGCCACACAGCGCCAGGCCGCCAAAGAAAATGCCCATCTTCACGAAAAACCGCAAAATGGGCGATCCGCTTTTGGGAGGTGGGGCTTTTTTGGAAGAATTCTGCGACTTGCTCATCGCGGCGATTTTACGGGCATCTGTAGGTGCGCTTGGTGGTGGTCACCGGGTTTCTGTAACAAATTCGTTCAGTGTGGTAAGCGGGCAACTGGCCGGCGATGGGATAATGCACGCATGAATGGTTTGGCGAATACAGATCTGGCCCCGGGCGCCGGCCCTGCCGACAGCCCCTGCGTGGCGGCCGAGGCGGGGCCGCGCGTGCGCCTGCCGCACGACCTGCCTATTTTCCTGGTGGGTATGATGGGGGCGGGCAAGACCACCATCGGCCGCGGCCTGGCGCGCGTGCTGGGCCGCGAATTCATCGATCTCGACCATGAACTGGAGGCGCGCTGTGGCGTGCGGGTGCCGGTGATCTTCGAGATTGAGGGCGAAGGCGGCTTTCGCAAACGCGAGGCGGCCGCCCTCGACCATTGCACCCAGCGGCGCGGCATCGTGTTGGCCACCGGCGGCGGCGCCGTGCTGGCGCCCGAAAACCGCCGTCTGCTGCGCGAACGCGGCGTGGTGGTGTACTTGCGCGCCAGCGTCGATGAACTGTTCCGGCGCACCAGCCGCGATCGCAACCGCCCGCTGCTGGCCAACCCCGATCCGCGCGGCACCCTGTGCGACCTGATGGCCCGGCGCGAACCTTTGTACGAAGAAGTGGCCGATCTGGTGGTCGATACGGGCACCATGCCGGTGTCGCACCTGGTGAAGTCGCTGCTGCCGTTGCTGCAAGCCTACGAGAAGAACCCATGACCGTTGTCGACGTCGATACCCCCGGTGGCCGCTACCCCATTCATATCGGCCCGGGCCGCCTGGATGCGCTGGACCAATCCATTCCCGCCGACGCCACGGCCATCGCGGTGGTGACCAACCCCACCGTGGCCGCCCTGTATGGCGAGCGCGTCGAGGCGGCGCTGGCCCGTACCGGCCGCCGCGTGCTGCGTATTGAACTGCCCGACGGCGAGGCCCACAAAGACTGGCAGACCCTGAACCTGATCTTCGACGCGCTGCTTACCCATCGCCTGGACCGCCGCGCCGTGCTGGTGGCGCTGGGCGGCGGCGTGATCGGCGACATGACCGGTTTCGCCGCGGCGGTCTACATGCGTGGCATCCGTTTCGTGCAGGTGCCCACCACTCTGTTGGCACAAGTCGATTCTTCCGTGGGCGGCAAGACGGCGGTGAACCATCCGCTGGGCAAGAACATGATCGGCGCGTTCTACCAGCCGGTGGCGGTGGAAATCGACACCGACGTACTGGGCACGTTGCCGGCGCGCGAAGTGTCGGCGGGACTGGCCGAAGTGATCAAGTACGGCCTGATCCTGGATGCCGAGTTCTGGAGCTGGTGCGAAGCCCATGCCGCCGCATTGCGGGCCCTGGACCCGGCCACGCTGGCCCATGCCATACGCCGCTCGTGCGAACTGAAGGCGCAGGTGGTGGGCAAAGACGAGCGTGAATCGGGCCTGCGCGCCATCTTGAACCTGGGCCACACCTTCGGCCACGCCATCGAGTCGGGCCTGGGCTATGGCGAGTGGCTGCACGGCGAGGCGGTAGGCTGTGGCATGGTGCAGGCGGCCGAGCTGTCGGCCGAGGTGGCCGGTTTCCCACGTGCCGACGTGGCGCGGGTGCGTGCGCTGGTGCAGGCCATCGGCTGCCCTACCACGGCGCCCGATCTTGGGGCCGACCGCTGGCTGGCCCTGATGCAGGTCGACAAGAAGACCGAGGGCGGCGAAATCCGCTTCGTGCTTATGCCGCGCATTGGTCAGGCGCTGACTCGGGCCGCGCCGCTCGATGCGGTGCAAGCCGTGCTGGCCCGCACGGTGCAATGACCGCGCCGGGACGATGCCGCCAATGAACGAACTGGCCTGCTACGCATCCGATCCCTCAGCCACCCGCGGGCGCCGGCACGCCGAGCCGCCTCCGCAGAACCGCACCGAGTTCCAGCGCGATCGCGATCGCATCATTCATTCCACGGCCTTTCGCCGGCTGGAATACAAGACGCAGGTGTTCGTCAACCACGAAGGCGACTTGTTCCGCACGCGCCTGACGCACAGCCTGGAAGTGGCGCAGATCGCCCGCACGCTGGCGCGCAGCCTGCGCCTGTCGGAAGACCTGACCGAAGCCATTGCCCTGGCCCACGACCTGGGCCACACGCCTTTCGGGCACGCCGGACAGGATGAATTGAACGCCTGCATGCGCGAACTGGCGCCGCAGGCAGGCGGCTTCGAACACAACCTGCAAAGCCTGCGCGTGGTCGATGAGCTGGAAGAACGCTACGCCGAGTTCAGCGGCCTGAACCTGTGCTTCGAGACGCGCGAAGGCATCTTGAAGCACTGCTCGGCCGCGCATGCGCGACAGCTGGGCGACGTGGGCGAGCGCTTCCTGAACCGCACCCAGCCATCGCTGGAAGCGCAGTTGGCCAACCTGGCCGACGAAATTGCCTACAACAACCACGACATCGACGATGGCCTGCGCTCGGGCCTGATCACGCTCGAGCAGATGCAGGACGTAACGATCTTCGCTCGCCATTACGCCGAGGTGGCCGAGCGTTATCCGCGGCTGGCCGAACGCCGCGCCATTGCCGAAACCGTGCGGCGCATGATCAACACGCTGATTGTCGACCTGACCGCCACATCGTTGGCGCGCATCGCCGATGCGGCGCCGGCCGATGCCGATGCGGTGCGCCTCGCGCCGCCGCTGGCTGGCTTTTCCGATGACGTGCGACGCGAAGCCGACGAGCTGAAGCGATTCCTGTTCGACAACCTGTATCGCCACTATCGCGTGGTGCGCATGACCAACAAGGCGCGCCGCATCGTGCGCGAGCTGTTCCAGGCCTTCCTTTCCGATCCGCGCCTGCTGCCGCCGGATCACCGCCGCGACGCGCCGGACCAGGCCCGCGCCATCGCCGATTACATCGCCGGCATGACGGATCGCTATGCGATCCGCGAACACCGGCGGTTGTTCGAGATGGGCTAGTTGTACTGAGGCTGGCGGTCAGCGTTGCGTGCGGTACGGCTCGTCTTCGGGCACGAATACGCCTTCGGTGCGCGCTTCACGCGTCCATTCCCGCATGGCGGGCAGCGCCAGCACGGCATCCATGTAATCGCGCACCGCGCCCGCGGCCGACACGCCGTAGGTGGTGAAACGCGACACAACCGGCGCGTAGAACGCGTCCGCGATGCTGAAGCGGCCGAACAGGAATGGGCCGCCCTGACCGAACTCGGCGCGCGTGTCATGCCAGATGGCTTGCACGCGAGACACGTCGCCCTGGGCTGCCGAAATATCAATGCCGGGCAGATGGGCCTCGACATTCATGGGCATGACCTGGCGCAGTTGGCCGAAGCCGCTGTGCATTTGAGCGGCCAGCGAGCGCGCGCGGGCCCGCGCGCGCGGGTCGGCCGGCCACAGGCCCGCTTGCGGATGCTGTTCGGCCGCGTATTCGCAGATGGCCAGCGAATCCCAGATGGCGAAGTCGCCATCGAGCAGCACGGGCACCAGCCCCGCGGGCGTGATGCCGCCCAGGCGCTGGGCGAACTCGGGCGTAAACAGGCCCAGCTTCTGTTCCTGGAAGGCAATGCCGGCGGCGCGCAGCGCCAGCCATGGGCGCAGGGACCAGGACGAGTAGTTCTTGTTGCCGATGATGAGCGTGTACATGGCGACGGAGGCGAAACGAGTGGGGGTTTTCGTTCTGGATCGCACGGTATCAGGCGTTCTTGCGGAGTGCCCGATACCTGGGATGGCTCAGTCTACTGCGATTGGTTGCGTTGCAACACCCGGCCCAGATAGTGCCCGGTATGGCTCTCGGGGTTGGCCGCGACATCTTCCGGCGTGCCGGTGGCGACCACACGCCCGCCCCCGTCGCCGCCTTCCGGCCCCATGTCGACGACCCAGTCGGCTGTTTTGATGACGTCGAGGTTGTGCTCGATGATCAGCACGGTGTTGCCGCTGTCGACCAGTTGGTTCAGTACCTGCAGCAGCATTTCGATGTCGCGGAAATGCAGGCCCGTGGTGGGCTCGTCCAGAATGTAGAGCGTGCGGCCGGTGCTGCGGCGCGACAGTTCTTGCGACAGCTTGACCCGCTGGGCCTCGCCGCCCGACAGCGTGGTGGCGCTCTGGCCCAGGCGGATGTACGACAGGCCCACGTCGATGAGGGTGTGCAGCTTGCGCGCGATGGCCGGAACCGATTCGAAGTACTCCAGCGCCTGCTCGACGGTGAGGTCGAGCACTTCGCTGATGTTGCGGCCCCGGTAGCGGATTTCGAGCGTTTCGCGGTTATAGCGCCGGCCGTGGCAGACGTCGCACGGCACGTACATGTCGGGCAGGAAGTGCATTTCGACCTTGACCACGCCGTCGCCCTGGCAGGCCTCGCAGCGCCCGCCCTTGACGTTGAAGCTGAAGCGACCCGGGTCGTAGCCGCGCGCGCGGGCTTCGGGCACGCCGGCGAACAGCTCGCGGATGGGCGTGAACAGGCCGGTATAGGTGGCCGGGTTGCTGCGCGGCGTGCGGCCGATGGGGCTTTGGTCGACGCTGATGATCTTATCGAAGTGCTCCAGGCCGCTGATCGACGCGTACGGCGCGGGCTCGCTCTGGGCATGGTGCAGCTGGCGCGATACGGCCACGGCCAGCGTGTCGTTGACCAGCGTCGACTTGCCCGACCCCGATACGCCCGTGACGCACACCAGCCGCCCGGCCGGGATGCGCAAGTCGACGGTCTTCAGGTTATTGCCGCTTGCTCCTTCCAGCACCAGCCAGGACTGCTCGTCGGTTACCGCGCGCCGTTCAGGAACAGGAATGGCGCGCCGCCCGCTGAGGTACTGGCCGGTCAGCGAGGCGGGGTCGTCCTGCACGGCCGCGGGCGTGCCTTGCGCCACCACCTGGCCACCGTGCTCGCCCGCGCCCGGGCCCATGTCGACCACCCAGTCGGCCAGCCGGATCATGTCTTCGTCGTGCTCGACCACGATGACGCTGTTGCCGAGGTCGCGCAGGTGCTGCAGCGTGCCGATCAGGCGGTCGTTGTCGCGCTGGTGCAAGCCGATGGAGGGTTCGTCCAGCACGTACATCACGCCGGTCAGGCCCGAGCCGATCTGGCTGGCCAACCGGATGCGCTGCGCTTCGCCGCCGGAAATGGTGTCGGCGCTGCGGTCCAGCGACAGGTAGTTCAGCCCCACGTTGTTCAAAAAGCTCAGGCGCGCCTCGATTTCGCGCACGATGCGCTGGGCGATTTCCTGCTTGGCGCCAGTGAGGGTCAGCGCCTGGAACCACGCAAGGCAATCCGACAGCGGCATTGCCTCGACTTCGTAGATGGCCTGGCCGCGCCGTTCGCCTTCGCGCGGGTTGTCGCCGATGAGCACATGCCGGGCCTCGGCGCGCAGGCGCGAGCCCCCGCAGTCGGGGCAGGTCTTGATGTTGCGGTATTTGCCCAGCTCTTCGCGCACGGTGGCCGAGTCGGTTTCGCGCCAGCGGCGTTCCAGGTTGGGAATGACACCCTCGAAGGTGTGCCGCTTGACGGTGCTGCGGCCCTTCTCGTTCAGGTAGACGAACGCGATTTCTTCATCGCCCGAGCCGTACAGCACCTTGCGGCGCAAGTCTTCCGGCAGGTCTTCGAAGGGCGTGTCGATGTCGAACTCGTAATGCGCGGCCAGACTGGTCAGCAGCGAGTGGGTAAAGGCGTTGCGGCGGTCCCAGCCCCGGATGGCGCCGGCCGCCAGGCTGAGTTCGGGAAACGCCACCACCCGCTTGGGGTCGAAGAAGCCGACCTGACCGATGCCATCGCAAGTGGGACAGGCGCCCATGGGGTTGTTGAAGCTGAACAGCCGCGGTTCGAGCTCGGGCAGGCTGTGGCTGCATACCGGGCAGGCGTACCGGCTGGAAAATACCTGCTCGCGTCCGCTGTCCATGTCCAGGGCCACCGTGCGGCCGTCGGCCAGTTGCATGGCGGTCTCGAAGCTTTCGGCCAGGCGCTGTTTGCTTTCGGGCTTGATGCGCAGGCGGTCGACCACGACGTCGATGTCGTGCTTTTCGTTTTTCTTCAGCGGCGCCATGTCGCTGATTTCCTGCATCTGGCCGTCGACCCGCAGGCGCACGTAGCCCTGGGCCTGCAGGCTGGCGCATTCGTCTTCGAAGCTGCCCTTGCGCGCGCGGGCGATAGGGGCCAGCACCGCCAGCCGCGTGTCGGCCGGCCAGGCCAGCACGGCGTCGACCATCTGGCTGACGCTTTGCGCCTGCAGGGGCAGGCCATGGTCGGGGCAGTACGGCGTGCCCACCCGGGCGTACAGCAACCGCAGGTAATCGTGGATTTCCGTGATGGTGCCCACGGTGGAGCGCGGGTTGTGTCCGGCGGCCTTCTGCTCGATGGAAATCGCCGGCGACAGGCCTTCGATGAGGTCGACATCGGGCTTGTCCATCAGCTGCAGGAACTGCCGCGCGTAGGCCGACAGGCTTTCTACATAGCGGCGCTGCCCTTCGGCGTACAGGGTGTCGAACGCCAGCGAGGACTTGCCCGAGCCGGACAGGCCCGTTACCACCACCAGCTTGTGGCGGGGCAGGTCGAGCGAGACGTTCTTGAGGTTGTGGGTGCGCGCACCCCGAATGCGTATCGCGTCCATCAGGCGTTTCAGCGGTTTCAAAGGCCAACTTGGTACTATAGCGCGCCGAGTCTTTTCTCGTATAAGGCCCTGACCCGCCCGTTTCCGCATGCCGGCTGATACCAAACTGAAATTGACCCCTTCCGAGCGCCGCGCCAGCGTCGCGCTGGCGGGCCTGTTCGCCTGCCGGATGCTGGGCCTGTTCCTGCTGTTGCCTGTTTTCGCGGTCGCCGCGCGCGGCCTGCCCGGGGGCGACGATCCGGCAAGGGTTGGCCTGGCGCTGGGCATGTACGGGCTCACCCAGGCCTTCATGCAGATTCCCTTCGGCCTGGCGTCCGACCGTTGGGGGCGCCGGCCGGTGGTGGTGGCCGGCCTGCTGTTGTTCATTGTTGGCAGCGTCGTGTGCGCCCAGGCCCAGGACGTGTTCTGGATCACCATCGGCCGCGCCATCCAGGGCGCCGGCGCGATTTCCGCTGCCGTGACCGCCTGGCTGGCCGACGCCACTCGTGACGAGGTGCGTACCCGGGCCATGGCCATGGTGGGCGGCTCCATAGGTCTGTCGTTCGCGGCCTCGCTGGTGCTGTCGCCCCTGCTGGTGGGCTGGTGGGGGTTGTCGGGCCTGTTCTGGACCATTGCCTGCCTGGGTGTGGCCAGCCTGGCGGTGGCCCGCTGGGTGGTGCCGGTGGTGCCTCGCGGCGACGCGCGCAGCATGAACGTGCGGCCGCGCCAGGTGCTGGCCCATGCCGACCTGCTGCGCCTGAATTTCGGTGTGTTCGCCTTGCATTGCACCCAGGTGGCGCTGTTCGTGGTGGTGCCGGCCTTGCTGGCCCAAGCTGGCGGCCTGGCCGCGCAAGATCTCTGGAAGGCCTACCTGCCGATTATCGTGGTGTCGTTCGTGCTGATGGTGCCTGTGATTTTCGTGGCCGAACGGCACCGCGCCCACCGTGGGGCGCTGCGCGCCTCGGTGGCCGGCCTGATCGTGGTGTGCGCGCTGCTGCCGGCCGCCAGCCACGGTTTTTACACCCTGGCCATCGTCATGACGGCCTTTTTCGTGGTGTTCAACATTCTCGAAGCCCTGCAACCCTCGCTGGTTTCGCGGGTGGCGCCGGCCCAGTACAAGGGCCTGGCCCTGGGCTTCTACAACACCGCCCAGGCCGCCGGCCTGTTCTGCGGCGGCGCGCTGGGCGGCTGGCTGGCCGCCCACGCCGGCGCCAATGCGGTGTTCCTTGGCGCGGCGGCTCTGGCGGCCGTGTGGCTGGCGGTGACCTGGGCGCTCAAGCCGCTGTCATAAAGGCATACCCAGGGGCCAGTGGCGGGGCCGATAGCGGCTCGAACCGCAGTGACAGGCGTGTCTCTTGCGCCGGTAAAATCCGGGCAAGGTGCGGTAAGCTTACGGTAATGAAGGGCGGTGGATAGCTTCCCCGGCTATACGCGCGCCGCCCGCTGCAAGAGCCAGAAACTTGGCAAATCACCCCCTGTTCAGGTCTGGCAGTTTGGAACAAATTTTGTCTCTTGGGCAATTCGATTGCACCAGGGCACCAGAGGAAAAATCCCCATGGCATCGGTCAATAAAGTCATTCTCGTCGGCAACCTGGGACGCGATCCCGAAGTCCGCTACAGCCCCGATGGCGCGGCGATCTGCAATGTTTCCATTGCCACCACCTCGCAATGGAAAGACAAGGCCACCGGCGAGCGCCGCGAAGAAACCGAATGGCACCGCGTGGTCATGTACAACCGCCTGGCCGAGATCGCCGGCGAATACCTGAAGAAGGGCCGCTCGGTGTACATCGAGGGCCGCCTGAAGACCCGCAAGTGGCAAGACAAAGACACCGGCGCCGACCGCTACAGCACCGAAATCGTTGCCGACCAGATGCAGATGCTGGGCGGCCGCGATAGCGGCGGCGAAGGCGGCTACGGTGGCGGCGGCGGCTACGATGAAGCGCCGCGCCAGCAGCGCGCTGCGGCCCAGCGTCCGCCCGCGCAACGTCCGGCTCCGGCCGCCGCCGCGCCGGCCGCGGGCGGCGCCGCCAACCTGGCGGACATGGACGACGATATTCCGTTTTAACCGCCTTCGCACGGCGCAAGCGGTCGATCGAAAGCCCCCGGTTAACGGGGGCTTTTTCATGCCTTGCGGCCGGCGAATGACGCAGGCGCGGGCTACCCGGCGCGATGGGCGCTATTAACGCCGGCGGTGCGGAACAATGCCGGCACTTCGTCCAGCCCGCCGGCTACGGTGTGCGGTGTGACGCCCAGTTCGTCAAAGGTGTTGCCACGGCGGTTCACCCAGCAGACCTCGAAGCCGAAATGGCGCGCGCCCGCGGCATCCCAGGCATTGGACGACACGAACAGGATCTGGCCCGGCGCCAGCCCGAGCGCCTGGCAGGCCAGCGTGTACACCCTGAAATCGGGTTTGAAGACCCCGGCGCGCTCGACGCTGAGCAAATGGGCAAAGTGGTGTTGCAGGCCGGAATGCCTGACGACGCTGTCGATCGAGAAGACCGATCCGTTCGACAGGATGGCCAGCGGCAGCCCGAGTTCGTTCAACTGCTGCAATGCGGCGGGCACTTCGGGATACGGGTCGAGCTTCAGGTAGGCCTCGCACAGCGCGGCGCGGGTGGCCGGGTCGAGATCGAGGCCCAGGCGGCGGCAGGTGTAGACCAGCGCGTCATCGGTGGCCTGCTCGAATGGCACATACTGGCCCATCAGGCTGCGCAGCCAGGTGTATTCGAGCTGCTTCTGCCGCCATAGTTCGCTGATCTGCATGCCCTGGCCGGGATATGCGGCGTTGCAACGCTGCACGACCGAATGAACGTCGTAGAGCGTTCCGTAAAGATCGAAGACGATGGCCTGTGCTTGGGTCATGGCTGGTTCCTTCCCGGGACGCCGGTCGTTCGCCGCGCGCGGCGGATGGGGGACACTTTACAGGGCCGAGTGATCTTTCACTGCTTCGGCAAGCTTTGGTTTGAGCGTCTGAAACCGCTCATCCAGCGATTCGGGATCGGAGCGGTTCTGGGCGATCATGGCGGCCCGGACGTCGCCGCCCCGAATCACCTGCAAGGCGTCGGTCTCGATGCCTTCAACAATGGCCTGGGCAACCGCAGCGGCCGGTTCGCGCACAAAACCGAGGTCTGGGCCCGCCCGCGAGGACGCCATCATCGGCGTGTCGGTCGCGCCGGGATACGCCGTCAGGACATGCACGCCCTCGCCTTTCAGTTCGCGCCGCAGCGCTTCGCCGAAATGCGAGATGCCGGCCTTGACGGCGGCGTAGGCGGTGTAGAAGGGCACGCCCACCAGCGCGATGCCGGAAGATATGTTGACGATCATTCCGTTGCCCGAGGCGCGCAGGTGCGGCAGGGCCGCGCGCGCCAGCAGCACGGGCGCCAGCAGATTCACCGCCACCATCTGGGCGATGTCGTCTTCGGGAATGTCTTCCAGCCGCCCGGCGCGCACGCCGCCCGCGCTGTTGACCAGAATATCCAGGCCGCCCATGGCCTTGCAGGCAGCCTGCAAGGCCCGCTGCCGGCCTTCGGCGGTGGCCACGTCTGCATCGGTTCCGTCGGCCTGCGCGCCCTGCGCGCGCAGCTGCTCGACCGCTTGCCGCACGACCGCGGCCCGGCGTCCGGCGATGAACACCGTGGCGCCCTTGCGCGCCAGCTCGGCGGCCGTAGCGAGGCCGATGCCGCTGGATCCGCCGGTAATCAGGACTCTCTTACCCTGTACGTTCATGTTCGCGCTCTTCAGAAAAGTGAATGGCGGTGCCCGGGCACCCTGCGCGAATAGTTTTAAATCATTTGATCTAAAACGGTCAAATCCGGCGCGGCTGTGGCGTGCTCATGGGGTATCGCCATGCCGGGGGGTATCGTCATGCCGGCGCGCGCGGGCCGTGCGCGATTCGCGCCAGGCGATGTACACGCCGCCGCCCACGATAAGCGCCGCGCCAACGCAGTCGTACAGGTCGGGGGCGTCGTGCCACACCAGCCAGCCCAGTAGCGACGCCCATAGCAGCGCGCCGTAGTCGAACGGCGCCACCACCGAGGCCGGGCCGATGCGAAAGCCTTGGGTGATGAAGGTCAGGCCCAGGGTGCTAAACAGCGCGATACCGGCGAAGTGAGGCAGATGTGGCCATTGCAGCGGGGTCCAGAACGCCGGCACGGCCACCGCGCTGCAGACGAACTGGCCGACCACGATGTAGACGGTGGTGGTGAGCATGCTTTCGGCGCGCCCGATGGCGCGCGCGGTGAGCATCATGGCGGCGTACAGCACCGCCGTGGCAAGCGGATAAAGCGCCTCTACCTGGAAGCTGGCCGCGCCCGGGCGCACGATGACCAGCACGCCCGCGAACCCGGCGGCCACGGCCAGCCAGCGGGCGCCGTCAACGCGCTCTTTGAGCGCCAGCACCGACAGTGCGGTGACGAACAGCGGCGCGGCGAACACGATGGCGATGCCCTCGGCCAGCGGCAGGGCTTGCAGGCCCAGGTAGAAGAAGCAGGCCGAGATGACGTTGAGGGCGCCGCGCAGAAGGTGCAGCCCCGGGTGGCGCGTGCGCAGCGCCGCGCGGCCGCCCAGCGCGGCGGCCAGGGCCAGCACGAACGGCAGCGCGATGGCGGCGCGCAGGAACAGAATCTGAATCGGGCTGTAGTGCTGGCTGACCCATTTGGCCAACGCGTCGCTGAAGGTCAGGAACAGCACGCCGACTGACACGCAGGCAATGCCGGCGAGCGGGCGATCGGTCATGGCGAATCCGGGTGCGGCAGGGAAACGCCAATGATAGGTCACGCGAGAATCTACGAGGCCTGGCTGGCCGCCTGGACGGGCATGGGCGGCGGCGCGTCGGGCATGCCATCGCCCACGCCGACCAGGGCGTAGTTGTACCCTTGCCCGGACCAATAGCGGGCCAGCAGCTTGCCATCGCGCCGGCTGCCCTCGGGCAGCATCTGCATGCCCGGCCCCGGCGGACGGATATAGAAGCTGGCGCGCTGCCCGGCGTTTTCGTAGATGACGATTGCCGCCGGGCCCTGGTCTGTGGCCAGCAGGCGCGCCGCCACCGGCTTGTAGCCGCTGGCGCTGAGGTCGGGCAGGCGTTGGGCGTGCGCGAAATAATCGTCCAGCCAGCTTTGCAGGCTGCCCGCATCGGCGCGCAGGTCTGGCTGGGGCGCATGGTCGGACGCGAACAGGCGGTAGGCCTGCACGGCATCCTGCATGGGCAGTACCCGGTGCGCCAAGGCGCTGTCGCGCGCGCTCCAGCCCGTGGCGCCGCCCAGCACCAGCGCCACGCACAGGCTGCTCGCCATCGCCAGCCGGCGTCGCGTGCGCGCGCGCAGCCGCGCGCGTACCGCGGCAGGGTCGAGCTCGGGGTTGGGCGGCAGGCTGTCCTGGCCGGCGGCCCGGCGCAGTTCTTGTGCGTCGCGCTGCCATGCGGAGAGTTCCTGAGCCTGTTCGGGGTGCGCCAGCAGGTAGGCCTCCATGGCGCGCCGCTGCGCGGCGTCGAGCTGCCCGTCTACATAGGCATTGCGTGCCAGGTCGTCGATGGGAGATTGGCTCATTTCAGTATCCTCAAGTGCGCGGCGACAGTTTGCCCTTCGTTCAGGTCGCGCAATGCGCGCCGCGCGCGCGACAGGCGCGACATGACCGTGCCCGCGGGAATGTCGAACAGATCCGCCACCGCCTTGTAGCTGAGGCCTTCCACGCTGACCAGCCACAGCAGCGTGCGCTGCGCTTCCGGCAGGCGTTCGAAGGCGTCCAGCGAAGAACGGGCCAGCACCTGGCGCTCGGCCGAGGGGGCCGCCGAGTCGGCGCCGGAGAACCATTCGAGCAGCCGCGCGTAGCGGCGTCCGCGGCGCTGGGAGTCGAGAAACTGACGGTACAGGATGGTGAACAGCCAGGCCCGCACGTTGCCTTCCGGGCGGCGGCCCGGCCAGCGCGTCAGCGCCCGTTCGAGAGTGGCCTGGACCAGGTCGTCGGCGGACGCGGGGTCGCGCGCCAGCCGCAGGGCGAACCTGCGCAGCCGGGGCAGCAGCAGGCGCAGCACGGCATCGGACAGTTCTTCTGTCTGGAGGGCATCATCTTCGCTGGACACGGGCTCGGGCAAAGGCAAGCGTACCGGTTGGATCATGTCGGGGTTCCTGTGCGGGCCCGCGCCTATGCGCCACAAGCTTACAGGCCAATGACGTAAGACGCCCGCCGCGCCAGTTTATTCCCCGCGGGAATAAATTTTTTGCCGCATCGTCCTACCCGGGTATTCATCGTAAAAGCCAGGAGTTCTATGCCGTATCCTCCTCAACGCGACGCCCGGCCGCTAGCTGCCCGGCAAATTTTCCTGCGCCTGGGCGCCATCGGCGTCATTGTGCTGGCCTCGGGCGCCGCTTTCGCCTACGTGGGCGGCTGGCTCGACCCACAGCGGCTGACGCCCGACCGCGTGGTCGATGCGCTGGAAGCAAACAGCGGCGTTCACGCCGGCTACCGGCGCAACCATGCCAAAGGCGTCTGTGTGGTTGGCCATTTTGAAAGCAATGGCGCGGCGCACGCCCTGTCGACCGCTGCGCTGTTCGCCCCGGGCGATACTCCGATCGTGGGGCGGCTGGCCTTACCGGGCGGCAACCCCTACGCGCCGGATTCCAGTGTGCCCATACGCAGCTTTGCCTTGCGTTTTACTTCTTCCAACGGCGAGCAATGGCGCACCGGCATGAACAGCATGCCGGTATTTCCGGTGGCCACGCCCGAGGCCTTCTATGAGCAGCAGCTCGCGGCCAGGCGCGATCCCGCCACCGGCAAGCCCGACCCCCGGCGCATGCAGGCGTTTTTTGCCGCACATCCCGAGACCGCGGCATTTCTTGCCTGGGTGAAGACGGCCAAGCCGTCGGCCAGCTACGCCACTGAAAGCTATTACGCGCTGCACGCGTTTTACTTCATCGATGCCCAGGGCAAGCGGCAGCCGGTGCGCTGGCGCCTGGCGCCCGTGGATACCGCGCCCGCGCCCGCCGCCGCGCCGGCGCACGATGCAGACTATTTGCAGGCCGACTTGCAGCGGCGCCTGGCGCAAGGCCCCTTGCGGTGGCGGTTACTGGTCACGCTGGGCGAGCCGGGCGACCCCACCAACGATGCCACGCGCCAATGGCCGGCTGAACGGCCCACCATCGACGCGGGTACCGTGGTGATCACCCGCAGTGCGACGCAGGACGAAGGCCCCTGCCGCGACGTGAACTATGACCCGACCGTGCTGCCGCGCGGCATGGCGATTTCTGACGACCCGCTGCTGCCGGCGCGTTCGGCTGCCTACGCCGCGTCGTACGAACGCCGTACCCGCGAAGGGCCGCCGCGGGATGCCGCCGCCACTTCCCCATCTACCCAGCAGGAGCACGCGCAATGAGCCGTTCGACCCGACAACCTACGGAGGGCTTCAGCCTGCCCGCGCGCCTGTTGCACTGGCTGATGGCGGCCGGCATCATCGCGATGCTGTTTATTGGGGTGGGCATGGTGGCCTCGGTGTCCGAGCGGCACCAGTGGCTGATACAGATCCACAAGCCCCTGGGCCTGGCGCTGCTGGCGCTGGCATGCCTGCGCCTGGCCCGGCGGCTGTACGGCGGCGCGCCGGCGTTGCCGGCCGACCTGCCGGCATGGCAGCGCCAGGCCGCGCATGTTTCGCATGTGCTGCTCTACGCGTTGATGTTCGCCATGCCGCTAATCGGATGGGCCATGGTGTCGGCCGGTGGCTACCCGGTGATGGTGGGTAATTGGCAGTTGCCATCCATTGCGCCCGCCAATGCGGCGCTGTTCGCGTGGCTACGCGGCGCGCACCGGTACCTGGCCTTTGCGCTGTTGGCCACGGTGCTGCTGCACCTGGCTGCCGCGCTGTTCCACGGCTGGATTCGGCGCGATGGGGTGCTGCACGCCATGACGCGCGGGCATTGAGCGGCGGCGCGCCGTGGCGGTTGCCGGCCTGGTAGCTTACGCGGCGCCGCGCGCGGTGGATGGCGGCTGCGCGTTGGGATCGGTGCTGCGCCGTATCATGAGCCGCGGCGCCAGCCGCTCGGGTGCGGGCCGGCCCCCGTTGATGCGGGCCAGCAGCAGTTCCATGCTGCGATAGCCCATGGCGTGCATGGGTGAATTGATGGTGGTCAGGCTGATGGGCAGCTCGGCGGCCAGCGGCGTGTCGTTAAAGCCCACGATGGCTACGTCATGGCCGGGCACCAGGCCGCGATCGCGTACCGCGCCCATCAGGCCGATGGCCAGGAAGTCGTTGACCGCGAACACAGCGGTGGGTTTGCGCGCCTGGCTGAAGAGCTTTTCGCCGGCGCGCCGTCCGGCGCGGGTGTCGAACGGGCCGTGCAGGATCCATTTGGCCGGAATGCCCACCCCGTGTTCGCGGCAGTGTTCGATGAAACCGGCGCTGCGGTCGCAGCCGGTGCTGGCGTATTCTTC
The DNA here is from genome assembly GCF_000067205.1 of Bordetella petrii. Taxonomy (NCBI): domain Bacteria; kingdom Pseudomonadati; phylum Pseudomonadota; class Betaproteobacteria; order Burkholderiales; family Alcaligenaceae; genus Bordetella; species Bordetella petrii. The sequence goes on along the minus strand of NC_010170.1, from coordinate 5,166,953 downwards.
GCCCGCCAGCACGGCGATGTGCCGGTGTCCCAGGGCCAGCAGGTGCTCGGCCGCCATGCGGCCGCCGGCCGGATCATCGCAGGTAACCGAACAGTGCGAACCCACATGGCGGCTGACCAGCACCATGGGGATGCCCCGCTTGGCGGTTTCGTCCAGAAAGCGAGTGTCGTCGCGGCGGGCGTCGGCGAAGATCAGCCCTTCGACGCGCCGGTCGAGCGCCATTTCGCCCAGCTGCCGCTGGCGCGCCGGCGCGTCGCCCGTATTGGCGACGAAAGTCAGGTAGCGGGAATCGGCCGCCGCCGCGTCGATGCCTTCGTAGATGGTGGCCACCACCAGGTCGGACAGCTGCGGTACCAGCACGCTGACCGTGCGTGTTTTCTGGGTGCGCAGGCCGATGGCATGTGGATTGGGGCGGTAATTGAGCTGGTGCGCCAGTTCGCGGATGCGTTCGACCGTTTCGGGCGCGGCGGCGGTGCGCGCGTCGTCGTCAGTGCCGTTGAGCACCCGGGACACGGTCGAGACGTGGACATTCAGCTGTTGTGCCAGCGAACGCAAGGTTACCGGAGACTGCTTTCCTTTCATGGCGCTCGTTCCTTTTGGGCGAATGATAGCAATTTTGCCCTCTTACCCAAACGTTCGGGTAAATACTAGATTGCCAATGCTTGCGCCTGCCCATACAGTGCAACCCGAACGTTTGGGTAGAGACCGGGAAATGGACCATTTTCTGCAGCAATTGATTTACGGACTGTCTGTGGGCAGCACCTACGCGATGATCGCGCTGGCGATCACGCTGGTGTTCCGCGGCATGGACATCATCAATTTCGCGCAAGGCGAGATTTTCATGGTGGGCGCATTCCTGGGCTATGTCTTTCATGTGGACATGGGCCTGTCGATGTGGCTGGCATTCCCGTTGGCCATTGCCTCGGCGCTGTTGTTCGGGTCGATACTCGAACGGGTTTTCATGCGCCGCCTGGAAAACGCCAACCAGCTCTCGCTGTTCATGATGACCGTGGCGCTGTTCATTCTGTTGCGCAGCGCGGCGCAGTTGGTGTTCGGGTCTTCGGCGTACCGCTTCCCGCCCCTTAGCGCGCACACCGCGAAGCTGGGCGCGGTGCAGATCAGCGACCAGTACCTGATCGTGATCGGCATGACGCTGCTGATCATGGCGCTGCTGTACGTGTTGTTCACGCGCACGCCGCTGGGCTTGTCGGTGCGGGCCGTGGCGCAGGACAAGACCACCGCGCGCATGATGGGCATCAACGTGTCGCGCATCAACAACTTCACCGTGGCGCTGTGCTCGGCGCTGGGCGCGGCCGCCGGCATCGTGTACGCGCCGATTGCGGTGCTGTCGTTCGACATGGGCAATCTGATCATGCTCAAGGGCTTCACCGCCGCGCTGTTGGGCGGGCTGGGCCTGCTGTCGGGGGCGGTGGTGGGCGGCATCCTGCTGGGCGTGATCGAACAGTTCGGCACGCTGCTGATCAACTCCGCCTACAAGGATCTGGTTTCGTTCTCGATCCTGCTCCTCATCATTCTGGTCAAGCCCAACGGCATCCTGGGCAAGAAACAGATCAAGAAAGTCTAAGGACACCGTCATCATGTCTCGACGCAAGTATGGCGCCGCGTTGTGCGCGCTGGCCCTGATCGCATTGCCGGTCATCCTGAATGACCCGTTCATTACCCACCTGGGCATCCGCGCCGCCACCTACGCCATCGTGGTCATGGGCCTGACGCTGTTTGCCGGCTATACGGGCCAGATCTCCATAGGCCACGCGGCCTTTTTCGGGCTGGCGGCGTACCTGTCGGGGATGATGGTCAAGGCCGGCATGCCTTATCTGGTGGCCGTGCCGTTGGCCACCGCAGCGGTCGGCGTGCTGGGGTGCCTGGTCGGCATGCTGGTGCTGCGCACCAGCGGCCACTATCTGGCGCTGGCCAGTATTGCCGTTGCGGTGATCATCCAGGTCATCATCAAGAACAGCGACATCACCGGCGGCCCCTCGGGCCTGACCGGCGTGCCGGCGCCCGAGTTCTTCGGCTGGTCGCTTACCAGCGACCTGGGCTACTACTACTACGTGCTGCTGTGCATGTTCGCGGGGTTCATCATCCTGCAGCGGGTGATCGATTCGCGTACGGGCGACGCGTTGCAGGCCATCGCCAACAACGAGTTGGCCGCGCAGTCGCTGGGCATACCGGTGTTTCGCTACAAGGTGCTGTCGTTCACCATCAGCACGCTGTTCGCGGCCTTTGCGGGCACGCTGTTCGTGCACTACGACGGCTTCATCGACCCTGACCGGCTGGGCCTGAACGTGTCGGTGCTGTTCCTGATCATGACCTTCGTGGGCGGCATCGGCAACATCTATGGCTCGGTCATCGGGGCGTTCGCGCTGACCATCATCGAAGAGTACGCGCAGGAATTCGGCCAATACAACGTGCTGGTCTACGGCCTGCTGCTGGCGCTGGTGATTCTGTTCCTGCCCAAGGGGCTGGTGGACCTGCCCAACAAGCTCAAGTTACTGCGCGCGAGGTAAGCATGCTTTCTGTCGAGAACCTGACCCTGGCCTTTGGCGGCGTGAAGGCGCTTTCCGATGTGTCGTTCACCATGCAGGCCAATGTTATCCACGGCCTGATCGGACCCAACGGCGCGGGCAAGACGTCGTTGTTCAACGTGGTCAGCGGCATCTACGTGCCCACGGCCGGCTCGGTGCATTTCAACGGCAGCGAAATCAGCCGGCTGAAACTGCACCAGATCAACCGCCTGGGCGTGGCCCGCACGTTCCAGAACATTATGGTGTTTCCCGACCTGACGCTGGCCGAGAACGTGATGATCGGCCGCCAGGACCGCACCCACGCGAGTGTGATGGCGTCGATACTGCGCACGCCGCGCGAGCGGGCCGAACGCCGCGCCACCCGCGAGCGCGCGCTCGAGCTGCTGTCGTACGTGGGCCTGGAAAGCAAGGCGGACGAGCTGGCCTCGAACCTGCCGTACGGCGAACAGCGCCAGCTGGACATTGCCCGTGCGCTGGCCACTGACCCCAAGATGCTGCTGCTGGACGAACCCGCGGCCGGGTTGAACCTGCAGGAACGCGTGGCGCTGCGCGACCTGATCCTGAAGCTGCACGGGCTGGGCTATACGGTGGTGCTGATCGAGCACGACATCAAGCTGGTGATGGGCCTGTGCGAGCACATAGTGGTGCTGGAGTACGGCCACAAGATCGCCGACGGCACGCCGCAGGAAGTCCAGCGCGATGAAAAAGTGATTGCCGCCTACCTGGGCGCCGGAGCACAGCATGCTTAAGATCGACCGCATCGACACCTACTACGGCCGCGTGCAGGCGCTGAAACAGTGCAGCCTGGATGTGGCCACGGGCGAATTCGTGACCCTGATCGGCGCCAATGGCGCGGGCAAGAGCACCCTGCTGAAGTCGATTCTGGGCCTGCAGCCGGTGCGCGGCGGCCGTATCGAGTTCATGGGCGAGTCGGTCGAACGCCAGGCGCCCGACAGCATTATCCGCAAGGGCATCAGCATCGTGCCCGAGGGCCGCCGTGTTTTCCCTGAATTCACGGTGGCCGAGAACCTGGTCATCGGGGCGCGCGCGCGCCGCTCGACCCACCAGGAAGTGCAGCACGATATTGAACGCGTCCTGGTGCAGTTTCCGCGCCTGAAAGAACGTTTTCGCCAGAAGGCCGGCACCATGAGCGGCGGCGAGCAGCAGATGGTGGCCATTGGCCGCGCCTTGATGGGACGGCCCAAGCTGCTGCTGCTGGACGAGCCGTCGCTGGGGCTGGCGCCGCTGGTGGTGGCCGAACTGATGGAGAAGCTGCGAGAGATCCACGCGGGCGGCGCCACCATCTTGCTGGTGGAGCAGAACGTCACGCTGGCGTTGCAGACCGCTCAGCGCGGCTACCTGCTTGAAACCGGGCAGATCGTCGGCTCGGATGACACCCAGACGCTGCTGCGCAGCGACCTGGTGCGCAAGACCTACCTCGGCATGGACAGTTGATACGCGCCACGCCGGTTGCGCCGCTGTGCGGCATTTCCATTCCCATGACCAGAGAGACGAAATCATGATCCAGTTTTCTTCCCGCACCCTGGCCGTTGCTTCTATCGCGGCGGCCGTTACGCTGGCCGGCTGCGGCCAGAAGGAAGAGGCCGCCGCGGCCACCGGCGGCACCCCGCTGCGGCTGGGTATCATCGAATCGATTACGGGCGCGGCGGCATCGTATGGCGATGCCCATAACAAGGGTACGCGCCTGGCTATCGACGAAATCAACAAGGCGGGCGGTGTCAATGGCCTGCCCATCGAGGTTCACGCCGAGGATGACAAGAGCGATCCGGCCACCGGCATCAATGCCGCCAAGAAGCTGATTACGCAGCGCAAGGTCGACGCCATTGTGGGTTCGGACGCGAGCCTGGTCACGATCGCGTTCTCGAAAGAGAACGAGAAGTACAAGGTGCCGCTGGTCAACGGCATGGCGGGCTCGCCCACGATTACCGAGCAGGGCTTCAAGTACACCTGGCGTATCAAGATCACCGACAACCAGCTCGACACCAAGGCCATCGAGTACTACATCCAGGATAAGAAAGCGCACAAGATCGCGTTCCTGGCCGAGAACTCGGACTACGGCAAGCCGCCCACCAAGGCAGCGGCCGATCGCGCCCGAGAACTGGGCGCCGAGGTGGTGGCGTACGAGGAATACAACCGCGGCGAAACTGATTTCAAGGCCCAGCTGACCAATATCCGCGATCAGGCTCCCGACGTGCTGTTCGTGCACGGCTACTACACCGAGGGCTCGATCATCGCGCGCCAGATTCGCGAGCTGGGTATCAAGACTCAGTTGATCGTCAACGAAGGCCAGGGCGTGGCCAAGTTCCAGGAACTGGCCGGCGACGCCGCCGAGGGCGCGGTGTTTCCGACAACCTGGCTGCCGGGCCTGAGTGACGAGCGCTCGAAGCAGTTCGAGACGGCCTATCGCGCGCGCTACAACACCGAGCCCGGCGCGTTCGCCGCGGGTTCGTACGAAGCGGTCTACACCGTGGTGGAAGCGGCCCGCAAGGGCGGCGGCACCAGCGCCGAGCAGATCCAGGCGGGCCTGGCCCAGCTGCAGGGTTTCGACACGCTGCTGGGCCCGGTGCACTTCGACCAGAAGAACCAGAATGACGGCGCGATCAAGCTGGCCCACTTCCACGACGGGAAGATCGTTCCCATGCAGTAACCGGCTGGCGCCCGCACGGTCTTGCCGTGCGGGCTAACGCGTCAACGCCGCGCCCTTCTTCTTTGTTTTTTCTTCAATATGCTGAACATCGCTGCACTTGCGTCGGCCTACCGCACGCGCCAAGCAACCCCTTCCGCAACACTGCAATCCCTGCTGGACCAGATCGCCGCCTCTGCGCTGAACAGCTTTATCAGCGTGGACGCCGAGGCCGTCATGCGCGCCGCCAAGGCCGCCGACCAGGCATACGCCGGGCCGGCGGGCGCCGCTGGCGCGCTGTGCGGCATTCCCGTTGCCGTCAAGGACCTGATCGACGTGGCGGGCATGCGCACGACCATGGGGTCGGAACAGTATGCGCAGAACCTGGCCACCGGCGATGCCGAGGTTGTGCGGCGCTTGCGCGCCCAGGGCGCGATCGTCATTGGCAAGGCCAATACGCATGAATTCGCCTATGGCCCGACCGGCGACCGCTCTTACTTTGGCGCCGTGTGCAACCCGCACAATCCGGCGCACATGACGGGCGGGTCCAGCAGCGGTTCGGCCGCGGCGCTGGGCGGCGGCCTGTGCGCGGGCGCGCTGGGCACCGATACCAGCGCGTCGATTCGCCTGCCGGCGGCGCTGTGCGGCGTGGTGGGCATGAAGCCCACCTACGACCTGCTGCCGCGCGATGGCATTTTCGCGCTGAGCCACACGCTGGACCACGTGGGGCCGATGTCCGTCACGGTGGGCGACAACGCCCTGCTGCTGGACGTGCTGACCGGCATGCCCCGCGACAGCCATGCGCGCCTGATCGGCCAGCCGATCCGCGGGCGCACCGTCGGCCTGGCGATGGGGTTTTATAACGATTTTCTGGATGCGCCGGTGCGGCAGGCGCTGGAGCGCGCCCGCACCGTGTTCGAACAGGCCGGCGCGCGCGTCGTGCCGGTGGAGATTCCGCGCGTGCAGGCCATCTACGATGCCCAGCAACTGGTGCTGAAGGCCGAGGCCTACGCCACGCACCGGCGGGCGCTCGATGCCGGGGCGCCGTACCAGGCCGAAGTACGGACGCGGCTGCTGACGGGCAGCGACGTGAGCGCGGCCGATTATCTGCAGGCAATGTCCATGCAGGCCGTGGCGCGGCAGTCGTTCGATGAGGTGCTGGCGCAGGTCGACGTGATTTTGTGCCCCACCTGCGGCATTACCGCGCCGCCGCGCGATACGCGCGCTTCTGTGCTGGACGGCAAGGACTATGCCACGCCCTGGCTGCTGACGCGCCTGACCGCGCCCACCAACTTGTCCGGCCATCCCAGCCTGTCGGTACCGTTCGGCGCGGATGCCCAAGGCCTGCCGGTGGGCATGCAACTGATCGGACCGCAACTGGGCGAGGCCGGCTTGTATCAGTTCGGGCAAGTGCTCGAAGCGGCCGCCTGACCGGGCGACTGAGCGGGCGCCGGGGCGCCCGCCTGCCGCGTGCGGGCGCGGCGCTCAGTCCAGGCTGATCTTCGCGTTTTCGATCAGCTTTTCGTACGTGGCCGATTTTTCGTCGAGCCGTTTGCGCAGTTCGGGCAGCGGCCAGTCGAGCGGTTCGAATGCGAAGGTGTCGAAGCGTTTGCGCAGGGCCGGATCGGCCAGCACGGCGGTCACGTCGGTGTAGATCTTGTCGCGCACGTCGTCGGGCAGCCCTTTGGGGGCCAGCAGCGACACAATTGAATTGACGTCGAGCTCGGCAGGGCCGCCGGCTTCGGCCACGGTGGGCACGTCCGGATACTGAGGATGGCGGCGCGGCGCGGCGATGGCCAGGTAGCGCAGCTTGCCGGTTTCGTACACGGGACGCGTGGACGGGATGGTGCCGAATGCCCAGTCCACTTCGCCGGTGGCTACGGAGGTGTACAGCTGGCTGACTTCCTTGTAGGGCACGTGGACCATCTTGGTGCCGGTCAGCGCGCCCAGCCATTCGCCGCCCAGGTGCCCGGGGCTGCCCACGAACCACGAGCCGTAGGTCACGCGGTCGGGCTTGGCCTTGGCGGCGTTGACCAGGTCGGTGACGTTCTTCCAGGGCGGCTGGCTGCCGACCGCGATCATGAAGGGTGTGTAGAACACGGGCGCCACCAAGTCGAACTTTTCCAGTGGAACGTAATGGCGCGACTTGTACAGGTGCGGCAGCGCCGAGACATGTTCGCTGTCGAGCTGCAGCAGCGCGTAGCCGTCGGCCGGCAGCTTCGCCACGGCCTCCAGGGCGATGAAGCCGCCGCCGCCGGGGCGATTTTCGACGATGACCGGCTGCTGCCATTTCTTGCTTAGCGCCTGGCCCAACATGCGCAGCACGACATCGGGACCGCTGCCCACGGAAAAAGCCGTGTACAGCGTGACAGGGCGGGTAGGGTAGGAGCCGGGAGTCTGGGCCCAGGCGATGCTGACCAGGCTGGCGGCGGCCAGCGCGGCGGCCAGCATCGTGCGGCGGAGTGGGGACGGCATGCTTTGTCTCTCCAGGATCTGTTGTCGTTGTCGGCATCGTGTGTGCCGCGTGGACGCCTGGCGTACAGCCGCCGGCGCGCACCCATTATGGGCGGGCCAGGTATGCGGGAAAAAATGAAATATTCATATTATTCATACGTTAAAACGTATGCGGGCCGCTGATGGGCCTGCGTGCGGCCTACGGCAGGTGGCCGGTAGGCTCAGGGGCCGGGCTTGGCTGCGGGCTGCGCCGGCGCCCAGGCCAGCGCGGCCAGGATGCCCGCTACCGCGCCGGCCGCCACGTACCAGGCGCCGGGCAGGAGCTTGCTGGCCAGCGCCGCCACGACCAGGCTGACCAGCCATGGCCATGCGCGCCGCAGGCCGCGCCACATGCCGCGCAGCATGACCAGGAACACGGCGGGAAAGGCCATGTCCAGGCCGTACGCTTCGGGGTGGCCCAGCAGCGGCCCCAGGATGGCGCCCAGGGTGGTGCAGCTTATCCAGGCCACGTAGAACACCAGCGACGAGCCCATGTAGTAGGCCAGGCTGAAGGCCGGCCCGATGCCCTGTTCGGCGCGCCGCCGCGTGTCGGCCATGGACAGGGCCCAGCTGGCGTCGGTCATCAGGAACAGCGCGGGCAGCACTTTGCGCCTGGGCAGGTGCTGCAGGAAGGGCGTGAGCGCGGCGCCCATGACCAGCATGCGGCTGTTGACCAGGAAGGTCACGGCCATGATCAGCAGAACATGCGGCGGCGAGCTCCACAGGCCCAGGGCGGCGAACTCCGAGCCGCCGGCGAAGTTCAGGCCGGTCATGAGCGGCACTTCGAACGGGGTCAGGCCCTTTTGAGCGGCTTGCGCGCCCAGCACCAGGCCGAATGGAATGATGCCGAACAACACCGGCAGGCTGGCCGTGGCGCCGGCACAGCATTGGGTCCAGGTGGTGGCAGGGCCGGGCATCTGGCGGGCGTCGGCGCGGCGGGATGTCGGGGTGCTCATGTGCGCGGACAGGCGGCGTCAGGGCAGCAGGTGGCGCAGCAGCGCGGCGCTGCCCATGCCGATGATGACGGTGGGAAGCAAGGGCAGGCGCATGGCGGCGATCACGGTGCACGCCAGCGCGATGAGGTCGGCGGGCCGGTCGGCCACGAAGACGGGCGCGATGACCGAGAGCAGCACACAGCCGGGAGCGGCTTCCAGCACGGCCATCGCGCGGGGGCCCAGGCTGCGGTTGCGCAGCAGGATATAGCCGCCGATGCGGGCCAGGTACGTGACGGTGGCCATCAGGACGATGGCAAGCAGATTGGCGGGATCGACCATGGTGCGGATAGCGTGCCGGCAAAAGAGGGGGATGCGCTGGGTACATGATACCGGTGGCGCGGCGGCAGCCTGCTCTGCCGGCCCGCTAGCGTCGACCCAGGGTGGCCTGCGCCCGCACCAGGGTGGAAATCAGCGCAATCCCGCGAAAAACGCCTCGGCGTTTTCCGGCAGGCCTTCGATGTAGTAGCCGCCTTCCTGCACCACCAGCACGGGCACGCCGAAGCTGGCTACGGCGCGGCCGATGCGCTCGAAGCCGGCGCTGCTGACCGCGACCTTGGCCTGCGGGTCGCGCTCGAAAATATCGAACCCCAGCGCCAGCACCAGCACGTCGGGCTGGAACACCTGGATGGCATTGACGGCGATGTCGAGCTTGTCGAAGAACACCGATTCGGGCGAGCCGTGCGGCATGGGCAGGTTCAGGTTGTAGCCGAAACCCCGGCCCGCGCCTTTTTCGTTGTCGTAGCCGGCCACCACGGGGTAGAAGTTTTCCGGGTCGCCGTGAATCGACACGTAATAGACGTCGTCGCGCTCGTAGAAAATTTCCTGAATGCCCTGCCCGTGGTGCATGTCGGTGTCCAGCACTGCCACGCGCGCGTATTTGCCGCGCAGGCGCTGCGCGGCGATGGCGCAGTTGTTCAGGTAGCAGAAGCCGCCCGCGGCGTCGCGGCGGGCATGGTGGCCGGGCGGGCGGCATAGAGCGTAGGCGTGCCGGTCGCCGGCCAACAGGGCGTCGGCGCCGGCCACGGCCGATTGCGCCGACCAGTAGGCGGAATGCCAGGTCGACGGCCCTACCGGACAGCTGCCGTCGGCCAGGTAGCGCGCCGCCTTGGCCAGCACGCCGCGCAGCGCGTTGGGTTCGCGCACGAACACGTTGGACACGACTTCATCGCCCCAGTCTTCGGGCAGTTGTTTCCATTCGTGGTGGGCGGTTTTCAGGAACTGCAGGTAGTCGATCGCGTGCACGGCCGTCAGCGGCGCCATGCCCGCGTCGGGCGGCTGGCGCAGGTCGAAGCCCAGTTGTTTTACTGCCCCGACCAGGGCGTTGGCGCGGTCGGGCACTTCTTGGGGGGTGCGCATTTTGCCGCGCGAGAAATAGGTTTGCGGGTGATGCTGGGCCTGGTCGGGATGGTAATAGGCTTTCATGGCGGTCCGTAATAGGGCGCAGGCCCGGGCGGGGCGCCCGGGTGGTTGGCGATCTGGGGCATTGTGGACCAGATCGGGCGCGCGCCAAAGTACCAATTCCGCGCTAGCGGAGCGTACCGCTTGGCCGCCCAGGTGCCGCCGGCGGCGCGGGCCTTCAGCCGAGGCCCAGGTGCCGCGCGAAGGTGGCGGGGTCGGTATTGGTGCCGCACAGCAGCACGCCAACCCGCTTGCCGGCCAGTTCGGCCTTCAACCCGCCGACCAGCGCGGCCGTGGCGGTGGCGCATGCCGGCTCGGTGGCCAGCTTGAGCTGGTCGAACAGCAGGCGCATGGCGGCGCGCAGTTCATCGTCGGACACCTTGACCAGGCGGTCGACGTTGCGGCGGCACAGTCCGTAGCTGTATTGCTCGGTGTGCGGCGCCATCAGGCTGTCGGCGATGCTCTGCATGGGGCCCATCTTGACGGGGCCGCCGGTTTCAAAGCTGCGGTGCATGGCGGCGGCGCCTTCGGGCTCTACGCCGATGACCTGGCATTGCGGCGCCAGCAGTTTCACGGCGGTGCTGATGCCCGCCATCAGCCCGCCGCCGCCGATGGGAACGATCACGGCGTCGAGCGCGCCGGCCTGCTCCAGCCATTCGTGACCCAGCGTGGCGGTGCCCAGCACCGTGCGGTAGCCATTGAAGGGGTGCACGAAAAAACGCCCTTCCTCGTCTTCGATGCGGTGCACGGTGTCGAATGCCGTCTGGCCGTTTTCGGCCAGCACCACTTCGGCGCCGTACTGGCGGCACAGCGCCACGCGGGCCGGGCTGGCGGTCTTGATCATGACCACCTTGGCCGGGATGCCCAGGCGCATGGCGGCGTAGGCCACCGCAACGGCATGGTTGCCCGCCGACACGCAGGTGACGCCGGCCGCGCGCTGATCGTCGTCCAGCGCCAGCAGGTTCGAGAACGCGCCGCGCGCCTTGAAGGTGCCGCTGGCCTGCAGCAGTTCGAACTTGAAGTTCACCGCCGTGCCCGGCATGGGTTCGAAGTCGGTCTTGTCGAATACGGGTGTGGTGCGCACCCACTGTTTCAGCTGGGCGCGCAGGCCGGCGATGGCGGACAGGTCGGGAAGAGTGGTGGTGTCTAGCTGGGTCATGAGGATTCCTGCTTGGTACTGCCGGGTACGTAACGATGCCGGGGTTCGGTGCGGCGCGCCTTACTTCAGGCCCAGCCGTTTGCGCACGGCAAACAGCGAGGCCAGGCTGACCAGGGCCGCGAAGATCAGGTAGAAGCTGGGCGCCAGCTTGTTGCCGCTGGCCGAGATCAGCCACACGATGATGAAGGGCGCAAAGCCGCCGAAGATGGTTACTGCAATGTTATAGGCCAGCGACATGCCGGTCGTGCGCGACTGGGTGGGAAACAGGTCGGTCAGCAGAGCGGGCAACGCGCCGAAATAGCCCGACAGCAGCAGGCCGATGATGATCTGCACCACAATCATGGTGCCGAAGGTGGGCGAGGCCGCCAGCAGCAGGAAGAGCGGGTAGATCAGCACCAGGAACAGTGCGGCTGCCGCGACCATGATGCCGGTGCGGCCGTGGCGGTCGGACCAGTGGCCGACCATGGGCGCGACGATGAACTGCACCACGCCGGTAAGCAGTGTGGCTGCGAAAGCCGCCGCGGGCGGCAGGCCCAGCTGCTTGACCGCGAAGGTGGGCATGTACAGCACCAGGTAGGTGGCCACGGTGCCCAGCACCACGGTGCCGATGGCCAGCAGCAGGCGCAGGCGATGGGTGGTGAAGGTGTCGCTCAGCGGCGTCTCGGTGCGTTCGACGGCCAGGAACTCCGGCGTTTCGTCGATGCGGGTGCGGATGTAATACGCCACCGGTCCGATCACCAGGCCGAACAAGAAGGGAATGCGCCAACCCCACGACTGCATTTGTTCGGGCGTCAGCCATTCGTTCAGGCCGGCGCCGAAGCCCGCCGCGAGCAGCGTCGTCAGGCCCTGGCTGGCAACCTGCCAACTGGCGAAGAAGCCGCGGCGGTCAGGCGTGTGTTCGGCCAGAAAGGCCGTGGCGCTGCCGAACTCGCCACCGGCCGAGAAGCCCTGGATCATGCGCGCGGCCACGATACCAATGGGCGCCCAGATGCCGATGGCGTCGTATGTGGGCATGACGGCGATCAGCAGCGTGCCCAGCATCATCAGCACGATCGACAGCGTAAGCGTGGCGCGCCGGCCGACGCGGTCGGCGTATACACCCAGCACCACCGCGCCCAGCGGACGCATGAAAAACGATACGCCGAAGGTGCCCAGCGTCAGCAGCAGCGAGATGCTGTCGTTGTCAGAGGGAAAGAACAGCCGCGAGATCGTGACGGCGAAGAAACCGTAGACCACCAGGTCGAACCATTCCAGTGCGTTGCCGATCGAGGCGGCGGCGATGATGCGCCACGCGGCCGGTGACGCTCTGCCGGCGGCCGGGTTGAACGTCGTTGCGGTAGTCATGAAAGGCTCTCCCTGGAGTTGTGATTATGGTTGTGCAAGACTGTCGATGACGCGCGACAGGAACGCGTGGCACTGCGCCACTTGCTCCAGCGCGACGAATTCATTGGCTTTGTGCGCCTGCTGGATATCGCCCGGCCCGCAGATTACTGCCGGAATGCCGGCCCGCTGGAACTGGCCTGCCTCGGTGCCATAGGCGACCTTGCGGTGGGCGCTGTCGGCGGTAAGCGCGCGCACCAGCTGGGTGATGGCGGCCTGTTCCGATGCGTCCAGCGACGGGGCGCTGGCCAGCGATGTGAGTTCGATGGCCGCATCGGGATGTTCGCGGCGCATGCGAGGCAACAGCGTATCGTGGGCGTACGACTGGATGCGCGCGAAGAACTGGTCGGGATCCGCGCCGGGCAGGTTGCGGTGCTCGAACTCGAACTGGCATTGTCCGGGAATGGTATTGACCGCGATGCCGCCCTGGATGGTGCCCACTTGGGCGGTGCTGAAAGGCACGTCGAACGCGTCGTCGAACGGGCCCACCGCGCGCATGTGGTCGGCCAGTTCGCGAATGTGGCAGATCAGCTGCGCCGCGTATTCAATGGCGTTCAGGCCCTTGGGAGTCAGCGAAGAATGCGCGGCATGGCCGCGTACACAGCAGCGCCATACGTTGATGCCCTTGTGCGCCACGATCACGCGCATCGAGGTCGGCTCGCCCACGATGCAGCCTTCGGGCCGCACGCCGCGCGCCTGCAGGTCGGCCAGCATCAGGGGCGCGCCCACGCAGCCGACTTCTTCGTCGTACGACAGCGCGAAGTGGATGGGTTTCTTGAGGGTTGCGCCGGTCATGCGCGGCAGCAGCGACAGCGCGGTGCCGATATAGCCTTTCATGTCGCAGGTGCCACGGCCATACAGCCGGCCCTCGCGCACCTGGGGCTGGAACGGGTCGCTGTCCCAATCCTGGCCGTCGACCGGCACCACGTCGGTGTGGCCCGACAGCACGATGCCGCCCTGCGTGCCGCCATCGGCGGCCGGCACGGTGGCGTACAGGTTGGCCTTGGCGCCGCCGGCGTCGTAGCTCAGGTGCGATTCGATACCGGCCTGGCGCAATTCGTCGCGCACCATTTCAATCAGGCCCAGGTTCGAATTGCGGCTGGTCGTGTCGATGCTGACCAGCCGCTTGATCCAGTCGACGGCGTCGTGGGCCACGCCCAGGGCCGGATCGGCCGGGCTCATGCCGGCTCCCCTGTATGGCTGGCCACGGCTTCGATCTCGACCAACGCGCCGGGCACCATCAGGTCGGCGCGCACGGTCGAGCGGGCCGGCAGCACGGTGTTGCCGAAGTAGGCGCCATAGGCCGCGTCGAAGGCGGCGAAGTCTTCGACTCGGGCCAGCCAGACGGTGGTCTTGACGATGTCGCGGGCTGTCAGTCCGGCCGTGGCGAGCTGGCGCGCGATGTTGTCCAGGCAAGTGCGGGTCTGGGCCGCCACGTCGTCGCCAACGATGCTGAAGCCCGCGCCGAAGGCCATCTGGCCAGACACGAATACCAGTTCGCCGGCGCGCCGGATCATGGAAAAGTGGGGTTGGCGGCGGGGGGCGGCATCGTGCTGCATGTACAGGCTCCAGAGCGGTCGGTGCCGGCCAGCTTAGTCTTGTGCGCGCCGGCGCGCTTATGCGCACGTGTATGCTTTGTTTGCCGGACGGGCGAAATTGCGAACACGCCACCGTGTCTGAGGGTTTTCCCGTAGGTATCGGCGCGCCTGGCCCGTTGGCTTGACGCTGCGCGAAGCGCCCCGGTAATGTTATTGCCACCTTTCCGGTCCGCCTGGACTGCCCCCGCCGTGGATAACCTTGTTGTCAATCGCCTGCATGCCTACGTGCCGCACACCTATGAGGTGATCGGCGTGGAACCGGCCGGGTCGGCCTGTTTCATCAAGACGCGTCCGGCCGGCGCCGGACTGACAGGCTACCGCGATACGCTGGTGCTGGGCTCGGGCCTGTCGGCCAGTTGGGCCGACATTACCCGCCCGCGCGCCATGGAAGAGCATTACGACTGCAGCGGCGCCCTGAAAATCCATTTGCGCATGGCCGGCCATTCATCCGTGACCGACGGGCGCGAGCCGCCGCACGGCGTGGATGGCCTGTCGTGCAGCGCGCTGCTGCAGCCGCGCGGCGCCCGCAAGATCGAGATATTCGATGCTGGCGAGCGCGAACGCTCGGTGACGGTATCGTGCACGCGCGACTACCTGGTGCACGAACTGGGCCTGGACGCCGCCCGCTACGGGGGCGCGCTGGGCCGCTACCTGGACGACGATCCGGGCACGTTCGCGCTGTTCCGGGCCGGCATGACGGCCGCCATGCAGCAGGCCGCGCAGTGCTTTTTTGAAACCACGGATGACCGCTACATGCGCCGCCTGCTGTTGCAGGCGCGGGCCGAGGACATCGTGCGGCATTTTTTCGCTTGTATGTGCGCGGGCGAGGCGGCGGGCGAGATCCGGCCGCGCGACCAGGCCATCGCGGAACGCGTGGCGGCCCGCCTGGCCGAAACTTTTCGCGACCCGCCCAGCGTGCGGGAGCTGGCGCGGCAGGCCGGCGTCAGCGTGTCGAAGCTGTCGCGCATATTCAAGGCCGTGCAT
This sequence comes from Bordetella petrii, assembly GCF_000067205.1. Taxonomy (NCBI): domain Bacteria; kingdom Pseudomonadati; phylum Pseudomonadota; class Betaproteobacteria; order Burkholderiales; family Alcaligenaceae; genus Bordetella; species Bordetella petrii. Next base: position 5,151,756 of record NC_010170.1, on the reverse strand, counting down.
GGCGCGACGCTGTCGGAATACCTGCTGGCGGTAAGAATGCGCCATGCCATGGCGCTGATCCGCGCCCGCCTGCCGGTGACCCAGGTGGCCTTTGAGGTGGGCTACGACCATGCCGGCAATTTTTCTACCGCGTTCCGCAGGCACTACGGCGTATCGCCGCGCGCGGTCGGCGCTACGCCTCGTGAAAGGTCGTGAAGTCGTCAACCGACACGCGGCCGGTGCGGTACTGGTTGGCGGGCTCGGCTTCATCCTGGTAGCCGATTGAAATGCCGCACACCACGATCTGGTCGTCGGGAATGCCCAGGTGCTGCTTGACGATGTCGGGGTAGTTCGCCAGCGCTGCCTGCGGGCAGGTGTCCAGGCCGCAGCCGCGCGCCATGACCATGATGTTCTGCAGGAACATGCCGTAGTCGAGCCAGCTGCCCTTGTCCAGGTCGTTGTCGATGGTGAACAGCAGCACGCAAGGCGCGCCGAAGAATTCGAAGTTGCGCGCATGCTGGCGCGCCGAGGCCTGGCGGTCGCCCTTCTGGATGCCCAGCAGGCTGTACAGGCCCCAGCCGGTTTCGCGGCGCCGGTCGATGTACGGGCTGCGCCAGGCTACCGGGTAATACTGGTATTCGCGGCGCTCGGGCTCGCCGCGCGCATGCGCCTGCACCAGGGCCTGCGACAGCGCATCGCGCCGGGCGCCCGTGACCACGTGCACCTTCCAGGGCTGGATGTTGCTGCCGCTGGGCGCGCGCGCCGCGGCCTGCAGGATGCGGCGGATGAGGTCGGGCGGCACCGGCGTGGGCAGGAAGCCGCGCACGCTCTGGCGCGACACGATGGCTTGTTCGACAGTATGCGAGGTGTCCGTCATGCAGGGTTCTCCGTGGACGAGCTGGCCATCAGTTGTGGCCCGCCGTATTTGAACGACCCCTGCGCCGAAGCCAGGATGCGGCCATCAGGGGTGCAGACTTCGGCGCGCGCGAAATAGATTTTGCGGCCGCGCCCGGTAACGGTGCCGGTGGCGAGTACCTGGCCGCCCGTGACCGAGCCGATGAAATTGATCGCCAGCGAAATGGTGACCGCGTTGCCCTGGCTGTCGTCCATTTGCGGCACCAGGCCGGAATAGCCGCAGGCGGCGTCGAGCAGGGCGCAGACCACGCCCCCTTGCAGCGCTCCCTGGCGGTTCAGGTGCTGCGGACGCAGGTCCATGCTGAGCACAATCTTGCCGTCGCCCCAGCTTTGGATGACGGCGCCCAGCGAGTGCAGAAACGGATTGTGTTCGAAACCGGTCATGACAGATGCGAGGTTGGTGGCATGAATAGCCAGATGCCTGAATGGCCCGATCATACCGTTGACCGCGCGCCGGCGCGGGCCGCGGGCCATGGCGCTACCATAGACCGTTTTCAGTTCCGGCATTTTTCGGTATCGACATTTCCAGGCGTCCATCATGAGTGCACAGCAATCGCAGTCCCGCAAGACCACGACCGCCATCCGCCAGGCCAAGGGCCCCGGCAAAGTGGTGGCGCTAACGGCATACACCGCCCCCATGGCGCGCCAGCTCGACCCCCACGCCGACCTGCTGCTGGTTGGCGATTCGCTGGGCATGGTGGTGTATGGCCTGCCCAGCACCCTGGGCGTGACGCTCGACATGATGATCGCGCACGGGGCCGCTGTGGTGCGTGGCTCGACGCAGGCCTGCGTGGTGGTCGACCTGCCTTTCGGCAGCTACCAGGCCTCGCCCATGCAGGCGTTCGAGTCGGCCGCGCGCGTGCTGGCCGAGACCGGCGCGCAGGCCGTCAAGCTGGAAGGCGGCGTCGAGATGGCCGAAACGGTGCAATTCCTGACGGCGCGCGGCGTGCCGGTGGTCAGCCATATCGGCCTGATGCCGCAGCAGGTCAACACTGTGGGCGGCTACAAGGCGCAGGGCATGCAGGCCGACGGCAGCGAGCGCATCCTGCGCGACGCGCAAGCCCTGCAGGAGGCCGGCGCGTTCGCGCTGGTGGTCGAGTGCACGGCCGAGGCCGTGGGCCGGCGCGTGACCGAGGCCCTGCAGATTCCCGTGATCGGCATCGGCGCCTCGCCAGCGTGCGACGGCCAGATCCTGGTTACCGAAGACATGCTGGGTATGTCGGGCGCCCGGGTGCCGCGTTTTGTGAAGCAGTACGCGCAGTTGGGCGACGAGATCGGGCGCGCGGCGCAGCGTTATGCGCAGGATGTGCGGGCGGGGGCCTTCCCGGCGCCCGAACATTGTTTCGGCGTGCAGGCCAAGGCCTGATACCGGGCTTGCCGCCGGAAGCGCCAGGTGTCTGACACCCGCTGTATGCCTCAGCGATCTCAGTCGTACGGTGTCAGGCACCCTTCGGGAGCCTGACACCTGGCCTATACGCAGGCAACGCGCAGTTCTTCGCCTTAAGGTTGCGCCATGAGCGCCTGGCGCCCGGCCTATCCGGTCATGCGGCGGCCTGCGTTTCGTGCAGGGCTGTGGCACGCATGATGCTGGGGTGCGCCTCGGGCAGGGTGGCGGGCCAGTCCTGGTTGAAGTGCGCGCCACGGCTTTCGTGGCGCGCGCTGGCGGCGCGCACGATCAGGGCCGCCACCTGCAGCAGGTTGCGCAGTTCGAGCAGGCCGCGGCTGATGCCGCCAGCCTGCCAGCGCCGGGCCGTGTCGGCCTCCCATTGCGCGATGCGTTGCGCGGCGCGGGCCAGCGATGCGTTGCTGCGTACGATGCCGACGTCGTCGCGCATCAGTTGGCGCAGGGCCTGGCGGTCGCGCGCGACCGATGGGTGCGTCGCACTGCCGGCCCGCATGTGCGGCGCGTTCGCCCCGCCGGCCGCCGCGCCCGCGGTCGCGATGTTGGCCGTCATGGTGCCCGCCCGCTGCTCGGCCAGGATGGCCTGCGCCGCGGCGTGGCCCATTACCACGCATTCAAGCAGTGAATTGCTGGCCAGGCGGTTGGCGCCATGCAAGCCGGTGCAGGCGGTTTCGCCCACGGCGTACAGCCCGGGCAGGTCGGTGCGGCCCGCGGTATCGGCGAGCACGCCGCCGCAGGTGTAGTGCGCCGCCGGCGTCACCGGAATCGGCTCGGTCGCCATGTCGATGCCCAGTTCCAGGCAGCGGGCATAGATGTTCGGAAAGTGCTCCTGCAGGAATTCGCGCGGGCGATGGCTGATGTCCAGGTACACGCATTCCAGGCCGTGGCGCTTGATTTCCGTATCGATGGCGCGCGCCACCACGTCGCGCGGCGCGAGCTCGGCGCGCGCATCGTGCGCGGGCATGAAGCGCGTGCCATCGGGCAGGCGCAACAGGCCGCCCTCGCCGCGCACGGCTTCGGAAATAAGGAAGGCATCGCCTTGCGGGTGGTGCAGGCTGGTGGGGTGGAACTGGATGAATTCCAGATTGGCGACGCGGCAGCCCGCGCGCCAGGCCATGGCGATGCCGTCGCCGGTGGCCGCCGCTGGCGCGGTGGCCTGCGCGTAGACCTGGCCCGCGCCGCCGGTGGCCAGCACGACCCGCGGCGCGGCCAGCGTGGCCAGCCGGCCGTGCGCCGTGTCCAGCACCGTCAGGCCCAGGCAGCGGGCGGCGGGCGTGCCGGCGGGCCCGGCCAGCACCAGGTCGATGGCGCAATGCGCTTGCAGCCAGGTGATGTTCGGATGGCGGCGCGCGCGTTCGGCCAGTGCGGCCACCACCGCGCGGCCGGTGGCGTCGGCCGCGTGCGCGATGCGCCGGCGGCCGTGTCCGCCTTCGCGCGTCAGGTGCAATGCCGGCTGGCCGGGTGCTTCCGGGGTGAAGGCCACGCCTTGCTGTTGCAGCCAGCCGATCGCGCGGCGCGCATCGGCGGCAATACGGTGCGTGGCGTCGGCGTCGCACAGGCCGCCGCCCGCGACCAGGGTATCGCGCACGTGCTCGGCCACGCTATCCTGCGGGTCTAGCGCGGCGGCGATGCCGCCCTGCGCCCGATGGCTCGCGCTGTGCTCGACGCCGCCCTTGGCCAGCAGCGCCACGCGGCAACGCGGCGCCAGTTCCAGCGCGGTGGCCAGCCCGGCCAGGCCATTGCCGACGACGATGACGTCGTATGTCATGGTGGGCACTCCTGTCAGGCCGGGCCGACCCGTTCGTACAGCGCCGTGTCGCGCGCCAGGTCGCCGCTGGCGCGCACGCGTTGCTTGCGCTGTTCGGCGAAGGCCAGCATGCGGTCGATAGGCAGTTTGGCGCGGCGGCCCAGCTCCGGGTCCAGCGTGATTTCGTTGTGGCCGTGTTCCAGCACGTTGGCCAGTCCGGCCAGCTCGTTCATGGCCATCCACGGGCAATGGGCGCAGCTTTTGCAAGTGGCGCTGTTGCCCGCCGTGGGGGCCGCGATGAACTGCTTGCCGGGCGCGGCCGCGCGCATTTTGTGCAGAATGCCCTGGTCGGTGGCCACGATGAATTGCCCGGCGTCGAGCGCGCGCGCGGCGTCGATCAGCTGCGTGGTCGAGCCCACTACGTCGGCCTGGGCCAGCACCGCCTGGGGCGATTCGGGGTGCGCCAGCACCCGGGCCTGGGGGTGTTCGGCACGCAGCAGTTCGAGTTCGACGCCCTTGAATTCATCGTGCACCACGCAGGCGCCCTGCCACAGCAGCATGTCGGCGCCGGTCTGGCGCTGCACGTAGCTGCCCAGGTGCCGGTCGGGCGCCCACAGGATGCGCTGGCCGCGCGCGTGCAGGTTGGCCACGACGTCCAGCGCGATGGATGAAGTTACCACCCAGTCGGCGCGCGCCTTCACGGCCGCGCTGGTGTTCGCGTAGACCACCACCGTGCGGTCGGGATGTGCGTCGCACCAGGCGGTGAAGTCATCGTCGGGACAACCGAGGTCCAGCGAGCAGGTGGCCTGCAGGTCGGGCATCAGGATGCGCTTGGACGGACTGAGGATCTTGGCGGTTTCGCCCATGAAGCGCACCCCCGCCACGACCAGCGTGTCGGCCGGATGGTCGCGGCCGAAGCGGGCCATCTCCAGTGAGTCGCCCACGCAGCCGCCGGTGGCTTCGGCCAGTTCCTGCAGGTCGGCGTCGACGTAGTAATGCGCCACCAGCACGGCGCGCTCGCGCGCCAGCAGCTCGCGAATACGCTCGATCAAGGCGGCGCGCTGGCCGGGGGGCAAGGGTTCTGGCACGCGGGCCCAGGCCTGGCCGATGGTGGTGGGGCAGGCTGCCTGGGCCGGCGAGGCGGGCAGGTCGAATTCCACTGGCCGAGCGGCAAGTGTGTGCATGGCGGGGTCTCCGTGGCGAGCTGTCTGGCGCGACGGCCAATTTATGCTCATATCGAGCATTTTTAGGGTAAAAAAAGAGGAACCTGTATTTATGCTACGTCTGAGCATAAATCGGTGTCAAGCCTGATCTACCCTAGCCGGTGGCCCGTGGCGAGATAAGCGACCGCGCGGCGAGAAAAGTAGGACAATGCCCGCAGGCATTCCCAACGGCGCAAGCCATCTCCTGGAGCATGACGATGATCCGAAGAGTGCAATTTGCCCTGGCCGCCGCGGCGGTCTCCCTGGCCGCCAGCGCGGCGCCCGCCACCGCACAAACCGTGATGAAGGTGGGCACCGAAACCAACGGCGTGCCATTCTCGTTCCTGAACCCTGCCACACAACAGATGCAGGGATTCATGATCGACCTGATCCAGGCCGTGGGCAAGCACGCCGGGTTCACGCCGGCTATCGAGGCCATGGATTTCTCCGCCCTGATCTCGTCGCTGACGTCCAAGAAAATCGACATCATCGCCTCGGCCATGTACATCACCGACAAGCGCAAGCAGGTGATCGACTTCACCCGGCCGGTGTACACGTATGGGGAAGGCATGATCGTGCCGTCCACCGACAAGACCGACTACCCCTCGTACCAGCCGTTCAAAGACCGTGTGGTGGGCGCGCAGGTAGGCACCGTTTATGTCGACGCGCTGAAGGCCGCGGGCATTTTCAAGGAAGTGAAGGTGTACGACACCATTCCGGCCATCATCCGCGACGTCAATGCCGGGCGCATCGAGGCCGGCATTGCCGACTATCCCACGCTTTCCTACTATCTGGGCCTGGGCCAGTTTCCCCGCACGCGGCTGGTGCAGAGCTACAAGGCTTCGCTGCCCGGCTCCATTGGCCTGGGCTTGCGGCAGGGCGACGATGCGCTGAAGCAGAAGCTGCAGGCCGCGCTCGATGAGGTCAAGCGCAGCGGCGAGCTCGACGCGCTGCTGAAAAAATGGAAGCTGGTTTAATACGGGGCCGCGCGCGCACCAGGCCGCGCGGCTGTTCGAAAAGGGAAATCCGGCACTCATGCAGTTGGTGATCAAGTCTGGGGGGGCGCAGGCCCTGCCCGAATGGAGCGAGCATTTCCGCGAGTTCGCGCCCGGCCTGCAGATCAGCGGCCGCCACGAGCCCGTGGCCGACCCCGGGCAGGTCGGCTATGCGTTGGTGTGGGAACCCGACCCCGGCTGGCTGGCGTCGTTTCCCAACCTGAAGCTCATCATCAGTTCGGGCGCGGGCGTTGACCACATTCTGGCTGATCCGCAATTGCCGGCCCATGTGCCGATTGCGCGGCTGGTTACGCAGGAAACGGCCGGCGAAATGAGCGAGTTCGTGCTGGCCGCGGCGCTAGCCATTACCAAGGAGTTCAAGCGTTTCGCCAACGACCAGGCCATCTGCCGCTGGGACACGCCCGAGGTGCCGCGCATGATGCGCGATATGCGGGTCGGCGTCATGGGGCTGGGTTACCTGGGCTCGGCCACCGCCGCGCTGCTGGCGCGCACGGGCTTTCCCACCGCCGGCTGGTCGCGGGCGCCCGCCCCGATCGCCGGCGTGGACACCTATGGCGGGCCGCAGCAACTGCCGGCGTTCCTGGCCCGCACCGACATCCTGGTTTGCCTGCTGCCTGGCACCGAGGCCACGCGCGGCATCCTGGGCGCCGAGACCCTGGCGCAACTGCCGCGCGGCGCGGCGTTGATCAGCGTGGGGCGCGGCTCGCACATGGTCGAGCCAGACCTGCTGGCCGCGCTGGACAGCGGCCAGTTGTCGCAAGCGGTGCTGGATGTCTTCGAGGCCGAACCCCTGCCGGCCGACTCGCCACTGTGGCGGCATCCGGGCGTGATGATCACGCCGCATTGCGCCGCCACGCCCACCCGGCGCGAACGCGCCCGCTACGTGGCCGAGCTGATCCGCCGCTGCGAGGCAGGCGAGCCGCTGCCGAACTTGTACGATCCGGCCAAGGGGTACTAAGGCGAACTAAGGGGTACGTTACGCGGCAGGCGCTTCGTCGCCCTGCAGCAGCGGCGTCTGCCGGGCGAAGTCCGACAAGTGTTCGAGCAGCGCGCGCACTTTGCGTGGCAACTGCTGTTGCGGCCAGACCGCGTACAGGGTGCGGTGCGGCGTGCGCCAGCCGGTCAGCACGCGTTGCAGGCGGCCGCTGGCCAGCGCTTCGCGGGTGAGCGTGTGCGGGCAGTACATGATGCCCAGCCCGGCCTCGGCCATGGCCACCATCAACCCCACTCGCCTGCGTTTCATTTTTGCTTTGTTGATGTCCTGCCTGATGTCGATGTTGATGACCGGGTGGGTGTCGTGGATGAATCTGGGCCTGGGCCCGGACTTCGCCGCGCAATGGGCGCGGGCCTTTTTTGCCGCCTGGCCGGCGGCCTTCATGATCATGCTGGCAACGGGCCCGGCGGTGCAGCGCTTCAGCCAGCGGCTGGTCGCACCGCGGCCCGGGGAGGCCGTGGCGGGCCGCTAGCTCACGAATTGGGGCAAGTACAGCGATATCGCCGGAAACAGGATCAGTACGGTCAGCCGCCCGATATCGCTTACTACGAAGGGCGCCACGCCGCGAAAGATGGTCTGCGTACTGACGCCGGGCAGCAAGCCGCGCAGCACGAACACATTCATGCCGAACGGCGGCGTGATGAAGCTGATCTCGGTGACCACGACCACGATGATGCCGAACCAGATCAGGTCGAACCCCAGGCTCTGCACCAGCGGGTAGAACACCGGCACGGTCAGCAGAATCATCGACATGCTTTCCAGCACGCAGCCCAGCACGATGTAGATGCCGCAAATGGCGAAGATCACAGCGAGCGGGCTTAGGTGATAGCGTTCCACCAGTTCGAGCAGGTCGCCGGGCAATGAGGTGAAATTGATGAAGTTGGCCAGCATCAGCGCGCCGATCATCACCAGGAATATCATGCCGGTGGTCTTGGCCGACTCGACCACCACCTCGACGAAGGTGCGCCAGCTCATGCTGCGGCGGCTGCATGCGAAGACAAAGCCCAGGAACGCGCCGATACCGGCCGCCTCCGCGGGAGTGAACACGCCGGCATAAATGCCGCCCATCAGCATGGCGATCAGCGCCAGCACGCTCCATACCTGGCCCAGCGCCTGGCGGATCTGTGGCCACGTACTGCGTTCGCCCTTCGGGCCGGCGGCGGGGTCGCGGCGCACGACCCAGGCCACGGCGCCCATGTAGCAGGCAATGGCCAGCAGGCCGGGCAGCACGCCGGCGGCGAACATTTTGCCGATGCTCTGCTCGGTCAGCAGGCAATACACCACCATGATGATGGAGGGCGGGATCAGGATGCCCAGCGTGCCGCCCGCGGCGATCGAGCCGGCAGCCAGTTTTTCGCTGTAGCCTATGCGGCGCATTTCCGGGTAGGCGACCTTGGCCATGGTGGCCGCGGTGGCGAGGCTGGAGCCGCAGATCGCGCCGAAGCCGCCGCAGGCGACGATGGTCGACATGGCCAGCCCGCCCCGGCGGTGCCCCAGCACGGCGTGGGCCGCCGTATAGAGTTCGCGCGACATGCGCGACTGGGTCACGAAATTGCCCATCAGGATGAACAGCGGCAACACCGACAGCAAATACTGGAACCCACTTTCATAGATGACGGAACCCGCCATGGCATAGGCGGAATGCCAGTTGCGCAACAGGCCCAGGCCGATGAACCCCACCAGCGCCATGGCGAACGCCACAGGAACGCGCAGGAATACCAGCGTCAGCATGGCGCCCAGGGCTAGCAGCGATTCGGTCATGATTTATGGCTTCCTGTGGCGGGCCCGGCGTAGAAGAAATTGGCTGCGTGGCAGATCGCATCCAGGGCAAGCATGACCGCCATGAAATAGACGAACGGGGCGAGCGGAATGCTCAGCATGGCGGTGATGTCGCCATATTCGGCCGTGCTCTCGGCCTTGGCCCAGGTCACCCACGCCAGGAAGCCGCTGACCAGCGTGGCCAGCAGTGCGCCGAATCGGTCTTGCAGGCGTACTGCCCGGGCCGAGAACAAATGGCTGAAGCCGTCTACCGTGATGTGGCCGCGCGCGCGCGTCATCAGGGGAACGCTGGAGAAGATCACCGCGATCATCAGCAGCTCGACCAGTTCGACCGAGCCGATGATGGGCCGGTTCAGCAGATAGCGGCCCGCCGCGTCGATCACGGTCAACAGGCTCATGCCGCACAGGCTGACCACCGCGATGGCCTTCAGCGCCGCCACGATGGCGCAGTTAAGGTGTTTCATGGCGTTCTCGCAATAACGGTCCCCGCCCTGCCCGGATGGCCGGGCGGGGTCTGCCGGCCGTTTCCGGCCACAGTCATTGATTGTCGAGCTGCTTGATCTCGGCGCGAAATGCCGCGAGCGCCGCCGGCCCGTCGATGTTTTTCGCGGCGGCGGCGTCCAGCCAGGTTTGCTCGAAGCCCTGCGTGCGCTCGCGCACGGCTGCCACGAGGGCATCGTCGGCTTTCACGACCTGTATGCCGCCGCCGTCCAGCACCTTGTGGGCTTCGGCATCGTGTTTGTCCCATGCTTTGCCGGCCAGTTCGGCAAGGTGGCGGCCCGACAACTTCAGCAGGGCCGCCTGGTCGTGCTTCGACAGGCGTGCGAAGGCGTCGGGGTTCATGATGACCGCGTGCGTGTCGGAATACAGGCCGCCGGGGAAGACGGTGGCATGCTTGATGATGCCGTCCAGCTTGAACGAAACCAGGGATTCGGCCGGGAAGAAAACGCCGTCCACGACGCCCGTGCTGAGCAGTTCGTACGAGGTGGGAGCCGGCTTGGCAATCGGCGTGGCGCCCACAGCCTTGGCCACGTCGGCCGCCATGCCGCCGCCCACGCGGATCTTCAGCCCCTGGTAGTCCTCGATGCGGGCGACGGTCTTGCTGGTCGTGAACGTGATGCCCGGCCCGTGCGCGTAGATGCCCAGCAGTTTCACGCCTTTGTGCTCGTCGGCTTTCAACAGGTATTTCTCGTAGGTGTCCCACGCCGCGACCGAGCGGGACACGGCCGTGTTGCCCGAAAACGGCATGACGGCGAACTTGGTCAATTGGAACCGGCCCGGATAATAGGCGTGCGACACGAAGGAGATGTCCACCAGGCCGTCGCGCACCGCATCGAAATGGCCCGCCGGGTTGGTGACCGGCTTAGGCAGCAGGCGCAACGTGACCCGGCCCTCGGTCGCTTTTTCGATTTCCTGCCCCCAAGGCACCAGGAAGTCGGCGACGACGGCGTGCGTGGGGGGCAGCCAGCTGGACACGGTCAGCTCAACTTTCTGCGCATGGGCAGCCAGCGGCGCGGCCAGGGCCGCGCCGGCGGTAAGGATGATGGCCAGGGATTTGATCATGGTGTCTCCTCGGTAGGGTCTCGGTTTTATGCTCAGGGCTGCTATGGTGGTATGGGCGCCGCGCTGCCGAGCAGCGCCGACAGGTCGCCGTCATGGCGAAACCCCGCGGCTTCTGCGGCCGGGGTATGCAAAGGGGGCTGCGCCCCGAACTGCGCTTCGATGGCCGGATCGGGCGCATAGCGCACCAACTTGCTGGCCTGGTCGCCGCTGCGCGCGTCGAAAGCCTGCACGATTTCTTGCACCGATACGCGCAGGGCGGGCAGGGTCCAGGCCGTAAGCTCGCCGGGAGGCAGCGTGGCGAGCCTGGCGGCGTGCAATAGGTTGGCCACGCAGCACGACAGCGACATGAGCCAGAGCGTGGCTTGCGGACTGACCGGCATGGTGCAGGGCTGGCCTGCGGCCAGCGACCGTATCAGCGTGCTGGAAAACGCCGACCAGGCACCGTTGGATACCGGCGGCCGCGGAACGATGCCCGGCAGGCGCACGGCGCGCGCGCGCACGAAACCGCGGCGCGTGTAGTCGGCCAGCAGTATCTCCATGGCGTACTTGTGCGCGCCATAGCTCAGGGCTGGCGCCAGCGGCGTGTGATCGTCGACCTGTTCGGGCAGCGGGGCGCCGAATACCGCGATGCTGCTGGTGAATACCAGCGCGGGGGCGCGGCCTTGCCGGCGCAGCCGCTCCAGCAGGCGCAGCGAGCCCTCCAGGTTGACCTGCAATCCCAGTTCGAATTCCTGCTCGGCCCGGCCGCTGGCGATGCTGGCCAGGTGAAACACCAAGTCCGGCGCCGGCTCGGTCATGGCGGCCAGCGTGGCGGAGTCGGCAAAGTTGCCTTCGATGCACCGCACGCGCGGGTCGCTGGGGGGCGCGTCAAAGGCCAGGTCGCACAGCGTGATGGTACCGGTGGCCTCGTATCCGGCCACGGCCGGCATGGCGCACAGCTGGCGCGCCAGTTCCCTGCCGATATAGCCGTTGGCTCCTGTGACGAGAATATTCATGGCGATACTCCGGAATCGCATCGCGCGGCCACGTGTGGCATGGACGGCGACAGGCAGGCGGGCGGCGTCATCATGGCTGCCCGTGCCCGTGCCCGTGCCCGTGCCCGTGCGGCCGCTCGGGCCAGGCCACGCGCACGATGTCCGACAGGTCGGCCGGTCCCAGGCCCTGCGCGGCGGCGGCCCGGTAGCTGGCCAGCACGCCATTCAGGCCGGCCAGCTCGGTGTGGGTGGCGCGCGCCAGCGCCGCTATGTTCTCTACGTCTTTGAGCATGGTGTCCACCGTGCCCAGAGGCTGCTCGACGGCAGCGGTCATGCGCGGCACGAAGATCTGCAGCAGGACCGAGTCGGCCCAGCCACCGGCCAGGGCGGTATTCAGCGTGGCCGCATCGATGCCGCTGCGCTGCGCCAGCGCCACGGCCTCGGCGATCGCGTTGACGGTGCTGGCGACAATGGTCTGGTTGCACAGCTTGGCGATCTGCCCTGCGCCTACCGGGCCCATGCGGGTAATGCGCGCCGCGTACGCTCGCATGCATGCGGAGGCTGCCTGGATGGCATCGGCCGGACCGCCCGCCATGACCGACAGCGTGCCGGCCCGCGCCCCCGCCACGCCGCCCGAGACCGGCGCATCGATCCAGGTGCGTCCGTTGATTTGCTGCAGCTGTGCTGCAAAGCGGCGCGCCGCTTCAGGGGCAATGCTGGAATGATCGACCAGCCAGGCGCCGCGGGCGCGATGTACGCCCTGGGCGCCAAACACGGTGTCCTGCACGGCGCGCTCGTCGGTCAGGCACAGGAATACACCGGCGCAGCCGTCGGCGGCTTCGGCCGGCGTGTCGGCAGGCTCGGCGCCGTCGGCCGCCAGCGCGCGGGCTTTGTCGGGGCTGCGGTTCCAGACCCGCACGCGATGCCCTGCCGCCAGCAGCCGGCGCACCATGGGCGCGCCCATGAGGCCGGTGCCGCAAAATGCCAATGCGGCGCTCATTCGGCCTCCGGGGTTTCGTAGGGCCAATCCAATCCCCCCGAGTGCGTGACGGCGCCTTCGTGCGCCGGCCGCACCAGCAAGGCGTATTTTTCGAGCGCGCCGGCCAGGCGCGGCCGTGCCGGCGGCACATGGCTGGCGCGGCGGGCGGCCAGTTCGGCGTCGCTGAGTTCGACGCGCAAGGTATTGGCCTGGGCGTCGATATGGATGATGTCGCCGTCGCGAACGAAGGCGATGGGGCCGCCCGCCGCGGCCTCGGGGCCCACATAACCGATGCACAGCCCGCGCGTCGCGCCCGAGAAGCGGCCGTCGGTCAGCAGGGCCACTTTTTCGCCCATGCCCTGTCCATACAGTGCGGCGGTCACGCTGAGCATCTCTCTCATGCCCGGCCCGCCCTGGGGGCCTTCGTTGCGGATGACCAGCACGTCGCCGGGCTGGTAGGTGCGCTGTGACACCGCGCGCATGCAGTCTTCTTCGTTTTCGAACACGCGCGCCGGCCCGGAGAATTGCAGCGATTTCAGGCCCGCGATCTTGAGCAGCGCGCCTTGCGGGCTGAGGTTGCCTTTCAGCACCGTGACGCCGCCCGAAGGGTGGATCGCGCGCGAGCAGGGGCGCACCACCTCGCCGTCCGGCCCGGCGAAGTCGACCAGGGCTCGCGCCAGCGGCCGGCCGTCGAGCGTCGGCACGTTGCCGTCGATATAACCGCCTTCCAGCAGGGCTTTCAGTACGGCGGGCACGCCGCCCGCTTCGTGCAGGTCGCGCGCCAGGAAGCGTCCGCCCGGCTGCAAGTCCGCGATCAATGGCGTGCGCTGGAATACGGCGGCAACGTCATCCAGCGTGTAGCGGATGCCGGCTTCGTGAGCGATGGCGGGAATGTGCAGCGCCGCGTTGGTCGAGCCGCCGGTGGCAGCCACCGCGGCGCAGGCATTGTCCAGGCTGGCGCGCGTGACCAGGTCGCGCGGCAGGGGGCCGCCTTGGGCCAGGGCGCGCATGACTTGTTCGCCGGCCCGCTGGGCGATGGCCAGGCGTTCGCTGTACACCGCGGGCATCATGGCGGTGCCCAGGGGCGACAAGCCCAGGGCTTCTCCGACCATGGCCATGGTGTTGGCGGTGAATTGGCCCGGGCACGAGCCGGCCGATGGCGTGCAAGTACGCTCCATGGTCTTGAGCTCGGCGGCCGTCATGCCGCCATGCTGCACGCGGCCCACTGCCTCGATGGTGTCCAGGATGGTGGCCTGCTTGCCGAGCGCGTGGCCGGGCAACGTCGCGCCGCCGTAGAGAAACACCGCCGGCACGTTCAGGCGCACGATCGCCATCATCATGGCGGGCAGCGTCTTGTCGCAGCCGGCGAACGCCACCAGTCCGTCATAGGCGTGGCCGCGCATCACCATTTCCACGCTGTCGGCGATCGCCTCGCGCGAAAGCAGGCTCATGCGCATGCCGGCATGGTTCATGGACGTGCCATCCGACACCGAAATGGTCGAAAAACTGACCGGCACGCCGCCCCCGGCCGCCACGCCCAGGCGGGCGCGGTCCGCCTGGGGCGCCAGGGCCATCGAGCAGGGCGTGTTTTCGCCTTGGGTACTGACAATGCCAACGATTGATTTCTTCAGGGCTTCGTCGTCGAACCCGGTGGCGCGCAGAAAGGCCCGGTGAGGCGCCCGGGTCAGGCCGTCGGTGACCATCCGCGAGCGGTGTTTGTGCAGTGACATGCGAGCTTCCTTGGTGAATCAGCCAGCCAGCATGGCGCGGTGGGCCGTGAGTTTGTCGAACGCCCAGCAGATGTCGCGCTCCATGGCCACGCGGGCCTTGCCGGCGTCGCGCTGCTCGATGGCCTGCACGATGGCGGCATGGAATTCGGCGGTGGGCCGCTCGTCGGAATGCATGAGCTCGCGGGTGGCGCGCAGATAAGGACCGGATTGCAGCCAGAGGCTTTCGATCATGGCCATCATCGAGGGCGACTGGGCCGCGCGGTAGATGGTGAAGTGAAACAGCTGGTTGTGTTCCAGGCCGTCTCGCACCGACGTGGGGTTGGCCAGAGATTGGCCGATTTGCTCAGCCAGGCCGCGCAAGGTGGCCAGCGTATCGCCATCGATGTGCTCAACCGCCCAGGCCGTCGCCGTGCCTTCGATCAGGACTCGGGTGCGGCGGATGTCTTCCAGCCGCGCCCGCGAAACTACTGGCACCCGCATCGACCGGCTTTTCATCGGTTCCAGCGCCTGCTGCGCGGCCAGTCGGCGCAGGGCCTCGCGCACCGGCATGGCGCTGGTGCCGAAGGCATCGGCCAGTTCTTGTATGCCCAGCACCTCGCCGGCGGCGTAGTCGCCCCGCATCAGGTGGTCGCGCAGCCGGCGGTAGACGGCTTCGTTGACCGAGGTGTGGACCAGGGGTTCCAGATCGGGGTGGCCAGCCATTTAGATCTTTGATCAAAAATCAAAGACCATAATTTGCGCAAAAAGCCCCGCGCCGCCTATCCAGGTTTCCCCTGATTAGCGGTGCGGGGCGTCTGGCGCCGCGGACGGCGCCCGGCGTCAGCCCTTGTTGTGCCGCGCCTTGAAGGCCAGGCGGTACTGGTGCAGCAGCGGCTCGGTGTAGCCGTTGGGCTGCGCCAGCCCTTCGAACACCAACGCGCAGGCGGCCTGGAAAGCGATGGACGTATCGAAGTGGCCCGCCATGGGTTGGTAGAGTGGATCGCCGGCGTTCTGGCGGTCGACCACCGCGGCCATGCGTTCGAAGGTGTCGCGCACCTGCTCGCGCGTGGCGATGCCGTGGCGCATCCAGTTGGCGATGTGCTGGCTGGAGATGCGCAGCGTGGCGCGGTCTTCCATCAGGCCGACGTTATTAATGTCGGGCACTTTCGAGCAACCCACGCCCTGGTCGATCCAGCGCACCACATAGCCCAGGATGCCCTGGGCGTTGTTCTCGAGTTCGTGGCGGATGTCGTCGGGGCTCCAGTCGGCCGGGTTGCCTACCGGCACCGTCAGCAGGCCGTCGAGCAGTTCGTCTTGTACGCTGGCCAGCCGGGTGCTTTCGAGCTGTTGCTGTACGGCCGGCACGTCGACCTGGTGGTAGTGCAGCGCGTGCAGGGTGGCCGCGGTGGGCGACGGTACCCATGCGGTGTTGGCGCCTGCCTTGGGGTGGCCGATTTTCTGTTCGAGCATGGCGGCCATCAGGTCGGGCATGGCCCACATGCCCTTGCCGATCTGGGCGCGGCCGCGCAGGCCGCAGTCCAGCCCCACCAGCACGTTGCTGCGTTCGTAGGCGGCGATCCAGGCGCTGGATTTCATGTCGCCCTTGCGCATCATGGGGCCGGCTTCCATGCTGGAATGCATTTCGTCGCCGGTGCGGTCGAGAAAGCCGGTGTTGATGAACGCCACGCGGCCGGCCGCGGCCTGGATGCAGGCTTTCAGGTTGACGCTGGTGCGCCGTTCTTCGTCCATGATGCCCATTTTCACGGTGTGGCGCGGCAGGCCGAGCAGGTCTTCGACGCGGTCGAACAGTTCGTTGGCGAACGCCGCTTCGGCCGGGCCGTGCATCTTGGGCTTGACGATATAGATGGAGCCGGCGCGCGAGTTGCGGCGGCTGGCGCGGTCGGGCAGGGCCGCCAGCGTAGTGACCACCGCGTCGAGAATGCCTTCGGGAATTTCGTTGCCGTCGGCATCGAGCACGGCGGGGTTGGTCATCAGGTGGCCCACGTTGCGCACGAACATCAGCGAACGGCCGTGCAGCGTCAGCGTGCCGCCGCCGGGCGCGTGGTATACGCGGTCGGCGTTCAGGCGCCGGGTGAAGGTCTGGCCGCCCTTGGTGACTTGTTCGGCCAGGTCGCCCTTCATGAGGCCGAGCCAGTTGCGATAGACCTGCACCTTGTCTTCGGCATCGACGGCGGCGACGGAGTCTTCGCAGTCCATGATGGTGGTGAGGGCAGCCTCGACCACCACGTCTTTGATGCCGGCGGCGTCGGTGGCGCCGATACTGTGGGCGCGGTCGATCTGGATTTCGATGTGCAGGCCGTGATGCTTGAGCAGGATGGCCTGGGGCGCCTGCGCATCGCCCTGATAGCCGGCGAACTGCTCCGGCTGCGCCAGGCCCGTGCTGCCCTGCGCCAGCGCCACGCGCAACTGGCCATTGTCGACGCTGTAGCCGGTGGCGTCGGCGTGCGAGCCCTGCGCCAGCGGCACGGCTTCGTCGAGGAAGGCGCGCGCGCGGGCAATGACTGCCTGGCCGCGTTGCGGGTGATAGCCGCGCCCGGTGTCGCCCGGCGTGGGGGGGATGGCGTCGGTGCCGTACAGGGCGTCGTACAGGCTGCCCCAGCGGGCGTTGGCCGCGTTCAGGGCGTAGCGCGCGTTGGACATGGGCACCACCAGTTGCGGGCCGGCCTGTTCGGCGATTTCGGCATCGACGTTGGCGGTCTCGACCCGCACGGTGCCCGGCACGGGTTGCAGATAGCCGATTTGTTCCAGGAACGCGCGGTAGGCGCGCAGATCGCGCACCGGGCCGGGGTGGGCGCGGTGCCAGGTATCGAGCTCGCGCTGCAGGCGGTCACGCTCGGCCAGCAGGGCGCGGTTGCGCGGCGCCAGGTCGCGTACCAGGGCCGCGAAGCCGGCCCAGAAGCGTGGGGCGTCGATGCCGCCGGCAGGCAGGGCCTCGTCCTGGATAAAGCGATGGAGCACGGCCGCCACTTGCAGGCCGTCTTGCTGGATACGTTCAGTCATGCGGGTCTCGGTAAAGAAAAATCGGGGGCCGGCATCACCGGCGCAGCGAACCCACATGATCGGTGCTGGGCGTCGCCGTGTCCATATCAAATGGGCCTGGTCATACCAGTTTATTTTTTCCGGATTTGCGCCGAACCGGATTTTTATGTTGTTATTTCAGTTACTTGAACACAAATGGCCGATGGGCGCGGTAGCGTGATCCGATCTGGTCATACCAGTGAGCCGACTATGCAGACTGATATTGCCGCCGCCAGCCGGCAGGTGGCCGACGTGGTGGCCGAACGCATCGAGCGCCTGATCATGGACGGCGTGCTCAAGGCCGGCCAGGCCCTGCCCTCCGAGCGCCGCCTGACCGAAAAATTGGGCGCCTCGCGCACTGCGCTGCGCGAGGGCCTGAAGCTGCTGCGCGCGCGTGGCATCATCCGCACCGAGCAGGGCAAAGGTTCGTTCGTGGCGCCCATTTCGCAAGTGGATGCCGGCCCGCTGATGCACCTGTTTCATTCGCAGCCGCGCACGCTCTACGACCTGCTGGAAGTGCGCGCCCTGCTCGAGGGCGAGTCGGCGCGGCTGGCCGCCATACGCGGCACCGAGGCCGACTTCATCATGATTCGCCGCCGCTACGAAGCCATGATCGCCGCGCACGGGCAGGACACCGACATTGCCACCCATGCCCACCTGGATCACGCCTTTCACCTGGCGGTGTGCGAGGCCTCGCACAATCCGGTGCTGACGCATACGCTGCAATCGCTGACCGACCTGATGCTGGGCTCGGTATTCGCCTGCGTCAACAACCTGTATCACCGCCAGCCGCACAAGCAGCAGATCGACGACCAGCACGCGGGCGTGTTCAACGCGGTGATAAGCCGGCTGCCCGAGCAGGCCCACAAGGCTGCCACCGAACACGTCAACAGCGTGCGGCAAAGCCTGCGCGAAATCGAACAGGAAGAACAGCGCCTGGTGCGCGCCACGCTGCGGCTGGAAGGCTGGGCGTAGCGCGCGGGCAAGCCGCCCTACGCCGCCAGGCGGTCCGGCCGGCCCTGGCTTGCATAGATGCGGCCGTGGCGGTTGGCCAGCAGTGCGTCCAGGGCGATGCTTTCCTGGCCCACGAACCCGCGCTGCGGCAGCACGCCCTGCGCGACCAGGTCGAGCGCGGTGCAGATGCCCGCCGCCGTCGATCGCTGGATGGCGCTCAGCGGGTGGCCGTCGACCACTTCTCCATAGATGTGCGCCGAATACGATTCCTGCAGCAACTGCCCGCGCCGGTAGCCCGAGGCAGTGGCCAGGATCACGATGACGTCCTGCCCGGTGGCCGGAATGGCGTTTTCCAGAATGTCTTGCAGCAGCTCGCGGCGCTCGCGCAGGCGCAGGTCGTTCAGCAACAGTTTCATGATGGCGCAGTGGCCGGGGTACCGCACCGACTTGTAGTCGACGTTGCGTGCCTTACCCGCTAGCGTTCGCGGCAAGGTGCCCAGCCCACCCGAGGTATTGAAGGCTTCGTACTCGACGCCGTCGAGTGTGAACGTTTCGTAGCCTTCCAGCGGCGGCACGCTGGCCGGCTGCCCGTCGACGATGGCTTCGCAGGGGTTGCAGTATTCGTTGATCAGTCCCTCGGTGCTCCAGGTCAGGTTGTAGCGCAGCGCGTTGGTGGGGTAGCGCGGCAGCGCGCCTACCCGCATGTGCAGGTCTAGCAAGGTATCGAAGCGGTTGGCCAGGTCGTGGCCGGCAATGCCGATGAAGCCCGGCGCCAGGCCGCATTGGGGCATCAGCACGGCGCGTGCGTCGCGCGCCAGTTCGCCGATGGCATGCGTGCTGGCCACGTCTTCGGTCAGGTCGAAATAATGCACGCCGTGGCGCGCGCACATGCCGGCCACCGCCACCGCGCGGTGAAACGGCAGCGCGTTCAGCACCGCATAGCGGCCGGCCACGGCATTCTGCAGGGCGGCGTCGCTGTCGATGTGCAAGGTCTGGCAGCCCAGCGCGGCGACCGCGTCAAGCCGGGCGGCGTCCTGGTCCGCCACGCAGACCGCGTAGTCGCCGGTGCGTTGCAGCAGCAGCGCGATGGCGAATCCGATTTTGCCGGCGCCCAGTACGGCAACCGGTTTTTGTGCGTGAGACATGGCGAGCTCCTGGGGTAGCGGGATGTATTCATCCTAGCGCGCGGCAGTGTCGATATGTAGCGCACAAAACGTCGATTCGATTGAATATTTAGTACAAAATGACTGCAGCATCAGTCGATATGTCTGACCATCAATAAGCGGCGGGCGGCGAAAAACAAACAGGCCTCCCGCGGGGAGGCCTGTTATTGCCCGGGCGGTTGTGCCGCCCGCGAGGCGCCGGATTAGCCTTGCGACGGGTAGTCCAGGTTGCCGAACGAGTAGTGGCCCGTGGCCTTGGCCTGGGCCAGCTCGGCCCGCACCTGGGCGCGGGTCAGGTGGCTGCCCTGGTCGGCGACTTGGGGCGGGTACTGCTCTTCACCGTAGGTGATCAGGCCGGCGGCCTTGGCTTGCGCCAGTTCTTCCTGGACTTGGGCGCGGCTCAGATGCGAGGCCGAGGCAGCGACGGCGGGCGGGTAGTCCAGATCGCCGAAGCTGTACTGGCCGTTGGCCTTGGCCTGGGCCAGTTCGGCTTGCACCTGGGCGCGGGTCAGGGGTTGGGATAGGTCGGCGGCTTGAGCACCGGCGGCGACGCCCAGGGAAAGCAGGATGGCAATGGCAACGTTCTTCATGGCAGATCTCCAGTTTGTCTTGTTGGGACATCACACCCGGCTAATTTCGGAAGGGGTGAATGTTTCCCGGTGAAGACATTCTGTGCCTGCGCGGCATTAGGATAAACCCTAGTTTTTCGAAAATATTTTTCCAAAAAATCGACTAATCGGCATTTCCAGAGGGGAAAACCGGTCTGGATGCCGGATGCCGGACGGGCTTAAAGCAGGTGCGCGAGCATCCGGCGGCGGCCCCCTGGCGCTGGGCGCCGGGGGGCCGACAGGCGATTCCGGCTGTCAGCGCAGCAGGTCGGCCTGTGCTTCTTTCAGGTCGTCCTGGGCTTCCTTGAGCTTGCGCAGAGCCTTGTCGATCTTGTCTTGCCGGCCGTCGCGGCGCGCCTCGGCCAGTTCTTCTTCGCGCTCGGTGACCTCTGCGCGGCGTTCGGCCAGCGCGTCCTGGCGCTCGGCGCGCAGCGAGGCATCCGTGCACGAGCCGCGCGCCTCGGACAGGGCGCGGCGCAGGCCGGCTTCGCGGCGGCTGTTGCCCTGGGCCTGCGCTGCGGCGATGTCGTTCTCGATGTGGCAGAACTTGGCTTCGCAGCCGCGCAGCGCGCTGCAGTCGCGGGGAGATTCTGCCGCCGTGGCAGGCAGGCTGGCGGCCGCGAGGACGGCGGCCAGCGCCAGAGGGAATCGGACAGGCAGGCGGACGTGCATGGGGACTCCTCGTGTAAAGGCGCACCGCGGGAATGCGGACGCCTAGATCAGGGTGCCGGCCAGCGCCGCTGCCACCAGCAATACGCCGGTCCAGAGGTTGGCGCGAAACAGCATGAAGTTCCGGTCGGGACGCTGCAGATCGAAGGTGTGCAACTGCCAGCCCAGATGTACGGCCACGGCCACCATGCCTAGCTGGTAGCCCCAGCCCAGCCCGATGGCGTAGCCGCCCCAGGCCCATAGCGCAACGGTGGCGGCGTAAAAACCGCCGATCCACAGCTTGCCCCGGGCGCCAAAGCGCATGGCCGTGGAGCGCAGGCCCAGTTGGCGGTCGTCGCGCACGTCGACATAGGCGTAGATGCTGTCGTAGCCCACTTGCCAGAGCACGGCGCCCAGCCACATGGCGATGCCGGCCAGCGGCAGGAAGTTCTGCGTGTCGGACCAGGCCATCAGCATGCCCCAGTTGAAGCAGATACCCAGCACCACCTGCGGCCAGTACGTGACGCGCTTGCACAGCGGGTAAATGAACACGAACGGCAGCACCGCCACGGCCAGCCAGCGGCTCATTTCGTTAATGAAAAACAGCAGCGAGCCGCACACCAGCAACTGGCCCAGCAGGAACCATACCGCGTTGCGCATGCTGAGCTGGCCGCTGGTCAGCGGGCGGAAGCGGGTGCGTTCGACGTGCTTGTCGATGTCGCGGTCGCACATGTCGTTGACGGTGCAGCCGATGCCGCGCATGAGCAGGGCGCCCAGCGAGAAGACGATCAGGCGGCGCAGCTCGGGCAGGCCGCCGGCGGCCTGGACCAGCGCCGCGATGCAGGGCAGCAGCGTCAGCCAGGTGCCGATGGGGCGGTCGAGCCGGCACAGGCGCGCATAGGGGCGCCACGCGCGGGGCAGCCAGCGTTCGACCCAGTCGGTGAAGACGATGTCGTTGAGATCGGGGGATGTGGATTGTGGCGCGCTCACCATGGGAACAATACGACAGGGAGTGGGCGTTGGAAAGACGCGGGCGGCGGCCAGCGCCGCCGCCCGGGGGATCAGGCGTACTGCTTGATGAGCTTGCCCAGGATGGCGATGCCGGCGCGGATGCGCTCTTCGGGCACCGTGGCGAAGCTCAGGCGCAGCGTGTTGGCGCGTGGCTTGCCGGCATAGAACGGCGCGCCCGGCACGAAGGCCACGTTCTGCGCGACCGCCTGGGTCAGCAACTGGGCGCTGTCGATGTGCTCGGGCAGCGTCACCCATAGGAACATGCCGCCCTCGGGGCGGGTCCAGCTGACGGTGTCGGGGAATTCGCGTTCGATGGCTTCGAGCATGCAGCGGCCCTGGGCGCGGTAGATTTCGCGCACGGTGGGCAGGTGCTGTTCAAGAAAGCCGTCTTTCACGACTTCGTACACGGCCATCTGGGTAAGCGTGGGCGTGTGCAGGTCGGTGGCCTGCTTGGCCTGCACGAGCTTGTCGATGATGCTGCGATGGGCGGCGATATAGCCCAGGCGCAGGCCCGGCGCCAGCACCTTCGAGAACGTGCCCAGACGGATCACGTTGGCGCCGCATTCGCCGGCCAGAGCCAGCAGGCCGGGCTGCGGCTCGCCGGCGTAGCGCAGTTCGCCGTAGGGGTCGTCTTCGATGATGGGCAGGCCCAGTTGCGCCGCCTGCTGCACCAGCGCCTTGCGGCGCGCCAGGTTCAGCGTGCGGCCGGTGGGGTTCTGGAAGTTGGGCAGCGCATACAGGAAGCGCGCGCCGGCGGCGAGCTCGGGCGTGATGGCTTCGGGAATCAGGCCGCCGTCGTCGGTGGGCACCGGCACGTATTGCGGCTGGTACAGGCTGAACGATTGCAGCGCGCCCAGGTAGCTGGGGTCTTCGACCAGGATCTTGCTGCCTTCGTCGATGAGCACCTTGCCGAGCAGGTCGAGCGCCTGCTGCGAGCCCGACACGATCAGGATCTGGTCGGGGGCGACGTTGGCACCCGCGCGGTTCAGGTCGTCGGCCACCCACTGGCGCAGCGGCGCATAGCCTTCGGTGGGCCCATACTGCAGCGCGGCGCGGCCGTTGGTGGCCAATACCTTGTCGAACGCCGCGCGCACTACCTCGACCGGAAAGCCGCCGGGGGCGGGCAGGCCGCCCGCGAAAGAAATGACCTCGGGGCGCTCGGTGACCTTGAGGATTTCGCGGATGGCAGAGCTGGTGAGTTGCTTGGCGCGTTCAGAAAATGCGCACACGGGTTCGAAGGGCTTGTCCATGGAAGGGCTTCTTGACGAAAGAACGGAAAAAAGAGCAAACATTGTCCCATAACGCCGGGGCCGCGCCGCGTCTGGCGGCCTTGCCCCTAAAATCAGTTGGTTCGATAGTTGCCTGTACAGTTACATTTCATGTTCACCGCCACCGATTTGCCCACCGACGACAAGCCCCGTTTCTATGCCGAACTGGCCGCCCAGGCGCGCGCCCTGCTCGACGGCGAAACCGACCGCATCGCCAATGCCGCCAACTTCGCGGCGCTGGCCTACCAGGCGCTGCCGCGCATCAACTGGGCCGGGTTTTACTTCTACGATGGCCGCGAACTGGTGCTGGGCCCGTTTCAGGGCAAACCGGCTTGCGTGCGCATCGCCCTGGGGCGCGGCGTGTGCGGCACGGCCGCCAGCCAGCGCCAGACCCAGGTGGTGGCCGACGTGAACGCGTTCCCCGGCCACATCGCCTGCGACGTTGCCTCGCGGTCCGAGGTCGTGGTGCCGCTTGTGCACAATGGCGAACTGATCGGCGTGTGGGACGTCGACAGCCCCGAGCCCGGCCGCTTCGACGAAGACGACCGCCAGGGCATGCAGGCGCTGTGCGCGGTATTCCTGGCAAGCCTGGCCTGAGGTATATTTCTTTCCATGTTCACGGCCCACTGCTCCGCTGCCTCGTCCCGCGCCCCTGGCGCGGGGGCGCGTTGCGTCGGCCTGAAATCCAAAAAACAGCAGCTCATCTGACCGGAGCAGGCTGTTCCGTCAGATGGGCGACGGAACGGCGGCAATCCGACGGCGCGGCGCGCTGCGTGTTTTTCCCCTGCATCCCCAGCACTTCTGCACGGTTCCCCTAAGCGGTCCAACCTGTGGAGTGTGTCATGTCTGTTTCTTCTACTGAGGCGGTGTTCCAGGGCGTATGGGTGCCGCTGGTCACGCCGTTTTCCGATACCCGCATTGACGGCGGCGCGTTGCGCCGCCTGGTGCGCTATTGCGCCGCCGCCGGGGTGGACGGCCTGGTGGTGTGCGGCAGCACCGGCGAGGCGGCCGCGCTGGACGACGCCGAACAACTGGCGGTGCTGGATACCGTGCTGGACGAGGCCGGCGCGCTGCCGGTGGTCATGGGCCTGGCGGGCAATCACCAGGGCCATGTGCTGCAGCGGCTGGCGGCTTTCGGCACCCGGCCGCTGGCCGGGGTGCTGGCGCCGGCGCCGTACTATGTGCGGCCTGGCCAGCAGGGGGCGCTGGCCTATTTTCGCGCCCTGGCCGATGCCGCGCCGGCGCCGCTGGTGCTGTACGACATTCCGTATCGCACCGGTACGGCGCTGGACACCGACACCCTGCTGGCCCTGGCCCGGCATGGCAATATCGCCGCCGTGAAAGATTGCGGCGGCTCGCTGGACAAGACGATGGCGCTGATCGCCGACGGCGGCCTGCGGGTGATGGCGGGGGAAGACTTGCAGGCGCTATCCACCCTGTGCCTGGGCGGCAGCGGCATCATCGCCGCGGCCGCCCACATCCGACCCGACCTGTTCGTGGCGATGGACCGTGCCGTGCGCGCCCAGCACCTGGATACGGCGCGTCGCCTGTTCCATGCCCTGGCGCCGGTGATCCGGCTGGTGTTCGCCGAGCCCAACCCCGGCCCGCTGAAGGCCTGGCTGGCCGGGCAGGGGTTGCTGCCCGACGTGCTGCGACCACCCATGCCGCGCGCCAGCGCGGACCTCGCCGCAAGGCTGGCGCGGGCGGTAGCGGAGCTGGACCGGCAGTTCCCGCCATCGGCCTCGTCCAGCGCCGCGCCCTTGTCACGCCGGGCGGCCGCTTGACGCCTGGGCGACGTTTGCAAATCACTTCGGTGCCAGGCACCTTGCGGAGCCTGGCACCTGGCGGATATGTGCGAATTCTGCGGCGGTTTCTCCAGTAGGTGTCTGACTCCCTATGGGGTGTCAGACACCGTGCTATTGAGACAGCCGCTGCGCACTTCGGTGCCAGGCACCTTGCGGAGCCTGGCACCAGGCGGATATGTGCGAATTCTGCGGCGGTTTCCCCCAGTAGGTGTCTGACTCCCTTCAGGGTGTCAGACACCGTGCTATTGAGGCAGCCGCTGCACACTTCGGTGCCAGGCACCTTGCGGAGCCTGACACCTGGCGGACATGTGCGAATTCTGCGGCGGTTTCCCCAGTGGGTGTCTGACTCCCTATGGGGTGTCAGACACCGTGCTATTGAGACAGCCGCTGCACACTTCGGTGTCAGGCACCTTGCGGAGCCTGGCACCTGGGGAGGGGGGAAGCCAATTCCTGGGCGCCTGCCGGCGATCCGGCATCCCGCCGTGGCACGCGGCGGGCAGATTGCTTATGATGCGGCCATCCCGGGCGGTCCCGGCGCGGGTCACGGACTTTCATGGCGCACGTATTCCTCTCGCTGTCGGCCTGGCAGGTCATGGCCGTGGGCCTGCTGTTCTTCGGCGGCATCTACTTGTTGTTTGGCGCGGCCACGTGGCTGCTGACGCACCGCATTCTGCCGGCGCTGGGCGTGGGCGCCGTGCTCGACCCGCGTCCGCTCGCGCCCGGCCAGCTGCGGCGCGAACTGGCGCAATCCGGCATCTCGGTGCTGATCTTTGGCCTGGGCATGATCTTCCCGTGGGGCCTGCTGCAGCTGGGCTGGGCCCGCCTCGATCCGGATGCCGGCGCGGGCCAGATCGTGCTCGAAATCCTGGCGCTGGTGGCGTGGAACGACGTGCATTTCTGGATCAATCACCGGCTGCTGCACACCCGCCTGCTGCGCCGCTTTCACCTGCCGCATCACCGTTCGGTGGTGACCACGCCGTTTTCTACGTACAGCTTCCACCCCATCGAGGCCCTGATGCTGGGCAACGTGATTCTGCTACCCATGATGCTGCACGACTTCAGCTTCTGGTCGTTGTTCTCGGTGCCGCTGTTCAGCCTGTTCTTCAATTGCGTGGGCCACGCCAACTACGACTTCTTTCCGCGCGTGTCGTATGCCCACTGGTTCGCCGCCAGCCGCCGGCACCATCTGCATCATGCCTGCTATCGCGGCAACTACGGGTTCCAGTTCACGTTCATGGACCGCCTGTTCCGCACCCGCCTGCAGGCCGACGCGGCGGCCCCCCAGCTGGGCGCGGCCCGGCAGCGAGACGCGCTTGGCGGCCGCGCCTAGCCCGTCGCCGCGCCGGCCCGGCGGCCTGCGCAACTGGCGCGACGTGCAAAGCCTGGCCTACATGGCGGCGCTGCCCGCGCTGGCCGCCTGGCAGTGGGTGCACGGCCTGCATTGGCTGCTGTACGGCCTGATGCTGTTCCTGACGCTGGGCATCGGCGTGGTGCACCACAACCATACACACCTGCGCATGTGGCATGGCCGCACGCTCAACCGCGCCACCGACATGGCGCTGACCGTGCTGCAGGGCCACCCCACGTTCGTGTTCTTTCCCGCGCATGCGGGCAACCATCATCGCTACAAGCATGGCGCCCGCGACCTGGCGCGCACCTATCGCTACGGCGGCGACACCAATCACCTGGCCGGCTATCTGCTGCATCCGTTCCAGGCGGCCTGGACGCTGTATCCCCTGTTCTGGCGCTGGCTGGGGCGACTGCGCCGCCATTGGCCAGGCGCGTGGCGCTACTGCCTGTGCCAGTACGCCGCCTGGCTGGGCCTGTGGGGCGGCCTGCTGGCGGTCAACCCGGGCAAGGCGCTGCTGTTCGTCATTTTGCCGCAGCTGCATGGCCTGCATTGGCTGCTGGCCACCAACTACCTGCAGCACGCGCACGCCGACGGCGGCCCGCAGCGGCATGCCCGGCTGAGCTACGCGCGCAACTTCGAGGGCCTGGTCAATCCGCTGCTGTTCAACATTGGCCTGCACACGGCCCATCACGAGCACGCGCGCGCGCACTGGTCGGAACTGGCCGGCCTGCATGCCCGGCAGTATCGCCATCGGCTCGATCCGGCGTTGCTCGAACCCGGCCTGGCGCCCTACATGCTGCGCGTGTTCGTGCTGGGCCTGGCCTGGCCGCGCTACCGTAGCCGCTCGCTGATGCGCACCGAGCACATTGTCCAAGAATAGGAACCCATTCTTCCCATGCCCGTTGCCTTTGATCGCGTCTATCTGGAAAGCGCCGGTTATTTCATGCCGGGCGAGCCCGTGGCCAACCAGGACATGGACCGCTACATAGCGCCCCTGAACCGCATGTCGGGCCGCATCAAGCAGCGCATCCTGGCCGAAAACGGCATCAAGCAGCGCTACTACGCCATCGACGCGGCCGGCAACACCCGCTGGACCAATGCGGCGCAGGCCGCGCAGGCGATCCGTAACTGCCTCGACCGGCAACAGCGCGGCCTGGCCGACGTGTCGCTGCTGGCCAGCGGTTCGTCGGGCGGCGACACCCTGATGCCTGGCTTTGCCAACATGATCCAGGGCGAACTGGCAGCCCCGCCCATGGAGCTGGTGTCGGTGCATGGCATCTGCGCCGCGGGCGTGGCGGCCGTCCAGGCGGCCGCGCAGGGTATTGAACTGGGGGCGCACCGCCGTGCGCTGGCCGTGGCCAGCGAAATGCCGTCGCGGCTCTTCAAGCGCTCGCGTTTCGCGGCGCGCGGCTACGACGCCGACTTCGATGCGCATTTCCTGCGCTGGATGCTGTCCGATGGCGCGGGCGCCGTTTTGCTGGGCAGCAGCGGCGCCTCGTTGCCCGGGGTTTCGGCGGGCGTGCGGCTGCGCCTGAAGTGGGTGCACCAGCGCGCGTTTTCGGGCGACTACCCCGTGTGCATGCAGCTGGGCCTGCCGGCAGAAGGCGGACAGGGCCACCTCGACTATCCCTCGTGGGCCGAAGCCGAAGCGGCCGGCGCGCTGGCGCTGCGCCAGGACATCCGTCTGCTGCCGAACCTGTTCGACATCGGCATCCACGAATACGCCAGCCTGGTGCGAGACGGCTGGGTCGACCCGGACCGCGTCGATCATTTCCTGTGCCATTACTCATCCGAGAAATTCATTCCGGTGGTCGAAGGCCTGATGGACAAGGCCGGCCTGTCCATACCGCGCGAGCGCTGGTTCAGCAACCTGGCCTGGCGCGGCAACACAGGGGCGGCGTCGATCCTCATCATGTTGGCCGAATTCCTGGAAACGCATGCGCTGCAGCCCGGCCAGCAGGTGTTCTGCTATGTGCCGGAATCAGGCCGCTTCACCACCGCCTACCTGCTGTTCGAGGCCGAGGCGGCCGATGCGCCGATGGCTTCGGCGCACGGCGCGCCGCGACAGGCCGCCGCCGCGCCGGACGTCGCCGCCAGCGACGACGCCGAGGCCATTGCCCCGCCGCATGATCCCGGCAGCGCGCCGCAAGGCCTGGGGCCGCTGTTGACCGAACTGGCGTCGATCTGGCACGACTACCGCTCGCGCGTGTGGCGCACGCCCGTGGTGCGGCGCCTGCGCGAGCGGCGCTTCGGCCCGGCCGACTACGTGAACTGGATGGCGCACTGGATTCCGCAGGTGCGCGAAGGCAGCAAGTGGATGCGCGAGGGCGCCGCGTCGCTGGGCGAAGCCTACCGGCCGCTGGCCGAGCTGATCGGCGTGCACGCCGGCGAAGAGCAGGACGACTTCCAGATCCTGTTCCAGGACTATCGCAAGGCCGGCGGCGCCGAGACCGACATCGACGCGCTGCGCCGCAATCCCGGCGGCGAAGCGCTCAATGCCTATCTGCATGCGCTGGCCGCCACGCGCGACCCGATCGGCCTGCTGGGCGCCATTTACATTATCGAGGGCACCGGCCAGCGCATCGTGCCGGCGCTGCTGCCGCTGCTGAAGGCCAGCCTCGATTTGCCGGCCGACCGGTTCCGGTTCCTGGAATACCACGGCCACAACGATGAAAACCATCTGGCGCGCTGGCTGATGGCAGTGGAACTGGCCCTGGATGCCGACGACCGCGGGCAGGCCGAACGCCGTATTGTGGACACCGCGCGCCGCACCGCGGCGCTTTACCTGATGCAATTCCATCACGTGATGGAGGCCGACCCCGCATGAAACCCCACACGCCCGACTTCCTGACCCGCGAGCACGATCCCGCCGACCCGAGCCCCTGGCTGGCGCTGTACCTGGACCGCAGCACCCCGCTGCCCGACGACGTGAAAGCCGCCTGGCTGGCCGATTCCAGCTGCGGTTCGCGCCAATATTTGCTGCCGTTCCTACGCCCGCTGGCGCGCGCGTTCATCATCCTGATCCAGGTCGTGAAAACGTTCCTGCCGCGCCGCTGGGCGCATTCGAAACTGCTGCACCGCGTTCTGGCATGGGGGCTCGAGCACTTCGTGTCTCCCGAGGCCAACTGGCTCATTCTGCGGCACTTCCACCTGGGGTCGCAGATACTGGCGTTCAT
Source organism: Bordetella petrii (assembly GCF_000067205.1). Classification (NCBI taxonomy): domain Bacteria; kingdom Pseudomonadati; phylum Pseudomonadota; class Betaproteobacteria; order Burkholderiales; family Alcaligenaceae; genus Bordetella; species Bordetella petrii. The sequence goes on along the minus strand of NC_010170.1, from coordinate 5,122,474 downwards.
TGCGCGCAATGCGCCGGTGCAGGTGGCCACCACGCCGCTCGAGCCGCAAGGCATTGCCGACCTGAAAGACGAATTCTTCGTCAAGCACGACTTGAACCTGTTCAACTTCGTGATCCGCCTGAACGGCGCGCTGCGCGAAGCCGGCGAAGAAATGCGCGCGCCGGCGCAGGTGGATTTCTCGATGGTGCGCGACCCCGGCCTGCAACTGACCGACATGCCGCGACGCAGGCGCAATTTCCTCGACCTGCAAAGCGCCATCGAGTTGTTCACGCCGCTGTACCAGCTGATGTTGACCGACAACGATTTCTGGCGCGCCGCCAATTCCTTGCAGCTTGACGAAACCATCGGCATTTACGCCGCGCAGATCCTCGGCGCTCCGCAGCACCTCATCCTGGTGAACAACAAGCATCCGCTGGTGCCGCTGTCGACGCTGCGGGCGGGCTACCGGCTGGTGCTGCACGGTTTGTCGACCGAGATGCTGCACAGCCTGTTGATGCAGAGAAAGGCAGAAGCCGAAGCGTCCGCGCCCGGCCAGGTCGACCCGGTGTCAGGCACCTGCGGAGTCAGGCACCCTGCTGAGCCAGCCGCCGCCCCGCCATCCGCGTGAATGGCAAGCCGGCCGCCAGCACGCCGATGCCCAGCAGGGCGCCCACGCCTGCATAGCGCACGCTGGACCACACCAGCCCGGCGCAGCTCAGGGCAAATAGCACCGGCGTTAGCGGATACAGCGGCACGCTGAACGGGCGAGGCCGGTCGGGCTGCAGGCGTCGTAGCCGCCACACGGCCGCCGCCACCAGCAACATGAAGAACCAGAACACGGGAGCCGTATAGGCCACCATGGCCTGCACCCCGTTGTCGGCCAGCGCCCCAAAGCCCACCAGCGCCAGTGTGATCAGGCCCTGCGCCAGCAGCGCAGCCGCTGGCGCCTGCCCGCGCGCCGACCAGCCGCCCAGGCGACGCAGGGCCGGCACGTCTTCGCCAAGAGCCACGTACACGCGCGCCCCCGTCATGATGGTGCCATTGATCGTGCTGAGCGCCGTGCAGCACACCAGCAGGCTGAGCATTACCGCGGCATGCGGCCCTGCGGCCACCTGCATGACGTCGGCCCCGACCGCGCTGGCCTGGCGCAGGCCCTGCAGCCCGAACATGTCGAGCAGCGCCAAGTTGGCCAACAGATAGACGCCGGTGACCACGGCCGTGCCGATCAGCAGCACGCGCTTCATGTTGCGGGCCGGATCTCGCAGCTCGCCAGACAGGTAGGCCGATTCGTTCCAGCCGCCGTAGGTCAGCAGCACGTACACCATGCCCAGGCCCAGCATGCTGGCCAGGCCTTCTTGCGGGGGCGGGCTGCCGGCGGCCAGTGCCTGCGCGGGCGCGTCGCCGGCCAGCATGCCGGCCACCACCACCGCCACCAGGGCCGTCACGGTGATTCCCGTGAACGCGATCTGCAGGCGCTTGGAGGGCCGGGTGCCGGCAATGTTCAGGGTGGTGAGCGTCGTTACGGCCATGGCGGCGTGCAACGCCGGGCCATGCCTGCCCAGGTCGAGCAATTGCTGGGCATAGTCGCCGTAGATAAAGCCCACCGCCGCGATGGCGCCGGTCTGGATGACAGTGCAGCGCGCCCAGGCAAATACCAGGCCGGTGCGCGCGCCCCAGGCCAACGCCAGATAGCGGTATTCGCCGCCCGGGTCGGGATAGGCCGAGCCCAGCTCGGCATAGCACAGCGCCCCCAGCAGCATGATGGCGCCACCCGCCAGCCATAGCAGGATATACATGGCGGGCGAACCGGCATGCTGAGCCACCAGCGGCGGAAAACCGAAGATACCAATGCCGATGACCACGCCGACCAGCACGGCCACGGCGTCCAATACCGACAGGCCGCCGGGCCGGGTTGCCTCGGCGGCGGTGTTCATGGCGCTTGCCTGGCGGCCTGCCAGCCTTGCTCGGCGCCATCGGCCGCCAGCGCGACGATGGTGTCGCCGCGCACCTGGCCCACGAACTGCAGCGGCTTGCCGCCGTCGTCCAGCACCAGGTTCAGGCGGTCGCCGCGCAGCAGGACCTGCGAGACGCCCAGTTGCGCATCGGCGCGCCGGGCGGTGGCGGTGATTTTCTGGAAGTGCTGCGTCATCTGCACCGTGATCGGGCCGCCCGGATGGTCGATTCGCCAGGCGCCGGCCACATTGGCGGGCACGATCCACAGGTACAGCGACCGGCCGTCTACGGTTTCGTACTGGTCGCTGTCCCAGTCGCCCATGGTGAAGGCGTGCGACACCACCCGCGTGCCCGGCGCCAGGTTGCTGAGAATGCGCGGGCGCAATTTCAGGTTCACATCGGGCAGTAGGTACATGGTCAGCACGGTGGCTTTCGAGATGTCGGTTTCGAACAGGTTCTGCTGCACGAATCGCACGCGGTCCTGCACGCCAGCGTGTTTGGCGTTGGCGCGGGCTTCGGCAATGCGTTCAGGGTCGATGTCGACGCCGGTGGCCCGCGCGGCCTTGCGGTCGCGCACCGCAGCGATGGCGATGCGGCCGTCGCCCGATCCCAGGTCGATGACGGTGTCCTGCGGGCCGACATAAGCCATGTCCAGCATCTTGGCGACGGCGTCTTCGGGCGTAGGCACGAAGGGCACATCCAGCTTGACCGGATCGGCGGCCTGGCCGGGCGTGACGGCCAGGGCCGCGAGCGCGTTGCGGCGCGAAACGATGGGTTGCGGGAAAGGGGCGGGGCGGGTTGCTGGCATTGCGGTCTCCGAGGAACGCGCGGGTGGCCTGCAACTGCCGGCCCGGCTCGTTGCTTACAGAAAACTGAACAAAATCATCGGTGCTACGCTCGGATCTTTCAACCGTTGTTACCTCTGGTCAAAGCCATGCACCGGGCCGGTGCGGCGCGGCCGGCAGCATTAGGGCGTATCCGGGTAGCCAGCGGTACGCTTGTGTTCTACAACGCAGCACCATGCAGCCGATCGCGCGTCGCGACGGCACGCCACAAGGGAGACACAATCCATGGCCACCGATGCCGGCGGTACCGATCTGGTGTTCGATTACATCGTGGTGGGCGCCGGGTCGGCCGGCTGCCTGCTGGCCAACCGCCTGTCGGCCGACGCCGGCAAGCGCGTGCTGCTGCTCGAGGCAGGCGGTCCCGACAACTGGCACTGGATTCACATCCCGGTGGGCTATCTGTACTGCATCGGCAATCCGCGCACCGACTGGTGCTACCGCACCCATCCCGATCCGGGCCTGAACGGCCGCAGCCTGGGCTACCCGCGCGGCCGCGTGCTGGGCGGCAGTTCGTCGATCAACGGCATGATCTACATGCGCGGCCAGCGCGCCGACTACGATGGCTGGGCCGCCCTGGGCAACCCAGGCTGGGGCTGGGACGACGTGTTGCCGTTCTTCAAGCGCTGCGAAGACCACCATGCCGGCGCCAGCGAATTCCATGGCGGCGACGGCGAGTGGCGGGTCGAGCGCCAGCGCCTGTCGTGGGAGCTGCTCGATGCCTTCCGCGAGGCGGCCTCGCAGGCCGGCATTCCATCCGTATCCGACTTCAACCAGGGCGACAACGAAGGCTGCGATTATTTCGAGGTGAACCAGCGCCGCGGGGTGCGCTGGAGCGCGGCCCGGGCCTTTCTCAAGCCGGCGGCCGGGCGGCCGAACCTGCGCGTGATGACCGGCGCGCGGGTGTCGCGGATCGTGTTCCAGAACCGTCGCGCCGAAGGGGTGGCGTTCCGCCTGGACGATGGTGCCGAGAAAATCGCCCGCGCGCGCGCGGAAGTGATCCTGGCCGCTGGGGCTATCGGGTCGCCGCAGTTGCTGCAGGTATCGGGCGTGGGGCCGGCGGCCCTGCTGCAGGCCCGCGGCGTGCCGGTGCTGCACGACCTGCCCGGCGTGGGCGAGAACCTGCAGGACCACCTGCAGTTGCGCATGATCTACCGCGTGACCGGCGCCAAGACGCTGAACGCCATCGCGGGCACGCTGTGGGGCAAGGCCATGATGGCGGCGCAGTATGCCTTGTGGCGGCGCGGCCCGCTCAGCATGGCGCCTTCGCAGCTGGGCGCCTTTGCGCGCTCGGGTCCCGACCAGACTCGCGCGAACGTTGAATATCATGTGCAGCCGTTGTCGCTGGAAAAATTCGGCGACCCGCTGCACGCGTTTCCGGCTTTTACGGCGTCGGTCTGCAATCTGCGTCCCACCAGCCGGGGGCATGTGCGCATTACCAGCCCGCATGCCGACGACCACCCCGAGATCCTGTGCAATTATCTGGCCACCGACGCCGACCGCCGCGTGGCCGCCGACAGCCTGCGCCTGACCCGCCGCATCGTGGCGCAGCCAGCCCTGGCCCGCTATGCGCCCGAAGAATACAAACCGGGCAGCGCGTGCCAGACCGATGACGACCTGGCGCGCGCCGCCGGCGACATCGGCACCACCATCTTCCATCCGGTGGGCACCTGCAAAATGGGCGTGGATGCGCTGGCCGTGGTCGACCCCGAGCTGCGCGTGCATGGGCTGCAGGGGCTGCGCGTGATTGATGCATCCATCATGCCCACCATTACTTCGGGCAACACCAATGCGCCCACGGTCATGATCGCCGAGAAGGGCGCGCACTTGCTGCGACGAGGGGCTGCTGCGGTATAGTCCGACAGTTTTCACGCATGTCGGGCCGCCTTGCCGCGGCCGCGCGCGTTCGTTCCGGAATTCACTGCTGATGCCTGACACAATCGAACTTGTCGCCACCCTATTGTTCGCGGTGGCTGTGCTCCATACGTTTTCGGTGCCTGTATTTGCGCGGCTGGCGCATCGCAACGGTCCGCACGCGGGTTGCTGGCACTTGTTGTCCGAAGTCGAGGCCGTGTTCGGCGTGTGGGCGTTCGTGCTGATCGTCTGCATGGCGCTGTTGCGCGGCAGCGAAACCGCCATCCAGTACATGGACACGCGCAACTTCACCGAGCCGCTGTTCGTGTTCGTGATCATGGTGGTGGCCGCCAGCCGCCCCATCCTGGAACTGGTGGGCATGCTGGTGCGCGGCCTGGCACGCCTGCTGCCGATGCAGCGCGAAGTGGCGACCTTCTTCGTGGTCATGTCGGTGGTGCCGCTGGGCGGGTCGTTCATCACCGAGCCGGCGGCCATGACGCTGGCAGCCATCCTGTTGCGCGACGGCTATTTCCGCGTGGCCGGCCATACCCGGTTCAAATACATGGCGCTGGGGGTGCTGTTCGTCAACGTGTCGATCGGCGGCGTGCTGACGGCCTACGCGGCCCCGCCGGTGCTGATGGTGGCCTCGACCTTCGGCTGGGACACGGCCTTCATGGCCATGCACTTCGGCTGGCGCGCGGCCATCGCGGTCTTCATCAATGCCGGCATCCTGACGTGGATCTGCCGCGACGCGCTCACCGGCCACGCCATCGGCACGGGCAGCGGCGTGAACGCCGCCGAAGACTCGCCCGCCGCGCGCGAGCCGGTGCCCTGGCCGGTGATCCTGATCCACCTGGTGTTTCTGGTGGGCGTGGTCATGACGGCCCATCATCCCGCGGTGTTCCTGGGCCTGATGATGATGTTCATCGGCTTTGCGCACGCCTACCGGCGCCACCAGGACCGCCTGCTGATCCGCGAAGGCTTGATGGTGGGCTTCTTCCTGGCCGGCCTGGTGGTGCTGGGCGGCCTGCAGAAATGGTGGCTGCAAGACCTGCTGGGCGGCCTGGAGCCGTCCGTGCTGTTCTGGGGCGCCGCGGCCCTGACCGCCATTACCGACAACGCCGCCCTCACGTACCTGGGCTCGCTGGTCGAGGGCGCCAGCCCCCTCTGGCACTACATGCTGGTGGCCGGCGCCGTCACCGGGGGCGGGCTGACCGTCATCGCCAATGCGCCCAACCCGGCCGGCTACGCCATCTTGCGGCCGTATTTCCCCAACGAGGCGATCTCGGCGGGCCGGCTGTTCATGTCGGCGCTGGTGCCCACCCTGGTGGCCGCTGGCATGTTCCTGCTGCCATTCGGCCGCTAGGGGCCGCCCGATGTTCCAGGTGTCTGACTCCCTGAGGGTGTCAGACACCGTCCAGTTCAGCGGCGGGGCGGCGTACGTCGGTGTCAGACACCTGCCGAATTAGACGTCTGCAGAGTCTGGCGCCTGGACTCGCCGTGGTGCCCAGCCGCTGGCGCCTTGGCGGCCGCTACGGCGTTTTTGGCAAAAACCGCTAAAATTCAAGACTTTCCCGTATTGATCCGGCGCCGCCTGGTTGCCGTCCGCCTGCCGCGGATGGTGAAACGGCGGTTTTTGATGCGCCGGTGTGCCTGGAAATTCCCGATCATGCCTATCTACGCTTACAAATGCGGCGCCTGCGGCCATGCCCAGGATGTATTGCAAAAGTTTTCCGATGCGCCGCTGTCGGTCTGCCCCGAATGCGGCGAAGCCGCCTTCACCAAGCAGGTCACGGCCGCCGGCTTCCAGCTCAAGGGCTCGGGCTGGTATGTCACCGACTTCCGCAACGGCGGCAGCCAGGGCAAGTCCGACGGCGCCAAGTCCGGTACGGCCAGCGCGCCCAAGGCCGACGCCCCCGCCAAGAGCGACAGCGCCGCGCCAGCGGCTACGCCTGCGCCCGCGGCGTCCTCCTGACCGCAAGCCCAGCCGTATGCGCGTCTTCAAGAAGTATTTCATCACCGGGCTGCTGATCTGGGTTCCGCTGGCCATCACCCTCTGGGTGCTGGGCCTGCTGATCGCAACCCTCGAGGGCTTCGTGCCCAGCTTCTTGTCGTCGCAATCGCTGCTGGGCATCGACATTCCCGGCTTCCGCTTCGTGCTGGTGGTCCTGGTGGTGCTGCTCACCGGCATGTTCGCCGCCAACCTGCTGGGCCGCACCCTGCTCGAGCAATGGGAAGCCCTGCTTGGCCGCATCCCGCTGGTGCGCTCCATCTACAATTCGGTCAAGCAGGTCAGCGACACGGTGCTGGCGCCCAACGGCCAGGCGTTCCGCCAGGCTGTGCTGGTGCAGTATCCGCGCGCCGGCTCGTGGACCATCGCCTTCCTGACGGGCGCGCCCGGCGGCGAAGTTGCCGGGTATCTGCCGGGCGAGCACGTCAGCGTCTATGTGCCCACCACGCCGAACCCCACGTCGGGGTTCTTCCTGATGATGCCGCGCGACCACGTCATCGAATTGCAGATGAGCGTGGACGCCGCCCTGAAGTACATCGTTTCCATGGGCGTGGTGGCGCCGCCGGGCCAACCGGCCCCGGCAGCCGCCCCCATCCCGACGGCCCCGGCCGTCGATTCGTAACCTTTTCACGCTGAACACAGCACCTAGGAGTCATCCCGCAATGCGTACCTGCTACACCGGCGAGGTTTGCCGCGACCATCTCGGCCAGACTGTCACTCTGTATGGCTGGGTGAACCGCCGCCGCGACCACGGCGGGGTCATCTTCATCGACCTGCGCGACCGCGCGGGCCTGGCGCAGATCGTGTTCGATCCGGACAACGCCGCCTTCGCCACCGCCGAGCGCCTGCGCAACGAGTTCTGCATCCGCGTTACGGGCCTGGTGCGCCCGCGTCCCGAAGGCACGGCCAATCCCGAACTGGCTTCGGGCGAAGTCGAGGTGCTGTGCAAGGAAGTCGAGATTCTCAACGCCTCGATCACGCCTCCGTTCCAGCTCGATGACGACAACCTGTCCGAAACCACGCGCCTGACGCATCGCGTGCTCGACCTGCGCCGTCCGCAAATGCAGCGCAACCTGATGCTGCGCTACCGCGTGTCGATCGAAGTGCGCAAGTTCCTGGACCAGCTCGGGTTCATCGACATCGAAACCCCCATGCTGACCAAGAGCACGCCCGAGGGCGCGCGCGACTACCTGGTGCCTTCGCGCGTGAACGCCGGGCATTTCTTCGCGCTGCCGCAATCGCCGCAGCTGTTCAAGCAGATGCTGATGGTGTCGGGCTTCGACCGCTACTATCAAATCACCAAATGCTTCCGCGACGAAGACCTGCGCGCTGACCGCCAGCCCGAATTCACCCAGATCGACTGCGAAACCTCGTTCCTGAACGAAGTCGAAATCCGCCAGATCTTCGAAGACATGATCCGCCACGTCTTCAAGACCGTGCAGAACGTCGAGCTGCCCGCGCCGTTCCCCCAGATGACCTGGACCGAAGCCATGCAGCGCTACGGCTCCGACAAGCCCGACCTGCGCGTGAGCCTCGAGTTCACCGACGTTACCGATGTCATGCGCGATGTCGACTTCAAGGTGTTCGCGGCCGCCGCCACGGCGCCGGGCAGCCGTGTGGTGGCCCTGCGCGTGCCGGGCGGCGCCGAGCTGTCGCGCAGTGAAATCGATGCCTACACGCAGTTCGTGGGTATCTATGGCGCCAAGGGCCTTGCGTACATCAAGGTCAACGATGCCAGCAAGGGCCGCGAAGGGCTGCAGTCGCCCATCGTCAAGAACCTGCACGACGCGGCGCTGGCCGAACTGCTCAAGCGCAGCGGCGCGCAAAGCGGCGACATCATTTTCTTTGGCGCCGACCGCGCCAAGATCGTCAACGACGCCATCGGCGCGCTGCGCGTCAAGATCGGCCACAGCGAATTCGGCAAGAAGGCCGGCCTGGCGTCCAGCGACTGGAAGCCGCTGTGGGTGGTCGACTTCCCCATGTTCGAATACGACGAGGAAGACGGCCGCTACACCGCCGCGCACCATCCGTTCACCAGCCCCAAAGACGGCCACGAAGATTTCCTGGAATCCGATCCCAGCAAGGCATTCGCCAAGGCCTACGACATGGTGCTCAACGGCTGGGAAATCGGCGGCGGCTCGGTGCGTATCCACCGCGAAGAAGTGCAGAGCAAGGTGTTCCGCGCCCTGAAAATCGGCGCCGAAGAGGCGCGCGAGAAGTTCGGCTTCCTGCTCGACGCCCTGCAGTACGGCGCGCCCCCGCATGGCGGCATTGCCTTCGGCCTGGACCGCATCGTTACCATGATGACCGGCGCCGAGTCGATTCGCGACGTTATCGCTTTCCCCAAGACCCAGCGCGCGCAGTGCCTGCTGACGCAGGCGCCGTCCGAGGTCGACGAGAAGCAATTGCGCGAGCTGCACATCCGCCTGCGCAATGTCGAAGTGAAATGAAGTAATCTGGGGGTAGAGGGCGCCGCTGGCCAGGCCGCGGCGCCCGCCCGATCCCCAAGGGGCAGGGCGGCCCGCGCCGCCCGTGCCATATAAGAAAAGGCGTCATTCGGTTCATGTCGCTTATCCGCGTAGTCAGCTACAACATTCATAAGGGCCGCTCGTCCCTGGGTCGGCGCGAATCGCTGAACGATCTGCGCCTGGGGTTGTACGGCCTGCGCCCCGACCTGGTCTTCCTGCAGGAAGTGCAGGGCCGCAACGAGCACATCTCCTTCCTCGACGCCCAGCATGAGTCGCTGGCGGCGGCGCTGCGCCTGGACGTGGCCTATGGCTGCAACGCCATTCGCAACCGTTCCGACCATGGCAACGCGCTGCTGTCGCGCTATGCCATCGTCGAGCACGAGAACCAGGACATCTCCGATCACCGGCTCGAACAGCGCGGCCTGCTGCATGCCCGCATCCAGGTCGACGGCCGCGACGTGCATTGTTTCGTGGTGCACCTGGGCCTGTTCGCCGGCAGCCGCACCCGCCAGATCCAGGCGCTTACCGATCGCATCAGCCGGCTGGTGCCCGAGGGCGATCCCATTCTGGTGGCGGGCGATTTCAACGACTGGGGCGACCGCCTGGCGCCGTTGTTCGTGCAGCAACTGGGCCTGTACGAGGTCTTTGCCAACGCGCCGCGCAGCCATGGCGGCGAACTGCCGCGCCTGCGCGATTCGGTGCGGCGCTTAAGCAACGTGCTGCGCGGCGTGCCCAACAGTGTGGCGGTGCTGGAACGCAACAACCAGCTGGGCATGGGCGGCGCCTATTGCCCGCTGCCGCCGCCGCGCACCTTTCCGGCCGTATTCCCGTGGTTTCGGCTCGATCGCATCTACCAGCGCGGCTTTGCCGTGCGCAGCGCGCGCGTGTTGCGCGGCCGCGAATGGGCCAAGCTGTCCGACCATGCCCCCTTGCTGGCGGAGCTTGAGCTGCCGTGAAGGCCGACATCGTCAGGCTCGACTGGACCGACGACAACGCCATTGAACTGCTGCAGAATGGCGCCGATTTCTTTCCGGCGCTGTGCCGGGCCATTGACGCGGCCAGCGTCAGCGTGCACCTGGAAACCTATATCTTCCTGATCGACCGCACCGGCGAGCGCGTGCTGCAAAGCCTGGAGCAGGCCGCGCGGCGCGGCGTGAAAGTGCGCGTGGTGCTCGATGGCTTCGGCAGCGCCGACACGGCTCGCGCCGTCGGCGACCGCATCACGGCGGCGGGCGGCCATTGCCGCATCTACCGGCCCGAACCGCCCTGGTACGGCCGCCTGGTGCCTTCGCGCAGCCGGCTGCGCCGTCTGCACCGCAAGGTGGCGGTGGTGGACGGCAGCATCGCCTTCATTGGCGGCATCAATATCGTCGACGACTACGACGATCTGGATCCTTGCGACAACATTCCGGGGGCGCGCTTCGATTTCGCGGTGCAGGTTCGCGGGTCGCTGGTGGCCGACGCGGTGCGCGCGCAAGACCTGTTGTGGGTGCGGCTGAGCTGGGCCCGCCTGCGCCGCCATCCGCGCGAATGGTCGCGCCTGCGCCTGACCCGGCCCGCGCCGTCGGCCGCCCGGCCGGCCGGGCGCCAGCGCGCGGCCCTGGTGCTGCGCGACAACCTGCGTTTCCGGCAGACGTTCGAGCGCGCCTATCTGTACGGCATCCAGCACGCGCGGCGCGACATCCTGATCGGCAACGCGTACTTTTTTCCCGGCCGCCAGTTCCGCAAGGCGCTGCTGCGGGCGGCCGCGCGCGGCGTGCGCGTGCGCCTGCTGCTGCAGGGCAAGATCGAATACCACATGCAGTACTACGCCACTCGCTCGCTGTACGACCAGCTGCTGCGCGGCGGCATCGAAATCTACGAATATATGCCCGGCTATCTGCACGCCAAGGTGGCGGTCATCGACAACATGGCGATGGTGGGTTCGTCCAACCTGGATCCGTTCAGCCTGCTGCTGGCGCGCGAGGCGAATGTGGTGGTCGACGACCAGCCGTTCGCCTGGGATCTGCAGCACCGCCTGGAAGATGCCATCGCCGCGGGCGGGCGTTTCGTGCGGCCGCTGGACTACCAGCGGCGCGGCTGGCTGCGCCGCTGTGTGGATGCCGTGTCGTACACCTTGCTGCGCATCGGCGTGGCGTTGACGGGGCGCTCGGGGGAATACTGACGCTTGCCAGGTGTCAGGAGCCCGTCAAGGGTGTCTGACACCGTGCGACTGAGATGGCGGCGGCTGCCTGATGGCGTGCAGGACATGGCGCACGACCTCGGCGGCGGCTTCTGCCTGCCGGTCGTCCGAGACCGTGAATCGGATCTCTTCCAGCCTGTTCTCCGCCTGGAAAAGCAGCGCCCGCAGCCACTTTTCGTCGAGCCCCACGATGATCTGTTCGGCCGCATGCAACGCCGCCTGGGCTTGTTCGATGCTTGCCTTTCCGGCCAGCAAATCAATGCACACCTGCTTCACGCCTTGTACGGCTTCGGGGTAGAGTCCATTCGTCATGGCCCGTGTCCTTGGTCAGTTATGGCAGGGTGAACGAAAATTCTTCACCCTCGAGCGTTTCCCCGGTGATGTGTGTGGGCGTGAGGTCGCAGCGGGCGATCGGGCCGGTGGTGAAGAACGACCATTTTTCGGTGCCGTCCGGCGCCAGGCCGACGAAGCCGAGTTCATCTCGCGCGATCAGCGGGTCGCCAGTGCGCAGGAATTCATGAAAGGCGAACGGCATCCGGTAAGAGAAATGCCGCGCGCCGTCGGCGCGGCGATAGGCCGCCACGCATTCGTTGATGCCGATCACGATGTCGCCGTTGCTGATGGCAGCTTGCGGCGCCAGCCCGATGTTCGCGTATCCCACCTGCAGGCACCGGCCGTCGAACGCGAGCCGCACGGCACCCAGCGTGCGGAGTCGATGGTCGAACCGGCGCCTGCCGTACTGCTCGCCGTCACCGGGCTACGCACCATACTGGGTCAGGCGCGGGGCTTGTCTTCGCGCAGGTAGGCCAGCCCTTCCATGCGGCGCAGTTCGGCCTGCTTGCCAGCGTAGTCCAGGCATTCGGTATCGGCTTGCACGACGTCGGGAAATTGCGCCAGCAATTCCGCCATGGTGATTTCGCACTCGTCTTCTTCGTCTTCCGTCGGCGGGCCATCCACGTAGTAGATGACGGTCAGTTTGGATGTGTCGTTGTCCCAGCCGACACGGACGGCGCAGACTTTGTCGGTCAGATTGTTCTTGGCAATCCACCGGGAGGCATTCATAAGCGCTTGATAATCCATGATTACCACTGTACTGGATTGGCCGGCACGATATGGGCGCCTTTTTTACCATACAAAACCGATCCGAAATTCGTCGGGCCCACACGCGTCGGCGTTCCGGACAAATTCCAGAACTCTCCGATAGGCCGGCCGAAGTCCACCATCACCTGGCCGGGTTTGGGTTGTCGCAAGATAGGATACTGCCCGTCGTGCAATCCTCTCAATAAGTCGGCCGGATCAGCGGTCAGCACACTGCGTCCATCGGCAACGGGCGGTATGTGGCGTGCCTGGTGAGCACTCAGCGTATCTGGAATACCGTAATTCTTGACTGCCTGCCGGTTCAACTCGGCCGTGCTCAAGCGGGACGGCTGCTGTCCGGCGCCGGCGGCCTGCCTGCGCGTTTGCGTGGGTTCTGCCGGCCTCGGCGTCGAGTGCCCCGCGGGCCGGCGCGCCAGCCTTCCCGCCCCGCGCGTCAGCAGGCTGATGACGGCGCCCACTCCCATGGCCATAACGCCTTTGGCGAACTGCTCGGCAGCCTGGTCCAGCTCGCCCACGCTGGAGGCATTCATGGTCAGGTTGAAAAAACGCATCAAATATTGGATGCCGTCGAAAATCGCCCAGCCGGCCAGCGAGAAGCCGATCGCCAGCAGCGCCGCGTCGGCCACGAAGCCGATGCCGATCGCGTGCGATCCGGCCCATACCACCAGCGTGCCCACCACCAGGGCCAGGGTTCTTTCGTTGAATGTCCTTCTGAGTTCGGCGCCCAATGCGTCGGACATGTAGTGGGGCGACTGTTCCAGCACGTAGCTGAAGCGTTCGGCCAGCGGCCACTGCGACACGGGCCCGGCCCGAATCCCCGTCAGCGCGGCCCGCTGTATGTTGATGTTCTCGTCGCTGCCCGAGGTGTCGGGCACGGTCATCGCGGATATCTGGCCGGCCTGCAGCAAGCCGACCATCTGCTCCAGGGCCTGTTGCGGGGAATAATGGCCGGCCACTGATCCCGTACAGATGATCTGTCGCGCCATGGTGTTCAGCTTGGCCAGCGCGCTGTCGTCGCGCAGGTGCGGGTAGAGCACCGCGCGCAGGCGCGAGGCATCCTGGATCAACAGCCGCGGCGCCACGCCCAGGAACACGTCCCAGGGGCCGATCAGCAGAATCTCGCCGCCACGGCGCAGCGCGGCGACCTTTCCGGACCTCTCGAGTGATTTGACGTCCATGGGTGTGTCGTTGTGCGGTGGATTACCGGTACAGCGCAACCCTGGCGCGCCCGCGCTGGGCGGGCCGGCGGACACCGTGCCGGGGGGCCGCGGAATCCTAACAACCTTCACCTCGCGCTATCGAGGAACTACAAAAATTGTCGCTATTGTTTCAAATTGACATTGCGACACGCCCCAGGTGTGCCCCAGGCGTCAGGCTCCGCCAGGTGCCTGACACCGCTGTATGCCGTAGCCGTCTCAGTCGTACGGTGTCCGACACCCTGCGGGAGCCGGACACCTGGCAATAGCCCGGCAAGCAGGTGTCTGACTCCGCAGTCTGACACCGTGCGACGGCAGTATCAGGCGCCCGCGGAGCCTGATACCTGGCGGCGCGGCCAGCGCACCAGCCCAAGCGCCAGGGCGGTGCCCACCAGAATGACGGCGGCGCCGGCCAGGATTTGCGACGTCAGCACTTCGTCCAGGAACCACACGCCCCACAGCACCCCGAATACCGGCACCAGGAAGGTGACGCTGACCGCGCCCGTGGGCCCCACGCTGGCGATCAGCCGGAAAAACATGATGTAGGCCGTGCCCGTGCACACCAGCGCCAGTGCGATGGTGGCGCCCCAGGCGTGCCACGACACCGGCTGGGCGGGCCAGGTGGCGATAGCCAGCGGCGCCAGCACCAGCGCGGCGGCGATCATGCTGCCGGTGGCGTTGGACAGCGCGTCGACGTCGCCCAGGAAGCGCTTGGCCCAGTTGGCGGCAATGCCGTAGAACAAGGGGGCGGACACGGCGGCCAGCACCGCCGGGCCGTGTCCGCCCGCGCCGAAATCGAGCTTATCCCAGACCAGCACTACGATGCCCAGCAAGGCGATGGCCAGTCCGAGCGCGCGGCCCCAGGGCAGGCGGTCCTTCAGCCACAGCCAGCCGATGACGGCGCCCCAGACCGGCGTGACCGCGTTGGCCACCGACATGAAGCCGGCGCCCAGCGATTGCGCCGCATAGGCGTACAGCAGGAAGGGAACGGCGGAATTGAGGGCGCCCACCACCAGAATGGCCTTCCAGCGGCGCGCGATCAGCGGCAGCCGGCCTCGCAGCAGCGCCAGCGGCAGTAGGGTCAGCGCGGCCAGCCCCACGCGCAATTCCATCAGCGGACCCGGCCCGAATTCGGGCACGGCGATGCGCATGAATAGAAAGGACCCGCCCCATACCGCTGCCAGCAGCAGCAGGTCCAGCAAATCGCGACGGCGCATGTGTCAGGGTTCCAGTCAGTGTTTGCGCCGGCTGGCGGCGCGGGTGAGGACGTTTTTCATCTTGACCCGGTGTGCCAGGTAGGCGCAGCCCACCGCCAGCACCGCGCAGATCACCAGGCCGACGCGCACGCCGTCCAGCACCGAGCTGCGCCCGATCAGAATGCCGACCAGCGCCGTGCCGGCCGCGCTGCCGATGGCGCGCGTGGTCTGCACCAGGGCCGAGGCCACGCCCACGTCGCGGCGTTCGCTGAGCATTTGCATGAACAGCGTCAGATTGGGCAGCAGGAAGCCCAGGGCGCAGCCATTGACGAAGAACGCCGCCAGGATCCAGGCCGTGGAGGTGCCCGGCCCGAAGGCCAGCACCATGAGTGAGCCCGCCGCCAGCAGCAAGCCGCCGAACACCATCAGGCGCTGCGGTTCGCTCTGCTTGGGAAACAATTGCCCGTTGATGATGCTGCCGACCGGAATGGCGGCCACCAGCGGCGTAAGCAGCAGGCCGGCCTGGCTGGGCGTGTAGCCCATCTCGGTCTGCAACAGCAGCGGACTGTAGAAGATCAGGATGAACATCACCGCGCCTACCGCCAGCCCCGCTACATTGAGCAGCTGCGATTCGCGCTGGGCGATGACACGCAGCGGAAAGATGGGCGAGGCCACGCGCCGTTCATAAGGCACTAGCAGGGCCACGGCAGCCACGCCGGCCAGCGTCAGGGCCAGCGCCAGCATGGGGTGCGCGTGCGAACCGGATGCAAAGCCCAGTTCCATGGCGGCCAGTGGCGCGCTGACGGCGATCACCAGCAGCACGCTGCCCAGCCAGTCGACCCGCTGCGCACCTTGCCCGGCGTGCAGCGGCCGGATACGCGGAAAATAGCGCGCCAACAGGAACAGCGCCGCCGCCGCCGCGATAGGGGATATGAAAAATGCCGCGCGCCAGCCCAGCGCCTGCGTGGCCGCACCGCCCAATAGCGGCCCCACGCCGCTGGCCATGGCGAAGGCGGCCGACACCAGCGCCAGCCAGCGCACGCGCTCCTTGGCGTCGGGAAACAGGTCAGCCGGGGCGGCAAACGCGGTGGCGATCATCATGCCCCCGCCTATGCCTTGCAGGGTGCGGAACGCGATCAGTTGTTCCATGGACTGGGCCAGGCCACAGGCGATCGAGCCCAGCGCGATGATGGACACCGACAGCAGCATCAGCGGCTTGCGGCCGAACAGGTCGCCCAGCCGGCCGAAAATCAGGATGGACGCTGCCGTGGCCAGCAGGTACCCGGTGCCCACCCAGGCGTACAGGGCCATGCCGTCGAGCGCCTGGGCCACCCGCGGCAGCGTGGTGCTGACGATGGTGGAGTCGAACGCGGCCAGCACCACGGTGGCCGACACGCCCGCCATGGCCATGAGCAGGTCGCGTCGAGAACGGGGTGGGTCGGGGGGAGTGTCAGGCGCAGGCGCGGCGGGCGTCGTCATGGCGCCAAGGATAGCATCGCGCGCTTAGGGATTTCACCTATTTGTATAACGTGTGGTAGCCCAAGATGGCCAACACCACCACCGCCACGGCCAGCCATGACCAGCGCGACGACGCCAGGCCGTGCTCTGGCTCTTCGGGCTCGGGCGGCGGCGCCGTGCGCGGCTGCTTGGCCATGTAATCGATGAAGGCGCCGAAGAATTTCTCGACCAGCTTACCGCCGGCCTTCATCAGCACGGGCTCGCCCAACTGGCTCAGCGTTCCCCCCGCCATGGCCGCTACCGTGTAGGCCAGGCGGGTGCCTTCGTCTTTGGGGGTGAGGGTGATCTGAGCGGTGCCGATGGCCAGGCAGGCCGTCTGGCTCTTGCCTTCGAAGGCCAGCGAACAGCTGTGGGGCGGGTTCAGTTCGGACAGTAATACCTCGCCTTCGTAACCGGCTTCTACGCCGCCCACGCTGGCATGCAGGGAAAGCCCATATTCCGTGGGTGTGCGCCGTTCGACTTTGACACAACCGGGCAGGCACTTTTGCAGCACCGCCGGGTCCATCAAGGCATCCCACGTCTGGTGTGGGGTGGAGGGAATCCATTGAGCATCGGCTATGCGCATGGCTGTCTCCTTGCGTGCTTTGCAACTCATTGTGGCCCTGATGGGCGCAGTTGTCACTGTCCCGGGGCAAACGCGTCATTCGCGGCACTTGCGCAACACATTAGCATTTAATAGTGTTATGTATCAAAACTACACATTTCGATACGGGTAAAATTGCGGTCGATATCACACATTGCATGGCGGCTCTTACGCGCAGCCTGCGCACGGAGTTCTAGGTGTTCTTACGAATAAGCTGGGCCGCTATCCTGCCGCTCCTGGTAGCGGTATCACCGCCGTTGCTGATGACCGTATCCAGCGCGGTCAGCGTCATTTTTTATATCTTGATGGTCGCCTGTGTCATCGGGCTGGCCGGCATGGCCTGTGCGCCGTCGTGGCGCATGCCGGGCTTCTGGGACACCTGGAAGCCGCTGGGCGTGGGCATGGCGCTGGTGCTGGCATCGGTGCTCGCCAGCCAGGCGTATCACGGCCAGTTCAGTGGCGCGGGCCTGGAACGCGCCATCCGGGCCGCCGCCATGCTGCCCATGACCTGGCTGCTGTTGTATTCGCGCCCCGCTACGCTGCGCCACATCCAGTGGGGGCTGCTGGCCGGGGGTGCCACCGCGGCCTGGCTGCTACTGTTCCCCCAGTTTCTGGCGGGCTCGCGGCCTAAAACGTCCGCCTATACGCCCTACAACACGGTCACTTTCGGAAACCTCACCTTGTTGTTCGCCGTCATGGCATGGCTATCTATCGGCTGGCAACTGACTCGCTGGCGCCGCGCCGAGATCGCGCTCAAGCTGGGGGTCGGCGGGCTGACCCTGGCGGGCTTCATCGCCTCCGAAACCCGTTCGGGCTGGTTGGCGATCCCGGTGTTCCTGCTGATCGGCGTCTGTGTCTACAACCGCGTGCCGTGGTCGCGCCGGCTGGCCGCGGTGGGCGTGGCGGTGGCCGTTGGCTGCGGCGTTATCGTGGCCAATGACGCGCTGAACGCCCGCGTCGAGGCCGGCGTGCGGCAGTGGAAGGAATGCCAGGTGCACGAGCTGCGCAACACGTCAATTTGCGTGCGTGTGCAACTGGCGCGCGCAGCCATCGAAATGTGGAAGACCAGCCCGCTGTTCGGGGTGGGCGAGCGGGGTTTCGAGCCCGCGCTGGATGCCCAGCAAAAGCGTGGCGTGGTGTCTGCCGACGTGGCGCGCACCTTCGGCGAAACCCACAACGACATGCTGTACGTGCTGGCCCAATACGGCGCCGTGGGCCTGCTGTTCGGCCTGCTGGTGATCTACCTGCTGCCGGCCTGGTATTTCGCCCGCCGCCTGGGGCACGACGATCGCGCCATCCGCACCGCGGCGGCCATGGGCCTGAGCATCTGCCTGGGGTTCGCCATTTTCGGCCTGACCGAACTGATGTTCCGCGGCATGCGCACGGTGTCGTTCTATGCCATCTGGGTCAGCGTGATGCTGGCGCTGACGTATCCGCGCCGCGATCGCGAGGCATCGGCCCGCGTGCCGGCCTAATCTGATGTCAGGCCAGGGCGAGGCGCAGCGCGGTTTCCGGGTCGATGGGCGGAGTCCAGGCCAGCGTCGTGCGAGCGTGGGTCCAGTCCACCAGCAGGGAGCGTGTCAGGCTGTCCATTTCGCGCCGCAGGCCCACCAGCAGCGCCGCCCCGCGCAGGCAGGCGGGCGGCACCGGGAACAGGCGCGCAGGCCGGCCCAGTTCGCGGCCCATGGCGCGCAGCAGCTGCGGCACTGCATAGTCAGACCCGTCGCCCGCCACATAGACGCCATGGCCGTTGGGGTGCGCCGCGCAATGCAACAGAAGGTCGACCAAGTTGTCCACGAAAATGAACGAGCGGCGGGCGTCCGCCGCGCCGAACGGCAGCGGCAGGCCGGTTTGCAGCAGCCTGCGCAGCCGCGCGAAATTGCCGGGGCAGCCCGGCCCGTACACCATGGGCGGGCGCACAATGGCCAGCGCCTGTGGGGTGGCGGCGAACAGGGCGTGCAGCGCCTGTTCGCCCCGGACCTTGGAACGGGTATAGGGCGTGTCGGGCGCCAGTGGCGAGGACTCGGTCAGGGCCAGCGCGCTGGCGTTGCCATGCACGCCGATCGAGCTCACCTGCACGAAGCGCCGCACCCCGGCCAGCCGCGCCTGCTCGGCCAGCCGCACAGGCAATTGGTGGTTCGCTTCGTCGAACGCGTCCCGGCCGTCGCCGGCGTCGGTGGTGTGGGCGCGGCCCGCCAGGTTGATCAAGGCATCGGCCTGCCGGAAATCGTCGGGAATCGGGGCGCCGAACGGCAACGTGGCAATGCCGCCGGATTCGGTGGGGCGGCGCGTGTAGACGGCCACCTGGTGGCCCCGTTCGCAGGCCTGTCGCAGCAGCGCCTGGCCGATATAGCCGCTGGCGCCGGTCATGATCAATCTCACCGGTTCTCCAGTCGATTCCCACTGTTAGATGGGCAGAAATGCATGCTCTTGGTTCACACTCTCACGAAGGCAAGCAGAAAATATAGTCAAATACATGCCACCGCAAGCGTTACGCCTTTTTGCCCATGGCAGGCTGAACGCCAGCCATAGCGTTGGCGCCGAACCCGAATCATGGCAAGACACACATAGCTCAGCGGCGGGAAGGGTCGGCAGATCAATACCGTTGTAAAGCAGGGCTGCGAGCAGCCCGATATTCTTATAGAAAAACGGAAATGAAAAAGCAGGATCGCCGTGACGACAAAAAACTGGATTCGATTGCAGGAGCGTTTCGTCTCTTGTACGGCCAGCTGTCCACCCGGCGGAAGTGGCAATTCTGGGGTTTGCTGGTGCTGATGCTGCTCGGCTCGATGGCCGAGATGGCGTCCCTAGGGATGATTGTGCCATTTCTTGGCGCCGTGATGGGGGCCAACGGGGCGTTTTGTGGCGATGGTGCCGGGCGTATTTTTTGCGACATGAGTTTCACCACATTGTCGCTCATATTTGTCGGCGTCGCGGTGGTTTCAACGGTGATTCGCACCTTGCTCGCCTGGGTCAATTACAAATTCAGCTATGCGCTCGGTGCGGATATTGGTGCGGAGATCTATCGGCGAATTCTTCATCAGCCATATGCGTATCACGTGTCCTTGAATACCAGCGAAGCCATCGCCAGCATGAATAAGGCTAATACGGTCGTAAGTGGCGTAATCGCCCCATTGGTGCTCGGAGTAACGTCATTGGTCGTGGTGGTGGCAATCGTAGCCGTTCTTATGCATATAGATGCTACGGCGGCTATCGCCGCAATGATGTTCTTCGGTGGTCTGTACCTTTTCACGACGTACCTCGTTCGGCGCCGGTTGCGTGAGAACGGCAGGCTGATTTCGCGCAGCGAGGGGCTGCGTGTCAGGTCTGTGCAAGAAGGTTTGGGCGGAATACGAGACGTGCTGCTCGACGGTTCGCAATCGTTGTTCATTTCGCGCTTTATCAGCGTCAACACAACACAGCGGCTTGCGCTGGCGTCAAACGCATTCCTAGGGGTCGTGCCGCGCTATGTGATCGAATCGGTTGGTATCGCCTTGTTGGTGGGCATGGCATGGTGGGGCACAAAAAATGGAGAAGGGGTCGCATCTCAGGTGCCGGTACTGGGTGCTTTGGCGTTCGGTGCACAGAAACTATTGCCCCGAATGCAGCAGCTCTACACATCTTGGGCCCAGGTCAGCGGGAATCGCGCCGTACTGACTGACATCATTGCACTGCTCAAGCTGCCAATGCCGATACGGTTAAAGGGAGCCAGAGACAACGATCCGCACGTTGCGCAGAACGATGCCTCTGGCGTCGTTCTGCGCAACGTTTCCTTTCGTTATCGGCCCGATGGCCCAGACGTCCTCAAGGGCATTGATTTGCACATTCCTAGGGGTAGCCGCGTAGGCGTCATTGGCAAGACGGGAAGCGGGAAAAGTACTTTGATGGATCTCATCATGGGCCTGCTGGAGCCATCGTCGGGCGCGATCGTGGTCGATGGGCGGAACCTCGATTCGAGGTCGCGCCGGGCGTGGCAGGAGCGGTTAGCTCATGTTCCGCAGGCAATCTACCTGGCAGACGCTTCCATCGCCGAGAATATTGCTTTCGGTGCTTTGCCCGACCAGGTGGATCGCGCTCGTGTCAAGCAAGCTGCAACGCGCGCGCAACTCGATCAATACGTTGCCACGTTGCCGGATGGCTATGACACGGTAGTGGGTGAGCGCGGCGTACGGTTGTCCGGCGGGCAGAGGCAGCGGATAGGGATCGCTCGCGCGCTTTACAAGCAGGCGGACATTATCGTTTTCGACGAAGCGACCAGTGCACTAGACACTGGGACGGAGTCAATGGTGATGGAATCAATCGAGGCATTGGGAAGAGACGTTACGATCCTGATGATTGCACATCGTCTCACCACGCTGCGCGCCTGTGACCGCGTTGTTGAGCTGGCGGACGGCAAAGTGCGTCGCGTGGGTTCCTATGCTGAGATCGTCGGCACAGAGGGGCAACTGTGATCGACGTGTCTCAGGCGACCGGAAACTCGCTTGCATGATGTCAACTAGACAACACCTGTCCGCGATTGCGCGGGTGCTCGCGCTTTCCGAATTGCAGTTGGAACTGCTGCATGAAAAGATCGCGAACGCGGAAATCGAATATAAGTCCACTACGGCTTGGTTGGCGCTGCGTTGGATTTTCCGCTCGTTCGTAGCTACAAGTCGAAAGCCAGGGCAGGATGGAGATGCGGCACATGGCATGTCGCTCCTCTGTATGTCCGAAGCGTCCGCGAACAATGGGGTTTTGCGTAGCAATCTAGCGAACCTATTCGCCGATGCGCAACCCCTCCGGATTGAGCCTCTAGATTACGCGGCGCCAGCCTCTGTGCGGACAGTATGGAAAGCCGCTGTGGGCCTTCTTTGTTTGCGCGCTAGAAGTTTTTTTTCGCCCCGCGCAAAAAGGCAGCTCATTGAAAAGATATCGCTTCCGTACGTTCAAGCCATTATTCAATTTGACCGGCTGATCGCTCTGCAGCCGAAAAAAATCATATGGGTCGGTAATTCTTACAGTTTGCCCACATTTTTCCTAAGCGCCTGGTTCAAATCGACCACCAATACTATCTCGTGCTATTACGTGAACCGCGCATTCGTATCGCACCAAGACAATTTGGCTGCAAACGAAGTGTTGCTGGGAAATATATGGGCACTGTCAGTTTATAGGCGTGCGGGGGCACAGTTCGATGCCGACAGGATAACGAGTTTCCATAATATCTACTTTCCTAGCATTCCTGCGGCTTGCGAAGAAGATGGCGAATTCCGAAAAAACAGAATTGCAGTCTACTGCTCGGGCACCTACGCTCGCCTGAAACTGGGAGTGCATACATCCGACTATTTAAAGCGAGAGCTGGAAGAAGAGAAATTGCTTCTGGATGATGTCCGACGCATGGCAATTTCCATGCCTGACATCTCTTTTACGTTGTTCTATCATCCTTCAGTAGAAACGCACACGACTGCTGAAGCTAACTACCAAGAACTTTTGGCGTTGACCAATGTGGACCTCTCCCCGGAGGGTGTGCGTTCCTCGCAGTGCCATCACCTCTACGAGCTCGGTATGTCGCGGGGTTCGAATGTGATTTTCGAGCGTCTGGAGGCTGGGCATAAGGCCTTGTTTGTCCGCCCGATTCGACAGATCAAAGATTACTGTGCATCGTCGCTCAGCCCTGTCATATTAGAGGCCCCGGCGCTGAATCGTCAGGTCCTTAAAGAATTCCTGGATATGCCGTTGAAAGAATTCCATGCGCTGATCGCGCTGCAAAAGAATTCGCCAGGCCCTCAGCATGAATAAAGTACTTCTCGTCGCATATAAATTTCCACCCTTTGGAGGGGTGGGTGGTTTTCGATGGAGCAAGCTGGCAAAGCATCTGGCCAGACAAGGTAACCTTGTATACGTCATTGCTTATGATTGGCCAGAGGGGGCTGCGAACTCTCTCGTGGACGATGTGCAACACGAAAATATAAAGATAAATCGCGTCGCGTCTTTCTATCCGCACCGCTTGAAATCGATGCGGTTGCCGGGACGAATTCTGCGAGTGCTGAGGAAATACTATTTCCGATTTGTCGACAAGGTTATTTTCTTTGACGATGAAGCCCAGTATTGGGGATGGCATTTGCTGCCGGCCGTAAACGCATTGATCGAGAAAGAAAAAATCAACGTTATCGTGGCAACTGGTCATCCATTTCAAGCCAACTACTGGGCGTCTGTGGTGAAGACCCGGAATCCGGGCTTGCGGTTAGTGCAGGACCTTCGTGATCCGTGGCTCTTGCCGGCGCGCTATGGAGGTAGGGGCTGGCGTTACGCTGTTATTCAGCGCCGCATGCAACAAGCCCTCTCTGTTGCCGACACGATCGTTACGGTCACTGAGGGGTTGCGCGATGTGTATCAGCGAGCCTGTCCTACGGGGGACGTGAGGGTGGTTTACAACGGTTTCGATCCTGACATCTGTAAACTCGGGAGGCCGGAGCGCCCCGTTCGGCGGGAGATCGTTCTAAGTCACATAGGTAATATCTCCAATAATCGCGACTTGGTGTGCGATCTTTTGTTTTCCGCAATTCAAAAACTCATCGAGACGCGGTCGATCAAATTACGGTTTGCCGGCAGCGTGCCCGCTTCGATTCACAAAAAATACCGGAGGTTGTTCGATGCCGGTGTGATCGATTATCTGGGTGTGTTGTCGCAAAAAGAGGCCTTAGATGTCGTAGCTGACTCTGATTTCGCTCTTCAGTTTAACGCGGATATATCTCCGGTGCCGTTGTCAACCAAAATATACGAGTATGCAGCACTGAAAATTCCGGTGATTTCGTTGAACTATGGCGGTGAGATAGATCATCTAATAAAACGCCATTCATTGGGATACTCGATCAATGTGAAGGAAGAGGACGTGCTGTCGCGGTTGAGCCGCATTTTCTCTTCGCCTGTAAATTTCGCTTTCGACGTTAAAGAGTTTTCTTATGACCTGCTTGCAAGTCAATATGCCAGTATTCTGTGGCCCGGCACGCGAACTGATGAATCTAGTCATGGAGATGGGCCGCAATGAGTAATTCTTTGCGCATCGGAATGGTCCTAGATACCGCTGGGCGCACGTTTCCCCCGGACATACGGGTTGAAAAGGAAGCCAAGGCACTAGACCAAGCTGGGCATCAGGTTTCGATCCTGACCTTGTGTGACGATAGTGACGCGCCGGAACGATCTTTGCTGGAGGGCACGAAGTCGGTCACAGTGTTTAGGAAGAAGGTGAATATAAGGCGTGGACGTTTGGTCCAACTTTTCTGTGCGGTGTCGATGCGGTTCCCGTGGTGGGATTCCGTGTTGCGAGATTTCATCCGCACGGAGAACCCCCAGGTGCTTCACGTTCATGATCTGTTGATGGTGCCTACCGTTCTGAAAATTGCAAAGGAATTCGGCTTGCCGGTAGTGGCGGATTTGCACGAAAACCTGCCTGCTGCCCACAGGGCATACCGGTCACAATACTCGACACTGCTACGCTGGTATCAGGGCCTGAAATGGAACTACGCATTGATGAAGCTCCACGAGGCACGTGCGTTACGCCAATGCGCCCGGATATTGATCGTCGTGCCGGAAGCGAAAGAAAGGTTACTGCAATACGGAATTCCGGAGGAGCGCATCGAAGTCGTCTCGAACACGGAAGACAGAACGACGTTCGCGTTTGATCCCGCCTCGGCTGACGAATGCATCACGGATCAGTATAAGGGGGATTGGGTTGCCAGTTACATCGGTGGTATCGGGCCGCACAGAGGGTTGGACACGGTGCTCGGTGCGTTGCCAGAAATACTTAGCAGGGTGCCCAAATTCAAATTATTGATCGTCGGTGCGTCCGATCGCGTGCGTCAAGTCATCGAAGCACATGCCAAGCGACTGCAGGTCTCGGATGCGGTCGACGTCGTGGGCTGGCAGCCATTTTCCAGGGTTAACAGTTACGTGATGGCCAGCAATGTCTGCCTAGTGCCTCACCGCAATTTCGAGCACACTCAGACGACGGTTCCTCACAAGCTATTCCAGTACATGATATGTGCCAAGCCGGTGCTGGTCAGCAGTTGTCGGCCGCTGGCTCGGATCGTCGAAGACAGCGGAGCCGGACGGATATTCGAAGCCGATAACGCTCATAGCTTGGCAAAAGAAATGATCTGGATGTACGAAAATCCGACAGCGTGCGAGTCTATGGGCCGAGCAGGGCAGGAAGCTGCACTGGGAAAGTTCTCATGGCATCACGATGCTGCCCGCCTATGCGCTATGTACGCCTACTTTGACAGCGAAGCTCGCCAGTTTTCGCCAAATTAATGCTAATCGATATCATCGCCGGTGCCCGGCCCAATTTCGTAAAGATTGCCCCGATCATTCATGCTTTGCGCAGTGGACAAAGCAGGCTACGTTATCGCCTTGTACATACAGGGCAGCATTACGATGCCAAGCTGTCGCATGATTTTTTTGTGCAACTCAACATCCCTGAGCCAGACGTGAACCTTGGAGCGGGTTCCGGCACTCAGGCCGAACAAACCGCCGCCATCATGGTGAGGTATGAGAATTTGCTACGTTCTCAGCCATCGAGATTGTGCCTGGTGGTCGGCGA
Source organism: Bordetella petrii (assembly GCF_000067205.1). NCBI lineage: Bacteria > Pseudomonadati > Pseudomonadota > Betaproteobacteria > Burkholderiales > Alcaligenaceae > Bordetella > Bordetella petrii. The sequence goes on along the minus strand of NC_010170.1, from coordinate 5,097,019 downwards.
TGTGACGTCCACCATGGCTTGCGCCATCGTTGCGCAAAAGGCGGGCATACCCGTTGGGCACGTGGAGGGCGGTATCCGTTCGCACGATTGGTCAATGCCCGAGGAGATAAACCGACTTGTGACCGATGCGATCACGAATTGGTTTTTCACAACCAGTCGGGTAGCCAATGACAACTTGCTGAAGGCTGGCGTGGGGGCAGACCGCATAGTGTTTGTCGGCAATACGATGATTGATTCATTGCTGGCCAATCGTCACCGCTTTCAACCGCCGGCTTTTTGGCAGACACTGGATTTGCAACCTGGTGGATATCTGGTCTTGACGTTGCATCGGCCCTCGAACGTGGATGACGTCTCCACATTGTCCGCATTGCTCCACGCGGTGGGAACAAGCGCGCCAGACAAGGTTATTGTATTCCCCGTGCATCCCAGGACGAGACAGATTCTCGTGCGAATTTCCGGGCTTCCAGCCAATATTCATGTTGTCGATCCACAACCGTACTTGGAATTCAACTACCTAGTCGAGCATGCGCTGGGAGTTATAACGGATTCTGGCGGTGTTACGGAAGAAACTACGGTACTCGGAATCCCCTGCATAACTGTTCGTGACTCGACAGAGCGTCCGGAAACCGTGTCCGAGGGGACTAACGAGCTGGTGGGAAATGATTTACAACGACTGCGCGAGGCCATCGGCATTATTATGCGCGGAGAATGGAAAAGGGGCGGCATTCCGGAGCTTTGGGATGGTAAAGCGGCCCAACGTATAGTGGCTGCCCTGCAGACGTTGGTCGTTTAACAGTTCCGAAAAGATGACCAATTCGCCGCAATGAAGATCGCCTACTTAACCTTTGAGTCTCCCGCAGATAAATCCGGGGTTGGCAAGAAAATTCGAATGCAGGCTGGTTATTGGCGGGCGAACGGAAACGACGTGCGCCATTTTCTTTTGAGTCGGCCCGCAGGCCGACCGCAGGCTCAGGATATCGAGTACCTATTCGATGACGAAGTGCGTGGCAAACCTACGCTGGCGGCTTGGCGATCCAATCAGCACATCCGGCAGGCGTTGCAACATTGGAGCCCAGATGTGTTGTACATGCGTCAGATGCTGTGGTGGCCAGGTGCTGTAGGTGCTTTTGATGTCGCACCGATGGTGATCGAGTTCAATTCAATCGCTCTGCACGAATATCGTCAGCAGTCGATGCTGAAGTACGGGTTGGAGCTAGGCTCCCGGTCGTTCCTGTCGAACCATGCGGGAGGCATCGTTTCTGTAACCTCGGAAATCGATCGCAGCGTCAAGGCGAAAAAACCCTTGCGAATAATGATCGGCAACGGCTACGACGTCGCAAATACTCCAATGCGGTTACCGCCGCGCAACGCTCGGCCGCAATTGCTGTTTGTCGGGTCGCCAAACCAGGCGTGGCACGGCGTCGACAAACTCCAAGAATTGGCATATCTGATGCCGGAGTGTGATTTCAATATTGTCGTTCCGGGTCTTTCCTTGAAAGGGCCCGAAAACTTCATTTGTCACGGCGCATTGTACGGCCAAGCATTGATCGATTTGTACCAAAAGACGGACGCGGCGTTCGGCACGCTGGCGTTACATCGAAACAAAATGCAGGAAGCGACGCCGTTGAAGACTCGCGAATATCTGGCCCATGGCATTCCCACTATCATCGGTTATAACGATCCGGATCTGGTGGGCGCTGCCTATTGTTTGCGTATCGGCAATTTCGAAGACAACGCCCGCCAATCGATAGCGCAAATACGTTGCTTTCTGGAAGAGTGGAGAGGACGCGCGCCTGATCGTGATGACATTATTGGCCGGCTGGACTATCGTGTGAAAGAGTCCACACGACTAGCCTTTTTTAAGCGAGTACTTGCGTATGCCGCTTAGGCGAGTGCTACTCATCAGCAATGGCTATCCAGATGCTGCAGCGAGGGAAAAAGGTTTCATTCTGCCAGATCTGAAAGCGTTTCTGGCAGCTGGATACGACGTCTCCATCGCGCCTGTCCGCGCTGTCAGACGCCTTGATCCAGATTTGCCTTATGGCGTCAATGTAGTCCATGGTCTTGCCGCCATGTATCGACCCTGGCATTTGACGATTACGCTGGCTAGATTATTGCGCGAGCGATTTTTCTGGAAAGAGGCAAAAATAGCAATACGCCATGGCGGATGCTCAAACGTGCTCCACTTTCTTAAAGAGAGTATTCGAGTAATGAGCATGATGCGTTTCGCGAAACTCGGCGTCTACAACGTTCTCTATACCTACTGGTTCAAAGGAGAGACTGCTGGCATCGGATTCCTGCCGCGCGATGGATCAATCCGTGTGACCCGAGCTCACGGCTATGATCTCTATGAAGAAAGATCCAACAACAAAGGGTATATCCCGTATCGGGAGCAAACTCTGCCGCGATTGGACGGCGTCATTTTGTTGTCTGATCAAGCGCGCAACTATGTAGTTGAGCGATATCCTGATACCACTGCGGCATTCATCGTATCCCCGCTGGGAGTGTTGTCGGAGCCAAACGTCACTCCTCCTGCGTTGGCCGACACTATTCAGCTGGCATCCTGTTCTTATGCTAGCGCCAATAAACGGCTGCCACTAATTGCGCAGCTGGCCGCTATACTGGCGGAGCGAGCATGGCCGAGAAAAGTCAGGTGGACCCATTTTGGATGTTCCGAGTCGCAAGCGGGACTGCGCGACTTGCGCTTGCCTGCGAATCTAGTTTTTGAATTCCATGGGGAGGTGTCCAACTCATACATCAGAAACTGGTATCGACAGAACGCGGTCAGTTTTTTCATCAATTTAAGTCTGTCCGAAGGGCAGCCCGTGTCTATCATGGAAGCCATGGCGTTCGGCATTCCAATCGTGGCCACTGCTGTCGGCGGAGTCCCGGAAATGCTACGTGATGGGGCTGGCATATTGTTGCCGAAATCTCCCGATCTATATTCGAGCGTAGACGAGATCCTGGGTGTTCTGAGTTCAAGTGAGCGCTATCGCATCATGCGCAATCGCGCGCTGCATGCGCAACGTACATTCTTCAATGCAGAGGAAAATGGCAGGCGGTTGGTCGCAAGCATTGATCTGATAGCGCCCCGCCCAGAGCGTCCATAGAGAGGTATTCACCTTTCAGTGCTTGGCTGCCGCATATTCGGGCACCAGGACACGCAACTGCCGCAACACGCCTTCCATGTCGTCAGCCTGCAGGTAGTGCAGCAGCAATTCCAGGCCAGCTTCCATGTCCGAGAGCGGCAGGCAGCGCTCGCGCGCCTTCATGATGCGCGGATGTTCGGTGGTTTGCGAGTCTTCGCCGATCAGCAGTTCTTCGTACAGTTTTTCGCCCGGGCGCAGGCCGGTAACGCGAATTTCGATGTCGCCCGACGGATTGGATTCGTCGCGCACGGTCAGCCCATACAGGTGCACCATGCGTTCGGCCAGATCCTGGATGCGTACGGCTTCGCCCATGTCGAGCAGGAACACCGAGCCCGATTCGCCCATCGAGCCTGCCTGCAGCACCAGCTGCGCGGCTTCGGGGATGGTCATGAAATAGCGGGTAATGTCGGGGTGCGTCAGCGTGATGGGGCCACCGGCCAGGATCTGCTTATGGAACAGCGGCACGACGCTGCCCGAGCTGCCCAGCACGTTGCCGAAGCGCACCATCGAGAAGCGGGTGGGCGAGCCGGTTTGCGCACAGCCCTGCAACACTTGCTCGGCCAGGCGCTTCGACGCCCCCATGACGTTGGTGGGGCGCACCGCCTTGTCGGTGCGTAGCCACCCCTGTCAAGTAGACAACGGCCGATAGAGATTCGGAGCATGGGTTAGCCGGGGCATGTACTGCACCGGCGGGACACCACCCAGCGCTTCATGGGGGCGATATTCGTTGTAATCGACCAGCCATTGGTCGGTGACGGCCTGGACCTGCTCCAGGTTGGCGAACAGGTGTGCATCGAGCACTTCCGTGCGGTACGTTCGGTTGAAACGCTCGATAAAGGCGTTTTGATTGGGCTTGCCCGGCTGGATGTATCGAACCGCGATGCCTTTGGCGGCGACCCATTCGGTGAATGCTTGAGAGACTAGCTCCGGCCCGTTGTCCAGCCGTATCGCATCCGGCGCGCCGTAGTAGTCGACCAAGCGACTCAAGACGCGGATCAGCCTGGCAGATGGGATCGACGTGCCAACCTCGATGGCCAAGCATTCCCGATTGGCTTCGTCGATTACGTTCAACGTTCGGAACCGCCGGCCGCAATACAGGGCGTCGTGCATGAAGTCCAATGCCCAGCAGCGGTTGGGCTCGCTTGCCAGATCCAGCGGCTGACGAGGGCGGTCTGGCAACCGCTTCTTGCAACGCCGAGGCAAATTCAAACCCATATCGCAGTACACCCGATGCACACGCTTTTTGTTCCAGCAGCGGCCATCGAGCCGCAACCGGGTAAAGCACTTCCAAAATCCCCAGCGCCCATGCCGGCTGACGATGGCATTGAGCGCTTCGATCACATCGGCATCTCGCTCAGATGCCGAGGCTGGCCGCTTGTAGTACGCCGCCCGCGACAGGCCTGCAATGCGACAGGCACGCGTGATCGACAAGCGGGCTTGCACCAGCAGCTCGACCACCTCGCGCCTGGCCGACGGCGTCAGGATTTTCGGTTCAGAACATCCTTGATCGCCGAATTCTCCAGGGCAAGATCGGCGTACATGCGCTTGAGCTTGGCGTTCTCGGCTTCCAGCTCACGCAGCCGTTGCAGCTCGGACACCTGCACGCCCGAGTACTTGCTCTTCCACTGGTAATACGTGGCGTTGCTGATGCCGTGCTTGCGGCACAGGTCGGCGACCGGAACTCCCGTCTCGCCTTCCTTCAACACCGCAACGATCTGGCTTTCTGTAAACCTGCTTTTCTTCAAGGGAGTCTCCGACTCTTGGAGGCTCCGAAATTCTACTGGCTGATGTCTACGCAGTGGGGGAGCTTACGGGTGGATATGAGCACGAAATCTTGCACGCCAACCTTGATGGCGGCACGTGCCATGGCGTGCGTGCCGAAGGTGTTGGTCAGTATGCCTTCGGCGATGTTGTGCTCCACGATGGGCACGTGCTTGTAGGCCGCGGCATGGTAGACCGTCTGGATGCCATGGCGGCGCAGTTGCAGCAGGCAGTGTTCGTAATCGCGCACCGAGCCCAGCACGCCGATGATCTCGACCTCGCTGCCGGCTGTATTGCGCAGAGTGGTCAGTTCCTGCTCGATGGTGTACAGCGCGGGTTCGGAAATCTCGAACAGCACCATGCGGCGCGGCCGCAGTTCCAGTATCTGGCGGCACAGTTCCGAGCCGATCGAGCCGCCCGCCCCGGTGATCATGATGTTGCGGCCGGTGACGCAGCGCCCCAGCAGTTCGGGAATGGGCGGGATGGGATCACGGCCCAGCAGGTCTTCGACCTGGATGTCGCGTAGCCGCGGGCCGCGCCGCGGGTCGACCAGCTCGCGCAGGCTGGACACGGTGCGGATGCGCAGGCGAAATGGCTCGGCCATGTCGACCACCTGCCGTATGCGGGTGCGCGAGGCCGAGGGCATGGCGATGAGCAGCTGCGTGACCTGGTGCTTGGCTACCAGGCGCGCCAGTTGCGATGGCGGATAAATGCGTAGGCCGGCCATGAACAGGCGATGCTTGCGCGGATCGTCGTCGATCATGGCCACGGGCAGGTAGTGCGGGCTGGCCCGCAGCGCCGCGGCCAGCTGCGAGCCCAGCCCGCCGCTGCCGTAGATGATGACTGGGGTTTGCATGCCGGTTGCCACCGCGCGCGTGCCGGGGAACAGCAGGCGGCGGGCGACGATGCGCACGCCCAACAGCAAGATGAGCGCCAGCAGCGGGTAGATGATGAGCACCGCGCGCGACAGACCCAGCGACAGCCGCAGGAAGGTATCCACCGCGGTGACAGTAAGCACCGACACGATGACGCCACAGGTGACGCCGATCAGCACGCGCTCGTTCATGTACCGCAGTATGTAGAAATACACGCGGAATGCCGCCAGCGCGGCAATGCCGCTGGCACAGGCGATCAGCGACAGGATGGCGTAGTAATGGTTGACGTACAGCACCTCGAAGCGTGCCCACAACGCCAGGTAAAACGACGCCAGCAGCAGCACGGCGTCGAGCGCGGCCGCCATGATCTGCTTGCACGGGCGCGGCAGGTTGACGAGGAATTGCCTCAGGGCAACGGGCATGTACATTCGAAAGCGTGGACCGGTAGGTCGGAGGATGGCGAATTTTACCGGGATCGTCTGGGCGTATCCCGGGCGCGCCCGGGCAACTGCGCGAGCATGACGCCTAGCAGCAACCAGAAAGGCTGGAAATAAACCATGGAACTGGGCGCTATTCCGGCAATACCGATGACCAGCAGGCAGGTGCGCCCCAGCCAGTCCAGCCGCCACAGCAGCCACAACAAAAATAGCGGCCAGGCAATGCCCAGGTAGAACAGCATCTCCAACCAGAAGAAATGCGGCGAGCCCCAGGGCACCGGGCCTTCGCGCGTGGGCCACATGACATTCAACTGGCCCGCGCCTTTGCCCACCGCCCATTGCCACCAGGGCATTTCCTGGGCCTGGTGCATCATGTCCATGAGCAGGGTCTTGCGCGCGCCGGTGGAATCGTCGCCCTTAGATGCAACCAATTCCCATTCTCCATCGCTAAGCGTAATCTGCGGCAGGTCGCGAGCACTCGTTCCGGCATATTCCTGCCACAGCAGGCCGGCGCCGCTTAGGGCCGCCCAAGCCAGCGCCATGGCCGCCTTGCGCCGCCACGAGCCCTGCATCAGGCAAAGCAGGTAGGCCGCGCCCAGCGCCCCCATGCCCAGCAGGTCGGCGCGCCGGTTCAAGACCAGGCAGTACAGCCACGCGATGGCGAACAGGGCGTTGGACAGGCGCCGCCGGGCCAGCAGCCACAGCAGGTTGGCCACCACCAACGCGGTGGCCATATTGTTGATGTTGTCCCAAGGGCCGCCGGTCAGAGGGTAGCGTGCGCGGAAGCGCTCGGAGTGCGTCAGCAGGTCGAACCACGGCACCAGCGCCATCAGCACCCACAAGGCCACCAGCCAGGGCAGCCAGCGCAGGTAGGCTTTGCCCTGGCGGGCCAGATGCTCGCCCAGCAGGGCGTAAGTCAGGCTGATCGCCAGGATGACCGCGTACTGCGCATAGCGGGGCAGGTTGTCGGCCCATGCCGCCTGGACGCAGACCAGCAGCATGACCGCCACGGCGGCCGGCAGGGCGCGGCTGTGCAGGAAGCCGCGGCGGGTCGGCGCATCCAGGCAGAAGGCCAGTGCAATCAAGGCCAGTCCCCAATGGAACGGCCGCAGGGGCGGCAGCAGGTAGATCGACGACCCCAGCAGCATCAGCACGCATGCCGCGGTCAGCAGCCGCGGCGCCAGCGCGCCAGGCTGAAAATCAGAAGAAAGCGGAGCAGATGACATAGAAGGTCGCGGGCGCGGCGATGCCGACGGCCAGTAGCCGGCCCAGCAGCATGCGCTGCACGGCGGCGTACACGCGGCCGGGGGCGTGGCTGTCGACAATGCGCGCGATGCGCGGTTCCAGGATGAAAGTCAGCAGCACCGTGGCGGCGCCATTGATGATGCCCGAAAGCTGCGAGATCGTGCTGCGATAGTCGTGGAACACCAGCGCGAAGTAATACGACAACAGCACGCCCAAGGCGTAGCAAAAGAAGACGGCCGCGGCCAGGGGCGTGATGCTGGCGGGGGCGTGATGCTGCCCGCTATCGAGTTCGCCGCGCAGGTCGGCCAGCGTCAAACGCGGGCGGTCTTCGTTGCGGGTGATGAAGTTGGCCAGCAGCACGATCCAGCGCCGGCGCAGGCTGTACGCCAGCAGCGACAGGGCGGTGGCGCCGAACAGCGCACCCAGTCCCATGTACAAGTAGTGCAGCCGCGGCAGACTGCGGTCGATCAGGAAGCCCAGCATGGGCATCAGCGCCAGGTAGAAGAAGCGCGTGACGGTGGTGGTGGCGTTCTGGATGGCGTAGCCCGTCACCGCCTTGCCGGCCAGGCTGCCGGCCACCCGCGCGTAGTAGCTCAGGAACTCGAGCAGGTGTATGGCGGAGAAGCTGGCGACCACCAACAGCATCAGCAAGGTCATGGCGAGGGGGAACGCGTGCCGGAATGCGCCAAGCATAGCGTTTTTCTATAAGCCTCCAGCATGAGGTCGAGGCTGTGGTCCCAGGTGTAGTGCTGCAGCACATGCTCGCGGCCGCGCGCGGCCATCTGCGCGCGCCGCTCGGGATTGAGCACCAGGTCGACGATACGCGCGGCGGCAAAACCCGGGTCGTCCACGGGCACGATGAACCCGGATTCGTTGTCGGCCACCACTTCGGCCGGGCCGTCGGCATCGGACACCACCACTGGCACGCCGCAGGATGAGGCCTCCAGGATGGCCACGCCGAAGCTGTCCTGCCGGCTTAGCGCCACGTAAATGTCCAGGTTGGCCAGCGCTTCGGGCACCTTGGCATGCGGAATGAAGCCCGCGAATACCACGCGTTCGTCAAGCTGCAGGTCGCAGGCGAGTTTCTTCAGTTTTTTTCTCTGACTGCCCTTGCCGTAGATGCGCAGTTCCAGGCGGCGGGCAACCTCGGGGTGCGAGCGGTCCAGTTGCGACACTACGATCTGGAACGCGCGCAGCAAGGTGTCAATACCATACTGATGCTCCAGCGCTTTGATCGCGCCGATGACGATGGGCGCGTCTTTGGCTGACGCCGGGCGGGCGCAGGGAAAGAACAGGGCATGGTCGATGCCGAACGGCGTGATGGCGATCGGTACGGGCTGTATGGCTTCGATGCGGCGCGCCATGGCATGGCTGGTGGACCCGACCAGCGTGGCAAAGCGCAGGTTGTCGGCCACAATGCGGCGATGCAGCTTGCTTTTGTGCGGAAACTGGTAGATGTCGCTGCCCCAGGCCGACAGCAGCGTCGGCCCGAAGCCGGCCAGCCGGGCCAGCAGGCCATAGCCGCTGGCGTAGTGTGCATTGAGCAGCTCGGGCTGAATCTGCGCCAGCAGCCGGCGTGCGCGGCTGGCTGCCAGCACATAGCCCAACGGCGCGCGGCAGCCCAGCCGGTGCACGTGCACCTGCGGCGACAGGTCGCGGCCGGGAGCATGCAGGGTCAGGACGTGGACTTCAATACCGCGCTCGGCCAGTCCGTTGGCCCAGCGGATGGTATGGATACTGTTGGCTGCGCCCAGTAGCGCGACCCGCCGCGGATTGCGAGAAATGGAAGAATTATTAGCTGAATTGCACACTGCGTGGTCAAGCCTGCTGAAGTAGCCGGTTGGCCTTGCAATGTACGGGTTTCAGCCGCTACACATGCAACGGAAGTGATTCGAGCATGGGCAAAATGTGTCTGCGCCGGCAGGGCTGCCGGTGGTGCGCGCCGGGGCGATATTTGAACGCTTTAGTTCAACAGCAAGGCCCAGTTACCCAATGTTGCGGGGCTTTTGTTGCATATCCACAATATCCAGATAGCGCCGGGCCAGCTGTGGATAGCCATGTTCAGACACAACATAACGATGACCACGCTCGCCCATGGCTGCCAGCTCGGCGTCAGGTAGCGCCGCGAAGGCCTGCAGCGCCTGCGCAATCGAATCGGCATCGCCAGGCTGCGCGCTATAGCCGCAGTCGTGATCGGCAACCGGATTGTTGCCGGCCCGGACGGCGAACAGCACCGGCAGGCGCGCCAGCATGTAGTCGAACAGCTTGTTGGGGCTGACGCCGAAGCGGAACAAGCGTTCGGGCTTGAGCGATATGTAGCCGATGTCGGCCGCGCCGAGCAGGGCCGGCACTTCTCGCTTGGCGATCTGGTCGTATAGGGCGACGCAGTCTTGCAGGCCTTGCTGCCGCACCTGATCGCGCAGAGATTGTGCGCGTTCGCCGCGGCCGACAATCAGGGCCGCGATGCGTCGCTCGCCACGCGCGCGCAGAGCGGCCATGGCCTGCACCAGCGATTCGACATGATTGGGCACGCCCAGCGCGCCCGCGTACACCACTACGCGGCGGCCTTCGGCCTGCCAGCGGCGCGCCTGCTGCATGGGCGGGTTCGAGACATCGGCGGCCGCCTGTGCGGCCGTGTCCACGCCGTTGGGGATGTAGTGCCAGTGTCCGGCGGGCAGGCCTTTCTCCTGCATGTAAGCAGCGGTCAAAGGCAGCAGCGAGACTACCGCGTCGGCATGGCGATACGCATAGCGCTCCAGCCAGGCCGTGGCGCGCACCAGCGGATGCGACGGACGCACGCCGGCCAGCTCGACCAGGCTGAGCGGCCACAGGTCGCGTACTTCGAAGACCGACCGCGCACCGGCATAGCGCGCGATGCGGTGCGTAGCGGGGAATGCATAGGGGTGCGGCGACGAGCCGATCACCATGTCGGGCCTGCCGTAGCGGCGCTGCAGGGCATCGCGCCGGCGCAGCAACTGCGCCGCCAGCGCCGCCATATTGACCAACCGGCCCAAGCCGTTGCCCTGGTACGCCGGAGTACCCAGGAACTCGTACGGCACGCCCTCGATGTCGCACGCACCGCGGTGCTGGCCGGGCGTGTCCTGCAGGTGATGGAAATCGGCGGTGATCACGACTACCCGCGCGCCGGCCTGCTGCCAGGCGTGGCCCAGCTCGTACGGGCGGCTGTAGCGGCCCACGCCGGGCCCGCCGGCATAAGGGTGAACGTACCAGATGGTGGGGGTCGTCATGCGGCGATGGGACTCGCGGAAGAATAGTTGGCTAGCGCGCGCCGGGGCCGGCGGCGTCTTCGCGTCCAGCCCCCAGCCAGACGGCCAGTAGCGCCGGCACGGCGGCGCCGGCCAGGAATGCCCAGCCGGCGCGCTCGGCGGGATGTTGCGCGGCCCACAGGAACAGCGCGCCCAGCAGCACCAGCGTGGCGGCGAAGTAGCCCGCGCTGACCGGCAGATGTCGGCCAGCGCGGCGCGCCAGGCGTTGATATGCGTGCGAGCGGTGCGCCTGGCTGGCGCGTTGGCCGCGCAGCACGCGCGTGATCAGCGTGACGGTGGCGTCGCAGAAAAACAGGCTGAGCGGAATCAGCCACAATAGCGGCGAAGTACCGGTGGCCTGGGCCTGGTGCAACACCAGTACGCCGGCAATGAAACCGCAAAAACCGCTGCCCGCGTCACCCATGAAAATGCGCGCAGGCGGGGCGTTGTAGCGCAGGAAGCCGGCAGCGGCCGCGGCGAACATCAGCGCCGGCACGCCGGCGGCGCCCGGCGCCAGGCCCCACAGCAGGCCGGCCGCCAGCGCCTGGCCGCCGGCAATGCCGTCGATGCCATCCATGAAGTTATACAGGTTGGTCAGCCACACCAGGCCGAACAGCATCAGCGCGGCCCGCAACGGCGCCGGCAGCGCCTGGCCGGCTACGGCCAGCTCCGGCAGCGGGCCCAGCGCGTACAGCGCGGCCGCGGCCGCGGCGGCATGCACTACCAGACGCGTGCGCGCGCTGAGCGAGCGGGCGTCATCAACGTAGCCCACAATGGCGATGGGCAGGCCGCAGCACAGCAAAGCGACGGTGCGGGCCTCGACCAGGCCCGCGGCCCAGGCGGCTACCGTGCCGGCGTAGAACGCCGCCACCAGCGCCACGCCGCCGCCGCGCGCGGTGGGCTGCGTGTGTGAGCTGCGATGGTTCGGCGTGTCTAGCATGTTGCGCCGGTATGCCCAGTCGATCATCTTCCGGGTACCGAAGGCCGACAGCGCTGCAACGGCGCACAGCAGGACGGCCAGGATGAATAGTTGCGTCATCGGGTTGTCCAGGGTGGAAATCCGCGTCGGCCGCGCCGCGGCCGCTCGCGGGGCAGCGTCAGGCCGCCTGCGCCAGCGCGCCGGCGATGCGGGCCGCGGCATCGCCGTTGCCGTACGGCGCGATGTGGCGCGGCTGGGCCTGCAGAGCCTGGGCCACTGCGGCCTCCAGGTCGCCGGCCGAGCGGGCATCGGTCAGGCGGTTCCAGCCGGCCTCGACCAGTTCGGTCCATTCGGTTTCGTCGCGCAGCGTCACGCAGGGCACTTTGTGGAAAAACGCTTCTTTCTGCACTCCGCCCGAATCGGTGGCGATCAGCATGGCGTATTTTTCCAGTTGCACCATGTCCAGGTAGCCCACTGGGGCGGTCAGGCACAGCTGCGCGCGTGCCTGCTCCATCAGACCGAGCTGTTCCAGGATGCCGCGTGTGCGCGGATGCAGCGGCCACACGACAGGGCGGCCGCTTGCCGCCACGTTGGCCAGGGCCTGCACAATCGCGCGCAGCCGCCGCGGGTCGTCGGTGTTCTCGGCGCGGTGAATGGTGGCCAGCACATAGCTGCCTGGCGCCATGCTTAGGCGCTGCAACGCGCCGCCGGTTTCTGATACGCGCGCGCCGTGGTGCAGCGCCACGTCGTACATGACGTCGCCCACTTGTTCGATGCGTTCGGCGGCGACGCCTTCGCCGCGCAGGTGGCGGGTGGCGGCCTCGGTGGGCGTGAACAGCCAGCGCGAGATGCGGTCGGTGAGAATGCGGTTGATTTCCTCGGGCATGCGCATATTGAACGAACGCAGGCCCGCCTCGACATGTGCCACCGGAATGTGCAGCTTGGCCGCCGCCAGCGCGCCGGCCAGCGTGGAGTTGGTGTCGCCGTACACCATGACCGCGTCGGGCTGTTCGCGTTGCATGACTTGCTCGACGGCGATCAACATGCGGCCGGTCATGTCGCCGTGGCTGCCGCCATGGATGCCCAGCGTATGGGCGGGTTTGGCCATGCCCAGTTCGTCGAAGAACACATCCGACATGTTGGCGTCGAAATGCTGGCCGGTGTGCACCACGACCTCGTCGAGTCCGGCATGGCCGGCGATAGCTGCCGATACGACGCTGGCCTTGATGAACTGCGGGCGGGCGCCCAGGATGGTCAGGATTTTCTTGGGCATGGGCAAACTGGGGTCAGGCGAGGGCCGCGCGCAACGCCGCGACGATCTGGTCTTGGGTGGCGGGATCGAGGTCGGGATGCATGGGCAGGCTCATGACCCGCGCGGCCAGCATGTCGGACACAGGCGTGGCGCCGGGGCCATCAGCGAACTGGGCGTAGGCAGGCTGCGCGTGGATGGGGCGCGGGTAGTGCACCGCCGTGGGAATGCCGGCTTCTTTCAGCTTGGCCTGTACGGCGTCGCGTTCCGGCACCATGACGGTGTATTGCGCCCAGACGCTGTCGCGGTCGGGCCGCACCGTGACCGTGCCCGCGCCAGCCGGCAGGTCGGCCAGCAGGCGGCTGTAGCGCGCGCCGATCTCGATGCGCTGGGCGATTTCCCATTCGAAGCGTTCCAGCTTGCCCAGCACGACCGCGCATTGCAGGGTGTCCATGCGGCCGCCCACGCCGATGCGGGTGTGGTAGTAGCGGGCCGACTGGCCGTGCACGCGGATTTCGCGGCAGGCCTGGGCGATGGCGTCGTCGTTGGTGAAGATCGCGCCGCCGTCGCCATAGCAGCCGAGCGGCTTGCTGGGAAAGAAACTGGTGCAGCCGATGGTAGAGAGATTGCAGCTCTTGCGGCCCTTGTAGGTGGCGCCAAAGCTCTGGGCCGCGTCTTCAATAACCGGTATACCGTGGCGCTCGGCGATGGCGTTGACTTCGTCCATGTCGCCGCACTGCCCATATAGCGACACCGGCATGATGGCCTTGGTGCGCGGGGTGATGCGGGCTTCGATCTGGGTGACGTCGATATTACAGGTGTCGGGCTGCACGTCCACGAATACCGGCTTGGCGCCCAGCAGCACAATGACTTCGGCGGTGGCGACGAAGGTGAACGAGGTGGTGATGATCTCGTCGCCCGGCTGTACGCCCAGGGCCATCAGCGACATCAGCAGGGCCTCGGTGCCCGAGGCCACCGTAACGCAGTGGCGCGCGCCGGTATAGGCGCACAGGGCGGCCTCCAGTTCCTTGACCTCCGGGCCCATGATGTATTGCCCGTGGTCCAGCACGGCCTGGATGCGCGCATTGATGGGGTCGCGCAGCGCTTGGTATTGCTTTTTCAGATCGATGAATTGCATGGTGGGTCTCAGGCCAGTCGGCATACGCCGTCAGTGAGTATGTAGCGCTCGCCCGTGTGAGGACAGGTGGCTTCGGCGTTGCCGCGCAGAGGCAGGTCGAGCTGTTCGCCGTGGCGGCTCATCCAGCCGATCTGGCGCGCCGGTACGCCCACCACTAGCGCGAAGTCGGGCACGTCTTTGTTGACCACGGCGCCGGCGCCCACGAAGGCGTAGCGGCCGATGGTGGCGCCGCATACCACGGTGCAGTTGGCGCCCAGGGTGGCGCCCTGACGCACGATGGTGTCGCGGTACTCGCTCTTGCGCTCGATGGCCGCGCGCGGGTTGTACACATTGGTGAACACCATGCTGGGGCCGCAGAACACGTCGTCTTCCAGGAAGACGTTGTCGTAGACCGACACGTTGTTCTGGATTTTCACGCGGTTGCCGATGCGCACCCGGTTGCCCACGAACACGTTCTGGCCCAGCGAGCAGCCTTCGCCGATTTCGGCGCCGCCGCAGATGTGTACCCAGTGCCAGATACGGGAATGGGCGCCGATGCGGGCGCCTTCGTCGACGATGGCGGTAGGATGGATAGTGGCCATGGTCAGTCCAGCGGCAGCGGGATGCGCACGCCGTCGCGCGCCGAACGATAGATGGCGGTCAGCAGGGCCAGCGATTGCAGGCCTTCGCGCCCATCGGTCTCGGGCTCGCATTCGCCGCGCAGGGTACTGATGACTGAGCTTGCCCGCAAAAAATGGATCCCTTGCTGAGTGTGTAAAACTCACGCAAGGAGGGAGGAAAGATGGGTAATCCGAGAGCTCGATATACGCAGGAATTCATGCTGGAAGCCGTGCGCATGGTCCGCGGCGGCCAGAGCATGGCGGCGGTGGCGAAGATACTGGGCATCAGCCCGAAGACGCTGCACAACTGGGTGAAGGCCGATGCCGCTGGGAAGCTGAACGGCGCAGGCAAACAGGTTTCTCCAGAACAGATGGAGATTGCCCGGCTGCGCGCGGAGTTGGCACGCGTGAAGATGGAGCGCGACATATTGGGAAAAGCCACGGCGTACTTTGCGAAGGTGTCGGCATGAAGTACGCCTGGATCGAGCTTCACAGCCGACAATGGCCGGTGTCCCTGAGCTGCCAGGTGCTGGGTGTCAGCCCCAGCGGTTACCACGCGCGCAAGGTGCGGGATGTCGATACTGACCGACCGCGCCGACGCATCAGCAACGACGCTCTGCTGGTGCACATCAAGGCCGTGCACGCTGAATCCAAAGGCGAGTACGGCTGGCCGCGCGTGTGGAAGCAACTGCTGGTCCAGGGCATTCGCGTCAGCAAGGATCGTGTCCAGCGGCTCATGAAGCTGCACGGCATCAAGGCGAAGACCAAACGCCGGTTCAAGGTCACGACCGACAGCAAACACAGCCTGCCGGTCGCACCGGACCTGCTGCAACGAGACTTCTCTCCCGCGCGTCCCGACCAGGTCTGGACTACGGACATCACGTACATCTGGACGGACGAGGGTTGGCTGTTTCTGACCGTCATTCTCGACCTGTTCAGCCGTCAGGTGGTGGGCTGGTCGATGCAGCCGCACATGCGCACGGAGCTGGTGTCTGATGCGCTGCGTATGGCGTGGTTTCGCCGCCGTCCGCAAGCGGGCCTGATCCTCCACAGTGACCGTGGCAGCCAGTATTGCAGTCATGACTTCCAGGACCTGCTCAAGGGCTACGGCATGCGCAGTTCGATGAGCCGTCGAGGCAATTGCTGGGACAACGCACCGACCGAGAGCCTGTGGGGATCGCTCAAGCGTGCACGCATCCTCGGCCAGCGCTTTGCAACGCGTCGCGAAGCGATGGACGAGGTAATCGACTGGTTGAGCTTCTACAATCATTCGCGCTTGCACTCGACGTTGGGCTACGTCAGCCCGATGCAATTCGAGCGGGACTGGTACGCCGCCCAGAACCAACGGGTGGCATAATCTCGCTCAGTTAAGGGATCCGAAATTCGCGGGCAACGTCAGACATTATCGTAGTAGAGCGGGTGGCCGAAGCCATAGACCGACGAGGTTTCGTAGCTGGCGTCGCGGATCTTGTCGTCGTCGGGGTGCGGTTCGGCGAATTTCCATTCGTCGATGCGGTTGACCGCCACGCCGCCCACGCGCACCGTGCCGTGCTCGCCCAGGATGGTAATGGAGCCTTCCAGGTTCTGCGGGTAGGTGAGCATGGTGACGTTGATGGAACCCATCGCGCCGTGGCGCCAGCGCAGGGCCGCCACGCCTGTGTCTTCGGCCTCGATGCGGCGCGCCAGCGTGCCGGTGTAGGCGTACACGCTTTCGACCGGGCCGATCAGCCAGTCGAGCAGGTCGACGTAGTGGCTGGCCTGGTTCATGAAGGCGCCACCGTCCCATTCCCATTTGCCACGCCAGCGGGCGGCATCGTAATACTCTTGCGGGCGGGTCCAGAATACGTTGACCGTCACCATATAGATGCGGCCGAAGCGGTTCTGCTCGATGGCTTTCTTGACCAGCTGCAGCGTGGCGTTGCGGCGGTTCTGCTTGACCACGAACAGGCGCACGCCGGCCTCGTCA
The DNA here is from genome assembly GCF_000067205.1 of Bordetella petrii. Taxonomy (NCBI): domain Bacteria; kingdom Pseudomonadati; phylum Pseudomonadota; class Betaproteobacteria; order Burkholderiales; family Alcaligenaceae; genus Bordetella; species Bordetella petrii. The sequence continues at coordinate 5,080,415 of NC_010170.1, read as the reverse complement.
CAGGCCTTGACCATGCGCTTGCCGTCTTCCCAGCGGGTGGCCATGGGTTTTTCGCTGACCACGTGGCGGCCCGCCTGGGCCACTTCGATGGCCTGCCAGGGGTGCAGCCCGGACGGCGTGGCCAGCACCACGGCGTCGGCCGTGCTTTCGGCCAGCAGGTCGCTCAGCGATTCGAAGGGCCGCGCTCCGGTGGCTTCGTGGGCGGCTTTCAGGGCGGCCGGGTTGGTGTCGCAAATTTCAACCAATTCGGCCCGATCCTGGTGTTTTTCGATCGCGCCGATGTGGTTCTTGGAGATGCGGCCACAGCCCACCAGGGCGAAGCGAACCTTGCGGTCGCCAATAGGGGTAGACGTCATAAGTCTTGGGTTTGTTGTAAATTGCCGGGATTCTGTGTTGTGGCCCGTCCCGGATCGGGTCAGCAAAAGTAACAGCAATGATACCGCGAAGGCCTGTGGGGTCTTTTGCACGAATACACCCGAAGGTTCCCACTAGTAATTGATGGCAACCCGCATTCTTATCGTCCGTACCTCCTCGCTCGGCGATCTGGTGCACATGCTGCCGGCTATTTCCGACATTGCCCGCCATGTGCCCGACGCCGTCATCGACTGGGTCGCGGAAGAGGCATTCGCCGAAATCCCAGGCTGGCACCCGGCCGTGCACGAGGTCATCAAGGTGGCCCATCGGCGCTGGCGCAAGGCCTGGTGGTCGGCACCCGTGAAGGCCGAGCGGCGCGCCCTGGCCGAGCGGCTGCGCGCGGTCCAGTACGACGTCGTGCTCGACATGCAGGCCCTGCTGAAATCGGCCTGGCTGGTGCGGCAGACGCGCGGCGTGCGCCATGGGCTCGACTGGCGTTCGGCCCGCGAGCCGCTGGCTTCGCTGTTCTACCAAGAGCGCCATCGCGTCGACTTCTGGCAGCCGGCGGTGATCCGCCAGCGCAAGCTGGCCGCGCTGGCTTTTGGTTACACCTACAGCGGACCGCCCGACTTCGGCCTGCAGGCGTTCGCGCAACAGGCCCAGGCGCAGGCCGAGGCCTGCGCGGCGTCGCGCGAAGACTGCGCGCGCCCCCATCATCACCTGAACACCGATCACGGATACGCGGTCATCATGCCGTCGGCCAGCCGTGACGACAAACTCTGGCCCGAAGACGACTGGCGCGCCGTGTTCACCCGCGTGCGCGAGGCTGGCTGCACCCTGCGCCTGCTGGCCGGCAACGCCCAGGAGGCCGAACGCGCCCACGCCCTGGTGGCCGGCCTGGACGGTGTACAGGTGCTGCCACGCATGGACCTGACCGCCATCGCCCGCCAGCTGGCGGGCGCGCGCATCATGGTGGGGCTGGACAGCGGCCTGACCCATCTGTCGGCCGCGCTGGGCCGGCCCACGGTGGGCATCTACCGGGCGTCCACGCCGGTACGCACGCCCCTGATCGGCTCGAATTTCACCGCCAGCCTGGGCGACCGCGGCGCGCCGCCGTCGCGCGAGGCGGTGCTGGCCTCGGTTGAACAGGCCCTGGCGGCCAGCTGACATGCAAGCGCACGCCGCCCTGACATACCGCGCGGCGGCCGGCTGACATGCGGCGCGGCGCGTACACCCTGGCATTGCGCGCGGCTGCCCCGCTGGTGTGGCTGTGGATGGCGCGGCGCGCCAGGCGCGCCGGCGGCGAATGGGGCATTTTCTCGGGGGCGCGCTTCGGGCGGCCCGATCCGGCCGGACCCGCGCCGTTTGCCCGGTCGCCGGTGTGGGTGCATGCGGTCAGTCTGGGCGAAACCCGCGCCGCCCAGCCGCTGGTGCAGGCGCTGCTGGATCGGGGTCTGCCCGTACTGCTGACCCACACCACCGCCACTGGCCGGGCCGAGGGCGCGCGCTTGTTCGCGGCCGCCATCGCGGCCGGCCAGTTGCGCCAGACCTGGCTGCCTTACGATTTTCCCGGCGCCGTCTATGGCTTTCTGCAGCGCTACACGCCGCGCTGCGGGCTGCTTATCGAGCGCGAAGTATGGCCCAACCTGCTGGCGCAGGCGCGCCGGCAAGGGGTGCAAATGGCGTTGGTCAGCGCGCGGTTTTCCGCGTCGTCGCTGCGCCAGGCTGGCTGGATGGGCCAGGCCCTGCGCGATGCGCTGGCAGGCCTGGATGCCGTGCTCGCCCAGACGCCGGAAGACGCCCGGCGCCTGGAGCAGGCCGGCGCGCGCCATGTGCGGGTAACCGGCAACCTGAAGTTCGATTTGGCCTTGCCCGCCGGGCAGGTGCAGGCAGGCCGAGCCTGGCGGCAGGCGCTGGGGAGGCCCGTGGTGGCGGTGGCCAGCACGCGCGAGGGCGAAGATGCGATGTTTGCGCAGGCCATGCGGGCCCGTGCAGGCGGCGGCCGGCCCGTGCTGTATGTGCTGATCCCCCGGCATCCGCAGCGTTTCGACGAGGCCGAGGCGCGGTTGCGTGAAGCCGGGTTGTCGTGCGTGCGGCGTTCCCGCGCTGGCGCGCCGGCCGAGGCGCTGCCGCCGGTGGCTGGCGACGTCGACGTGGTGCTAGGCGACACGCTCGGCGAAATGGCCTTCTACTGCGCCGCCGCCGACGTGGCCATTGTGGCGGGCAGTTTCGCGCCGTTGGGCGGGCAAAACCTGATCGAAGCCTGCGCTGCCGGCGTGCCGGTGGTGGTGGGGCCGCATACTTTCAATTTCAAGCAGGCGGCGCAAGACGCCGTGGCGGCGGGGGCCGTGCTGCGCGCCGCCGATGCGCCTGCCGCGCTGGACGCCGCCCTGGCGCTGCTGGACGACGACGAGCGTCGCCAGGCCATGGGCCGCGCGGCGCGGAACTGGTCGGCCAGCCATGCGGGAGCTACCGAGCGCACCCTGCAGGCGCTTGAAGAATGGCTTGAGACCTAGCCTGCGCAGGTTCCAGGCGCCGCCCGGTGCCTGACACCGGTTTCTTGAAACGGCCGGGGCACACTTTGGTGTCAGGCACCTGGCGCTTCAGGTTGGTTGCAGGCGTCCGGCCGCGGCTACCGTTCGATCTTCACTTTGTCGGCGTTGAGCTCTTGCTTGAGCGCGGCCATGTCGCGGCCGGCGTCGTCGGGGCGGCTGCCCAGCCAGCCCTGGCCCAGGGCATAGACCCACAGGTTGGCCAGCATGATCAGTACGAAGAGCACTCGCATCGCAGCACGCTCACAGGGATTGCGGGTCGGGTTGCGCGGCCAGCAGCGCCAGGCCGTCCAGCACCGGGCGGTCCAGGTAGGCGGGCAGGGGCGGTGCGCCCGCGATGGCGGCGGCCTGGGCCAACAGCCGCTCGGTTTCTTGTTGTACCTCGGGCCAGCCGCCGCCGGCCACATAAATATCGGCGGCGCATCCGTAATGCCGGCAGGCCGCCAGCCACTGGCGCACGACGGCGCCGGCCTGGGCGGCGGCGATGCCCGAGGCGATGGCCTGGTGGGTGTCGACCGGAAAATCGACCACCGGCCCGTCGGCCAGGGGCAGGTTGGCGGTGCCGCGCGCCAGCGAGCTACGCATTAGCGCCGGCCCGGGCAGAATCAGGCCGCCGGCAAAAGCGTTGTCGGGCCCCACGGTATCGATGGTGGTGGCCGTGCCGAACGAGGCCAGCACGAACGGCGGGTGCGTTTGCGCCAGGCGGCTGCGCACACCCAGCAGCGAAACCAGGCGGTCGGCTCCCAACTGGGCCGGCTGGGTGTAGCCGTTGCGCAGCCCCAGCAACTGCGGGCGCGAGGTGATCCAGTGCACCGGACAGCCGTGGCCCGCCAGGGCGGCACGGATGCCTTCGCCGCGTTCGGCGCCGGCCACGTTCACCCCCAGCGCCAGCGTCGGCTTGCGCGACAGGGTGCCCAGCCAGTCTCCCAGGGCGTGCGGGTCGAGATTGTCGAAAGCCACGGCCGCGGGTTCGCGCGCGCCGTTATCCAGCCAGCCGACCTTCAGGCGGCTGTTGCCGGAGTCGATCAGCAAGATCATGCGCGGCTCTCGGGCAGGCCGGCCGCCGGCCGGATCGAGATTTCACCCACCGACACGGGCGTCAGCCCGCCGCCGGTTTGCACGAGCAGGCGGCCTTGTTCGTCAAGTCCGTTTGCCGTGCCGCTGAACAGCACCGCGCCTTGGTCTACGACGTTGACTGCGCGGCCGGCCAGGGCGTCCACCGCGTGAAAGCGCGCGCGAAAGGGCGCGAAGCCATGCGCTTCGAGGTCGCGCACCGCGTCGCGCCACGCGGTGGCGGCGGCGCAGACGATGTCGGCGGCGCTGACCGGCGCGCAGCCGGCCTGTTCGACCACGCAGGTCCAATCGGCTACCGCGCGGTCCAGCGCCCGCGACAGGGTGTCGGCATCGCGCAGGTTCACGCCCATGCCGATGACCACGATGTAGCCGCCGGGCACGGCCGGATCGCGGGCGGATTCGACCAGCACGCCGGCCAGCTTGGCATCGTGCCACTGCACGTCGTTGGGCCACTTGACGCCTAGCCCGGCGGCGCCGCCCGCCAGCGAGCGCAGCGCCTCGCAGGCGGCCAGGCCGGCCAGTGGCGACAGGGCAGGCAGGCGGTTGGCGGGCATGCGCACGGGAAAGGCGCACGAGAACATCAAGGCCGCCCCCGAACGGTTCTGCCAGGGGCGCCCGGCCCGGCCCCGGCCGGCTTGCTGCAGGTGCGTGCCCAGCAGCCACGACCCGCCGCTGGCGCGCGCGCGCGCCAGCAGGTCGGCGTTGGTGGACCCGGTGCTGGCCGTCCAGCCGATGGACTGGAAGCCATCGAGCCGCGCGGACAGCTCGCGCGCCAGCGCATCGGGCGCGGGCAGGTCGGTGTGGCGGACATCAGTAAGCATGGCGGCGATTGTAGGGCACCGCGCCGCGGCGGGTCACGGCGGGGTTGATTGGTAACATGCAGGATTGCGTGTTCCTGTTTTGCGTTCGTCCATGCCTGCACATACCGAAACCCTGTCCTTTACCGGCGAAGCCGGCCTTATCGATTGCGCCGTCGACTGGCCGGCCGACCCGCCGCGCGGCTGGGCGCTGGTGCTGCACCCGCATTCCCTGCAGGGCGGCGCGCGCGACAACAAGGTCGTCACCACCGTCGCGCGCGCATGCGTGCAGCATGGCCTGGTCGCGGTGCGCCCGGATCTCCGCGGCGTGGGCAAGTCAGAGGGCGAATTCGACAAGGCGCGCGGCGAAACCCGCGACATGCTGGCGCTGGTGGCGCAAATGCGCGAGCGGTATCCCGAACTGGCCGGCGCGCCCTGGGTGCTGGGGGGCTTTTCGTTCGGCACCGCGGTGGCCGCGCAAACCTATGCCGGCCTGGCCGAAGCCGGCGATGCGGCCTTGCCCGTGGCACTGATGCTGATGGGAGCCGCGGTACAGCGCTTCCAGGAACGCGAGATCGAGGTGCCGGCCGATACGCTGATGGTGCACGGCGAACAGGACGAGGTGGTGCCATTGTCCGAAACGCTCGACTGGGCGCGCCCGCGCGACGTGCCGGTGGTGGTGGTGCCGGGCGCCTCGCATTTCTTCCATGGCAAGCTGCTGGTGCTGCGCGCGCTGGTGCAGGCGCGCCTGAAAGTGGCGCTGGATTAACCGCGGCAGGCTCCGTGCCCCGGGTAGCATCGCGTTACCTGTCGGGCGTTGGGCGGAACATTTATCTCCGCCGCGCAGTCCTACCCCCTGCCTATAATGATGCAGCTTTCGCCCCGTCTGGGCTGCTCTTGATCGTGGACTACTCTTGCCGATGAAAAACAATCGTTCCCTTCCGTCTTCTGTTGCGTTTTCCCGCCGCGCGTTGGCCGGCGCCGTGTTGTCGGCGTTGATGGCGGCATCCGCGCCTGCCTGGGCGCAGCAGCAGCCGGCAGCGCCGACGGCCGGCACCGCGCCCGCGGCGGCGGACACGACGCCGGTGGCGGAATTGTCGTCGGTGCCCGCGCCCACCATCGCGGCGCGCGCCTGGATCACCATCGATGCCAGCAGCGGCCAGGTGCTGGCGGCGGCCAATCCCGACATGCAGATCGAGCCGGCCTCGCTCACCAAGATCATGACCGCCTACGTGGTGTTCAATGCGCTGAAAGAAAAGCGCATCACCCTCGAACAGCAGGTGCCGGTGTCGGAACACGCGTGGCGCACCGGCGGTTCGCGCATGTTCATCGAGCCCCGCAAGCCGGTCACGGTCGACGAGCTCATTCAGGGCATGATCGTGCAATCGGGCAACGACGCCTCGGTGGCGCTGGCCGAGGCCGTGGGCGGCAGCGAATCCGCCTTTGCCGCGCTGATGAACCAGGAAGCCGAGCGCCTGGGCCTGAAGCGCACGCATTTCATGAACGCCACCGGATTGCCCGACCCGCAACACGTCACCACCGTGGCCGACCTGGCGGTGTTGTCGGCCGCGCTCATCAACGACCACCCCGACTACTACCACTACTACAAGCAGAAAGAATTCACCTACAACAAGATCACGCAGCCCAACCGCAATCGCCTGTTGTGGGCCGACCCCTCGGTCGACGGCATGAAAACCGGCCATACTGATGCGGCCGGCTACTGCCTGGTGTCGACCGCGCTGCGCGGCGACCGCCGCGTGCTTACCGTGCTGGCCGGCGCCGACAGCGAAGCCACCCGCGCCGAAGAAAGCCTGAAGCTGCTGAACTGGAGCTTCCAGAACTTCGACACGGTGCAGCTGTACGGCAAGAGCCAGCCCGGGCTGGACGTGCGCGTCTGGGAAGGCACGGTCGAAACCGTCAAGCTGGGGCCGCCCCATCCTGTGTCGCTGACCGTGCCGCGCGGCAAGGCGGGCGACATCAAGCCGGTGGCGCAGCACACCGATCCGCTGGTGGCCCCGCTGTCCAAGGGCCAGCAGGTCGGCACGCTGCAGCTCACGCTCGACGGCAAGGTGCTGCGCACCGAACCGCTGGTGGTGCAAGACGACGTCGAACGGGCCGGCTTCTTCGGCCGGCTGGTCGACATGGTCAAGCGCAAGCTGCAATAACGTACATACTTATCTTCCGGGGCGGCGCCGCCGCCCCTTTCGCACTCAGGAGCCATCCATGATTCCGGGCATGCCGGGCGACAGCCAGGTGTATCTCAACGGTGAATTCACGCGGGCCGACCAGGCCAAGATCTCGGTGCTGGACCGGGGTTTCATTTTCGGCGACGGCATTTACGAGGTCGTGCCGGTGTACAACGGCAAGCCGTTTCGCATGACCGAGCACCTCGACCGCCTCGACCGCAGTCTGAAGGCGCTGAGCATCGCCCAGCCCATGGCGCGCGCCGAATGGGTCGAGCTCATCGGCGAGCTGGCGCGCCGTTCGGCCACGGCCACCTGCATCGTCTATTTGCAGGTGACGCGCGGCGTGTACAAGCGCGATCACGCGTTTCCCAAAGAAGCCATCCGCCCCACCGTGTTCGGCATGGCCACCGTGTTCAACCCGCCTTCGGCGGCGCAGCGCGAGCAGGGCGTCAGCCTGATCAGCATTCCCGACGAGCGCTGGCTGCATTGCGAGATCAAGTCGGTGTCGCTGCTGGGCAATGTGCTGGCCCGCCAGCAGGCGGTTGAAGCGGGCGCCGACGAAGTCGCGCAGTTCCGCGACGGCTTCCTGACCGAAGGCTCCTCCAGCAATATCTGGGTGGTGTCGGGCGGCAAGCTGCTGGCCCCGCCCAAGAACAACCTCATTCTCGAAGGCATCCGCTACGGCCTGATGGGCGAGCTGGCGGCCGAGGCCGGCATCGCTTTCGAGGCGCGCCGTCTGTCGCGCGAGGAAGTGGCCGCGGCCGACGAGCTGCTGGTGACCTCGGCCACCAAGGAAGTCCTGCCCGCCACGAGCTACGACGGCAAGCCGGTCGGCAACGGCAAGCCCGGCCCCGTTTATGCACGGCTGCGGGCGGGGTATGATGCCCGTATCGCCGCCCTGTAGGCCTACGCGGCCAGTTTTCTCATGCGCCCCATCCCGCCCGAAGAATCGCTGATCGAGTACCCGTCTGACTTCCCCATCAAGGTCATGGGCAAGCAGCACCCCGATTTCGCTCAAACCATGACCGACGTGGTGCTGCAGTTCGATCCGCGCTTCGATCCGGCCACGGTCGAAATGCGGCCCAGCAAGGGCGGCAACTACATCGGCCTGACCTTCACCGTGCGCGCCACCTCGCGCGAGCAGCTCGACAACCTGTATCGCGCGCTGCACGGGCACCCCATGGTGTCCATCGTCCTGTAGGGCGGCCAGCCAGGCACATGCCATGATCAAGTGGCTGACCCGGCCGGCCGACTACGCGCCGGTATGGCAAGACATGCGGGCCTTCACGGCCGGGCGCGGCGCGGCCACGCCCGACGAGGTCTGGCTGTGCGAGCACGCGCCGGTGTACACGCTGGGCCAGGCCGGCAAGCCCGAACACCTGCTGAACCCCGGGGCCATTCCCGTGGTCATGTGCGATCGCGGGGGCCAGGTTACCTATCACGGGCCGGGGCAGGTGGTGGCCTATACCTTGTTCGACCTGCGCCGCGCGGGCCTGTTCGTGCGCGAATACGTGCGCCTGCTCGAAGACGCGGCCATCGGCACGCTGGACGATTTCGGCGTGCCGGGCGCCTGCCGCAAGCCCGGCGCGCCCGGGGTCTACGTGCCCCTCGGCCCGGCCGGCGAACTGGCCAAGATCGCCGCGCTGGGCATCAAAATCCGCAATGGCTATGCCTACCACGGGGTGGCGCTGAACGTCGACATGGACCTGTCGCCATTCCTGGGCATCAACCCGTGCGGCTATGAAGGCCTGGTTACTGTAGACATGGCTGCATGCGGCGTGCGGCGCGATCTGGTCGATGTCGGCCAGCGTCTGGCCGAGCGCCTGTTGGCCGCTATGCCGGAGCCCGCCGGCGCAACGCGCTAAAATGCCCTTTTCTCCCGGACCGTGCCGCCGGGTTTCGCGGGCGCGGTCATCACGAAGGTGACGAATGTCCACGCTCGAGCCCTCCCTTTCCTCGAACGATCCGCAAGCGGCCGCGCCGGCTCCCTACGACGCCACGCAGAAGCAGAAGTCGCAGGCCAAGACCGCGCGCATCCCCATCAAGATCGTGCCGGCCGAGCGCCTGAAAAAACCCGAATGGATCCGCGTGAAGGCTGCCGCGCCGGGCTCGCGCTTCTACGACATCAAGCGCATTCTGCGCGAGCACAGCCTGCACACCGTCTGTGAAGAGGCCTCGTGCCCCAACATCGGCGAATGCTTCGGCAAGGGCACGGCCACATTCATGATCATGGGCGACAAGTGCACTCGCCGCTGCCCGTTCTGCGACGTGGGCCACGGCCGCCCCGACCCGCTCGATGCCAGCGAGCCCGAAAACCTGGCCCGCACCATTGCCGCCCTGAAGCTGTCGTACGTGGTCATCACCTCGGTCGACCGCGACGACCTGCGCGACGGCGGCGCGGCGCACTTCGTTGACTGCATCTCGCGCATCCGCGCGCTGTCGCCCAGCACGCGCATCGAGGTGCTGGTGCCCGACTTCCGCGGCCGCCTGGAACGCGCGCTGGCCATCCTGAACGCCGGGCCGCCCGACGTCATGAACCACAACCTGGAAACCGTGCCGCGCCTGTACAAGCAGGCGCGCCCGGGGTCCGACTATGCGCATTCGCTGAAGCTGCTGGCCGAGTTCAAGCAGCTGCACCCCGAAGTGCCCACCAAGTCGGGCCTGATGCTGGGCCTGGGCGAAACCGACGAAGAAATCCTGCAAGTCATGCGCGACCTGCGCGAGCATGGCGTCGACATGCTTACTATCGGCCAGTACCTGCAGCCGTCCGAGCACCATCTGCCGGTGCTGCGCTACGTGCATCCCGACACGTTCGCGATGTTCGAGCGCGAAGCCTACGCCATGGGCTTCTCGCACGCCGCCGTGGGCGCCATGGTGCGCTCGTCATACCATGCCGACCAGCAGGCGCACGCCGCGGGCGTGAACTGAAGCCTCAGGTGCCTGGCTCCGCAGGCGCCGGGCACCTGCAATTCGGCCGGCCGCGGCACATAGCGGGGCCAGCCACCTGTCGAGCCTGACCTCTTGCGCGATCTCGCGCTCAGTGGCGCTGGCGTCTGGCGTCTTAAGCGTAGGTATCCGCGTCGCGCAGCGCGACGCCGCGCCGGTCTTTTTCGGACACGATCACATCATCCCGCGCCGGCCAGGCGATGCCGATATCCGGGTCGTCCCAGCGCACGCAGCGTTCGTGGGCAGGTGCGTAGTAATCGCTGGCCTTGTACAGTGTCTCGGCCACATCCGACAGCGCCATGAAACCGTGCGCGAACCCTTCGGGCACCCAGAGCTGGCATTTGTTTTCAGCCGACAGCACGGCGCCGGCCCACTGGCCGAAGGTGGGCGATGCGCGGCGCAGGTCGACCGCCACATCGAAGACTTCACCCGCCACCACGCGCACCAGCTTGGCCTGCGGCTGGCGGATCTGGTAGTGCAGCCCGCGCACGACGTGTCGCAGCGAGCGCGATTGATTGTCCTGCACGAACATGGGCGCGCGCCCCAACGCCGCCTGCAGGCGTGCGGCGTTGTAGCTTTCGAAGAAATAGCCGCGCGCATCGGCGTGTACCTCGGGCTCGATCAGCAAGACGTCGGGAATGGACAGGGGCGTGATCTTCATGGCGTATCCGGCAAGGCGCCCGGCGCGCGCCGGGCCAGACAGTCGATGGCGCGGTCCAGGTGCAGGGTCCAATCGGGCAATTCCAGCCCGAGCGCGCCAGCCAGCCGCTGCGTGTCCAGCCGCGAGTTGCGTGGCCGGGGCGCGGGCAAGGGATAGTCGTCGGCGCCGATGGCATGGATGTGCTCGGGCCGCAGGCGCAGCGCCATACCTTGCCGGCGCGCGCGCCGCACACTGTGGCAGGCAAGCTCGTGCCAGCTGGCGGTGCCGGCCGCGCAAAGATGGTACAGGCCGTCGGGCAACTGTTGCCGGCGATGGGCGGCCAGCGCCAGAGCCGTAACGTCGGCCACCAATTCGGCCGACGTGGGCGCGCCGAACTGGTCCGCCACCACACGCAGTTCGTCGCGCTGCTGTGCCAGTTGCAGCACCGTCTTGACGAAATTCCGGCCGTGCGCGGCGTAGACCCAGCTGGTGCGCAGTACCAGGGCGCGGCAGCCGCTGGCGGCAATGGCCTGCTCGCCGGCCAGCTTCGAGCGGCCGTATTCGTTCAGCGGATGGGGGGCGTCGGTTTCCAGGTAGGGCGTCTGCTTAGCGCCGTCGAATACGTAATCGGTCGAGTAGTGCACCAGCAGCGCCCCGCTTTTGCGCGCGTGCGCCGCCAGCACGGCGACGGCTTCGGCGTTGACGCGCCGCGCCGGGGCCGGGTCGTTCTCTGCCTGGTCGACGGCGGTGCAGGCCGCCGCATTGACGATCAGGTCAGGCACCTGCGCCTGCAACAGCGCCCGCAGGCCGTCGAGGTTGGCCAGGTCGGCCTGCGCCCGGCTGGGCGCGGTGATGCTGCCCAACGGCAGCAGGGTGCGTCGCAGGGCATTGCCGATCTGGCCCGTGGCGCCCAGCAAAAGGATCTTCATGGCGCGTACTGCGTCTGCAGCCAGTGGCGGTACGCGCCGCCCGCCACGCTGGCCACCCATTCAGGATGATCCAGGTACCACTGCACGGTCGCGCGCAGGCCGGCGTCGAAAGCGTGGGCCGGCTGCCAGCCCAGTTGGCGCCGAATTTTGCCCGCGTCGATGGCATAGCGCCGGTCATGGCCGGGGCGGTCTTGCACGAAGGTGATCTGCTCGCCGTGGGCGCGCCCGTCGGCGCGCGGCCGCCAGGCGTCGAGCAGCGCGCACACGGCCTGGGCCACCTGCAGGTTGCTGCGTTCCTGGCCCGCGCCGACGTGGTAGACCTGGCCAGGCTCCCCGGCTTCAAGCACGCGCCTCAGGCCGGCGCAATGGTCGTCCACGTGCAGCCAGTCGCGCACATGCGAACCGTCGCCATACAGCGGCAGCGGCCGGCCCGCCAGGGCGTGGTGGATCAACAGCGGAATCAGTTTTTCAGGGAACTGGCGCGGGCCGTAGTTGTTGGGGCAATGGGTGGTCAGCACCGGCAGGCCATAGGTATGCCAATACGCGCGCACCAGATGGTCGCCAGCGGCCTTGCTGGCCGAGTAGGGGTTGTTGGGCCGGTACGGGTCGCCTTCGGCGAATGGCGGGTCCTGCGGGCCGAGCGAGCCGTAGACCTCGTCGGTGGATACCTGCAGGTAGCGAAAGCCCGTGCGCGCGGGTTCGCCCAGCGCCTGCCAATAGGCGCGCACGGCTTCGAGCAGCTGGAAGGTGCCCGTGACGTTGGTGTGGATGAAGGCATCGGGCCCGCGGATAGCGCGGTCGACGTGCGATTCGGCGGCGAAGTTCAGCACCGCGCGGGGCTGGTGGGCCTGCAGCAGCGCGGCCACCAGGGCGTTGTCGGCGATGTCGCCGTGCACCAGTTGATGGCGGGCGTCGCCCTGCAGGCTGTCCAGGTTGCCGGCATGGCCGGCGTAGGTCAGCTTGTCCAGGTTGATGACGGGTTCGTCGCTGCCGCCCAGCCAGGCCAGCACGAAGTTCGAACCGATGAAGCCGGCGCCGCCGGTGACGAGGATGCTCATGGAATATGCTGTGGCTGGCAGCTCATGGCGCCCGCTACTCCTGGGGTTGCACCCGCGAGTGCCGGCTGGTCCAGAAGACGTCGCCCGCGCCGTGCGCGCCGTTCAGGTGGCGGGCCAGCACGAACATCAGGTCGGACAGGCGATTCAGGTATTGGCGTACCGGGGCGTTGACCTGATCGGCCCGGCCCAGCGCCACGACCGAACGCTCGGCCCGGCGGGCCACCGTGCGCGCCAGGTGGGCCAGCGCCGCGGCGCGGCAGCCGCCCGGCAGGATGAACTCGCGCAGCGGCGCCAGGCCGCCGTTGTAGTGGGCCAGGCGCTCGTCCAGGAAGGCCAGCTGGCTGGCATCCAGCGCGGCATGGCCAGGAATGCACAGCTCGGCTCCCAGGTCAAACAGATCGTTCTGGATGACGCCCAGGTCGGCCTGCACGGCGTCGGGCAGGGCTTCGGTGCGCAGCAGGCCGATGACGCTATTCAGTTCGTCTACGTCGCCCAGCGCGGCGATGCGCGGCGTGTCTTTGCCTGTGCGGGTGCCGTCGCCCAGGCCGGTGGTGCCATCGTCGCCGGTGCGGGTGGCCACGGCGGAAAGTCGGTTGCCCATGCGCGAATGCCCAGGATCGGTGGTTGCGTGAAGAAACAAAGCCTTAGTGTAGTGCCAGCGCGGGCCGCCGCGAACGCGCTATCCTGTGCGTGTACGCGCGGCGCCGGCATTGCCGGGCGCCGCGCCCACCAGGAGCAACGCAATGCAGCATGTGCACAAAGTCGTGGCCGGTTTGCTGGCGGCGGCCGTCCTGGCCGGCGGCGCCGGCCTGCCCGCGCAGGCCTGGGCGGCCAGCCAGGAAGCGTCCGCCACCGCCACCGCCAGCGGTGAAGTGCGGCGGGTCGACGCGGCCGGCGGCAAGGTCACCATCAAGCACGACAAGATCTCGGCCCTGGACCTGCCCGCCATGACGCTGGTATACCGCGCCGACCCGGCCTTGCTGGCCGGCATCAAGCCGGGCGACAAGGTTCGCTTCACGGCCACCCGCCGCGACGGGCGTTATGTGGTGACCGAAATCACCAAGTAGCGCCGCGCGAGAAACTGCCCACCGCCGGCGCCCGGGCTGCTACAGCACGTAGCGCGCGAGGTCCTGGCTGGAGGCCGCTTCGGAGAGCTGCGCATCGACGTACGCGGCGTCGATGGTGATGGTCTTGCCGCTGCTGGCGGTGGCGTCGAACGACAGTTCTTCCAGCAGTTTTTCCATGACCGTGTACAGGCGCCGCGCGCCGATGTTTTCGGTGCGCTCGTTCACGGAGAACGCCAGCTCGGCCAGGCGTTCGATGCCGTCGGGCTTGAAGTCGAGCTGCACATCTTCGGTGCCCAGCAGCGCCGAGTATTGCTTGATCAGCGACGCGTCGGTGTCGGACAGGATGCGCACGAAGTCTTGCGCCGTCAGGGATTCGAGCTCGACGCGGATGGGAAAGCGCCCTTGCAGCTCGGGAATCAGGTCGGACGGCCGCGACAGGTGGAACGCGCCCGAGGCTATGAACAGGATGTGATCCGTGCGCACCATGCCGTAACGGGTGTTGACCGTGGTGCCTTCCACCAGCGGCAGCAGGTCGCGCTGCACGCCCTGGCGCGATACGTCGGCGCCGCCGCTTTCCTGGCGCGCGGCGATCTTGTCGATTTCGTCGAGGAACACGATGCCGTTCTGTTCGACGTTGGCGATGGCGGCGGTGCGCAGGTCGTCTTCGTTGATGCGCTTGGCGGCTTCTTCTTCGACGATCAGCTTGAAGGCTTCTTTCACCTTCATTTTCTTGGGTTTTTTCTTATCGCGCGCCAGGCCGGCGAACATGCCGCGCAGCTGCTCGGCCATTTCTTCCATGCCGGGCGGAGTCATGACGTCCATCTGCGGCACGGGCTGGGCGATTTCGATCTCGATTTCCAGGTCGTCGCACTTGCCTTCGCGCAGCCGCTTGCGGAAGGTCTGGCGGGCGTTGCTGTCTTCGCCGCGCTCGGGTTCGCCTGACGTGCCGCGCGACGGCGGCACCAGGGCGTCGAGGATACGGTCTTCGGCGGCGTCTTCGGCCTGGGTGCGCACACGGCGCATTTCGAGTTCGCGCGTCTGCTTGATGGAGTATTCGGTCAGGTCGCGGATGATGGTGTCGACGTCGCGCCCCACGTAGCCCACTTCGGTGAACTTGGTGGCTTCGATCTTGATGAAGGGCGCGTTGGCCAGCTTGGCCAGACGCCGGGCGATTTCGGTCTTGCCCACGCCGGTGGGTCCGATCATCAGGATATTCTTGGGGTGGATTTCATGGCGCAGCGGTTCTTCGACCTGCTGGCGGCGCCAGCGGTTGCGCAGCGCTACGGCCACCGCGCGCTTGGCGCGGTTCTGGCCGATGATGTATTTGTCGAGCTCGGAGACGATTTCTCCGGGGGTCATGGTGGATGCTGACATGTGCGGAATCCTTGCTGCGGCCGGCCTGGCGGCCGCTTACTCGCCCAGCGTTTCGATGACGTGGTTCTGGTTGGTGTAGATGCAGATGTCGCCGGCAATTTCCAGCGATTGCTTGACGATGTCTTGCGGCGACAGCTCGGTGTTGCGCAGCAGCGCCAGCGCGGCCGACTGGGCGTAGGCGCCGCCCGAACCGATGGCGGCCAGGCCGTGTTCGGGTTCGAGCACGTCGCCGTTGCCGGTAAGCACCAGGGTGTGCTCGGCGTCGGCCACGATCAGCATGGCCTCCAGGCGGCGCAGCACGCGGTCGGTGCGCCAGTCGCGCGTCAGTTCGACGGCGGCGCGCATCAGGTGGCCCTGGTGCTTTTCCAGCTTGGCCTCGAAGCGCTCTTGCAGGGTGAAGGCGTCGGCGGTGGCGCCGGCGAAGCCGGCCAGAATCTTGTCGTGGTACAGGCGGCGAATTTTGCGGGCCGTGCCCTTGATGACGATGTTGCCCAGGGTGACCTGGCCGTCGCCGCCCAGCGCAACCTTGTTGCCGCGGCGCACGCAGACGATGGTGGTGGCGTGAAATTGTTCCATGCGTTCCTTCCTTTGAAGCCCCTAGCTGAGGGCGAAGCGCCGGATTTCAAGCCGCATCGTGGCGGCCCGCGTCGTTCATTATGCTCCGGGCGGGGCAAATAAAAAGGGCCGCTGCGGAAATCCGGCGCGGCCCTGGTAAGGCGAACAAAAGCGGGGACGGAATCAGTCGCCGTAAAGCTTCTGGCGCATTTCACGCCGTTCCTGCGCTTCGAGCGACAGCGTGGCGGTGGGGCGGGCCAGCAGGCGGGGAATGCCGATGGGCTCGCCGGTTTCTTCGCACCAGCCATATTCGCCGCTGTCGATGCGGGCAATGGACTGTTGCACTTTTTTCAGCAGCTTGCGCTCGCGGTCGCGGGTACGCAGTTCGAGTGCATGCTCTTCTTCGATGGTGGCGCGGTCGGCGGGATCGGGCACGAATTGCGTTTCGCGCAGGTGCTCGGTGGTTTCGCCGGCGTTGGCCAGGATGTCTTGTTCGAGTTGCTTGAGCCGTTCCTTGAAGAACGCCAGCTGGCGTTCGTTCATGTAGTCCGATTCGGGCATGGCCAGCAATTCTTCTTCGCTGGGCAGATCAATCGCCGTATCACTCGTCGACTTGCTTGATTTTTTGGTTGCTGCCTTGGTAGCCATGAAAACACTCCACTATGAATCGATCCTGGCGCGACGTGCGCGTCTGGATTGCGGCGTCAGCCCGCCAGGCACTGCTCCAAGCCCCGGGTGAAAATTTCCTGGGGCAGCTTGCGTCCGATGAACACCATTTTGGTGGACGGTTTCTCGGCCGCGGTCCACGGCTTGCCGGGTTCGGCACCCATCATCATGTGCACGCCCTGGAACAGCATGCGGCGATTGATGCCTTTCATGTACAGGATGCCTTTGTAGCGCATCAGGTCGGGACCATAAACCTGCACCACGCCGCCCAGGAATTCTTCCAGCCGCGCGGGATCGAACGGCTTGTTGGAGCGGAAGACGAACGCGCCGATTTCGTCGTCGTGGTGGTGATGATGATGGTGATGTTCGTGATGGCAGTGATCCCCGCATTCGCCTTCGTGGTCGTGATCATGGTCGTGATCGTGATCGTGACCGTGGGCGTGGCTGTGCGCCGCGTCGGGGTGCTCGTCGGCCAGGAAGTCCGGGTCGATGTCGAGGATGGAATTCAGGTTGAAGCCGCTGATGTCGATGATGGACTTCAGGTCGGCGTCACCGAAGTTCACCGGCGAAATGGGCGCGCGCGGGTTGATGCGCACCAGGCGGGCGCGCAGCGCTTCGTAGTCGGCTTCGTTGACCAGGTCTTTTTTCGAGACCAGGATGCGGTCGGCGAAGCCGACCTGTTTCTGGGCTTCTTCCTGGGCGTCGAGCGTGGCCATGCCGTGCTTGGCGTCGACCACCGTGACGACCGCGTCCAGGCGGTAGTATTCGGCGATCTCGTCGTCCATGAAGAAGGTCTGGCACACCGGACCAGGATTGGCCATGCCGGTGGTTTCGAGGATGACGCGTTCGAAGTTCAGCTGGCCGGCCTCGCGCTTGGCGCGCAGGTCGGACAGGGTGCGCATCAGGTCGCCGCGCACTGTGCAGCAGACGCAGCCGTTGCTGAGCTCGATGATTTCTTCCTGGCTGTCTTGCACCAGCAGATCGTTGTCGATGCTTTCCGGCCCGAATTCGTTTTCGATGACCGCGACGCGGCGACCGTGGAACTCGGTGAGGATGCGCTTGAGCAGGGTGGTCTTGCCCGCACCGAGAAAGCCGGTGAGGATGGTGACGGGAACCATTTTGTCCAAACTGCGCTGGGTATTCATGGCAAGGCGGCAAGCTGAATGCCGGGGGGCGCACGGGGCGCCGCTCGGGCGTGGACTACAGGCGGCCACTGTCGCGGCCGGACGCAGGATTACAGCACAGTCGGGGCGGGGGGGCAAACCCCGGACCTACCCCAGCAGGGTTTTCCGAAGAAGCTGGAAAAACGCCGCTGTAATCCGATAGATACAGTTATATGGGGATGGATTGCGGCATATCAAGATACGCCGCGGCGACCAACGCCGCGGCCCCGGGGGGGCCGGGGGCCCTTTTTTAGTGGGAATGGCCGTGGTGTGGGTCTGCGGCGGGGTACTTCTGCTGGCACTGCGGGCACAGCGCGCGGATTTCGGTTTCGTGGGTGGCCAGCGCGAAGCCGGTGCGGGCTACCCGCTCGGCCAGTTGGCGGCTCATGGCCGGATCGCTGACTTCGGCAACGGCGCCGCAGCCGGTGCATACGACCAGCAGGTCGTGGGGGGCGCCGGCCGCGTCGTGGCAGGCGGTCCAGGCATTGACCGCGTCCAGCCGGTGGATCAGGCCTTCGTCCATCAGGAAATCGAGCGCGCGGTACACCGTGGGCGGCGCCGCGCCCGGGTGCTCGGCGCGCATGGCGTCGAGCAATTCGTAGGCTTTCAGGCTGCGTCCGTGCCGCAACAGCAGTTCCAGCACCTTGCGGCGGATGGGCGTCAGCCGGCGACCGCGCTGCGCACACAGCGATTCGGCGATAGTGAGCTGGTCGCCCACGGGATCGGGGCGGGATGAGCGGGGCGAAGTGGACATCGGGATCTGGACGGCCGGCGAGGGCGATTCCGCGAAGGTATCAGAAAACGCGGCCGGCGGGGCGAGGCGGCGCCAGGCAGTATTTGTTATGATATAACATATCTATCTTGAAACGCCGTCTGTTGCGGATGGCGCACCCTCTTGGTTCTACCCGCATGTCTCATATTGTTTCGGCGATGATTGCCCGGCCCGGGCGTTCAGCCTTGCGCGCCTCGGCCGGGGCGCGGCTGGGCATTGCCCTGCTGGCCGCGCTGGCCCTGTGGGTCCTGACCGGCTGGGCGCTGGACTGGTGGACGCCGGCATGAACAGCCTGCAGGGCGCCGCTCCCGCGATTGACTTGCGCGGCGTGGCCTTTGGCTGGCGCGGCCGCGTGGCGGTGCACGGCGTGTCGGGCAGTTTCGCGCGCGGCTCGATGACGGCGGTGGCCGGGCCGAATGGAGCGGGCAAGTCGACGCTGATCAAGGGGCTCATGGGGCTGCTGCGGCCCCTGTCCGGCAGCGTGCGCATTGCCGGCGCCGGGCGCAGCCGGCTGGCCTGGCTGCCGCAGGCGGCCGAAGTGGACCGCGCGTTTCCCATCACGGTGCTGGACATGGTGGCCATGGGCGCATGGCGCCGGGTGGGGCCGTGGCGGCGCTTCGGCGCCGCCGAAACCGCCCGCGCCTGGCAGGCGCTCGAAGCGGTCGGACTGGCGGATGAGGCGGGCCGGCTGGTCGGCGCGCTGTCGGGTGGGCAGATGCAGCGCGCGCTGTTTGCCCGCCTGCTGCTGCAGGACGCGCCGGTGCTGCTGCTGGACGAGCCGTTGACGGCCGTGGACAGCCACACCGCCAATATCCTGATGGAGCTGTTGTGCGGCTGGCACCGGGAGGGGCGCACGGTGATCGCCGTTCTGCACGACCTGGCGCTGGTGCGCCGACACTTCGGTCAGACCCTGTTGCTGGCCGGCCGCCAGGTGGCCTGGGGTCCGACGGCCGAAGTGCTGACGCCGGCCAACCTGGCCGCCGCGCGCGGCGCGCAGCAGGAGCGGATATGAGTCCGCTGGATTGGGCGGTCGCACCGTTCGGCGACTACGGTTTCATGCGCCGCGCGTTGGCGGGCACGTCGGCTGCCGCGCTGGGGGCGGCCCCTCTGGGTGTCTTCCTGGTATTGCGGCGCATGAGCCTCATGGGCGATGCCATGTCACACGCGATTCTGCCGGGCGTGGCGGCGGGGTTCCTGCTGTCCGGCCTGTCGCTGGGCGCCATGCTGCTGGGCGGCCTGGCTACCGGACTGGCGGTGGCGCTGCTGTCCGGCCTGGTGGCGCGCCTGACGCCGCTGCGCGAAGACGCCAGTTTTGCGGCGTTCTACCTGATATCGCTGGGCCTGGGCGTGTTGATGGTGTCGGTGCGCGGCTCGAACATGGATTTGCTGCACGTGCTGTTCGGCACGGTGCTGGGCCTGGACGACGCGGCCCTGCTGCTGGTTACCGGCGCGGCCAGTGTCACGCTGCTGGCAATGGCCGCGCTGTACCGGCTGCTGGCCATGGAATGCCTGGACCCGGGCTTTCTGCGCGCCAGCGGCGGGGGCGGCTCGCTGGCGCACATGGCCTTCCTGGTGCTGGTGGTGGTGAACCTGGTGGCGGGCTTCCAGGTGCTGGGCACCCTGATGGTGGTGGGCATGATGATGCTGCCGGCCGCGGCGGCGCGCTTCTGGGCGGTGTCGGTGGCGGCCCAGATCGCGCTGGCGGCGGCACTGGGCGTGGCTGCCGGCGTGGGCGGCCTGTTGGTGTCGTATCACTACAACCTGCCGGCTTCGCCCGCCATCATCCTAGCGGCCGGCGCGGTGTACCTGGCCTCTGTCGTGTGTGGCCCGCAGGGCGGGCTGTGGCATAGCCTGGCCAGGCATGGCCGGGGCGCGCCGTGAAAGCCGGGGGAACGTGCAGGTGGGTGTCAGCAAGGCAATAAGGAGAACGACCATGCATGGATTTTTCGCCGCGCAATCGCGGCGTCGCATACTGATGATGCTGGCCCTGGGTACCGCTTGCGCGTCCGCGCCAGCGATGGCGCGCGCCGCCGAACCCCTGCGCGTGGTGGCCACGTTCTCGGTGCTGGGCGATATGGTGCGCGAGATCGGCGGACCCGACGTCGCTGTGACTACGCTGGTGGGGCCTGACGGCGATGCGCACGAATACGAGCCCACGCCACAGGCCGCGCGGCAACTGGCCGGCGCAGCTGTGCTGATCGAGAACGGCCTGAGCTTCGAGACCTGGCTGCCGCGGCTGGTGAAGGCGTCAGGCTTCGCCGGGCGTGCCGTGGTGGCCTCGCAGGGCATCGCGCCGCGTAAGCTGGCCGACGCGGAACACGAACACGATCACGGCGACGACCATGACCACGATGCCGGCCATGAGCATGGCCACGGCGACGCCGACGGGCATGCGCACGGCCACGGAACCGGGCATCGCCACCATCACGGCGACCTGGACCCGCATGCCTGGCAAAGCCTGACCAATGGCGCGGTGTACGCCCGCAATATCGGCGCGGGCCTGGCCGCCGCTGATCCGGAGCACGCTGAGGCCTATCGTGAGCGGGCCCAGGCCTATATTGCCCGCATCGAGGCCCTGGACGCCCGGATCCGTGCAACCTTTGCAGCGATTCCCGCGGCGCGCCGGCAGGTGGTGACCTCGCACGACGCGTTCGGCTATTTCGGCGACGCCTATGGCGTGCGCTTCATTGCCGTGGCCGGGTTCTCGACCGATGCCGAACCATCGGCCGCCGACATGGCGCGCATTGTCGAGCAGGTCAAGCGCGAGCGGGTGCCGGCGGTGTTCGTCGAGAACATCACCAGTCCGGCGCTGGTGCGGCAGATCGCGCGCGAAACCGGCGCCAGGGTGGGCGGTACGCTTTATTCCGATGCACTGGCGCCTTCCGGAAAGCCGGCCGCCACCTATCTGGGAATGTTCGAATGGAACGCGCGCCAGCTCTCTGCTGCCTTGCTGCCGCAATAATCATGGCCTGCGCCGCGCCGGCGGCGCGGGCGCATCCGCACATGTGGATCGACGCCCGCGTGCGCATTGCGTTCGACGGACAGGGCCGCGTGGCTGCCATCGAGCAAGACTGGCAGTTCGACGAGATGTTTGGCGCCTACACCACCCAGGGCCTGGAAAAAGGCCCTGACGGCGGCTTGCCGGCCGCAACCCTGCAGGGCATGGCGCGCGACTGGATGCGCGCGCTGGGGGAGCCGGTGTCGCACTATTTCACGCGCCTGACCATAGACGGCCAGGCTCTGGCCTTCGCCGCGCCGCGCGATGCCGCCGTGCGCTGGAGTCCGCAAGACCAGCGCCTGAGCCTGTCGTTCACGCTGCCGCTCGCACAGCCGGTGGCGCCGGGCAAGCAGGGGCTGCGGGTCGATATCTACGATCCCACTTATTTCGTGGCCTATGCCTTCGATGCGCCGGGCGCCGTAGCGCTGGCTGGCGCACCCGCGGGGTGCGCCTGGGCGTACCAGCCGCCGCGCGCGCTGGACTGGCAGACCATGCAGCAACTGGCTGCCATCCCCGCCGATCCCGATGCCTTGCCCGAAGAGTTGTTCGCCATTACCAAAGGGCTGACCCACCGCATCGAGGTGGCGTGCCCATGACGTTCCCGCGCCGCTCGCTGCCGTTGCTGTTGTTGTTGCTGCCCCTAGCGGCCGGGGCGCAGGGCGCGCATCCGTTCGGCGTGCCCGAAAGCGGCGGCGGCATGGCTGGCCCGGACTGGCTGGCAGCGTTGTTCGGCCAGGTGTCGGCCTGGCAGACGCATTTCTACCGCCAGTTGACCGGCGCCGTGCGCGCCTGGCAGGCAGGCGGCGCGGCGGTCTGGGGGTTGCTGGGCTTGTCGTTCGCGTATGGCGTGTTTCATGCGCTGGGCCCGGGCCACGGCAAGGCGGTCATTGCCTCGTATGTACTGGCCAACCGCCAGACGGCGCGCAATGGCGCGCTGCTTGCCCTGTTGTCGGCGCTGCTGCAGGCGCTGGTGGCGATTGCGCTGGTGACGGTGCTGGCCTGGCTGCTCAACGCCACCGCTTCGGCCATGAACCAAGCCACCCGCTGGCTGGAAACGGCCTCGTATGCGTTGATAGTGGCGCTGGGGGCATGGCTGGTGTGGCAGAAGGCCGTGCGGACCTGGCTGCATCGCGCCGGCCCGGCGCATGAGCATGAGCAGGTCCAGGCCGAGGTCCAGGTGCAGATACACAGGCACAGTCACGCCCATGCACACCATGATGCCGGCTGCGGTTGCGGCCATGCGCATGCCCCGGCCGCCGAACAAGTTGCCGGCCCGCTGGAATGGCGCAAGGCGCTTTCGGCCATTCTGGCCATGGGCCTGCGTCCGTGCAGCGGCGCGCTGGTCGTGCTGGTGTTCGCGCTGTCGCAGGGGGTTTTCGCGGCAGGCATCGCCGCAGCCTTGGCGATGGGGCTGGGCACTGGCCTGACCGTGGCCGCGCTTGCCGTCGTGGCGGTGCTGGCCGGCAGTGCCGCCACGCGCTTCGGCGCCGGGCTGTCGGCCCAGTGGGCAGGGCGCCTGCGCACCCTGCTGGAAGCCGCCGGGGCGCTGGGCATTCTGCTGCTGGGGCTGGTGCTGTTGGGCGGACGACTGGCCGCGGCCACCGCAGCCGCCTGAGCCGCATGCCGTTGCCGTGGGGCGCGGCGGCGCTGAAAGGCCGTGCCTGGAGGCAGGCGCCTGGTTTTCGGTGTATCGAGGTGCGTCTTGAATTGATATGTTATATCATTTCTAAAGTTATGGAATGATATAACATTCATGGGACGGGAAATGCAGATCAAACCGCTACCGCTGGCCGTGGCAATGTCGCTGGGGCTGGCCGCTACCGCTCAAGCGCAACAGGCGCAGCAAGCACAACAGACCCAGCAGGCGCCCACGCTGGCGCCGATCACCGTATCGGCCAATCCCTTGGGCCTGGACCCCGACAGCATGGCGCTGCCGGCCCTGGTGCTGAGCGGCGACGCGCTGATCGAGCGCCGGCACGACACCTTGGGCAATACGCTCGACGGCCTGCCCGGCATTCATTCGGACACCTTTGGCGGCGGCGCCAGCCGGCCGGTGATCCGGGGCCAGACCGCGCCGCGCGTGAAGGTGTTGTCCGATGGCTCGGAGCTTATGGACGCGTCGAATATTTCGCCCGACCATGCCGTCACCACCGAGCCGCTGCTGGCGGACCGCATCGAAGTGCTGCGCGGCCCCGCCACGCTGCTGTACGGCGGCGGGGCGATTGGCGGCGTGGTCAATGTGCTGGACCGCAAGATTCCCACGGCGGTGCCGGAAAAGGGCGTGGAAGCCGAAGCCGAGGTGCGCGGCGCCACCGGCACCGGCGAGCGCGCGGGCGCCGTGGGCATTACGGCGGGCACGGGCGAATTCGCCGTGCGGGTCGAGGGCCTGAAGCGCCGGTCGGACGACTACAACGTGCCCGACTGGCCAGGCGGCGAACTGGAAGGCTCGTACAGCAGGTCGTCGCAAGGCACGGTGGGCCTGTCGTGGATCACGCCGCGCGGCTATGTGGGCGTGGCCTATACCTACCTGGAAAGCAAATACGGGCTGCCTGGGCACAACCACGAATACGAAGGGTGCCACCCCCACGGCACGCACCTGCATTGCGGCGGCCATGATCACGACCATGACCACGATCACGATCATGAGCACGGAGAGGAAGATCCGCCATACGTGAAGTTGCGCAGCAATCGCGTCGACCTGCGCGCGGAATATGCCGAGCCCTTCGCGGGGTTCGAGAAAATCCGTTTCCGCGGCGGGCTGACCGACTATCAGCACCAGGAAATCGAGGGCGGCGAAGTGGGCACCACGTTCAAGAACCGCGGCTACGACGCGCGCCTGGAGCTCGAACACAAGCCGCTGTACGGCTGGCGTGGCGTGGTGGGCATACAGAATGCCTACAGCGACTTCAGCGCCGACGGCGAAGAAGCCTTTTTGCCGCGCAGCGACACCCGTTCCACCGGCATCTTCTTGCTGGAAGAATACAAACTGGGCGACTGGCGCTTCGAGGTCGGCGCGCGCCAGGACTGGCAACGCATCTCACCCGAGGGCGACCACCCGCGTTCGAGCCAGTCGGGCACGTCGCTGTCTGCCTCGGCAATCTGGAACTTCGCGCCCCAGTACTCGGTTGCGCTGTCGTTGTCGCGCTCGCAGCGCCTGCCCTCGGCCCAGGAACTGTATGCCGACGGCGTGCACCTGGCCACCAATACGTATGAAATCGGCAACCCCGACCTGGGCAAGGAAACTTCGCGCAACATCGACCTGACGCTGCGCAAGCACGAGGGCGACACTACCTTCAGCCTGAGCGCGTTCCACAACCGGGTGAAGAACTACATCTATGCCAATACGCTGGATCAGTTCGAGGATTTCCGCCTGATCGAGTACACGCAGCGCGACGCGGAGTTCACCGGGCTTGAAGGCGAAGTGCGCCACCAGTTCACCAAGGTGTTCTCGGCCGCCGTGTTCGGCGACTATGTTCGTGGCAAGCTCACGGGCGGCGGTGGCAACCTGCCGCGCATCCCCGCCGCGCGACTGGGCGTGCGCGCCGACGCCAAGTGGCGCCAATGGTCGGGCGGCGTCGAGTATGCCCACGTGTTTCGCCAGAACGACATCGCCTCGTACGAGTCCAGCACCCCGGGCTACGACATGGTCAACGCCGTGGTCAGCTATCGCGGCGGGCTGGGCGCGGACGCTGCCTACGAAGTGTATTTGCGCGGCACCAACTTGCTGGACAAGCTGGCCTACAACCACGCGTCGTTCATTTCGAAAGTGGCGCCGTTGCCTGGCCGCAGCGTGCTGCTGGGCGTGCGCGTGACGTACTGAGCGCCGGCTACGACTTGCGTCCGGCGCGCGGGTGCGCCTGGTCGTAGGCCTTGGCCAGGTGCTGGAAGTCGAGCCGGGTGTAGATCTGCGTGGTCGAGATGTTGGCGTGGCCCAGCATTTCCTGCACAGCCCGCAGGTCTTGCGCCGACTGCAGTACATGGCTGGCGAAGCTGTGGCGCAGGACGTGGGGGTGCACGTGGGCCGGCAGGCCGGCGGCCTGGGCCAGCCTGGCCAGCTGCAGCTGTACGACGCGCGGCGCGATGCGCCGGCCGCGCGCGCCCACGAACAGCGCCGCGGCATCGCCGGCGGACGCCGCGGCCGCGGCCAGTTGCGGGCGCGCGTCGATCCAGCGCCGCAAGGCAGTCAGCGCGGCCTGGCCCACCGGCACCGCGCGGCGCTTGCCGCCCTTGCCCAGCACCACCACTTCGGCATCGTCCAGGTTCAGCCAGCTGCGCGATTCGTAATCGGCCGAGCGTTCGTAGCGAATGTCTAGCCCCACCAGTTCGGACAGCCGCAGGCCGCTGGAGTACAGCAGCTCGAACATGGCGCGGTCGCGCAGGCCGGCCGGATCGGTGGCGAGCCGGCTGGTGGCGTGGTCGAGCAGCGCCTGCGCCTGCTCGACCGACAGCGCCTTGGGCAGGCCGCGCGCGGCTTTGGGGGCGCGTACCCCGGCCACCGGGTTGCCGGCTAGGCCCGCACCGGGCGCCCACCATTGATAAAAACCGCGCCAGGCCGCCAGCGTGCGCGCCAGGCTGCGCGGCCCCAGCCCTTGCGCGTGCAGCCGCGCCACGAACTGGCGAATGTGTCCGTTGGCTAGTTGTTCGAGCGGCAGGCCCGCTGCCTGCGCCAGCACGGCCAGCTGGCGCAGGTCGCGCCGGTAGGCGTCGAGGGTGTGCGGCGAGTAGCGCCGATGCGCCCGCAGATGTTGCAGCCAGGCATCTAGTGGCTGCGGCAGGGTATCGGGCGGCGCGGGCTCGGCGTGGCTCATGGGATGAACTGCTGCTGGCCGTGAGCCGCCGCGGTTTCTAGCCCTGGGCGGCGGGCGTGGCCAGCCGGCGCAGCGTGGCCGAAGCCAGGCGGCCGATGGCCTCGAGAAACACAGTGCCCATTTCGGGGGTGAAGCGCTCGGGGTCGTCGGAACCCAGCACCAGCAGCCCGACGCTGGGCTGGTCGGGGTCCAGCCGTAGCGGCACCAGGGCCAGCGAGCGCGGCTTGGCGTCGAGCCAGCCGGCCGCCTCGAATTCGGTGTCGGGGCCGCAATAGGGGGCCTTCAGGCTGTCGGCGAAGGCGCGTACGTCGGCCGAGACCGGCTCGCCGTAGCCCGAGGGAGGCTGGCCCGGCAGGTTCCACAGGCGCAGCGCGACGTGGTTCAGGTCGAACTGCTCGGCCAGGCCCAGGGCGATTTCGCCAGGCAGGTGCTGGGGCTCGGCTTCGCCCAGCAGGCGGCAGCACCATTGCGATACACGCTCGCCGATGGCCTCGTTGGAGTCGGCATGGTGGGCCAGCTCGTTCAGGCGCCATTCGAGTTCGCGGTTGCGCTCGCGCAGGGTGAGAATCTGCCGTTCGCCCAGTGAGATGGCGCGCGCGCCGTGGGGATGCGGCACCTGCAGGGTGGCGAACACTTCGGCGTGCTGGTCGAAGAAATCGGGGTTGTTCTGCAGGAAATCCGCGACGTCCTGGGCGGTGAAAGCGGTATCGGTCATGAGAGGCTTAGCGGCCGAGGGCCATGGAGAAAACCAGTTTGTCGATGTCGACCTGGCCCGTGAAGACGGACGTGGCCGGGCCGGTCATGCGCAGGTGCTCACCGTTCCAGTCGACAGTGAGCGTGCCGCCGCGTGTGTGCACGCGCACGGGCGAATCGAGCAGGCCGCGCCGGATGCCGGCCGCCACCGCGGCGCAGGCGCCGGTGCCGCAGGCCAGGGTTTCGCCGGCGCCGCGTTCGTACACGCGCAGGCGGATGGAATGGCGGTCGAGCACTTGCATGAAGCCGGCGTTCACGCGCCGCGCGAAACGCGGATGGCGTTCGATCAGCGGGCCGATGGCGGCCACCGGCGCGGCATCGACGTCGTCGACCTGCTGTACGGCGTGGGGGTTGGAGATGGCCACGGCCGACACCTGTACGCTGCGCGGCAGGCCGGGGGGCGCGTCGGGCAGGTCAAGCTGCCAGAGGGTGTCGCTGCCCTGGGCGGCCGAAGCCAGGCCCGCGGTGTCGAACGGCAAGGCGGCAGGGTCGAAGCGGGTGACGCCCATGTCGACGGTGACTTGTTCGTCGTCGCCTTCGTCCAGCACCAGGATGCCGGTGGCGATTTCGGCGCGTAGCGGATTGCGGCTGGACAGCCGCTGCTCGTGCACGAAACGCACGAAGCAGCGCGCGCCGTTGCCGCAGTGTTCGACCTCGGAGCCGTCGGCGTTGAAGATGCGGTAGCGGAAGTCGGCCTCGGGGTGCGTGGGGGGCTCGACCAGCAGGATCTGGTCGGCGCCGATGCCGAAATGCCGGTCGGCCAGGGCGCGCGCGCGCTCGGGCGTGATGTCGATGGCTTGGCGCACGCCGTCGAGCACGACGAAGTCGTTGCCCGCGCCATGCATTTTGGTGAAGTTCCAGATCATCGGTCGATTATCGCCCATTACGGCGCGGCGGTGGCGGTTGCGGCGGGTTGCCCCGCCGCCGGCTTCAATAGAACTTGGCCTCGCCCAGCGGGCGGGTCTTGAAGCGCCGGTGCACCCAGTAATACTGGCTGGGGCAGCGCCGCACCCAGGCCTCGATTTCGCGGTTCAGGCGGGCAGTGGCGTCTTCCAGCGAACCCTCGCCGGGAAAGTCTTCCAGGGGAGGCAACACCTCGACGTGGTACCGGCCGCTGGCCGGATCCCAGAAGTCGATGACGGGCAGCACGGCGGCATCCCATTTGCGGGCCAACTGGGCGGTGGCAAGCAGCGTGGCCGCCTGCACGCCGAAAAACGGCACGAACACCGCGCCGCTGCGCCCGAAGTCCATGTCGGGCAGGTAGTACACCGGACGCGGCGCCCGCAGGTGGCGGATGAGTTCGCGTACGCCGTCTTTGCGGCTGACCAGGAAGACCTCGTTAAAGCGTGCCCGCCCGTCGCGCACGATGGCATCGACCGCCGGGTCGCTTTGCGGTGTGTACATGGTGGCGCTGCTGGGCACTTCCATGGTCAGCCGGGTGGCCGCCGCGTCGAGCGCCACGAAATGGGGCGCCAGCAGGAGCACGGGGCGGCCCTGGGCGATCAGGGCGTTGATGCGGTCGGCGCCGTTCTGGGTGACCAGGTCGCGGATGGCGTCGGGGCTGCCGTACCACAGCACGCCGCGATCGATGATGGTCTGCGCCAGGGCGCGAAAGTGTTCGCGCAGCCATTGTTCGCGCACATGCTCGGGCTGGTCGGGAAAGCACAGCCGCAGGTTCAGGCGCACGATGCGCGCGCGCGAGCGGGCCAGTCTCGGGGTCAGCCAGCCCAGGGCGGCGCCGATGCGCTGGCGCGTAGCCGGGCGCATGCGGCCGAACCAGGCAAACAGCGAGGCCAGGGCGCGCGTCTTGAAGTCAGTCATGGGCAGGGGTGTCGGAAGGTACAGGCGGCGCGGGCGGCGCGCCGCGCGGAATCTTGTAGCGGTTGTAGCTCCACAGATACTGATGTGGAATGCGGCGGATCAGTTGTTCCATGGTGGCGTTAAAGAGCGCCGCCTGGGCTTGCGGGTCGGCCGGCAAGGGCCCGGGCACGCGCATGAAATGCACCCGCCAGCCGCGCCCGCGCGGCAGGCGCTCGCCCGCCACCAGGATGACCGGAACCCCCGCCTGCGTCGCCAGCCTGCCGGGCAGCGTGACGGTGTAGGCCATGCGACCGAAGAAGGGCGCCCATACGCCGTCGCCTTCGCCGGGCGCTTGGTCGGGCAGCAGGCCCACCGATTCGCCGCGGCGCAGCGCGCGCACGAATTCGCGCACCCCGTTAAGGTTGGCCGGCACCGCCTTCACGCCCGAGGTATTGCGCGCGGTGTCCAACAGGGGCGCCAGCGCGGCGATGCGCGGCGGGCGGAACATGACGGTCAGCGGAATATTGCGCGCCGCTATGTAGCGCGCGGAAATCTCGAAGCAACCCAGGTGAGGCGTCAGGAACAGAATGCCGCGGCCTTCGGCGCGGGCGGCATCGACCACGGCGAGGTCATCCGACCCCGTGCTGGCCAGGCTCTCGGCATTGCGGAACCACACCTTGGGCATTTCCAGGATCATGGCGCCGGTTTCGGCGGCAGCGCGCCGCGCGAAGGCGGCGTCAGAATAGCCCGCCTGGGCCGCGTTGGCCCGCAGCCGCCGCCGGTAGCGGCCCGGGCAGGCATATACCAGCAGGCCCAGCAGGCGCCCGGTGGCGTGCAGCAGCGGCAGGGGAAGCAGGGCAAGGGCGCGGAACAGGGCTAGCAGCATGCGTGGGCGAAGGCAGGGGGGCGGCACGCCAGGCGTGCACCTTATATCTATAGATTCAGGCTGGGCAGCATGAAGCGGGCATTTTCGCCTAAAATGGTGCCAGTCGCCGAGTTAACCGACAACTTGCGGGGCGACGCCCGGGGCGCAGCGCGCGCTTCAGGCAAAATCCGCTAAAGCGTCGCGCCCAGATCGTCGCAGGCAGGTCCAGATCCGGGGCGCTACGCGCCTCGTTAAACCTGTGTGCCGGCCCAGCCGGTTTCGTAAGGACGCATCCGTGGCCAACAACGATTTTCTCTTCACTTCCGAATCCGTCTCGGAAGGGCATCCGGACAAGGTCGCCGACCAGATCTCCGACGCCATCCTCGACGCCATCTTCACGCAAGACCCCAACGCCCGGGTGGCGGCCGAGACGCTGTGCAACACCGGCCTGGTCGTGCTGGCCGGTGAAATCACCACCACCGCCAATGTCGACTACATCCAGGTGGCACGCGACACTATTCGCCGCATCGGCTACGACAACACCGATTATGGCATCGACTACAAGGGTTGCGCGGTGCTGGTGGCGTACGACAAGCAATCGCCCGACATCGCCCAGGGCGTCGACCGCAAGTCCGAAGACTACCTGAACCAGGGCGCGGGCGACCAGGGCCTGATGTTCGGCTACGCGTGCGACGAAACCCCCGACCTGATGCCGGCGCCCATCTGGTACGCGCACCGCCTGGTGCAGCGCCAGAGCGAGCTGCGCAAAGACGGCCGCCTGCCGTGGCTGCGCCCCGACGCCAAGTCGCAGGTCACGTTCCGCTATGTCGACGGCCGTCCGGTCGAGGTCGACACCGTGGTGCTGTCGACCCAGCACGCGCCCGAGATCTCGCAGTCGGCCATCCACGAAGCCGTCATCGAAGACATCATCAAGCCCAGCTTCCCCGAAGGCCTGATCACGCCGCGCACCAAGTTCCTGGTGAACCCCACCGGCCGCTTTGTCATCGGCGGCCCGCAGGGCGACTGCGGCCTCACCGGCCGCAAGATCATCGTCGACACCTACGGCGGCGCGTGCCCGCACGGCGGCGGCGCCTTCTCGGGCAAAGACCCGTCCAAGGTCGACCGCTCGGCCGCCTATGCGGCGCGCTACGTGGCCAAGAACGTCGTGGCCGCCGGCCTGGCGCGCCAGTGCCAGGTGCAGGTCAGCTACGCCATCGGCGTGGCCGAACCCATCAACATCACGGTGTACACCGAAGGCACGGGCGTCATTCCCGACGAGCAGATCGCCAAGCTGGTGCGCGAGCACTTCGACCTGCGTCCCAAGGGCATCGTCAACATGCTCGACCTGCTGCGTCCCATCTACGCCAAGACGGCGGCCTACGGGCATTTCGGCCGCGCCGAACCCGAGTTCTCGTGGGAAGCCACCGACAAGGCGCTGGAGCTGAAGAAAAGCGCCTGAGGCGGCGCACGCCCCGGCCTATGCAACCCCGCCCTCGTGGCGGGGTTTTTTGATGGCCGAAGTTTTTCTGGCTCAGGAGGCGGTGTCACGCAGAGCGCTGCGCTTGCGCAACAGGTACTTTTGCCAGCCATCCATGACCACAATATCTCGCTGGTTGCGGACCTCCGTAGCCATGACCAGGACGCCCGTCGTGCGATTAGGAATGATCTCTGACACGGTCAGCGTGCTGTAGAGCGTGTCGCCCGCAAAGACGGGCTGCAGGAAGCGGCTGCTTTGCTCGAGGAACGCTTTCAAGGATTCTTCGACCATGTGGGGAAACAAGCCGGCGCCGGCCGCCGTCTGGATGGCCACCTGGAACCCGTGCGCCAACATATGAGGCATACCGCGAGAGCGGCAGTATTCCACATCGTAGTGAATCGGATGATTGTCGCCGCTAGCCGCCTGAAACGCCGCGAATAGTGCGTCTGTCATGGTGCGTGAAGGCAGAATGAATCTCTCTCCGATGCGAAAATCTTCGAGATACCGCTGCTCGCACATGGGTTGCATGATTGCCATGAAAGAAAACTCCTTGTCAGTTCGCCGACATATGCGCCGCTTTAGCGACTTGCCCCCATTTTTTCAGCTCGCTGTCCAGGAACTTTGCCAAGGAGGCAGGCTGGGGGTCGCTTTCCAGAACCAATCCCATATCGTAGGCACTGCGTTTGAGCGATTCGTCGTGAAGCGCCGCACGTAGCGTGGCATTGAGTGTGTCGATCACCGGGCCGGGCGTGCCCATTGGCACAAACACGCCGTTCCAGGTGTACGCCTCGTAGCCGGGAATTTGTTCGGCGATGGCGGGCGTCTCGGGTGTTTGCGGCAGACGCTGCGCCATTGAAGTTGCCAGCAGGCGTACGGTGCCGGCGCGGACCTGCGCCAGGCCGGTGGGCGCGCTGTCGAGCATGAATTGGACGTGGCCGCCGATGACATCCGCCATGGCAGGAGCGCTGCCACGATACGGCACGTGCAAAGCCTGGGTGCCCGCCATGTAGTTAATCAGTTCTGCTCCCAGATGGGGCGCGCTGCCGACGCCGGCCGAGCCAAAATTCACCTTTCCGGGGTTGGATTTCAGATAGGCAAGAAACTCGGGCAGAGACTTGGCTGGAACGTCCTGGTTCACCACAAGCACCAGAGGCGCCTTGGCTGCCAGTCCCACCGGCGCGAAATCTTCGACGGTTCGGTACGGCAGCTTGGCGTGGATGCTGGGGTTGACAGCATGGGCAACGGTGGTGAACAGCAGCGTGTAGCCGTCCGGGGAGGCTTTGGCGACGGCTTCCGTTCCCACCACCGTTCCGGCGCCGGTGCGATTTTCGACGATGATGGTCGCGTTCAGCTGCCGGCTCCAACTTTCGGCCAGCGCGCGGGCGAAGGTATCGGTCGGCCCGCCGGCCGCATAGGGCACGACCAGTTTGACAGGCCGGTCCGGAAAGTTGGAAGCCGCTTCAGCGGTCGGCCCGGACGCAATAAGTGTGCAGCCCGCCATGAGGGCGACGCGCGCCAGGACGCGCCGCGAGAGTTTGCTGGTCATCTGTTGTCTCCATTGTTCGGGGTGCGGCAAACTATAGGTAAGGCGCTAGCGTCCGGCCAGTCGAACGTTTCTTAGCGATGTTAGAAACCTTCTAATATGCCGCTCGCGTTGCGGCAGTTCCCACATTTTTCGGACCACACATGCGCTACGAACTGACTGATTTGCGCGTCTTCCTGGCGATTGCCCAGGCGCGAAGCCTGAGTGGCGGCGCCTCCGACATGCACTTGACCGCACCGTCGGCGAGCTATCGGCTGAAGAACCTGGAGCAGGCAATGGGCGTGCCTTTGTTCGAACGTACATCCAAGGGCATGTCCCTGACGCCCGCGGGTATGACCGTGCTGCGCCATGCCCAGACCATTCTCAGCAACGTCGACCGCCTGCAAGGCGAAATGCGTCGCCACACCGATGGCATCGAAGGTCATCTGCGGGTGTTCGCTAACAGCAGCACTATGAGTAGCCTGCCAGTCGCCTTGAGCCGCTTTCTGGCGGCTTACCCCAACGTGAATGTCGATCTGGACGAGCAACTTAGCGAAGAAACCGTCAAGGCAGTGCTGGATGATCGCGCTGACATTGGCCTGGTTGCCGGATCCATCGAGATGCGGGGGCTCGAGTTCATTACCTATGGCAAAGATGAACTACTGTTCATCATTCCCCCGCGCCACCCGCTCGGCCTGCATCGCAAAATTTCTCTTGAGGCCGCGTTGGTCCACGATCTGGTCGCCATTGGGCGCCGCAGCAGCAATTTCTTGTTTTTGCAACAAATGGCTGAGCAACTGGGCCTCAAGCCGCGAGTACGCGTGCATGCGCCCAACTTCGATGCCGTGTTGCGCTGTGTTCAAGAGGGCGCTGGCATTTCGCTGGTGCCGCGCTCGGTGGCGACGGCAGCCCTTGAAAAAGGCATGGTCGAAGCGGTCGAGCTTGAGGAATCCTGGGCCGTGCGCGAGCAGCGCGTCGTGATGCGCAGCCTGAAAGCGCTGCCCACCTATGCACGCGATTTCGTCAACTATGTGGCCGAGCTTGCCCCCGCGCCTGGCGGCTGATTAGAGAATTTGGAAGGCCGGTTAAAAATTCTCGACTGGCGGCGATGAAAACCCCGTTCCTATAATTTTTCTTCCGCCGCCCGTGCCTGTCGCGGCGTTTTTTCCCAGGACAATATGCTTGCTTCGCTTCCTCTGGACGGCGTGACTGTCGTCGCACTCGAACATGCTATCGCCGCGCCATTCGCCAGCCGGCAGCTTGCCGATCTGGGCGCGCGCGTCATAAAAATAGAACGCCCGGAAGTAGGCGATTTCGCGCGAGGGTACGACGCCACGGTGCGCGGGATGTCATCGTTTTTCGTTTGGGCCAATCGCGGCAAAGAAAGCCTGGCTCTCGACCTGAAAGATCCGGCTGCGCGGGAAGTCCTGCACAGGCTTATCGCCAAGGCTGATGTCTTCATCCAAAACCTGGCACCTGGCGCGGCGCGGCGCATGGAGTTGGATTTCGACGCCCTGCATGCGCAGTTTCCACAATTGATCGTCTGCGATATTTCCGGCTACGGCGACGATGGCCCTTATCGTGAAAAGAAAGCCTACGATCTGCTCATCCAGGCGGCGTCGGGGCTGATCTCCGTGACTGGCACGCAAGAATGCCCCTCGCGCACCGGGATATCCATTGCCGATATCTCGGCCGGTATGTATGCCTATTCAGGCATTCTTGCCGCCTTGCTCCAACGGGCCCGCACGGGCGTCGGCCTGCGCGTGGAAGTCACCATGCTGGAGGCGTTGACTGAATGGATGTCGTACGCGCTGAACTTCGCGCATTACGGCGGCACGCCTCCGGCCCGCAACGGCGTGGCGCACCCTGCCATTGCTCCGTATGGCCAATATCGGGCGGGGGATGGCAAGAGCATTATTTTTGGCCTGCAGAACGACCGCGAATGGCAGAGATTCTGTGCCGACGTCCTGGAGGACGCCATGGTGGCCGCCGACGCCCGTTTTTCCACCAACCTGCAGCGCGTGGCGAATCGGGCGGCCCTGGATACCCTGATTGAAGCGTGTTTTTCCGGGTTGACGCGCGAGCAGGTGTTGGCGCGTCTTGATAAAGGGGAAATTGCCAATGCTCCCCTGAATTCCATGCACGACGTTTGGGAACATCCGCAATTTCGCGCACGCGGACGCTGGCGCGACGTGGACACGCCCGTAGGGCCTGTTCAGGCACTGTTGCCACCGGCGACGCTGTGCGGCCTCGAAGCCGCCATGGGACCGGTGCCCTCGATCGGTCAGCACACTGAGGCGATCTTGCGCGAACTCGGGCTGGACGAGATCACGGGGACCCGGTAGGCCACCGCAGTATTTGTCATAGTGCCTGTCGGTGCGAGTCGCCGTGGCCCTACCAAGCACACTCGCCGCTGCCCGGCGGCCGCACATGGCGGGCAAAGCGCTGCACCAGGAAATCCACGAACGCCACGGTCTTGGCCGGCAGGTTCAGGCGTTCGGGATACAGGGCGTGAATGTCGGCCGGCGGCGTGCTCCAGTCGGGCAGCACGTGCCGCAGGCGCCCAGATCGTAAATACGCTGCGGTTTCCCATTCCGAGCGCATCACGATACCGTGGCCATCCAGCGCCCATTCCAGGGCGCTTTGACCGTCGTTGGAACTGAGCGGCCCGCGTACCTTGACGGTTTCGACGCGTTGTCCGGCCCGCAGGTGCCACGTGCCGTAGGCCACGTCGTTCTCGCGCACCACGATGCAGCGGTGGCGCTGCAGTTCGCCCGGCGTGCGCGGCTCGCCGTGGGCGCGCAGGTACTGCGGCGATGCGCACAGCAGGCGGCGGTTCGAGGCGATTTTGCGGGCAGTCAGGCGCGCGTCGGGTATTTCGCCGAAGCGCACGGCCACGTCGAACCCTTCGTCCAACAGGTTGACCGGCCTGTCGGTCAGTTGCATCTGCACTTCCACTTCGGGGAATTGCCGGGTGAAATCGGACACCGCCGGCACGATGTGGGCGCGGCCGAATCCGAACGTGGCGTTCAGGCGCAATAGCCCGCGCGGCTGCGCGCGCGCGCTGGCGACGCTGCGTTCCAGCGCTTCCAGGTCGGCCAGGATGCGGCCGCCTTCGGCCAGGTAAAGCTCGCCTTCCTGCGTGACGTTGACGCGCCGCGTGGTGCGGTTCAGCAGCCGCACGCCCAGCCGCCGCTCCAGGTTTGCCAGCCGGGTACTGACCGCGGGCGGCGTGAGCCCAAGTTCGCGCGCGGCGGCCGACAGGTTGCCGTGCTTGACCAGCAGCGAGAAGAAAGCCAGGTCTGACATGCCATCCATGGCGGGGCCTCGCTTAGATTATTAAATTCAATTGAATAAAGCTTTACAGGCTAATTAATTATAAGAACAAAACAGGCCTATACACTGGCCGCACAACATTACACACGGGCCGCGACGCGCGCCCAGACCAAGAGGAGACTGACCGATGATCCCGTCCCGATACCGACGCGCCGTGTTGTTGGCTACCCTGGCCGCCGGCTGTGGCGCCGCCGCGCCCTCCCTGGCGCAGGATTTTCCACAGCGGGCCATTACGCTGGTGGCGCCGTTCGCGCCCGGCGGCAGCGTGGACATCACCGCGCGCCTGATCGCCGATGCCTGGGCCAGGCAATTGGGCCAGAGCGTGGTGATCGAGAACCGCGCGGGGGCATCGGGCAACATCGGCATGGCCGCCGTGGCACGCGCCCAGCCCGACGGCTACACGCTGTCCATCAACACCATGTCGCTGGCGATCAATCCGTCGCTGTTCAAGACCATGCCGTTCGACACGCTGAAAGATCTGCGTTCGGTCGGTACCGTGGCGACGTCGCAGCACGTGCTGACGGTCACCAACAGCCTGCCCGTCAACAGCGTGGCCGAACTGCTGGCATATGTGCGCGCGCGGCCCGCCAACGAAGTGAGTTTCGGATCGGCCGGCATGGGCAGCACCTTTCACATGGCGGCCGAATTGTTCAAGTCGGTGTCGGGCACGCAGATCCTGCACGTGCCCTACAAGGGCGGCGGCCCGGCCATGCTGGACACTATCGGCGGGCAGGTGCAGATGAGCTTTCCGGTGCTGTCGGCGGCCAAGCCGCAAGTGGACAGCGGCAAGCTCAAGCCGCTGGGCGTTACCGGCAAGACGCGCTCCCCCTTGCTGCCCAACGTGCCCACTATCGCCGAGTCGGGGCTGCCCGATTACGAATTCAACACCTGGTTCGTGATCAGCGCGCCGGCAGGCACGCCGCAGGCCGTGGTGGACACGCTTAATGCCAGGCTGGGCGACGCGCTGCGCTCGCCCGAGGTGGCCGACCGCATGAAGCGCGAAGGGTTCGACGCCCTGATATCCACGCCAGTCCAGACCGACCAGATGGTGGCCGCCGAAATGACGCGCTGGGCCGGCATCATCAAGGCCGCCGGCATCCAGCCCAACTGAGGCCGTTTTTTCCAAGGAAATTCGATCATGCCCGGCATGACGCTATACGACAAACTGGTGGCCAGCCACGAAGTGGCCCGCATCGATGCCGAGCACGTGCTGCTTTACGTCGACCTGCACATCATGAACGAGTACACCAGTCCGCAGGCATTCAGTGGTTTGGCCGCGCGCGGCCGCCGCGTGCTGCGGCCCGGCCAGCAGATGGCGGTGGTGGATCACGTGATTCCCACCCATTCCGTGCCCGCCGCGGCGCGCGTGATCCAGGAGCCGGCCTCGTCGCTGCAGGCGCGCAACCTGAAGCGCAACTGCGATGAGCAGGGCATTGCGCTATTCGACACTACCGATCCACTGCAGGGTATCGAGCACGTGGTGGCGCCCGAACACGGCATGATCCTGCCTGGCATGGTGGTGCTGTGCGGCGACAGCCACACCACCACTTACGGCGCGCTGGGGGCGCTGGGCTTCGGCATCGGCACGTCCGAGGTCGAGCACATCCTGGCCACGCAGACGCTGGTGTACCGGGTGGCGCGCAACATGCGGGTGCGTGTCGACGGCCGCCTGCCCGCCGGGGTGTCGGCCAAGGATCTGGTGATCTACCTGGTGCACCGCCTGGGCGCCCAGGGCGCGCGCGGCTTCGCGGTCGAATACTGCGGACAGGCAATTGAAGACCTGTCGGCCGAAGCGCGCATGACCCTGTGCAACATGACCGTCGAGGCGGGCGCGCGCGCCGCGCTGATCGCGCCCGACGATACGACGCGCCGCTATGTCGAGGCGCGCGCGCCGCACCTGGGTGGCGCCGATCTGGAACTCGCGCGCGCCCATTGGCGCACGCTGTATTCCGACGACGATGCGCGCTTCGAGGCCGAGCATGTGTTCGACGCGGCCTCGATCGCGCCATTCGTTACCTGGGGCACTAGTCCG
The DNA here is from genome assembly GCF_000067205.1 of Bordetella petrii. NCBI lineage: Bacteria > Pseudomonadati > Pseudomonadota > Betaproteobacteria > Burkholderiales > Alcaligenaceae > Bordetella > Bordetella petrii. The sequence continues at coordinate 5,042,691 of NC_010170.1, read as the reverse complement.
GACCAGGCCGTGCCGGTCGGCGGCGCGGTGCCCGACCCCGAGGCCGAGCCCGACGCCCTGGCGCGCATCGCGTTGCGCAAGGCGATTGACTACATCGGCCTGGCGCCCGGCACGCCCATTGCCGGCGTGCCGATCGACCGCGTTTTCATCGGCTCGTGCACCAACGGCCGCATCGAAGACCTGCGCGTGGTGGCCGGGCTGGTGCGCGGCCGCAAAGTCGCGCCCGGCGTGCGCGCCATGGTCGTGCCTGGCTCGGGCGCCGTGCGCGCCCAGGCCGAGGCCGAGGGCATCGCCGCCCAGTTGATCGAGGCGGGTTTCGAATGGCGCCAGCCGGGCTGTTCCATGTGCCTGGCCATGAACGACGATGTGTTGCGCCCAGGCGAGCGCTGCGCTTCCACCACCAATCGCAATTTCGAAGGCCGCCAGGGACGCGGCGGCCGCACGCACTTGATGAGTCCGGCCATGGCCGCCGCGGCCGCGCTGGCTGGCCGCATCGTTGATGCACGAGCACTGGAGCAGGCCGCATGAAACCGTCTTCCGTCATCGCCGGCATTGCCGCGCCATTGCCCTACAGCAATCTGGACACCGACCAGATCATGCCCAAGCAGTTCCTGCGCATCGTCGACAAAGCCGGGCTCGACCGTGGCCTGCTGTACGACCTGCGCTTCGACGAAGCCGGCCGCCCGCGCGCCGATTTCGTGCTGAACCAGCCAGCCTATGCCGGGGCATGCGTACTGGTGGCAGGCCCGAACTTCGGTTGCGGGTCGAGCCGCGAGCATGCTGTGTGGGGGCTGCAGCAGTTCGGCATTCGCGCGGTCATCGCGCCCAGCTTCGGCGAGATCTTCTTCTTCAACGCCTTGAATAATGGCCTGTTGCTGGTAACTTTGCCGGCCGCGCAGGTAGACGAGCTGCTGCAGCGGGTGTCCAATACCGCCAGCCATCGGGTCGAGATCGATCTGCTGGCCGGCACGGTAAGCGCCGCCAATGGCTGGGTGTCATCGTTCGAACTGTCGGCCCGGCACCGCGACATGTTCGCCCACGGGCAGGACATGGTGGGCGCTACGCTGCGGCAACTGGACGACATCGCCCGCTACGAGGCCGGACACTGGCGCCGGCATCCCTGGATGCGCGATGTCGCACAGCGCGTGCGGGCCCGGCTGGACGCCGCGAGCTGACCCCGGCCGCCTCATTCACGGGAGTGCATTTTGACCGATACGCTATTCGATTTGCCGCTGCGGATGTTCCGGGTCAATGGCGTCGACATCGCCGCCCGCGTCCAGGGTTCGGGGCCGCCTCTGCTGTTGCTGCATGGCCATCCGCAGACGCACGTCATCTGGCACCGCGTATGGCCGGCGCTTACGCGCCGCCACACCTGCGTGGCTGCCGACCTGCGCGGCTACGGCGATAGCGGCAAGCCGCCGGCCTCGGCAGACCACTCGGCGCATTCCAAGCGCGAAATGGCGCGCGACATGGCCGAGCTGATGACCGCGTTGGGCTTCGACACCTTCGACGTGCTGGCCCACGACCGCGGCGCGCGGGTGGCGCATCGCCTCGCGCTGGATCACGCGCGGCGCGTCGCGCGCCTGATGCTGCTGGACATCGCACCCACGCTCGATATGTACGAAGGCACCACGCGCGCCTTTGCGCAAGCCTATTACCACTGGTTCTGGCTGACCCAGCCGGCGCCGCTGCCCGAAACCATGATCGGACGCGACCCGGCGTTCTATGCGCGTTCGGTGATGGGCGGCCGGCCCGGCGGGCTGGCGCTGTTCGCGCCGCGGGCGTTGGCCGAATATGAGCGCTGCGCCGGCTTGCCCGGCTGGGCCACCGGCATCTGCGAGGATTACCGCGCCTCGGCCACCATCGATCTGGAGCATGACCGCGCCGGCCGGTTGGCGGGCGAGCGGCTGCGCCAGCCGTTGCGCGTATTCTGGGGCGAGCGCGGCGCCGTGGGCCGCAATTTCGACGTGCTCGGCTTATGGCGCGCGGTGGCCGACGACGTGTCGGGCCGGGCCCTGCCGGGCGCGCACTACCTGGCCGAAGAGGTGCCCGAACAGGTGCTGGAAGAGGCGGCCGCGTTGTTTCACTGATGCCCGCCCGGGCGCGGGCGGAACTATCCGCTACGCCAGCAGGGCCATCAAAAAGGGGACGTACGGGGGGTGGTAAGCTGCGCCGCATGAGCAGCAACACACCGCCCAAGGGCAGCAGCATGCCCGATTCCCTCTGCGCCGACGCGTCGCAACAAGCCTTTACCGCCACCGATTCGCCCTGCGTGGCGGTCTGCTCGACCCTGTTCGACGAAATCTGCCGCGGCTGCGGCCGCACCGCGATGGAAGTCTCCAACTGGGTGTTCATGACCGACGAAGAAAAACAGGTCGTCTGGCAGCGCATCCGGTCGCAGGGGTATCCGCGACGTAAGGGTTGAAGCGGGTGTTTTCATTCCATCAAGGGTTGAATCGGGCGTTTCCATCCCATCGAGTGCTTTGATGTAGACGCCTGGGATCGTCGCAATTTTCAGGTGTCAGGCTCCCCACAGGGGTGCCTGACACCGATGTGTGCCGCCGATGTCTCAGCCGTACGGTGTCAGGCACCCTGGCGGGAGCCTGACACCTGGCGGCACTTGGTGTTCATGACCGACGAAGAAAAACAGATCGTCTGGCAGCGCATCCGGGCGCAGGGGTTTCTGCGGCGCAAGGGTATCCGCGACGCAGGGGTATCCGCGGCGCAAGGGTATCCGCGGCGCAAGGGTATCCACGGCGCAAGGGTATCCACGGCGTAAGGGTTGAAGCGGGTGCTTTCATTCCATCAAGGGTTGAAGCGGGCGTTTCCATCCCATCGAGTGCTTTGACGTAGACGCCTGGGATCGGCGCGATTTTCAGGTGTCAGGCTCCCCGCAGGGGTGCCTGACACCGATGTGTGCCGCCGATGTCTCAGCCGTGCGGTGTCAGGCACCCTGCGGGAGCCTGACACCTGGCGGCACTTGGTGTTCATGACCGACGAAGAAAAACAGGTCGTCTGGCAGCGCATCCGGTCGCAGGGGTTTCTGCGGCGCAAGGGTATCCGCGACGCAAGGGTATCCGCGGCGTAAGGGTTGAAGCGGGCGCTTTCATTCCATCAAGGGTTGAATCGGGCGTTTCCATCCCATCGAGTGCTTTGATGTAGACGCCTGGGATCGTCGCAATTTTCAGGTGTCAGGCTCCCCGCAGGGGTGCCTGACACCGATGTGTGCCGCCGATGTCTCAGCTGTACGGTGTCAGGCACCCTGCGGGAGCCTGACACCTGGCAACATCCTGGCAATTCCCTCGCAATATCCCGGCAATTCCCTCGCAATACCCTGGCTATAACCCGGCACGCCTCTGTCTCGCCTTTGACACATTTCTGTCTCGGTCCGGTCATATTGCCCAGGCTAAATCCGGCTGTTGTCCACGCTTTCCGTTCCGGAGAACCCGCATGCGCATCGTGCTTGTCACCGACGCCTGGCCGCCGCAGGTCAATGGGGTGGTTCGCACCTGGACCACGATGCAGCGCCTGCTGACGCTATGGGGCCATGAGCTGATCGTGGTCAGCCCGAATGGCGCGCGCACCGTGCCGGCGCCGTCCGAGCCGGATTTGCGGCTGTGCCTGACGCCCGGCCGGCAATTGCGCAAGGTGTTGCGCGACACGGTGCCCGACGCCCTGCATATCGCCACCGAAGGGCCGCTGGGCCTGGCGGCCCGCCGCATGGCTTTACGCCGGGGCTGGCGCTTCACGACCTCGTTCCACACGCTGTTTCCCGATTACCTGCAGGCCCGCATGGGCATACCGGCGTCGCTGCCGTGGCGATACATGCGCTGGTTTCATCGGCCCTCGGCCCGCGTGCTGGTGCCCACGCCCACTGTGCGCGACATCGTGGCGGCGCGCGGGCTGGCGAACCTGCGGGTATGGTCGCGCGGGGTCGACGCCGCGCACTTCCGCCCGGGTCCGCGCGACGCGCTTGCCCACCTGCCGCGGCCCATCTTCCTCTGCGTGGGGCGCGTGGCCCGCGAGAAAAACCTGGACGCCTTCCTGTCGCTGGACTTGCACGGCAGCAAGGTGGTGGTGGGCGCGGGGCCGGACGAGGGGCGCCTGCGCGCGGCTTATCCCCGCGCGCACTTTGCCGGGATGCAGGCCGACGACGAGCTGCCGGCCTATTATTCGGCCGCCGATGTGTTCGTGTTTCCCAGCCTGACCGATACGTTCGGGCTGGTGATGCTGGAAGCCATGGCTTGCGGCACGCCGGTGGCGGCGTTCCATACCGAGGCACCGCTGGCTGTGATCGAGGCAGGCGCCACCGGCTTCGTCAACGACGACCTGGGCTTGGCCTGCCGCCAGGCGCTGCAGCTGGACCGCGCCGGCGTGCGCGAAGGCGCGCTCAAGCGCACCTGGGAAAAAATTGCGCAGGACCTGCTGGCCGCCCTGGTGCCGCTGACACCGGCCAGGGCGGCCGACTGGCCTATCGCAGCAGGTTCGGCAACCACAGCGTGATTTCGGGCACGTAGGTGATCAGCAGCATGAAGCCGATCATCGACAGCAGCCAGGGGGCCACGGCCACGGTCAGCTCGGTGATGCCCATACGCGTGATGCCGCTGGCCACATAGAGGTTCAGGCCCACCGGCGGGTGGCACATGCCCACTTCCATGTTGATCACGATGAGAATGCCGAAGTGGATCGGGTCGATGCCCAGCTTCTGAGCCACCGGAAAGAGAATCGGCGCCATGATCAGCACGATGGAAGACGGCTCCATCACGTTGCCGGCCAGCAGCAGCAGCACGTTGACCACCAGCAGGAAGGCGATCGGCCCCAGCCCTTGCGCCAGGATCCAGTTGGCCATCAGCTGCGGAATGTTCTCGGACGTCATCAGGAACGAGAACAGTACCGCGTTGGTGATGATGTACAGCAGCATCGCGCTCATGCTGGCCGAGTCCAGCAGCACCTTGGGAATCTTCTTCAGGGGCATGTCGCGGTACACGAACACCGACACGAAGAACGCGTACACGGCGCTCATGGCGGCGGCTTCGGTGGGGGTGAACACGCCCGCATAAATTCCGCCCATGACCACCACGATCAGCAGCAGGCCCCACACGCTTTCCCAGTAGGTGCTCCAGACGCGCTGTGCCTCGAAACGCAGCAGCACCGGGTGCTTGAAGCCGCGGCCCAGCCGATAGGCCACATACAGCCATACCAGCGAGATGATCACGCCGAACAGGCCGATGCCGTCGGCGACGTCGGGCGCGGCGTACGACAACACGGCGTACAGCAGCCCGATCAGCACCGCGGCGGGCACCGTGGTGAACAGCACGCACAGCAGCAGGCCCCACAGCGCGTGGGCGCTGGCCGCCGCCGTGCCATGCTGCTCGAACTCGCGAAAGCGCGGATAGTTGTTGCGCCGGGCAATGAACCAGGTGACAAAGCCCAGCAGCAGCGCCAGCAAGATGCCGGGCACGACGCCCGCGATGAACAGGTCGCCCACCGAGGTGTTGGTGGATACCGAATACAGCACCATAACGATCGACGGCGGAATCAGGATGCCGAGCGAGCCCGAGGTGGTGATGATGCCGGCGCCGAAGCGGTTGGGGAAGCCCTGGCGCACCATGGCGGGCAGGATGATCGAGCCGATGGCCATTACCGTGGCGGGGCTGGAGCCCGAAATCGCGGCGAACAGCGCGCAGGCCAGCACCCCGGCCAGCCCCAGGCCGCCGTGCAGGTGGCCGACAATGCTGGTGGCGAAGTTGATCATGCGGCGCGCCACGCCGCCGTGGGTAAGGAAGCCGCCCGCCAGGATGAAGAACGGGATCGCCATGATCTCGAAATTCTCGATGCCCGTGAACAGCTTCATGGCGACCGACTGCGTGGGCACGTCGGTCATGGTGAACAGGTACGTCAGCACCGTCAGGCCCAGCGCGATCGACACGGGCATGCCGGTGAGCAGCAGCACGATCAGCAGGCAGAAAATGAAGGCGGTCTTGCCGAATGCGAACAGTAACCCGCCCAGCACCAGGGCCAGGATGATGAAGATAAGGCGCGTGGTGCGCGGGTTGCCCTGGGCGGGCACCAACAGGGGCGAGGTGGCGCTCATGCTTGGGCTCCGGGTGCGTGGGTATCGGGTTCGTCCAGGCCTTCAACCTGCGAATGATCATGCTTGGGCAGATCGCCGTGCTTCAGGAAATGCGCGCACACCTGCAGGAAGCGGAAGCACATCAGGTACGAGCCCAGCGGCACGCACAGGAACACAATCCAGCGCGGCAGCTCCAGGTCGGGCGAGACCTGGGTGGTTTGCGACAGGGCCCACACGAACTGGGCGCCCAGCGTGCCGACCACGCCGGTGAACAATGCGCCCGCCAGCAGGCCCACCACGATGTACACCTTGCGCGTTTCCGGCCGCAAGCGGTTGATCATGACATCGACGCCGACGTGGATGCCGGTGCGCACGCCGTAAGCGGCGCCGAACTTGGCCATCCACACGAACATATAGATGCACAGTTCCTGGGCCCAGCTGACATCCATGGACAGCAGCCAGTCTTGCAGGGCCGGCAGGTTGACGCCGGAGGCGTAGCGGTGCAGCACCGCCAGGAAGACGATCAGCGTGGCAGCTCCCATCAGGAAGCTGATCAGCCATTCTTCCAGGTGATCGAGCAGTTTCATCATGGCAAGGGGGCGCATGGCGGCGGCCGGGCAAAGCCGGAACGGCGCGCGGCGCGAGAGGAATATAGGGGCCGCGAAGCGGCCGGGCCGCCGCGGCCTGAACCGGCCGCGGCATGCGGATTACATCGTGTTGCCGGTGGCTTGGTAGATGGCCTGGATCAGGTCTTTGCCGATGCGGCTTTCCTGTTGCTTGTGAACCTTCGACAGGGCTTTTTTCCAGTCGGCCTTTTGTTCGGGCGTCAGGGTGATGAACTCGGTCTTGCCGGCCGCCTTGATTTTTTCAAGGGCGTCGTCGTTTTCTTTCTTGGCGATTTCGTTGCCGTAGGTGGTGGCATCGCGCATGGCGCCTTCGAGCGTGGTGCGGATGTCGGCGGGCAGGCCTTCCCAGAACTTCTTGTTCACGATCACCGCGTAGCCGATGTAGCCGTGGTTCGACAGCGTCAGGTACTTCTGCACTTCGTTCATGCGCTGCGTGTAGACGTTGGACGGCGTGTTCTCGGTGCCGTCGACCACGCCGGTTTGCAGGGCCTGGTAGACCTCGGAGAACGCCATTACTTGAGGAATGGCGCCCAGCGCGCGGAACTGGGCATCCAGCACCTTGGACGACTGGATGCGCATTTTCTGGCCGCGGAAGTCGGCCGGCTCGCGCAGCGGCTTGTTGTCGGTCATGACCTTGAAGCCGTTGTCCCAGAACGCCAGGCCGATGATGCCCTTGGAATCGAGCTTGGCCATCAGTTGCTTGCCCACCGGGCCCGCGGTGACCTTGTGCAGGTCGTCGTAGCTGTCGAACAGGTAGGGCAGGTCGAAGACTTCGAATTCGCGTACGCCCAGCGGGCCGAACTTGGCCAGCGACGGCGCCAGCATCTGCACTGAGCCCAGCTGCAGGGCTTCGAGCTCTTCTTTGTCTTTGTACAGCTGGCTGTTGGGGTAAACCTCGACCTTGACGCGGCCATGGGTGCGTTCTTCAGCCAGTTTCTTGAACTCTTCCGCCGCCTTGCCCTTGGGGGTGTCGGTGGCCACCACGTGGCTGAACTTGATGATGATGGGCTCTTCGGCGGCCAGCGCCGTGCCCGTGATGCCGGCAGTGGTCAGGCACAGGCCGGCGATGAGAAATCGCATCCGCATGGGGGTCTCCTTGTGTAAAGTCTTGGCTTGTTCAGGCCTCGAGGCCTTTATTGGATGGCGAGTATGTTGGACCCGTCTGACGCTGACAATACGTACTTCCCACATTTTTCGCGCTGGCGCCGCCAGGCGCGCCAGCACTGGCGCGTCGGCCTGCCGCTGGCGGCGATCCTGCTGATCGTGGCCGGCGCGGTGGTGGCGCTGGTGCTGTCGCGCGCGCTGGAACACGAGCGGCGCGAAGAGCAGATGATCTCGGACACGCTCTGGGCCGAACAGGCGTTGAGCTTCGAGGCCCATCGCATGATCGAGTCGATCCAGGTGCTGTCGCGCGACCTCGACATCGACACGCCCGGCGATGCCTACGTGTTCGAGCGGCGCGCCGCCGAGCTGCTGCAGCGCAGCCCGGAAGTGCGGCTGCTGTGCCGGGTTGATACGGCGCGCCAGCTGCGCCGCTGCTTTCCGCGCGCGCCGGCCGGGGCGGCCGGCCAGGCGGCGCTGTGGCAGGAAGTGCTCGACCGCAGCCTGCGGCTTGGCCGGCCCTCGGCCATGCTGTGGCCCGGCGCGCCCGAGCCGGGCACGTTGCTGCTGGCGGTGCCGGCGCAAAGCGATGAACCCGGCAACGCCCTGGTGGCGCTGTTGTCACTGCCGCAGCTGCTCAGCGACACGCTGCCCTGGTGGTTCGCGCATGACAACGAAGTGACCCTCACCAATCTCAATGGCGTGGTGCTGGCGGTGCGCGACCCCGGCGTGAAGGGGCGCGGCGTGTATACGCACCGCATGGAAACCGACATTGCCGGGGAGCAGTTTTTCCTGAACGCCAACAGCACCCGCGGCGTGCCGCGCGTGGTGCCCAACATCCTGACCGGTGCGGTGGTGGGCCTGTCGTTGTTGCTGGCCTGGTGCGTGTGGGCCCTGTGGCGCGACCTGATGCGGCGCACCCGCGCCGAAGCGGCCCTGCGCGAGCAGCAGGCGCTGCGCCAGGCGATGGAAAATTCCCTGATGTCGGGCCTGCGCGCGCGCGACCTGGACGGGCGCATCATCTACGCCAACCCGGCCTTCTGTGAAATGGTGGGCTACCAGGCCGACGAGCTGATCGGCCGGCTGCCGCCCATGCCCTACTGGGCGCCCGAAAACGCCGAGCAGTCGCGCCGCCGCCATGAGCAGTTGCTGGCCCGCACCCTGTCGTCGGAGGCGTACGAGTCGGTGTACCTGCGCCGCGACGGCTCACGCCTGACGGTGCTGGTCAGCGAGGCGCCGCTGCTTGACGGCAACGGCCGCCAGACGGGCTGGATGGCTTCCATCATGGACATCACCGAGCAAAAGCGGGCGCAGGAATTTCAGCGCCTGCAAGACGAGCGCATGAACCACATGGCGCGCCTGATGACCATGGGCGAAATGGCCTCGGCCCTGGCCCACGAACTGAACCAGCCGCTGGCCGCCATCAACAGTTATTGTTCGGCGGCTTCCAACCTGCTGGATTACGCCGACCGCGACGCCGCCGCCGCCCGCGACGTAGACGGCGACGTGCATGCATTGGTGTCCAAGGCGCGCATTCAGTCCGAACGGGCCGGCCAGATCATCGGCCGGGTGCACGACTTCGTGCGCAAGGCCGATCCGGCGCTGGCGCCCGTGGCGCTGGCCGAGGTCGTGGAAGAACTGCTGCCGCTGGTGCGGCTGCAAACTACCCGCAGCGGCGAGGCGGTGCAGGTGCAGGCCGCGGCCGGCCTGCCGCCGGTGCTGGCCGACCGCGTATTGCTGGAGCAGGTCTTGTTGAACCTGACTCGCAATGCGTTCGAGGCCATGGCGCACCTGCCGCCGGCCGCGCGACGCGTGCTGATTTCCGTGGAGGCCTTGCCGGACGAATGCGCTGGCCGCCAGCGGGTGGCCGTGCGCGACTGGGGCCACGGCCTGATCGATGACGCCCGCCAGGCGCTTGAGGCGCCGTTTTTCACCACCAAGCCGCAGGGCATGGGCATGGGGCTGGCCGTGTGCCGCTCGGCGCTCGAGCGCATGCGCTCGCACCTGCGCTACGAGGCGCTGGACGTAGGCGCGCGCTTCTATTTCGATCTGCCGGCCTGCAAGCAAGAGGCGCAACCATGAGAAAAATCTACCTGGTCGATGACGACGAAGTCGTGCGCGATGCGCTGGGCGCCTTGTTCCGCTCGCGCGGGCTCAGCCTGGACAGCTATGCCGGGGCCGGCGAGTTCCTGCAGGCATGGGATGCGGACGGCCTGGCGCGCGAGCCCGCCTGCCTGCTGCTCGACGTGCGCATGGCCGGCATGAGCGGCCTGGAATTGTTCGAAACCCTGAAAGAGCGCGGCCTGGCATCGCACCACGCCGTCATTTTCCTGACCGGCCATGGCGACATTCCCATGGCGGTCGAGGCTTTGCGCGGTGGCGCCTATTATTTCCTGGAAAAACCCTATTCCGGCAACCAGCTGGTGGATCGGGTGCTCGAAAGCCTGGCGCACGTGGACGCGGCCAGCGCCGCGCCCGGCCTGGCCGCGGCCGCGCTCGACGTGTTGACGCCGCGCGAGCGCGACATTGCCAGCCACATCGTGGCCGGCCGCACCAACCGCGAAATCGCCGACGCCCTGAATATCAGCGTGCGCACCGTGGAAGTGCACCGCGCCCGGCTGTTCGCCAAGCTTGAAGTCAAGAGCGCGGTCGGGCTGGCGCAGCTGTGGGCGCAGCAGGGCGGGCCGGAGCCCGCGCCCCCGGGGGCCTGACTCCTCAGCCGCCCTTCAGGATGTCATGCCGCTTCTTGGTCTGGCTGGCGATGAATTTGCCGAACTCGGCTGGCGCCACCTCTGACGCGCGCCTGACTGGCCTTGCATGCTTCGCGCCACCCGGTACAATTCGTGTCAGTCCTGAGGAGCGCTGCGACGACCCTGGCTTGTCCCCCACATGCGGGTCGGCCGGCGGGTTGCCAGGCTCAGGAATCTCACCAGGCGCCGCCGCGGCGGCGCCCAGCAACGGCGCTCACCTTTGTCGCAGCGGGCGATAAAGGCGGGCCCCATTTCATTCCGGGTGTTCCGTACGGCCGTCCGCGACGCGCATCGCCGTTGTTTTTTCTACCGGAGCACACACCATGAACGCCGTATCCGACCAAGCCGTTGCCGATTACCACGTTGCCGATATGTCGCTGGCCGCCTGGGGCCGCCGCGAGCTGGCCATTGCCGAAACCGAGATGCCGGGCCTGATGGCCATCCGCGAAGAGTTCGCGGCCAGCCAGCCGCTCAAGGGCGCGCGCATTGCCGGCAGCCTGCACATGACCATCCAGACCGGCGTGCTGATCGAGACGCTGGTGGCGCTGGGTGCCGAAGTGCGCTGGGCCTCGTGCAATATTTTCTCGACGCAAGACCACGCCGCCGCGGCCATTGCCGCCACGGGCACCCCGGTGTTCGCGGTCAAGGGCGAAACCCTTGAAGAATACTGGCAGTACACGCATCGCATCTTCGAATGGCCCGAAGGCCGCCACGCCAACATGATCCTCGACGACGGCGGCGATGCCACGCTGCTGCTGCACCTGGGCGCGCGCGCCGAGCAAGATGCCTCGGTGCTGGCCAAGCCGGGCAGCGAAGAAGAGCGCGTGCTGTTTGCCGCCATCAAGGCCACGCTGGCGCGCGACCCCAAGTGGTACTCGACCCGCCTGGCGCAAATTCGCGGCGTTACCGAAGAAACCACCACCGGCGTGCATCGCCTGTACCAGATGGCGCAGAAGGGCGAACTGGCCTTCGCCGCCATCAACGTCAACGATTCGGTCACGAAGTCCAAGTTCGACAACCTGTACGGCTGCCGCGAATCGCTGGTCGACGGCATCAAACGCGCCACCGACGTGATGGTGGCCGGCAAGATCGCCGTGGTGGCCGGCTACGGCGACGTGGGCAAGGGTTGCGCCCAGGCGCTGGCCGCGCTGCGCGCTCAGGTATGGGTCACTGAAATCGATCCGATCTGCGCGCTGCAGGCCGCCATGGAAGGCTACAAGGTCGTCACCATGGAAGAAGCCGCGCCCCATGCCGACATCTTCGTCACGGCCACCGGCAATTACCACGTCATTACCCGCGAACACATGCAGGCCATGAAAGACCAGGCCATCGTGTGCAACATCGGCCACTTCGACAACGAAATCGACGTGGCCGCGCTGGACGACTGCCAGTGGGAAGAAATCAAGCCGCAGGTCGACCACGTGGTGTTCCCCGACGGCAAGCGCATCATCCTGCTGGCCAAGGGCCGGCTGGTGAACCTGGGTTGCGCCACCGGCCACCCGTCGTTCGTGATGTCCTCGTCGTTCGCCAACCAGACCATCGCGCAGATCGAGCTGTACACCCGCAACGAGGCCTACACGCGTGGCCAGGTCTATGTGCTGCCCAAGCACCTGGACGAGAAAGTGGCGCGCCTGCACCTGAAGAAGCTGGGCGCCAAGCTGACCTCGCTGCGCCAGGACCAGGCCGACTACATCAATGTGCCCGTCGAAGGCCCGTACAAGCCTGATCACTACCGCTACTGATCCTGTAGCACAATAAGAGCGGCCGCGCGCGATGCGCGGCCGCCCTCGCCAGCCCGCTGGCACCTTACCGGAGATCGCAATGACCCTGATACTCGTCTGGATCTTGAATGCCGTGGCCCTGCTGGCCGTGGCCTACCTGCTGCCCGGTATCACCGTGGCCAGTTTCGGTTCGGCGCTGATCGCCGCGTTGGTGCTGGGCCTGCTGAACATGCTGGTCAAGCCGGTGCTGGTGCTGCTGACGCTGCCCATCACCATTGTCACGCTGGGGCTCTTCCTTATCGTGCTCAATGCGCTGTTGTTCTGGCTGGCCGGCTCGATCCTGCGCGGCTTCCAGGTCGGCGGGTTCTGGTGGGCCGTGGCGGGCGCCATTCTGTACAGCATTATTTCCGGCCTGCTTTCGCGCCTGATTCCCTGATTCTTCCTACCGATGACCGCAACTTCCACTCCCGCCCTGAGCCTGGAGTTCTTTCCCCCGCGCGACATCGCCGCCCAAGAACGGCTGGTGCGCGCGGCCAAGCAGATGCTGGCCATCCAGCCGCGCTACGTCAGCGTCACGTTCGGCGCGGGCGGTTCTACCCGCGCCGGTACGGCCGACACAGTGCGCATGCTGCAGAACCTGGGCTGCGATGCCGCCCCGCACCTGTCGTGCATCGGCGCCACGCGCGAAAACCTGCGCGATATCCTGTCGGCCTATCGCGAGCAGGGCGTGCGGCGCCTGGTGGCGTTGCGCGGCGACCTGCCTTCGGGCATGGGCGGCGATGCCGGTGAACTGCGTTACGCGGCCGACCTGGTGGCGTTCATCCGCGCCGAAACGGGCGACGCGTTCCACATCGAAGTCGCGGCCTACCCCGAAATGCACCCGCAGGCCGCCAGCCCGGCGGCCGACCTGAACCACTTCGTGGCCAAGGTCAACGCCGGCGCCGACGCGGCTATCACCCAGTATTTCTTCAACGCCGACGCTTATTTCGATTTTGTCGACCGCGCCCAGGCAAAGGGGGTGTCCATCCCCATCGTGCCGGGCATCATGCCCATTACCAACCATTCGCAATTGGTGCGGTTTTCGGAAATGTGCGGCGCCGAGATCCCGCGCTGGATTCGGCTGCGGCTGGCCGAGTTCGGCGACGACAAGGCTTCCATCCGCGCATTTGGTGTCGACGTGGTGGGCGCGCTGTGCCAGACCCTGCTCGACAATGGCGCGCCGGGGCTGCATTTCTATACGCTGAATCACGCCGAGGCGCCGCTGGCGATCTGGCGCGAGCTCGATCTGGGCTAGCCCGGCGCGTGGGCGGCAATGCCTGACACCCTGTGGGAGTCAGGCGCGCTGACCATTCAGCTGGCCTGCGTGCCGCCCGGGTCTTGCGCCAGCACTTGCAGCGGCGCGGGGTCGGCGGCGCCGCCGCCCGGCGTCAGCCGATGCGGCTGGTGCAGCCGGCCGGCGGCGGCCAGCGAGCCCGTGGACTGGGCTTGTGTCCAGCTGGGGTCGGCAATTTCGCCGAACACCTGGCGCAGCCGTTCGCCCCAGGTCTTGCGGATCATGCGGAAGTACTCATTGTCTTCGTCGATGTGGGCGAAGTGCGTCACGCGCAGCGCGCCGCTCTCGTACACCAGCATGTCCAGCGGCAGGCCCACCGAAATATTCGAGCGCAGGGTCGAATCCATGGAAATCAGCGCGCATTTCGCGGCTTCGTCCAGCGAGGTATCGGGGCGCAGGACGCGGTCGAGGATGGGTTTGCCGTACTTGGCTTCGCCGATCTGCACGTAGGGCACGTCGGGACTCGATTCGATGAAATTGCCGGCCGAATAAATCTGGAACAGCCGGCCGCGCTCGGCGCCGATCTGTCCGCCGAAAATCAGGTTGATATTGAAGTCGACGCCATGCTCGCTCAGGGCCTCGGCGTCGCGGTCGTGCACGCGGCGCACGGCCTCGCCGACGCGGCGCGCGGCCTCGTACATGTCGGGCGCGGACCACAGCGAATCGGGGCTGTCGCTGTCGAGCTGGGCCAGCAGGTTCACCACGGCCTGGCTGATGGCCAGGTTGCCCGAGGTGAGCAGCACCATGACGCGGTCGCCAGGCTGTTCGAACACATTGAGCTTGCGGGCAACGCTGACCTGGTCGACGCCCGCGTTGGTGCGCGAGTCGGACAGGAAAACCAGGCCCGCGTCCAGGCAGGCGGCAACACAGTAAGTCATGGTCGTAGGGTGAAAAACGGCTGGCGTATTGTAGGGGTAGTCGGCCCGGTTTGCCGGCGTGCGCGGCCTGACCTGGCCCTATTTATTGCTGAGCGGCGGCCTGCACGTGCACTGATACCGTCATTGACTCTTCGCCCCCTCCGTGGCGCACGCCGCGCACTGGCGAGGCCGAATCGTAGTCGCGCGCCACGGCCAGCCGGCAATGGCAGTCCGATGCGAACTGGCGGTTGGTGATGTCGATGCTGGTCCAGCCGTCGGGCAGCCAGACGTCGGCCCAGGCATGGCTGGCGGCGTGTTCGGCTTCAGTGTACAGGTAGCCGCTGACGTAGCGGGCGGGCACGCCCAGGCCGCGCACGCAGGCCAGAAACAGGTGGGCGTGGTCCTGGCACACGCCATGGCCCAGGGCCAGCACCTGGCTGGCGGCCGTGGTTACGTCAGTGGTGCCCGGTTCGTAGGCCACGCGGTCGCAGATGGCGCCAGCCAGCGCCAGCGCGTCGGCCGGGGTGCGCAGGCCGTCGGGCAAGGTGGCGCGGGCGAAATCGAGAATGACCTCGTCGGCCTGGGTCAGCGGCGTCTGCACGCAATAGGCATGCACCGGCAGGCGGTTGTCTTCGGCGCGCAGCCGGCCGTCGAGCAGAGGGGCGATGTCGACCTGGCCGGTGACGCACAGCTCGATGCTGTCGTGCGGCCGCGTCAGGGTGAGCATGTGCGTGATGTTGCCATAGGCGTCCACCTGCTGTTCCAACGGGCCGGGCGCGTCGATGCGCCAGCGCAGCGTGCGCTGGTGCTCGTCCTGGCGCGGGGTCAGGCGCAGGGTCTGGATACTGTAGCCAACCGGCGTCGTATAGCGGTATTGCGTGACGTGCCTGATGAGATGCTTCATGCGGGTCTCCGGGGACTTCAAGCGGCCAGCGGCACCAGGAAGTCCTGGCTGATGCGGTTGCCCAGGTCGTTGATGCGGTCCAGGAAGCGTTCCAGGTAGCGGTGCAGGCCGCCGCGCAGAATGTCTTCGACGCGGCCGTAGCGCAGTTCGGCGTGCAACAGCCCGGCGCGCCTTTCGGTTTCGGCCGAGCGCTGGTTCGACACGCGCTCCAGGTCGCCTGTCAGCGCCTGCACGGAGGCCAGCAGCGAGCGCGGCATGTCGGGCCGCAGGATCAACAGTTCGGCCACGCGGTCGGGCGTGATCACGTCGCGGTACACCTTGCGATAAATTTCCAGGCCCGACACCGAGCTCAGCAGCGCCGCCCAGCGGTAGAACTCGCTGGCGCGCGCCGCCGTGTCGACATCGGTTTCGTGGAACTTCACGTCGAGCAGGCGCGCCGTGTTGTCGGCGCGTTCCAGGTGCATGCCCAACCGCAGGAAGTGCAGGGCCTCGTCTTCGAGCATGGTGCCGATGGTGACGCCGCGCGCCAGGTGGGCGCGGAATTTCACCCATTCGAAGAACTTGCCGGGACTGCGTTCGGGCAGTTGGTCTTGCAAGTGCCGTTGCAGCTCCAGCCAGGTGGCGTTGTAGGTTTCCCAGACTTCGGTGGTCAGGCTGCCGCGCACGGCGCGGGCGTTTTCGCGGGCAGCACGCAGGCAGGCGTAGATGGACGACGGGTTGGCGGGCTCGCGCACCATGTAGTGCAGCACGTCGAGCGGCGTAACGGCGGGGTAGCGCGCGTCGTAGCCATGCTGCAGTTCGGATATGTGCAGCACGGCGCGCCACAGGCCATCGCGCGTGGCGGCGTCCTGGGGCATCAGCGACATCTGCAGGTTCACGTCCAGCATGCGCGCGGTGTTTTCGGCCCGCTCGATGTAGCGGCACATCCAGAACAGGTTGTCGGCGGTACGGCTCAGCATGATCAGTCTCCCAGTACCCAGGTGTCTTTGGTGCCGCCGCCCTGGCTGCTGTTGACCACCAGCGAGCCTTCGATCAGCGCCACCCGGCACAGGCCTCCCGGCACGGTGCGGATTTCCTTGCCGCACAGCACATAGGGCCGCAGGTCGACGTGGCGCGGCGCCACGCCCGACTCGACATAGGTCGGCACGGTCGACAGCGCCAGCGTGGGCTGGGCGATGTAGTTGGCCGGCCGGCTGCGCACGCGCTCTTTGAAGGCCTCGATCTGCGCGCGCGTCGACGACGGCCCCACCAGCATGCCGTAGCCGCCCGCGCCGTGCACTTCCTTCACCACCAGCTCGTGCATGTGGGCCAGCACGTGCGACAGCTCGTCGGGCCGCGAGCAGCGCCACGTGGGCACATTGGCCAGAATGGGCTCTTCCTGCAGGTAGAAGCGGATCATGTCGGGCACGTACTGGTACGTGGATTTGTCGTCGGCGATGCCGGTGCCGATGGCATTGGCCAGGGTGACGCGCCCGGCCCGGTACACCGACAGCAGTCCGGGCACGCCCAGGGCAGAATCGGCGCGAAAGCTGAGCGGGTCCAGGAAGTCGTCGTCGACGCGGCGGTAGATCACGTCGACCCGGCGCGGGCCCCGGGTGGTGCGCATGTATACGTTGTTCTGCTCGACGAACAAATCCTGGCCCTCGACCAGCTCCACGCCCATCTGCTGGGCCAGGAAGGCGTGTTCGAAATATGCCGAGTTGTACATGCCCGGCGTCAGCACCACCACGGTGGGGTCGTCGGTGCTGCGCGGCGCCACTTCGCGCAGATTATCCAGCAGCAGGTCGGGATAGTGCGCCACCGGCCTGACGTTGACGCGGCCGAACGCCTCGGACATCAGCCGCATCGACATCTTGCGGTTTTCCAGCATGTACGACACGCCCGAAGGCACGCGCAGGTTGTCTTCCAGCACGTAGAACTCACCGGCGCCCGCCCGTACGATGTCCACCCCGGCGATGTGGCAGTAGATGTCTTCGGCCACGTCTACATCCTGCATCTCGGGACGGTATTGCGCATTCAGGAAAACCTGTTCGGCCGGCACCACGCCGGCCCGCACGATGTCATGGCCATGGTAGATGTCGTGGATGAACAGGTTCAGCGCGCGCACGCGCTGCTTCAAGCCAGCGTCCAGGCGCTGCCATTCGTCGGCGGGAATGATGCGCGGGATGAGGTCGAAGGGAATCAGTCGTTCGGTGCCGGCCTCGTCGCCAGCCACCGAGAAGGTGATGCCGACACGCCGGAAGCTCAGGTCGGCCTCAATTTGCCGCGCCGCCATCGCGTCGGCGGATTGCTGCGACAGCCATTGCGAGAACGCCTGGTAATGCGGCCGCACCTCGCCATGGGCGTCAAGCATTTCGTCATACGCCGCGGTGGGCGCAGGCTGGGGATGCTGCATGGCTCCTCCTGTGTACGATCCGGGCCTGCCGCGTGATCCGGATGGAGCCTGCGGCCCGAAGCGGGGGCGCGGGCTGCATGCGCCGTACAGTCTTCAGGCAGCCCCTGTGCCAGCCCGGGCGGGCGCAAACATTGCCCGCCCGGGCCTGAAACCGTTGTAGCAGAAGGGCTGCGAAGCAGGTAGCAGGGATGCCCCTAGGCGGCACCGCCCAAGGCGCGCTTCAGCGCAGTGTGTCGGCCCATCCCAGGCCGTCCCAGGTGTCTGACTCCGAAGGTGTCAGACACCGTGGGGTGCCACGGCTGCCGCTATGGTGCGGTGTCAGGCACCTGCGGAGCCAGACACCTGCGGAGCCAGACACCTGGCCAGACCCGTGCTGGCCAGGCATTCAGATGCCTGATACTCGAGGGATGAGCCTGGCTGCCTCAGAACAGGTGTCTGACTCCGAAGGTGTCAGACACCGTGGGGTGCCCCGGCTGCCGCTATAGTGCGGTGTCAGGCACCTGCGGAGCCAGACACCTGGCGAGACCCGTGTTGGCCAGGCATTCAGATGCCTGATACTCGAGGGATGAGCCTGGCTGCCTCAGAACAGGTGTCTGACTCCGAAGGTGTCAGACACCGTGGGGTGCCACGGCTGTCGCTATAGTGCGGTGTCAGGCACCTGCGGAGTCAGACACCTGGCGAGACCCGTGCCGGTCAGGCATTCAGATGCCTGATACTCGAGGGATGAGCCTGGCTGCCTCAGAACAGGTGTCTGACTCCGAAGGTGTCAGACACCGTGGGGTGCCACGGCTGCCGCTATAGTGCGGTGTCAGGCACCTGCGGAGTCAGACACCTGGCCAGACCCGTGCCGGTCAGGCATTCAGATGCCTGATACTCGAGGGATGAGCCTGGCTGCCTCAGAACAGGTGTCTGACTCCGAAGGTGTCAGACACCGTGGGGTGCCACGGCTGCCGCTATGGTGCGGTGTCAGGCACCTGCGGAGCCAGACACCTGGCCTGACTCCTGACGAGACACCTGGCCAGACACCTGACCAGACACCTGACGAGAAGGGCTGCGAAGCAGGTAGTAGGGATGCCTCTAGGCGGCACCGCCCAAGGCGCGCTTCAGCGCAATATGTACGATCCGATCGTGCTGCCCGATGGCGCGCCGGGTCCGAGCAGGGGCGGCTGGGGCACCCAGCCGTCGGGCGTGAGCACCGCGTCGAGCTGCACGTCATGCTCGGCCGGCTGGTACTCGGTGTCGATCAGGCCTTCGTTCCAGGAGATGCCGATGGCGGTGAAATCGTGGCCCGACTGGCGCAGGGCGGCCAGCGTGCGGTCGTAATAGCCGCCGCCATAGCCCAGGCGGTCCGCCTGCAGGGTATAGCCCAGCGTGGGCACCAGGATGACGTCGGGGCGCAGCGCGGGGCGGTCAGCCATGGGCTCCTGCACGTTATAAGGGCCGGGACTCAGCGCATCGCCGGGCGCCCAGGCGCGGAATTCGAGCGGCGCGGCGGCTTCGCGGATGGCGGGCAGGGCCACGGCAATGCCGGCCTGCGCCCATTGTTCGAGCAGGGGGCGCAAATCGGGCTCGTGCTCCAGCGGCCAGAAGGCCGCCACCGAGGCCGGGGCGCGGTGGCCGCGCTTGGCGGCCTGCTCGCGCGCGGCGTTCAGCCAAGTGTACAAGCGGCCGCGCATAAGCAGGCCGCCACGGCTGCGCTGCGCCTCGGGCAGTGCAGCGCGGGCTTGTCGCAATCGCGCGCGTAGCGCGACTGCGTTATTCTGTGCGGAATTTGGAATGTTCATGCGGGTCGGCAATGCGTCAGTGGCTTGAATCGGGACGTTATCAGAAATCGGCGCAGGCCGAGCCACGCAGGCGCCGCTGGCTGCCCATGCTGGCGTTGTTTACGGCGGCTTGCACGTCGGTGGATGCCCAGCAGCCGCAGCAGGTAGCGCTGGCGGCGCCGGCCGAAAACGCGCGGCCCGTGATTTCGGTACCGCCGGTCAAGCTGGCCGGCTTGCCGCCCATGCCGCAGACGCCCGCCTTGCAGGCAGTGGTGGCGGCGCGCGAGGCCAATGAGCGCAAGCAGTGGTCGGTGCTGGGCATGCTGGCGCCGCAGGCGCGCGGCGACCTGTTGGGTAATTATCCGCAGTATTGGCTCTTGCGCTACCAGTTGGCGAATCCGCCAGGCAACGTGTTGCCCAAAGCCGAGGCGGCGCGTTTTCTGCAAGATTACGCCGGCACCTATCTGGCCGAACGCCTGCGTGGCAGCTGGATTCTCGCCGCCGCGCGCAGCGGCGACTTCGAAACCGTGCGCGAACTCGGCGACCTGCCCGGCGCCAGCCCGCAAATCCAGTGCGCCATGCTCGAAGCGCGCCACATGACCGGCCAGCGGGCCACCGCCCGGCAGGCGCTGGAGGTCTTTTCGCCCGGTAAATATTGCTGGAATCTGTACGACCAACTGGTGGCCGACGGCGTCCTGGGCTGGAACGACATCCAGCCGCAGCTGCGCGCCGCCATCGAAACCAACCGCACGGGCGACGCGCGCCAGTTTGCCAGTTACATCTTCGAGCCGAGCGACCAGAAAGCCTTCGACGCTCTGCTGAAAAGCCCCATGAAGTGGCTGACGCGGCGCGACCACAAGCTGGTGGGCCGCAACGAAAAAGAGCTGGCTACCGTGGCGTTGGCCCGGCTGGCCCGTGAAGATCTCGATGTTGCCGATTCATACCTGCGCCGCCAGTGGGCCAACAGCCTGCCCAAGTCGGACCTGGCCTGGGTGCGCAGCCAGTACGCGCTCATCGCCGCCCTGAACCTCGACAGCCGGGCCGACGACTGGTACCGCGAGGCCGGCCTGATCGAGCTTACCGACTACAACGGGGCCTGGCGCGTGCGTTCCGCCCTGCGTCGGCCCAAGATCGACTGGCGCTGGGTCATCGCCGCCATCGAGCGCATGCCCAAGGCCCAGCAGGCCGAAGAAGTGTGGGTCTACTGGAAGGCGCGCGGCCTTGCCGCGCGCGGACACGACGCGCAGGCGCGCGAGGCCTATGCCAGCATCGCCAGCGAATACAACTTCTATGGGCAGTTGGCGGCCGAAGAGCTGGGCCGCCGGATCACCGTGCCGCCGCGCCCCGCCCCGGTGACCGACCAGGAAATGAACGAAGCCCGCGCCAACGCCGGCCTGCAGCGCGCCGTGCATTTGTTCCGGCTGGGCTGGCGTTCCGAGGCTGTGGGCGAATGGAATTTCGCGCTGCGCGGCATGTCCGACCGCCAATTGCTGGCAGCCGCAGAACTGGCGCGCGCCGAAGACATCTACGATCGTGTCGTCAACACCTCGGAGCGCACCGAAAGCATCGTGGATTTTTCGCAGCGCTACATTGCCCCCTTCGAGGGCCGCGTCACCGCCCAGGCCAATGCGATCTCGCTCGACCCCGCGTGGGTGTACGGCCTGATCCGCCAGGAGTCGCGCTTCGTGACCGACGCGCGCTCGCACGTGGGCGCCTCGGGCCTGATGCAGCTGATGCCGGCCACCGCCAAGTGGGTGGCGCGCAAGATCGGCATGGCCGATTTTTCGCCATCCAGCGTCAACGATTTCGACACCAACACCATCCTGGGCACCAATTACCTGAACATCGTGCTTACCGGCCTGGACGGCTCGCAGGTGCTGGCCAGCGCCGGCTACAACGCCGGGCCGGGGCGGCCGCGCAACTGGCGCGCGACCCTGTCGCATCCGGTCGAAGGCGCGATTTTCGCCGAGACCATCCCGTTCACTGAAACCCGCCTGTACGTCAAGCACGTGATGTCCAACGCCACCTACTATGCCGCCATGTTCTCTGGGCAGCCGCAGTCGCTGAAGGCGCGGCTTGGGCAGATTGAGCCGCCGTCGGTGCGCACCGCAGAGCTGCCGTGAGCGCGCCCGAGCCGACCACGGCCCACGATCCCGACTGCGACGGCCTGCAGGTGTATATCGTGGGCGGCGCGGTGCGCGACGCGCTGCTAGGGCAGCCCGCGGGCGACCGCGACTGGGTCGTGGTGGGCGCCACGCCCGAAGACATGGCGCGCCGCGGCTTCATTCCCGTGGGGGGCGATTTCCCGGTGTTCCTGCATCCGCGCACCAAAGAGGAATACGCCCTGGCGCGCACCGAGCGCAAGTCGGGCCGGGGCTACAAGGGCTTTACGTTCTATACCGGCGCCGACGTCACGCTGGAACAAGACCTGCTGCGGCGCGACCTTACCGTGAATGCCATTGCGCGCACGCCGCAAGGGCAGTTGCTGGACCCGCTGAACGGCGCGGCCGACGTTCGCGCCCGCGTGTTGCGGCATGTGGGCGAGGCATTTGCCGAGGACCCGGTGCGCATCCTGCGGTTGGGCCGCTTCGCGGCGCGTTTCGGTGACTTCACCGTGGCCCCGGACACCCTCGCCCTGTGCCGTCGCATGGTCGAGAACGGCGAAGTCGATGCGCTGGTGCCCGAGCGGGTCTGGAAAGAACTGTCGCGCGGGCTGATGGCGGCCACGCCCTCGCGCATGCTCGACGTGCTGGCGCAATCGGGGGCCTTGGCGCGAGTCATGCCGCAACTGCAAGACATCGACATCGTCAGCGCCGACCTGGACCGCGCGGCCGCCGCCGGGTTGCCGTTGCCGGGCCGCTATGCCTTGTTGTGCCGGCTTGCTCCGGAACGCGATGCCCTGAGCCGCCGCCTGCGCGTGCCGACGGAATGCGCCGACCAGGCGCGCCTGTTGCCGCGCGTGGTGGATCAGGCGGGCGCCGCCGACCCGCCAGCCCAGCTGGCGTTGATGGAATCTTGCGACGCCCTGCGCAAGCCGGATCGCTACGCCGCGCTGCTGCAGGCGGCGGCGGTGGTGGTTGCAGTCGACCAGCCTGCCTGGCAGCGCCGCGTGGATGCGGTGCGCGGCGTAGACGCGGGCGCCATCGCCCGCCAGTGCGCCGGCGACCCCGCCCGCATCAAGCCAGCGCTGCAGCAGGCCCGCCTGGACGCGCTGGCGGCGTTGTAGCGACAGTGTTGCTGCAAGCCCCGCAGGGTTCAGGCGGCGCAGATGTTGGCAGGTGTCTGGCTCTGCAGGGTGCCTGACACCGTGGTGTGGGCAGGCTGCCTCAGCAGTGCGGTGTCAGGCAACTTTCGGGAGCCTGACACCTGGTTAGGCGACCGAGTCAGACACCTGCAAATAACGGCCCGGCCGCCGGCTTGCACCCAGCCTACAGCGACGGCAGCCGGTTTCCGCGCGTGAAGCCGCGCAGCGGCGCGGGCATGTCGCGCCCCACGGCCAGCACCTTGAATAATTCCCCCATTTCGGCCTCGCTGAGCAGCTTTTGCACTGGAGCCACCACCTGCGCGTAGTTGCGCGCGTCGGCGGGGTCATGGCGGGCCAGCAGTTCGGCCAGCCCGGCGTTCATCAGGAACCGCGCCTGCGATGTGTAGCCCAGCACTTGCAGCCCCGCACCCTGCGCGGCGTCGGCCATGGCGGTGAAATCGACGTGGGCGGTAATGTCTTGCACGCCCGGCGCGGCCAGCGGATCGGCGTGGGCGTGATGGCGCAGGTGGCACATCAGCGTGCCGCCCGCGCGCTGCGGATGGTAGTACTCGCCGCGAGGGAACCCGTAGTCGAACAGCAGCGCGGCGCCGCGTTCCAGCCAGCCGCCCATGGCCTGCATCCAGGCTTCGGCCTGCAAATTGATTTCGGACACGTAGCCGGGCAGGGGCGGCATGCGCGCGGCCACCGCGCGGGCCAGCGGCTCGCCGGCCGCGCGGTCTTGCCAGATGAATTGGCCCGCGGCATCCAGCGCCACGCCGCGCTCAAGCAGCACGCCGTCGTCGTTCCAGCGGAACAACGACACCGGCATTGCGTCGAGCACTTCGTTGGCCAGTACGCAGCCCGCGAAGCGCTCGGGCAAGGCATCCAGCCACTGCACGCGGGCGCCATATCCGGCCAGGCGCGCCTGCTGGCGCGCCCGCAGGTCGGCCGACACTTCGATGATGCGGTATTGCGCGCTGATGCCTTGCGCGTCCAGGGCCGCCAGCACGCTGTCGGCCAACGCGCCGGTGCCGGCGCCGAACTCCAGCACGGTGTCGGTGCCGGTGGCGGCCAGGATGTCGGCCGCCTGCCGCGCCACGGTGTGGCCGAACAGCGGAGTCAGTTCGGGAGCAGTAACAAAGTCGCCCGGCGCGACGGGCAGGCCGTCGGGCGTACGCGCGGCTTCGGCGCTGGCCAGCTTGACGTTGCCGGCGGCGTAATAGCCCAGGCCGGGGGCATACAGGGCCTGGGCCATCCATTGGTCGAATGGCAGCCAGCCATCGCGCTCGGCGATGGCCTGGCGCAGGTGCGCGGCCATGCGCGCGCTGTGGCGCGCGCTATCGGGGTCGAGGGAGGGAAGCGAGGCGGCGGGGCGTTGCATGGGCGCTATTGTCCCATGCCGCCTGCGCCGCTGGTTCAGCCGCGGCGCGAGCCGCCGGGCTTGCCGTAGTGCTTGGCCGGGCCGCCGGCGCGCTGCGCGAACGGCTTGGACGTCGGCCGGAAACCGCCGGGCCGGCGCTCGGCGCCGCGGAAGTCACCGTCGGCGCGCGCGGCGCGGGGCTGGAATTCACCACGTTGCTGGAACTCGCCACGCGGCTTGAACTCGCCGCGCGGTTGGAATTCGCCACGCCGGCCGCCGTCGCGCTGCGGGCGCGGCTCGTAGCCGGCCGTGGGGCGCGCATCACGCTCGGCGCGCCAGTCGCCGTGCTGGGGACGGTCGCCAAAGGCGCGGGCCGGGCGGAAATCGTGCTCGCCAGCCGGACGGGCCGGCCGTTCGTCGCGGCCGCGCCAGCTGTTTTCACGCGGCTTGAATTCGCTGCGGAAACCGCCCTCGCGCGGCTGGAATTCGCCGCGGGGAGCGCCGTCGCGCGGCTTGGATTCGTAGCCGCGCCAGCCGCCGCCTTCGCGCTGTGCATCGGCCCGGAAGCCGCGCCCTTCGCGGAACTGCGGCCGATCGCCGCCGAAGCCGCCGGGACGCTTGCCGAACGGCTTGCCGCCGCGGCCGGGGCCCCCCGTGAACGGGCGCGGCGTGCGCTTGGGCTCCAGGCCGGCAATGGTTTCGGGCGTGATGGACTGGCCGATGTAGTGTTCAATGCGGCGCACCTTGTGGCGCTCGGCGTGCGTGGCCAGCGTGTAGGCCTGGCCGTCGCGGCCGGCGCGGCCCGTGCGGCCGATACGGTGCACGTAGTCTTCGGCTTGCATGGGCAGGTCGAAGTTGACCGCGTGGCTGATGCCTTGCACGTCGATGCCGCGCGCCGCCACGTCGGTGGCCACCAGGATGCGCAGCTGGCCGCGCTGCAGCTGGGTCAGCGTGCGGGTGCGCTGGCGCTGGTTCATGTCGCCATGCAGGGCGGCGGCCGCGAAACCCTGGTCGGCCAGGCGGTCGGCCAGATCGTCGGCGCCGCGCTTGGTGGCGGTGAACACGATGGCCTGGTCCAGCTTGGCGTCGCGCAGGACGTGATCCAGCAGTTGCATCTTGTGGCTGGCGTCGTCGGCGTACAGCAGGCTTTGCGTGATGTTGGTGTGCTTTTCTTTCTGGCCCGCCATTTCGATGCGTTGCGGTTCACGCATCATGCGCGCGGCCAGCTTGGCCACGGTGCCGTCCAGCGTGGCCGAGAACAGCAGCGTCTGGCGCTCTTGGGGCAGGCGCTCGATGATGGTTTCGATGTCTTCGATGAAGCCCATGTCCAGCATGCGGTCGGCTTCGTCAAGCACCAGGGTGTGCACGGTGTTCAGTTTGACGCGACCGGCCTTCAGGTGGTCGATCAGGCGGCCGGGGGTGGCCACCAGCACGTCGACGCGGCGCGACAGCGCCTTCAATTGCGCGCCGTAGGGCATGCCGCCCACCACGGTGGCGGTGCGCAGGCCCGGCAGGTTGCGGCCGTACGATCCCGTGGCTTCCGTGACCTGCAGGGCCAGCTCACGGGTGGGGGTCAGCACCAGCACCTGCACGCCCACGCCCTTGTTGCCAGGCTGGCCGGCAATGCGGTTGAGCGCCGGCAGCATGAAGGCGGCGGTCTTGCCGCTGCCCGTTTGCGACGACACCATCAGGTCATGGCCGGCCAGGGCCTGCGGAATGGCGGCGGCCTGGACCGGGGTAGGGGCGGAAAAACCGGCTGCTTGAAGGGCCGACAGCAGGGTGGGCGCGAGACCCAGGGTTTCGAAAGACATTGCTTGTCCTTGCCGCGCAAGGCGGCATATGTGCCAGGCAAGCCGAAGGATGAGCGGCCGGATCCGGGCGACGGTTGATGGAGCATCGGGCCGACCGGATCAACCGTGCGCGCGGCGCGTCAGAGAAACGCGAGGCGAAAGGAAAGGAGGTCAGGAATCGATGGTATCCGGCATGGGGTCGGGCAGCAGACCCGACAAACTGCGTAAGCGGCCGCGTATGTAACTAACTAAGGCGCGGATTTATGCCGGAACAAATTTGTGCAGTGCCGCGATCATAACCCGAATTCCCCTTGACGTACATCCCCTTCGTTTTCTTCGGTGATCCAGTCAATAGGGGTTTTGCCTTGTTCGGCCAGCCAGGCATTGACCCGGGCGAAGTGGCCGCAGCCCAGGAAGGGCGCCGGCGGGCGCCGCGCGGACAGCGGCGAGGGATGGTTGGCCTTCAGCACCAGGTGGCCACTGTGGTCGGGCAGCAACACTTGTTTGGCTTGCGCATGCGCGCCCCACAGCAAAAAGGCCTTGGGGGTGGAGTCGCGGGCCACCAGGCTGATCAACGCGTCTGTCACGGTTTCCCAGCCGCGCCTGGCGTGCGACGCGGGCTGGCCGTCTTCCACGGTGAGCGAGGTATTCAGCAGCAGCACCCCCTGGCGCGTCCAGCGCGTCAGGTCGTTGCCGCGCGGCAGCGGCGCGCCGGTGAATTCCTGGGCGATCTGGCTGAAGATGTTGCGCAGGCTGGGCGGCCGCTTGCAGTCGTCGGGTACCGAAAAGGCCAAGCCCTGGGCCTGGCCTGGGCCATGATAGGGGTCCTGGCCCAGGATCACCACGCGCACGTCGGCGGGCGACAGCCCCTGCAGCGCCCGGAACGGGGTGGCCGGGTATACCACGGCACCCTCGGCGAGCCGCTGCTCTATATGAGCGATGACGCCGGCCAGCGCCCGGGCCACGGCCGGCGCTTGCAGCGCCGCCTGCCAGGCGGGCGGCAACTCGGCGGCCTGTGCGGCCAGGGTGTTTGTCTGCAGGCGGTTGTCGTGTGGCATGGCCGGATTTTTGCATATCGGGCGCCACGCCCCTGTTGCCGGTTCCTTATGGTAGGGGGCCTTGGCAGGCCCGGCGCGCGCGCCTGAAACGGCGTGAAGTCTCTGTTACATGCGCTGTCCGCGGGCCGCGCGACAGGTCTGCCGCGCGGGAGTAAAGTTACTCGTAGCTACCCGGCCCAGGGGTGCCCTGCGCTGCACGCGTGGCGCCGCCGGTGGCGATTTTCAGGAAAGACACTATGAAGTCCCGATTCTGGTGTGCGGCCGTGGCCGCCGCCACCCTGACCGCCTTCAGCGGGCAGGCCTCGGCCCATGGCTATCGCCACTACCATGGCAATTACTATTCCGGCTGGTGGGTTGGGGGCGCCGCCCTGCTGGGCGCGGGCGTGGCGTTGGCGCTCAGCAGCGGTCCCCGCTACTACAGCGGCGTGTCATACGTGGCGCCGCCGGTGTACTACCCGCCCGTGCAGTACGCGGCGCCGGTCTATGCCGCGCCGCCCGTCACCTATGTGGCGCCGGCCGTAACCTATGCCGCGCCGCAGGTGGCCTCGTCCAGCCTGGACGTCATCGCGTATCCCGCCAAGGGGCAAAGCGATGCCCAGCAGGCGCGCGACCGCGCGGAATGCCGTCGCTGGGCCATCAACCAGAGCGGTTTCGACCCCGCCGGCATCAGCGAATACACCACCGCCGTTTCCACGCAGTCATACACCCGCGCCATGGGTGCGTGCTTCAAGGGGCGGGGGTATAGCATCAACTGACATGGGCAGGGCCGTCAGGCGCAACCTCAGCGGATCGGCAAGGCGTACATCAGGCCGCCCTGGGTCCATTGTGCGTTCAGCCCGCGCTTGATTTTCAGCGGGCTGCCGGCGCCGACGTTGCGCTCGAAACTCTCGCCGTAATTGCCCACCTGCTTGATGATGTTGTAGGCCCATTTTTCGTCCAGACCCATGTTGGCGCCCGCGCCCGGCGTAACGCCCAGCATGCGACGGATGTTGGGATTGGCGCTTTGCAGCTGCTGGTCGACATTGGCCGACGTAATGCCGTATTCCTCGGCTTCGATCATGGCCGACAGTGACCAGTGCACGACATTCAGCCAGGCGTCGTCGCCTTGCCGCACGAAAGGCCCCAGCGGTTCTTTCGAGATGATCTCGGGCAGCACCAGGTAGTCGTCCGGGTTCTGCAGCTTCGAGATGCGAATCGACGCCAGGCCCGAGGCGTCGGTGCTGAACACGTCGCAGCGGCCCGAGGCAAAGGCGTTGACCACTTCGTTGAAGGTCTCGATCACCACGGGCTTGTAGCTGACATTGTGCGCGCGCGCCCAGTCGGCCAGCGTGTTTTCGTTGGATGTGCCGGTCTGCAGGCAGATGGTGGCGCCGTTGAGTTCCGTGGCGCTTTGCACGCCCAGCGACTTGGGCACCAGGAACCCCTGGCCGTCATAGAAGTTGATGCCGGCGTGGATGATGCCCAGCGCCGTGTCGCGCTGCTGCGTGACCGTGGTGTTGCGCGTCAGCACGTCGATTTCGCCTGACTGCAGCGCGGTGAAGCGTTGCTGCGAATTGAGCGGCACGATCTTGATCTTGTTGGCGTCGCCGAACACGGCGGCCGCCACGGCGCGGCAAAGATCCACGTCCAGGCCGCGCCACACGCCCTGCGCGTCGGGCGCCGAGAACCCGGCAAAACCCGTGGTGGTGCCGCAGCGCAGCTCGCCGCGCTTTTGCACGACGTCCAGCGTGGCGGCCTGCGCGCCGGCCATGGCGCCCAGCAGCAGGGTGGCGCCGATCAAGCTTCTTGCAATCTTCATGGTGTGCTTCCAATAGGTGTGGGCCAGCGGCAATGCCGGCCCGTGGCGAAACCCCGACAGATTAGCCAGCTTGCGGGGGGGCGCAAAATAACCGGACGTTTGTACGATATACGCGACAGTGGTTATTGCGAATACTCAAGAAGAAATGCAATAAGCTGCAAGGGTGGGCCTCAAGGCCAAAACTGTTGCGCGGCGCGGGTAGACTCGTTCGCGACCGTGCTCGTGTGCGGTGTTTTCTCTCTTGCCCGATACGCCATGGTTCAAATCCCCATTTCTCCGTCTTCCCTGCACCGGCCCACCGAACCGCGACAGCAGCCGCCCTCGGGCTGGGCGCTGTTCGCGCTGGGGTTCCGTCCGTTTTACCTGGGCGGCGCGGTGTTTGCCGCCCTGGCGGTGGCCATCTGGGCCGGACAACTGGCCGGGGTGCTGCCGCCGCCGGCGGGCTCCCTGGGCCTGGCGCTGGTGTGGCATGCCCACGAAATGGTGTTCGGCTTCGCAGCCGTGATCGTGGTGGGTTTCCTGTTTACGGCCGGGCGCGCCTGGACCGGCGTGGACACGCCCGCGGGCGGGGCGCTGGCGGCCTTTACCGCCTTGTGGGTAGCGGGCCGGCTGGCCATGTGGGCGGCTTCGCCGCCGCTGGCGGCCTTGCTCGACGGCCTGTTCCTGCCCTTGGCGGCGCTGGCGTTCACGCGCGTGCTGGCGCGCGCGGGCAATCGCCGCAACTATCCCATTGCGCTGGCCCTGTGGGTATATGGGGCCATCAACCTGGCGTATCACTTCTTCGCGTGGCAGGGCGACGCGGCGCTGGCGCTGCGCGCCTGTGTGGCCGGGCTGGCGCTGCCGGTGCTGTTCGTCACGGTGATCGGCGCGCGCGTGCTGCCCATGTTCACCACCAACGCCGTGCCCGGCTTTCGCCTGAAATCGAACCCCCGCCTTGGCAAGCCCATCGTGGCGGCCACCATCGCCGCGCTGCTGGCCTGGGTGCTGGAGGCGCCGGCCTGGCTGACGGCTCCGTTGGCGGCGCTGGCCGGCGTGCTGCTTGGCGTGCGGGTGGCGGGCTGGCGCGGCTACGCCGTGGGCAACCGGCCCATTTTGTGGATTCTGCATCTGGCCTATGCCTGGTTGCCGGCGGGTTTCCTGCTGCTGGCGGCCGGCGCGCTGGGCTGGGTAATGCCCGGAGTCGCCGAGCATGCTTTCGCCGTGGGTGTCGTGGGCACGGCCATCATCGCCATGATCACGCGTACCGCGCTGGGCCACACTGGCCGGCGGCTGGTGGCCGGGCGCGCCGAAGTCGTCGCTTACTGGCTGATCGTGGCGGCTGCCTTGCTGCGCGTGGCCGGGCCGTTGGCGTGGCCGGCCGGCTACCTGCACTGGGTGTATGGCGCGGCGCTGTGCTGGGTCATCGGCTTCGCGCTGTACGCGCTGACCTACGCGCCGCGGCTGGCGCGTCCGCGGGTCGACGGCAAGCCAGGCTGAATGCGACTGCCGGCCATGGGGCCGGCCACACAGCGCATCGTTGAATTTGTCATCCGGCGCCCGGGCCAGGTGGCGCCAGCTGTCTTGCCGTGCAGCGGGTGTCAGACCCGGCCGCTCAATGCCACAGCAGCGCGTTCATGGCTTCGACCAGCCGGTTGCGATAGCGCGGCAGCAGTTGTTGCAGGCGTTCATTGCGTGCCTGCCAGTCGGGCGGCTCTGTGCCGGCGGCCTCGCGCGGAGTCGCCCAGATGGCGTCGGGAAAATGCCGATCGCCCCGAAAGCGCGGGATGACGTGCCAGTGCAGGTGCGGCACCATGTTGCCCAGCGAGGCCAGGTTGATTTTGTCGGGCGCCAGAACGTCGCGCTGCACCTGCTCCACGGTGTACACGGCGCGCATCAGCAGATCGCGCCCGTGCGTGGACAGGCTGGTCATTTCCGGCAGGTGGCCATTCCAGATGACGCGGGTGAAGCCAGGGTAGTCTGCATCGGCCACTTCGACGACGCGCAGGTGCGCGCCGCGCCACAGCAGGGCGCCGCCGTCTTCGCGGCACAGCGGGCAATCGGGGTCGCGCGCGCTCACAGGGTCTTCCGGTACTGGATGAAGCCGGAACGGTCGGCGATACGGTCGTAAAGCTGCATGGCGGTATGGTTGGTTTCGTGGGTCAGCCAGTACACGCGGGCGGCGTTCACGGCGCGTGCCTGGGCGTACACGTGTTCGATCAGGGCGCGGCCGTGGCCGCCGCCGCGCACGTCGGGCGCCACGAACAGGTCTTGCAGGTAGCAGTAGTCACCCGCCGTCCAGCACGACCGGTGCAGCACCCAGTGCACCATGCCCACCGCGCGGCCGTTGTCGTAGGCCAGCGCGGCGTGCATGGGCTCGGCCGGATCCAGGAAGCGTTCCCAGGTGGTGCGGGTGACGGCGTCGGAGATGTCGACGTTATAAAAGGTCTGGTAGCCCTTCCACAAAGGCAGCCAGGCGTCGAAGTTGGCGGCGGTGACGGGGCGTATGTCGGCGGGGGATTTCGCTGCGGTTTTCATGGATGTGAACGACAGGGGTCAGAGAGAGTTTTCAAGCGTGTCGACGATGTGCCGCAACACCTGCACACGCGCATAGCGCTTGTCGTTGGACGGCACCACGTGCCAGGGCGCCGGGGCGGAGTCGGTGTGCGCCAGCATGGCGTTGGTGGCGGCGGCGTATTCGCGCCATTTCTTGCGGTTGCGCCAGTCGTCGTCGGTGATCTTGAAATGCTTGAAAGGCGACTGCTGGCGCTGCCGGAAGCGTTCGAGCTGCACGTCCGGCGTGAGGGCCAGCCAGAACTTCAACACAATGATGCCGTGGCTGGTCAGCTGGTGCTCGAAGTCGTTGATCTCGGCATAGGCCCGCCGCCATTCGGCCGGCCGGGCCAGGCCCTCGACGCGCTCGACCAGCACCCGGCCGTACCAGGAGCGGTCGAAGATTGCGATACGCCCCAGTCGCGGCAGCCGGCGCCAGAAGCGCCACAGATAGGGCCGCGCCAATTCGTATGGCGCCGGCACGCTGATGGGGTTGATGTCGTATTGCCGGGCGTCCAGGGCGTGGGTGACGCGGCGGATGGTTCCGCCCTTGCCGGCCGCATCCTGCCCCTCGAATACCAGCACCAGGCTGCGCTGGCGGAAGGCGTCCGAGCGCGCCGCCTCGGCCAGCCGCCCCTGCAGCAGGCCGAGCGCGGATTCGTAGTTGTCTTTGTCTAGCCGCGCCCGGTAGTCGATCTGGTCGAGCCGCAGGGCCGGGCGCGCCGGTTTGGGTGGCGGCCCCGCGAGCCAGGCCGCCACCCGCGGCGCGCTGCGCCGGCGCAGCGCCGCCAGCACGGCTTCGCTGCCGCGCACCGCGCGCAGGCGTTCGTCGGCGCTTGGGATGATGGTCCAGGGCGCATGCGCATCGTCGGTCAGGCTGATGGCCACGCGGCCCGCGTCGCACAGGCGGTGGTACTTCTTTTGCACCTTGCGGTCGGCTGGCGTTACCTGCCAGGCCGTTTCGGGGCTGCTTAGCAGGCGGCGGGTGCGGTCGGCCTGGGCCTGCGCCGACAGGTGGTACCACAGCTTGACGATCTGCACGCCCTCGGCGGCCAGCACCGCCTCGAAGCGGCGTATGGCCTCGGCATGCGCTTCAATGCGCCGCTGGCGCGGCTTCTTGCGGGCGGCCTCGCGCAGTAGCGGCACGTACCAGGAGCCAAACACGATGCCGGTGCGCCCCTTGGCCGGCAGCGCGTTCCAGTAGCGCCACATGGGCGGCCGTTCGAGTTCGTCTGCCTCGGGCGGCCCGAACGCCATGGTCTTGATATGGCGCGGGTCCATCCATTCGTTGAGCAGGTTGATGGCGGCCCCCTTGCCGGCCCCGTCGATGCCGGCCACGACTACCAGCAGGGCGCGGTCGGCGCGTTCCAGCCTGCTGTACTGCGCCTTGAGCAGCGCCACGCGCAGGCGCGCTTCCAGGGTCTGGTAGGCGTCCTTGGATAGTGTCGGGTCGGACTGCGCTTCGTCGAACATGAGGGGTCGCGGTTCCGGGCGATGAAGGGATGGTGCGGGATATTCGCGGCAGGCGCAAGCCTGGTGAAACCGCGGCGACGCACCAAAAAAACCATCGCGCCCGCCAAAGGCACGGCCGGTCAGTCGCCGGAAATGTCCGCCCCGTAGCGCTTGAGCCCATCCAGGTCGAGCACTCGGACTGCCCCGTACTCCACCCGCAGCAGTCCCGCTTCTTCCAGCTTGCCCAGCGCCTGGTTGGCCCGCTGGCGCGATACCCGCGCCAGGTAGCCGACTTCTTCCTGGGTGATCGCCAGCCGCATCCCCATGCCGGGGTACAGCAGCGGGTTGAACAGTTCCGCCAGGCAACGCGCCACGCGCGCGTCCGGGTCGAGCAGGCGGTCGTATTCGGCCTTGCCGATGAACTGCGCCACGCGTTCGTTCAACTGGTGCAGCAGATAGCGGTTGAAGGGGATGCTGGTGTCCAGCAGCCAGTCGAAGGTGGCGGCCGGCAGCCGCGCCACCATGGAGTCGCGCAGCGCGACCACGTCATATTTGCGTACTTCGCGCTTGAGCAGCGACCCCTCGCCGATCCAGCCGCCGGCCGGCACACCCGTCAGCGATGCGACCTTGCCTTCGGCGTTGCCCACCGACACCTTCACCAGCCCGGCCAGCACTCCGATCCAAGCCTGTGCGAGTTCGCCTTTGCGCTCTATGATCGTGCCAGCCTGCGCCGGTTGCACGGCGATATCCCGCTCGACGCGCGCTTGCTGCTCGTCGGTCAAGACGCGGAACCAGGCCGCGGCAAGGTGCAGGGAATCGGCTAGCTGCATCGGGAATACCCTAAATGTTCCTGGAATGTCGCAATCATGACAGTCGGTCGCAACCCAACCTTATACCTTAAGGTTGCCGTATATCGAAAATGAGCTGGTCAAGGTCGCCCCGGTGTTCATGCCGCCAGCATGAGCGCCATACGGGGCGGCCCCCGAACCGGAGGAGACAACGTGGCGCACGCACAGCCTGCAACCGGCGTTCCGCCGGCCACGCCCGGCACCTTTCCTGGCTTGCTGCTGCAGCATGCCAGCGTACGCGGGACGCGGCCCGCGATACGCGAGAAAGACCTGGGCATCTGGCAAACCCTGACCTGGAGCGAAGTCGCGCACCATGTCAGGCTGGCCGCGCATGGCCTGGCCGTTCTGGGCATCGGGCCGGGCATGCACGTCGCCGTTATCGGCGAAAACCGCCCGCGCCTGTATATCGCCATGATGGCCGCGCAGGCGCTGGGGGCGATTCCCGTGCCTCTGTACCAGGACGCCGTGGCCCAGGAAATGGTGTACGTGCTGCAAGACGCCGCCATTACCGTTGCCGTGGTCGAGGACCAAGAGCAGGTCGACAAGATGCTGGAGGTGCGCGCCCAGTGTCCGGCCCTGGCCCACGTGGTGTACGACGACCCGCGCGGCATGCGCCATTACGCCGATTCCATGTTGCGTTCGTACGAGCAGCTCGAAGCCGCCGGCCGCGAGCATGCCCAGGCCCACCCCGGATTCTTCGAGCAGGCCGTGGCCGCCGTGCAGCCGCACGATGCCGCCGCCATGTTTTATACGTCGGGCACCACCGGCAAGCCCAAGGGCGTGGTGCTCACCCATCACGCCCTGATCGACCGCGCCCAGGCCATTGCCCAAATGGAGCGTCTGACCGACCAGGAAGACGTGCTGGCTTACCTGCCGCCGGCCTGGATCGGCCAGAACATGTTCTCGTACACGCAGTTGCTGGTCAGCGGCTTCACCGTGAACCACCCCGAATCGCCCGATACGGTGTCGATCGACATGCGCGATATCGGGCCTACCTACTATTTCGCGCCGCCGCGCGTGCTGGAAGGCCTGCTCACGCATGTGATGATCCGCATGGAAGACGCCGGCCGCCTCAAGCGCCTGATGTTCCGCGCCTGCATGAACCTGGCGCGCCGGGTGGGCGTGCGTATCCTCGACGGCGAGCCGGTCAGCGCCTGGGACCGCCTGCGCTATGCGCTGGGCAACCTGCTGGTCTACGGCCCGCTGCGCAACGCGCTGGGCATGAGCCGGGTGCGGGTGGCTTACACGGCGGGCGAAGCCATCGGCCCCGACCTGTTCGTGTTCTACCGGTCTATTGGCATCAACCTGAAGCAGCTATACGGCTCTACTGAAACCTCAGTGTTCGTGTGCGTGCAGCCCGATGGCCAGGTGCGCGACGACACTGTGGGGCCGCCCGTTAGTGGCGTGGAAATCCGCGTGGCCGACAACGGCGAAATTCTGGTCAAGAGCCCGGGCCTGTTCAAAGAGTATTACCGCAACCCCGAGGCCACGGTCGAAGCGCGCGATGCCGACGGCTGGTTCCACACGGGCGATGCGGGCTACCTGGATACCGACGGCCAGCTCAAGATCATCGACCGCGCCAAAGATGTCGGCAAGCTGGCCGACGGCAGCCTGTTCGCGCCCAAATACCTTGAAAACAAGCTGAAGTTCTTTCCGCACATCAAAGAGGCCGTGGCCTTCGGCGACGGGCGCGACCAGGTGTGCGCGTTCATCAATATCGACCTGGAAGCCGTGGGCAACTGGGCCGAGCGCCGCGGCCTGCCCTATGCCGGCTATACCGACCTGGCCGGCAAAGACGAGGTCTACCAGCTGGTGGGCGAGTGCATCGAACAGATCAACGCCGACCTGGCCAGCGATCCCAAGCTGTCGGCGTCGCAGATCGCGCGCTTCCTGATCCTGCATAAAGAACTGGACCCGGACGACGACGAACTGACCCGCACCCGCAAGGTGCGCCGCGCCTTCATCGCCCAGAAATACGGCGTGCTGATCGACGCGCTGTTTTCCGGCCAGGCATCGCAATATATCGAGACCGAGGTGAAGTTCGAGGATGGCCGTATCGGCAAGATATCCGCCGACTTGAAAATCCGGCCGGTCAAGACCTTTCCCCCTATTACTGCCCGGGCCGCGTAGAACATGACTTCCCCAGACCGCGACCAGCGCATCGGCAAGGTCATGCTCGACCTGCAGAACATCTCCCTGTCGTTTGGCGGGGTGAAGGCGCTGACCGATATTTCGTTCAATGTGCGCGAGCACGAGATTCGCGCCATTATCGGCCCCAACGGCGCCGGCAAAAGCTCGATGCTCAACGTTATCAACGGCGTATATACGCCGCAGCAGGGCGGCATCGAATTCGATGGCAACCGCTACACCCGCATGAACCCGCGCCGCGCCGCCGAAATGGGCATCGCGCGCACCTTCCAGAACCTGGCCCTGTTCAAGGGCATGAGCGTGCTCGACAACATCATGACCGGCCGCAACCTGCGCATGAAATGCGGGCTGCTGTCGCAGGCCCTGCGCTGGGGGCCGGCCGAGCGCGAAGAGATCCGCCATCGCGAGTTCGTCGAGAACATCATCGACTTCCTGGAAATCCAGGCCCATCGCAAGACGCCCGTGGGACGCCTGCCCTACGGCCTGCAAAAGCGCGTCGACCTTGGTCGCGCGCTGGCCATGGAGCCGCGCCTGCTGCTGCTCGATGAGCCCATGGCCGGCATGAACATCGAAGAAAAGCAGGACATGAGCCGGTTCATCCTGGACGTGAACGACGAGTTCGGCACCACCATCGTGTTGATCGAGCACGACATGGGCGTGGTGATGGACATCTCCGATCGCGTAGTGGTGCTGGATTACGGCAAGAAGATCGGCGATGGCAAGCCCGACGAGGTGCGCGCCAACGAGGCCGTCATCGAGGCCTATCTGGGCGTTTCGCATTAACAAGGCGGAAGAGACATGGGATTTTTCCTGGAAACCCTGTTTGGCGGCCTGATGAGCGGCATGCTGTATGCCCTGGTCGGCCTGGGCTTCGTGCTGATCTTCAAGGCGTCGGGCGTGTTCAACTTCGCCCAGGGCGCCATGGTGCTGGTGGCGGCGCTGTCGATGGCGCGGTTTTCCGAATGGCTGCCGGCCTGGCTGGGGTTCGAAAGCCTGCTGCTGGCCAATGTGCTGGCGTTCATCGTCAGCGCGGTGCTGATGTTCCTGCTGGCCGTGGCGGTAGAGCGCTACGTGCTGCGCCACCTGGTCAACCAGGAAGTCACCACGCTGCTGATGGCCACCTTGGGCATCAGCTACTTCCTTGACGGCCTGGGGCAGATCGCCTTCGGCAGCTCGGTCTACAGCATCGACGTGGGCATGCCCAAAGACCCGGCCTTCATCCTGGAATCGTTGTTCGAGGGCGGGGTGCTTATCAACCTTGAAGACCTGACCGCCGCCCTGGTGGCGGCGCTGCTGGTCGCCGCGCTGGCGCTGTTCTTCCAGTACACCAGTACCGGGCGGGCGCTGCGCGCGGTGGCCGACGATCACCAGGCCGCGCAATCCATCGGCATTCCGCTCAACCGCATCTGGGTCATTGTCTGGAGCGTGGCGGGGTTGGTGGCCCTGGTGGCCGGCATCATCTGGGGGTCGAAGTTCGGCGTGCAGTTCACCCTGTCCACTGCCGCGCTGCGGGCCTTGCCGGTGGTGATCCTGGGCGGGCTTACCTCGGTGCCGGGCGCCATCCTGGGCGGGTTGATCATCGGCGTGGGCGAGAAGCTGTCCGAAGTCTATCTGGGCTCGCTGGTGGGCGGCGGCATCGAAATCTGGTTCGCCTACGTGTTGGCGCTCGTGTTCCTGCTGTTCCGCCCGCAAGGGCTGTTCGGCGAGAAAATCATCGACCGGGTCTGAGGGAGCCTGACCATGTTCTATCGCGAAAACGGCCAGTTCAAGACCGGCTATCGCGCCGACCAGCAGATCTTCCCGATCCGCCAGGACCGCATCTTCATCGGCTTGCTGCTGGCCGTGGCCTTTGTGGCGGTGCCGCTGCTGGCCAGCGACTACCTGCTGCGCGCCATCCTGATTCCGTTCCTGATCCTGTCGCTGGCCGCCGTGGGCCTGAATATTCTGGTGGGCTATTGCGGCCAGATCTCGCTGGGTACGGGCGCGTTCATGGCGGTGGGCGCCTATGCGGCGTGGAATTTCGGCGTGCGCTTTCCGGGTATGCCGCTAGTGGTGCAAATTCTGCTGGGCGGCTGTTTCGCCACCCTGGTGGGAGTGCTGTTCGGCATACCCAGCCTGCGCATTCGCGGCCTGTACCTGGCCGTGGCCACGCTGGCCGCGCAATTCTTCGTCGACTGGGCGTTCCTGCGCATCGCCTTCTTCACCAACTATTCCCCGTCGGGCAGCGTGTCGGTGCCGCCGCTCACGGCGTTCGGCCTGCCGATCGATACCTCGCTGCAGCGCTACCTGTTCGTGCTGGTGTTCGTGGTGGTGTTCGCGCTGCTGGCCAAGAACCTGGTGCGCGGCGCGATCGGCCGGCAATGGATGGCCATCCGCGACATGGACGTGGCCGCCGCCGTGATCGGCATCCGGCCCATGTACGCCAAGCTCACCGCGTTCGCGGTCAGTTCGTTCATCGTCGGCGTGGCCGGCGCGCTGTGGGGCTATATCCACCTGGGTTCTTGGGAACCCCTGGCCTTCGACCTGGCGCGCTCGTTCCAGTTGCTGTTCATGGTGATCATCGGCGGGCTGGGGTCCATCATGGGCGGCTTCTTCGGCGCGGCGTTCATCGTGCTGGTGCCGGTGGCGCTGACCAACGTGCCGCACTGGCTGGGGCTGTCGCTGTCGGTGGACACCGCGGCGCACATCGAGCACATGGTGTTCGGGGCGCTGATCGTGTTCTTCCTGATCGCCGAGCCGCACGGGCTGGCCCGCCTATGGAGCATCGGCAAAGAGAAACTGCGCATCTGGCCTTTCCCGCATTGATTTCCGGCCGCCATGCCGGCACGAGCGGCACGGCGGCCATTTCGTCTACCCGGCTCCAGACCGGGCCAATCCCGGTGTCTATCACACCAAGCAGGAGGTAAATGGAGATGAAGCGTCTTAACCTGAAGTGGGCAGCGGCCATTGTGGCCGCCACCGGCGCCCTGGCCTCGGCCGCCACGCCGGCGCTGGCGGCCGAAGAGCAATTCGTTCCGCTCTTGGTGTATCGCACCGGCTCGTTCGCGCCGCTGGGCATACCGTGGGCCGACGGCAAGCTCGACTACCTGAAACTGGTCAACGCGCGCGATGGTGGCGTCAACGGCGTGAAGATCACGTACGAGGAATGCGAAACCGCCTACGCCACCGACCGCGGCGTGGAATGCTATGAGCGCCTGAAGGGCAAGGGCGGCGGCGCATCGGGCTTCGATACGCAGTCCACCGGCATCACCTTCGCGGTTACCGACAAGGCCACGGCCGATGGCGTGTCGGTGGAGACCATGGGCTATGGCTTGTCGCAATCAGTGGATGGCAGCGTGTTCGAGTGGAATTTCCCGCTGCTGGGCACCTACTGGACCGCCGCTGACGTGATGATCCAGGACATCGCCAAAAAAGAAGGCGGCATGGACAAGCTCAAGGGCAAGAAGATCGCCCTGGTCTACCATGATTCGCCCTATGGCAAGGAGCCGATCCCGCTGCTGCAGAAACGCGCCGAGCAGGCCGGTTTCGAGTTGCTGCTGTATCCGGTGACCGCGCCCGGCGTGGAGCAGAAATCCACCTGGCTGCAGATCCGCCAGTCGCGGCCCAGCTACGTGCTGCTGTGGAGCGCCGGCATCATGACGCCCACCGCCATCCGCCAGGCCCAGGCCAGCGGCTACCCGCGGGACAAGATGTACGCGATCTGGTGGGCCGGCTCGGAAGGCGACGTCAAGGACCTGGGCACGGTCGCCAAGGGCTACAACGTGATCACCATTCACAACAGCGCGGCGCACGGCAAGGTCTATGACGATCTGAAGAAGTACGTGTACGACAAGGGCCAGGGCAGCGACGCCTCGGGCAACACCACGGTGGGCACCATTGCGCACACTCGCGGCATGATGATCTCGATGCTGCAGGTCGAGGCCATTCGCACCGCGCAGGAAAAATACGGCAAAGGCAAGCACATGACGCCGGAACAGGTGCGCTGGGGCTTCGAGAACCTGAACATCACGCAAGAACGCCTGAACGAGCTGGGCTTTGGCGACATCATGCGCCCGGTCAAGACCTCGTGCGACAACCACATGGGCGACGACTGGGCGCGCATTGCCCAGTGGGACGGCAAGGAGTTCAAGGTGGTGTCCGACTGGTACCAGTCGGATAAATCGGTAACCCGTCCGCTGGTGAAAGAAGCCGCGGCCAAGTACGCCAAAGAGAAGAACATCACGCCCCGCAAGTGCGAAGGCTGATGTGAACCGGCCGCTGGCGCTCCGCGCGCCGGCGGCCATCCGTGCAGGAACCGCCATGACCGCTGCCACCGCTGTCCAACCCGACAAGATGCTGCTCGACGTGAACGGCATCGAGGTCATCTACAACCACGTCATCCTGGTGCTGAAAGGAGTGTCGCTGCAAGTGCCCGAAGGCCGCATCGTGGCGCTGCTGGGCGCCAACGGGGCCGGCAAGACGACTACGCTGCGCGCGGTGTCGAACCTGCTCAAGGGCGAGCGCGGCGACGTCACCAAGGGTTATATCGAGTATCGCGGCGAGCGCATCGAGCGGCTGTCGCCGGCCGAACTGGTGCGGCGCGGCGTGGTGCAGGTCATGGAAGGCCGCCATTGCTTCGCCCACCTGACCATCGAAGAAAACCTGCTGACCGGCGCCTACACCCGCGATCTGAACCGCGCCGACACGGCCGAGGCGCTTGAGCGCGTGTACCAGTATTTCCCGCGCCTGAAGCAGCGGCGTGCCAGCCAGGCCGGCTATACGTCGGGTGGCGAGCAGCAAATGACCGCCATCGGCCGCGCGCTGATGGCCAACCCCAACATGATCCTGCTCGACGAACCGTCGATGGGGCTGGCGCCGCAGATTGTCGAGGAAATTTTCGAGATCGTGCGCGACCTGAACCAGCGCGAGCGGGTCAGCTTCCTGCTGGCCGAGCAGAACACCAATATTGCGCTGCGCTACGCCGACTACGGCTACATCCTGGAAAACGGCCGCGTCATGATGGACGGCGCGGCGGCCGACCTGGGGCGCAACGAAGACGTCAAGGAGTTCTACCTGGGCATTTCCAGCGGCGAACGCAAGAGCTTTCGCGACAACAAGTTCTACCGGCGCCGCAAGCGCTGGCTGGCCTGATTTCCACGGCCTTTATTCCGCCCACCCGGTATCCCGAAGAGTGCGATCTCATGCCTGCGTTTTTTGATGCACTGGAAACCCGCGCGCCCGAGCAGCGCGAACGCGACCTGATGGCGGCGCTGCCCGGCGCCGTCGAACGCGCCATGGCGGGCGCCGCGGCCATCGCCGAGCAGTTGCGCGGCGTTGATCCGCGCAGTGTGGTCTCACGCCAGGCGCTGGCCGGCCTGCCGGTGTTGCGCAAGCACGAACTGCTGGAGCGCCAGCAGCGCAGCCGCGCCGGCGCCGGCCCGGCGGGCGCCGCCAAGGCCTTCGGCGGATTCTCGACCATCGGTTGGGGCCAGGCCCTGCGCGTGTTTGCCTCGCCCGGCCCCATCTACGAACCCGAAAGCGCGCGCGCCGACTACTGGCGCTTTGCGCGTGCCTTGTATGCGGCCGGTTTCCGGCCCGGCGAGTTGGCCTACAACTGCTTTTCGTACCATTTCACGCCGGCGGGCTCCATGATGGAGACGGCGGCTCACGCGGTGGGTTGCACTGTGTTCCCGGGCGGCACCGGGCAGACCGAGCAGCAGGTGCGCGCCATTGCCGACCTCGCGCCCAGCGGCTATACGGGCACGCCCAGCTTCCTGAAGATCATCCTGGAAAAGGCGGATGAACTCGGCGTGCAGCTGCCGTCGCTGCGCCGCGCGCTGGTCTCGGGCGAGGCGTTCCCGCCTTCGCTGCGCGACTGGCTGGCCGAGCGCGGCATCGATGGCTACCAGGCCTACGGCAGCGCCGACCTGGGCATGATCGCCTTTGAAACCGATGCGCGCGAGGGCCTGGTGGTGGGCGAGGACATCATCGTGGAAATCGTACGGCCGGGCACCGGCACGCCGGTGCCCGATGGCGAGGTTGGCGAAGTGGTGGTCACCACGCTGAACCCGGACTACCCGCTGGTGCGCTTCGGCACCGGCGACCTGTCGGCCATCATGCCGGGCGCGTCGCCATGCGGTCGCACCAATATCCGCATCAAGGGCTGGATGGGCCGCGCCGACCAGACCACCAAGGTGCGCGGCATGTTCGTGCACCCCTCACAGGTGGCCGAAGTGCTGGCGCGGCATCCTGAAATTGGCCGGGCGCGCCTGGTGGTCAGCGGCCAGACCGGCACTGACCGCATGGTATTGCAGGTCGAGGCCGCTGACCATTCCGACGCCCTGGCCGCGCGCATCGCCGAATCGGTGCGCGACATCACCAAGCTGCGCGCCGACGTGCAGTGGGCCGACACAGGCAGCCTGCCCAACGACGGCAAAGTCATCGACGACGTGCGCTCGTACGAGTAGATTTCCGGCGCCCAGAGTGGCTCAGGGTCGTCCAGGTGTCTGACTCCCGAAGGGTGTCAGACACCGTTCGATCAGGGCGCCGGTTGCCCGGTTCGGTGTCAGGTACCGTTCTATTGAGACGCTGGTTGCCAAGTTCGGTGTCAGACACCGTTCGATTGAGACGCCAGTTGCCCGGTTCGGTGTCAGGCAGCGTTCTGTTGAGACGCCGGTTGCCCGCTTCGGTGTCGGGCACCTGCGGAGCCCGACACCTGGTGGGTTCTTGGTGGATCTGACTCCTGTTCCACAACGACGGCAAGATCATTTGGTATGCAGGTGTCTGACTCCCGAAGGGTGTCAGACACCGTTCGATTGAGACGCCAGTTGCCCGGTTCGGTGTCAGACACCGTTCGATTGAGACGCCAGTTGCCAGCTTCGGTGTCGGGCACCTGCGGAGCCCGACACCTGGTGGTTTCTTGGTGGGTCTGACTCCTGTTCCACAACGATGGCAAGGTCATTTGGTATGAAGATACCGTCTTGGCAGTCAAGCGGGTAACGCGTAATCGCTGCGATAAGGGGTGCGGTTTTTAAGCACGCCGAAGCATAAGTGAGCGAGCTTGCGCATGGCGGCGCCGAGAGCAGCCATCTTGCTCTTGCCGGCGGCCAGCAGGCGGGCATAGAGCGCCTGTATGTGGGGGTTATGGCGCACAGCCACGACCGCGGCCATGTACAGGGTGGCCCGCACCCGAGCCGGCCCGGTCTTGGACAGCCGAGGCCGGCCGTTCAGGCTGGTGCCGGACTGGCGCTGTACGGGCACCAGGCCCAGATAGGCCGCCAACGCCTGCGGCGATTCAATGCGCCGGTTATGCATGATCGACAGCAACGCGTTGCCGGTCTGTGGGCCGACCGCCGGGATGCTGGTCAGCAGGTCCCGGTCCTCTTTCAGGTCGGGATGGCGGTCGATATGGTCGTTGATCGCGCGCTCCAGACGCTTGATCTGCTCGGTCAGGAACGCCACGCTTTTGTCGATCGAGCCGGTGACCGGCTCGGGCGACTGGCCGAACTGGGCCTTCTCCTGCCGGTTGAGCTCACGCTGCAGATCCTTGGCCAGCGCCTCGTGCCGGGCCAGCAGCGCGCGCAGTTGCCGCGCGTGCAGCGGCGCCGGCTGCCAGGCCGGCGGGCACAGCGCCTGGCCATAGCGGGCCAGCACGTAGCTGTCGAGCTCATCGTTCTTGGTGCGCACCGCCAGCGCACCGGCAAAATCGCGCGCCTGCGCCGGATTGATCATCGAGACCGTGGCCCCCGCCTCATGCAACGCGGTGCCCGCCTGCTCGTGGTACGGCCCGGTCGGCTCGAGCACCACGTGCAACTGCTCGGGCTGCGCGCCTTGCTTGGCGCACCAGCCTAACAGCGCCTGAATCCCGGCCACCGTATTAGCCACCACCTTGGTCTTGCGCTTATCGCCCTCGGCGCCGACCAGCGCGCAGTTGAGCTTGGCCTTTGAGACGTCAATTCCCAGAAAAAACATCGACTTGGACTCCTAGTAAAATGGCCCCCAAGCCCACTGCGCCCACTTGCCTTGTTCATGCAGGGTCACTATGCCCTAGGCTACCGTCCAGCATCCAGTCGGCTCTCAGAGGCGCGAATCCGGGGCCTAATCTGCGTCACAAAGTCCAGGCTTTCCGTGTCAGAACAAACTCACCGGATCCGCTAGTAGCGATAGCTAATCACTACCGCGCTCAAGATACAAGGTGTCTGACTCCCGAAGGGTGTCAGACACCGTTCGATTGAGACGCCGGTTGCCCGCTTCGGTGTCGGGCACCGTTTGATTGAGACGCCGGTTGCCAGCTTCGGTGTCGGGCACCTGCGGAGCCCGACACCTGGTGGTTTCTCGGGAAGTCTGACGCCTGGCCGTCTCTCTTGCCGGGCCTGCCACCTGACTGCTGCTTCAAGCCAGGCCGTTGCAGGCCAGGCGGATTGCCAGGGCGGCCATTACGATGGCGATGGTGCCGTCCAGTACGCGCCAGGCGCGCGGGTCGGCGAAGCGGGGGGCGAACAGGCGCGAGCCTATGCCCAGCACGGCCAGCCATAGCACGCTGGCGGTTACCGCGCCGGC
This sequence comes from Bordetella petrii, assembly GCF_000067205.1. Lineage (NCBI taxonomy): Bacteria > Pseudomonadati > Pseudomonadota > Betaproteobacteria > Burkholderiales > Alcaligenaceae > Bordetella > Bordetella petrii. Next base: position 4,998,403 of record NC_010170.1, on the reverse strand, counting down.
GGCGAAGGCCAGGCGCGCATCGTCGAAGCCGTGCGCCAGCGACCCGACCACCATGATGTCCAGCCAGAAATGCGGGTTCAGCAAGGTGAAGCCGGCCGCGCCCAGCAGCGCCGCGCGGCGCGATGGGACGGCGTGCTGCGCGGCCTGCAGGCCGCCCCGAGCCCACAGCGCGCGCCGCGCCGACTGCACCGCGTACCAGCTCAGGAACGCCACGCCGAACCACAGGATGGCGCGTGTGAGCCACGGGAACCAGCTGGCTACCGCTTGCAGCCCCCACACGCTGGCGAAGATGAACACCGCGTCGATGGCCGCACACAGGGCCAGGATGCTTAGCAAGTGCGCGCGCATCAAACCCTGCCGCAGGATGAACGCGCTTTGCGCGCCGACGACGGCGAACAGCCCCAGGCCCGTGGCGGTGCCACTGGCCCAGGCGGTGAACAGGGCGGGAAGCGAGGCAAGCGTGTACATCGTGGGGTCCGGAAAAAACGGCGCCGCGGCAAATCGCCGCGGCCAGGTACGTATTCTGGCTTGCCTGAGTAATGAAATACAGCTAATTTTATTTAACCTGATTAAGCAATTCTAAAGACATGAAAATCGACCATGGCAACCTGCGGGCGCTGGCGGCGGTGGTGCGCGAAGGCAGCTTCGAACGCGCCGCGGCGGCGCTGAACGTAACGCCGTCGGCGGTGTCGCAGCGGGTCAAGACGTTGGAGGCCCGCATGGGCCGGCTGCTGGTGCAGCGCACGGTGCCGGCCGCCGCCACGCCGGATGGCCAGGTGCTGGTGCAACTGGCCGAACAGACCGCGCTGCTGGAGCACGACGCGCTTGACCGCCTGGGCCTGGAAGGCGACACGCTGCCGCATGCCAGCCTGGCGGTGGCGGTCAACCACGACAGCCTGGAAACCTGGTTCATGGATGCCGCCCGGCTGTTCGCCGCGCGCAGCCGCGCCACCCTGGATTTACAGTCCGAAGACCAGGACCATACGGCCACGCTGCTGCGCAATGGCTCGGTGCTGGGCGCGGTGACGGCGCTGGCCGATCCGGTGCAGGGCTGCCGCATTCATGCGCTGGGCAGCATGCGTTATGTGGCCAGCTGCACGCCCGAATTCCATGCCCGCCATTTCGCCCAAGGGGTCAACGCGCGCACGCTGGCCAGCGCGCCGGTGCTGGTGTTCAACCGCAAAGACGCGTTGCAGGCGCGGTTCGCACGCAAGGTCATGGGCGATGCGCCGTGGCAGCCGCCGGTATGGTGGCTGCCTTCCTCGCGCGCTTTTGTGCAGGCCACGCTGGACGGCCTGGGCTGGACGATGAACCCCTTGCCGCTGATCAAGCAGGAGCTCGATTCTGGCCGGCTGGTGCCGCTGCGCGCCCGCGCGGCCGAAGACGTGCCGCTTTACTGGCAGCACTGGCGAGTAAACTCGCAGGCTATGGAAGCCTTGACCCAGTCGGTCCTGGCGGCCGCCGGCGCCCTGGTCCGGCGGCGTTAACCCGCCGGGCGCGATTGCGGGCCGGCAGCATCGGAGGTGTCCTCATGAAAATCCGTCAATGGGCGCTGGCAGCTACCCTGGGCCTGTGCGCCGCCACGTCCGCCTGGGCCAACGACTACAAGGCCGGCCAGGTCGAGATCGACGACCTGTGGGTCCGCGCCACGGCGCCCGGCCAGGCCAACGGCGCCGGCTACATGGAAATCGACAACGACGCCAAGACGGCCGACCGGCTGGTGTCCGTGACCTCGAGCGCGGCGGAGCGGGTCGAGCTGCATACCGTGCAAACCGAAAACGGCGTGGCGCGCATGCGCCATCTGCCCGACGGCATTCCCGTGCCGGCCGACGGCGAGGTCAAGCTGGCGCCGGGCGGCTACCACGTGATGTTCCTGAAACTGAAGCAGCCCTTCACCGAAGGCGCCGAAGTGCCGGCCACGCTGAAGTTCGAAAAAGCCGGCGAAGTGGCCGTGAAGTTCAAGGTCAAGCCCATTGGCCACAATCCGGGCATGCAGCACGGCATGCAGCATGGCATGGACATGAAGCACTGACGGGCGCATTGCCCCAGGCGCTGGCGCTCGCCGGGCATCCGGCGGGCGCTTACAACGATACCTGCAACGCTACTTACAACGGCGCCTGCAAGTAAGTTCGCGTCCCGAAAATGGCGCTGCCCACCCGAACCTCGGTGGCGCCTTCTTCAATGGCGATTTCGAAATCGCCGCTCATGCCCATCGACAACCGGTCCAGCCGCACATCGGGAATGTTTTCGTCGCGCAGCCGGTCGCGCAGTTCACGCAGCGCGCGAAAGCACGCCCGCACGGCTGCGGTGTCATCGGATTGCACCGCCAGCGTCATCAACCCCTGCACCCGCAGCGCCGGGCAGTCGCCCGCCACGATGCGCAGGAAGCTGGACACGGCCTGCATGTCCAGCCCATGCTTGCTGGGCTCGGGCGAGGTCTTTACCTGCACCAGCACGTCGATGGCCCGCCCCTCGGCTTGCAGCCGGCGCTGCAGCGCGTAAGCCAGGTCCAGGCGGTCGAGCGACTGCACTTCGGCGGCATGGCGCGCGGCGTCTTTGGCCTTGTTGGTCTGCAAGTGGCCGATCATGACCCATTGGATGTCCAGGTCGGCCAGCGGGCCAGCCTTCTGGCGGATTTCCTGGGTCTTGTTTTCGCCGAACCGGCGCAGGCCCAGCGCGGCCGCCTCGCGCACCGCCTCGGGCCCGAACGTCTTGCTGACCGGCAGCAGCGTCACGCTTTCCGGGGCGCGGCCGGCCCGCGCGCAGGCCGCGTCCATACGCTGCCGCACCCGGGCCACGCGCGCCGCCATGGAGTCGTCGGAGCTCATGCTTGTGGGGGAATCCATACAAAAACGCAATCATAATCGCCAGCCGCGGGCACGGCTGGCCGCAACGGCCGTCCGCGCGTTGACCGCCCCTGGGGGCAAGCATAGAATCAACTGGCATTTGCTTATATTTCAAGGTTCTATGCCATCACGCGGCCAGGCGCCGCGCCGATGCTCCCTCCCGCCTCTCCCTTCTTGCCGGCCTCGCCTTTCATCATGTCTTCCGCCGCACCCAGCTACGCGTTCGCCACTCCCTTCCAGACTCCCGCCGCTTCGCCCATCCGTTCCCTTATGTCGTACGCCATGCGGCCGGGCAGCATATCCATGGCTGGCGGCTATCCCGCCCAGGAACTGTTCGACATCGATGGCCTGACCACCGCGTCGAACCAGGTGCTGGCGCGGCTGGGCGCTTGCCTGCAGTATTCCAACATCGACGGACAGGCCAGCCTGCGCGCCGAACTGGCCCGCCTGACCGCCGAACGCGGGCTGGCACGCGATCCCGACACCGAGCTGGCCGTCACGGGCGGTTCGCAGCAGGCGCTGGCGCTGATCAGCCGGGTCATGCTGCAGCCCGGCGACCACGCTTTCATCGAAAGCCCGGCTTTTCCCAATTCGGTGCAGGCGTTGCGCTATACCGGAGCCACGGTGCATCCGGTGGCGTCCGGCCCGGAAGGCATCGACGTCGATGCGCTCGATGAAATGGCTGCGCGGCTCAAGCCCAAGATCGTCTGCGTGGTGGCGTCATTCTCGAACCCGTGCGGCGCCACCATCAGCCGGCAGCGCCGCCTGCGCCTGCTCGAACTGGCCGTCAAGCACCGCTTCCTGATCGTCGAAGACGATCCCTACGGCGAACTGCGCTTCTCCGGCGAACAGGTGCCGCCCATCGCCGCGCTGGCCGAGGGCGAAGCGCGCCACTGGGCCGTGTATATCTCGACCATGTCCAAGACGATGGCGCCCGCGCTGCGCATCGGCTGGCTGGTGGCTCCGGCCGAAGTGCGCCGCCGCTGCGTGGGCGCCAAGGCGGCCGACGACATGGCGTCGTCGGCCTGGATACAGGAGGTGGTGGCGCAGTACCTGGCCAACGGCCGCTACCAGCAGCACGTGCCGCGTATCCGCGCCGCCTACGGGGCGCGCTGCGATGCGTTGGCGCAGGCGCTGCATAAGTATCTCGACGGCCGCGTCGCGTTCCGCAAGCCTGAAGGCGGCATGTTCTTCTGGGTGCGCCTGAACGGCGAGGCCGATGCCACCCGGCTGCTGCCCTACGCCATCGAACAAGGCATTGTGTACGTGCCCGGCAAGGCGTTCTACGCCGATCCGCAGCAAGCCGACCTGAACGCCATGCGCATGTCGTTCGCCACCATGAACGAAGGCCTGATCACCCAGGGCGTCGAGCGCCTGGCCCGTGCGCTGGATGCTTGCGAGGCCAACGCGCCGGTGTCGGTGTCGTTGGCGGCCTGACGCCCGCCGGGTCTGGCCGGCGGGTGGGCGAGCTTTCGGCGCGCTAGCGCTTGCGCCGGTACAGCAGCGAAATTTTTGCGAAGGCGATCTGCAATTCGCGGGTGCCGCCCTGGAACACCACCGGGCGGCCGCGCTGCGTGAACACCACCAGTCGCTTCGAGAACATCAGCGGCACGAACTTGGCGAACTGGATTTCGTGCCAGGCGACTTCGCGCCGGGTGATCCAGGTTTGGCGCAGGCCTGTTTCGTCGATGGTGGTGATGGATTTCTGCATGTGCCACGACACCAGCACCAGCCCCAGGAAGCACAGCACCACGATGGCGGTCAGCACCCCGCTGACCTGGCCGGGCGGCAGGCGGATGGCCGAAGACACGATCTGTACCCCGATGATGGCCAGGATGATCCAGGCCAGGATGCGCACCCAGTCGGGCCAGGCCTGGCCCGACAGCGGCAGCGGGCCGATTTCGCGCAGCAACGCTTCGCGCTCGTCCGTGGAAGGGGGGTTGAAGATCGAATTCATGGCGGACGGGTTCCCGGTGGCGCGGCTCGGGCAGAGACCGGATGGTCCTGCCTGGCGCGCATTCTACGTGGCTTTCCGCGCTCAGGCGGCGCGCTTGGCCGCCACGGCGTTGCCTGCCCGGCTGCCGCCCTTGCGATTCAGGTGGGCCGACATCCATTGGCCGATGTCGACCACGGCGTCGAAGTCGATGCCGGTATTTATGCCCAGGCCGCGCAGCATGTACAGCACGTCTTCGGTGGCTACGTTGCCGGTGGCGCCTTTGGCGTACGGGCAGCCGCCCAGGCCGGCCACCGAGGTATGGAAGATGCTGATGCCGGTTTCCAGCGCGGCCAGGATGTTGGCCAGGGCCTGGCCGTAGGTGTCATGGAAGTGCCCCGACACCCGGCCCGGATCGACCACCTGGGTCACGGCGGTCATGACGTCGCGCACGCGCTGCGGCGTGCCCACGCCTATGGTGTCGGCGACGTCGATCTCGTCGCAGCCCAACGCCACGTAGCGGCGCGCCACGTCTACCACCGCCTCGATGGGCACTTCGCCCTGGTACGGGCAGCCCAGCGCGCAGCTGATGCTGCCGCGCAGCCGCACGCCCGCGGCGCGCGCCGCCTCGGCTACGGGCTCGAAGCGGGTGATTGATTCGGCGATGGAACAGTTGATGTTCTTCTGCGAAAACGCCTCGCTGGCCGCGCCGAAGATCACGACTTCGTCGGCCTTGGCCGCCAGCGCGCCCTCCAGGCCCTTCATGTTGGGGGTCAGCACCGAATAAATGACGCCGGGCTTGCGCTGGATGCGCGCCATGACGTCGGTGGCATCGGCCATCTGCGGCACCCATTTGGGCGACACGAACGAGGTGGCCTCGATGTTGGGAAAGCCGGCGGCGGTCAGGCGGTCGACCAGCTCTACCTTGATATCGGTGGATATCAGTTCTTTTTCGTTTTGAAGGCCGTCGCGGGGCGACACCTCGACGATCTTGACGCGGGAGGGCAGCGGCATGTCTCTTCCTGTAGTTGATGGGCGCCGCGCCGGGGCGCGCGCACGGATGTCGATAATCATAATAGTAGTCCCGCCCGGCGGCTTCGCCGCCGCCAGGCCGCTACTGCCCCGGCGGCTACTTCAGGCGCTGGAACCGCCCGCCGTCCAGCCGGGCCACGCGCCCGGCCAGTTCCAGTTCGAGCAACTGCGCGTTCAGCGTCGCGACATCCAGGCCGGTGCGCGCCTGCAGGGCGTCCAGATGCAGCGGATCGTGTCCCAGGGCACGCAGCAGGGGGGTATCGGGCTGCGCCGCCGCGCGGGCGGACGGCGTTTCGCGGCTGGCGACGGGCGCGCCGCCGCCGAGTTCGTCGGTGATGTCCTGGGCGGTTTCGACCAGCTTGGCGCCCTGACGGATCAGGGCATGACAGCCGCGTGACAGGGGCGAATGAATCGAACCCGGAATGGCGAAGACCTCGCGGCCGCTTTCGCCGGCCAGCCGGGCCGTGATCAGCGAACCGCTCTGGCGCGCGGCCTCGACCACCAGCACGCCTCGCGCCAGTCCGGCCACCAGGCGGTTGCGGCGCGGAAAATGATGCGGCCGCGCCCCCATGCCCATAGGCAGCTCGGATATCAGGGCGCCGTGCGCGGCGATGCGATGGGCGAGTTCGCGGTGGCTGGCCGGATAGACGCGGTCGATGCCGGTGCCCATGACGGCGATGGTGCCCGCGCCCGCGGGGCCGGCCAGCAGTGCGCCTTCGTGCGCGGCCGCGTCGATGCCCAGCGCCAGGCCGCTGACTACGCACCAGCCGTGGCCGGCCAGGTGGCGCGCGAACGCGCGCGCGTTGTCACAGCCGCCCGGCGTGGCGCTGCGCGCGCCTACCACCGCCAGCGCCGGCAGGTTCAGGCGCGCCGGATCGCCGTTCACATACAGCAGGATGGGCGGATCGGCGATGGTGAGCAGGCTTTGCGGATAGGCCGGGTCGGCCAGGGTCAATATATGGTGGCCGGGCTGCTCGACCCATTGCAGGGCCTGGTCGATCTGCGCCTGCATGTCGGAACCGGCAGGCGCGGCCAGTTGGCGCGCCAGGTCTTGCGGCACGTGGCGGGCCAGGGCGGGGGCGCCCAGGGCGTAGATCTGTTCGGGCAGGCCCAGCGCCGACAGCAGCGGATAGACGCTGGCCGGGCCCAGGCCCGGCTCTAGCGACAGGCGCAGCCAGGCGGACAGTTCGGCATGGGAATGCGTAAGCGGCATGTTGAGACAGCGGGCCTTGCGAAGGTTCGCTAGTTTCGCATGGCCGCTGCACGGCCGCGCGCCGCGGCGCGACCAAAAAAGCGCCTTGCGGAGCCGCTCGGTAATGGCCGTATTAGCCGAAAACTATTAGAAATCAAGCTTCTGATGAATTATGATTAAGTCAATCTAGATTACTTTTTTGCTCGCCATGGCTTTGCTTTCCATCCTGCACTATCCCGATCCGCGCCTGCACAAGAAGGCCAAGCCGGTCGCGGTAGTGGATGACCGCATCCGCAAACTGGTGCGCGACATGGCCGACACCATGTACGACGCGCCGGGCGTCGGCCTGGCCGCTACGCAGGTCGACGTGCACGAGCGCGTGGTCGTCATCGACGTTTCCGAAGAAGGCAACGAACTGCGCGTGCTGATCAACCCCGAAATCACCTGGAAAAGCGACGAGCGGCAGACCTACGAAGAAGGCTGCCTGTCGGTGCCCGGTATTTACGATGAGGTCGAACGCGCCGCGCGCATCCGCTACCGGGCGCTGGACGCTGACGGCAATCCCTATGAAGCCGAGGCCGAGGGCTTGCTGGCAGTGTGCGTGCAGCACGAACTCGACCACCTCGACGGCAAGGTGTTCGTCGAGTACTTGTCCAGCCTGAAGCAGAACCGCATCAAGACCAAGCTGAAGAAAGCCGAGCGCGAAGCGCTGCGGGCCTGATCCCCATGCGCCTGGTTTTTGCCGGAACGCCGGAATTCGCCCGCGTCGCGCTCGACGCCCTGCTGGCTGCCGGCCACGATATTCCCCTGGTGTTGACCCAGCCCGACCGGCCCGCCGGCCGCGGCCTGAAGCTGACGCCCAGCCCCGTCAAGCAGGCTGCCCTGGCGGCCGGCATCGAGGTGGCGCAGCCTCGCAGCCTGCGGCTGGACGGGCGCTACCCCGATGACGCCGCGCAGGCCCAGGCGCAACTGCGCCAGGCCGCGCCCGAAGTCATGGTGGTGGCGGCCTACGGCTTGATCCTGCCGGCCTGGACCCTGGCGCTGCCGCCGCGCGGCTGCCTGAACATTCATGCCAGCCTGCTGCCGCGCTGGCGCGGCGCAGCGCCCATCCAGCGCGCCATTGAAGCCGGCGACACCCAGACCGGGGTGACCATCATGCAGATGGACGAAGGCCTGGATACGGGCGACATGCTGCTCGAACACCGCGTGCCCATCGGCGCCGCCGATACCGCCGCGCAATTGCACGATGCGCTGGCCGCCGCCGGCGGGCAGGCTATTGTGCAGGCGCTGGCGGCCTTGCAGGCCGGCAACCTGCCGGCCCGGCCCCAGCCGGCAGATGGCGTTACCTATGCCGCCAAGCTGGACAAGGCGCAAGCCGCGCTCGATTGCGCCCAGCCCGCCGCGCTGCTGGCCCGGCGCGTGCGCGCGTTCAACCCCGTGCCGGGCGCCACGCTGCGCCTGCCGGGGCTGGATGAACCGGTCAAGGTATGGCGCGCGCAGGCGTTGGACGCATCGGCCGCCCAGGCGCCCGGCAGCGTGTTGCGCGCAGGCCCCGAGGGCATCGACATCGCCACGGGATCGGGCGTGCTGCGCCTGCTCGAATTGCAGAAGGCCGGCGGCAAGCGCCAGCCCGTGGACGTATTCGTGCGAGGCTGGCAGCCGCCCGCGCACCCGCTCAAGAGCGAGTAAGGACGGCCGGCAGGTCGGCCACGGCCAGGATGATGTCGTCCGGATTGTGGGTGCGCAACGCATCCACATGGTTGTAGCCCCACGCCACGGCGGCCGCGCGCACGCCGGCTTTGCGCGCGGCGTCGATGTCGCGCATTTCATCGCCCACCAGCACGCAGCGCTGCGGCGCCACCTGGTGTCGCGCCAGCAGCCGCTTCAGCTTGGCCGCCTTGCCGAACATGTCGGTGCCGCACTCGAAATCGTCGAACCATTCGGCGGCCTGCGGCCCCAGCACCCGCCGCACGTTGGCGGCCGAGTTCGAGCTCACCACGGCCAGCCGCAGGCCGCTGGCGCGCACCTGGGTCAGGGCCTCGGCCATGCCGTCGAACAGCCGCACGCTCGGGTCGACTTCGCGCATCAGCTGGCGCACGTGCGTCATGATGGCCGGCATTTTCCACATGGGAATGCCCAGTATCTTCAGGATGTCGTGCGCACTGTGATGGCGCAGCCGGGCGCGCTCGGCCGCATCGGCCTTGCGAAAGCCGTACTTGTCGGCCACGCTGTCCAGAATGGATTCGAACCAGGGCAGGGTGTCGGCCAGCGTGCCGTCGAAATCGAATGCCGCCAGATCGTATTTCAAGCGGTGCCGTCCACCGGATAAGCGTCGCGATCGGCGCGGCGCACCCAATGCATGACCGGGGCCAGCGCCTCGATGGGAGGCGCGCTGTTCACCAGGCGCTGTGCGTCAGTCCAGGGGTAGGGCAGCGCGGTCAGCCAGGCAAACACTGCAGGCGCCGTGTCGGGCGGCAGGCTGAGCATGGTCTCGATGGTGATCGTCAGCCGGCGCGCCAGGTGGGGCGAAGGCTGGAACTCCCAGTCGTAGCTGCCGCAGCCCACGCGCACCTGGCCGGTGGCCTTCTCGGTCATGCCCACGAACCAGTCACAGGTGTAATCGGGCAGCACCGCGTCTGCGCCCGGATGGGCCAGGTAGAACGTGAAGACGTTTTCGTAGGTCTGGCCGAAGGTGCGCACCAGGGCGTCGGTAATGGCCTCGCGGCCGCGCGCTTCGGGCGGGAAGGCGATGGCCTGGGTGCGCAGCGTCATCTTCAGCACTGCGTCGGCGGCGAAGGCGCGCGCCATATACAGGGGGCGGTTTTCGTCCTTGGCGCGCAGGTAGTCGCGCATCAAGGACGCCGTACTGGCTGGGGTGACCGTAGCTGTTGGCATGGCGGAAATACCCGATAGACGAGGTTCAGTTCAATGTTCGCCGGGGTCGATCCATTTGGACACGGTGGGCGGCTGGTAGGCGGCGTAGCGGTCCAGCAGCGCGGCGGGCTGGCTTTCCACGACCAGCATGGCGCGATGCTCGGCGCGCATGAACGACTCCTGCACGGCATGATCCAGGAACCCGGCCAGCTGGTCGTAGTAGCCGGCGATGTTCAGCAGGCCGCACGGTTTTTCGTGCATGCCCAGCTGGGCCCAGGTCCAGGTCTCGAAAATTTCTTCCAGCGTGCCCGCGCCGCCGGGCAGCGCCACGAAGCCGTCGGCGCGTTCGGCCATCATGGTCTTGCGTTCGTGCATGGACTGCACCACGTGCAGTTCGGTCAGGCCGGAATGGCCCAGTTCTTTGCGCATCAGCGGCTCGGGAATAATGCCGATGACGCGGCCGCCCTCGGCCATGACGGCATCGGCCACGATGCCCATGATGCCCACGCTGGCCCCGCCGTACACCAGGCCTATATCGCGGCGCACCAGTTCACGGGCCAGTTCGCGCGCGCCGTCGGCGTAGGCAGGAATGCGGCCGCCATTGGAGCCGCAATAAACACATATGTTCTTCAGTTTCATGGTCGGCAGATAAGAGCCAGTTACAAAGTTGCAGCGAATTTTGGCTGGGATTCAGTAACTAGTTTACGCAACTTGGGGACGCACCCCAGATAGACCAGGCAATGTTTAGACACAGCCTGGGCACGGCAGCGTCGATACACTGGGTTGGCAGGCGCCCGGGGGCGTTGTTTGTGTTGCCCCGCGCCACATAAACGAAGGAGCCAACAATATGCCGCAAACATCTGAATCCCAGTCCCGCCAGGGGTCGTTCGACATGGACGTGGCCGCGATACGCGCCCGGGCGCGCCAGGATATCGAGTCCGGCGCGGTCACCGAGGGCTACCGGGCCGACCGCGAGGCCGTGCTGAAGCTGCTGAATGAAGCCCTGGCTACAGAAGTGGTCTGTGTGCTGCGCTACAAGCGCCACTATTTCATGGCGCGCGGGTTGAATGCCGAGCCCGTGGCGGCCGAGTTCGCCGAGCACGCCGCCGAGGAGCTCAGCCACGCCGACCGCATTGCCGAGCGCATTGTGCAACTGGGTGGCGAGCCCAATCTGTCTCCGGTGGGGCTGCTGGAGCGCAGCCACTCGGAGTATGTCGAAGCCAATACGCTGACCGAGATGATCAAGGAAAACCTGATCGCCGAGCGCATCGCCATCGACAGTTATCGCCAGATGGTCGACTACGTGGGCGATAAAGACCCCACGACGCGCCGGCTGCTGGAAGAGATTCTGGCCGTGGAGGAAGAGCACGCCGATGATTTGTCGGATTTCCTGGCGAGGAGTTGACGTGCGGGCGTGAGCGGAGGGCGACTCCCGGGGCGGACGAGTGGGCGGTTGGTTTTGGCGTTCGGTTCGGTTCGGTCCGGTCTTGGTTGCGCCTACCGTTGTTGCGTCCGTTCTTTCTTGGGGCGCCCCGCGCCGTCCGGCCAGGCGGCGCTGGCGCCCGTGCGTCGGGCTCGGGCGCATGCAGGCGCCCTCGGCCTGCTGCGCAGGCTGCCCCGCCGCCCAACGCGCCCGCGCCGCCTGGCCGGACGGCGCGGGACTCGGGTTGGTGAAAGGCGCTGGGGCGCTGGTTTGGGCAGTCTGTCGGCTGGCGCGTGAAAGGGGGGCTAGACTGCGTCGCCGTGCAGGTCGTATTCGTCGGCGGCGGTGATGCGCACGCGCGCCATGTCCCCTGGCCGCAGCGTGGCGGCGTTGCCGACATACACGCAGCCGTCGATTTCGGGCGCGTCGGCGCTGGATCGGCCCACCGCGCCGTCGGCGTTCACTTCGTCGATCAGCACGTCGATCTCGCGGCCCACGCGGGTTTGCAGGCGGGCGGCCGAGATGGCCTGCTGGTGCGCCATGAAGCGGTCCCAGCGCTCTTGCTTGACCTCATCGGGCACGGCGCCGTCCAGTTCGTTGGCGGGCGCGCCGTTTACCGGCGAATACTGGAAACAGCCTACGCGGTCGAGCTGCGCTTCGCTCATCCAGTCGAGCAGGTACTGGAAGTCGGCCTCGGTTTCGCCCGGGAAGCCCACGATGAACGTGGAGCGCAGGGTGAGGTCGGGGCATTCTTCGCGCCAGCGCTTGATGCGCGCCAGGGTCTTATCTTCGAAGGCCGGGCGCTTCATGGCCTTCAGGATGCGCGGGCTGGCGTGCTGGAAGGGGATATCCAGGTAGGGCAGCACCTTGCCCTGCGCCATCAGCGGGATCACCTCGTCGACGTGCGGGTACGGGTACACGTAGTGCAGGCGCGTCCAGACGCCCAGTTCGGACAAGGCCGCACAGAGCTCGGTCATGCGCGTCTTGATGGGGCGTCCGTTCCAGAAGCCGCTGCGGTATTTCAGGTCGACCCCATAGGCGCTGGTGTCTTGCGAAATTACCAGCAGTTCTTTCACGCCTGCCTTGACCAGCCGTTCGGCCTCGCTCAGCACGTCGCCCACCGGCCGGCTGACCAGGTCGCCGCGCATGGACGGAATGATGCAGAAGCTGCAGCGGTGGTTGCAGCCCTCGGAAATCTTCAGGTAGGCATAGTGGCGCGGCGTCAGCTTCACGCCCTGCGGCGGCACCAGGTCGACATAGGGGTTATGGTCGGCCTTCGGCGGCGCGGCCCGGTGCACTTCGAGCACGACCTGCTCGTACTGCTGCGGGCCGGTCACGGCCAGCACGCTGGGGTGTATTTCGCGGATTACCGACTCTTCGACGCCCATGCAGCCGGTGACGATTACCTTGCCGTTCTCGGCGATGGCTTCGCCAATGGCTTCGAGCGATTCGGCCTTGGCGCTGTCGATGAAGCCGCAGGTGTTGACGACCACCACGTCGGCGTCGTCGTAGCTGGGCGTGACCTGATAGCCTTCGGTCCGCAGTTGGGTGAGGATGCGTTCGGAGTCGACCAGGGCCTTGGGACAGCCCAAGGAAATCATAGCTATGCTTGCGGGCTTACTCGTTGCCATCTGGGAATCCGACCGTTGAAACGTTGAGAATAAAACCTATAGTTTACAGTTACTTAGGTAGCGAAGGGCCGGGTGGAATCAGCCGTCGTCATCCCTGCGCTCGATCTCATGGGTAATTCGTTCCTTTAGCGTCAGCAGGTCCTTGGCATGTCGCCGGGCGATTGGCGCAGCGGACTCGTCGGTAGTCAGGCTGAGATTCAGCGCCAAGGCCTGCCCGCCGCGCAGCATCAGGGGCGTGGACAACGCGACCACACCGGGCTGCCACGAGGCGGCACAGTAATCGTCGGCCGCGACTTTGGCGATGGCTTTGTCGACAGCGGCGCCGATGGGTTCCCAGGCGGCGCTGCGGTAGCCGCGCCTGATCGCGCTTAACAGCGCGTCGCGAATCTCCGCGTTCAAGGTGGCCAGGTAAGCGCGTCCCAGCGATGTCAGTTCGATGGGAACACGTTGGCCCGCGACGATGGACCGCAGCGTAGCCTTGCGGTTGTACCGGAAAGACTCCAGATAAATCATTTCGGCCCGGTCCGGGGCGGCCAGGCCGACGTTGACCTTGAGCTTGATGGACAAGTCCTGCATCAGCGGCGCGGCCGCCTTGAGCACGGGCGAGGCGGCGCGCATGGCGTGTCCCAGGCTTAACACGGGCGCGGCCAGCCGGTACGCACGCGCTGCGCGATCATGCTCAAGGAAACCGCTGGTTACCAACGTCTGCGTCAGCCGGCTGACCGTTGCGGCCGACAACCCCGTGCGTTCCGCCAGTTCGCCGTTTCCCAACAAATCGGTGCCGGGGCGGAACGCGCGCAGTATCTCCAGGCCGCGTTCCAGCGATCGGTTCTGGCTGACGCCATCGAAACGGCGGTGGGCTTCAGGGCGGGCTGCAGGCTTCGCGGAGGCTGCCATGTAATTCCATTCTGTGGAAATAGGAGCGTGTTTTCCGCCACTGTAACGCCTACTGTGTCGTTAATGCCAGCCAAGAAAAAACCTGCAACCGGAGCAACTGGCCTTTCGATATGACGGAGCTTAGAGATGGCGGACTACGAATTCATCAAACTTCAATCTGATCAGGGCGTGGCGACGCTGACGTTGAATCGGCCGGAAAAGCGCAACGCGATCAGCGACCCGATGCGCGCCGAGCTGATCCATGCCCTGGAATCCGTTGCCCAGGATCGCGCCATCAGGGCGCTGGTTCTGACTGGAGCAGGAAAAGGGTTCTGTGCCGGCGGGGATATTTCGGGCATGCAGCGACGCATGGATGCGCCCGCGGGCGAGGTGGCTTTCAATGGCTGGTTCCGTCAGCAGCGAGTGCACCATGCGGTCGGCCTGTTGTTCCACATGCCCAAGCCGACGATTGCGGCAGTAAATGGCGCGGCCGCCGGGCTGGGCGCGGACACCGCGCTGAGCTGCGATTTCATCGTCGCGTCCGAAAACGCGACCTTTACCTGGAGCTACATCGCGCGTGGCCTGATCCCGGATGGGGGCGGCATGTATTTCTTGCCTCGTCGGGTAGGCCTGGCGCGCGCCAAGGATCTGATCTATTCCGGCCGCAAGGTGGCGGCCGACGAGGCGCTCGCGCTGGGCATCGCCGATCGCCTGGTCCCGGCTGGCGACGAACTGCGGGCGGCGCAGGCGTGGGCGGCCGATCTGTCGCAAGGATCTCCCACCGCGCTGGCCCTGAGCAAGTCGATTCTGGATCAGAGCTCTGAACTGACCGCAGACCAGGTGTTCGCGATGGGCAGCCAGGCACAGGGTATCTGCTACACGAGCACCGAGCATCGCGACTCCGTGGCGGCGTTTCTGGCCAGGATGGCCCAAGCCAAGGGAGAAAAAAAATGACCGGGCTCGCGAAGTTACTGCGCCCTCAAAGCGTGGCCGTGGTCGGGGCCTCGGCCGATCCGGCCAAGACGTCGGGCCGGCCGGTGGGCTACTTGCGCAAGCATGGATTCCAGGGCCGGGTGTACCCGGTCAACCCCAAGGCTTCCGACATCGACGGCCTGCGTTGCTATCCCGACGCGCAGTCCCTGCCGGAGGCGCCGGACGTGGCGATTGTGTTGCTCGGCGCAGAGCGTACGCAACAGGCTGTCCGTGATCTGGCGGCTATCGGCACGGGCGCGGCAATCGTGCTGGCCAGCGGCTATTCCGAGACCGGAGAAGGCGGCGCGCGCCGCCAGCGCGAACTGCTTGAAGCGGCTGGCAGCATGCGCATTCTGGGGCCGAACACGATCGGGCTGGTCAATCTGACCGATCGCATCATCTTGTCCGCCAGCGGTGCATTGGAGGTCGATCAGTTGCATAGCGGCGCGATTGGCCTGGTGTCGCAGAGCGGCGGCATCCTGGGCGCGTTGCTGTCGCGCGCCGTGGCGCGGGGCATCGGCTTTTCGAAACTGATCTCCACCAGCAACGAGGTCGACCTGGACCTGGCCGACTTTGTCGACGCGCTGGCGGACGACCCGGCGACCCGTGTGATCGCGCTCTACGTCGAGACCATCCGCAACCCCAGGGCATTCCGCGCGGCCGCTCGCAAGGCCGCGCTCGCAGGAAAGCCGATCGTGGCCTTCAAGATCGGACGCTCGGAGTCCGGAGCGCAAGCCGCCGCGTCGCACACCGGGGCGCTGGCGGGTGCGGACGGCATGTATGACGCCCTGTTTGAAGAGGCGGGCATCATTCGCGCGCAGGCCTTCTCGGATCTGCTGGATATTCCGGCCGCCTTGGCTGGCGAACGCAAGCTCCGTGGCCGCCGGGTGGCGATCCTGACATCGACGGGCGGCGCGGGCACGCTGGTCGCGGACTGCCTGGGTGTCGCGGGGTTCGCGCTGCCCGCGCCGGATGCACGCACGGGCGAAGCGCTGCGAGCGCTGCAAAAGGGCGACCATGCGGCGTTAGACCGAAATCCGATTGACGTGACGCTGGCTGGCCTGCAGCCAGACCTGCTGCGCAGCGCAATCCGCATCGTGCTGGAGAGCGACGAGTACGATGCGCTGGTCGTCATCGTGGGGTCATCCGCCGTGGCGCAGCCGGAGCTGATGGCCGGTGCGCTCAGGGATTCGCTCGCGCTGAGCGACAAACCCCTGATGGCCTATATCAGTCCGCATGCTCCCGCCGCGGCGGAGATGATCAGTCGTTTCGATATCCCGGCCTTCTACGCGCCGGAGAGCGTCAGCGCGGCGTTGTCGGCGATGTGGAAAGTGCAGGCGCGCGACATGCATGCGGGAACGGCATCCCGGCCGCGCGCGGCGCAGACGCCGGCGGCGTGCAACGAATACGGTTCACTCGACGAGGCCCAGGCCAAGGCCTTGTTCGCCCGCTTTGGCGTTCAAGGCGTGCGAGAGATCATCGTGCGCAACGAAGCCGAGGCGATCGAGGCCGCGCGGAAGCTGGGGCCGCGCGTGGTGCTGAAGCTCTTGTCCGGAAAAATAACGCACAAGAGCGACGTAGGCGGCGTTGCGGTCAATATTGCGGCGCAAGACATCGCCCAGCGGCTGCGGCAGATGGCGCAGGACGTGCGGCGGCATACCGGCAGCGAACCCGACGCGTACCTGGTCCAGGAAATGATCTCCGGCGCGGCAGAGGTGATTGTCGGCTTGCACAAAGACCCGTTGGGCACCGCCATTTTGTTGGGCATGGGCGGCGTGGTCGCCGAACTGGTCCGCGATGCCACTTTGCTGCTGTTGCCCGAGGATGGCTCGGCGTTGAGTGCGGAGCAGGTCGAGGCGGCCTTGCGGCGCCTGAAAACGTGGCCCCTGCTGAACGGTTATCGCGGACGGGAGCGTACGGACGTTCCGGCGCTGGTCGAGGCCGTGCTGGCGTTCTCGCGCATGGCCGAGGCCTTGCAAGATCAGCTGCTGGAAGCCGAGATCAACCCGCTGTTCGTCAAACCGCTGGGGCAGGGCGCATACGCGGCTGACGGCATCGCGGTCTTGCGGGACGCGTCAACGTAATTCCAGTGGATGGAATTGATGGGGTGGCAAACGAGTTTGCCGCTCCTACACTTTTCTCATGCGCCGCACTCAGATAGGCGCCGTAAATACCAGGAGACTATTCATGAAGATTAGCCAGGTCGCGACGCGACGCATCAAGGCGCTCGGCGCCATACTGTTGACGGCGGGTGTGCTGGCGGCGCCGCAGGCATGGGCGGCCTTCCCGGATCGGCCATTGCGGATCGTGGTGCCGTTCACACCCGGCGGCGGCACCGATACTGTTGCCCGTCAGCTGGCCAGGGAGCTGACCGATGAACTTGGCCAATCGGTGGTGGTCGAGAATCGCCCAGGCGCCAGCACCATTATCGGCACCGAAAACGTCGCCAAGAGCGCGCCGGACGGCTACACCATGTTGATGTCGACCTTCGCGCACGCGGTGAATCCGGCCATACACAAGAAGCTGCCCTACGACACGGATCAGGCGTTCGCGCCGGTAGCGATGATAGGGAAGTCTCCTAATGTTCTGGTGGTGTCGCCGAAATCCCAGTTCAAGAGCGTGCAGGACATTCTCGCGTATGCCAAGGCCCATCCGGGCAAGCTGACGTTTGGGTCGTATGGCAATGGCACGTCTGCGCATCTGGCGGGCGAACTGTTCAAGAGCCTGGGCAAGGTGGACATCCTGCACGTGCCGTACAAGGGCGCAGGCCCCGGAATCAACGACCTGATCGGCGGACAGATCGACATGATCTTCTCGACGTCGGCCAGCGTCAGCGGTCACATAAAGAGTGGCCAATTGCGGGCGCTGGCGGTAACGACCAAGGATCGCTCGCCTGCCTATCCCGGCGTGCCCACGGTGGCTGAATCCGGCGAGCCGGAGTATTTCGTCGATAGCTGGTACGGCGTGTTCGTGCCGCAAGGCACCCCGAAGGCGGTAATTGATCAATTGAACGCCGCGATCAAGAAAGTGTCGAAACGGCCGGACTTCCAAAAGGCGCTGGAGCTCGAAGGCCTGGTCGCGACTGTGGGTACACCCGAGGCGCTGGGGGAATTCGTGAAGCAGGAAGAGGCTCGTTGGGGCAAGATCGTCAAGGACGCAGGGATCACCGATAACCCCTGAACAAGAGTCCGCCGCATTCTCCGGCCATGCGGCGCTTCAGAAACTCGAACGTCACATGGAAGCGGCCATATGCATGCCATAGAAGTCCTGAGCGCGTTTGCTGACCAGATTCAGCAGGAATCCCTGCCCGGCGAGGTCGTGCGGCACGCCAAGCGTGCCCTCATCGATTGGTATGCGGCTGCTTATCCCGGCACGTCCGACGCCGCGGTGACGATACTCCGTTCGCTATTGCTGGATGAACCGGCATCGGATGCTGCCGAACTGGTAGGCGCAGGGCGGGCGACGGCGCGGTCCGCCGCCCTGATCAATGGCGCCGCCGCGCACGCCGCCGAACTGGATGACAGCTATCGGGACGCGATGTATCACCCGGGGGCGGCGACCATCGCGGCGGCGCTTGCCGCTAGCCAGGAACAGGGCTTGAGCGGGGCGCGCCTGCTGAAGGCCATCGTAACGGGCTACGAGGTGTCTACCCGGATCGGCGTGTTGCTGGGCCGCGCGCACTATCGGTACTGGCATAGCACTGGCACGGTGGGTACGTTCGGCGCGGCCGCGGCGGCGGGTTCCGCTTATGGCCTGAATCAGTCTCAGTTTGCCCACGCGTTGGGCATTGCCGCCACGTTCGCGGCCGGCTTGCAACAAGCGTTTCGTAGCGACTCGATGTGCAAGCCGCTGCATGCCGCGCGGGCGGCCGAGGCCGGCGTGCTGGCGGTAAGGGCGGCGCGGCAAGGGCTGACGGGCGCCGTGGACATGCTGGACGGTAAAGGGGGCTTGGGCCAGGCCATGAGCGACGGTCCCGCGTGGGATAGCATTGGCCAAACGCTGGGCAAGGACTTTCACATTACCAAGCTGACATTCAAGAATCATGTGGGCTGCGGGCATACGTTCGCGGCCATTGATGCCGCGCTGGCGTTGCGCGCGGGCGAGCATTTCGACATCCGGGATGTTCGCCGGATACGGGTGCACACCTATCGGCCTGCGTTGGACATCGCGTGCTACGGCAAGCCGGCAACAGCCAACGAGGCGCGCTTCAGCCTGCGCTACGTGGTGGCGCACGCCTTTCTACATGGAAGCGTGCGTCTGAACGCCTATGAAGACGCACGCGTCTTCGATCCCGAAATCGAAGCGCTCATCGACCGTATCGATGTGCACGCGGATCCCGATATCGACGCGGCCTTTCCGGCGAGCCGGTCTGCCCGGGTCGAGCTTGAATTCAACTCTGGCGAGCGGCGGACCTGCTTTCAGGCCAACCGCAAAGGCGATCCCGAAGATCCCCTGAGCGACGCCGAGCTGGACTCCAAGTTTATCGAGCTTGCCACGCCATTTCTGGGGGCGGACGCGGCGGCGGCACGCCTGGCTGATCTGTGGCGTGTGGATGAACGCGCGGACTTGCGCGGCATGGCGTAGCCGGACATATAACTGTTGGTCGAGGTTTCCCGTTGTCAGAGCTCCAGTTGCAAGGGCGGCCCGTCGGCCGCCGGGGCCGCGCAGCAGATCAGCGCATGGCCTTGCGGCACCGTGTATGCCGGACGCTTGGAATAGGCCACCGCGCCTTGCACGATACGCGTGCGGCAGGTGCCGCAGCTGCCGTTGCGGCAGCCGAACTCGGGCGACAGCCCGTGCTCTTCGGCCAGCTCCAGCAGCGAGCCGTCGCCCGGGTTCCATTGCGCCTGCCGGGCGGACCGCCGGAAGAATACCGGCGCCGGTTCGACCGCGGGCGGCGGGGACGGGGCTTGCGGCTGCGCATCGGGCGGCTGCTGCCGTACCAGCGACGACCCGCCGAATGACTCCGCGTGAATCCGGTCGTCAGCTATGCGCAGCGCGCGCAGCGCGTCGTACAGCGATTGCATGAAGGAAGCCGGCCCGCACAGGTAGAAATCGTAGTCGTCCAGCGGCAGGTGCCTGCGCAGCACGGCGATATCGATGCGGCCGGCTTCGTCGTAGTCGCTGCCGGCCTGTGCCCCGGCCGGGTCGCTGAGCAGGCGCACGACGCGGATCGCGCCGTCGCCCTGCGTCTGCAGCGACGCGATTTCCTCGGAAAAGGCCCGCTCGCGCAGGGTGCGCGCCGCATGGAACAGCCAGGCGGGCCGCATGTGCCGGGTGCGCCGGCCTTCATAAACAATGTGGCGCAGCATGGCCAGCATGGGCGTCACGCCGATTCCGGCCGCCAGCAGCACGGCCGGGCGCCCGGCGGCGGGTTCCATGGTGAAGGCGCCGGCCGGGGCGCGGGCTTCGATCATGTCGCCCACTTTCACCTGGTCGTGCAGGTGTTGCGAGGCCGCGCCATCGCGCTTGACGCTGATGCGGTAGCCCGGGTCGGACGGCGCCACCGACAGGGTGTAGGTACGCACCACGGGCTTTGCGCGGCCGGGTATCGCCAGGCGGACGGGCAGGAACTGGCCGGCGCGGTGCACGATGCGCCCGGCGCCGTCGGCGGGTTCGAGGTGGAATGACCGCACGGTGCTGCTTTCGTCCACGATGCGCGCCACGCGGAACGGGCGCCAATGCTCGGCCAGGTCGGTAGCGCGCCGGCGCCCGGCGGCTTCGTCCCAGTTTCCGGTCAGCAGCGAGGCGGGCGAAGCGCCCTCGTCGTCGCGCGTCCAGCGCAGCGGCAGGGCCTGCTCGCGGCGCACAATGACGTCGGGAAAGAAGCGCCAGAGCCGCTCCGCGCCCTGGAACGCGGCGATGTCGGGAGAATCCACAATAACTTCGGCGCGGCCGCTCATCTGCAGCAGCTCGCCGCTGTCGAAGTCGGCAAAGGTCACCCCGGCCCTGGGGTTGACCATGAAGTTGCCCAGCGTGTTGAAGAACAGATTGCCCGAGAAATCGGGAATGGTCATGCCGCCGTCACTGTCCAGGCGCACGAATCCCGGCCTGCCGCCGCGGTGCGACACATCTACCTGGCGGGTCGTGTCGGGAAGGTCCGCATACGAGGCCACGAAGAACGAGTCTGCACGGGCGATCAGCGTCCTGGCGCGGTCATCCAGGGCATCCAGCGCCTGCGGCGGTATGTCTGCCGGCACGGCGGGATCGCGCGTGAAGGCGACGCTGCGCTGCTGGATATAGCGCGGGCAATTGCCGAAGCTTTGTTCCACGTCGACGTAGGCGATCTGGCCCAAGGCGTGGCGCAGCACGCCATTCATGCGGTTGCGGCGGCGCGTGGCCAGGTCGATGCCCAGCAGCCCGATGGCATTGCCGTCTTCCAGGCCGGCATCGGCGGGGTCGCCGGCCTCGCGGGCCAGGGCCAGCGTCATGCGGCGCGGATCGGGGCTGGCCAGGAAGCCGGGGCTGCCTGCGCGCAGCGTGGCCCACACCGCGCCATCCGGTGCCACGGCGCCGATGGCCACGAAAGGCAGCTGCGCGAAAAATCCACGATGCTGATCGGGCATATAGTCGCGCACGTAGCGGCGGCCGACGTCATCCATTTTGGCCAGCGCCCCCGCCTGCGATTGCAGGGCGAGTTCGCCGGCGTGCCAGGGCGAGGGCTGCATGGCGTCAGGCTGCCAGGCCGACGGGGGTGCGCTGGAATTCCACGAACCCGGGCAGGGCCTCTACGCGGGCCAGCCATTGCCGCACGTGGGTATAGCCCTGCAAGTCGACGCAACCTTCCGGCGCGCGCGCCGTGTAGCTGTACAGCGCCACGTCGGCAATAGTGGGCTGGGGGCCAGCGATCCAAGGGCCGGCGGCCAGCGCATCGTCCATGCGCTTGAGCACCACATGGGCGCGGGCAATCGCCGCCTCGGCGTCCAGGGGCGCGCCGAATACAGTCACCATCCGCGCCGCGGCCGGCCCGAAGGCGATGTCTCCAGCCGCTACCGAAAGCCAGCGCTGCACGGCCGCGGCCTGCGCGGGCGTTTCGGGCAGCCAGTCGGTCTTGCCGAATTTCTTGCTCAGATAGACCAGGATGGCGTTCGAGTCGGCCACAGCAATATCGCCATCCACCAGCACCGGCACTTGGCCGAAGGCATTGAGCTTCAGGAACTCGGGCTGTTTATGGGCGCGCCTGGGCAGGTCCACCTCGACCAGCTCGACGGGCTGGCCGATCAGCGACAAGAACAGGCGGGCGCGGTGCGCATGGCCCGAGAGCGGGTGATAGTAGAGCTTCATGGCGGCGTCCTATGGTTGCAGGTTTGGCACGTAATGATGTGCTGAAACAATCATAGGCAGGCCGCCAGGCATGAAAAACAGCCGGTTGCGCAAGACATTATTCTTATTTTCACAATAATTGGCGCAGACTGCCGCATGGCAGGCCTGACGGCGGGCCGTCAATTAAGTGACTGGTCCGCGCGCAGGCGGTCGATGGCCAGGTCCAGGAAGGCGCGCACCTTCCGCATGGCATGCCGGCCTTCGCGGTGGATGACGTGGATCGGCACTGGCGGCGGCTCGTACTCGGCCAGCACCACGCGCAGCCTGCCATCGTGCAACTCGGCCGCCACCTGGTAAGACAGTACGCGCGCCAGGCCCAGCCCGGCGACGGCGGCGGAAATGGCCGAGTCGTTGGTCGAGGTGGCAAGCCGCGGCGCGATGCGCAGCGGCCTGGGCTCGCCCTGTTCCATGAAACGCCATTCCGGCAGCGTGTTGACGCCGGTGGTCTGGATCAACGTGTGCCGCTGCAGATCGTCGAGGGTGCGGGGGAGGCCGTGCCGCTGCAAATAGGCGGGCGCGGCGCACACGACGCGCCGCACGCGGCCTACCAGAATGGCCTGCAGCGTAGAACTGGGCAGTTCGCCGATCCGGATGCCCACATCCACCCCTTCGTCGATGAAATTGATATTGCGATCGACCAGCACGCAGTGGACGTCGACTTCGGGATAGCGCTGCAAGTACTCCACCACGATCGGCGTGACGTGGCGCGCGCCGAACAGCACGGGCGCGGTTACCACCAGGCTGCCGCGCGGCGCGGCGTGCGTGCCGGCGGCCGCCAGGTCGGCCTCTTCGATTTCGCCCAGGATGCGCTTGCAGTTCTCGAAATACGCGGCGCCCGTGTCGGTGGGCCGGACCACCCGCGTCGTGCGTGTCAGCAGGCGCACGCCCAGATGGGCTTCGAGCTCTGTGACGATGCGGCTTACCACCGACAGCGAAACGTCGAGTTTGCGCGCCGCGGCCGTAAAGCCGCCGCTCTCGACCACGGCGACGAAGGTCTTCATGGCGTGCAGCCGATCCACGCGCGCGCTCCGGATGATGGGGGTGCCGGCAGTATATCCAGGCCGGCCGACGAATGGGCCGGGCAGCCCGGCCGGCTACGGCCCGCCGCGCCGGTACAGCGCCAGGGTGGCGGCCATGCCGATCAGGGCGCCGCCGCACAGGCGGTTCAGCCAGCGCAGGCCACCGTGGTTCAGCGCGCGCATCATGCGGACGCCGAGCAGCGCGTAGGCCAGCATGGCGGCCAGGTTCAGCACCGCCAGCACGGCGGCCAGCGCCAGGTACTGGGGCAGCAGCGCAGCGCCGGGGTCGATGAACTGCGGCAGGAAGGCCGACATGAACAGCAGCGCCTTGGGATTGGTGATGGCCACCGCGAAGCTGCGCAGGAACAAGGTGCGTATTCCCCGGCCGGCAGCGTCGTCGCCCGGCAGGGGCGGGGCCGCGTCCGTGCGCAGCAGGCGCCAGCCCAGGTAGGCCAGGTAGGCCGCGCCGGCCCACTTCAGTGCCTGGAAGGCCGCCTCCGAGGCCGCCAGCAGCACGCCCAGCCCCGACGCCACCACCGCCACCAGGATCATGTCGGCCATGACGGCGCCGGCCATGCCCCAGCCGGCCGCGCGCACACCGTGGCGCGAGCCGTTGCTCATGGCCAGCAGCACGGTGGGGCCGGGCGTGATGATGGTGATGCCCGAGGCCAGGGCGAACAGCAGCAGCGTGGTAAGCGTCATGGCGGCGAGTGGGGCGGCCGGTTCAGGGTTGGGGCGGGTCGCGGCGGGCAAAAAAGCGCAGAAAACCTGCGGCAAGCCCGGCGCGAGCATGCCAGTGTGAGCCGCCACGGCGGATTCGTCCAGTCGAGCGGCTACCATAGCGGGGTTGCTTCATTGTGTATTGCCCATGTCCCCGTCTTCTGCTTCTTCGGACCCTGTCGCCGCGCCTGCCCGGCCGGCGCTGTCGGCCGTGCTGCTGGCCGCCGCTGGCGCGCTGCGCGCCGTGGCCGACGGGCGCTCGCTTACCGACGCCCTGGCCGGCGTGGCCCCGGCCTTGCGCCCCGCCACGCAGGCGGTGTCGTTCCATGCCATGCGCCAGCTGGGCTGGGCCGCCGCCATCGGGCGCCGCCTGGTGCAGCGCTCGCCCGGCGCGCTGTTCGACGCGCTGCTGCAGGTGTCCTTGTCGCTGTTGCGGGCGCCGCAGGGCGAAGACGCATCCGCCGTGCCCGCCGGCATGCCGGTCTACGCGCCGCACACCGTGGTGAACCAGGCGGTAACGGCCGCGGCCGGCCAGCGTGCCCTGGCGGCCTACAAAGGCCTGCTCAACGCCAGCTTGCGCCGCTTTCTGCGAGAGCGCGCGGCGCTGGAAGCGGCCGTGGCCAAGCTGCCCGAAGCGCGCTGGAACCACCCCGCATGGTGGGTCGACCAGCTCGGCGCCGCCTATCCCGACCAGTGGCAAGCCATTTTGGCCGCCGCCAATGTGCCGCCTCCCTTGACCCTGCGCGTGAACACGCGGCGCGCCAGCGTCGAGCAGGTGCGCCAGGCTTTGCAGGCAGACGGCATTGCTTCCGAGCCGGTCGGCGCGGCCGGCCTGGTGCTGGCCGAGGCCCGCCCGGTGGCGCAACTGCCCGGCTTCGCCGCCGGTTGGTGGTCGGTGCAGGATGCGGCCGCGCAGCTGGCGGCGCCGTTGCTGGCGCCGCGCGACGGGCAGCGTGTGCTTGACGCCTGCGCCGCGCCGGGCGGCAAGACCGCCCATTTGCTGGAACTGGCCAACCTGGACCTGCTGGCCCTGGACGCCGACGCCGCACGCCTGGCGCGCGTAGAGCAGAACCTGGACCGCCTGGGGCTGCGCTCTGACCGCGTGGCCCTGGCCGCCGCCGATGCCGCCGACCTTGACGCCTGGTGGGATGGCCGGCCGTTCGACGCGGTGCTGGCCGACGTGCCCTGCACGGCTTCGGGCATCGTGCGCCGTCATCCCGATATCCGCTGGCTGCGCCGCGCCCCTGACGTTGCCCGCACGGCCGCACTGCAGGCCCGCATTGCCGATGCGCTGTGGCGCACCGTGGCGCCGGGCGGGCGGCTGCTGTACGTGACCTGCTCGGTATTCCCGGCCGAAGGGGCCCGGCAGGCGGAGGCCTTCGCGCGCCGCCATGCCGATGCTCAGCGCCTGGAGGCGCCTGGCCAACTGCTGCCTGTTGCGGTTGGCGCAACACCGCAGGCCCAGCACGATGGCTTTTTCTACGCCTTGTTTGCCAAGCAGGCATGAATCGCCAAGAATAGCTATTGGTGCGGCCGGGTTACCAATGTCGATGATCTCTCGCTTATGTTGTGCGCTACTGCTGGCATTCCTGCTGCTTCCCCTGGGGGCGGACGGGCAGGCGCACGCCGATGAACCGCGCTTCACTCGCATTGAGCCCGTTATCCGCGATGGCAAGCTGGAAATCGACGCCGAGGTCGACTTCCAGCTCAACGACCAGCTGCGCGACGCGGCCGAGCGCGGGTTGCCCCTGTATTTCACGGCCGATGTGGTCATCAGCCGCTCGCGCTGGTGGTGGTTCGACGACACCGTGGTCGACGCCACCCTGACCTGGCGCGTGGTCTACAACGCCCTTACCCGCCAATGGCGCGCCGGCGCGGGCGAACTCACTTTTCCGGTCGCCTCGCTGGACCAGGCCATGGACCTGGTGCGCCATATCCACGGCTGGCAACTGACCGATGTTTCCGAGCTGGACTACGGCGTGTCTTATAGCGGCCAGCTGCGCCTGCGGCTCGACACCTCGCAACTGGCGCGGCCGTTCCAGGTCAACGCGCTCAACAGCAGTTCGTGGTCGCTGGCCACGCCCTGGACCGACTTCTCGTTCTCGTTGGCCGAACCCCGGAACCCGTCATGAGAATCCTGCTGCGCGTGGCGCTGATTATCGGCGCGATCAGCGGCCTGGCATTGCTGGGCCTGTTGGCCTGGTCCACCGGCAACGCCTCGCGCTTCGCCCGCTACTACGACACCCTGCTGGTCCTGAACGGCGTCTTCGCGCTGGCCCTGTTCGTCTGGGTGGTGGCGCTGACCACCCGGCTGCTGCGGCAGATCCGCCGGCGCCAGTTCGGCGCGCGCCTGACGGCCCGTTTCGCGCTGGCGTTCGCCCTGATCGGCGTGGTGCCGGGGGCGCTGATCTACACCGTGTCGGTGCAGTTCATGTCGCGCTCGATCGAGTCCTGGTTCAACGTGCGGGTCGACAGCGCCCTCGAATCCGGCCTGAACCTGGGCCGCGCGGCGCTCGACTCGCTGCTGGCCGACATGGACGCCAAGGCGCGCGCCATGGCGGCCGAACTCAACAACACAGCCGACCGCGACATTCCGCTGGCCCTGACGCGGCTGCGCGAGTCCAGCGGCGTCCAGGACGTCATGGTGTTCACCGGCAGCGGCCGCCTGGTGGCGTTTTCCACCGACCAGTATGGCCAGCTGCTGCCCGAGATCCCGCCGGCCACCGTGCTGAACCAGCTGCGGCTGGGGCGCGGCTACTCGGCCGCCGAGGCCGACGAGTCCAAAGTGGCGGGCGGCAAAGACCGCCTGATGCTGCGCGTGGTCATTCCGTTGAATTCGCCGGCCCGCTTCGACAGCCTGACGTCGCTGCAGTCCGAGCCGCGCTGGCTGCAGCTGCTGCAACCCGTGCCCGAACAGATCGCCGACAACGCCAACCGCGTGCAGCAAGGCTTTCGCGACTATCAAGAACTGGCCCTGTCGCGGCTGGGCCTGCGCAAGCTGTATGGCATTACTCTGACCCTGTCGCTACTGTTGGCGGTATTTGCCGCCATTGCGGTGGCGCTGTCGCTGTCCAAGCGCCTGGTGCGGCCGCTGCTGCGGCTGGCGGCGGGCACGCAGGCGGTGGGCGTGGGCGATTACCGGCCCCTGCCCGAGCCGCCCGAGCGCGACGAAGTAGGCCAACTGACCCGCTCGTTCAACGCCATGACGCGCCAGCTCGACGAGGCGCGCCACATGGTGGAAAGCAATCGTCGCCAGCTTGAACGCTCGAATGTGTACCTGGAAAGCGTGCTGTCGAACCTGTCGTCGGGCGTACTGGTGTTCGACGAAGGCTTTCGCGTCACCACCGTCAACCAGGGCGCGCAGTCTATCTTGCAAGCCGACCTGCGCTCGGTCATCGGGCGTCCGCTGGAAACCGTGGACGGCATGCTCGAATTCATCCAGATCGTGCGCCAGGCCTTTGCCCAGCACGCGGCGGTGGGGTCCGAGCGCCTGCACTGGCAACAGCAGTTCGAGATCACGCTGGCGCCGGCCGCCGATTCCACCGAAGCGCCGCAGCCCCTGACGCTGCTGGCCCGCGGCACGCATTTGCGCGTTGATGGCCGCGGCAACGGCTACCTGGTGGTGTTCGACGACATTACCGAAGTCATTTCGGCCAACCGCACCGTGGCCTGGGGCGAAGTGGCGCGCCGGCTGGCGCACGAAATCAAGAATCCGCTCACGCCCATCCAGCTGTCGGCCGAGCGGCTGGCCATGAAGCTGGCCGACCGCCTGCAACCGGCAGACCGGCAGATGCTCGAGCGTTCCACCAACACCATCGTGAACCAGGTGGGGTCGTTGAAGCAGATGGTGGACGACTTCCGCGAATATGCCCGCACGCCGCCGGCCGTGATGCAGTCCATCGATTTCAACGCCCTGGTGGCCGACGTGCTGTCGCTATACGGCTGGGAGCCGGGCGAGAAGACCGCCGCCACCCGCCACGGCGCGCCTGCCCTGAACCTGGATGTCGAGCTCGAGCCCGGCCTGCCCAATATCGAAGGCGATCCGACCCAGCTGCGCCAGGTCATCCACAACCTGCTCTCGAATGCACGCGATGCCATCGCCGAGCAGGGCGACCAGGGGCGCGTGCGCGTCACCACCCGTCTGACCGGCGGCCCCGGCAGCGAAGACGCGCAGCCCGCGGTGCGCTTCACCGTGGCCGACAGCGGCCAGGGGTTCTCGTCGAAGGTCATGCAGCGGGCCTTTGAGCCGTATGTCACCACCAAGGCGCACGGGACTGGGTTAGGATTGGCAATTGTGCGCAAAATCATCGAAGAGCACGGTGGCAAGATCGATCTTGCTAACCGCAAAGAGGGTGGGGCGCGGGTCTCGATATTGCTGACCCGTCTGGCGTCCAGGGCTGTTGCTATGGACGCGGCTGCACAAGAAAAGGATAATGCGGCTACGCAATAGGTGGATGGTTTATGGCCAGAATTCTGGTGGTTGACGACGAAGTCGGCATTCGCGAACTTTTGTCAGAGATCCTTTACGACGAAGGGCACACGGTCGAATTGGCCGAAAACGCGGCAGAGGCGCGCGCCGCGCGCCTGCGCACGCGCCCCGACCTGGTCCTGCTCGACATCTGGATGCCTGATACCGACGGGGTCAGCCTGCTGAAGGAATGGGGCTCGCAAGGTCTGCTCGACATGCCCGTCATCATGATGAGCGGCCACGCCACCATCGACACCGCGGTCGAGGCCACGCGCATCGGCGCCATGGACTTCCTCGAAAAGCCCATCACGCTGCAGCGCCTGCTCAAGACCATCGCCGCCGGCCTGGCGCGCGGGCGCGCCCCGCATCCGGCGCCGGCCATCGCACCGCTGGCGCCTGCCACGCCGCCGGTGCCGCTCGAAGACGAGCTCGATCCTCCCGCCGCCGCGCTGGCCGCGATGCCGGCCGCGGCCGAAGCCGCCCCGCTGTCCAACGGCAGGTTGGGCTCCATTGCCCTCGACCAGCCCTTGCGCGAAGCGCGCGACGAATTCGAGCGCATCTACTTCGAATACCACCTGGTGCGCGAAAACCACAGCATGACGCGCGTTTCCGAGCGCACCGGCCTCGAGCGCACCCACCTGTACCGCAAGCTCAAGCAGCTGGGCATCGAATCCGCGCGCAAGCGAGGCACATGAAGATCCTCATCATGGGGGCCGGCCGCGTGGGAACCAGCGTGGCCGAAAACCTGGTGTCGGAGCAAAACGACATCACGGTCATCGACACCAACGTCGATCATCTGCGCTACCTGCAGGATCGCTTCGATCTGCGCGTGGTGCATGGCGACGGCACCCAGGTCGTCGTGCTGGAGGCCGCCGGCGCCGCCGACGCCGACCTGTTCATCGCCTGTTCGGCCTCCGATGCGGCCAACATGGTGGGATGCAAGATCGCGCGGCAGCTGTTCAACGTGCCGCGCCGCATCGCCCGCATCCGCATGCCCGATTTCGCCGAGCATCCCGAACTCATGGGCGAAGAAGGCTTCTGTATAGACGCCCTGATCAGCCCCGAGCGCAGCGTTACTACCTATCTGCACAGCCTGATCGAATTCCCCGAAGCCCTGCAGGTGGTCGAATTCGCCGACGGCCGCATCAGCGTGGTTACAGTGCGGGTCGGGCACGGCAGCCCCATGGCGCATCACCCGGTGGCGCAGTTGCGCGAAGTCTGGCCCGACGTGGCCGCCCGCGTGGTCGACGTCGTGCGCGATGGCCGGCCCTTGCAGGCCAGCCGCGGCACGGTCATTGCGCCAGGCGACGAAGTCGTGCTGGTGGTCGATTCGCGCCACGCGCGCCGCGCGGTGCGGCAACTGCGCGATGCCGAGAAATCCGTGCGCCGCGTCATGATCGCCGGGGGCGGCAACATCGGCCTGCGCCTGGCGCGCCAGCTGGCCGAAGAAAACTACAGCGTGCGCATCATCGAGCGCAACGAAAAGCGCTGCGAATACCTGGTGGCCGAGCTGCCCAGCAGCGTGCTGGTGCTGCACGGCAGTGGCACCGACGAAGAACTGCTCGACCGCGAGAACATCGGCGACATGGACACCTGGCTGGCCCTGACCAGCGACGACGAAGACAACATCATGTCGTCGCTGCTGGCCAAGCGCATGGGCGCGCGCAAGGTCATCGCCCTGATCAACCGCCAGGCTTATGGCGAACTGATGCAGGGCAGCCATATCGACATCGCCGTGTCGCCGTCGCAGGCCACCATGAGCGAACTGCTGCGCCACGTGCGCCGTGGCGACATCGCCGCCGTGCACCGTTTGCGCCAGGGCGTGGCCGAGGCCATCGAGGCCGTGGCGCACGGCGACCGCAGCACTTCCAAGGTGGTGGGGCGCGCGGTGGGCGACATCCGCCTGCCCAAGGGGGCCAGCATCGGCGCGCTGGCCCGCGGCGATGAAATCCTGATGCCCGACGACGACACGATCATCCAGACCGACGACCACGTCATCGTGTTCGTGCCGTCGCGCCAGATGATGCCGCGTGTCGAGAAGCTGTTCCAGGTATCGGCGTCTTTCTTCTGAATTTGCAGACGGGTCCATCCACCATGCGCCAGACGGCCAACCAAGCTGAGCGAAACGCATGAGGCGGTTGCTGGCGACCTTTTACGTGGCCGGCCTGACCATGGTCGTCTTCGCGCTCACCATGCTGTTGCCGCTGCTGGTGGCGTATGTGGGCGACGACGCCGGGTTTACCGCCTTCCTCGACGGTTTCCTGCTGGCCTTTGGCGGCGGCGCGGCCGTGTGGCTGTCCACCCGCCGGGGGCGTTGCGAGCTGCACGCGCGCGACGGCTTCCTGCTGGTGTCGGTGGTGTGGGTCAGCCTGCCGCTGCTGGCGGCCATTCCGCTGCTCATCTACTTCAACCGGGCCGGCATTCCGCTGTCGTTCACCGATGCCTACTTCGAGGCCATGTCGGGGCTTACCACCACCGGGGCCACCATACTTGTCCACCTCGACCAGTTGCCGGCTTCCATCAACCTGTGGCGCGCCACCCTGGTCTGGATAGGCGGCCTGGGCATCCTGGTGCTGGCCGTGGCCATCTTGCCGCTGCTGGGCGTGGGCGGTCATCAGGTGGTGCGCGCCGAAACCCCCGGCCCCATGAAAGACGAGCGCCTCACGCCGCGCATCGCCAGCACCGCCAAGGCCCTGTACGCGGTGTATTTCGGCCTGTCGCTGCTGTGCCTGGTGGCCTACCGCGGGGTGGGCCTGAGCTGGTTCGACGCCTGGTGCCACACGGCCACCACCATGGGCCTGGGCGGGTTTTCCACGCGCGACGAAGGCTTCGCCTATTTCAATTCGGTGTCGGTCGAAGTGGTGGCCATGATCTTCATGACGCTTGCCGGCATCAACTTCGCCACCCACTTCAGCGCGCTGCGCCAGGGCCGTCTGCGGGCCTACCTGGTGTGCCCGCAGACGATTCCCTACCTGGTCATCATGCTGGGGGCGGGGCTGGTCATTTCCGGCTATCTGTACCTGCGCGGGGTCTACGCCGATCCGTTGCAGGCCCTGCGCTTTGGCATGTTCAATACCATTTCCGTGGCCACGACCACGGGTTACGCCAACGTCGACTACGCCGCCTGGCCGCTGGTGGCGCCACTGAGTATGCTGTTGCTGTCGGGCTTCGTGACCTCTGCGGGCTCTACCGGCGGCGGCATCAAAATGGTGCGTGCGGTGCTGCTGGTCAAGCAGGCGCGCAACGAACTGGTCACCATGCTGCACCCTCATGCGGTCAGCCCCATTCGCATGGGGGGGCGCCTGGTCGACCAGCGCGTCATGGCCTCGGTGCTGGCGTTCATGGTCGTGTATGGCCTGTCGATCGGCGTGCTGACCAGCCTGATGCTGGTATCGGGGCTCGAACCCGTCACGGCCTTCTCGGCGGTCATCGCCAGCATCAACAACACCGGCCCCGGGCTGGGACCGGTGGGGCCGATGGGCAATTTCGCCGTGCTGACCGATTTCCAGACCTGGGTCTGCACCTTCGCAATGCTGATCGGCCGGCTTGAACTGCTGACCGTTATGGTGCTGTTCACGCCTATGTTCTGGCGCAAATAGGCCGCGCCGGCGCTGTCGTCACGGCTACCAAGCGTACGCTGATCTACCGAGATTTTCGGGGGGCTGCTTTTACCGCTGCCGATGGCGATCCTGATCATGCACCTGTCATGGCGGATATTCATGGACTCGTACGTGAGCAACGAGTAGTGGTCGAACTCGGGCGGGCTGTTGCGCTGGCCGGCCTTTGGCGGCGGCCAGCCGCGGTCACAATTTGGTCCACCAACGCCCTCACAATATAAGGGATTACCCTATATAGGGTAATCCCGCCCCATCCCGAAGCCCTCATTTTTGGCGCGATTGCGGCGCGCATCGGCCTGGCAGCCGCGCCATTATTGAGCTGTAAGCGTTTACTCACATTGTCGCCACAGACAAAAACGCAATGCGTCTTGAAGTTGCCCACAATTGTCACGATTTCGAATCTTCCAGACATAAAGTTGCGGCTATCATGCAGACATAAGACGTCGTCAAGAGCCCCCCGGGAAGCTACCGGGCTTCAAGGCCGAACGATGCACTCCCACCAACATATCTGAAGGAGTCGGAGATGGAACAGATCCCGTTCGTTTCGTCCGCCCCCAATACGCTCGGCATCGAGCTTGAGTTGCAACTCATCAATCCGCGCAGCTTCGACCTGGCTGCCGCCGCCGACGAACTGCTGGCCCAAATGGCCAACCATCCCATTGCAGACCGGGTCAAACCCGAGATCACCCGGTCGATGATCGAATTGAATTCCTCGGTGCATGAGCACCCCATGGGCCTGCTGGCCGAAATGCGCGAAATGCGCGACGCCCTGTGCGACGCGGCCGACGCGGTCGGCGTCTCTGTGGCCGGGGGCGGGGCGCACCCCTTCATGCGCTGGCAGGAACGCGCTATTTCCGATTCGCCCAGGTTCCAGTACCTGGCCGAGATGTACGGCTACCTGGCTCGCCAGTTCACGGTGTTCGGCCAGCACATCCACCTGGGCGTGCCTTCGGGGGACGCGGCGGTGCGCATGGTGCGCGGCCTGTCGCCCTACGTGCCGCATTTCATTGCCTTGTCGGCCTCGTCGCCCTACTACGAAGGCGTGGACACGCTGTTCTCGTGCTGCCGCCTGAATGCGGTCAGCAGCTTCCCGCTGGCCGGCCACCTGCCGGCCGACGTTACTGACTGGTACCGGTTCGAGGCGCACATTGCGCAGTTGCGTGCCTGCGGCCTCGCCGAGAGCATCAAAGACCTGTACTGGGACATCCGTCCCAAGCCCGAATTCGGCACGGTCGAAATCCGCGTGTGCGATACGCCCCTGACTGTCGAGCGCGCCTGCCAGCTGGCCGCCTTTGCGCAAGCGCTGGCCGTGCTGGTGACGCGGGAGCCCGAGCCGGCGCCTGCTGCGTGGCTGGCTTACCGCAGCAATCATTTCCAGGCGTGCCGTTTTGGCCTGCAGGGCAGTTACGTTACGCCCGACGGCCAGCGCCTGCGCCTGATCGACCATCTGCGCGCCCTGTTCCAGCGCTTGATGCCTATCGCCGACGAGCTGGGCACCGGCGACATGCTGGTCGCGCTGCGCGATGAATCGATTCGCAACGGCAACGACGCCCGCTGGCTACGCAGCCAGTTCCACCGGCTGCGCGACCTGCCGCTGGTGGTCGAGTCGATGACTCACGCCTGGCGCGGCGAACGCGAAACCGCGGGCGCGGCGGCCGAGGTGCCGCGGCGTCGGATTCGCGCCACCTCTGAACCCGTGCACGGCGTGCAGGCGCTGGCGACACCGGAAGCCGGCGTCACGCCCGGCTGGCGGCCCGATCGCCTGCACTGAAAACCGCCGCGCGCCCGCGGCATGGCAGGCGCCAAGCCGTCGATATGCGCCAGGCGCGTCGGGCGCGTCAAGCACATCGCATCAGGCGCATCAGGTGCGTTAGGTGCGTCAAGCGCATCGCATCAGGCGCATCAGGTGTCTGACTCCCGCAGGGTGTCAGACACCGCCGTGAGCATAGACTAGCCAGGAGTCCGCCGGACGCCGGACACCCCGATGGCCGGGCAGTCTGCCTGCTTCGGCGTCCGACACCCAGGCACAAGCCAGGCCCCTGGCCACTCTGTGCCCACCCCTTCATCCCCCCGACCGCCCGCCGATGGCGCTGACGGACAACCGGGTTTCGCCCGGCGCGCTGCGCCGCGAGGCCGCGCGCCATGCGTGGCCATAGGCGACTTCTATCGTCAGCGGGATCACGCCATCGGCATCGCGCTGCGCCTCCAGCGCGGCGCACAGGCGGTCGCGCCAGCCGCGTCCGGCCAGGCCGCGCCGGCGGTCGCGGGCGGGGTTGCCGCCCAGCGCGCGCACGTCTTCCAGCAGGCGCTGCGGGCTGCGGTACGTCAGGGTAAGGGTTTCCTGGTCCATTACGGGGTCCGCGAAGCCGCTGTCCACCAGCAGATCGCCAAAGTCATGCATGTCCACGAACGAGGGCGTGGCGGTGCGCAGGCCGGCGTCGTCAAGCGCCTGGCGCAATTCGCGCAGGGTGCCCGGCCCCAGGCACGAGAACATTGCCAGCCCTCCCACCTTGAGCACGCGCCGCCATTCGGCCAGCACCGCGTGCGGGGCGGCGTGCCAGTGCAGCGCCAGGTTGGACCACACCAGATCCAGCGATTCGGCGGCCAGGCCGGTGTCGGCCAGGTCGGCGCGCACGAAGCGCGGGCCGCGGCCTGCCCGGCCTGCCAGCTTGCCCAGCCAGCGGGCCGCGCCGCTCACGGCATGACGCTGGCGGGCGTGCGCCAGCAGCGTTTCGCTGACGTCCAGGCCCAGGTACGCGGCGTCGGGATAGCGCTCGCGCAGCAGCGGCAGGTTGTCGCCCGCGCCGCAGCCGGCGTCCAGCAAGGCGGCTGGTTGCAGGCGGATGTACTGCAGCCGGCCCAACATGCGGCGGGCGACCTCGCCATACAGGAATTGCGCGTCGGACAAGTCGCCGCGGCGCGCGAATTGCCGGATGACGTGCGCAGGCACCAGGGGCAGGGTGGGCGGGGATTCGGGTGAAGACTGTGACATGAAAGGCGCGCCGCCGGAAGGCAGCGCTGCAAAAGCGTGATGAGATATCGGCGGTCCGGTTTCTGGTCGGGTCGCCATGTCGCCCATTATTGCCCATTCGCTTCTTTTGTTCCCGCGGCAGGTCGCCCGCCGCCTGCTGGCGGGATTGCCCTCCGATTGTCCGCTGTGCGGCGAAACCGCCGCGGGCGGGCGGTTGTGTCCGGGGTGCGCGCACGACATCGCGCACCGCATGCGCGACGGCAGCCCGCGTTGCGCGCGTTGCGCACTGCGGTTGCAAGCTCCGGCCGGCCGCCATTGTCCCGACTGCGGGTCCGCCGCGCCGGCCTTTGCGCGGACCATCGCGGCTTTCGATTACGAGCCGCCTTACGACAGCCTGATCGGCCGTTACAAGGGCGAACGGCGCTACGGGCTGGCCACGACGCTGGCGCAACTGCTGGCCGACGCCGTGGCGCGGCAGGCCGTGCCGCTGCACCCGGCCACGGTGCTGACGCCCATTCCATCCAGCCAGGCGTCGCTGCGGCGGCGCGGCTTTAACCCGGCCGCGGAGCTGGCGGCCAGCCTGGGCGCGCAACTGCATCTGCCGCTGCGGCGCGGCGTCTTGCAACGCGTGCGCGAAGGCCCCAGGCAGGCGGCGGGCAACCGCCGGGCGCGGCGCCAGGGCGCGCAAGGCCTGTTCCATTGCATCCGGCCTATGCCGGGCTGCATCGTGGGTCTGGTGGACGACGTGATGACCACCGGCAGCACTGTCGACGCCGCCGCCCGCGCCCTGCTGCGGGCAGGCGCGACGGAAGTAACCGTGCTGGTGGCGGCCCGCACGCCGATGCCTGACACCCCGGCGGGCAAACGATTCTCGACATAAGGCCCGTTGCACAGGCGCCAGGCCCGCAAGTTAAAACGCCTTGCACAGGCGACAAACCCCGCAAGTCAAGACGCCCCATACAGACGTCAGGCGAACGGCGCCCCCGTGGCGGCCTGCGTAATGACCAAGACGCCCCATACAAAGGTATCAGGCTCCCGCAGGTGCCTGACACCGCCGCGATGGCCAGGCCGCCGCTACGACTATCGCATCACGAACGGATTGCCCACCGGTGCGCCGGCATTGATGACCACGCTTTTCACCTGCTGGTATTCGCGCATGGCGTCGATGCCGCTTTCGCGGCCCAGGCCCGAATCTTTGTAGCCGCCGAACGGCATCAGGTAACTGACCAGGCGATACGTGTTGACCCACACCGTGCCCGACTGGATGCGGTCGGCCATGCGCAGCGCGCGGCCGATGTCGCGCGTCCAGACACCCGCGCCCAGGCCGAAGCGCACGTCGTTGCCCAGCCTGACGGCTTCGTCTTCGTCTTTGAAGCGGATGATGGACAGCACTGGCCCGAAGACTTCTTCCTGGGCGATGCGCATGGCGTTGTCGACGTCGCCGAAGATGGTCGGCTGGATGAAGCGGCCGTCTTTCCAGGGACCCTCGCGCATGGGGGCGCCGCCCAGCAGCAGGCGCGCGCCTTCGTTGCGGGCGATGTCGATGTATTCGAGCACCTTGCGGTACTGCGGCGGCGTGGTAATGGGGCCCACCTGCGTGTCGGCCTGCATCGGGTCGCCCATCTTGGCGGTGCGCGCCAGCGCCAGCAATTTTTCGACGAAGGCGTCATAGATGCTGTCTTGCAGCAGCAGGCGCGACCCGGCGATGCAGGTTTGGCCGGTGGCGGCAAAAATGCCGGACACCGCGCCGTTGACGGCGTCGTCCAGGTTGGCGTCATCGAACACGATGTTGGGCGACTTGCCGCCCAGTTCCAGGCTGACGTGCTTGAAATCGCGCGAGGCCTGTTCGTTGATGAGCCGGCCGGTGGCGTCGGAGCCGGTAAACGTGATTTTGCGCACCAGTGGGTGCGTGACCAGCGGCGTGCCGACCTCGGCGCCGAAACCGGTAACGGCATTGACCACACCCGGCGGGAAGCCGGCCTCTTCAAACAGCTTGACGAATTCCAGGGTAGAGGCCGAGGTGAATTCGGACGGCTTGAGCACCAGCGTGCAGCCGGCGGCCAGCGCCGGCGCGATTTTCCAGGCAGTGAGCAGCAGCGGCGAATTCCAGGGGGTAATGGCGGCCACCACGCCCAGCGGCTCGCGGCGCGTGTAGCCGAAGTGGCCGGGCTTGTCGATGGGCGGAACGGTGCCTTCGATCTTGTCGGCCAGGCCGCCGTAGTAATAGAACCATTGCGGCATGTACTTGAGCTGGCCCGCCATTTCCGCGTACAGCTTGCCGTTGTCGCGCACTTCGGTGCGGGCCAGCGCTTCGGCATCGCGGGCGATCAGGTCGCCCAGGCGGTGCAGCAATTGCCCGCGCTGGCTGGGCGTATACGTGGCCCACGGACCTTCGCGGCCGGCGCGGTGGGCTGCCTGCACGGCGCGGTCTACGTCTTCGGCGTTGCTCTTGGGGATGCTGGCCCACGGCTTGCCGTCGCAGGGATTATCGGACTCGAACCACTCGCCCGAGGCCGGGTCGACGTATTGGCCGTCGATGTAGAGCTGGTAGCGCTTCAAGGTATGCCTCCGTTATGGTTTTGCCGCGCAGGCGCAGGCCTGTAGAACTGCCTATTGTGGCGCAAGGCCCCGCCCGCGCGTACGATTGCCAGGCAATCGCGGTTCGCTTTTCTGAAAGGACGGCTTTGCGGCGGCGTAAGTCCCGCCGGCCGCCCTGGCACAATAGCGGTCGTCACGCGCCGCGGCCAGCGGCGCGCCAGGATGAAACCATGTTCCACGTCGTACTCGTCTGCCCCGAAATTCCGCCCAATACCGGCAACGCCATCCGCCTGTGTGCCAATACCGGCGCACAGCTGCATCTTGTGCGCCCGCTGGGTTTCGAGCTGGATGATGCGCGCCTGCGCCGCGCCGGGCTCGACTATCACGAATGGCAGCCGGTGCAGGTGCACGACACCCTTGAACAGGCGCTGGCGGCAACCGGCGCGCCGCCTGCGCACATTTATGCGCTGACCACCCGCGCCCAGCGCAACGTGGCCGAGGTGGCGTTCGGTCCGGACGACGTATTCGTGTTCGGCCGTGAAACCGCCGGCTTGTCCGACGAGCACATGGCGCTGTTCGCCCCCCAGCAATGCCTGCGCCTGCCAATGCGTGCCGGCCAGCGCAGCCTGAACCTGTCGAACGCCGTGGCCGTCACGGTGTTCGAGGCGTGGCGCCAGCACGGCTACGCCGGCGGACTGTGATGTAGCGGACGCGGCGCGCTAGTGGCCGTCGTACTGGGCGGCTTCCAGTGGATACAGCGGCCGGGCGCGCTTGCGATACGGAAAGACACCGTAGTCTGACGTCGTGGCGCCCGGGCTGTCGCATTCCACCAGACCGGCCGAAATCGGCACGAACACCGGGCGGCAGTACATGCGCGACTTCAGCAGCAGGTAGCGGGCGCGGCGCGGGTCCAGCCCCACGCTTTCGAAAACGCCCAGGTCCCAGGGTTCGTGCGGGCGTTCGCACAGCACCAGGCAGGCCGCTCCGGCATCGAGCACGGCCGTGCGTCCCATGTAGCAGAGCATGCCGGTGTAGGTGGGGCCGCTGATGCGGTACTGGCCGTCGGTGATGGCGCGCACCACCCCTTGCAGCGTGAACGGCCGGGCGGCGATGCCCAGGTGCGTCAGCGGGCGCTTGTTGCCCACCGCCACGGTCACGCGCGCGCCCTCGCCGGCCGCAATCAGTTGCTCTACCGCTTCCGGGTCGCACAGCGGGCCTGCCAGGATGCCGTCCATGCCTTGCGCCAGCGCGGCTTCCAGCACGGCGGTGGTGTCGCAGGTGCCGCCGGAATTACAGTTGTCGCCGTGATCCAGCAGCAGCACGGGGCGGTCCTGGCCGCGCGCCATGTCGCGCGCGCGGGCCAGCGACGCGTCCAGCGGCTCGCTGCGGTACACGAAACCGTCGCGCTCGCGCCATATCTGCGCGGCCACCTGGGCGGCGGCCCGTTCGGCGGCCGCGGCGTCGCCATCGGCAACGGCCACCACGCTGATACAGGGCCGCTCAATGTCGGCCAGGCTGAAACCGGCCAGCACCGACACGGCCAGCAGACCTTCGGCTTCCAGGCGGCGCGCGGTCTCGACCGCCGCCTGCATGGCGCCCTGATCGGTGGCCGATCGCAGCGTGTGGGTCATCAGCGGCAATTGACGCCAGGCCACGACGGGCCGGCGGCGGCCGTCCAGCATGTCGAACAGCAAGCGTCCCGCGTGCTCGCCGGTTTCGTACATGTCGATGTGCGGATACGTCTTGAAGCCGACGATGACGTCGGCATGGTCGATCATGGCCTGCGTGACGTTGCCGTGCAGGTCCAGCGCCACGCCAATCGGCACGCCGGGGGCGGCGGCCCGCACGCGCCGCAAGAGGTCGCCTTCACCGTCGTCGCGGTGCTCGGCCACCATGGCGCCGTGCAGGTCCAGCAAGATGGCGTCGCAGCCCGGCGCGGCGGCAACGATGCGGGCGCACATGGCGTCGTAGGCCTCGGCGGCCACGGGCCCGCTGGGATAGGCCCAGCCGGACACCGGTGTCGCCAGCTCGGCGCCGCGCGCTTCGGCAAGATCGATGAAGGCCGCCATGGCGGTACGCTGGCCGCGGTTGCCGCGGTAGGCATCGTCGTCGTATTGCGGCCCGTTCTCGCCGAACGCCGACAGCGGCGTGGGCACCGGCGAGAACGTGTTGGTTTCGTGGTTCAGGCGGGCAATCAGGACTTTCATGCGCAGGCTCCACGGCAAGGGCGTGCCTGTGACAGTACCAGATACCGCCTGCGATCAGGCGCTGGTAAGGCGCTGACCAGGTGTCTGACACCCTGCGGGAGTCAGACACCTGGCATCAATTGGCACCTGGCATTACTGGCCACCTGCCATCAACTGGCGTCGCCTGGCGTCGCGCCCTGGGGCACGGCCCGGCCGGTCAGTCGAGCGACAGCCCCAGCCGTTCGATGACTTCGTTCCAGCGCGCGGTGTCTTTCTTGACGCGGTCGGTCAGCCCCTGCGGGGTGGAAGGCGCGGCGGTGAAATACTGCTTCGCCAGTTGCTGGCCCACCGCTTCGCTGCCGATGATGGCGGCCAGTTCGCGGTTCAGGCGCTCGATGACGGGGGCGGGCGTGCCGGCGGGAGCCAGGATGGCGTTCCAGGAAATCGCCTCGAAGCCCGGGTAGCCCTGCTTGTCCATGGTGGGAATGCCCGCCAGCGATTCGCTTGGCTCCAGGCTGGTAATGGCCAGCGCCTTGGCCTTGCCGCTGCGCACCTGCGGCATGGCGATGGCGGGCACCATGAAGCCGGCCTGCACGTCGCCGGCGATGATGGCGCTGATCACTTGCGGAAAGCCCGAATACGGAATGTGCGCCAGATCGATCTTGGCGTCGTTCTTGAACATTTCCATGGCCAGGTGGGCCGAGCTGCCGGGGCCGACCGAGCCATAGTTCAGGGCGCCATTGCGCTCGCGCGCCAGCTTGACGAAATCGGCTACGCTGGCCACGGGCAGGTCGCCGGGCACTGTCAGCACATTGGGGCTGGTGGCCACCAGCGTGATGGGCGCGAGGTCTTTCAGCGGGTCGTAGCCCAGCGTTTTCTTGTACAGCGTGGGCGCGGTCACCAGCGGGCCGTTGATGGTGTAGACCAGGGTGTAGCCGTCGGGCGCGCTCTTGGCCACCATGCGCGTGCCGATATTGCCGCCGGCGCCCGGCTTGTTGTCGATGACCACCGGTTGCCCCAGCGCCTCGGCCAGCGGTTCGGCAATTGTGCGCGCCAGCAGGTCGGGCGACGAGCCAGGCGGAAACGGAACCACCATGTGGATGGCCCGTTCGGGCCATTCGGCATGGGCCGCGGCAGGCAGCAGCGAGACGGCGGCCAGCGCCAGGGCAAGGCGGCGCAGCAGCGCGCCGGCCCGCGAGGGGCGGACGGAGAACATAGCGAAGGCTCCTTTGAGGGTCTTGTTTGTACGGAGGGTCTGGGTATCTGCAACCAGGCCGGCGCGCGCGGCGCTTCGGGGAGTCATTCTTCTCGCGCCTCGCGCGCCAGCAGGGCGGACACCGCCGTCATCGGGGCCACGCCGTCGAACAGCACCGCGCATACGGCCTCGGTGATGGGCAGCTCAACGTTCAGGCTGCGGGCGCGCTGCAGGGCCGCGCGGGCGCAGCGCACGCCTTCGGCGGTGATGCCGCTGGCCAGGATATCGCTCAGTTTGCGGCCGGCGCCGATTTCCAGGCCGACGCGCCGGTTGCGTGACAGGTCGCCAGTGGCCGTCAGCACCAGGTCGCCCAGGCCGGTCAGGCCCGCGAAGGTTTCGGCCTGCGCGCCCAGCGCGACGCCGAAACGGGTCATTTCGGCCAGGCCGCGGGTGATCAGCGCCGCCCTGGCATTGGTGCCCAGCGCCAGGCCGTCGGCAATGCCGCAGGCCACGGCGATGACGTTTTTCAGCGCTCCGCCCACTTCCACGCCGGCTACATCGGTGCTGGCGTAGACGCGCACGGCCGCGCCGTGCAGGGCGCGGGTGGCGCCTTCGCGCACGGCGTCATGGCTGCTGGCAATGGTAAGCGCTACCGGCAGGCCCTGGGCGACTTCGCGGGCGAACGAGGGGCCCGACAGTACGCCGCCGCGGGCATCCGGCATGGCGAGCGCGTCGGCCACGATTTCGTGCGGCAGGCGCGCCGTGTCGGCTTCGAAGCCTTTGCAGGTCCAGATGACCGGCGCCTGGGCCAGCCCCAGGTCCGGCAGGCGCGCGGCCAGTTCCAGGCAGGTGGCATGCAGCCCGGCCACCGGCACGCCCAGGATGATCAGGGCATGCCCGGGGGCGGCCGCCAGCGGCGCCAGGGCGGCGGACAGATCGCTCGTGATGGCCAGGGCGCCGGGCAGGCGGCTACCCGGCAGGTAACGGGCGTTCTCGCGGGTGTTGGCCATGGCGTCCGCCTGGGTGGCGTCGCGCGCCCATAGAACGGTGCGATGGCGGCGGCTGGCCACGGCGGCCAGCGCTGTGCCCCAACTGCCCGCGCCCAGAACGGCGACGCTCAGGGGGGCGGGCGGTCGGCTCATGGGGGCGGGCTTATTGGCGGGTGGTGCCGGGCGGCAGGATGATGCCGGAGTCCGAGCCGTTATTGTTGCCGCCCTGCTGCTGGGCCAGTTCAGCCAGGCGTTGTTCGTACAGGGCCTGGAAGTTCACTTCGGCCAGGTGCAGCGCCGGCAGCGACGTGCGCGTGATGGCGTCGGCCACGTTGGCGCGCAGGTAGGGGTACAGCATGGTGGGGCACACAATGCCCAGCAGCGCGTCCATTTGCTCGGCCGGGATGTTGGCCAGCTCGAAAATGCCCGCCTGCGTGCCTTCGACCAGGTACAGCACCTTGTCGTTGATGCGGGTCGTGACGGTGGCGGTGACAGTGGATTCGAACACCGTCTCGGCCAGGCGCTGGCCGCCCACGTTG
The DNA here is from genome assembly GCF_000067205.1 of Bordetella petrii. NCBI lineage: Bacteria > Pseudomonadati > Pseudomonadota > Betaproteobacteria > Burkholderiales > Alcaligenaceae > Bordetella > Bordetella petrii. The sequence goes on along the minus strand of NC_010170.1, from coordinate 4,956,059 downwards.
ATGCTGACTTCGACTTGCGGCTGCTCTTGTTCCAGGAACACGTGCGGCGCGTTGGGCATTTCCAGCGACAGGTCTTTCAGGTAGACGCGCTGCAGATTGAACGACGGCGCGTCGCCGCCTGCTTGCTGGGTGTTTTGATCCTGTTCAGCCATGAGAATTTCCGGGTAGGGGTGGGCAAAAGAAATAAGCTTGCGCGGCGATCAGCCGTTGAGCAGCGGCGCCAGGCCGCCGGCGCGATCCAGCGCCATCAGGTCGTCGCAGCCGCCGATGTGCCGTTCGCCGATGAAAATCTGCGGCACGGTGCGACGGCCCGTGCGTTCGATCATGATGTCGCGCTGGGCCGGGTCCTGGTCGATGCGGATGATTTCCAGGTCGGTGACGCCGCGCTGCTTCAGCAGAGCCTGGGCTCGCGCGCAGTAAGGACAATAATCCTTCGAATACATCACAACTTTGTCCATATCGGGCTCCGGGTCAGGATTTCTGGGTAACGGGCAGGTTGGCCGACGACCAGGCGCGCATGCCGCCTTCCATGACGGACACGTCGGCGAACCCCTGCGAACGCAGGCGGCTGGCCACGCGGCCGGCATCGCGGCCAGTTTCGCACACCAGCACCAGCGGCTTGTTCTTCGGCAGCGAACCGGCTTTCTGCTCGACTTCGGCTGCCGGCATATTGCGTGCCTGGGCGATGTGGCCGGCGCGGAATTGCTCGGCCGGGCGCACGTCGACCCACACGGCCTGGCGCTGGTTGATCATCTGGATGGCTTCCGCGGTGCTGATGCCCGAGCCGCTGCGGCCTTTGCGCAGGGCCGGCACGGCCAGCATGATGCCCGAGACCAGGGCCACGGCAACGATGAAGATGTTGTTTTTGTCTACCAAGAATTGCAGAAGATCCACGGAGGTTCCTGAACTGAAGTGCGGCGGGCGGCAACGGTTACGCAACCCGCCTGGAAACGGCGGCCCGGCTTGGGCCGGCGGGCGGCGCCAACCGCCTGCCGGGGTGAAAACCAGGGGCAAAATCGCTCAATTATAAAATGACCCCATTCGTCAACTTCAAACCCGCCCGCGCGCGGCTGAAAACCATGTACAAACTCGTTCTGATGCGTCACGGCGAAAGCCAGTGGAACCTGGAAAACCGCTTCACGGGCTGGACCGACGTAGACCTGACCGAAACCGGCCGCGAACAGGCCCGCAAGGCCGGCGAGCTGCTCAAGAAAGAGGGTTACCAGTTCGACCTGGCCTATACCTCGGTGCTCAAGCGCGCCATCCGCACGCTGTGGATCGCGTTGGACGCCATGGACGCCATGTATACCCCGGTGGGCATCAGCTGGCGCCTGAACGAGCGCCATTACGGCAACCTGCAGGGCCTGAACAAGGCCGAGACGGCCGCCAAGTATGGCGACGAACAAGTACTGATCTGGCGCCGCGCCTACGCCATCGCGCCCGAGCCCCTGCCGCTGGACGACGAGCGCCATCCGCGCTTTGACAGTCGCTACGCCAAGATTCCGGCCGACCAGCTGCCGGCCACCGAGTGCCTGCAGGACACCGTGGCCCGGGTGCTGCCGTACTGGAACGATTCGATCGCGCCGGCCATCCGCGCCGGCCGCCGGGTGCTGGTGGCCGCGCACGGCAACAGCCTGCGCGCCCTGATCAAGCACCTGGACAATATCTCGGACGACGACATCGTGGGCCTGAATATCCCCACCGGCCAGCCGCTGGTGTACGAGCTCGACGAGGCGCTGCGCCCGATCCGCCATTATTATCTGGGCGATGCCGCTGAAATCGAAGCCGCCATGGCGGCGGTCGCGGCCCAGGGCAAGGCTAAAAAGGACTGATTCATGCGGTTTGCGGCGGGTTTGCTGTTAATGGCGGCGGTGGCGGCGGCGCCCTGGCCGGCCATGGCGGCGTCTTCGGACCTGGCCGACCGCCAATCCGAGGCCGCCAGGCAGCAAGCCGCGCTGCGCGACCGCATTGGCGCCCTGCAGAAACAAATCGACGACCGTGAAGCCGCCCGCAAAGAGGCGGCCGACGCCCTGAAAGAATCAGAGTCGGCAATCTCCCGCATCAATCGCCGGCTGCGCGAGCTGGCCGACGACAATCGCCGCGCCGAGGCCGAGCTGGCCAGCCTGAACCGCCAGGTCGAGGCCCAGCAGCACGCCCTGCAGCAGCGCCGCGCCCAGCTGGCCGACCAGTTGCGCACGCAGTACACCAGCGGCCTGTCGCCCTGGACGGCGCTGCTGTCCGGCGACGACCCCCAGCAATTGGGACGCAACCTGGGCTACCTGGGCTATGTGTCGCGGGCGCGGGCCCAGGCCGTGCAGGCCTTGCGGCACGACATCGACCGCCTGGCGCAGTTGCAGGGCCAGGCCGATGCGCGCCGCGCCGACATCCAGACCATGGCGGCCGAGGCCGCCGACCAGAAAACCCAGCTGGTGGCTCAGCAGAAAGAGCGCGCCACGCTGCTGGCGCGCCTGGAAGGGCAGATCGCCGCGCAGCGCGCCGAGGCCCGCCAGCTGGGCCGTGACGACAACCGCCTGTCCCATCTTATCGACGACCTCGAAAAAGCCATCGCCGAGCAGGCCGAGGCCGCGCGTCGCGCCGAAGAGGCCCGCCGCCGCGCCGAGGCCGTGAAGCGGGCCCAGGAAGCGCGCCTGGCCGAAGAGGCCCGCCGCAAGGCCGAAGCCGAGCGCCGCGCCGAGGCTGCGCGCCAGGCGCGCCGCAACGAAGAAGCGCGCGATGCGGCGCGGGCGCGCGAGCAGGTCGAGGCCGCCGCCGCGCGCGAGCGCGACCAACAGCGTGAGCAACAGCGCGGCCCCGTGGCGCTGGCCGACCCCGACGCCGCAGGGCTCAGGCCGGCCGGATCGGGTTCGGGCCGCATCGTGCCGCCGCAGCGCCCGGCCGCCCCGACAGACCGCGCCAACCAGGCTGCCGACGACGACAGCGCCGACGACGAGTCCTCCCGCCAGCAGGCCGCGCCTGCGCCAGGCGGCGGCAACGGGCTGCGCCACGGCCTGCCGGCGCCGGTGCGTGGTACGGTACAGGGGCGTTTCGGGGTCGACCGCCCCGACGGCGGCGTCTGGCGCGGCATCGTGCTGCGTGCCGCGGCGGGTACGCCGGTCAAGGCCGTGGCGCCGGGCACGGTGGTCTATGCCAACTGGCTGCGAGGCTTCGGCAACCTGATCATCGTCGACCACGGCAAGCAATACCTGACCGTATACGCTTACAACCAGAGCCTGCTCAAGCAGGTCGGAGACCCCGTCGCCGCGGGCGACGCCATCGCCACGGTGGGCGCCACCGGCGGGCAGGTGGAATCGGGCCTATACTTTGAAATTCGCTATCGTGGCGCTCCGGTGGACCCGGCCCAGTGGCTGGCCCTATAACCCGGTATCAAAATCAGGAAGTGTGCATGGGCACTCGCAAGTTTCGCGGTTTCGGTTTGGTTGCCATCGGCGTGGTGGCGGGCATCTTGCTCAGCGTAGGTGTCACGGCACTGGCGCAGCGCGGCAGCCCGCTGCCGCTCGATGAACTCAGGCAGCTCAGCAACGTATTCGCCGCCATCAAGAACAACTACGTCGAGGCGGTCGACGACAAAACCCTGATCAACAATGCCATTTCGGGCATGGTGTCCAACCTGGACCCCCATTCCGCCTACCTGGATGCCGACGCGTTCCGCGAAATGCAGACCACCACGCAGGGCGAATTCGGCGGCCTGGGCATCGAGGTCGGCGCCGAAGACGGCTTCGTCAAGGTCATCTCGCCCATCGAAGACACGCCCGCCGCGCGCGCCGGCGTGCTGGCCGGCGACCTCATCATCAAGATCGACGACACGCCCACCAAGGGCATGTCGCTGAGCGAAGCGGTCAAGCTCATGCGCGGCGCCCCCAAAACGCCGATCACGCTGACCATCATGCGGGCCGACAACCCTCAGCCGGTCGTGGTGCACATCGTGCGCGACATCATCAAGGTGCGCAGCGTGCGCAGCAAGATGCTCGACAACGGCGTGGCCTACGTGCGCATCGCGCAATTCCAGGAAAAAACCGGCTCCGACCTGGCCCGCCAGCTTAAAGAGCTGGGCGCCAAGGGCGAACCCAAGAGCCTGGTGCTCGACCTGCGCAACGACCCCGGCGGCCTGCTGACCAGCGCCATCGGCGTGGCCGCGGCGTTCCTGCCGCCCGACGTGCTGGTGGTGTCCACTGACGGCCGCACGCCCGATTCTCGCCACAAGTACCTGGCCACGCCGGCCGAATACGCGCGCGGCGAAGGCAACTATCTGTCGGGCCTGCCCGGCTGGGTCAAGAAGGTGCCCATGGTCGTGCTGGTCAACGTGGGTTCGGCCTCGGCCTCTGAAATCGTGGCGGGCGCGCTGCAAGACCACAAGCGCGCCAAGGTGCTGGGCAACCGCACGTTCGGCAAGGGCTCGGTGCAGATCATCCTGCCGCTCAGCCAGGACACCGGCGTCAAGCTCACCACGTCGCGCTATTTCACGCCCAGTGGCCGCTCCATCCAGGCCACCGGCATCGAGCCCGACTACGTCGTGGCCGACACGGCCGAGGGCGACCTGTTCCGCCTGCCGCGCGAAGCCGACCTGCAGCGCCACCTGGCCAACAACCAGAGCGACGAAATCAAGTCGTCGCCCGACGCTCCCGACACCCCCGTTCCGGCCAAGATGTTCGAGTTCGGCGGCAAAGACGACTTCCAGCTGCAGCAGGCCCTGAACCTGCTGGCCGGCAAGCCGGTGCAGAAGGGCAGCGCCCGGGCCCAGGCCCGGGCCTCGGCCAAGCCGGGCACCGGCACGCCCGAACGCCTGACGATCACGCCGTCCGGAGTCCAGCCCGCCAAGCAAAAATGAACGACCAGCAGTTGCTGCGCTATGCGCGGCACATTCTGCTCGATGAACTGGGCATCGAAGGCCAGGAGAAATTCCTGGCCGGCAAGGTCCTCATCGTAGGCGCGGGCGGACTGGGTTCGCCCGCGGCGCTGTATCTGGCCACCGCGGGGGTCGGCGACATCACCCTGGCCGACGACGATATCGTCGAGCTCAGCAATTTGCAGCGCCAGATCCTGCACGTAGACGCCAGCGTCGGCCGGCCCAAGGCCGAATCCGGCCGCGACACGCTGGCAGCCTACAACCCTGAAACCCGCGTCACGCCGCGCGTCGAGCGCCTCGATGGGCAGCGCCTGGACGACGCCGTGGCCGCCGCCGATCTGGTGCTCGACTGCACCGACAACTTCGCCACGCGTCACGCCATCAACCGCGCCTGCGTGCGTCACCGCAAGCCGCTCGTGTCCGGGGCGGCCATCCGCTTCGACGGCCAGGTCAGCGTGTACGATCTGCGCCGCGACGACGCGCCGTGCTATCACTGTCTGTTTCCCGAGGCCGACGAAGTCGAAGAGGCCAATTGCGCCACCATGGGCGTGTTCGCGCCGCTGGTAGGCATTATCGGCGCCATGCAGGCCGCCGAAGCGCTCAAGTTGCTGGCCGGCATCGGCGAAAGCCTGTCGGGCCGGCTGCTGTGGCTGGACGTGCGCACCATGCAGTGGCGCAGCGTCAACGTGCAGCGCGACCCCGAATGCGCGGTGTGCGGCCCGGCCCACGCGCACTGATTCCGGCTGCCCGTCGCCGCGCTTGCCGGCAATCAGCCCAGGCGCATCGACAACTCGACGTCGCCGCCGAACGGCACTGACAAGTAACCCCGCTCGGGCGACCGGACGCGCGCCAGATAATCGGGGCTGTAATCGGCGTTGTCCGCCACGACATACGCCCCGGGCCGCAGTCGGCTTTCCAGCAGGTCCAGCACATCGGCATAAAGTCCCTTGGCGCCGTCCAGCAGCACCAGGTCGATGACGGGCGGCAGGTCCGCTCGCAGGGTTTGCAATGCATCGCCCTCGCGGAACTCCACCAGATCGGCCAGCCCGGCGGCCGCCAGGTTGGCCTGGGCGCGCGCCACTTTCGTGGCTTCGAATTCGCTGGTGATCAGGCGGCCGCCGCCGTTGTCGCGCAGGGCGGCGGCCAGGTGCAGCGTCGACAGTCCGAACGAGGTGCCGAATTCCACGATGGTTTGCGCCCGGCTGCCTCGCGCCAGCATGTAGAGCAGGGCGCCCGTCTCGCGCGACACGGGTAGCGGCATGTCTTTCAGGCGTCCATAAAGGTCGCGGTAATCGGCCTTGCTGCGCATCAGACGGTCTTGTTCTGCTTCGGGCACTCCCGCGAAAACCGCGCGGGTGGCGGGCATTAACGCGTCGGCTTCGCCGTACAGGCGGTCCAGCAGCGTGGCGACAATGGGGTGGGAAAGGAGGGTCATGAGGCAATCCTGTAACTGATGAATGGGTGCCTCTATAATGCGACTAAATATTCAGGTTTTCTATTCGCATTCCAGCCCTCCGCCATGGCGCCTCGCCCCAGTCCGCAGATTTCCTCGCGCAAACAGCCCAAACAGGCTCGCTCGGCAGGCCTGGTCGCCGCCATTTTGCAGGCGGCGGCTCAGGTTTTGGCCAAAGAGGGGGCGCAGCGCTTCACCACGGCGCGCGTGGCCGAGGCGGCCGGCGTGAGCATCGGCTCGCTGTACCAGTACTTTCCGAACAAGGCCGCGATTCTGTTCCGCTTGCAGAGCGATGAATGGCGGCAGACCTCGGACCTGTTGCGCGACATTCTCGAAGACACACGCCGCACGCCGCTGGAGCGGGTGCGCGCGCTGGTGCGCGCCTTCATACGCTCGGAATGCGACGAGGCCGCCATGCGCGTGGCCCTTAACGATGCCGCGCCACTTTATCGCGATGCGCCTCAGGCGCGCGAAGCCAAGGCAGAAGGCCATCGCACCATACAGGCCTTCATGCGGCTGGCGCTGCCCGGCGCGCCGGAAGCCGAACGCGCGACGGCGGGTAATCTCATAACCACCGTACTGAGCGCCGCGGGCAAGCAGTTCTCGGAAAGCCCCCGTACCGGGCAGGAAATCGACGCCTACGCCCAGGCCATGTCCGACATGTTCTGCGCGTATCTGCGCAGCTTGGGCGCGCAGGGCAAGTGACCGCGCTTGCCTATTCAGGCTGGTGGCAGACCACGCACAATTTATTGCCGTCCGGATCGCGGAAATAGGCCCCGTAATAATGCGGGTGGTATTGCGGGCGCAGGCCGGGTTCTCCTTCGCACGTGCCGCCCTCCTGTAGCGCGGCGGCATGCGCCTGGCGAACCTGCTCGCGGGTTGCGGCCAGAAAGGCTGTCATTTGGCCGTTGCCGGGTTCGTGCGGGGCGCCATTGAACGGCTTGGCAATCGCGAACAACGGGCGATCGGCCCCCGGAGACTGCCAGCCCGCCCAGGGGATGCTGGCGTCGAAAAAGCGTGGTTCCAGGCCCAGAATCTTGAACAGGCGCTCATAGAAGTGCAGGGCGCGGTCGAAGTCGGTGATGCCGATGAAGATGTGGGAAAACATGGGTATCGGGGCGAAGGACGTATTCATGGCACATTCTTTCATAAAAGACCCTCGCTAATCTGATTGCGGTGGCGCCCCGGCCGCACCTTGGTCCGACAAACTAAGCGCGGTGCCGCGACCAAGCGCGCGTGATAGAGTCAATTACTGCGCTCGCCGCATCGCCCGCAATGTCTCCACGCGCCGTTACAGCGCCGCTACGGCGCAAGGTTCCAGCATGCAACTCCCAGCCATCGTCCCGAGTCAGACCGCCTTGCTGGTCATGCATTATCAAACCGACATCCTGGGCCTCTTCCCGTCGGTCGCCCCCGCATTGCTCGCCCATACCCGGCAGCTGTGCGACGCGGCGCGTGGCAAGGGCGTCGCCGTCTATTTCGCCCAGATCCACTTCAGCGCCGGCTATCCGGAAGTCAGTCCGCGCAACAAGAACGGCCAGGGCATGAAGCAGCTGGGCCTTTTCATCAATGACCAAGTGTCGCCGGAACTCGGCAGGCGGGCCGACGAGCCGGTCATCGTGGCGCATCGGGCCAGTGTGTTCTTCGGTACCGACCTGGCGCCGCGATTGTCCGCGCGGGGAATCGATACCCTGATCATGGCGGGCATTGCCTCGACCGGAGTGGTGCTGTCGTCGGTCGCGCATGCCAGCGACGCGGATTTCCGGCTCTACACCGTCAAGGATTGCTGCTACGACCCAGACCCGATCGTGCACGATCATCTTTTCGCGACGGCATTCGACACGCGCACGACCGTCCTTTCGCTGGCCCAGGCTCTGGCGCTGCTGGCCTAGGGGACGTCCGGCGCGAGCATCGGTTCGCCATGAAAGTTTTCATATAACCTGAAAACTCTCGTACAATGCCGGGATGCTCACCAAATCCCTCACGCTTACCGGGCAGGTCGCCGGCAAGCTGGCGTCCGACATCGCGGCCGGCGTGTACCCGGTGGGCGGCAAGCTGCCTACCGGCAAGGCGCTGGCGCAGTTGTATGGCGTCAGCGCGGCGGTCATCCGCGAGGCCACCGAGCGCCTGCGCGCCCAGGGGCTGGTAGAAAGCCGTCAGGGCGCCGGCTGCACGGTGGTGTCGCGCACCGCCAGCCGGGGGTTCCAGGTGCCCGGGGGCGGCGTGGCGCTGGACCGCGCCCAGCTGGCCAGCGTGTATGAACTGCGCATGGAACTGGAAGGCGGGGCCGCGGCCCTGGCGGCCATGCGCCGCAGCGACGGCGACCTGGCCAAGATGGCCGCCTGCCTGGAGCAGATGGAAAACCACCTGCGCCATGCCGATGAAGACGGCGTCGAGCAAGACATCGGCTTTCATGCCGCCATTGCGGTGGCCACGCACAACACCTATTACCAGCAATTGCTGCAGTACCTGAACCTGCAGGTGCGCGCCGCGGTGCGCATCGCGCGTGAAAACACGCAGCAGACCCAGGCGGAACTGGTCGGCGACGTGCACCGCGAGCACGTCGCTCTGTACGAAGCCATTGCCGCCCGCGACTCCCAGCGCGCCCGCACGGCCGCCGTGTTGCACCTGCGGCGCGCGGCAGAGCGGCTGAAGCTGGATTTTCCCTCTTTCGAATCCGAGTCGACTACGCCATGAATGCACCCGATTTCGCCCAGCGCCTGGTGCAGGCGCTGGGCCCCGATACCGTCTTGACCGCGCCCGACGACATCGCGCCCTGGCTGTCCGACTGGCGCGGCCTGTACAACGGCCGCGCCCAGGCGGTGGTGCGGCCGCGCCGTACCGAAGACGTCGCGCAGTGCCTGGCGCTGTGCCAGCAGGCCGGCGTGCCGGTGGTGCCGCGCGGCGGCAATACCGGCATGTGCGGCGGCGCCACGCCCGACACTCAGCCGGCCAATGTGGTGCTGGCGCTGGACCGCATGAACGCCGTGCGCGCGATCGACACGGTCGCCAACACCATGGTGGCCGAAGCCGGCTGCATCCTGGGCAACCTGCGCCGCGCCGCCGACGAGGCCGGACGCCTGTTGCCGCTCAGCCTGGCCGCTGAAGACTCGTGCCAGATCGGCGGCAACGTATCCACCAACGCAGGCGGCGTCAATGTGGTGCGCTACGGCATGACGCGCGAACTGGTGCTGGGCCTAGAGGCAGTGTTGCCCACCGGCGAAATCTTCAACGGGCTGCGCACGCTGCGCAAAGACAATACCGGCTACGACCTGAAGCAGCTGCTGATCGGCGCCGAAGGCACCCTGGGCGTGATCACGGCGGTGGCGCTGCGCTTGTTTCCGCGCACCAGCGTGCGCTCGGTGGTGCTGGCGGCGGTGCAATCGCCCGCACAGGCCTTGCAGCTGTTCGAGCTGGTCTACGAGCAATGTGGCTCGCGCCTGCAGGCCTACGAATTCTTTACCGGCCAGTGCGTCGACCTGGTGCTGGCGCATGCGCAGGGCGTGCAAGAGCCTTTCGCCCAGCGCTACCCAGGCTATGTGCTGATGGAACTGGCCGACACGGCCGACGAAGCCGCCCTGAATACCCTGCTGGAAAATGTGATGGGTGCCGCGCTCGAGCGCGAACTGTGCCTGGATGCGGCCGTATCGGCGTCGCTGGCGCAGTTGCAGGCCCTGTGGAAGCTGCGCGAGGAAATCTCGGAAGCCCAGCGCGCCGACGGCCCGCACCTGAAGCACGATATTTCCCTGCCCATCGAGCGCATTCCCGATTTCATGCAGTCGGCCGAACAGCGGCTGCGCGAAGTACACGCCGACATCCGGCCATTCATTTTCGGCCATTTCGGCGACGGCAATCTACACTACAACCTGTCGCGCCCGGCGGGCGCGCCGCGCGAATGGGCGGCGCAGCATGGCGCAGACATTACCGACATCGTGCTGGACGAGGTCAATCGCTATGGCGGCAGTATCAGCGCCGAGCATGGCATTGGCCAGTTGAAGCGCGACCATTTCTTGCACAGCAAAGATCCGCTGGAGCTGCGGCTGATGCGCGACATCAAGCGCCTGCTCGATCCTGCCGGCATCTTGAACCCTGGCAAGCTGTTGTAGTTTTGCGCCGCCACGCCGCACGCCGGCAGGCCGCCGTTTCCAGGGCTGGCTTGCCGATGCCGCGGCGTCGCGGCATTTCATTCATCCACCCTACGGGAAGAGACACATGCATGCGAATTACATAAACGGAGCCTGGGTCGACGGCGTTGACACGCGCAACAACATCAATCCGTCGAATCTGGCCGACATCGTTGGCGAATATGCCCAGGCCGACGCCGCCCAGACCAGCCAGGCCATCGCGGCCGCGCGCGCCGCCGCGTACGACTGGGCCCGCACCACGGGCCAGCGCCGCGCCGACATCCTGGACGCCGTGGGCACCGAGATCCTGGCGCGCAAAGAAGAGCTGGGCCGCCTGCTGTCGCGCGAAGAAGGCAAGACCCTGCCCGAAGGCATCGGCGAGGCCAGCCGCGCCGGCTACATCTTCAAGTTCTTCGCGGGCGAAGCGCTGCGCATCCAGGGCGAGAAGCTGCCCATGACGCGTCCGGGCGTCGAAGCCGACGTCACCCGCGAGCCGGTCGGCGTGGTGGGCATCATCGCGCCCTGGAATTTCCCCATCGCGATCCCCGCCTGGAAAATCGCGCCGGCGCTGGCTTACGGCAATACGGTGGTGTTCAAGCCCGCCGATCTGGTGCCGGGCAGCGCCTGGGCGCTGGCCGAGATCCTCAGCCGCGCCGGACTGCCTGCGGGCGTGTTCAACCTGGTCATGGGCCGCGGCGGCATCGTGGGCCAGACCATCCTGGACGACAAGCGGGTCGACGCCATCAGCTTCACGGGCTCGGTCGCCACCGGCCGCCGCGTGGCGCAGGCCGCCATGACGCGCCTGGCCAAGGTGCAACTGGAAATGGGTGGCAAGAACCCCATGGTGGTGCTGGACGACGCCGATCTGAACGTGGCTGTGGAAAGCTGCATCAATGGCGCGTTCTTCTCCACCGGGCAGCGCTGCACGGCTTCGAGCCGCCTGATCGTGCAAAAGGGTATCTATCCGCGCTTTGTCGCCGCCATGCAAGAGCGCCTGAAAAGCCTGAAGGTGGACGACGCCCTGCTGGCCGGCACCGATATCGGTCCGGTGGTCGATGAAAGCCAGCTGGCGCAGAACGAACAGTACGTCAGCATCGGCCGCGAAGAAGGCGCCAAGCTGGCCTATGGCGGCGAACGCGTCAAGCGCGCCACCGAGGGCTTCTACATGACGCCGGCGCTGTTCGTCGATTGCAGCAACGACCTGCGCATCAGCCGCGAGGAAATCTTCGGCCCGGTGGCCGCCGTGATCCCGGCCGATTCGTTCGAACATGCGCTGGAGCTGGCCAACGACACCGAGTTCGGACTGTCGTCGGGTATCTGCACCACGTCGCTGAAGTACGCCACGCAGTTCAAGCGCGATTCGCAAGCCGGCATGGTGATGGTGAACTGCCCCACCGCGGGTGTTGATTACCATGTGCCGTTTGGCGGACGTAAGGGTTCGAGCTACGGGTCGCGTGAACAGGGCCGCTATGCGGCGGAGTTCTATACCAGCGTGAAGACGGCGTATACGGCGGCGTGATTGACGGGGGGCGCCGGCGGTGCTCGTGGCGTTGTTGCTAGTGATGTGGTTGCTGGTGGCTTTGTTGCCGGCGGGGGCGTTGCTGGTGGCGCAGTTGCTGGTGGCGTCGTTGCGGGTGGAGTCGTTGCGGCGGGCGGGGAGTGGGTGGGGCTTCACGGGGTCGGTCTGGCGCCTCCGCGCCAGACACCGCTTCGTCAACCTCGTCGCTGCGCTCCTTCGGTTTCCCTCGCTCGCCCCCGAGGCGCCCCACCCACTCCCCGCCCGCCGCAACGACTCGCTGTAGCGCTTGCTCGCGGCATGGCTGGGGTGGCCGGGGTTCTTTTGCTTCGTGGCCGCGGTATCGAAAAGAGGAAGAATGCACAAGCCGCGCGGGCAAGCCGCCCCGCGCGGCTTGCCCGCGCATTCGGCCGTGGTTTGCGGAGGTCGTTTGGGGGCGCGCTTGTTTAGTGTCTGCCAGGTGTCAGGCTCCCGAAGGGTGCCTGACACCGATGTGTGCAATGACTGTCTCAACAATACGGTGTCAGGCACCCTGCGGGAGCCTGACACCTGTCATGTGGTTTGAAAGCCAGACACTTGGCATGTGATTTGAAAGCCTGACACCTGTCATGTGGTTTGAAAGTCAGACACCTGGCATGTGGTTCAGTCGCCAGACACCTGTCAAACGTGCCATTGACGGGTGCCCGTCCTATTCGCGCCACCCGTCAACCTGCTGCCATCCGAATGCCAAGGGGCGCCGCGCAGGGCGGCGCGCCTTGGCGGCCCTGCACGATCTTTTTTTCCCAGCGCGGTGACTCCCACGAAGCAAAAGAACACGATTCGTCCCAACGGACCGGAAAGGGACAGCTACTGCAAGTCGAGGCCGTGCCCGGGATCGGGGGGCGGGCGCCTCGGGGCCAAGCGAGGGAAACCGAAAAAGCGTAGCGACGAGGTTGACGACGCGGTGTCGGCCGCGAAGGCGGCCGACTGGCCCCGTGAAGCCCGCCCCCGATCCGGGGCGCGGCCTCGACGCCAGAAGAAACCCACCCTCAAGTCTGGTGGTAAATCTCCGCCCCCTTCTTCACAAACTCCACAGCCTTCTCCTGCATTCCCTTCTGTAGCGCCTCTTGCTCAGCCACGCCCTGCGACGCCGCATAATCCCGCACGTCCTGCGTGATCTTCATGCTGCAGAAATGCGGCCCGCACATCGAGCAGAAGTGTGCCACTTTCATCGAGTCCTTCGGCAAGGTCTCGTCGTGGAACTCCTTGGCGGTGTCCGGGTCCAGGCCCAGGTTGAACTGGTCGTCCCAGCGGAATTCGAAGCGCGCCTTCGACAGCGCGTTGTCGCGAATCGCCGCGCCGGGGTGCCCCTTGGCCAGGTCGGCCGCGTGGGCGGCGATCTTGTACGTGATGATGCCGTCCTTCACATCTTTCTTGTTGGGCAGCCCCAGGTGTTCCTTGGGCGTCACGTAACAGAGCATGGCCGTGCCGTACCAGCCGATCAGCGCCGCGCCAATGCCAGAAGTGATGTGGTCGTAGCCGGGAGCAATGTCCGTGGTCAGGGGTCCCAGAGTGTAGAACGGCGCCTCGTGGCAGTGTTCCAGCTGCAGCTCCATGTTTTCCTTGATCATCTGCATGGGCACGTGGCCCGGCCCTTCGATCATGACTTGCACGTCGTGCTTCCACGCCACCTGCGTCAGCTCGCCCAGGGTTTTCAGCTCGGCGAATTGTGCTTCGTCGTTGGCGTCGTAGCCCGATCCCGGACGCAGGCCGTCGCCCAGCGAGAAACTGACGTCGTAGGCCTTCATGATTTCGCAGATTTCTTCGAAACGCTCGTACAGGAAGCTTTCTTTATGGTGTGCCAGGCACCACTTGGCCATGATCGAGCCGCCGCGCGACACAATGCCGGTCATGCGGTCGGCCGTCATGGGAATGAACGGCAGGCGCACGCCTGCATGAATCGTGAAATAGTCCACGCCTTGCTCGGCCTGCTCGATGAGCGTGTCGCGGAAAATCTCCCAGGTCAGCTCCTCGGCCTTGCCGTCCACCTTCTCCAGCGCCTGGTAGATCGGCACCGTGCCGATGGGCACGGGCGAATTGCGCACGATCCACTCGCGAGTCTCGTGGATATGCTTGCCGGTAGACAGGTCCATGACCGTGTCGCCGCCCCAGCGGATCGCCCAGGTCATTTTCTCGACTTCTTCGCCGATGCCCGAGCTGACCGCCGAATTGCCGATATTGGCGTTGATCTTCACCAGGAAGTTGCGGCCAATGGCCATCGGCTCGACTTCGGGGTGATTGATGTTGGCCGGAATGATGGCACGGCCGCGCGCCACTTCGTCGCGCACGAATTCCGGCGTGATGATGGTGGGGATGGCCGCGCCGAACGATTGCCCCGGATGCTGGCGCTGCAGGCGGCGGGCCAGCTTTTCGCCGTCCGGGCCGCTGGCGCGCAGGGTTTCCAGGTACTGTTCGCGGCGCAGGTTCTCGCGAATGGCCACGAATTCCATTTCGGGCGTGACGATGCCGCGGCGCGCATAGTGCATCTGCGACACGTTTGCGCCCGCCTTGGCGCGGCGCGGCGGGCGCTGCAGGTCAAAGCGCATGGCCGTCAGCTTGGGGTCGGTCAGGCGCGACTTGCCGTATTCGCTGGTGGGGCCGGCCAGCAGTTCGGTGTCGCCGCGCTCTTCGATCCAGGCCTTGCGCAACGCCGGCAGCCCTTGGCGGATGTCGATGCGCACGTCGGGGTCGGTGTAGGGGCCGCTGGTGTCGTACACCGTCAGGGGTGGATTGCGCTCGCCGCCGAACATGGTCGGCGTGTCGTCTTGCGAGATCTCGCGAAACGGCACGCGAATGTCCGGGCGGGAGCCGGTTTCATACACTTTGCGGGACTTGGGCAGCGGCGCGACCGCGGCGGCGTCGACTTCGGCCGTGGCGGCAAGGAACTTCGGATTGGCGTTCATGGAAAGCTCCAATGATGAATTTGGAGCCGAATCGGGATGAATTCCGGCCGTGCAGGCAAGCTGGCCTTGGCGGGCGGCGCGGAATACGCTCCCAGCATCGGCATTATCCGTACTGGTACGAAGGGACTCTCTCAACACGCCGGCCTGGCCGGCGAGTACCCCTGCGTGAACCCGCAGTATAGGCCGTATTAACGCTTTACATCTGCATACGTTGGGGACTATCGGTCGACGCCTCAGGCCTGTACACTTTTTTGTAACGCCGGGATGCACGTAGCCTGGCATGCCGCCCCCCAGTCATTGAAGAAGGAATCCGATATGCAACCCTCCCTACGTAAACTGGCCCCGGCTCTCGCAGTCCTCACGCTCGTGCTCGCGGGCTGCCAAACCGCCCCCCAGAAAGACGCCGGCGCGGCGGCCCAGCAGCCCCAGGCCGCCCAGCCGGCCACGGCCGCCGTGGTCGAATTCTATGTGGCCCAGGCGCAGGCCGGCCCCGGCCTGATGGAAGTCAAGATCCCCGATGGCTCGCTGTTCATGCAGCGCCAGCCCGTACTGACCCGCGGCGACCTCACCGAAGCGGCCGCCCTGGTCGATCGCAAGGGGCAGAACTTCGTGGGCCTGCGCTTCACTGAAGAGGGCGCCCGCAAGCTGAACGACGTCAGCAGCCAGAACATCGGCAACATGCTGGCCCTGGTGATCGATCGCGAACTGGTTGCCGCCCCGCGCATTGCCGAGCCGCTCAACCGCGGCGTGCTGGCCTTCAGCGTGTCGTCGGCCCAGGCGGCTTCCGAAATCGCCGCCAAGATCCGCGGCGATCAGCCCGCTGCCAACGGCGCCAATGGCGGCAGCGCCACGCCGCCGTCGCCGGCTTCGCCCACCGCGCCGGCATCCCAGGTGCCCAAGGCCCAGTAAGACGCAACACAACCTCGCGTGACCCTTTGCATGGCGCCCGCGGGCGCCATGCTGCATTGCAGGCCCGGCTCAGCCGCGACGCTTGCGCCCTTTGCCCTCGCTGTAGGCCTGCAGATAGCCGTCCATGATCAGGCGCAGCCATTTGTCGAGCTCGCGCCGGTCAGCGGCCGTCAGGGCATTGATCTGCATGGGCGGCACGCTGGGAAACGGCCAGGATGTCTGGGGCACGGATTTATCGCCGGCAGCGCCGGGGTCCATCAGCGTGTAGGCGTCGCCGGCGCCCGGCGAATGCGCCTCGCGCTTTTCCATCGGACCCTTGCCGGTATCCAGCCAATCCAGCTCGACCCGCAGCACCTGCGCGATCTTGCGCAGCGAACGGCTGGAGCGGCGCGAACCGCTTTCATAGCCGGAAACCGTGCTTTGCGATAGTCCGCAGGCGCGCGCCAGCGACTTCTGCGTATGGCGGCGCAGTGTCCGGGCGTGCTTCAATCGGTCCGAAAATGTTTTCACCGGTCGATTGAACCGTGCAGCAAGATTACTTTGGCGATCATAATTATTACTTTTGTAATTTTCGCGCGGAGAATCCATGCAAGCGGCTATCGAAGCCATCGTCATCCAGGGCGGCGTGCCGCGCCGCCCGCATCTGTCCAGCGCGCTGGCCGCCATGGGTTGGTCGGTGCGCGAATGTTCCGCCGTCGGCGGCCTGGGCAACCTGGTCGACGCCCGCCCGCCACAAGTCATGATGCTGGAAGGGCCCGCCCAGATGCTGTGCACCCTGGCCGGCATTGCGCGCTTTACCGCGCCTCGCGCGGCCCTGATCGTGCTGGCCGACGATACCGAGCTCGAGGCCCGCGTGCTGGCGCTTGGGGCCGGCGCCGACGTCGCCTGCCCCCTGCAGATCGACCTGCGCGAGCTGGCCGCGCTGGGGCGCGCGCTGGCACAGCCGCGCCGCGACGACGTCAGGCCTGCGGCGCCGGTTACGCCCGGCTGGCACCTGATCAGCGGCGGCCGGGTGCTTGCCGGGCCGCGCGGCCAGCGCCTGCCGCTTACCTTTACCGAAAGCGCATTCTTCCTGCGCCTGCTTGGCGCGCCGGGCCATCGGCTGCCGCGCGAGCAACTGGCGGCCTCGCGCAACGCGCGCGGGTCGCATTCGGTGCGCAGCGTCGACGTCATGGTGTCGCGGCTGCGCAGCAAGGCGCAGCGCTTGGGAATTGAACTGCCATTGTTGGCGGTGCGGCAGTGGGGCTATATCTTCCTGGCCGACAGCGCCACCGGCCACGTCGACGCCGCCGCGGCTATGGCTGCCGACTGGCCGGGCGGCATGCCCTAGGGCTGGTTCACGCCAAAGACTGGGCGCAGGCGGGGCGCTAGATCACCACCAGGTTGTCGCGGTGCATCAGTTCGGGGTCGGTCATGCTGCCCAGAATGCGCGCGATTTGCGACGACGGCTGGCGCAAGATGCGCCGCGTGTCGGCAGACGAATAGTTGATCAGGCCACGGGCGCATTCAGCGCCCTGCGGGTCGATGCAGGCCACCACGTCGCCGCGCTCGAACTCGCCCTGCACGTCGATCACGCCAATCGGCAGCAGGCTCTTGCCTTCGTGCAGCAGGGCGCGCACCGCGCCGGCGTCCAGCACCACCCGGCCGCGCAGGCGCAGATGATCGGCCAGCCATTGCTTGCGCGCCGACCACACCGGCAGCACGGCCCGCAGTTCCGTGCCGATGCACTCGCCTTGCGCCAGGCGGGTCAGCACGTTGCGTTCGCGGCCCGAGGCAATTACCGTATGCGCGCCGCTGTGCGCGGCCCGCTTGGCCGCCAGAATCTTGGTCAGCATGCCGCCGGTGCCAATGCCCGAGCCGGCGCCGCCGGCCATGGCTTCCAGCTCCGGGTCGCCCGCTTGCGCATGCGCCACGAACACCGCGTCCGGGTTCTTGCGCGGGTCGGAATCGTACAGGCCGCGCTGGTCGGTCAGGATGACCAGCGCGTCGGCCTCGATAAGGTTGGTAACCAGCGCGCCCAGGGTGTCGTTGTCGCCCAGGCGGATTTCATCGGTGACCACCGTGTCGTTTTCATTGACGATGGGCACCACGCCCAGGCGCATCAGCGCAAACAGCGTGCTGCGCGCATTCAGGTAGCGGTGCCGGTCGGCCAGGTCTTCGTGAGTGAGCAGGATCTGCGCGGTGCGCAGGCCGTGCTCGGCGAACGCGGCCTCATAAGCCTGACACAACCCCATCTGGCCCACGGCGGCAGCGGCCTGCAGTTCATGCATGACGGATGGCCGCTTGCGCCAGCCCAGGCGCGCCATGCCCTCGGCGATGGCGCCGCTGGACACCAGCACCACTTGCTTGCCTTGCTGGCGCAAGGCGGCGATCTGGGCCGCCCAGTGCGCCACGGCGGCGCGGTCCAGGCCGCGCCCTTCATTGGTGACCAGGGACGATCCAACCTTGGCCACCAGCCGGGTGGCGGAGGCAACGACGGAAACAGCGGTAGTGTCGGCAGTCATGGCGATGACCGGGGTGTTGCGGTAATAAAAAGCCGCGGCGCGGCGGGGACGAGAATGCGATTATGGCTTATTCGTCACCGCCACGCGGCGCCCCGGGCGGGGCCGCATCGCTGCGCGTGGCGTCGAAGCGCGGGTCTTCGGCCACGTAGGTGCCGTCGGCCTGGTCCTGCGCCAGGTTGGCCTTGCGCTGTTCGGCGTCCAGGTAGTCTTGCAGCGCCCAGATCAGTTCCTGGGTGCCGTCGCCGTTCAGGCCCGATATGACGAACACCGGGCCTTGCCAGCTGAACTGCTCGACGAAACGCTGCCGCGCGGCGTCCGGATCGGCCACCATATCCAGCTTGTTCAGCACCAGCCAGCGGGGCTTGTCGGCCAGTTCGGGGTCGTAGCGGCGCAGTTCTTCGACGATGGCGCGCGCATCGGCCACGGCCTGTTCGATGGGATCGGTGTCGGGATCGGGCGAAGAAATATCGACCAGGTGCAGCAGCACACGGGTGCGGGCCAGGTGGCGCAGGAACAGGTGGCCCAGGCCGGCGCCTTCGGATGCGCCTTCGATCAGGCCCGGAATGTCGGCCACCACGAAGCTGCGTGAGGCCGAGGTGCGCACCACACCCAGGTTGGGGTGCAGCGTCGTGAACGGGTAGTCGGCCACCTTGGGGCGCGCATTGGAAATGCGGCTGATCAGGGTGGACTTGCCGGCATTGGGCAGGCCCAGCAGGCCGACGTCGGCAAGCACTTTCAGCTCGAGCCGCAGGCGGCGCTGCTCGCCTTCTTTGCCGGGCGTCCATTGGCGCGGCGCGCGGTTGGTGCTGGACTTGAAATGCAGGTTGCCCATGCCGCCCTGGCCGCCGGCGGCCAGCGTGACTTTCTCGCCGTGGCGGTTCAGGTCGAACAGCAGTTCGCCGGTGTCGGCGTCGTGCACGACGGTGCCCACCGGCACGCGCAGGGTGATGTCGGGGGCCGCCGCGCCGTATTGATCGGAGCCGCGGCCGTTTTCGCCGTTCTTGGCCCGGTGCAGGCGGGCGTAGCGGAAATCGATCAGCGTATTGATATTGCGGTCGGCCACGGCGTAGATACTGCCGCCGCGCCCACCGTCGCCGCCGTCGGGGCCACCCTTGGGGATGAATTTTTCGCGGCGAAAGCTCGCCACGCCATTGCCGCCTTTGCCGGCGATGACTTCGATGGTGGCTTCGTCTACGAATTTCATAAGTAATCCTGAAGCAAAAAAGCCCTGCCGCATGCGACAGGGCTTTTGCCGTGCGGGTAACGGAGTGCCGTTACTCTGCGGCCACGACCGACACGACCTGCTTGTTCAACGCGCCCTTGAAGCCGAATTGAACCTTGCCGTCGATCAGCGCGAACAAGGTGTGATCCTTGCCGATGCCGACGTTGGTGCCGGGGTGGAAACGGGTACCGCGCTGGCGCACGATGATCGAGCCAGCCGGGATTTGTTGGCCGCCAAAAACCTTGACGCCCAGTCGCTTCGATTCTGAGTCGCGACCGTTACGCGTAGAGCCGCCGCCCTTCTTCTGTGCCATGTTGATAGCTCCTGCTAATCAATACCGGTCCGGGTCATCAAGCCGTGATGGCTTCGATGCGGATTTCGGTGTAGTTCTGACGGTGGCCCTGATGCTTCTGGTAGTGCTTGCGACGGCGCATCTTGAAGATCTTGACCTTGTCGTGCCGGCCATGCGCAAGAACCGTCGCCTTGACCACGGCGCCGGCGACGAGCGGGGTGCCAACTTTCAGTTGGTCGCCTTCGCCCACCGACAGGACCTGGTCCAGGGTGATTTCTTGCCCAATGTCAGCAGGTATCTGTTCTACCTTGAGTTTTTCGCCAGCGGCAACGCGATACTGCTTGCCACCGGTTTTTACGACCGCGTACATGGGGTATTCCTTAGGGTTTCGTAATACAGGTTTCGTATTACAGGTTTGGTACTGCAAAATCATCTGCCGGCTGCGCGCGCAGCAGATTCGGCATTGACCGAACCAAAGATTCTAGCCTGTGCCTGTGGAAAAGTCAAAAACCCCTTACGGGCCGGGCGCTTAGCAGGCTTGCGGCGCCAACGCCACGCGTGCGGCGATGGCCCGCGCCGCGCGCCGCACGCCCTGCGCCACGGCCTGCACGTGGACCGCGTCGAGGCGGTCGCCAGGAATCGACGTGCTAACCGCCACCCGCTTGCCCAGGGCGGTTTCGCCCACATACGCGGCGTAGCAGTGCAGGCCCGCGGCCACTTCTTCGTGTTCTTGCGCCAGGCCTTCGGCCCGCGCCTGGGCCAGCTCGCGCAGCAGGGCGGCGCGGTCGGTCTGGGTGCGCTCGCTGACCTGCACCAGCACCGGCGGCAGCGTCTCGGCCAGCACCGGCTCGGGCAACCCGGCCAGCAGCGCCTTGCCCAGCGCGCAGGCATGCGCGGGCAGGCGCGAGCCCAGTTCGGACACCAGCCGCACCGGCCGGCGTGCGTCTTCGCGGGCCAGGTAGACGACCTCGGCGCCGTCCAGCGCCGCCAGTTGCATGACTTCATTGTGGCGCTCGACGAACTCGCTGGCGGCCGCGCGAAAGGCCGCTTGTAGCCCGTCGTGCCGCAGGTAGGCCGCGCCCAGCGCCATCAGTTCCAGGCCGATGACGTAGCCATCGCCGGCGCGGTCGATCCAGCGCCGCCGCACCAGCGTGTCCAGCAGCAGGTACAGCGAACTGCGAGGCATGGCACAGGCGCGTGCCAGGTCGGTCGCGCGCAGGGGGGCGCGCTGGCTGGCCAGCACGCGCAGAATGTCATGAGCGCGCCGGATGGCCGGTACGTCGTAGTCGGGAGCGGGCATGGTTGTCCAATATATTGGATTAAAAAACATTATATTGGACATCGTCCGGGCGTCTTCCCTAGACTTGGGTAGCTAAGACGGGGCCGCCCTTTGCCCCTGCAACCGGAGCCCGCGCATGACCCCCTTGAACGACTTGCCCGTAGACCTCGACCGCGCCCTGTTGGTGGGCCGCGTCTGGCGCCCCGCCCCGATCGACGGCCCCAGTGTGGTGGCCGTGCGGCAGGGCCGGGTCGTGGACTTGACCCCCTTGGCGCCCACCCTGGCCGACTTGCTCGACCGCCCCGACCGGCTGGCCATCGTGCGCGAGGGCCAGGGCGAAGACCTGGGGCCGGTAGCCGAGCTGCTGGCGCGCAGCCTGGCGGGCGACGCCACCGCGGGGCCGGTGCTGCTGGCCCCGTGCGACCTGCAGCCGGTCAAGGCCGCCGGCGTCACCTTCGCGGTCAGCCTGCTGGAGCGCCTGATCGAAGAGCAGGCGGGCGGCGACGCCAGCCAGGCCGAAGTGGTGCGCGCGCGCATTCACGCGCTGATCGGTTCCGATTTGTCGCAACTACGGCCGGGTTCGCCGCAGGCCATGGCCCTGAAGGCCGAACTGCAGGCGCGCGGACAGTGGTCGCAGTACCTGGAGGTGGGCATCGGCCCCGACGCCGAGGTGTTTTCGAAGGCGCCGCCGATGGCCTCGGTGGGCACCGGCGCCTGGGTGGGGCTGCTGCCGCAGTCGGAATGGAACAACCCCGAGCCAGAAGTGGTGCTGGCGGTCGACAGCCGCGGCCAGGCCGTGGGCGCCACGCTGGGCAACGACGTCAACCTGCGCGACGTGGAAGGCCGCAGCGCGCTGTTGCTGACCAAGGCCAAAGACAACAATGGTTCGTGCGCCATCGGCCCGTTCGTGCGCCTGTTCGACGAGCACTACACGCTTGACGACATGCGCCAGGACGACGTGTCGCTGCGCATCGAGGGCGAAGACGGCTTTGTGCTGGATGGCGTCAGCCATATGCGCGAAATCAGCCGCGATCCGCTCGACCTGGTGCGTCAGGCCAGTGAATTCCACCAGTATCCCGACGGCTTCATGCTGTTCCTGGGCACCATGTTCTCGCCCACGCAAGACCGCGCCGGGCAGGGCAGCGGGTTCACGCATCGCCAGGGCGACGTGGTGCGTATTGCCACGCCGCGCCTGGGGGCGCTGGTCAACCGTGTGGGCCTGTGCAATGGCATCGCGCCCTGGACCTTCGGCGTGCGTGCGCTTTACGCAAGCTTGCGCAAACGCGGCCTGTAGCGCCGCGGGCGCGGCCACCGGCGCCGCGAGCGGGGACGCATACCCGTATAATTCGCCAGACCCCGGGTTCCGGCGCGGCAGGCCCGCGCCGGTGGACCACCGAGCCACGGGTCGGCTCGACTTGTAATGTGCCGGATACGTCTTGAATCTCCCTGAGCTGATCGCCCCCATTGCCGATGACATGAAGGCCGTCGACGCGGTTATCCGCGGACGCCTCGATTCGGAAGTCGTACTCATCCGGACGATCGCCGATTACATCATCGGCGCCGGCGGCAAACGCATGCGGCCGGCCATGGTGCTGATGATGGCGCGCGCGCTGGGCTACCAGGGCGAGCACCACCGCCTGCTGGCCGCCGTGGTCGAGTTCATCCACACGGCTACCCTGTTGCACGACGACGTGGTCGACGAGTCCGACCTGCGCCGCGGCCGTGAAACAGCCAACGCCATGTTCGGCAACGCCGCCAGCGTGCTGGTGGGCGACTACCTGTATTCGCGCTCGTTCGAAATGATGGTCGAGGCCGGGTCGATGCGCATCATGCAGATCCTGTCCGAAGCCACCACCATCATCGCCGAGGGCGAGGTGCTGCAGCTGCTGAACGTGCACGATCCCGATGTTTCCCAGGCGCGCTACCTGCAGGTGGTGCGCTACAAGACCGCCAAGCTGTTCGAGGCCGCCGCCCAGGTGGGCGCGGTGCTGGCCGGCGCATCGCCCGAGCAGGAAGAAGCCGCCGCCGCCTACGGCCGGCACATCGGCACGGCGTTCCAATTGGTCGACGACGTGCTCGACTACAGCGGCGACGCCCAGGCCCTGGGCAAGAACGTGGGCGACGACCTGCGCGAAGGCAAGCCAACGCTGCCGCTGATCCGCGTCATGGAAACCGGCGCGCCGCAACAGCGCGAACTGATCCGCAATGCCATCAAGACGGGCGACGCCGATTTTGCCGCCGTGGCCCAGGCTATTCAGGCCACCGACGCGCTCGAGCATGCCCGCCAGGCGGCCCTGGCCGAAGCCGACGCCGCCCGCCAGGCGCTTGCCGGCCTTCCCATTTCCGTTTATCAGAAATCCCTGCTAGAATTCTGCGCTTTCGCGGTCAATCGAGACCGGTGAAAGCGGTTGTTGAAAACCCATGGTGAAAACCGAGGGTAAAGCCGGGGCGTAGCTCAGCCTGGTAGAGTACTGCGTTCGGGACGCAGGAGTCGGAGGTTCGAATCCTCTCGCCCCGACCATTGATTTGGTCGAATTCCCTGGTGGCGCTTCCCACGCCACTGCATAGGCCGGTATCGCGCAAGCGGTGCCGGCTTTTTTGCGTGGTGCGCACCACCATCAAGCACTGACTGCGATGGCCGGGGGCGTCATGCGCTTGCAGCCCGCCGGGCGCGGCAGGTTGCAAGCAGGGGGCGCCGCTACGCCGGTTGCGTGTCGCGCGGCACGCAGTAGCGCTCTTCCCGGTACGCCCAACTGGGCCATAGCGCGTGGGCCAGGGCTTCTTCGGCCAACGCCGCATCCGTGGGGGCGGGCTCGAAGGTTTCAGGCATGGCGTAGCGGAACTGCACCGGCGCCTTGCCGGGCAGCAGCACCAGCAGGTCGTCGCCTTTCAGGTAGCCGTAGTGGTTCTCGTACTGCATGATGGCGCGGTTGGGCGCGGCGCGGGTCAGGTCGCGGCCCACCATGGGGTGCGTGCACGCCACGCCGGCCAGCGACAACAGGGTGGGGGGCAGGTCGATCTGGCTGATGATGCTGTCGTCGCGCCGCGCCTCGATGCCGCCGCCCAATATGACCGCCGGTATGTGGAAATGGCGCACCGGCACCAGTGTGTCGCCGAACACGCGCGAATCGTGGTCGGCCACGATCAGGAACACGGTGTCGTCCCAGTAGGGGGCCTGGCGCGCGCGTTCGAAAAACTGGCCCAGTGCCCAGTCCGCATAGCGCACCGTGTTGTCGACCGTGGCGGGGTCGCCGTCTACCGCGATGCGTCCGGCCGGGTATTCCCATGGCGAGTGGTTCGATACGGTGAAAGCCAGGGTGAACGACGGCTGGTCGCCGTCGGCGCGCAGGCGGGCGTCCAGCTGTGTGTACATGTCTTCGTCTGACGCGCCCCAGGTGCCCACGAAGGCCGGGTTGGTGAAATCGGGGCGGTCGACGATCTCGTCGAAGCCATTGCCCAGGAAGAACGCCTTCATGTTGTCGAAGTGCGATTCGCCGCCGTAAATGAAACGCGAGTGGTAGCCGTGGCGGCCCAGCACGTCGGCCAGCGTGAAGAAGCCGCGCTGCGCGGCCGGCAGCTTCAGCACTGCCTGGGCGGGCGTGGGCAGGAAGCCCGCCGTCACGGCCTCCAGGCCGCGCACCGAGCGCGTGCCGGTGGCGTACGCGCGCGTGAACGCCCAGCCCTCGCGCGCCAGCGCATCCAGGTTCGGTGTCAGGTTGGCGCCGCCCAGCGCGGCGCTGTATTGCGCGCCCAGGCTTTCCTGCAGAACGATCACGATCTTGGCGGGGCGCTCGCGGGTGCGCGTGGGTTCCTGGCGGTGCACGCTGGGGTGCGTGGCCACGGCCGGCGGGCTGGGAAGGCCCGCGCACGACAGCACGACTTCATGCATGCGCTGCTCCGGCAGGCGGCCGTAGACGGCGGCGGCGGATTTCTCGTACTTCATGCTGTAGATCGCGTACAGCACGTTGTACAGCGAGTTCAGCGCCAGCGTATTCAGCATGCCGTCGTTGCTGTAGGCCACCGTGGACGGGTTGATGGGGCGATGCCCCAGCGTGCCGCGTATGGCCAGGATCACCACCGCCAGTATGGCCAGGCTGCCCAGGGCCATTTGCCACCAATTCCAGCGCGCGCCCGGTTCGGCGTTGCTGAAGAGCGCATGGCCGACGGCCACCAGCACCACCACAGCCACCAGCGCGCCGGCCAGCTCCGCCTTGTAGCCCCGCCACAGCATGCCGGAGACTTCGCGCGGGTGCTTCAGGTATTCGACGAACAGGCGGTTTGGCCGGGTGTCGTATTCGATGATGAAGGCCGGGGTGGCCACTTCCATGAAACCCAGCAGCACCCAGCACACCAGCAGCCAGATACCGGTGACCGTGGCGGCGCCTGGCAAGTGCCCCAGCCACGGAGACAGCACGGCGGGCCAGGCCGCCAGCACGGCGATCTGGTGGGTGTCGATGCGCAGCCCGCCCAGCAGGATGGGCTTCAGGCCGCCGGCATTCTGCACGCGTCGCCATTGCCAGGCGGCCAGCGCCAGGCGGCTGGCGGTCAGCAGCACATAGGCCGCGATAATGAACAGTAGAGTCGAATGTCGCATAGAGTTCGTCCGGGCCGGCGCCAGGCGCCGGCCGCGGCGCGGGCGAGGTCAGGAACGGATGCCGGCTGGCAGATTGGCGCGCACCAGGCTGCCCGCGATGGATTCGCGCATGGGGATCTCGGGCAGGGCATCGCCGGGGCCGTACCACCGCGCTTCGGCGATTTCGTCGGCTTGCAGGCGTAATTCGCCGCCGGAATATTCGGCGGTGAAGGCGATCATCAGTGAATGCGGGAACGGCCACGACTGGCTGCCGAAGTAGCGCAGGTTGTCGACCCGCAGGCCGACTTCTTCCATGACTTCCCGGTGAATGGCATCTTCGATGCTTTCGCCAGCCTCGACGAAGCCTGCCAGCGCGGTGTGGCGGGCCGTGGCATAGGTGGCGTGGCGCGCCAGCAGAATGCTGTCGCCCTTGCGCACCAGCACCATCATGGCCGGCGAGATGCGCGGGTAGGCCGACATGCCGCAGGCCGGGCAGCGCATGCAGAATTCATGGCCCACAGGCTGCATGGGGGTGGTGCATACGCCGCAGTATTTATGTGTGCGGGCCCACTCGGAAATCTGGAAGGCCCGGCTTGCCAGCGCGGCGCGGTCGCCCAGGTCGGCCATCAACGCGCGCAGCTTGCGAAAGGCGTAGCCCGGCGGCGCCTCGGCCGTGGCGGGCAGGTGGGTGGTGCGGATCTGCGGATTATCCAGCCATACTTGCTGCAGGGTCTCGGGCCGCAGTCCCAGGACGGAGCAGGTGGCGGCGTCGGGCAGGTCCAGCCCTGCTTCGCGCACCAGCAGTTCGTTGCCTCGGAAAATGAAATTCAAGGTGCTTCCTTGCGCGGATGGTTGTTTGCTGAAGGCGGTGGTCGCAGCCGGTACTTTACTGCCAGTTTCAGCGGCCAGGCAGGCAGAATATTACTTGCCGGCGGGTTCCGCCAGGCGCGCCACCGCGACGTCCAGGGGCCAGGCCAGGGTCTCGACCAGGTCGGCCACGGCGTCGGTGTCATCGAGCAGCACGCGCGGCAGTGGCGCGCCGTCGGGGACGATATCGCTGGCAATGGCGCCGATGCTGGGGTCGTCAGGATAGAGCCAGGGCTTGCCGTTGGCTTGCCGATGGACTTCGATCTTGATGTGCGCGTTGCGCTTGAAGCCTTCGACCAGGATGAAATCCACCGGACTCATGGCGCCCAGCAGCTCGCCCAGCTCGGGCTCGGCCGCGCCGCGCAGTTCGTGCATGAGCGCCCAGCGCGCCGACGAAGCCACCAGCACTTCGGTGGCGCCGGATTCGCGATGGCGGTAGGAGTCTTTGCCCGGCGTGTCGATGTCGAACTCGTGGTGGGCATGCTTGAGGGTAGATACGGAATAGCCGCGTGCTTTCAGGCAGGGGATCAGCTTGGTCAGCAGCGAGGTCTTGCCCGCGCCGCTCCAGCCGGCAAAACCTATGATTCTTGTCATTCGGGACTCGCGACGGGGGTTCAGATCAGGCCTTCGAAGGGCAGGACGTCGACCAGTTGCCCGGCTGCGACATCGCCCTGGTCGTGGTGGAGCACCATCAGGCCGTTGGCCTGGCTCATGCTGCGCAGGATGCCCGAGCCTTGCGACCCGGTAATGTCAACCTGCCAGCCGCCATCGGGCGCCGGGCTGACGATGGCGCGCTGGTATTCGGTGCGGCCGGGCTTCTTGCGGATGGGGCGCGTGGCGGCGCAACGCAGCAGCGGCAGCGGCTGCTGCGTGGCGCCGGCCATGGCGAGCAGGGCGTCGCGCACCAGCGCGTAGAACGTGACCATCACGGCGACCGGGTTGCCGGGCAACCCGAACAGGATGGCATCGCCGTGTTCGGCGTGGATGCGGCCGATGGCCATGGGACGGCCCGGCCGCATGGCGATGCGCCAGAACAGCACGTCGCCCAGCTGCGCCATGACGGTCTTGGTGTGGTCGGCTTCGCCCACGCTGACCCCGCCCGACGTGATGACCGCGTCGGCATTGGCGGCCGCCGTGGAGAAGGCCTCGGCCAGCGCCTGGGGGTCGTCGCGCACCACGCCCAGATCGATGACATCCACCCCCAGCCGCTGCAGCATGCAATAGAGGGTGTAGCGGTTGCTGTCGTACACGCAGCCTTCGTCGAGCGGTTCGCCGATGGAGCGCAGTTCGTTGCCGGTGGAAAAGAACGCCACCCGCAGACGCCGCAACACCGGGACTTCGGCCCGGCCCAGCGAGGCCAGCATGCCGATGTCGGCGGGGCGCAGGATGCGTCCGGCCGCAAGCGCCGCATCGCCTACCGCCAGGTCTTCGCCGGCCAACCGGCGGTTGTCGCCAGCGCGCACGGCGCCGGCCGGAATGACGATGCGGTCGCCGTCGAGGCGGGTGAATTCTTGCGGGATGACCGTATCCAGCCCGTCGGGCATGACCGCGCCGGTCATGATGCGTACGCACTGTCCGGGGCCCGCCTGGCCTGTGAAGGGGGTGCCGGCCAGCCCGCTGCCGGCCACCTGCAGCACGGTATCGGCGTCGGCGGCCAGATCGCGCCCGGCGAAGGCGTAGCCGTCCATGGCGGAGTTGTCGTGGGCGGGCACGTTCAGGTGCGATACGACATCGCTGGCCAGCACGCGGCCCAGGGCCGAACGCAGCGGCAGCATTTCGGCGGCGCGCACGCGCGGCACCAACTGGTCGATGAAGGCGCGGGCCTGGGCCACCGGGAGGGCGGCCGGATCGTAGCCGCTGATGCACGAGGCGATGGAAGCGAGGCTGGGGGGCAGGGGGCGGGTCATGGCAGTTGTTGCAGTTCGGCCAGCGTGTTCGCGCCAGCGAAGGCCGCGGCATCGTCGAAGCGGACCTCGACGCAGCGGTGCATGGCCGTCCAGGCGTCGATCTTGCGCTGCCCGCTTTGCAGGAAGGCCAGCAGGCTGGGCAGCAGCGAGGTTTTCATCAGGCAGAACACCGGCTGGGTGCGCAGCTGGCCGTTTTGCAGCGTGGCGGCCATGGCGATGTCGGCGTCTTGCCGGGCCAGTTCGCCGGCCAGGCGCTCGACCAGGTCGAGCGGAAAGCGCGGGCAGTCGCAGGGCACCGTGGCCAGGTAGGGGGTTTCGCAGCGTTCCAGGCCCACCGCCAGCCCGGCCAGGGGGCCGGCGAAGTCGGGCAGGTTGTCGGGCCACACCGGCACGCCCATGGCTTCGTAGGCGCCCAGGTTGCGGTTGGCGTTGACCATGGCCTGCCCCACTTGCGGCGCCAGCCGCAGCAAGGCGTGCATGGCCATGGGCATGCCTTGGTAGTTCTGCAGGCCCTTGTCGATACCGCCCATGCGGCTGCCGCGCCCGCCCGCGAGAATCAGGCCCGTAATGTCGGTTTTATCGATCATGGGATTCGATAGCAAAGCCGCGTTCAACCGCGCGGCGTGGCGGCCAGTATAGACCAGCCCGACGGGCGTTTCGCGCGCGCATGATGCACCCCATGCGGCAGCGCAAAGCGCTCTGCTAAGATGAATCGAGCCGGCCGCCGCGGCGGCCTTCCTTTTTCTCCGACTTCCACGCACAAGACCCCATGGTCGCTTCCGAACCTTTGTTGCAGGCCTTGCAGGCCGTCATCGATCCCAATACGGGCAAGCCCCTGGCCAGCCCCAAGGCGGTCAAGAATCTCCAGATCGACGGCGCCGATGTCGCCTTCGACGTCGAACTCGGCTACCCCGCCAAAAGCCAGATACCGGCCCTGCGCAGCGCCCTGGTCGCTGCCGCGCGCGGCGTGCCCGGCGTGGGCAATGTCTCGGTCAACCTGCGTACGGTCATCGTGCCGCACACGGCGCAGCGCGGCGTGGCACTGCTGCCCAACATCAAGAACATCATCGCCGTCGCCTCGGGCAAGGGCGGGGTGGGCAAGAGCACCACCGCCGTCAACCTGGCGCTGGCGCTGGCCGCCGAGGGCGCGCGGGTGGGCCTGCTCGATGCCGACATCTACGGCCCCAGCCAGTCGCTCATGATGGGCATCGACGCGCGCCCGCAAAGCGACGACGGCAAAACCATGGAACCGCTCGAAAACTACGGCGTGCAGGTCATGTCCATCGGGTTCCTGGTCGATCCCGACGAAGCCATGATCTGGCGCGGTCCCATGGCGGTGCAGGCGCTCGAACAGCTGCTGCGCCAGACCAACTGGAAAGACCTCGACTACCTGGTGGTCGACATGCCGCCCGGCACCGGCGACATCCACCTGTCGCTCAGCCAGAAGGTGCCCGTCACGGGCGCGGTCATCGTCACCACTCCCCAGGACATCGCCTTGCTGGATGCCCGAAAGGGGGTCAAAATGTTCGAAAAAGTCGGGGTACCGATCCTGGGCGTGGTCGAGAACATGGCGGTGCATGTCTGTAGCCAGTGTGGCCATGCCGAACACATATTCGGCGCGGGCGGAGGCAAGAAAATGGCGGCTGACTTCAATCTGGCCTATCTGGGCGCCTTGCCGCTCGACATCAACATCCGCCTGCAGGCCGACAGCGGCCAGCCTTCCGTGGTGGCCGACCCCGACGGCGAGGTCGCCGGCCTGTACAAGGCGGTGGCGCGCCAGGTGGCGGTATCGGTGGCGGGCATGGCCAAAGACCACTCCGCCAAGTTGTCCGCCATTTCCATCAGCCGGACAACCTAGGCAGTCTGCCATGAGCGAATCCCTGCCCATCAGCCTGGACGTGGCCGTGGTGATGCGCAAAGAACGCATCAACGGGCCGATGCGGCGCTGGCAGGAATGGCGCTGGGTGCTCGACGACGTGGTCGCCAACGAGGCCACGTTCGGCACGGCCGAGCGCCTGCTCTATAAAGACGACTCGCAAGAACGCTGGCTGCACCCGGGCTACACCGTGCGGCTGTTCAAAGACGACGCCGAAGGCTACGTGCTCAATGCCACCACGCCGGCGCCGTGCTGGTTCGTGTTGTGGCGCATGCACGAGCCCGAAGACGGCGGCGAACCACGGGCGCGGCCCGCTATTGTCACGCTCAGCTATCACGACGCCGGCCGCTGGCTCGATGCCCAGGAAACCGTCGAGCAGGTGCCGGCGCCGCCCGTCATCGTGGAATGGCTCAACGCCTTCATCGCCGCCCACTACGTGCCCGAGCCCAAGCGGCGCAAGCGCCCGGCCAGCTTCCAATCGCTGCAAGACCGCTTCGGCAACCCGGCGTCGGTGTCCACCCTGAAGAAATTCGGCGGCGAAGGAACATCATGACGGCGCCCGGGCACGATGGCTTCCTGCGCCGCTGGTCCCGCCGCAAAGAGCAGGCGCGCGGCGGGCAGGCGCCCGACGATGCGCCACCGTCCGGCGCACCGCAGCCGCTTGCCCTGGCGGACGGACCCGCCGATGCCCAGACCGTGCCACCCCCCGCGCAGGCGCCCGCCGAACCGCCGCCCCTCACGCTCGACGACGTGCGCGCGCTGACACCGGAATCTGATTTCGCGCCTTTCGTGGCGCGGCAGGTGGCCCCCGATGTAAAGAACGCCGCGCTGAAAAAGCTGTTCTCCGACCCCCACTACAACGTGATGGACGGTCTCGATACCTACATCGACGATTACTCCAGCATGGAGGCCTTGCCGGCACCCATGTTGCGCCGCCTGGCCAGCGCGCGGGCGCTGGCGATGTTCGAATCCGCCGAAGACGCGCTGCCGGCCGACCCGGCGCCGGTCGACCGGGTGTTGGCCAACCAGCCCCCGGCCGATCACGACGCCGCGCCGTCGCAAGCGCATGATTCTTCCCCAGCGGCCCCCCTCGAGCCGCTAGCCGCCCCTGCCGACGGCGCCGCGGCCACGCCCGCCGCCGATGCCGTGGCCACCGGCCCCGGCCCCGGCCGCGCAGCCGAACCAGATCCCGCCGCCGCCGCGCCCCGCCATGCCGGGGCGCGTGCGCGCGGCTGAAGCTTCTTTTTCATGCGACCGCACCCATGACTACGCTGATCTGCGACTGCAACCGCACCATGCCGCTGGACCCCGATGAACTCGGGCGCGCGCTGGGCGAGCCGCTGGCGCCGCATTCCCTGTTGTGCCGCAGCCAGGCGGGCGATTTCCAGCAAGCCATCCGCGGCGGCGGGCCGGTCGTGGTGGCGTGCACCCAGGAACAGCGCCTGTTTGGCGAACTGGGCAGCGCCACCGAAGGCGCCCTGGCGCCGGTGCGCTTCGTCAACATTCGCGAAACCGGCGGCTGGAGCCGCGACGCCGCCCAGGCCATGCCCAAGCTGGCGGCCTTGCTGGCCGCGGCCCACCTGCCCGATCCCGATCCGGTCGCCACGGTCACGTACCGCAGCGCGGGCCGCCTGCTGATCATCGGCCCGCTCGATCGCGCCGAGCAGGCCGCTGCATTGCTCGACGATGTCTTGCAGGTAACGCTGTTCGTGCAGGGCGAGGGCCGCGACGGCGGGACGCAGGCGCGCCGCTATCCGGTGCTGGCCGGCCGGCTGGAACATCTGAAGGGGCGGCTGGGCGCGTTCGAGCTGGCCTGGTCGCAAGACAACCCCATCGACCTCGACCTGTGCACCCGCTGCAATGCCTGCCTGGCCGCCTGCCCGGAAGGCGCCATTGGCTTCGACTACCAGGTCGACCTGGATCGATGTGCCTCGCATCGCGATTGCGTGGCGTCCTGTACGGTGGCGGGCGCCATCGATTTCCAGCGCCCGCCTCGCCAGTTCACCGAACAGTACGACCTGGTGCTCGACCTGGGCGCCACGCCGCAGATGCGCCGCCACGAGCCGCCGCAGGGCTATTTCACCTGGGACGGCCGCGACCCCGGCACGCTGCTGCGGCTGCGCGACATGGTGGGCGAATTCGAGAAGCCCAAATTCTTCGACTACAAATCTTCGCTGTGCGCGCACAGCCGCAACGAAACCATTGGCTGCAATGCCTGTGTCGATGTCTGTTCGGCCGAGGCCATCCGCAGCGACGCGCATCGCCAGCAGATCGTGGTCGACCCGTATCTGTGCGCCGGCTGCGGGGCCTGCACCACCGTGTGTCCGTCTGGCGCCATGGCCTATACGTATCCGCGCAGCCCCGACCAGGGCCGCAAGCTGCGCACCTTGCTGTCCACTTATGCCCAGGCCGGCGGACGCGACGCGGTGCTGCTGCTGCACAGCCAGCAGGGCGGCCAGCGCCTGGTGGAAACCTTGGGCCGCGCCGCGCAGCTCAAGCTGGCGCACGGGGTGCCGGCCAACGTGATTCCGGTGGCCTTGTGGCACGTGGCCAGCCTGGGGGTCGAGCTGTGGCTGTCGGCTGTGGCGTTCGGCGCCGCCCAGGTGGCGGTGTTGGCCAGCGGCGACGAGGCGCCGCAATATCTTGACGCGCTGGCCGCGCAAATGGAAACCGCGCAGTCCATCCTGAACGGCCTGGGCTATGACGGCACGCACCTGCATCTGGTGCGGGCCGATACCGCCGAAGCGCTCGACGATCACCTGCAGCGCATCGTGGCGCGGCATCCGCCCGTGCCGGCCCAGCCGGCGCGCCACGCGGCGGCGCCCGAGAAGCGCGCCACCCTGGCGCTCGCCCTGGACCATCTCATTGCTCATGCGCCCGGCCCCTTGCCGCAGGAAATCCCGCTGCCGGCGGGCGCGCCCGGCGCCGGCGCGCCCCTGGGCGCCGTCGCGGTCGACGCCCAGGCCTGTACGCTGTGCATGAGCTGCGTCAGCGCCTGCCCGGCCCATGCGTTGCAAGACAATCCGCAACTTCCGCAGCTGCGCTTCATCGAAAAAAATTGCGTGCAATGTGGATTGTGCGAAAAAACCTGCCCAGAAGACGCCATCCAGCTGGTGCCGCGCCTGCTGCTGTCCGAACGCCGCAAAGAAGCCGTGGTGCTCAACGAAACCCAGCCCTTCCACTGTGTGCGCTGCGGCAAGGCGTTCGGCACGCAGAAGGGCATCGACACCATGTTGCAACGGTTGGGCGGCCACGCCATGTTCCAGGGGGCGGCGCTCGAACGCCTGAAGATGTGCGGCGACTGCCGTGTCATCGACCTGTATTCCTCGCCCGACGAAACCCGCATCACCGACCTATGACAGCCACCGTCCCGCTTGCCGCCATCGGCCCCACCGGCCTCGACGAAGATGCCGCCCGCGCTGCAATCTATGGCTTGCTGGCGCACCTGTTCTATGCGCCGCCATCCGCCGAATTGCTGGCGCAGCTGCAAGAGCAGGCCGCCGCGTCCGGCAGCCTGCTCGAAGCGTCCTGGAACGCGCTGGCCGCCAGCGCGCGCGAGCTGGACGCGGCCACCGTCGCGTCCGAATACGACGCGCTGTTCGGCGGGGTAGGCAAACCCGAAGTCTATTTGTTCGGCTCGCACTACCTGGCGGGCTTCCTGAACGAAAAACCGCTGGTCCGGCTGCGCGACGACTTGTCCGCGCTGGGCCTGGCGCGCGACCCCGCCATGCCCGAAACCGAAGACCACATCGCTTATCTGTGCGAAGTCATGCGGCTGCTGATCACCGGGCCCGACGCGGCGGTGGCCAACCTGGCCCGGCAAAGCGCGTTCTTCGCCGCGCACATCCAGCCCTGGGCCGGCGATTTGTGCGATGCAATAGCCGCCCAGCCCGCCGCGCGGTTCTATGCCCGCGCGGCCGATTTCACCCGCGATTTCTTCCAGGTCGAGGCGCAGGGCTTCGACATGCTGGCTTAACGGCAAAACCGTCGTCGCGCCGGTCCCGGGCCGAGAAGATTGCCCCGGGCCAAGGGTAGGGGTACAGTATGCAAAGCATTTCATATCTGGTTGCTTCGGAGGAGACGGACATGTCCAAGACCCACCCCCGACTTTCGCGCCGGGCATTCCTGGCAAGCGCGGCCGGCGCCGGCGCCGCCGCGGCTGGCGCGGTGGCCTTGCCCGGTAGCGCGGCGCAGCCGCCATCCTCCGCTACTGCCTCACCCCCCGCGCCAGCGCAGGGCGGCGGCTATCGCCTCAGCGAACACGTCAAGCGGTACTACAAAACCACTCTCGTCTGACGGAGCCCGGCATGTTGCTAACCAAAAAAACCGATGCCGCGCGCGATGCCGCGGCAGAGTCGAGCTTCATGCAAAGCCTGCGGCGCGGCATGTCGCAGGCCTTGCCCACCATGGACCGCCGCGCGTTCCTGCGGCGCTCGGGCATCGGCGTGGGCGCCGGCCTGGCGGCCGCGCCGCTGGCGCTGGTCAGGCAGGCCGAAGCCGCCGACGAGCGCCAGGCGCCCCTGGGCAAAACCAAGACCACCACCCACCGCACGGTCTGTACGCACTGTTCGGTGGGCTGTGCCATCGATGCCGTGGTCGAGAACGGCGTCTGGGTGCGCCAGGAACCGGTCTTCGATTCGCCCATCAACCTGGGAGCGCACTGCGCCAAAGGCGCCGCGGTGCGCGAGCATGGCCACGGCGAACACCGCCTGCGCTATCCCATGAAGCTGGTCGACGGCAAGTACCAGCGCATCAGCTGGGACACCGCCCTGAACGAAATCAGCGCCCACCTGATGCAGCTGCGCAAGGAAAGCGGCCCCGACTCGGTCTACTGGATCGGCTCATCCAAGCACAGCAACGAACAGTCGTACCTGATGCGCAAGTTCGTCAGCTACTGGGGCAGCAACAACTGCGACCACCAGGCGCGCATCTGCCACTCCACCACGGTGGCCGGCGTGGCCAATACGTGGGGCTACGGCGCCATGACCAACTCGTACAACGACATGCAGAACGCCAAGGTCGCGTTGTACATCGGGTCTAACGCCGCCGAAGCCCATCCGGTGTCGATGCTGCACATGCTGCACGCTAAGGAAACCGGCTGCAAAATGATCGTGGTCGACCCGCGCTTCACCCGCACGGCCGCCAAGGCCGACCAGCACGTTCGCATCCGTTCCGGCACCGACATCCCGTTCCTGTTCGGCCTGCTGTATCACATCTTCAAGAACGGCTGGGAAGACCAGGCCTATATCAACGCGCGCGTTTATGGCATGGACAAGGTCAAGGCCGACATCCTGGCCAAATGGACGCCCGACAAGGTGCAGGACGCCTGTGGCGTCGACGAGGCCACCATGTACGGCGTGGCCAAGACCCTGCACGAAAACCGCCCCGGCACACTGGTGTGGTGCATGGGCCAGACGCAGCACTCCATCGGCAACGCCATGGTGCGCGCGTCCTGTATCGTGCAGCTGGCGCTGGGCAATGTCGGGGTGTCCGGCGGCGGGGCCAACATCTTCCGCGGCCACGACAACGTGCAGGGCGCCACCGACATCGGCCCCAACCCCGATTCGCTGCCCGGCTACTACGGCCTGACCGAAGGCTCCTGGAAGCACTTCGCCAACGCGTGGGGCGTCGACTACGAATGGATCAAGGGCCGCTACGCCTCGCCCGAGCTGATGAGCAAGCCCGGCATTACCGTGTCGCGCTGGATCGACGGCGTGCTGGAAGACCCCAGCGTCATCGACCAGCCCACCAACCTGCGGGCCGTCGTCTACTGGGGCCATGCGCCCAACTCGCAGACGCGCGGGCTGGAAATGAAGCGCGCCATGGACAAGCTCGACCTGCTGGTGGTGGTCGATCCGTATCCGTCGGCCACGGCGGCCATGGCCGCCATGCCGGGCAAGGCCGAAGACCTCAACCCCAAGCGCGCGGTCTATCTGCTGCCGGCGGCCACGCAGTTCGAGACCAGCGGGTCCTGTACGGCGTCCAACCGTTCGCTGCAGTGGCGCGACAAGGTCATCGATCCGCTGTGGGAAAGCCGCACCGACCACATGATCATGTACCAGCTGGCCGAAAAGCTGGGCTTTGGCAAAGAGTTCGTCAAGAACTACAAGCTGCAGAAGGTCAAGGGCATGGATGAGCCCGTCATCGAAGACGTGCTGCGCGAAATCAACGCCTGCTGCTGGACCATCGGCTACACCGGGCAAAGCCCCGAGCGCCTGAAGGCCCACATGCGCAACATGCATGTGTTCGACGTCAAGACCTTGCGCGCCAAGGGCGGCAAAGACGCCGAAACCGGCTACGACCTGACCGGCGACTACTTCGGCCTGCCGTGGCCCTGTTGGGGCACGCCCGAGCTCAAGCACCCGGGCACGGCCAACCTGTACAACACCAGCCTGCACGTCATGGATGGCGGCGGCAACTTCCGGGCCAACTTCGGCGTGGAGCGCGATGGCGTCAACCTGCTGGCCGAAGACGGCTCTCACTCTAAAGGAGCCGACCTCACCACCGGGTATCCCGAGTTCGACCACATCCTGCTCAAAAAGCTGGGCTGGTGGAACGAGCTCACCGATGCCGAGAAGGCTGCGGCCGAGGGCAAGAACTGGAAAACCGATTCGTCGGGCGGCATCATCCGCGTGGTCATGAAAAACCATGGCTGCTATCCGTTCGGCAATGCCAAGGCGCGCGCGGTGGTGTGGAATTTCCCCGATCCCATCCCGCAGCACCGCGAGCCCATCTATGGCACCCGGCCCGACCTGGTCGCCAAGTACCCCTCGCACGACGACCTGAAGAATTTTTGGCGCCTGCCCACGCTTTACACGTCGCTGCAGAAGAAGAACGTGGCCGACAAGCTGTACGAGAAATTCCCCATCATTCTTACCTCGGGGCGCCTGGTCGAGTACGAGGGCGGCGGCGACGAAACACGTTCGAACCCCTGGCTGGCCGAACTGCAGCAAGAGTGCTTCGTCGAGATCAACCCCAAGGCAGCGGCCGACCGCGGCATCAGCAACGGCGACCGGGTGTGGGTGTCCACGCCCACGGGCGCGCGCCTGAACGTGCAGGCGCTGGTTACCGAACGGGTGGGGCCCGACACGGCGTTCATACCCTTCCACTTCGCGGGGCGCTGGCAGGGGGCCGACCTGCTGTCCAGCTACCCGGAAGGCGCGGCGCCCATCGTGCGTGGCGAAGCGGTCAACACCGCTACCACTTACGGCTACGACTCCGTCACGATGATGCAGGAAACCAAGACCACGATCTGCAACATCGCGAAGGCCTAGGAGACCGCCATGGCAAGAATGAAGTTCGTCTGTGACGCCGAGCGCTGTATCGAATGCAATAGCTGCGTCACCGCGTGCAAGAACGAGCACGAGATTCCCTGGGGCGTGAACCGCCGCCGCGTGGTCACGCTGAACGACGGCGTGCCGGGCGAAAAATCCATTTCGGTGGCCTGCATGCACTGCAGCGATGCGCCCTGCATGGCGGTGTGCCCCGTGAACTGCTTCTACCGCACCGACGAAGGCGTGGTGTTGCACAACAAAGACACCTGTATTGGCTGCGGCTACTGTTCGTACGCCTGTCCGTTCGGCGCGCCGCAGTTCCCGTCGCAGGGCACGTTCGGCGTGCGCGGCAAAATGGACAAATGCACGTTCTGCGCCGGCGGCCCCGAAGAACACGGCAGCGAGGCCGAGTTCGAAAAATACGGCCGCAACCGCCTGGCCGAGGGCAAGCTGCCCGCCTGCGCAGAAATGTGCTCCACCAAGGCGCTGCTGGCCGGCGACGGCGATGTGGTGGCCGATATCTTCCGCACGCGGGTGGTGCACCGGGGCAAGGGCGCCGAGGTCTGGGGCTGGGGCACGGCCTATGGCTCGCAGCAGGCCGGCCAGCCGCCTGCCGCTGGCGCGAAGGACAAATCATGAACGCGCGCATCGGTATCGTGGCGCTGCTGGCGCTGGGCCTGGCGGCCTGCTCCGAGCCCTCGCAGGAATTGCATTCCGGCAACAACACCGGCGAACCCGCATACGTCGGCACCGGAAGCAATTTCGTGGCCCCGGGCTGGAAGCCTGGCGACAAAGCCAGCTGGCAGCGCGAACTCGCCCAGCGCACCCAGCGCGGGCAGAACGAGTACAACAAAGTCAACTGACCGGAGGCTGCCATGGTACGGTCATTCTTCGCGGCACTCTTGCTCGGCGCCACGTTGCTGGCTCCGGCGGCGGCGCAGAACACCGCGCCCGCCGATGGCGGTCTGGGCGGCATCAAGAACGCCAATATCTTCGAGGTCAAGCCCGACGCCAACGAGCTGCCCGGCTACGCCGAGCAGACCAACGGCCAGCGCGCCAAGGTGCAGCCCGGCAACAATGCGCCCATGTGGCGGCAGGTGAATTCCGGGCAGCCCGGCTACAGCAGCCTGCCGGCCAGCGAAGCGCCCGAGGCCGGCGTGCTGATCCAGCGCTTCGTGCAGTATCCCGGGTCCCGCTACACCACCGCCGGCGAAGCCTGGCGGCAGGTGCGCAACCACTGGCTGGTTCCGTACGGGGGCGGCCTGCTCTTGATCGTGCTGGTGGCGATCTTGCTGTTCTACCTGGCCAAGGGCAAGGTCAAGGTGCACGGTCCGGAAACCGGCCGCAAGATCGAGCGCTTTACCTATTTTGAACGCGCCGCCCATTGGGTCAACGCCACGGCCTTCGTCATTCTGGCGCTGTCGGGCATCGTGATGGCATTCGGCCGGCACATCCTGTTGCCCTGGATGGGCAGCGCCATCTACGGCTGGCTGGCCTGGGTGCTCAAGACCACCCACAATTTCGTCGGCCCGGTGTTCGCGGTGTCGCTGGTGGTGGTGCTGGCCACGTTCGCCAAAGACAACATGCTGCGTCGCTACGACCTCACCTGGCTACGCCGGGGCGGCGGGCTGCTGCGCGCCCGGCATGTGCCGGCGGGGCGCTTCAATGCCGGCGAAAAGCTCATGTTCTGGATAGGCATGCTGCTGTTTGGCCTGCTTGCGGTCGGCTCGGGGCTGTTCCTTGACCGCGTGGTGCCGGACGCCATGGTGTACACGCGCGGCAACATGCAGATCGCCCACATGATCCACGCGGTGTCGGTCATACTCATGATGTGCATGCTGATGGGCCACATCTACCTGGGCACCATCGGTATGCAGGGCGCCTACAAGGCCATGAAAACCGGTTATGTCGATGAGGCCTGGGCGCGCGAACACCACGACGTCTGGTACAGCGATATCCAGTCGGGCAAGATCCCGGCCCAGCGTACGGCCGCCAAGGCCGCCAAGCGGCGCGGCGCCCGCCCGGCCGGCGCCTGACCCCGAAGGAGCACGTCATGAAACTGCTTGCCGCGTTGCCGCTGGCCATGATTGCCGCCGCCGCCCATGCCACCCTGCCGGCGCCCAGCGCCGAGGCCCAGGCCAAGGCCGCCGAAGCCAAGGCCAAGGCTGCCTGGAGCGGCAAGGTCGCCGCCTACAAGCTGTGCCAGGTGCAGGATACCGTGGCCGAACAGTATTTCGCGAGCGCGCGAGCGGCAGGCAAGAATGCCGCGCCGCCCCTCCCCACGCCCGAATGCAAAGATCCGGGCCCGTTCGTGTATGCGCCGGCGCCAGTGCAGCCGCGCGAGGGGTCCGGCGCGCATTCGCCCGCCGAAACCGCAAGCCAGCCGCCCAGCTCGCCTCAGCCTGAATCCGACGGCAAATCCGCCAAGTGACCGCTTCCAGCCTGTCGTTGCCGCAACTGACCCAGGCGCGCGCCCCGCTGACGCGGGAAGTCACCGTGGTCAACGAGCACGGCGCGTCGGAAACCGTGTCCATTCCGGCGGAGCGGCCGCTTACCATTTACGTCGACCGGCGCGAGCTGGTCACGCTGATGACGCTGGGCGCCATGCCCGAACTGCTGGTGCTGGGCTATCTGCGCAACCAGCGCCTGATCCGCGATGTGAGTGACGTGCTGTCGATCATGGTCGACTGGGAAGTCAACGCCGCCTCGGTGGTTACGCGCGACGGCATTGCCGATATCGAATCCCGCACGGCCCAGCGCGTGGTGACCACGGGCTGCGGGCAGGGCAGTGTATTCGGCGGCCTGATGGAAGAACTCGACTGCATCCGCCTGGCGCCGGAGGCCCGCGTGACGCAGGCGCAACTGTACGGTTTGCTCAATGCCATACGGGTGCAGGAAACCACCTATAAGTCGGCGGGCTCGGTGCATGGCTGTGCGCTGTTCCGCGGCGAAACCATGCTGATGTTCGTGGAAGACGTCGGCCGCCACAACGCCATTGACACGCTGGCGGGCTGGATGTGGCTGCAGCCGCCGGCCGAGCAACGCGGCGCCGACAAAATCTTCTACACCACCGGCCGCCTGACCAGCGAAATGATCATGAAGTCGGCCCAGATGGGCGTGCCCATTGTCGTGTCGCGCAGCGGCATGACGCAGATGGGCTACGAAATCGCCAAGGGCCTGGGCTTGTGCGCCATCGGCCGTGCGGTGAACCGGCACTTCGTGTGCTACACGGCCCCCGAGCGGCTGGTGCCCCAGCCCGAGCTGGCGGCCGCGCGCGCCGCCACGCCCTAGGGGCTGCAATCGCGTCCTGCCACCCTAGCGGGCGCGGCGCCGCGGCTTGCTGGTCGGAAAACTCCACCACGGCAGCACCCGCCGCATCGACAGCACTTCCCCGCTTTGCGCGGGCGCGTAGCCCGGCATGCGCGACAGGGCCGCCTGCCATGGGGCGCTGCGCAAGATCGCCAGCAGCGCCTGGGTAGAAGGCTGCTCCAGCGTCGATTTCAAGCACACTAGAAAATAGTTTTCCCGCACCAGCGGCAGGAAATCCAGGCCGTGCTGATGCGCCACCGGTTCGATGCCCAGCCCCGCGTCGGCGGTGCCGGCGGCAATGGCATGGGCCACGGCGGCGTGCGATGGTTCGGTGCGGGCATAACCGGCAATCGCCGAGGCGGGCAGCCCCGCCTGTTCGAGCAGTTCGTCGAACAGCACGCGCGTGCCGCTGCCCAGCGCGCGGTTCACATAGCGCACGCCGGGGCGCCGCAGATCTGCCAGCGCGGCCAGGCGCAGGGGGTTGCCGCGCGCCACGATCAGGCCCTGGCTGCGCTGCGCGAATCCGATGATCTTGTGCAGCCCCGGTTTGAGCAACGGCTTGTAGATGCGCTCGGTCAGCGAGCCAGGCACCGGATCTTGCCGTGTATGAAAGCCGGCGATCACACAGCGCCCCTCGTTCAGCCCGCGGATCGCATCCACGCTGCCGGTATAGCGAATGTCGAGGTACAGCTTGGCGCTGGCCACCGCGTGTTCGCGCAGTGCGCCCAGGGCGTCATCATGGCTGGCATACAGCGGCACCACATGGGCCGCGTCGTCGAACGCCATGGCGAAGGCGCGTTCGAGGTCGGCGCGCAGGGCGTTGATTTGTGGCCCCAGCCGCGCCTGGGCCTGGCGCTCGGCCCACAGCAGCTTTTCTCCGAACTCGTTCAGGCGCGCCGGCTGGCCCTTGTCCCACACGATAAGGGTGCGGCCCAGGGTTTGTTCCCAGCGCTTGAGTTCACCCCATACGTGGCGGTACGACAGGCCCAGCGACTTGGCCGCGGCCGAAATCGAACCCTGCTGCCGCACGGCGAACAGCAGATCCATCAGCGCGTTGCCGATGGTGGCAGGGGCAGCGTCGGTGCCGCCCAACTGGTAGGAAAGGTCGATACGATGCACGTCCGCGAGTATGCACTAAATGCCAGGGCGCGAGCGCGCGGCCCAGCCTATGCAAAGTTATTCATATGGCTTGCATGATACTGCTGGGCTACCCTCTGTGCAGGTCTCGCATGTACCCATCATGAATACCTTATCCGAAAGCGTGCTGACTGCATTGCAGTTGATCGTCGGGGCCGATCCGGTGCTGCTGTCCATCGTGGTCAGGTCTCTGGCGGTCAGCGCCTGCGCCTGCCTGCTCGCGTGCAGCGCCGGCATGGTGGCCGGCTCGTGGCTTGCCGTGGCGCGTTTCCGTGGGCGCGGCATCGTGCTGACATTGCTGAATACCTCGCTGGCCCTGCCTTCCGTGGTGGTGGGCCTGGTGGTCTACTTGCTACTGTCGCATTCCGGCCCGCTGGGCTTTCTGGGCTGGCTGTTTTCGTTCAAGGCCATGGTGCTGGCGCAGGCGGTGCTGGTCTGTCCAGTGGTCACCGCGCTGGTCCGCCAGACCGTCGAAGACGCCGAGCGCCACCATGGCGAGCAGTTGCGGTCATTGCGCGCGCGCACGCTGGTGCGCAGCCTGCTGCTGGTCTGGGACGAACGCTTCACCCTGCTCACCATTGTCATTACCGGCTTCGGACGCGCCATTTCCGAAGTGGGGGCGGTGATGGTGGTGGGCGGCAACATCGAAGGCTATACGCGCGTCATGACCACGGCTATCGCGCTGGAAACCAGCAAGGGCGACCTGCCGCTGGCCCTGGCGCTGGGCCTGTTGCTGCTGTTTGTGGTGCTGTTGCTGAACGTGCTGGCTTCGCTGGTGCGGCGCTGGCGCGAGCGGCGCGACGCGGGGCTGTCAGGCCTGTTCGGCCACGCCGGGGCACTGTCATGAAGCGCCCTGACACAGAAACCGGCCCGGGCGCCGCCACCGCCGGGCGCCGTGCGGACCACCGCGCCGCCACGCCGCTGTTCGACTTGCGCGATGTCGATGTCAATTACGGTGCCGTGCGGGCCTTGCGCGGCGTTTCGCTGACCATCCATGCCGGAGAATGTGTGGCGCTGGTGGGCGCCAATGGCAGCGGCAAGAGCACCTTGCTGCGCCTGCTGCATTGCCTGATCCAGCCCACGCGCGGCCAGGCCCGCTGCGTGGCGCGGCGACGCCAGGCCATGCTGTTCCAGCAACCCTACATGCTGCGCACGTCGGCGTTGAACAATGTTTCGCTAGGCCTGTGGCTGCACGGCGTGCGCTGGCGCGACGCCCGCGCGCAGGGCAGGCAGGCACTGCAGCTGGCCGGCATGGCGGAGCTGGCGGCGCGCAATGCCAAGACCTTGTCAGGCGGCCAGCAACAGCGGCTGGCCATGGTGCGCGCCTGGGCGCTGGCGCCCGAAGTGCTGCTGCTGGACGAGCCCACCGCCAGCCTGGACCCCCATGCCAAGCGCGAAGTCGAGCAGATGATGGCCGATTTCACGCCGGCCGGCGTCAGCGGCGCGCCCGCCATGGTATTCAGCAGCCATAACCTGGGGCAGGTAAAGCGGCTGGCGCGGCGCGTCGTGTATCTCGAGCGCGGCAGCATTGTGGCCGACCTGCCGGTGGACGATTTTTTCTACGGCCCGCTGCCCGAGGCCGCCAGCCAGTTCGTCAAAGGAGAACGCATATCATGAAGCTGTTCACGCTATTGCGACGGGCCACCGCGCCGGTCCTGTTGGCGGCCGCGGCCCTGGCGGCGCCGGCGAGCGCCGAAACCATCGTCATGGCCTCGACCACGTCCACCGAGCAGTCCGGCCTGTTCTCGCACCTGCTGCCTGCGTTCAAACAGGCCACCGACATCGACATCAAGGTCGTGGCGCAGGGCACGGGGCAGGCGCTGGACATGGCCCGCCGCGGCGATGCCGACGTGCTGTTCGTGCACGACCAGGTTGCCGAAGAAAAATTCGTGGCCGAAGGCTACGCCACCAGGCGCTATCCGGTTATGTACAACGACTTCGTGTTGATCGGCCCGGCCGACGATCCCGCCGGCGTCAAGGGCAATGACATCGTGCGGGCGCTGTCCAAGTTGGCCAAGGCCGATGCGCCGTTCGTGTCGCGCGGCGACAAGAGCGGCACGCACGCGGCCGAACTACGCTTCTGGAAGGCCGCCGGCGTGGACGAT
The DNA here is from genome assembly GCF_000067205.1 of Bordetella petrii. Classification (NCBI taxonomy): domain Bacteria; kingdom Pseudomonadati; phylum Pseudomonadota; class Betaproteobacteria; order Burkholderiales; family Alcaligenaceae; genus Bordetella; species Bordetella petrii. The sequence goes on along the minus strand of NC_010170.1, from coordinate 4,911,906 downwards.
CAGGGCAAGGGCTACAAGGCCTGTGGTTGCGGCATGGGGCCGGCGCTGAACATGGCTTCGTCGATGAATGCCTATGTGCTGTCCGACCGCGGCACGTGGCTTAGCTTCAAGAACCCCGGCAGCCTGAAGGTTCTGGTGGAGGGCGACAAGCGCCTGTTCAACCAGTACGGCGTCATGGTGGTGAACCCGGCCAAGTATCCCCATGTAAAGGCGAAACCGGCGCAGCAGTTCGTTGACTGGGTAACGTCGAAAGCGGGCCAGGACACCATTGCCAGCTATAAGGTCAACGGCCAGCAGCTGTTCTTCCCGAACGCCGATAAGTGATGCCCGGGCCGGGGCCGCTACCAGTGCAGGTAGAACATGGCCTTGGCCAGCAGCACGATCAGCACCACGTGGCAGAACACGCTGATATGAATGCGGCGCGAATTGCGCCCATTCAGCCGCCCGCGGCGCTGCAACGCCATAGCCGTCAGAAAGTGGCCGAACACGCTGACCGCCAGGACGATCTTCAGGCCCAGCAGCAGTCCAAAACTGCTGGCCAGGGGCTGTGCCAGCGCGGCGCGGTGTTGCCAGGCCAGGCCCAGGCCCGCGCCGTATAGCACCAGCAATATCCAGGGCACCACGCGGCGCGCCCGCGCGCCGATGGCCGACTCGATCAGGCGCATGGCCTCGCGCGGCACATGCTTGCGCACGCCTTCGAGCATGACGACTTCGAAGAACACCGTGCCGGCAAAGGCCAGCGCGGCGAACAGGTGCAGGATCAGCAGGACGGGATAAGCCATGGCGCGAAGCAGGCGGAGTTAAGGATCAGGTCGATGTTGACCTTGCCGGCCAGCCGGGCCAATGACGGGAATCAATCCGCGCCGGCCCGGCCTGCCGCGGTGCTACCGGCCTTCCTGGGCGCTTTCTACCACCATGTCCAGCACATAGGCGTAGCGCGAAGCGTCGGCGGGCACTTGCTGGCGTTCATAGCGCTTGATGCGCAGCACATTGCGCACGCCGGGCTCGTGGGTATACCCCTCGATGTCGCTGTAGAAGGCCTGCCACTTGCCGTGGCCGGTTTTCAGCCCTTGGCTGTCGTACCGCACTTCGCGCACCTGCAGGCATTGCTTGTTGGGGATAAGGGGGTGCGAGCAGGGCACGCGCTGCGCCGCCACTTCCAGGAACATGATCTGCTCGGCCGAACCGTAGCGGGTTTCGTCGGTGGGCGTGCCGGCCAGCGTCCATTGCGCGCCATCGCTGAAGCCCAGCGTCAGCGTGGGGCCGTCTTGGCCCGGGTCGATGCGCCAGGTGGCGGCCTTCGGCAATTGCTGGCCGACGGCTTGTTCGTACTGCATCAGGTCGGGCTCGCCGCAGGCCATCATGGTGCCTACCACTTGCGAGATTTTCAGTTGATTGCCCTGCGCGTCGTAGCCGGCGCCCAGACGATTGCACAGCCCCGACACCGACAGGCGCTGGTTGGCGAAGCTCAGGCGCAGCGGCGCGCCATTGCGCGTAACGGGCGGCATCCAGCGGGTTTGCGTGGCGCCGCCGGCATCGCGCGCCCCGGTGAGGTCCCAGTGGTAGGCCGACAGGGTGGTTGTCGAAGGCGGCGCGGGCTCGGCGGCGGCCGCCGTGGAATTGCGGTTTTGGTCCATGGCGCAGGCAGCCAGCAGCCCAAGGGCGCTGGCGAAAAGAAGTCGGAATAGCGGGTGTTTCATGATTGCGCCTTTGCGTGAATGCCTCAAGAGGCGGAACATTTAATTATGGCGCGAACCCCTGCCATGCGGGCCGGTGCGGCGGCGGATCTTTGCGATGCTTGTAGATATTTGCATTGTGTATCAAGTGCGCGGCCAGACGCCAGAACTGCCGCGGCGATGGCTGTCGACCAGGTGCGTGTCGATGATGCCGGTGGCCTCCATCAGGGCGTGCATGGTGGTCGGCCCCACGAACGAGAAGCCGCGCTGGCGCAAGGCCTTGCTCAGCGCCGTAGAGGCCTCGGACACGGTGGGAATTTCCACCAACGTGCGCGGGGCGGGCGTGGTTGCGGGTTGAAACGACCAAATAAAATCCGCCAGCCCGCCATCGCGCCGCAGGGCGATCGTGGCGGCCGCATTGTTGATGGTGGCCACGATCTTGGCGCGGTTACGCACGATGCCGGTGTCGGCCAGCAGGCGTTCGACGTCGGCCGCCGTGAAGGCCGCCACCACGTCAGGATCGAACCGGCGAAAGGCCGCGCGGAATGCCTCGCGCTTGCGCAAAATCGTGGCCCACGACAGCCCCGACTGGAAGCATTCCAGGCTCAACCGCTCGAACAGGCCATGCTCGTCGCGCACTGGCATGCCCCATTCGGTGTCGTAATAGTGGCGCAGCAGCGGGTCTTGCGCCGCCCAGGGCGGCCGCGCCAGGCCGTCCGCGCCGATGATGACGTCGCTGGGGGCCGATGCCGCGCGCTCGCGCGTGGCGCGCCCCTTCACGCTCTGGGGGCGGGCGCTCATGCGGCCAGCCTGCCTTGCCCGCTTTCCAGGGCCAGCAGCAGGGCCTTGGCGCGCAGCCCGCCGGCGAATCCGGTCAGGTCGCCCGACGCGCCCACCACCCGATGGCAGGGCGCCACGATAGAGATCGGGTTGCGCCCGTTGGCCGCGCCTACGGCGCGCACCGCCTTGTCGCGGCCGATCTGCATGGCAATGTCGCGATAGCTGCGCGTCTGGCCGTAGGGAATAGTGAGCAGCGCGGCCCACACCTGCTTCTGGAACTCGGTGCCGTTGAAGTCCAACGGCAGGTCGAAGCCGCTGCGCTTGCCGGCGAAATATTCGCCCAGCTGTTGCTCGGCTTCCAGCAACACGGGGTGCTGCACATCTTCCCGCATGGGGCCCAGACGAACACGCTCGGGCTTGTCGTTTTCCCACAGAATGGCGGCCAGCCCTGATGTGCTGGCTACCAGTTTCAACTGGCCGACGGGCGAGGCGATGGTCTTGTAGGCATAGGTCATGGTCAGGCTCCTTCGCGCGGCTTTGCCGCCGCATTGGCAGGGTTCCAGTCTAGGACCGCCTGCCGGCGGCCGGCACTCGCATTCTTGTCGCCGATTTCCCGCCGCGCTTGCCTCAGGGGCGTGGCGCAAACAGCGCGTTGAGTGTATCGCCGGCAGCCGCATGGGCGAAAGCCGTGTCGAAACGCCCTTGCGCCAATGCCTGCGCGGCCTGCATGAACCCGCCCCAGGCCGAGCGCGCCAGCGCCCCGCCCACGCTGATGCGGCGCACGCCCAACGCGGCGATATCTTGCAGGCTGAGTTCGCTGACGGATCCCACCAGCAGGTTCACCGGCTTGGGCGCCACGGCCGCCACGACCGCCGCGATCTGTTCGCGGCTGCGAATACCCGGCGCATACAGGCAGTCGGCGCCGGCCTCGGCATAGGCTTGCAGGCGCGCGATGGCATCGTCCAGGTCGGGACGGCCGGCAAAGAAATTCTCGGCGCGGCCCACCAGCAGCGTGCCGGTGCCCGCCGCGTCGATGGCGCCCCGCGCGGCGCGCAACCGTTCAACCGCGACCTCGATCGGAAACAGCGGATCGTCGGGATTGCCCGTGGAGTCTTCAACAGACAAGCCGGCCACGCCGGTTTCCACCGCCAGGCGCACATTGCGCGCCACGCCTTCGGCATCCGGCGCATAACCGTTCTCGAAATCGGCGTTCAGCGGCAGGCCGGTAGCGGCCACCATGGTGCGCAGGTGCGCCAGCACCGACTCCAGCGTGGCGGCGCCGTCGCGCCGGCCCTGCGACCAGGCCATGCCCGAACTGGTGGTGGCCAGCGCCTTGAAGCCCAGGCTTTCCAGGAACCTGGCGCTACCGGCATCCCAAGGGTTGGGCAGGATGAAGCAGCCTTGTTCATGCAGGGCATGGAAGGCGGCGCAGGCGGCAGAAGGCGTAGGCATGGCGGCGGGCTCCGGCGTGAAATGCGGTCTGTGGGATGCTGTCAGGGTGTGTTCATGGTACCCAATATAGGCCGCGGGCATGTGACTTGCTGGCCTGCACTCCGAAATATCGTGGTCCTGCCGTCGATCAAGGAGGCATTCTCGTGAACCAGATTGTCCCACCCCGGTACGCGTTAACCGTGCACCCGCTGCCTGCCGTATTTTTGGGGGGAGCGCTCGCGCTGTTTCTAGGCGTCATGCTGGCCGACTTCGCCTATGCGAAGTCCTTTGATATCCAGTGGAACAATTTCGCCTCGTGGCTGCTGGTTGGCGGCCTGGTGTTTGGCGGCATTGCACTGGTCTTCGCCATCATCGATCTTTTTCGGCCGCGCCAACGCGCGGCGGGTGCCATTCTTTATGGCGCGATTCTGCTGGCGGCATGGCTTGTGGGTTTCTTTAATGCGCTGATGCATGCCCGCGACGCATGGGCAAGCATGCCGACCGGCCTGGTTCTGTCGGCTGTCACGGTGGTGCTTGCCGGCGCGGCCACCTGGCTGGGCTTCCGTTCCCCCCACATCAGAGGCGCCGTATGAAAAACTTCTTGTATGCCGCCGTCCCGCTGTGGGCGGCGCTGAGCCTATGCAGCGCCCAGCCACAGCCTTCGCGGGTGGGGCCCGCGCCGGAACTGCCCAAGCCCGAGCGAGGGCTGCTGCCCGACATGGTGATCGCCGAACCTGTCCCGTGGGGCGATAAGACGCCGACGGTGCCCGATGGCTACTCCATCACCGCCATTGCCACGGGCCTGAAGATTCCCCGCCAGACACTGGTGCTGCCCAACGGCGATATTCTCGTGGCCGAAGGGCGGGGCGGCAATGCCGCCAAGCTCAAGCCCAAAGACGTGATCGCCGGCATGATCAAGGCCAGGGGCACCAGCCCGGTCAAGGGCGGCAACCGCCTGACCCTGCTGCGCGATGCCGAAGGCGACGGCACCTACGAAAGCATGACTTTCGCCGAGGGGCTCAATGCGCCATATGGCCTGGCATTGGTGGGCAACGATCTTTATGTGGCCAACCAGGATGCGTTGGTACGGTTCGACTACCAGCCAGGCCAGACCAAAGCGGCGGGTCCGCCCGAGACGGTTACGCAGCTGCCGTCGGAAATCAACCATCACTGGACCAAGGCCCTGGCGGCGAGCGCGGACGGAAAGTACTTGTACGTGGGTATCGGTTCCAACAGCAATATCACCGAACGGGGCATGACGGCAGAGGCCGACCGGGCCCGCATCTGGCGGGTGAACGCCGACACCGGCGAACACAAGGCCTACGCCACCGGGCTGCGCAACCCCACGGCGCTGGCCATTCAACCCGATAACGGCCAACTGTGGGTGGTTGTGAACGAACGCGATGAAATCGGCCCGGACCTGGTCCCCGACTATCTCACCGCCGTGCAAGAAGGGGCCTTCTACGGCTGGCCGTACAGCTACTGGGGGCAAAACGTGGACGATCGGGTCCGGCCGCAGAATCCAGAAAAGGTTTCCACGGCGATCAAGCCCGACTACAGCCTGGGCGCGCACGTCGCGGCGCTGGGCGTCGATTTTTCTACCGACGCCATGGGAGCGCGTTTCGCCAATGGCGTGTTCGTTGGCGAGCACGGCAGCTGGAATCGCAGCGAGCCCGCTGGCTACAAAGTGGTGTTCGTGCCGTTTCGCGACGGCCGGCCCGCGGGTCCGCCCGTGGACTTCGTTGCCGGGTTCCGCGACAGCGACGGCTCGACACGCGGCCGCCCGGTGGGCGTGACGGTAGATCCGCGCGGCGCGCTCATTGTCGCGGACGATCTCTCGAACACGATCTGGCGCATAATGCCGAATCAATGAATGGTCCACGTCCACCGAGTTCGTCCCGTGCCGTGCTGGCCCTGTGCGGCGCGCTCGCGCCCTTGCTGGGCAGCGCGGTGCGGGCACAGCCGGCGCCTGCCGCCCCGATGCTGGAACCGGTGGTGGTCACCAGTATCCACTACGACGCCTCGCTGCTGGATACGCCCGCTTCGGTGAACATCGTCGAAGGCGACCGCCTGCGCTTCGATACGCCCGGCATCAACTTGTCTGAAAGCCTGGGTGGCGTGCCGGGGCTGCAAATCCAGAATCGCCAGAACTATGCACAAGACCTGCAGGTATCGGTGCGCGGGTTCGGCGCGCGCTCCACATTCGGCGTGCGCGGCGTGCGGCTGTATGTCGACGGCATTCCCGCCACCATGCCCGATGGCCAGGGGCAGACCTCGAACATCGACCTGGCCTCGGCGGCGCGCATCGAGGTCCTGCGCGGACCATTCTCGGCGCTGTATGGCAACTCGTCGGGCGGCGTCGTGCAGGTGTTCACGGAAGACGGCGAGAACCCGCCCCGCGTGCAGGCCGGGCTGTCGGCAGGCAGCTACGGTACCTATCACTATGGCATCGAGGCCAGCGGCGTCCGCGACGCGCTGGATTACGTACTGAGCGCCAACCGGCTCACCACCGACGGCTATCGCGATCACAGCGCCGCTCGCAAGAACCTGGGCAACGCCAAGCTGGGAGTGCAGATCGACGATGCAAGCCGCCTTACCGTGGTGGTAAACAGCGTGGATCTCAACGCCCAGGACCCGCTCGGCCTGACGCGCAGCCAGTACGAGCAGGACCCGCGCCAGGCCACGCCGCAGGCCAGCCAGTACGATACCCGCAAGACGGTGCGCCAGACCCAGGGCGGCCTGCTCTACGAACGGCAAATCGACGCCGATAACGAATTGCGGGCCATGGTGTACTACGGGCAGCGCGACATGACCCAGTATCTGTCGATACCGCCCGCGGCCCAGCTCAACCCAGGGCAGGCCGGGGGGGTTATCGGCCTCGCGCGCGAGTACGGCGGCGTCGACCTGCGCTGGACTTCCCGCATGGCGCTGGCGGGCCGGCCCCTGACGCTGATAGGCGGGTTGGCCTATGACAGCCTGCGTGAAGACCGCAAGGGCTACGAGAACTACATCGGCCCGGCTTTCTCTCCCACCGAGCTGGGCGTCAAAGGACAGTTGCGTCGTGACGAAACCAACCGGGTCTACAACATCGACCCCTATCTGCAGGCATCGTGGAATTTCGCGCCGCGCTGGACTTTCGATACGGGACTGCGCTACAGCACCGTCAGCTTCGATTCCGACGACCATTACGTCGCTGCCGGCAATGACGATGACAGCGGTTCCACGCGTTATCGCAAGGCCCTGCCGGTTGCCTCGTTAAGTTACGCGCCCACCCCGTCGAGCGCCATTTACGCGTCATATGGCCGAGGCTTCGAAACGCCCACCACCAACGAGGTCTCGTACCGGCCCGACGGCATGGCGGGGCTGAACCTGGGCTTGCAACCCGCCATCAGCAACAACTACGAACTCGGGTTCAAGTCGGAATGGGGCAATGGCCTGTTTTCCGTGGCGGTGTTCCACACCGACACCCGCAACGAAATCGTGGCGGCCGGCAGCAGCAATGGCCGCACCTCGTATCGCAATGGCGGCCGCACGCGCCGCAACGGCATCGAGGTTGGCTGGAGCGGCCGCCTGCAGGAAAACTGGCGGGCAGACCTGGCCTATACCTGGATAGACGCCCGCTACCGCGATGACATTGCCGGCTCGGACATCCGCGCGGGCAACCGCATTCCCGGCGTTGCGCGCCAGATGGTGTACGGCGCCCTGGCTTGGGCGCCCGCCCAAGGCTGGCACGCCGGACTGGAAGGCCGCTACATGAGCAAGGTCTACGTGAATGACGCCAACAGCGATGCCGCCGCCAGTTACTTCGTGGCCGCGCTGTCCACCGGATATCGCTGGCAGCGCGACGCCTGGACATGGGATGCCTATGCCCGCGTCGACAACCTGTTCGACCGCGAATACATCGGGTCTGTCATCGTCAACGAGGGCAACGGCCGATATTTCGAGCCCGCCGCCGGCCGCAACTGGAGCGCCGGGCTCACCGCCTCGTATGCGTTCTAGGTGTGCCAGGCCTGGCCGGCAGCCGCGCCTCAGTCCGGCAGGGCATAGGCCACCAGATAATCCCCCATCTTCGTGCCGAACGAGCCATGCCCGCCGGCCATGATGACCACATACTGCTTGCCGTTGATCGCGTAGGTCATGGGCGTGGCCTGGCCGCCGGCCGGCAGTCGGCCTTCCCATAGCAACTCGCCGTTGTTGACGTCGAACGCCCGCAGATAGTTGTCTTGCGTGGCCGCCACGAACATCACGTTGCCCGCGGTCGAGATGGGGCCGCCCAGGCCCGGCACGCCGATCTTCAGCGGCGGCAGCTGGAATAGCTGCGGCAGGCTGTCGCGAATGGTGCCGATGCGCTTTTTCCACACCACCTGGTGGCTTTGCAGGTCCACGCCCGCCACGTAGCCCCAGGCAGGCGCCTTGCAGGGCAGGCCCAGCGGCGACAGGAACGGGTTCAGCTCCACGCCATACGGCACGCCGTACATGGGCTGCACGCCGCTTTCCGTACCCGCGCCCTTCTCGCGCATAGGGCGGTTCGCGTCTTCGGGAATGAGCCTGGAAACGAAGGGCAGGCCGATCGGGTTCATCAGCGCCACCTGGCGGTCCTGGTTCACCGACATGCCGCCCCATTCGAACACGCCCAGGTTGCCCGGAAACACCAGCGTGCCGTTCTCGGACGGCGGCGTGTAGATGCCGTCGTAGTTCAGGCGCTTGAAAATGATGCGGCACATCAGCTGGTCGAGCATGGTGGCGCCCCACATATCTTTATCGGTGAGCTTCTCCGACGGCGCCAGGTCCAGGGCCGAGAATGGTTGCGTGGGCGCGTAGCGCTCGCCGCGGGTCTGCGGCCCGCGCGCCACGGTTTGGGGCACGGGCTTATCCGTTACCGGCACGATGGGCCGGCCGTCGCGGCGGTCGAGCACGAATACGTTGCCGGTTTTCGTCAGCACATAAACCGCCGGCACGCTCCGGCCGTCAGGCAGCGTCACGTCCATCAGCGACGGCTGCGCCGGCACATCCATGTCCCACAGGTCGTGGTGCGTCGTCTGGAAGTGCCAGATAAGACGGCCCGTGGTGGCGTCCAGTGCCAGGATGGAGTTGGCGTAGCGCTCTTTCAGCGGGCCGCGGTCGCCTCCCCAAATGTCGGGCGTGCCCACGCCAGTCGGCACGTAGACCACATCGGCCTGCGCATCATAGGCCAGCGGCGCCCACGCGTTGGGCGAATTGTGCACGAACGGCGTGGCTTCGCCGGGCATGGCGTTCGGATCTTGCGCGCCGGTGTCGAACACCCATTTCAGGGCGCCGGTGCGCACGTCGTAGCCGCGTATTACACCGGAGGGCTCTTTGTTCGAGAAATTGTCGGTCACCGAACCGCCGATCACGATGGTGGTCGCCGTCACGACCGGCGGCGAGGTCGGGTTGTAACCGCCCGGATAAGCATGCGGCATGCTCTTTTGCAGGTCGATTTCGCCGTTTTCGCCGAAGTCCGTGCACTTCTGGCCATTGTCGGCGTTCACCGCGATCAGGCGGCCATCGTTGGTGGGCAGCAGCACCTTGCGCGGGCATGCCGGCGGCGCCGCATTGCCGGCCTTGGCCAGGCTGATTGCGAACCGTTCGGTGTTGCCGGCATCGTGGTACGACACCCCGCGGCAGGTCAGGTGCTGGAAGCTTTTGTCGGCCTTCAGTTTCGGGTCGTAGCGCCACAGGCGCTTGCCGGTGGCGGGGTCGAGCGCGTCCAGAAACTGGTGTGGCGTGCACAGGAACAGCTTGTCGCCAACCTTGATGGGCGTGACTTCGTTGGTGGTTTCGGCCGAATCGTTCTCGGTGCGGAAGTCGCCCGTGCGATAGGTCCATGCCACTTCCAGGGCCTTGACGTTCTGGTTGTTGATCTGAGTCAGTGGCGAATAGCGCACGCCGCCTTCGGTGCGCCCGTAGGACGGCCAATCTTCCGCTGCCACCCCCGCCACGGGCCGCGCCTGCGCGGGCTGCGCGCGGGCGAGCGTGCCGTCGATTTCCTGGGGGTCGTTGAATATGCCGTAAACCAGCACCGCCAGCATGCCCGCCATGACGACGCCGATGGCGGTTCTGGCGGCGCGCGGCGCGGCAAAGCCGCGCGTGGCGGGCGGCGCCAGCAACCACAGGCCAAGCAGAAACAGCAGACCGTAGCGCGGCGCCAGGGCCCAGAAATCTGCCCCGGCCTCCCATAGCCCCCAGACGAGCGTGGCGGCCAGGATCAGCGCGTAAAGCCACAGCCCTGTCTCCAGGCGCCGCCATAGCAAACCCACGCTTGCCAGCAGCACGATGCCCAGCGCGGCGTAATACCACGAGCCGCCAAGCGCGGCCAGCCAGATCCCGCCCAGCAGCGAGTAGAGCGCAATGAGCAGCAAGACCACCCCGCCGATGAACTGGGGCGTGCTCTTGTGTGGGCGGTTGCGATGCATGGCAGTGATCCTTTACCAGAGAAGATCATTAACAAGTTCGGATGCGCCGCCGCACTTACGTGTGCCGGCGCATCGGTCCGGCGCCTTCCCGGTCCACTTTAAACGGTTCTTCAAGAAACATGGGCACGGCCGCCTGCAGCGGTGTTCCGTGCAGCCGCCGCCTGAAGATAAAAGCGGCTGATAGGGCGGTTGCGGGTCCTGGCGTCAGCAATTCGCAGGCCGGATCTGGCCTGCTGATTTTTGGTTTGATCCTTTTAAGCATTTTGTTGAGCAAAAGTAGTCTCGAAATAATCATCTAGCGGTCCTAAAGTAGAGGCTCCTGACGACCTCACCCATAGGACTCATCGTGACTAACGCTGTCATTGAATGCATTCTCAGCCGCAGCGCCACCAAGTACTACGACCCCGCCGCGGTCCTGAGCGATGACCAGATCCGCGAGCTGGTGCGCATAGGCACCACCGCGCCGACCTCCTTCCACATGCAGAACTGGCGCTTCATCGCCGTTCGCACCGCCGAAGCCAAAGCCAGGCTGTTGCCCATCGCCTGGAACCAACCTGCAATTACCGATGCCGCGGTGACGTTCATCGTTTGTGGCGAGTTGGCCGATTCCAGCGTCATACCGCAGCGTCTGGCCCCGCTGGTGCAAGCAGGCGTCATGCCGCCCGCGATGGTGCCGGAATGGGAAGGCCCCGCGCACGGCCTGTATGCCCACAACCCCCAGCTTCAGCGCGATGAGGCCGTGCGCACCGGCACTTTCGGTGCGGCGGCAATGATCTACGCGGCCCGTTCGCTGGGCCTGGGGTCGACGCCGATGATCGGCTTCGACGCGCAGGCCGTGGCCAGCGAGTTCCGGCTGGCCGACAACGAAGTGCCCGTCATGCTGCTGTCCATCGGCACCGAACTTCCAGGCAACTGGGCGCAGAAACCTCGACGCCCCGTGGCCGAAGTGCTTGACCTTGTTTGACCCCGCCCTACCTCACCCAACCTTATCGACATACCTACGGAGAAACACCATGACCAGAACCACCACGCTCACGCCCGAACAAGTGCCGGCCGAATCCAGCGCCACGCTCAATGCATTTACCAAGAGCCTCGGATTCACGCCCAACATGATGGCGGCGTTCGCGCAAAGCCCCATTGCCTTCAATGCATGGTCGGCGCTGTTGGGCGCCCTGAGTAAGGCGCTCGACGTGAAAACGCGCGACAGTATCGGGTTGGCCGTATCCGAAGTGAACGGTTGCGACTACTGCCTGACTGTCCATAGCTTTACGGCCGAGCACATGGCCAGGATGCCCGCCGACGACATCCTGCTTGCGCGCAAGGGCCACGCCAACGATCCGAAGCGCGATGCGGCTATCCAGTTCGCCCGCAAAGTCATCGAGACCCGGGGCAAGGTCAGCGACGCCGACCTGCAAGCCGTGCGCGACGCCGGCTACACGGACGCGAACGTCATGGAAATCGTGGCGCTGGTCGCCATGTATTCCCTGACGAACTTCTTCAACAACGTGTTCGATCCCGAAAAGGACTTTCCCGCCGTCGCGCCGGCAGGCTCGATCTGAACGCGTTCGAACCGCGCCGCGAGGCGGCGCGGTTGAACATTGGCGCATGCCCGCGCGACTGCGATACGATCGGGGAGCATTTCTACGCCCCGGTTTCTATGTCCCAAGTCGACTGGCTGAGCCATTTCCTGAAAATCATCACCGTCACGGGGCGGCTGGAGGTTCGCTGCACCTACGGCGCGCCGTGGCGCGTGGACTGGCCCCGGTCCGAAGCGCACGAGATTCCATACCACATCGTGCTCAAGGGCCGCGCCGTCATTGAAGACCCGCAAACCCAGACCAGCCGCGAACTGACCGAAGGCGACATCGTGCTGCTGCCCAGCGGTTCGGCGCATGTGCTGCACGACGGCGGCGGGGCCGAGCCCGGCCCTGTTCGCGATGGCGAGGCAGCCTCGGGCTGGATGCACATGGAAAACGACGGGCCGGGCGAACGCCTGGACATGTTGTGCGGGCGATTCCTTATCGAGCCGCCGCACGGCCGGCTGATTCGCGACTATCTGCCCGCGAACCTGGTGGTGAAAGCCCTGAACGGCCACAACGCGCAAAGCGCCGAGTCCGCCGCGAATCACCTGGCCAGCCTGGTGGGGCTGATGCGCATGGAGTCTACCGGCGGCAGGCTGGGCGGATACGCCATGCTCAACGTGCTTACCGCGGCGTTGTTCACGCTGGTGCTGCGCGCGGCCAGCGAGGCCGAGCAAGCGCCGGCGGGCTTGTTGGCGCTGGCAGGCCACCCGCGCCTGGCGCCGGCCATTTCGGCCATGTTCGCCGATCCGGCGCGGCCCTGGAACCTGCCCGAGCTGGCCGCCTTGTGCAGCATGTCGCGCGCCACTTTCATGCGGCACTTCCAGGACAAACTGGGGCGCTCGGCCATCGACCTGCTGACCGACATCCGGATGAGCCTCGCCGCCAACGCGCTAAGGCAACCGGGGCAGACCACCGAGGCCGTGGCCGAATCCGTGGGCTACCAGTCGGTGGCCGCGTTCCGCCGGGTCTTCACCGACAAAATGGGCATGACGCCGGGGCAATGGCGCCGGCAGCCGGGTGATGGGGCATGAGGCGGCGCGCCTGAAGCTGAACGGCAAGCCCCTGCAGGCCGACGACCTGAAGCCTGCGCTGACCGAGCTGCCGGTGAAGCTCAGCGAACTGACCATGCACTGCAGCGCCTTTCTTGAATTGCGCCATCGGGTGTCGCCATACGCCACGTTCATGGCTGTCTTCAACACATCGGGCCAGCCCGCCGCCAGCCTGCCTTTGTTGGCTACGCCCGAGGGCGTGCCCATGGCCGCACAGCTGGTGGGCCGATTTGGCCGTGAAGACCTGATCTTGCAGGTGCCAGCTCAACTAAAGCGCGCCGCGCCCTGGCTAGGGCGCAAGCCGGTGCTTTGAGGCAAAAGAAAATGCCCAGCTTTCAGAGCTGGGCATCAAATTCGTGGTGCTGGGGCACGATCGAAAAATGATCGCTGAACGGCATATCTATTGGCTTTCCGTGTGTGAGAAATTCTTGAGGGAACACTTAAGGGGCCAGCATTTGAATTCCCGTCTCAAATTGAAAGTAGGAGGGGGATGACCTCACCCCCCTCGGCCTACACTTTACTGCTTAGCCGCTGCAGGGAACCAAGAATGCCCAACACTCGCGACCGTAGTCGTGAGCGTCCAGCATCCGATTGGAATTTTTTACGCGCCGGAAGCGGCAAAAAACCCAACGGAACCCCTTAGGTGCGGGCTTGAACGTATCGTTCATGTGTATGCTCCATAAGGCACCCATCCAGTTCTTTACAATCTGCAGCGGTTCACGCTAAAATCTCATTCCCCAACGAGATTCGGGTGCTGCTGTCAGACTGTGGTACAGGTCGTCAGATGGTTTCACCCGCACCTTATCCCCTTTCATAGGGGGCCTCACTTCCTCCCGCTGTTGTTCTTCGTCGGATCTACCAGAACGTAGGTTTGACGGGGTTTGGGGGTAGGAGGTAGAGGTTCTCCTCGCGTCACAGTACGCTCCTGGCCTGTTTTTCCACCGCGCGGGCCGAGGATTTCGTACTGGCCGGATCGACTGGCTTTGCTACCTGGTTTCATAGATATCACCTTGAAAGATAAGGTCGTAGTGTGCCGAACCCCATGTTCGGTACTCCCACAGTTACATTATTGCTCCACCGAAATTCGGTTGTCAAGCATGTTCTGTATTGCTACACTGAACTTCGACAGGAGGACGTAAGATGGCTACTGCTCTGGGCGAAAAGGTCAAGGCGGAAAGGAAGCGTTTGCAGTTGACCCTCGAGCAACTCGCTGATCGGTCTGGGTCTAGCAAAAGCTATATTTGGGAACTTGAAAATCGGCCTGCAATCAGGCCGTCCGCTGAGAAAATTTCCAGAATTGCCGACGTGCTCGGTGTTACGACAGAGTACCTGCTGGATGACGAGAAGCAGACACCTGACGACACGGATGTTGACCGTGTTTTTTTCAGGCGTTTCTCTAAGCTGGATGATGCGAGCAAAGAAAAACTAAAAAAAATAATGGAGATTCTTGAGGACGATGACTAAGCCAATTTCGCCAGCGGCCTGGGGTACTCAACTTCATAAGTTCTGGCGAACGGCTGGCATGTCGTTGCCTGTTGACGTCGGATTGTTAGCCACTGAGTACTCAAAGAAATATACAGACCCTATTGTTAAAGTCCTTGGCCAAGATATGGGCAAGATTGACGGAATGCTGGTCCAGCGGCAGCGTGGTGACTGGTGTATCGTCTATAACAGGCACACGAGCGTACAGGGTCGTATCAATTTTACGTTGGGTCATGAGCTAGGGCATTACATCCTTCATCGTAACGTTCAAACGGAATTTCAGTGCTCGCAGAAGGAAATTTTTGATTATAACGGGGCAGCATCACGTGCACTTGAGTCCCAAGCGAACAGATTCTCGTCTTACCTGCTCATGCCCATCGACGATTTTCGTGCGCAAATGGAAAACACGGCCGTTTCCATAGAGGCGCTACGCCATTGTGCTGATCGTTATAACGTATCGCTGTCTGCTGCAACGATCAAGTGGCTAGAATTCACGACAGAGCCCGCGATGCTGATAGCTGCGCGGGATGGTTTCGTGCTTTGGTCTATAGTCAGTGAATCGGCCCGAAGGATGCAGGCTTATATCAGACCTGGGACTGCACTTGATCCCAATGTGGAGCTACATATAAGTTCGAGCGCGACTGGTGACAGCAAACGGACTGTTCCGATTGGAGTATGGCATTCCGCATATGCGGCCCAGGAGTTTTCGATCGTCTCCGATCGATACGATATGGCCCTGTTTCTGGTGTGGCTACTTCCCGACGGGGTGGATTACGAGGAAGAGGAAGCCCTTGATGTTTTGGACTTCATGAGAGCACGAGCTTCAGCGGGGCGCGGCTAACAGTAGAGAGGGCTGTCTGCCTCTGAGCAGTAGGCGCAATGCGCTTGACGACAGGCCGCTCCACAATGCGTCTAGCGCCCAGCGATACCCAGAAATATTTTTCGACGTTTGAACCTCTGTGCTCAGGTGTGTCGCGCCGTTCGTCATCAGCGGCTTGGATGATGGTCTGGAAATTCGGGTTCATGCGACTGCCTCGGCGCGTCGGCGACGTTGGGCGGAGACAGTCGTCGGTATGCCATGGTCTCCAGCCAGCGGATCGCAGCCAGGTAGTTCACGGATAATGGCTTGCATCCAGGCCGGCAGCGTGTTGAACCCCGCCAACAAGTCCTGGCGGATGGCATCGCCTTGTGTATCGGCAAGCAGTTGGGTCAATCGTTTGACGATACGGGGTTTGTCCGCAGGCAGTGTGTCCTTGAGCCAGTGTAGAGCTTGCACGACGCGCATGGCGGGGCGCCCCGCCCAATACAGGCGGCTAGGTGCGGTGAGCTTGAAGGAGATGGTCAGGTTATCGAGCTGGATGGTGCGTCGGCGTGCGTCGGTATGGATGGTGACATGTGCGGGCACCGCGTCCGTCAGGCCTAGATCGTTGGCGGCGGTCATGCCATCGACCAACAGGCGCAGTTGGTCGCGGCGTGCGATCGCATCCACGACGGCACGGTAGTCAGGGGCCTCAGTCTTCTTGGTCAGGCTGTTCACCCTGGGCCGGTCGTACAGGCCGCGGTCGATGCGACGAAGTTGGCCTGCCGCGACCAAGCGTTGGAGCGCCTTGTCCACGGCATCACGACTGCCAAGGTGAGAAAAATCGGTCGGCACCCACACTCGGCCGGGAGCGGTCGCGTCGATGTGGGTGATAAGCTGAGCTTTGATATCGTTCATAGGGATTGACCTGCCCCCGGATTTAGTACGGCATTGATTTAGAGTCCGGGGTTAAAAATCTCGTTTTGGTGATGGCCCTTGGCGAACTGCTCCGGCGCCAGATAGCCCAGCGCGCTGTGGGGCCGCTCGGTGTTGTACTCGACACGCCAAGCTTCGATCAACGATTTGGCCTGCCGCAGGGATAGGAACCAGTGTTCGTTCAGGCATTCGTCTCTGAACTTGCCGTTGAAGCTCTCGATATAGGCATTCTCCACAGGCTTGCCCGGCCGTATGAACGACAGCGTCACGCCCGCCTGATAGGCCCAGGCATCCAATGCCTTGCCCGCGAACTCCGGCCCGTTGTCCACCGTGATGGATCGGGGAAGCCCACGCATCACGGCGATCCTTTCCAGAACGTGGGCCACGCGCAGCCCTGGCAAGGAGGTGTCCACCTCGATAGCCAGGCATTCCCGTGTGTAATCATCGACCACGTTCAAACAACGGAACCGACGGCCATAGGCCAAGCCGTCGGCCACAAAATCCATCGACCAACTCTGATTCGGTCCAGTCGGCTGGGGACGAACCACGCGCTCAACGGCGGTAATGCGCTTACGCTTGCGTTTGCGCACGCTCAACCCCGCCTGGCTGTACAGCCGCCAGACCCGCTTATGGTTTGCCTGCCAACCTTCGCGGCGCAGCAGCACATGGATGCGGCGGTAGCCATAGCGTCGCTTGGCCGCCGCCATTTCCTTCATGCGTTCGGTCAGCGCGATATCACTCGTTCGTTTGCTCTCATAGGCAAACAGCGACCGCGAGATCCCTACCAGCCCACAGGCCCTGGTCACACCCAGTTGGCGCTCGGCCATCAGGATCCTGACCGCCTCGCGCCGCGCCTGTGGGCTCACCACTTTCGGCCCAGCAGGTCCTTCAGCGCAGCGTTATCCAGCACCGACTCGGCCAGCAGCTTCTTGAGCCGGTTGTTCTCTTGCTCCAGCTCCTTCAGGCGCTGGGCCTCGGACACCGTCATGCCGCCGTACTTGGCCTTCCAGTTGTAGTACGTCGCTTCCGAGATCCCGTGCTTGCGGCACAGCTCGGCACGTAAGCTCCCCCACTGCGTAGACATCAGCCAGTAGAATTTCGGAGCCTCCAAGAGTCGGAGACTCCCTTGAAGAAAAGCAGGTTTACAGAAAGCCAGATCGTTGCGGTGTTGAAGGAAGGCGAGACGGGAGTTCCGGTCGCCGACCTGTGCCGCAAGCACGGCATCAGCAACGCCACGTATTACCAGTGGAAGAGCAAGTACTCGGGCGTGCAGGTGTCCGAGCTGCAACGGCTGCGTGAGCTGGAAGCCGAGAACGCCAAGCTCAAGCGCATGTACGCCGATCTTGCCCTGGAGAATTCGGCGATCAAGGATGTTCTGAACCGAAAATCCTGACGCCGTCGGCCAGGCGCGAGGTGGTCGAGCTGCTGGTGCAAGCCCGCTTGTCGATCACGCGTGCCTGTCGCATTGCAGGCCTGTCGCGGGCGGCGTACTACAAGCGGCCAGCCTCGGCATCTGAGCGAGATGCCGATGTGATCGAAGCGCTCAATGCCATCGTCAGCCGGCATGGGCGCTGGGGATTTTGGAAGTGCTTTACCCGGTTGCGGCTCGATGGCCGCTGCTGGAACAAAAAGCGTGTGCATCGGGTGTACTGCGATATGGGTTTGAATTTGCCTCGGCGTTGCAAGAAGCGGTTGCCAGACCGCCCTCGTCAGCCGCTGGATCTGGCAAGCGAGCCCAACCGCTGCTGGGCATTGGACTTCATGCACGACGCCCTGTATTGCGGCCGGCGGTTCCGAACGTTGAACGTAATCGACGAAGCCAATCGGGAATGCTTGGCCATCGAGGTTGGCACGTCGATCCCATCTGCCAGGCTGATCCGCGTCTTGAGTCGCTTGGTCGACTACTACGGCGCGCCGGATGCGATACGGCTGGACAACGGGCCGGAGCTAGTCTCTCAAGCATTCACCGAATGGGTCGCCGCCAAAGGCATCGCGGTTCGATACATCCAGCCGGGCAAGCCCAATCAAAACGCCTTTATCGAGCGTTTCAACCGAACGTACCGCACGGAAGTGCTCGATGCACACCTGTTCGCCAACCTGGAGCAGGTCCAGGCCGTCACCGACCAATGGCTGGTCGATTACAACGAATATCGCCCCCATGAAGCGCTGGGTGGTGTCCCGCCGGTGCAGTACATGCCCCGGCTAACCCATGCTCCGAATCTCTATCGGCCGTTGTCTACTTGACAGGGGTGGCTACGAGTTTCATAGCGCACCCCCGATAGTCCCTCGGATTTCAGCGGAAATCTTAGGGGACTGTTTGAGGGGACTAAAACCCTGGGATTCGGCGGAATCCGATGAGACAGTATGGGAGAGGAATTTGACGCAAGCCCTTGATTTCGTGGAGGAAATGGGACTTGGTGAGATCGTGCGGGACAGGCGAATGGTGGCTGGGGCTGAATCAAACAATCATCGGAAAGCCGCGTCTTTTCTGGCTCTCAGCGATTCATTAAGCTCCAGGGGACCCTTTAGGGGACCCTCGACTATGTCGTTGTTTAAATGCCACAAAAGGTCGACTAACAGCCGTCGTTAATTATTGCAGTTTCGCTGCATTTTGTCGGTCACGAAGATCTTGGGCCCACGCAGCCAATGCAGCAATTTCAGTTGATAGCGTCTCCGGTCGTGGCAATGGGCGATTCAAGTCTCGCGCTGCGCTGTGTAGCAGCTCCGAACAGCGACCGTAGCTATCTCTCATTGCTTCGCAATCGGCAACGGTAATGGCAGTTAGCTTCACTAGGCCCGGCGTTTCCACCTTGTTGGAAAGACGACGGATCACATGCGCCACCGCTTCCTCCACCGCAATTTCCCAGGTGTCGCGTAAGGAACTACCAATAGATTTGACTGTTTTACGCCATTCGTCAGGATCACCCTGCTCGAAATGAAAGCGTTCATTCTCCAACTGTCTGGTAAGACTTGCCGCGATGTCATTGACACGGCGGGCTTTGAAGGGCGCCTCGTTACGGCAAAAGCCGGCTTTATCCGCACCTCGGTTGATCGAGCTAATCGCTACGTGGGGCTTGGGTTGAAGTTCGGCCGCAGCCCGTTCCAGTTCGAATAAAAAGGCAAGATCATGAGTGAAAACGATGACCTGGCGGTGCGCTGCCTCTGCAACAAGGCGCTGGGCTACGGCTTCTCGATGCATGTGGTCAAGGGATGACATTGGATCATCGAAAACGATGCCAGATTTGTTCCCAAGCGTTGCAAGTTCCGCCATGAATGCCGCCAAGGCAACACAACGATGCTCTCCTTCGCTCAGAACTTGTCCCACCGGAGCGTCGGGTTTCCTAGTGAGTGCAACCTTGAAACGGGGGACCCCTTGCGCACTAGTTTGCTGTTTCAACTCCACTGCGAGGCCTGCAATGTCAAAATTGGCGATCTCTTGCGCGAACTGTGTTCGGAGTGCGTCAGTGACCAATGCTTGAGCTATTTCTGTACTCTTCGTGGTGATGCGTTTGGTAGATGTGTCTCGTTGAGCCACTTCAAGTTGAGCGATACGCTTTCGCCGTTCAATCTCGGCCACCACATCGGCCTTAATTCCAGTCAACCGTTGACGATCAGCGAGCTCCGCTTTTTCGGCCAGGAGTGCGGCTCTGGCGGGGGAACCTGCTTCAGCAGCAAGAGCTGTTGCCCGCGCTTCGATACTTGCAATCTGTTCGACCAGAGCCTGTCCGGGATAGATGCCGACGGGTGAGCTAATTGTGGCTTCAAGATTCGCGTGCAGCCGCTTGATTTGACGGTGGCGCCACAGGGTCCGGAGAGTCGCATCTCTGATCTGCGCAGCCAGTGCATCTTGCCGGAGCTCATCACGGACGGTTTCTACGATGTTCTTCAAGTGACCCAACGACAGTGTCTGATTTTTGAACGTTGCCAGTGCTGCATCGTAAGCTTGACGCGTTGCGTCGGCACGCTGCTGGCTATCGTCTCGGACAAAGTTCTCAAATCGGTTGAGGCGGTCAGCGGCAATAGGTGTTAGCTCCTGCTGACAAAGAACACAGACACTGCTTGCAGCCGTGACCGGAAACTGCTGGCCAACGTAGGCCTCTTCATCGGAAAAGGCGCGTGCGCTTTCCCATAGCGCCTGCCATACCTCCGATCCGATTTGAGGAAGGGGTTCATTGCGGAAAAGTGCGCTGGAGGCGGTTTCTGCGGCTCGACGTGCAGCTTCGGCGCCAGCTGCGAGGGAACGCAAATTGGCTACGTTATCGTCGCTGACAGCGGAAAATAACAGATTGAGACTAGTGACATATCCCTCAACCTTCGTTTTTAAGGTAGATAACTGCCGAGCCGCGCGAGTAGGATCGTCAGCGAGGTCTGCTGTGATCTGAGTTAGTCGATCTTGATCTGCTCGCGTAAGTGTGGCAAGCGTTTCGACTGCAGCCGGGTCGCTTTTAGCGCCAAGCTGATTCATCAATTTTCCAACAGCGGTGTTCTGGCTCCAAGCCGGTGTATGGATTACTTGTGGCGTCTGGGCCTCTATCTGACTGATTTCATCATTCAATTTTCCTTTGACTGACTGACATAACTGAGCCAGAGTGCCAAGCAGTTTGAGTGGGAAAGGTGTATACGCCACGTCGTTCGTCTCATTGACGTGGATGTTGGCCGTGCGGGAATCGAAAACACTTACAGTAGACAGTGCACTATCGCTTGCCTGTCCATGCTGCCATGTACATGTCCTGTTCTGTCCTCCGATTACATATTCGATCGTGGCGCTTGGTATACCTGGCTCCGCGTCGTATATGTCAGGCATGATTTCGTCGCCACGGTTGGGAAGGCGTGCCCGACAAGCTTTCTTCAGAATACGCGCGTAGCCGGATTTACCCGATCCGTTGTCTCCATAGATGATGGTTAAACCAATGCGGTGAAATGTCAGCCGTTGGTCAGACGCTAATGCATTGACGTATTGCACGCTATGGACTTGACGTAGGAAAACTTCGCCATGGGTGTGGTTGGGATCGAGAAGATGCACTGCCTCCAGAGGCGCTGGCGGTTTTTCTCCTTTGCAGATAGCAATCAACTCGTCGATTTCGTCTGACTCCAATGGAGGCATTTGTACGATAAGGCGACGTAGTGCATCTCGTTGCCAATTAGGGCTGTCAGCAGACCACGCGAGAATACTTGCCAGCGCTTCAGCTTCAGTCGCCATACCCTTATCCTCCAAAGGAAATATCAAGTTCAGCGTCGGGTAGGCGTTTGGCAATGGCCCGCCTTCAGCATGCGAATTATAGTTACATAATGTTCTTTTTTGAGAAAATCGACTTAAAATCGCTATAGGCCTTAGCCCGCGTCGACGGAGAGTCTGCCAACGTGGGTACCAAGATCCTCCTTCACGAAAACGGAGACACGATGCCGTTAGATTGGAATGTAGTAATGCCCAGCCTTGTGTCTGCTGTGTCTGGACTGTGTGGCGTGTGGTTAGGCGGACAGCTCACATTCAAACGTGAAGCAAGACGGGAGGCTGATCGCATAAAGAGAGAATCCAACTATCTCGTGATCCTTGTCGTCGCTCATTTGGACAGATTTATAGATGGATGTGTGCAAGTCTCGTTTGATAACGGGATGAGCGAGGGCCGCCCAGCGGGCGAGGATGGTGTTTGTGCAGCTACCGTCACAGTGCCGTCGTTTGATCCTCTCGTCTTGACGGTAGATTGGAAAGTACTTCCAGCCGATTTGATGTACGAGATATTGAATCTGCCATATAGAGCAGAGCAACTGGCAGGCTACATTTCAAGCATAGCGGAATACGACGACCCTCCTGACTTCGATAGAACGTTCTGGGCACGACAGCTTGGGTATGCTGAACTTGGACTAGAGATATCTAAGCTCGCACGTCGATTGCGACAGCATGCGAATCTGCCAGTCGACCAGCCTGTGTTAGGGAATTGGGATAGGGAGAAAACGCTGCGAGAGCAAGTTGCAAAGGTCACCGCAGAAAAAGCGGCCTATGAAGCAGGAACCATCACCTTTTCACCTGTTGCCGACTAAGAATGTCTTGACATGAATCAACCCATATTCGAGCGAACTCAGAAGGGTAATCCGCATCACATAACCATTAATCAACACATCCATTCCAAGCACTGCATCAAGCAGTTTTGTGGAAAAGACGGGCTGGTCGATGTACGTGAAATGGCTACTGACAAAGTAACAAGAGCCAAACCGGAAGCAAAGGTATTTTGCACGAAGCGGGCGTGGGACGATGTGACAGAAAAATCACGCATGGCTGGCTTTGAAAGGGCCTATTTCAACGTTCTGACCAATCCAAGTACTTTTGAATCCCGAAATCACGAGGCGATCAGCGCATATTACCTGTTATGGCATTTCCGATTTCTTGCGGCGACCGCTGATCGGACGCCGTTGACGATAAATGGAGTTGTTCCAGAGCGTGAGCTCGATATAAATTCTCGTGAATTGCTAGAGTCGAGGGGTATCATCTACATGAATGAGGATGCGACGATGAGCACTAGATTCATATATGGAGCACGCTTTTATCTATTCCACGATCGTGAGATGGAGAGATTACGTGGCACTCGTTGGGGGTTAGTACATTGCCGCGCTGGAGAGCTTCTTTGTGCTGACAATCATGGGGGACATTTGTATATGCCCATTTCGCCGACCGCTGCGTTTCTCGGCGGATATCAAGATGGTACGCTGACGCTCGACGATGTCCAGGCGTGCAACAGATTATCTGTGGCCACCGCTGATAATTGGCTCTTTGCGCGCGACCTTCAGGTCTGTCCATTGTAGTAGACGTGTTGCTGTCGAACGTCGTCAATGATTCTTCTTAATTATTAAGATGACGAAACCCTCGGTCATTCTTGAGAAACCACGCCAGCATATGCGGCACGAGCGTAGCCGCATCCACCTGTTCGCCATAGGCTTGACTGTGCATGGCGGCGTACCGATCCAAGTCGGCTTTTAGCGTCGTTGGCAGGCTGACCGTCAGCTTGACGGACTCTTGTTTTGGAAGCGGGCCTAAGCGTAGTTTCGTTGCCATTGCATTACCTGTTGATAAAAAGCGGCCGGTATGGCCGAAGCGTGATGTCTCGATTCACCACGATCCGCACCGGCATGCCTGGCCGGATCGTGAGCGTGGGTTGAATGTTGAGATTGCGCCGGGTGATTTCCTGTCCGACTTGGTTCACGGTGTCCTGCACACCGTCGCGCGTCGCGATCACCACCGGGCCATCGCGGCCGCCTTGGTTCTGTGGTGCGGCTAATTCCGCGCCTACACCCAATAGCGTGGTCAGCACAGCACCCTTCAGTATCCGATCCCAATGCCAGTCCACCGCGTCTTCCAGACCCGCGTAGCCAGCCGGGTCGGCAGCCGCTAGGTTATCGAGCACGATAGAAGACGTGTCTGGCATAATGATGCGCTCCCATACGGCCTGTAAACGGCTTTGTCCGTAGGCGACCTGGCTGTTGTAGCGACCCATCAGGCGCGCGCCCTGCGGAATGAGCACGTTGCGATGCGTAGCGCTGTCGTAGACGGGCTCGGTCACGGTGGCGATGATGTCGCCTGGCATATCCGACTTGATGCCAGTGACGAGTGCGGCGGCGATGACGGTGCCGGCCATCACCGTGTCGGGACCACGCGGCGCCTGCAGACGATGCGCGCTTTGCGTGGCCGTGCGCCCCTGGCTGGCGAATGCCGTCTTGTTGTCCTGCATGTTTTGCGTTTGCATCGGGTCTACCGTGCCGCCCGCGTCGGTAGGCGCATCGGCGAGCGTCTCCGCTGGCATGCCGCCGGGCGCGGGCGCTGCATTCGCATCCGATGTACCGCTTCGGCTGCTGGATTTGTAGAAAAGCGCAGACCGGGCTGCTTCCTCGGCTTCTTTGAGCCGCGCCAACCGTTCAGCTTCTGCCGCGTCGGGTCCGCCGTGAGGTTGCAAGCCGGCTTCGCGTTCGGCACGTAGCACCGGCCGGCCCAGATCCCCCGGCAACGGATCGCCCAGCACCGGCGGCGGTGCGGGCTGCGGCACCTGGCTGTAATCCTTGGGCAGCGACTCCAAGCCTTCGGCGCGGGTGATGCGATCGACGTTGTACAGCTCCTGATTTTCTTGATTGCCACGCGAGCGTGGCTGCAATGACCAGAGCGTGACTCCCAGGACGGCCAGCGATACCGCGCCGATGCCGACAGTCAGCGTGCGCCGGTTCAAGCGCGTTACGCGTTGAGGTGCGGCGCGCAGTTCAACGGTTTCCGGCGGCAGCTTGGGCGGCACCGCAGAATCGTCCGTATCAGCGGCTTCGTTCATGTGCCACCTCGCACCGTTTTGCCGTCGTTGCGCTCGATGCGCACGATCTGGGCGTCGTCTGCGCCCAAGCGCAACTCCACCGCACCAAAGAGCCGATCCACCACGTAGTACGGCGCACGGTACTGGTAGTTCAACAATTGCAGATCGCCGTCCGATCCAACGAGGAACAAAGGCGGCAGTTCCCCTTGTATGATGCCGGGCGGTAACTGGATGTAGACCTTCTGGCCGTCATCAAAGGCGCGTAGCGGCCGCCACGGCGGTGTGTCGCCCGTGATGGCATAACGGAATCGCAACTGGTCTACCGATACGCCTGCGCCCAGCGGCATGGCTTGCGCTGCCGCTTCGTTGCGCCGCTTTAATGCGGCCAGCCTGTCCTGCGGATAGTCCCACGACACCGAAGCCATCCAGGCCGACTGGGTGGAAGCCAGTTCCAACAAGTAAATGCGTCGATCGGTCGTGACCACCAGATTCGTTTTCAAACCGGCGCGTATCGGCTTGATCTGCAGATTGGGCCGAGCCGTAGCGCCCGTGCCGCTTGATGAGTCTCCGACAATCCAGCGCACCGTATCGCCTGCGGACACGTCGATCAGCCGTTCACCTACTTGCAGTTGCACCAGCGTTACGCGCCCGGGACTGGCGTAGACCTGGTACAGCGCGCCTTCGCTGTAGGGCCAGACCTGTATCGCGTTAATGAACCCATCGCGCGTAGGCGCCATGCGTGCCTCGCTGTTGGCGCGATTGACCTGTGCCGTCGGGCTGGTCTGCTCGGGTGCGGGTTTGTCTTTGAGTGCCTTCAACTGCCCCGGCAGCGGCAAAGGCTGTGGCATCGGCACGATTTCCACTGGCGTAGGAGGTTCAGGCACTTGGACCGGCGAACTGACCGCCACGACAGGATCGTCCAGCGCGATCTCGGGCGGCGGCGTGCCGCGTGTGGCGCAACCGGCCAGCGCCGCGACGAGCACTGTCAAGGCCAGACCGCACGGACATGGCCGATATGCGCCGACCCAGGCGGCGTGGCGACCGCCCGGCATCGGCCTACGCGCGGACCGGCCGTGTCGCCATCGGCCGTCCTGCACCATACGGCGTCGCCACGGCATGCGAGCGCTTTGGCCAGCCGCTGGGGCCAACGTCCTTCTTATGGATGAATCTCTGCAGCCAGACAAAGTATGCGTCATCACGATGTGCCTCCAGGCGTAGGGTTTGCGGAGAACTGGCGGCTCCAACTGATGCCATCGACGTAGATGCCCCAGGGATTGGCGCGCAACTTTTCTGCGATACGCGAGCGTTGCTGCACGATAGTCAGAATGGCGGTCCACCGCTCGGTGCCACCGGCGGCACCATTGACGTAGGTTTTCTCATCCCACTGGATTTGGAACGAATGTTCGCTGGCGCGAACCACGCTGACGATATCGACCATGACCGAGCGCTTACCAACGTCTTTCAGGGGTTCATGTTCACGCGCGTACTCGTTCAGGAACGCCGCACCCCGGTCGGTGGTGTAGTCGTAGATGCTGAGCCAATTCTTACGAACCACCACGGGATCAGTGGACAGCGAACGTACGCTCTCGATAAAGCGCGCCAGTTGATTGGCGATGTCCTGGTCTCCGGGATCGCCGAGCGGCATGGCCTGGCTCACGGATTGGACCTCGCCACAGGAGAGTTCGACAAGGTATGGAACGGCGGCATTGCCTTCGGCGTGGCGCATGATGCGGTCGCCCGTGGACACGGCCGCCAGCAGTAGGCAGCCGAACGCCATCAAGCGCCAGTTCCTGGCCTGCACACGGGCACCGCCCACGCGGTCGTCCCAGGCTTGGCCTGCCTTCTGAAAAGGCGTCGCGGGCTCGGGCGTGGCCGCATACTTGACCGAGGGGCGTCGAAAACGCATCGTCATCTCCTTCAGGAATCGTCACGTAGGCTGGGAATCAGGCCATTGCCGCCGGCATCGCCCGAGCGCACGGCGTGCGCGGCCATCGTCGCGCCTTGGGTAGCGCGCTGGCGGGCCTGCGCGCGTTTGGCCCAGGCGGGCGGTGCGGATGGTGCGACGGTGGATCCACCCGCAGGACTGGCGCGTCCGGCCCCCATGACACGGGACTTCACGCCACGGCCCGCCGCCGAGGCGCCGGCGCGGGCGACATCTTTCAGTCCCGCCGCAGTGGCTCGCCAGCCGGTCTTGCCCGAAAAGCTCGCCCCTTCCACATAGGCCTTGCGCGCGCCGCTGGCCATCGACGTGGCCGCCCGTACACCGCCGCCAGCCATCCGAGCCGCACCGCCCGCCACCGTGGCACCCGCAACGGCACCGGCTGTCGCCACACCGGCTGTGCCCAGCGCGGTGCCGGCCACCGCACCCGCGCCCAGTTGCGGCGCACCGGAAACCAGACCCGTCGCGATGCTTGGCCCGAAAATCCCCAGACCCAGCATGGCCAGCGAGGCCAGCATCACGGCAGCGGCATCATCCAATGTCGGCTCAGGGCCCATCGCGGTACGAAAATCGTTAAAGACGAGCGTACTGATGCCGACAATGACCGCGAGCACCAATACCTTGATGCCCGCGGAAATGACATTGCCCAACACCTTCTCGGCCAAAAAGGCGGTCTTGCCCCACAACGCAAACGGCACCAGTACGAAGCCGGCCAAAGTGGTCAACTTGAATTCGATCAACGTCACGAAAAGCTGAATCGCCAGCACAAAAAAACTCAGGATCACGACAAGCCAGGCCAGCAACAGCACCACGATGGTGTCTAAATTGGCAAAGACCGAGGTAAAGCCCGACAGGTCACCCACGCGCTCCAGGAGCGGCGCGGCGGTATCGACGCCCACCTGCGCAAGCCGGCCCGGTTGCAAGAACTCGGCGATCGTCAGTGATGAACCGGAGGCCATGAGTCCTAAACCGGACAGCGAACGGAACACAATGCCCGACAACCAGTTGAAGTTACCCAGAATGAAGGCGAACACGCCGACGTACAGCACTTTTTTGATGAGTCGTGCCAGCACGTCGTTCTGACCATGATCCATCGCCCACCACAAGCCCGCCAGCGTCATGTCGATGACCACCAGCGTGGCCGACAGGAACGCCACCTCGCCATTGACCAGGCCAAAGCCCGAATCAATGTAGCGGGAGAAAATGTTGGTGAAGCGGTCGATAATGGCCAGATCGTTCATGAGGATGGCTCCCGCCCCTAAAACCCGTCGACGCGCTGCGGCGTGTACTGGCTCTTGCCGTCGCCCATAAAGCGCTTGCGGGTTTCTTCGGCTGCGCGCTGGACCCGGGCATCGTCGGCGCTGGGCGCGACGGCTGGCGCGTCTGGGTGCGTCGGCGCATCCTGCTTGTCGCCGCACGCGGCAGCAAGTGCGGTCACGGCCACTACGGCCATCGTCGTCTTGATCATGGCAAAGCTCCTGTCAGGGGTAGAACGTCACGGATTGCGGGGTGTACTGGCCTTGGCCATTGCCCCTGAAGCGACGCCGGATCTCGCGCGCCTGGGCCTCGTCGGCGGCGGTTTGCGCTTCATCAAGTGCGATGGCGCGATCCTGGGCAATTTGCAATTGCTGCTGCTGGATGGCCTGCTTGGCCTGCAAGGCCAGCAATTGATTGGTCGCCTGCTGCGCCTGCAACGCGCCCACGGCCGATTGGCTCTGCGCGACGATGTCGGTGAGCACGCCTTCGTCGTCGCGCAGGCTCTGTACGGCCTGCGCTTGCACGCGCATGGTGGTGCGCAGCGATTCGAGCGATTGCGTCCAGCGTTCGCGTGCGTCCTGCACCATCTGATCTCGGGTGACGGCGGTGCCGTACTGCTCGGGATAGAGCCGAGAAAAATCCGCATCCATGCGCGACACATCGAAGGTCAGGCCCCGCGCCTCATCGACCAGGCGAGTCGTCGCAGCCAGCGTCGAGCGTAGCCGATTGATGCTG
Organism: Bordetella petrii; assembly: GCF_000067205.1. Taxonomy (NCBI): domain Bacteria; kingdom Pseudomonadati; phylum Pseudomonadota; class Betaproteobacteria; order Burkholderiales; family Alcaligenaceae; genus Bordetella; species Bordetella petrii. Next base: position 4,883,520 of record NC_010170.1, on the reverse strand, counting down.
TCGAAGTTGAGCGTGGCGAGATTGCGTCCCTGGTTGACCAGCATCTGTCCTTCATTCTGCAACTGCTGGATCTGGTTGTTGATTTGCTCAAGCGCGCGAGCGGCCGTCATGACATTCTGTGTGTAGTTGGACGGATCGAAGACGGTGCGCCAGGCATATGCGGCAGGCGTGGCCGCTGCCAGCGCGGTGGCGAGTACGACAAGGATGGACGTTTTCATGATGAAACCTCCGATAAGTCGACAACGGGAGAAATGGGGGCGGCAGCGGCCGGTGCGGACATGGGATCGATCAGTTCGGCCGCCCAGTCCAGGCTACGATGGCGCAGCCATGCCGCAGCAAAGCCGTCGCGCCCGTTCCCGGCCAGCACGGCGTCGATGTCTCGCTGATCTTCAGGCGAGGCCGCCCCAGCAAAGGCCAGCGATACCGGCCCCAAGCCCAGGTCGAACATACGGTGGCCCAAACGGGACTGGTAGTAGTAGTCCTGCTTGGGCTGTGCGTGAGCGACGAGCTGAATCTGGCGGGCGTTCAGGCCGAAACCTTCGTAGATCGTGCGAATCTGCGGTTCGACCGCTTGCGGATTCGCGAGAAAAATTCGGCTGGCACAGCTTTCGATGATGGCCGGCGCAATGCTCGAATCGCGGATGTCGGCCAGCGATTGTGTGGCGAAGATCACCGACACGTTTTTCTTGCGCAAGGTCTTAAGCCATTCGCGCAATCGCGCAGCAAACACCGGGTCGTCCAGAAACAACCAGGCCTCATCCAGCACGAGCAACGTGGGCGCGCCGTCGAAGCGTTCCTCCAGCCGAGCAAAAAGATGACGGATGACGGCATTGGCGGCGGCCTTGGCCGGCATCAGGTCTTCCATCTCAAAACCTTGCACATCGGCCGTCCCCAGCCGGTCGTGATCCGCATCGAGCAGTCGTCCGTGCGCGCCACCCAGCACATAGGGGGCGAGCGCTTGGCGCAACCGGTTCGACTGCAGGAGTGCCGAGAGCCCGGTCATGGTGCGCTGCGCGACGGGTGCGCTGGCCAGACTGCCCAGCGCCGACCACACGGCGGCTTTTTCTTCGGGGCCGACCACGACACCTTCCATCGCCAGGCGGCCCTCCACCCATTCGGCCGCCTGGCTGCGGTACGCAGGGTCGTCTACACGTGCCAGCGGTTGGAAAGCGGCTTCGCCTTCCAGACCCAGATCGTGATACTCGCCGCCCAGCCCCAGAAGCGTTGCGCGTAACGAGCGTCCCATCTCGAACACAAAAACACGCGAACCGGCATAGCGACGAAACTGCGCGACCAGCATGGCCAAGAGCACCGATTTGCCAGCGCCAGTCGGGCCGACCACCACCGTGTGGCCCACGTCGCCGATATGCGTCACGAGCCGAAACGGCGTGGCGCCATCGGTGCGTGTGACGACAAGTGGCGGACCATCCAGGTGAGCATTGCGTTCCTGGCCTGCCCAGACCGCCGATGCCGGCATGAGGTGAGCCAGATTCAGTGTCGATACCAGCCACTGGCGCACGTTGGCGTAGACGTGACCCGGCAGCGACGACAGCCACGCCTCGACCGCGTTCAGCGTCTCGGGCACGACGACAAAGCCCCGCGATTCGATGGCGCGCGCGGCCAGGCGTAGCTTCTCGTCGGCCACGGCCGCATTCTTGTCACGCACGACCACGGTGGCGGTCACGTATCCGTATGCCACATCGTCCGACCCCAGCTCTTGCAAGGCGGCATCGGCATCGGCCGATTTGTTGTCGGCATCGCTATCGACCAACGGGCTTTCCTGTTGAGAAAGCGTCTCGCGCAGCAGCACCAGCACGCTCTTGCGTTTGGCGAACCAGTGCCGGCGCAGTCGTGTCAGCTCGGCCTCGGCTTCGTGCTTGTCCAGACAAATAAAACGCGTGACCCAGCGATAGGCGAATCCGAGACGGTTCAGATCATCCAGCAAGCCAGGCCAGGTGCGTGTCGGAAACCCGCGCACGGACAATACTCGCACGTGTTCGTCACCCAGCATGGGCGCCACACCGCCCACCAGGGCGCTATCGGCCAGCAACGCATCCAGATAGCAGGGCACTTCGGGCACGCCCACCGGATGCGGCCGAGTGGAAACGGTGCCGTGCAAATACGACAGCGTTTGCGCGCTGTCGAGCCAGCGTACCTCGGGCATGACGCCATCGAGCAACCCAGCAAAACGCTGGGTTTCGGCCATAAAACCGGTCAGGCGCTCGCGCCAGTCAACGCCCTGGCGCGCCGGATTCTCGTACAGCATCCGTCCGGCCCGCGCACGTGCGTCCTCGGGGGGCTGCCACAACACGGTAGCGTGATAAGCGCTCTCGAAGTGCGAACCCGCTTCCTCGAACGCGGCGCGCCGCTCCTCATCGATCAGCCACGACAGTTTGTCGGGAAAGGTGGCAATGGGATAGTTGCCCGCTTCGCGCCGGTCGGCCTCGACGAACAAGGCCCAGCCCGAGCCGAAGCGCTTGAGCGCGTTGTTCAGGCGTGCCGTCACCGCGACCAGCTCGGATTCGGTGGCGCTATCCAAGTCCGGTCCGCGAAACCTCATGGTGCGCTGAAACGCGCCATCTTTATTGAGCACCACCCCATCGGCGATCAGCGCGGCCCACGGCAGCCAGTCCGCCAGTTGCGCGGGACGCTTGCGGTACTCGGTCAGATTGAGCATCGCCGTCTCCTATACGTCCAAGAGCGTCGGATGCTTCACATGGCGTGTGAAGACCTGCATGAATTGCACGTCCGCGCGCGCGCCCCACACCGCCAGCATATGGCCGACGAACCAGCAGGCCAGGCCGGGCAACCACAGTTGCAGGCCCAGACCGATAGCGGCGGCCAGCGTACCGTTGGCGATCGCCACCGTACGCGGCGCACCGCCCAGCAAAATCGGCTCGGTCAACGCCCGGTGCAACGGCGCTTCGAAGCCTTCGGGTAGATTGGCCATTGCAGTCATATCAGCGCGCCGCCCGAGAAGGAGAAGAACGACAGAAAGAACGACGAGGCCGCAAAGGCAATGGACAGGCCGAACACGATCTGAATCAGCCGACGAAATCCGCCGTTCGTATCGCCAAACGCCAGCGTGAGCCCGGTCACGATAATGATGATGACCGCGACGATGCGCGCCACCGGCCCCTGCACCGATTCCAGAATGGATTGCAGCGGGGCTTCCCACGGCATGCTGGAACCGGCCGCGTGCAGCGCGCCCACGGCAAAGAGCAACAACAGCCCGCCAAAGCGATGCGCAAAAGCCAAAGCCTGGTCGCGGAATGCGGGTACATAAGTTGGTGACGAGACCGACTTCATGGGGATTCTCCGAAAGTAAGCGGGATGGGATCGAGTACGTAGCGCTCGCCCTCCAGACCCGTTACGCGCGCGATCTCGCGCACGCGCCGGGCGGCGCCCCGGCCATCCAGGAAAACGATGACGTTGACGGCCTCGGCAATCAGCGCGCGCGGCGGCTGGCTGGAGGCTTCGAGCGTGAGCTGTTCCAGGCGCAGCAGCGCGCCGTAGGCGGAATTGGCGTGCAGCGTGGCGATGCCGCCCGGATGGCCGGTGCCCCAGGCTTTGAGCAGATCCAGCGCTTCAGCACCGCGCACTTCGCCCACGATGATGCGATCGGGCCGCTGGCGTAGCGTCGAGCGCACCAGATCGGCCATTGATGCCGCGCCCGGCAACGTACAAAGCTGCACGCGGTCCTCGTTGCGGCATTGCAATTCCACGGTATCTTCGAGAATCAGGATGCGGTCGCCGCCATCGGCGATTTCGTCGAGCAACGCGTTGGCAAATGTAGTCTTGCCCGAGCTGGTGCCACCGGCGATGACGATGTTCAAGCGATCGCGCACGGCCCCGCGCAAGAAGACCGCGTGTCCGGTCTGCAAAATATCGTCACGCACGTAGTCGTCCAACGTGAACACCCCCACCGCATGCTTGCGGATGCTGAAGGACGGCGCGTAGACCACCGGCGGCAACACCCCCTCGAACCGTTCGCCGTGTAGCGGCAAGCGCGCCGACAGGAGCGGCCGTTCACGGTGGACCTCGGCCTGTACGCATGCGGCAACTAATCGGATGATGCGTTCGGCATCGGCCGGCGAGAGCGACACACCCGTCGGCTCGCGGCCGCTACGCAGCCTATCCACCCAAATACGGCCATCCGGATTGAGCATGACTTCGCCGATGTCTGGATCATCCAGGGCTTCGATGATGGCCGGGCCGAACGCCGTGCGCAGCATCTGCACACTACGCTCGCGCGCGGCGGCTTTGCTGGCGTCGGTGTCACGCATCATCAGCTCCCTCGGCAAGCGGACCGACCGGCGAATCGGCCTGTGCGGCCAGGCTGTCGTCCGGGCCCGGTGCCAGGCCATCCAGATCGGGATAGATTTCTTCATGAACCTCGTGCACCAGACTGCGGCCGCGTTGCAAGTGGCGGGCAAGCTGGTCGATGAACTGTCCGTAGCGCAGCTTGCCCTGGGCGCGGGCGGCGTCCTGATGGGTGGCTGGCACGGGCGTCGAGATGGTCAGAAAGACACGCACATAGATCGCCACGGTCTCGATCAGGATGTTCTGGTCGCGGTCGAGCTTGTCGAACTGGCGCGAGAGTTTGTCCAAACGCCGCGCCAGCGCCGCTTCGCGCTGATCAGCGCCATCCGGCGACAGGAACGAGGCCAAGGCGGCTGCTACCAGCGAGGACTTGGAGACGCCGCGATGCGCGGCCAGATCGTCCAGCCGCCGGGCGTGGCTGGGTTCGATGAAGAGGTTCAGTCGCGTGCGCGTGGTCATAGCGGTATCCCGTCGTCTGGGTCCAGCGCCGCCAGTCGTGCCGAGCGTTGCAGCCGCCGATCGGGTTCTACGGGCAACGGCGGACCGTCATCTTCTTCCATCGACGCCAGATCAGGTTCGAGCTCCAGCGGCGCGGCAGTCGGCAGCATGTCCAGTTCCGGGCGGATCTGCAAACCACCGTCCTCGTTCAGGCCCGAGGTATCGGTGTCAGACGATACGGGTAGCACGGGCGGCAGTGCGCGCCCACTCCAATCGTCGGGACGGGCGGCGGGCTTGTCGGCATAACCGTTCTCGCGTAACACGGGGGAACGCAATACCCGTCGTGTGAAATTGCCGTCTTCGTAGTAGCGCAGCTTCTTGGCCTGGATGGGCGGCTGGCCGGACAGCATCACAATCTGGTCCGTGTCCGGCAACTGCATGATCTCGCCGGGTGTGCGCAGCGGTCGGGCCGTTTCCTGCCGCGACACCATCAAATGTCCCAGCCACGGCGCGAGCCGGTGGCCCGCATAGTTGCGCTGAGCGCGCAGCTCAGTCGCCGTGCCCAACGAATCGGACACGCGCTTGGCGGTGCGCTCATCGTTCGATGAAAACACGACGCGCACGTGGCAGTTATCCAGAATCGAGTTGTTGGGGCCATACGCTTTTTCGATCTGGTTCAGGCTTTGCGCAATCAGGTACGCGCGCAGCCGATAGCCCGCCATATAGGCCAGCGCCGACTCGAAAAAGTCCAACCGGCCCAGCGCGGCGAACTCGTCCAGCATCAGCAGCAGGTCGCGCAGGCGCGCAATGCCATCGGAGCCATCCAGCGACTCGGTCAGACGGCGGCCAATCTGATTGAGCAAGAGCCTGACCAGCGGTTTGGTGCGCGAAATGTCCGACGGCGGCACGACCAAATAAAGCGATACCGGATGTTGAGCGCTGATGAGATCGGCGATGCGCCAGTCGCATCGCTCGGTCACGGTCGCCACCGTGGGGTCGCGATACAGTCCGAGGAACGACATAGCGGTACTCAACACGCCCGACCGTTCGTTCTCCGATTTGTTGAGCACTTCGCGTGCTGCCGATGCCACCACCGGATGCGGGCCATCGTCCAGATGCCGCGTGCTCAGCATGGCGCGTAAGGTTATCTCGAAGGGACGCGCCGGGTCCGACAAGAATGCCGCCACACCGCGCAGCGTCTTGTCGCGCTCGGCGTACAGCACGTGCAGAATGGTGCCGACCAGTAGTGAATGAGACGTTTTTTCCCAATGGCTACGGCGCTCCAGCATGCCCTCGGGATCAACCAGAATATCGGCGATGTTCTGCACATCGCGCACTTCATGGATGCCCTGGCGCACTTCGAGCAACGGGTTGTACGCGGCCGATTTCGGACTGGTGGGGTTGAAGTACAAACAATGCGAGAAGTGTGCACGCCAACCCGCAGTGAGCGTCCAGTTCTCGCCCTTGATGTCGTGCACCACGCACGATCCGCGCCACGTCAGCAAGGTGGGCACGACCAGGCCCACCCCTTTACCGGAACGGGTCGGTGCGATCGCCATGATGTGCTCCGGGCCATCGTGGCGCAGATAGGTCGGCGCATCGCCGCCGAGCCTGCCCAGAAACACGCCAGCAGGTTTAAGCAGCCCGGCCTTCTCTATATCGTCGCGCTCGGCCCAGCGCGCCGAACCATACGTGGTCACGCGCTTGGCCTGACGCGCGCGGTGCACCGACATCATCACAGCGGTGCCAGCACCCAGTACGCCGCCCATTGACGCGATCACGCCGCCGCGTATGAACACGTCCGGCGCATAAGCCTCGTAGGCATACCACCACATAAAGAGCTGCCAGGGGTAGTAGACCGGCAGGCTGCCTATGTACCCAGCCGGCGGGCCCAGGCGCGGCGAATAGCCGAGCGCGGCGGCCGTGTATTGCGTGCCGGCCCAGACGCATGCACCGGCTACCGTGCATACCACCACGATCTGCCCGAATAACACGCCCGTATGCGCTGCCGCTGCTTTGTCCGCCATGCCAATCCTCCCCTGATCCGGTGCCGCGCATGGCACGCGAACGCGTGCCGTACCAACACGGGACTAGTTTGGTATAGAGGCGCTGGAACACACACCCGTATGGGCGTAGTCCAGCGCAGGCAATGGGATAAAGGGCGAGCGCGCCACAGCACGGCTCACAAAGGCATATGCTTGATGTATTTGCTGCCGCGTCGCGGTATCGCGCATCGCCGCAAAATACAGAAAGGTCCGGCAAAGCGCTGCACGTTGAGAACCATCATGATGACGGTTTCGTGATAGATCAAATAACAATCGGGCCTATGAGTGATAACCCACCATACGATCAAGCGTTTTCAGTGCGTATCGGCCAATGCGTCGCCGTCAGCAGTTGTACCAAGAAAGTCACGCACCGCTTCAAAGAAGCGCCGGTCTTCCGGACGCAAACCACCGGCGTGATACAGCGCCGAGGTACAAAACGTCGCCTCGCACTGTTCGATCGGCAGGTAACGCACGTCCTTGCGCGGATTACGTGCGATCTGGGATTGTGCGATAAAGCTGATGCCAAAGCCCGCTGCCACCATCGACAGCATGCCCGGAATACTCGATGCGTATTGCGCGATATGCGGCTCCGCGATGGCTTGGGCAATGACCGCGCGCAATTGGTCACTCGCCCCATCATCATTCTCGGGATGACAGACAATCAGGCTGCATGACTTCAGCGCCTTGCGCGTAACGATCTCGGTCTGAGCCAGGGGATGCGTGGCCGGTACCACCGCCCACATCGGGTCGTACCATAGGTGTTGGATTACCAGATCCTCAACACGCACGCTGCCCATTACTATGCCCGCATCAAGCGTGCCGTCGCGCAAACCCCGAATCAGCGGGCCATATTGATGCTCAGTCACGTAGAGATCAATATCGGCAAGCCTCATGCGCATGTGAGCCAGCAAGGCATCGAGCCGGGGATGCGCCAGGCCGAGCGTCATGCCGGACAGCCCCAAGCGGATACGACGCTGCACGGCCTGCGTGACGCTGGAAGCGTTGCGTTGCAACTCGGCGTACGTATCCAACACCCGGCGCGCATCAGGCACCAGTCGGCGTCCGGCTTCAGTAATCTGCGTGCTGCGTTGCGTGCGGATAAATAGTTGCAAACCCAGTTCGGCCTCCAGGCGTTTGATCGCCAGCGACAGCAACGGCTGGGCCACGTTCAATCGTTCGGCCGCCCGGTGATAGTGTTGTTCCTCGGCCAGCACCAGAAAGCATTTGAGGTATTTCGTTCTCATTGTCTGAAATCTCCTCAGCAGGGCCCGCATCTATTCCACCGAGCACGACGATGGTGCCGCGCCTCCATGATAGAAGGTGTCGAGCCCCGATGTCGGATGTTGCATGCATTAATGCACATTGCCGGCTTCGCCGCGACTATGGCAACCCTAGTAGCCGAATGCAGCTAAAAACGGTCGTCGTCTTATTGGAGCGAGGACACTGTGCATTCGCGTTATTCAGCTTGGCAATATCCTTACATGCGAGTTAGCACCACGATTCGGACTTAGAGCCATGCCAGGAGGCCAAAGTAAGGGAGCACGCCGTGGAATCGGCATGCTTCCATTGACATTGAGCGAACTAACTATAACTATCGCTGGCGTGCCGGCAGCCTTACTGTTGCAGTCGTTGCAGCTCTTCTTGATACTCTGGGCCATTGCGCATTCGCAAGTACTCTGCTTGTGCCATTTTGTACTCACGACTGTAAATGTCAGGAGTGACCGATTTGTTCCAGAAGCGATCCATTCCGGCGCGCTTCCAGACGGCCAAGTCAGCTTTGACTTCTGCGCGCGTCAGATCATGCTCGGAGGATACATTGACTGGTGTTCGAGCGTTGGTCGACGGATTCACCTGCGCAATCGCCTGTGGGCCAACGGCAATCGTCAACATCACAAAAAGAATATTCAAAGAGTTTTTCATACGGCATTCCTCTAGGTAGGTTCATTCCATTACTCATCACCGCCATCCAATGCATGCGAATGACAGTGCATGATGGAAAGTCTACCTATCGCCCACCGCCAAAAGCCCAACGATAGGATTACTTTTTTGTCATATACGTCGGGCATGCTTCATGGCTAACCAGAGCTTCATGCAATGAACGACTAGCGCTAGTCATATCTAGACGGATACTAGCTATTCCAGTGCACCGACCAAAACCGAATAACCACATCGTGGTGGAATTGCGACAAAGGAACATCTCAACCAGAATGCGTGGAGGCCGATGTTTCGGCGACACGTCAATTGACATGGTGTGATGTTGCTCATGCAAAACAAAGACTTACGTAGTTGCTTCAAATGCCGACTCCACGGACATAACCACATAAGAACAAACATGTAATTTTTTAGTTCGCTATTTGTCGATTGCCGCTATCCAAACTGGCGATAGCTAACGTCGGCAGATCGGGCAACCTCGTCGTGAACTACGCACAAGCCCCTTATTGATCGCTTCTTCTGTCGGCCTGGCATGCAGTTCGATTCCACATAAGGAGCAATTGTGAAAAAAACTATTCTCTTGGCTGCTTCCGCAGCTACCTTCTCGGCTGCCGCCGTGCACGCCGAGACATCGGTAACCCTTTATGGCCTCATCGACACTGGTATCGGATATGCCAAGGTCGACGGTTCCTATACGAATCCCAATACGGGCGCCAAGGCTGATGTGAACGCAAGCAGGATCGGTGCCACAACTGGCCAGACTGCGGGTTCGCGTTGGGGCTTGCGTGGCAAAGAGGACCTGGGGGATGGGCTTTATGCTACGTTTCGACTCGAGTCTGGCTTCGATTCGACCAACGGCGAATCTAGCCAAGGCGGTCGCCTGTTCGGTCGTGAAGCCACTGTAGGTCTGGGAAGCGCCGATTGGGGAGAAGTGCGCCTCGGCCGCCAATACAACGTCGCCAGCCGCATGATGGGTAGCCTATTCGGTAATCAATTCGGCGGATTCACTCAATTGACTACCGGAGCTGGTCTTGGTTTCAGTGGATCGAATTGGGTTCGTTATGACAACCTGGCGTTGTATGAAAGCCCGTCGTTTGGCGGTTTTCGCCTATCGGCAGGGTACTCCTTCAATGCCAACGATCTTTCGGCGGCTCAATCTGGCTTTGCTACGGCAGACAATACTCGAGCCATCACCAGCGGTTTGAGCTACAACAATGGCCCCCTTCTTGCATTTATTGCATACGAACAGCTGAATGCCTCCAACAAACTCAGCAATGCACAGACAAGTGCCACGCCACGCTCATTTACTGTCGGCGCAGCATATGATTTTGAAGTCTTGAAGTTAATCGCTGCCTATGAACGCGCAACAGACGGTTGGTTCGCCGGAAAGGGGCTCCCGTCCGGCGCAAACATCAATGGCTTCCAAGGAACACCATCGAATGCCTTCGTTGATGGATTCAGTACGAACTCGTACCTGCTCGGTGTTGCGGTTCCGCTGGGCGGGGCCAGCAGCATGTTCGGCTCGTGGCAGCGTGTTGATCCGAACAATAGTGATCTGACCGGCGGGGATTCGACGAGCAATACGTTTGCATTGGGCTATTCCTACAAGTTGTCAAAGCGGACTAACATATACGCAGCCGGGTCGTATACGAAGAATTTCGCGTTCCAAAGCGACGCTAAAGCAACTGAAGCGATTATCGGTTTGCGACACGTATTCTAAGGTCAAGTGGAGCGGTGAGGAGTACAGCACGCCGCTCCCTTCAATGGCCGGGGCGAAGCAATTATGAGCTTCCTCCGGCCAATTTTCTCGCCATGGTTCTTAGCCGCGATCATGAGCTTCGGAGGCCAGATTGGGCTTTCGAGCCAGGCAAGCGCTTCCGTCGAAATTGGCAAGATCGGTGCGTGGCTGGGCGCACGGGGAACCGTTCAGAAAATGCCTTCTGGGCATTCAATCGGGCCGGTACTCGATCAAATAGCCCATTCCACGAATCGTGTGCAGCAACTTCGCATCGAATGGGTCATCAATCTTAGAGCGCAGTCGACGGACCGCTACTTCCACGACGTTTGTATTGCTATTGAAGTTCATATCCCATACGTGCTCGGCCAATACCAAGCGTGAGACAACTTCGCCTTGACGGCGCATAAGAATCGTCAGCAAATTGAATTCCTTGGCGGTCAAGTCGATGCGTGCGTTGCCACGCACGACGCGGCGCCTCAGTAAATCAAGTTCCAAATCTGCGACGCGAAGCACGTTCGGTCCCCGTCTGCTCTCGTTGCCGCTTCCACGGCGGCGAAGAGCCTGAACCCTTGCCTGCAATTCAGAAAGAGCAAATGGTTTCGCGAGGTAATCGTCTGCACCTTGTTCTAAGCCCCTGACTCGATCTTCCAAGCTCGTTCGTGCGGTTAGCATCATGACTGGGACAGCATCACTTTGCCGGATTCGTTGCAGGACCTCAAATCCTTCCATGTCGGGGAGATTAATGTCCAAAATAATCAAGTCGTACTGCATTTCATATGCAAGCTGTAATCCGCTTGCGCCGTCCAATGCTATATCAGCGAGGTAGCCGTTCCCTGTCAGGCTACGCCTGACAGTCTCTGCCAGCTTCCTCTCGTCATCGATAATAAGTATCTTCATCAGTAGATCTGAATAGCCCCACCATGCACCTTTTTGAGGGATTTTCGCCACACATGGGCGTTATCTGGAGGTCGAAAATTCAAAGACCATGGAGCAAGCGATCACAACGCACTGGGGTTCGTACTTGCACTATTGATCAACAGAGAAGACTTTAGCTGCCTAGCTACGTCAATAAGCGGACAAACGTATTACGAATATGAAAAGTAGTGCAGCGAAAAATGTAATGTCCCTGCAATGTTGTAGGTGAAAAGGGTCGCTAGGCATCCATCGATCTGCTTCCGTCTATGCTGAAACCAATAGTTGTCGAGATATGGTCGGAACTCGCATAGGTCTGCCCTCCATGCATTCGAGCTATCGCAGCTACAATGGCCAAGCCGAGTCCATGATGCATAGCGTTGCTGGCCCGGGACGAGTCCAGCCGATAGAAGCGGTGAAAGAGGCGAGGCAAATGCTCTGTACTGATTGGATCACCGATATTTCTTACAGTGACCCCCATTTGTCCTTCGTCCCTCTCCTCGATGCGAACCTGAATTTGGGTATCTGGGAGGGCAAAGCGCACCGCGTTGGAGACAAGATTCGAAACCGCCCGCTGGAATAGCGTTCTGTCGACAGCCGCAGACTTGTCTCCGACAACCATGAAAGATACTTTTGCCTCAAAAGCTTCTGCTTCATGATAAGCGAGTACTTCGTATACGAGCTCGCGCAGGTTGCACACCCGAGTTGTGCGCGCGGCTGCGCCACGATCCGCCTGTGATAGAAAGAGCATATCGTTAACGATACCCGACATGCGCTGTAACTCTTCCAAGTTTGAGCCCAAAGTCTCTTGAAGCCCGGTCCGTGACATCCGCGTTGATAACGCCAACTCCGTTTCGCCAATCAGTGTTGCCAACGGGGTACGTAGCTCGTGAGCCACATCCGCATTGAAGCCTTCCATTTGGACATACGCTCGCTCAACACGCTGTAGTACTTGGTTGAACTGCCGCACTAGCGGCTGCAGTTCTTCGGCAAGACCGCTTTCATCAAGACGCTCACCAATTCTGTGTGGCGATAGCATCTCAGCTTGCCGCCCAACATCATGAAGCGGAAACAAGGCTCGGCGAACCAGTACATCTCCAATCATCGAGACAAGCAACGCGCCGCCAAGCGCGCAGGCGAATAGGGTCCACGCCAGTATGGTTAGGAGTTGTATGTCGGGTGATATGTCTAACAGGAGCTCTGCCTCCATTTGCACTCCAGGCTGCTGAGGCATGGTAAGCGTGAAGGTCGTCTGCTTAATATCTCTGGGACTCAATGCCGGCTCATGCTCACCATAGGTCATGAGCTTGCCATTGATTTTCAGCCGAAGACTAAATTCAGATTTGCCATAGAAAAAATCCGTTAATTTGTGCTCCAAATGGGAGAAATCACCAAAAGAAGCAAACTCGTCTACTAGGTGAACGATTACCCCCTTCTTTTGCTCAAGCAAGGTCTCCTGCCGAGCCAAAAGGTTTAGGTACACGGAACCATATACAACTATGCATACCAGACCTAAGGCGGCAAATGTTTGAAGCACCAGCCACCACGATAGCCATCGTCTTAACGATCTTCTAGGACGAATCGCCATCAAATTTCCCGTGGTTCAAGTACGTATCCCATACCGCGTACTGTATGGAGGAGTTTTGTTGGAAAAGGGTCATCAACCTTGCCGCGCAGTCGGCGTACTGCCACTTCGACTACATTCGTATTACTGTTGAAGTTAATGTCCCACACTTGCTCCGCCAGGTCCAAGCGTGACAAGACTTGGCCCTGTTTCTTCATTAACAGTGCCAGCAAGGTGAACTCCTTGGCCGTGAGATCAAGGCGCACGCCTCCACGCGACGCCCTGCGGCGTAACAGATCGAGCTCCAGATCGCCGACCTTTAGCACATTTTGGCGGTTCGGCTCGATAACTGAGTTACTCTGGCGTCGACTCAGCGCAAGCACGCGTGCCAATAATTCTGAAAGCGCGAAAGGTTTTGCCAGGTAGTCGTCAGCACCATCTTGCAGCCCTCGAACACGATCCTCCAGCTTGTCGCGTGCGGTAAGCATCAGGATAGGGACCCGATCGCCTTTTCGCAATTCCGCCAATACCGAAAAGCCATCTCGTCCAGGCAACATTACGTCTAGAAGAATCAAGTCGTACTGCGTCTCCTGGGCTAGATGAAGTCCGCTAATACCATCCATTGCAATATCGACGACGTAGTTATGTTCGGAAAGCGCGCGCTTGAGATATTCCGCGAGCTTTCGCTCGTCCTCAATGACCAATATTTTCAATTTTCCCACCCTTGATTCCGGAGGTGCTAATTACAAAAAATAAGGATTTGCCTGCAATAGCTGGCATTTTACGAACATATTGACGTCAAATGACGAACAACCAAATTACTAATCAGTAATTAGATGGTCTTCGGCCTGAATAGTTTGCAAATTTGTCATCTTGGCGTCGCTATTTTGTCGGGACCACTTCGATACAGTACCAGCCATCTATATTTTCGTCGGTAGCGGCGTCGCTACTACGTGCCAATATTGCGTCGCCAAGGCGTTCTTCAAGGTTCAAAAATGCGTTTGCCACGTCTACCGTTCCTCATAGCAGGCGTATGTCTCTATGCCCTGTCGGCCTCGGTCTTGGCATCTAGTGCTGATCCAGGCGCAGCGACTAATTCCAATGACGTCATCACGTTGCAAGAAGCGATCGACAAGGCATTGACGCGGAATCCGATGTTATCTGCCGCACGGAATGAAGCTCGGGCAGCCGACGGCCTCATTACCCAAGCGGGAGTAATGCCCAATCCGAGTTTGGACGTGAACGTAGAGGACCAACGACGAGCTACACGAACGACCACAACGATGCTCAACGTACCGATCGAACTGGGAGGAAAACGCGGAGCTCGACAACAGGCTGCTCGATTGGCAGGAGATATATCTCAATTGGATTTAGAGGCCACACGCTCTAGCTTGCGTGCATCGGTGTCGGCAGCATTCTTCGAAGTGGCAATTGCCCAGGAAAATGTACGCGTAGCGCGCGAGACCAGAGACATTGCGCAAGGTGCGCTACGTGTCGCTACTGCTCGGGTTGAGTCCGGAAAAGCGGTTCCCCTGGAAAAGACGCGGGCTGAAGTCGAGCTAAGTAATAGCGGTTTAGCGGAACAAGCCGCATTGAATACATTGGCAAATGCTCGGCGCGCTCTTGCGCTCACTTGGGGTGAGAGTCAACCCGATTTCGAGGGTGTTGCAGCCAGTCTGGAATCCCTGCCACCCCGGCCTTCATTAGACGAGTTAAAGGCATCGCTCGATAAATCTCCCCTTTTAGCGTCGGGACGCACCGCTCTGGAACTCAGTCGAGCCGAACTCGAAGTAGAAAAAAGCAAGCGCTATCCTGACATCACTGTCAGCGTAGGGGTTGCTCGCGACAATGAAATGGGGCGTAATCGCGGGCAGCTTGGCATTTCCATTCCTTTGCCGCTCTTCGATCGCAATCAGGGCAACGTTTATGCGGCATCCATGCGCTCATATAAAGCTCAAGATGTATATCGTGATCTCGAGGCACGTCTAAATTCATCGTTGATTCAAGCCGCATCAAAATACGATCTAGCTGCTTCCTCTGCGCAGCAATATCGAAATGCAGTACTACCAGGGGCGCAAAGGGCATATGAAGCTGCACGAAAAGGGTTTGCAGCCGGGAAAATGAGCTATCTGGAAGTTCTCGATGCACAGCGCGCACTTACCCAGGGAAACATATCCTACCTAACCGCCCTCAGTGAAGCGTTCCTCGCCCGGGCGGAAATAGATCGCCTCATTGGCTACTAAGTGCAGCGCCTCATATGTATCGCCACCCTGATTTTTCGTTTCCAAAATATGCCGTGGCGATGTCATTCGCCACGAGGTCGCCGCAGTTGCCTGTTCTTCTCGATAACGAGCAAGGAATAAGGTCGACGTGCATGCTGATGAATAAAGCAATGAACAGAAGGCGCTTTTTAACTCCAGCGCCGATTTTGTATGAACACACAACTCAAGGTTGCATAACTGCATCGGAGACCGGAAATGAATCCATATGACAAGCGCCTGATCGGAAGCGTTGTTGGCGCTGTCCTGCTCGCCGGTATCAGCGGCTTTGGTATTGCGCGCTACACAGCTCCTTCGGCAGGTATCGTAAGCAGCTCTCAGGAAGCCAGCCTCGTCGAGCCCGCACAGCCTGATAGCCTCACGATGAGCATCGATGCAATTCGCGAGGCAGGGATCACGACTGAAGTCTTGCAGCCCGGTGGACTGGATGCCGAAATCGGGGCGCAAGCCGTCGTCTCACCGCAGCCAGGAGGGGAAGCGATCGTCACGGCCAGAGCAAGTGGGGCGGTCACGCAAGTCTTCAAGCGGCTAGGAGATCCGGTCCAAGCTGGTGAAGTGCTAGCGGTAGTTGCCAGCCGCGATGCGGCACAGTTAGCTGCTGCAAGAACGGCCGCATACGCACGAGCTGAACTCGCAAGGAAGGAGTTGGCACGTGAACAATATCTATACAAGCAGCAAGTCTCCGCACGAGTCGACCTGGAGCGGGCACAGGCAGAAGCTCAAGCCGCTGCGGCCGATGCCCGTCGAGCCAAAGTTGAGGCCGAGGTCGCCAATGTTACCAAAGACGGTCAAGGTGTAGCCGTTTCCAGCCCGATTAGTGGCCGAATCACTACGCAGAGCTTGAGCTTAGGTGCTTTCGTTCAACCTGAAACTGAGCTCTTCAGAATCGCCGATCCTAAGCAGATCCAAGTGGAAGCAGCCATACTTCCTAGCGACATCTTCCGCATTGCGCCTGGGGACCGTGCCATTGTGGAATTACCAGGAGGCGGCACTCTAGAAGCGAAAGTTGGATCAGTTACTCCATCCCTCAATACTGCAACGCGGCAGGCAACTGCTGTCATCGACGTCGAGGCGGGCTCGCTCCAGCCAGGACTCGCTGTCCGAGTACGGATATTCCCGCAGAAAACTGAAGCTTCTGGCGTGATCGTCGTTCCTGAGGAGGCGATCCAAACGTTAGACGGCAAAGACACGGTTTTTGTACGAACTGCAGACGGCTTCAAGGCACGCTTTATCACCATTGGCCAGCGCAGCGCTGGGCGTGTCGAAGTCGTAAAAGGCCTCTCCCCAGGCGAGACGATTGTTACCGGCCAGGCATTCCTGCTCAAAGCTGAGCTTGGCAAGGGCGCAGGCGAGGAGGAATAAGCATGATTGCACGTCTCATGGCTTTGTCCGTCCGTGCGCGCTGGGCGGTGCTTTTCCTCTTCCTCGCAATTGGAGCCCTTGGAGTCTGGCAGCTCACCAAACTGCCTATTGATGCCGTGCCAGACATTACCAACAATCAGGTACAGATAAACACAGTCGATCCTAGATTGTCGCCAGTGGAGATTGAAAAGCTCGTTACTTATCCGGTCGAAATTTCGCTTGCCGGCATTCCTGGCTTGGAATCCACTCGCTCCATATCACGCAACGGCTTTAGCCAAGTCACTGCGATCTTTACTGACAAAACCGACCTATATTTTGCTCGCCAGCAGGTGGGCGAGCGGCTGATCAAAGCACAGGAAAGTTTGCCAGATGGAGTACAGCCACAGATTGGACCTGTCACCACCGGACTTGGCGAGGTGCTGTTGTATACGGTTGGATATACCTATCCAGACGGAGAAGGAGCGCAGAAGGTCGCGGGTGAGCCCGGCTGGCAGCCAGATGGTAGTTATCTGACTCCTGAAGGCGATCGGATGGTCGATGAGGTCGCCAAAGCTGGGTATCTTCGTACCGTACAAGACTGGATCGTTGCCCCGCAACTCAAGGCGCTTCCGGGCGTTGCTGGTGTTGACTCCATTGGGGGTTATGCGAAGACATTTGTTGTCGAACCCAACCCTACAAAGCTCGCGAGCTATGGCATTTCCTACAGCGAATTGGGTGAAGCGCTGGAACGGGCGAATATCGCAGTAGGTGCCAACTACTATAACCGTGGTGGTGAGGCGTATCTTGTGCGGGTCGATGCGCGTGTCGGCTCGGTCGATGAAATTCGCAATGCCGTTGCTGCTACGCGTGGGGGAGTGCCTATCACTGTCGGTCAAATCGCCGACGTAAAGATCGGTGGAGATCTGCGTACTGGCGCGGGAAGTATGAATGGCGAAGAAGCCGTCATTGGTACAGTCCTTATGCTCATCGGTGAGAACAGTCGAGTCGTAGCAGAGGATGTATCCGCCAAACTCGACCAAATTGCGACCAGTTTGCCGCCAGGCATTCAGGTAAAAACGGTGTTGGACAGAGCAAAATTGGTAAATGCGACTGTCTCCACTGTCGAGCGTAACTTGACTGAAGGAGCGATACTCGTCGCAGCCTCCTTATTTCTGTTGCTCGGCAATTGGCGCGCAGCGCTGATCGCGGTACTCGTAATTCCGTTCTCGTTTCTGATGATGGCAATGGGGATGAACGCTTTTAAAGTTCCGGGCAACCTCATGAGTCTCGGTGCGCTCGACTTTGGCCTTATTGTCGACGGCTCAGTCATAATCATTGAAAATTGCTTAGCCCGACTCGCCCATCGACAACAGCATGAAGGCAGGTTGCTGTTCCTTCGAGAGCGCCTGGAAGAGACAATGCGTGCCGCACAGGAAATGATTAAGCCGACTGTATTTGGTCAGGTGATCATTCTCCTTACTTTTGCCCCGCTCCTTATGTTCACAGGGGTCGAAGGCAAGACATTCTCGCCCATGGCGATCACCATCATGCTGGCCCTGGTCGCGGCATTCATTCTGGCGATCACGCTTGTTCCGGCGCTTGTTGCAATTCTGATTCGTGGTCGGGTTGCAGAAAAGGAAGTCTGGCTTATTGCAAAGTCGAAAGAGCGATACTTACCTTTTCTCGACAAGGCGATCGCACGGCCATGGCCATTCATCTTTGCGGGACTGGTCTTCTTTCTCGCCGCAATTCCAGCGTTCGGGCTGCTCGGATCAGAGTTCATACCGAAGCTGGACGAGAAAAATCTGGCGGTGGCTTCAACTCGGGTTCCTTCTGTCAGCTTAGAACAGTCGCTCGCGATGCAACTCAAGGTCGAGGATGCGATTAAAAAACTGCCGGAGGTCGAGTTGATGTTTTCCAAGACCGGGACTGCAGAGGTCGCCACAGACCCTATGCCGCCGAACGTGTCCGATGGATTCGTCATTCTCAAGCCGCAAGAAGAATGGCCGGACGGCGTGACTACCAAAGCGCAGGTTATTGAGCGCGTTGAGAAAGCTGCAGGTACTCAACTCGGCAATCTGTACGAGGTAAGTCAACCCATCGAGCTGCGCTTCAATGAATTGATTGCAGGTGTACGCGGCGATGTCGCCATCAAGCTTTATGGCGATGATCTCGAGAAAATGCAGCAAACTGCGAACGAAATGGTCCGCGTACTCCAGGACATCCCCGGGGCGGGCAGTGTCAAGGCCGACCAAGTGGGTGGGGCGCCAACACTCGATGTAAAACTAAACCGCGCAGAGATTGCACGCTATGGGCTTACCGTCCAAGACGTTGCAGACACTATTGCCGCGGCACTGGGAGGACGTCCATCGGGGCTTCTATACGAGGGAGATCGGCGATTCGACATCACTGTCCGTGTGCCCGAAGCAACCCGCATGAACCTTGATGCCATTCGAGCACTGCCCATACTACTACCCGAGATGGAAGGACAGTTGCGGCGTCAAGTTCCGCTTGCCCGAGTCGCGCAAATTCGATTAACGGAGGGACTAAACGAAATTAGGCGCGAGAATGGTAAACGGCGTGTAGTGGTGCAAGTCAACCTGGATGGTCGCGATGCCGGCTCCTTCGTAGAAGAGGCGCAAGCAAAGATTGCTCAAGTGCAACTTCCGGCTGGCTACTATCTGGAATGGGGTGGTCAGTTTGAAAGCCTGCAGGCAGCATCACAACGGCTTTCGATTGTCGTGCCGATATGCTTTCTTGCGATATTCGTGCTTCTGTTTATGGCATTAGGTGGATTCGGACGCGCACTTTCTGTGTTCCTCGCCGTTCCGTTAGGCCTCGCAGGAGGGGTCTTCACGTTGGCTATGACAGGGATAAATTTCTCGGTTTCGGCCGCAGTCGGTTTCATCTGCCTGGCGGGGGTAGCGGTGTTGAATGGTTTGGTGGTCATGACCGCAATCCGTGCACATACCGAAGCAGGCTTGCCACTGTCCGAAGCCATCCGGGAAGGGATGAAGGAAAAGATGAGGGCAGTTGTGATGACCGGCTTTGTGCCCGCCATTGGTTTTGTGCCAATGGCACTAGCGCTGGGTACAGGCGCAGAAGTGCAAAAGCCACTCGCGACGACGGTCATTGGAGGATTGATCGCGGCAACGATATTAACGCTGCTAGTCCTGCCTGCGATTGCTAAGGTAGTGCTGGAGCCGAAGGAGAAACGGAAGAGCGATATCCCTGAAGGAGCGCTCAAGAGTGAAACTCCCATTGAAGGAGACATACAGTGACCGAACAAACAATGAAACTTCTACGCATCTATACCGATGAGTCTGCATACGTCGGTGACCGTCGCGTATTCGAGTATGTAGCAACTGCCGCCCGCGACAGCGGCCTGGCAGGGGTGACAGTCTTGGAAGCGCTATTGGGATTTGGCCATGCGGCACAGCTCCATCGTAAACATGTTCTAGAAAACGATCGCGCAGTCGTCATTGAAATAGTGGATAGTGACATCAAACTTCGGGCCTTTGCGATATCGCTCGAACAAGTGACCGATATTGGTCTTATGACGCTTGAGGCTGTTGAGGTGGTTGGGGGAAAATCGCGACAACGGCTTCCATAAGGTCACATGGTTTCCCGACACACGGCTCATAAGTGTTTTTGAGTTGGGTGTATGTGATCGGTGTCTGCTTCTTGAACATAGGTTTCTCGTTTCTTGAAACTGACCAAAATGTAATGTAGTCGTCTGCGTGTTGTCGTGGGTCAGCGGCTAGAGTGATGCATCGTATTACTAGGTCGATTTCATGCACGCTCTAGCTGCCTACCAACCACCCGTGAAACCAGTCGCCTCGGCAGCTCAAAGTGACTGCCTTTCCATCATTATTCCTTTCTTTAATGAGCAAGAAGTTCTTCCCCTGTGTCTGAATCGATTGCAACCTTTGCTGCAAAGCCAGGGGTACCCATACGAAATCATCTTCGTCGATGACGGTAGCACTGACGATAGCGTCGCGTTTCTCCGCGCAGTGGCCCGGCAAAATTCCGCAGTGCGCATTGTGTGCCTGAGCCGCAACTTCGGCAAAGAAGCCGCGATGTCGGCTGGTTTGGTGCATGCTCGTGGTGCCGCAGTGATCGTGTTGGACGCCGACCTACAAGATCCCCCTGAACTGATTCCGGCCATGGTTGCTGCTTGGCGAGCTGGCGCCGACGTAGTATGCATGCGTCGTCGATCTCGACAAGGAGAAGGATGGGCCAAAAAGCTCTCGGCATACGCCTTCTATCGCCTACTTAGCCGTCTTAGCCATTCAAAAATTCCGGCCGATACTGGTGATTTCCGATTGATGAGTCGGCGTACTGTCAATGCCATGCTTAGGCTTCCAGAGCGATGCCGATATATGAAAGGTCTATATGCATGGGTGGGCATGCCAACGACCGTCATCGACTACGATCGAGCACCTCGAGCGGCCGGTACCACCAAATGGAATTACTTTGCCCTGTTTGGCTTGGCGATGGAGGGTATCACCTCGTTTTCGACGACACCGCTGCGTTGGGCCACTGCAATCGGCGCCGTAATTGCATTGCTCGGGGGGGGATTTGGTCTTGCGATAGTGCTCAAGACACTGATTTTTGGCGACTCAGTGCCCGGTTATCCGTCCCTAATGGCGATGATCACATTACTTAGCGGCATTCAGTTGCTGACTATCGGCCTGTTGGGCGAATATCTGGGAAAAACATACATGGAATCAAAACAACGTCCCGTCTATCTTGTACGGGAGATCATCGAATCAACCGAAGCGCCTGTACCTGGAGATTCGTCGGCGGAGCAAGTCGGTGAGAATAAGTAGTAAGTCTCTCTTAATTGCCGTCGTGGTTGTATTGGGGGTCCGTTTGTTTGCCATGGCAACGCTTCCACTGATTGACACGTCAGAGCCGCGCTATGCAGAGATTGCGAGGATAATGGCCGTCTCGGGAGACTGGGTCACCCCCTGGTTTGAACCGGGGGAGCCCTTTTGGGGAAAACCTCCTCTAGCCTTTTGGGCTCAGGCCCTGAGCATCAAATTACTCGGATTGAGCGAGTTCGCGGTACGCCTACCGTCCTTGCTAGTCATGCTACTGGTTGCGCGCCTCGTCTATGTGGCTGCACGAAGAGTCTTCGGCTTGCAGCAGGCGCGATGGGCTGTGCTAATGCTGGCTGCGATGCTTCTGCCATTTGTGAGCGCCGGCGCCGTTCTCACGGACCCGTTTCTCACTTTGGGCGTGACACTATCGATGCTTGCACTAATGGTGGCTCCCTTTTGCCCCACTGCATTCTGGCGCTATGGATTCTTCATTGGTCTTTCGATCGGTCTGTTGGCCAAAGGCCCGCTTGCTCTGGTATTGATTGGAGGCGCGAGTTTGGCTTGGGCGTTATGGGCGCGTGAAGGCCGAAAGGCATTAAAGGCTCTACCGTGGTCGGTAGGGCTTGCATTGATGCTCGCTATTTCACTGCCATGGTATGTCATCGCAGAACTCAAGACGCCTGGATTTCTGAAGTACTTCCTCGTGGGCGAGCATTTCCTTCGCTTCGTCGACGCGGGTTGGGCAGGTGATCGATACGGCACCGCCCACGCTCGCGCATGGGGAGCAATTTGGTTAGATTGGATTGCGGCTTCAGCACCGTGGAGTCTGTTGCTCGTGACCGGCCTACTGGTGCTGCCACTGAAATCCAGTCTACGCCAGGCTGCTCAAGCCGCTCTACGTGAACCCATAGTCAAGCTACTAGTGTCGTGGGCATTAGTAGCCCCGGTCCTTTTTACTTTTTCCGGCAACATCTTATGGACATATGTCTTGCCAAGCCTGCCGCCGCTGGCTCTAGGCCTTGGCTGTTGGCTCTCAAGTGTAGAACTGACCCGGAACCAGAGACTTGCGAACTCTTTCGTATTCGCAGCGTCGCTGCTTGTCCCCATCGCTGCTGTTGTGATCGGCACACTAGGTATTCTCGACGAACCACGCTTCAAGACAGAGAAGGGCCTCGTCGCAATGGTTGAGAAGCTGCAGCAGCCCGGCGACACGCTCTATTTTGTAGGCTCGAGACCTTTCTCTGCGCGATATTACTCGCAAGGCAAAGCGAAATTGCTTCCCTGGCAAGCATCCACTTTGCCGCCATTTAGCCCATCCGGTCGGTTGTGGGTGGCAGTTTCCCGTGATAAATCCTGGCCGCTACTGGCCTCACCTGGAGTTGTTGCAAAATCTCGATATTCCAGTCGGCGCTTTGTCCTCTATGAGCTGCGTAAAACAGCCAGTCGATAAAGTCGTTTGCTCGGGTGTCGGTGCACAGAGACGAGGGATACAGTAGGAGTGAGGGTCAACCGCCAGAGCGACATCTAAATGCCCACAACCGGCTAGCGAGGAATGTGGCGAAAGCCAAGCCTAAGAGAACCAAACCGAGCATAAGCTCGTAGCTTTGCCTCGTATTGCTCAGCAGCCAGGCGTACACAACCTCGTTGAACAAAAATCCGCATGTCGATACGAGAAAGAAGCGTCGTAGCGCTATCGTCCAACGCGCGCTTAAATGGCGAAAAGTGAGCAAATAATGTCCCATAAAAGACACTATGAATGCGATGAACCATCCGGCGATGTTCGCAACCAACGGGCGTATGCACAACCACTCAACGCACATCACCACGGCCAACCAATGTGTCGTGGTAGCTCCGACGCCCACCAAAACGAACCAGCGTGCTTCCATCATCAAGAGCTTCATGGCCGCCTCGTTAGTGCTGAGCAAGGTGAAGAACGATGTTGGAAGCGTGTTGTGTTTTGCGGCGACGACTTCGGCATGAGTTCTGGTATTGATGCAGGCATACTTCAACTAATAAAACTAGATCGTCTCAGCGCAATTAGCTGCTTGGTACACGGGCCCACGTTTGTCGTCAATGGGCGACGGCTGAATGATGCTGATCTTGATGTTGGCCTTCATCTGAATCTCACCGCAGCACGGCGTCTGTCAAGGCAGTTGGAACCTGATTCATGCGGCCTCTAATACTGGATCGGTGTCTTGCTCATGTTGATCCGGCTCGGGGTTGAGCCAGACGCTGCCGATGGGCTGCCAGTTGCGTAGTTTTCCCGACCATCGTGCTGGGTGGCGTTGCCTGGCTTGTTGGTACAGGCGCTGTCGGGCTTGCAGAATGGGGGCATCCAGGCCCGCATGACGCTGCGCCGGAGCCAAGTAGCGAATGGCGCTGTGGCGATGCTCATGGTTGTACCAGTGGATGAACTGATGCACCCACAGGCGTGCGGCCTGCACGCTTGCAAAGCCGTCGATCGGGTAACCGGGCCGGTACTTGCAGGTGCGGAACAGGGCCTCGGAATACGCGTTGTCGTTGGATACCTGGGGTCGGCTGTGCGAGGCGGTAATGCCCAGCTTCTCGAGCGTGACCTGCAAGGTCGAGCCTTTCATGGCGCTACCATTATCGGCATGCAATACCAGGGGTCGGTGCTGACACTGCTCGCGCAGCACGGCGCGCTGGATGATGGTGGCACTGTTGGCCATGTTCTCCGATTCAAACACCTCGGCCCCGACGATTTTCCGGCTGTAGATGTCCAGGATCAGATACAGGTAATAGAACCGGCCGCGGATACGCGTATGCAGGTACGTGACGTCCCAGCTCCAGAGCTGGTTGGGTGCGTCGGCACAGTGGCGCCGTGGTGCTCCAGCGTGACGTGGCGCGCGCGCCCGGCCACGGCGGTGCTGCTCATCGGCTTGGCGCAGCACGCGATAGAAGGTCGACTCCGACGCCAGGTACCGGCCCTCTTCATCGAGCAGCCGTACCACGATCTGCGCCGGCGGCAGGCTGGCGAACTCGGGACGGTGGCAGGCCTGCAGCACGGCCTGGCGCTCGGCGTCTGTCAGTGCATGCGATGGCGTGGCATGTATGGCGTGCGGGCGTCTGTCCTCATCGCCCGTCGCCCAGCGACGATAAGTGTTCAAGCCGATACCGAGTTCGATGCATGCGCTCTGCAAGCGTGCACCGGCCTGGCGAGCCTCATCGACCAACGCTACAGCTTGACGGCGATCCTGGGCATTGGTCATTCTTCCTCGTCCCCCCAGATCGCCCGGGCTTTTTTTCGCAAGGTCAGCAATGCTGCCGTCTCAGCCAGCGCGGCGTTCTTGCGGCGCAGCTCGCGCTCCAAATCGCGCGTGCGGCGACGTTCAGCCTTGAGCGCGTCGGCCTCCTGCCGGGCGGCGCTCTGGCTCTGCGCGTTGGCCTGCTCGCAACTCGTTCGCCAGCGGCGCAACTGCTCGGCATACAGTCCCCGGCGCCGGCAGTACTCGGCCAGCTCCACTTCGGACAGCGCAGCGCTTTCCAGCACGGCGTTGAACTTGTCCTGCGAGCTCCAGCCCTCGCTGTCCGACGCCTGGTCTGGCAACAAACGGCCCTGGCCGCGGGCCTGTTTGCGCCAGTTATAGATCGTGGCCTCGGAAATGCCTTCTTCGCGTGCCAGGTCGGAGACCGTGCGGTTGTGCGGGGCCAGTAACTTCTTCAGGATGGCTTCCCGGCGTTCTGCGGAATACTTCATCGGAACCTTCTCTTTGCCCCCAATGGTTTGGGACTCTAACAGCAACTGAGGTTCCAACTATTCTGACAGCGGGGGAGCATTTGGAGGAACGAGTCAACCGAACGTATTGGCACTACGCACACTTATAGGCCGTGTCTATTCTGGTCGTCTTGAGAGAGCATGGGTCGACAACCAGCTCCTGCGTCAATTTGATACTTTTGAGAAGACACTGGGACGGCCTCCAGACTATATCGATGGCCATCAACATGTTCATCAGTTGCCCGGCGTCCTACCACGATTGCTTTGCATATTGCGCGAACGCTACCGTGGGCGCCGGAAGCCCTGGCTGCGATATACCGCTCCCGGACTGTTGACGGGAATCCCTATTCTCGATTCCGCCAAAGCCCACTTAATTGGAGCTCTGGGCGCGGACGAGGTGGCGCGGGCCGCTCGATGCGAAGGTTGGCCTATCAATCGGCGTATGCTTGGAATCTACAGATTTCAAGGAGGCGAACGTCGTTATGCTAGGCTATTGCATCATTGGTTGAACAATGCGCGAGATGGCGATCTTTTGATTTGCCATCCTGGCTTACCGATTGCGGACGATATGTCGGCAGCCCAACGCCTGGCCGAGTATGAGGTATTGGCACGTCCGGAACTGGGCGACTGGATGCGTTTGAGCGGGGTGAGAATAGCAAAGCGGCCGATTCGTTAATGGAGCTGAGTCTATGGACCCCATTCTTCTGCCTACGGGGTTCTTGTTATCTACTCTCTCGAGATCGTTAGATTCGTCATGGCGGAGTACAGTGGCGCACGGTATCTAAATCGTCGGTGATATCTGTCACCGAATATCTTGATATTATTTCGTGCCATAGCCATTATTCCTTCGGATATCTGTTTTGACATCGCGCAATATGTCAACGCCACCCTTGATGGCGATTAACGTTGTCGCCAGCCCAACTAGAAGATCAGGCCAGTTGCTGTTCAGCCAAAAGACCAGTACGCCAGACAACAAAATTCCACCATTAGATATAAAATCGTTAAGGCTGAATGTCGTTGCCGCTCGCAAATTGACATCAGGATTCTCCAGCCGATGCAGAAGACGCAAGCAATAGAAATTGACTCCTCCGCCAACAAGCGACATGATCATCATTGTCGGCCCGATTGGCTCGCTACCCTGAAAATAGCGGCGTCCCACATCCAGCAATATCCCTACAGCAAAAACAAGTAACATCACGCCCGATGCCATCGCCGCGCGCTGCTTCCACAAGCTCCCGCGGCTCAACGCTATCAGCCCGAGAGCGTAGACGGCTGTGTCAGAAAGGTTGTCGACACCGTTCGCAATCAACGCACTTGAATCCGCGGTTACCCCGCTTATGAAAAACGCCGCCGCAATAGCTGCGTTGAGAATCAGCACGATCCATAACGTTCGACGCTCGTCGGTTGATGGCTGTTCAGTCGAGGCGCTCATTCGAATGAAGTTGAGAAAGTTAACGGAAAGGAAGAAAGATTGTAATGCTCCCTGTGCTGGCGACAACAGCTAGCAAAAAAATATGCCACCGAAGTGGCATGCAATTGCGAGATACTCAGTCTGCGAAAGGCAGTTCGTATCAAGCGCGGTAGGAGCCTCATTGTGTCCGACGTTGTAGTTCCTGCTGATACTCCGTGCCATTTCGCATCCGTTGATATTCGGCCTGAGCCATTCGGTATTCCCGGCTGAATGTGTTTGGAGTCTGATTCCCTCGCCAGAACTTGTCCATGCCAGCTCGCTTCCAGATAGCCAAATCGGCCTGCACCTCTGCACGGGAGAGTTCTGCATCTTGTGCGAATGCGGATTTCTCCGACGTCGATGCTGAACCTGCGATGGCCGATTGCATAGAAATCAACGCCAGTCCCAGGGGTAGATACTTCAAAAAATTCTTCACGAGAAACTCCTTACGTTCCGACTCAAGCAGAGCATTTAAGCGCGGCAAGATGTCTTTCAAAAATCAAATAGCTGTACAACAAATTCTATTGGATCGACCCTTGCTAAATGCCAACAACGAGATTACGTTTTAGTCTGCAATCTGCAGGCCTGGAAGCTTGGTTCACGCAGCCGTTGAGAAGCGCGAAGAGATAATCCGTGACACTGTCAAGAAGAACGTTCGTGCGTACTTTCAATAGGATTCACCATGCATGTGCGAAGAAAAACCGCGCATACTGTGTACGCAGTATGCGCGGTGCGAAACACCTCATCCCTTCGCGGAGGATAGAGGTCACGCTCAGTATGACTGCAGTGACACACTCTAGCTGCTGCGTTGTCGGCAGGTTACTAGAATGCTTGCAAGCCCTGTCGCACTCCATTGGCAGAGCGGCTACTCATCGGCTGCGTCGGTAGAACGTTTCTTATGCCGGGGAACATGATAAGCAGTGCATATTGACATCGGAATTTTATGAGACATTCTCTGTCAAAATGCGTACGATGGAATTACTTTTTTGTATTGAAATCGTCGGAATTCAACGTGCTGACACTACGGCTTTTGGTGTGATGCAGTGATCGTTGACGATGTGTGGCGACCAGCGTGATTCCACCGTATCCAGCTAGGCTAGGGCGCTAAAGAACACACGATACAGATCCAATGAATGGACATGGGAGCCGTGCGCATTTCTGACGATCACAAGAGACTGTTTGTGTGGCGTGTCTGGATCGGTACCGGCTTGTCACTAGTTGAAGAAGTTCAAGACCGATTGCTGACGACGTTGCCGCAAGCAGAAGACTTTCTATAAAAAAAGTCGAACAGCGCTATCTTGAGCCGCTGGTCTCCCTATCACCGCATAAGCGAGCAAGTTCCAACCCGTGCTGGATGGAATGAGTTTCCTACTTTGTTGCTAGGTATACATCTTGTGTGTCGGACACAAACCGTGTAAGTGAGAATTCGGAGACTGCCTTCTTTCTCGCAGCATGCCGCATGGGAATCAGGCTTTGGCGGTTCGTCAAGATGCTCGCTATGGCAAGTGAAACGGAACGCGGATTGCACGCAGGAACCACCCAGCCATCACAGTAAGGTTCCACGTTTTCCGAAAGTCCACCCGAATCACTGACGATAACGGGAACGCCCATTGCCATCATCTCGCGACAGGCGAACGATATGGTCTCGACCTCCGATGAAAGTACGAACCCGACGTCCAGTGTTGCAATGAATGGTCGAACGTCGTCGAGCAGGCCGACGAAGATTACATGGTCCATCATGCCGAGTTGTTCGACTTTGGATACTTGGTCTTCCGAGGGCGGTACGCCGGCGATCAAAATTATAATCTGATCGCGAAGATGCTTCGGCAATAATGCCGCACCCTCTACCATATCGAGCCAACGCTTGTAATCAGCCGTGCCGGCATTGCTTCCAACCACCAAACGGCCAGACCGTCGCGGCTCGATCCAGCGTTTGCGATAGTGCCTGACGTCAGAGGCGGGCGGGGGGGAGAATCGGTCAACGTCGACGCCGTTGTAAACAGTAGTAAGTCCGCATCGGTTGAATGGGCTTTGTTCCAGTTTTCGTCTACTGTGGGCGCACACGCAAATCACGCGCGTGGTACCGAAACGCGCTCGGATGAGTGTGCCTAATCGATTGACGTCTCTGTCGTTGTGCTGCGTATAGACAATTGCGGGCCGATCGACACCCATTCCTGCGACCGCCAACATGCACAGTCGATGGTCTGCGGAACCATTGACATGAACGATGTCGAATCGCTCGCTACGCAGGAATGCTCTGAAGCGGCGCGCATCGCGTACGCATTTCAGCAACCCACCTCGAAAGTCATGATTGACTACCCTAACATCGGAGAGCGACAGTAGCGTCTGATGCAGACGGCTTGTCAATGGAGCGGAAACTACGATTTCATGTGCTTCTTTCAATGCCCTCACTAAAGAGATGATGTATGTTGTGTGCCCTCCTCCGTCAGCCCTATGGAAGTTGGTGTATAGGATCTTCATGCATTCTCTTCATGCAACGCGTGGAGGGGAGTGCCAGGCGCGAATGCTGATTCAGCGCCTGAGGCTTGCTAAGCCCATTAAGGCAAATTGGACAATCAGGAGTCCGAGGTGTTGTGGGTCAGTTGGTGAGCGTAGGCGGGTAATCCAAGTCGCCATAGGAAACCAGGCCCGCAGCCTTAGCATCCTTCAGTTCTGCGAGCACCTGTGAGCGCGTCTTGCTGCTGCTGACGGGAACTTGCGGCGGGTACTGTTGCTCACCGTCAGTGATCAAGCCGGCGGCTCTAGCCTGTTGCAGTTCATCTTTCACCTGCTCACTGGTTTTGCCGCTGGTGTACACGGCGGGCGCCGGGTATTCCTGCTCTCCATACGTAACCAGACCTTTAGCTTTCGCTTCCTGCAGCTCGGCACGGACTTGGGCGCGAGTCTTGGTCTCAGCATGAACGATGCCAATCGCACCGAAAGAAATAGCTGCTGCGACAATGGCGCACGAAATGCGTTTCATATAAATCTCCTACAAGGATCTACAAGTGTGTGGTGCGACGCGTAGATGCATGGGACGATCTGCTCCCTGCAGCGCAGGAAATGGCCGCATATGCATCGACGAGATCAGAGCATCAACTATGAGAAGGGGCTATAGCGGATGCCATGTTCAGGTTCTACGTACCGACCTGAAAAAAGGGGATGAACGTCAAACCCCGAACGGGCCAATCCAGCCGGCTTCTCCATCAACCACGCGCCAACGTTCGTGTTCCTGACTGGCAGTCGTAAGGGGTTGGTGAGACGTATGGCGATTAACGGACGTCGGCGCTTGCCACGCTTGGTCGCTGTCGGTCTCTCGCCATCCGTCGCTGGCAATGGGTTGAGCTTTCCACATGGCAAGGTCTTGAAGAACCTGCTCGCGGGTGACTGAAGTCGGTGCATAATGCGTGACAAGACCAATCTCGTCGTTGGTAGTTTCGAATGTCTGCGACGCATTCGAGATTGCGGGGGCGAGCAGGCTGCCAGCGACGGCAACGGTAAGCAGTGATTTTCGATTTAGCATGAATGGTTCCGTTCGAATCAGATGACCCAATTGGGGTTGGGGCGACATCTCAAACTTTACGTGTCTGGTACTGACATGAATCGGACTAGCTGATTACATTTATGCAAGGAATAGGAGGTTCGTTATGCGAATTCTGGTCATCGAAGACGAGCGTAAGCTGGCACACTATCTGCAAAAGGGTTTGACGGAACATAACTACGTCGTGGACATCGCAAGCAACGGAGTCGACGGCCGGCACGCCGCCCTGGAGGGCAATTACGATCTCGTCGTGCTCGATGTCATGCTGCCAGGAATCGACGGATTTTGGATTCTGAAGGACTTGCGTGAAACCAAGGACACTCCCGTTCTCATGCTCACTGCGCGAGACAAAGTGGAGGATAGGGTGCGGGGCCTTGAGAACGGAGCTGACGATTATTTGGTGAAGCCGTTTGCGTTTTCTGAGTTACTGGCGCGTATCCAGGCATTGCTTCGGCGAGGCCGCGGCCAGGAATCAACGCTGCTTAAACTGGGCGATCTCGAGTTGGACCTTGCTCGGCGAAAGGCGCATCGCGCGGGTATGCGACTGGACTTGACGGCGAAGGAGTTCACGCTGCTTGCGCTTTTATTGCGCCGGCAGGGGCAAGTTCTGTCCAGAACGATGTTGGCTGAACAAGTTTGGGATATGAACTTCGATAGCGACACGAATGCGATTGAAGTCGCTGTGCGACGCTTGCGAGCTAAGATCGACGACCCTTTTGACAGGAGGCTTTTGCATACGGTACGTGGTATGGGTTATGTGTTAGAGGAACGCGGTGAATGAGGTTACTTCCAACGAATTCTATTCAGGTCCGCCTCACTCTTTTGTTAGGTTTGATTGCGCTCGTGGTGTCCACGGTGGCAGGCTGCACATTGTTCCTGGCGTTAAAGCGTGAGGTTCAACGCCAGGAGATGACGGAAGTTTCGGGAAAGCTCGAGCTTATCGACCACATGGTGGATATGCAGACGGAGCCGTCGCAGTACGATGGCTTGCGTCAGACGCTTGACGGTATTCTCGTCGGGCACACCAATCTCCGGGTGTGGATCATACGGCCCAATGGTGAAGTTTTCTACGGTGCCGAGGCACCGCAGATCACTCGAGTATTTTCCGATGGCGAAGTGTCTCTTCAAACGCAAGATGGATTGCATATGCGCGGAATGCAGGCTGCCCTTGACGGAAAGCTCTTTCCGCAAGGTCAGCTCCTTGTCGCTGTCAATGTGCGTCCCAGTGCGGAGTTCCTTTATGCCTTCGCTACAGCTTTAGTGCTGATATGCATCATTTGGATAGGTGTGACGGTGATACTGTCAGCTTGGGCGGTTCGACGATCCCTTGCCCCTATCCGTCGGCTGTCCGCCCGCGCGGCCCAGATCGGGCCTGATAATTTAAAGGTGCGGTTGCCAGAGGGTGGGATCGATCGTGAATTGAGAGAATTCACGCACACGTTCAACAAAATGTTGGCACGTGTCCAGGCTGCTTATCAGCAGATGGAGGGGTTCAACGCTGACGTAGCGCATGAATTGCGCACCCCGCTGGCCACGTTGATCAACGGGACAGAAGTTACTCTTTCTTCGGAGCGTTCCATTGAGGAATTGCGCGATGTGATGGCATCCAACCTGGAGGAGCTTCACGGCCTGAAGGCGCTCATTAACGACATGCTGTTTCTCGCGCGTGCCGATGGTGGCGAGACTGCCCGCGACCTCCGGCCCGTGATGGTTCGCGATGAGATAGATCAGGTGGTTGAATACTACGAGGCGGCTTTGGAAGAGGCCGGGGTGCGCTTAGTGGTTGATGGAAATGTGCAAGTACACGCAAACTCACGCTTGTTAAGACGAGCCATTGCAAATCTCGTGAGCAATGCGATAAAAGCTACGCCAAATGGTCAGACGATACTTGCTCGTTGCGCACAAGACGATCAGTTCGTCGAAATCAGCCTCAGGAATCCAGGGACACCGATTCACCGGGATGCGCTACCCAGAATCTTCGATAGATTCTTTCGCGCGGATGACGCTCGCAGTGGACGGGCAGACGGACACGGCTTGGGGCTCGCAATCGTTAGCGCAATTGCCCGGATGCATGGCGGTGCCGCGTTTGCGAAATCGGATAATCACGGTTCAGAAGTGGGTTTTACAATTCAACGCGATCAGGACATTACAAAAAAGTAATCTTTCTGACAGACTGTAGTTAGGGGTGGCTCGTTACAGTGGCAGCCTTTCCCAACTTCGATTGTCGAGGATGAAGATGAGCAAAGTGATCAATCGCGTTCGCCTAATTGCTGCGGTTGGTGCCGCGGTAATTTCGTTTGGTGCTC
The DNA here is from genome assembly GCF_000067205.1 of Bordetella petrii. Classification (NCBI taxonomy): domain Bacteria; kingdom Pseudomonadati; phylum Pseudomonadota; class Betaproteobacteria; order Burkholderiales; family Alcaligenaceae; genus Bordetella; species Bordetella petrii. The sequence continues at coordinate 4,851,089 of NC_010170.1, read as the reverse complement.
TAGCTGCGGGTTCGCACGGAAGTGAGCATGGTAGCAACCATAGCGGTGGTCACGAGACAGCTGCTCCGATTGGTAAGGCTGGCAACGCATCCAAAGTGTCTCGCACCATCGATGTCGTCATGACAGACGCCATGCGGTTCACACCGGACCGTATTGACGTTAAAGCCGGCGAAACGGTGCGTTTTAGGGTTACTAACTCGGGCAAGATCCGTCACGAAATGGTGCTGGGTACTGAGGCTGACCTGAGTGGCCATTATCAAATGATGCTGAAGGATCCAGGTATGCGCCACGAAGAGGCGAATTCCGTCTCTCTGGAGGCTGGCAAGACCGGCGAAATCGTCTGGCAATTCGATAAGGCGGGTCACGTGGCGTTCGCATGTCTTGAGCCGGGGCATTATCCCGCGGGCATGAAGGGGGCCGTTTCGGTCAAATGATGGTAATTCGGAGCCGGGCGGCCAGTGGCAGTCCGGGGAGAGAGCAAATGACAAAAGCTGTTTCGAACCAACGCCGCCAGTTTGTTCAAGGCCTGGCAGCGGGTGGATTGTTGACCGGTCTGGGGCTTTGGCGGCAACCGGCGTGGGCGCTCCCAACTCCCGAGCAGGCCAATGTACTGTCTGGCACTGAGTTTGATCTGGAAATAGGTGAATCCCCGGCCAACCTCACGGGGTCTCCCCGAATGGCAACTACCGTCAACGGCATGTTGCCCGCGCCGACCCTGCACTGGAAGGAAGGGGATACGGTAACGCTGCGCGTCACAAATCGCCTGAGCGAGGATACGTCAATTCATTGGCATGGCATCTTGTTGCCGACAGGCATGGATGGTGTCCCTGGGTTGAGCTTTCCAGGGATTCGTCCTGGCGAAACGTTTACCTACCAATTCGAAGTGCGTCAAAGCGGTACGTACTGGTATCACAGCCATTCTGGCTTCCAAGAGCAGACGGGCCTGTATGGGGCGATTGTTATTGAACCCAAGCGTCCAGATCCTGTGCGAGCTGAACGCGATTACGTCGTGCTGCTCTCCGATTGGACAGACGAAGACCCGATGAGCGTGTTCCGCAAGCTTAAGGTCATGCCCGATTATTACAACTATATCCAGCCATCCGTAGAAAACCTGATGGATGACGCAAAGAAGAGCGGGTGGAAGAATGCCCTAAACGAGCGTCTCATGTGGCAGAAAATGCGCATGAATCAGACCGACCTGGCTGACGTATCCGGTGCGACCTATACATTTCTTACCAACGGTAAGGCCCCAGCGGGAAATTGGACAGGCCTGTTTAAGCCTGGAGAACGCGTTCGCCTACGCTTCATTAATGGTTCAGCGATGACGTATTTTGACGTTCGTATCCCGGGATTAAAAATGACAGTGGTGTCTGCTGATGGCCAACCAGTCCGGCCGGTGGAAGTAGAAGAATTCCGAATTGCTGTCGCCGAGACATACGATGTCATTGTGGAGCCGAGTGAAGATCGGGCCTATACGATCTTCTCACAGGCTATGGATCGCTCTGGATTCGCGCGCGCCACGCTGGCTCCGCGTGAGGGTATGGCGGCAGAAGTGCCACCTACGGATCCGGTACAGGTCCTCACCATGATGGATATGGGAATGGCTCACGATATGTCCGGAATGGATATGGGCGGAGAGTCGGGCGGCTCAATGAAGGGGATGGATCATGGCTCAATGAGCAACGCTGATCAATCCTCGTCGGGCGCAGGCAACCAAGGCGCGATGAGCGGAATGGACCACGGCAGTATGGGCGGCATGGCGGGAATGAGTCACGGCGGGATGAATCATGGCGCTGGAGACGGGGAAGGAGGGATGGTTGAAGTCAAGCATCCCTATCCCGCAGAGAATAGTCCCGCAACGACTATGCCTCCTGATGTGGTGTCAACCAGGCTAGATGATCCTGGTGTGGGCCTACGAGGCAATGGGCGCAAGGTTTTGACCTACGCCGATCTGCATTCGATGGTCGAGCCCCCAGATAATCGACCGCCCACTCGGGAGATCGAATTGCATCTCACGGGAAATATGGAACGGTACATGTGGTCCTTCAACGGATTGAAATTCACTGAAGCGAAGCCTATTGTCCTGAAGTTTGGCGAGCGCGTGCGATTCGTCTTGGTCAATGACACGATGATGACGCACCCGATTCACTTGCATGGGATGTGGAGCGACCTCGAGTCGCCTGAGGGTAATTTTCAAGTTCGTAAGCACACGATAAGCCTCAATCCCGCGCAACGTGTCAGTTATCGCGTAAGCGCGGATGCTAGAGGGAACTGGGCGTATCACTGCCACCTGCTATATCACATGGAAGCGGGCATGTTCCGCGCCGTCGTCGTGGAGTAAGTCAAAATGGGGACGTTAAGCGTGGAACGAAAACGGCTGGCATCGGTTCTGAGCGGTGCATTCATGGGATTTGCAGCTACCGCGGCTCTGGCTCAGGCCGATGCTACGAGTATGGACCATAAGTCGATGCCGGGAATGGATCACAGCTCGATGAAGGGCATGGGCCAGGATTCAATGAAAGGCATGGATCATAGTTCGATGCCCGGTATGTCGGAAGGAGCGAAGGCGTCGCCCATGAAAGAGATGGATCATGGCTCGATGAAGGGCATGGGCCAAAATTCAATGAAAGGCATGGATCATAGTTCGATGCCGGGTATGTCGGAGGGGGCGAAGAATCAGCCTATGCAAGGAATGGACCACGGCTCCATGGATGGGATGTTGATGGGATCTTTTCAGAATGGGCCTGCAGTGGGGACGTTGCCGACAAGTGACGGTACAACCGATCACCGCTATTCAGCCTACGATATTCATCCTCACATGATGGATGACATGATTACGACCCATCTGCTTTTTGACAAACTAGGGGTGGCCTATAATCGAGATGGCGAGACCGGTCTGCAATGGGATGGTCAATTTTGGATCGGGCGTGATTTGAATAAGCTCTGGATCAAGAGTGAGGGCGATCGTGTCAATGGCAGCACCGATGGTAAACTAGAGGCTTTCTGGAGTCATACCTTTTCTCCATATTGGGACTTCCAACTAGGTGCCCGCCGCGATTTTGGTACCGGACCTAAACGCAATTGGGCGGCAATGGGCATCCAAGGTCTAGCGCCGTACAAATTTGAAACGGAGCTAACTGCCTACGTTGGTGAGGCAGGACGGACCGCATTGGCGTTGAAAGCCGAGTACGATCTGCTGCTTACCCAGCGGTTGATCTTGACGCCCGAGGTCGAGGCCAGTCTTTACGGAAAGGATGACAAAGCGCGTGGTATAGGCGCGGGCTTATCCGATGCATCGCTGTCGTTGCGGCTTCGCTACGAGATAACGCGAGAGGTAGCACCGTATATTGGCGTGTCGTTCGGCCGCAAGTTCGGTAAGACAGCCAGATACGCGAGCGAGGATGGGGAAAGCCGATCTGAACGGACGATCTTGGCTGGTGTCCGAATTTGGTTCTAGATGCTCAGCAAATTTTTCAATCAATGGAGCGTAAGGATGACGCTACTCGAATCTGAAGGCGGATATCTAAGCCGCCGTGCAATGCTGGCGGCCGTTGCGTTAATTCCCGTCGCGTCTTTAGCAAAAACGGCGGTGACGGTTGACGTATGGAAGACGTCTACATGCGGTTGTTGCAAAGACTGGGTGAAGTATCTTCAAGATAATGGTTTTCAAGTGAGCGTCCGTGACGTGACGGACACTTCAGTAGCTCGCCGTCAGAACCGAATTCCGGACGATTATGGGTCGTGCCACTCCGCCCGGGTTGAGGGATATGCCCTTGAGGGACATGTTCCAGCACGTGAGATCAGGCGGTTATTGCGTGAGCGTCCGGCCGCCGTGGGCCTGGCCGTGCCAAGTATGCCCCTCGGTTCTCCGGGGATGGACGGACCGGCCTATGGTGGCAAGCGATTCGCATATGATGTTTTTCTGATCGGGAATGCTGGCGAAGCCAGCGTGTATCAGCAATACCGCTAGAGTGGGTTTCCTACTGTGGTTTCGGAGGCGGTAAGCCAAGTGTTCGATAGCTTCGGAGAACAGGCGTATCGTTTGCCGGCGGGTTTGTTTCCAGGTCGGCGATCAACTGCTGCATTTCCTCTATTTCTTTGAGCTGTGCTCGAATAATCCCGTCTGCTAGCTTCCGGACTCGCGGATCGCGAATGCGAGCACGTTCGCTCGTCAAAATTGCGATAGAGTGATGAGGAATCATTGCTCTCATGTAAGAGATATCGTCAACTGTGGTTTGACTGCGTGCCAACCACAGTGCAATGGCGAAGGCTGCTACGTTGCTGATCACGATGGCGATGTTGGCTTTCGCGCTCCTATACATGGACCACATGAAGCCAAGCATGACGATGGCCATCACCGCACCCATTAGGATCGCCATCCATATTCGCATTTGACTGAACTCAATATGCGATAAGACGTAGACATTCAAATACATGAGCCCGTACATGATGACTGTAGCGGCAATGATCATCAGCGCAAAGCGTCCGTAACTCATCTTCATTGATTTTCTTTCGGTGTTGTCCATTGTCGACTCCCTGTTGTGCGCTGGTTGTTGCCATGCCAAGCACAGCGCCCATGCGAACGGCGCAGATTGATTTTGACTTTTGGTGTGCAGCAAATTTCGTTCCGGCTTAGTTTGGTCGCCGCACTGTCGCTACACTTTATTTGAGTATGCTTATGCGGCGTCGCGTCCGTTGCATTGGGTCAGAGTGGCGAACTATTCTGAATGCTTACGAAAGAGTAATGCCGTCGTTTGATTCGCGTCAGGGTGATCCTGTCAAAATCACTTCCAAGCATCTCTGCATTAAGAATGCACGTGCGCTATCTCAGCGTGCGGTTGCTTATTGAGTTGAAAACGGTTGTGACGTTAAATGCTTGAGACACTAGCTGCCTAAGCATTGCTTACTTAACCACCATCACACATTAAGGTAGGAAATCTATGCTTCGTTTAGACTTCATTGCAAAATTCGTTGCGCCAATCGCCGCCGGCTTGTTCGCCACCGCTGCATTTGCGCACCCTTCGCTGGTGTCGTCGACGCCCGCCGACAAATCTCAGGTCACTGCACCTGCCACTATCGATTTGAAGTTTTCCGAAACGCTCGTGTCGCAATTCTCTGCCGCTAGCTTGTCCATGACAGGCATGGCCGGTATGCCGAATCACGGTGCGATGAAGATAAGCGCCAGCGTGTCCGGTGCCAGTGATGGAAAAACCATGATTATTACACCGGCACAAGCATTGCAGCCAGGCGAGTACCGCGTGGAATGGCGCGCAGTTTCGTCGGATACGCATCCGATCACCGGTAATGTGGATTTCCAGGTGAAATAACCCATGGCTGGGGATTGGTTGACTATCGCGTTGCGCCTCGCACTCTATCTGGACGTGGCGGCGGGGTAATCCCCCCATTTATAGCGATTGCCAGAAGTAGGAATGCTATACGGTCATGGCCAACCGCTGTTTCGGGGTAAATCCGCCCAGAGCCATGTTTGGGCGCTCGTGATTGTAGGACCACATCCACTGAGTAGCGGCGCGCTGAACGTGGTCCAGGTCGTCCCAGTGATACTGGGACAGCCACTCGTAGCGTACGGTTCTGTTGAACCGCTCCACATAGGCATTTTGCTGCGGCTTGCCTGGCTGGATGTATTCAAGCTTAATATCCCAGGCGCCAGCCCACTCGACGATCGCTGCACTCAGGTATTCTGGGCCGTTGTCGCAGCGAATAGCCGAAGGCTTTCCCCGCCATCCGATAATCTGCTTGAGCGTGCGGATCACGCGCTCGGACGGTAGCGAAAAGTCGACCTCAATGCCCAGGGCCTCCCGATTGAAGTCGTCGATAACGTTCAACACGCGGATGCTGCGCCCATCGCCAAGTTGGTCATGCATGAAGTCCATCGACCATACCTGGTTCACGTGTGTCGGAACGGTCAGTGGCTCAGGCGTGTGCCGAACCAGCCGTTTGCGCGGCTTGATCCGTAGGTTCAACTCCAGTTCGCGGTAGATCCGGTACACGCGCTTATGGTTCCAGGCAAAACCTCGGACATTGCGTAGGTACAGAAAGCACAGCCCGAAGCCCCAATTGCGATGGTTGTCCGTCAGACGTAGCAGCCAATCGGCGATTTCCTTGTTCTCGGCGTCAGTCTTGGCGACGTACCGATAGCAGGTCTGGCTGATGCTGAACGCTTCGCAAGCTATCCGGATCGATACGCCGCGATCTTGCACGGCACGTTGGGCCATCTCGCGGCGGCGAGATGGCCTCACCACTTTTTTTCGAGCGCCTCCGTCACGATCTCGGCTTTGAGCTTCTCCTCGACATACATCTTGCGCAACCGCGCGTTCTCAGCCTCGAGCTCCTTCATGCGCGCCATCAGCGATACATCCATGCCGCCGTACTTCGACCGCCACTTGTAGAACGTGGCCGAGCTGATGCCCAGATCCCGGCATAGCTCCGGCACCGCCAGACCCGCCTCGACGCGTTTAATCGCTTCGATGATCTGGCTATCCGTGAATCGCGACTTCTTCATGCTGTAGAACTCCTCAATGAGAAAATTCTACTTCTGGCTGCAGCGCTTTTGCGGGGGGATTACCGCGGCATTTGGCGTCGCCATGTTCGGTGTCTACGCTTTGGGGCATGACGAGCGATCTTCTGCGATCTCAAGACGTTATCGAATACTTGTTGGCGCGTTTGCAGTAATCGGCATTGCATTGTCAATGTGGGCATTGGCGCTCATGGCCAAGGTCATGTCTGGCGCGCAAAACTACGCCGAGCTGTCGACGCATGTATTCGAAATGCTCCTTACAGGTACCCATTTGGGAATCGCCTGGTGCGTTCGTATCCTAGCGCTGATGACTTGTGCAGTCATCGCAATACTCAAATTGAATCCAAGATTGCGATTTTCTGTTATGGCAGTCTCAAGCGGCGTGGGACTTGCGACACTTGCCTGGGCGGGCCACGGCGCTATGGATGATGGCGTGCGCGGATACATTCATCTCGCTTCCGACGTCATGCACCTCTGGGCGGCGGGCGCCTGGATAGGCGCTTTGGTTGCCTTCTTTATGCTTGCAGTAATCAAGCCGGGCACCGCTCACGGTTCGGTAGAACTCCTGAGCCGAGCTTCCAATGGCTTCGCACGGATTGGTACGCTGATCGTGGCAACGCTGGTCGTGAGTGGAGTCCTCAATTACTTGATGATCGCTGGACCATCTCTTAGTCCGCTTTCCTCAACGCTTTATGGCCGTCTGCTTTTAGGGAAGCTCTTGTTATTTGGAGGAATGCTCGCGCTTGCGGCGGCGAATCGGTTTAGGTTGAGTCCCGCTCTGGAAGCGTCGCTGAAAGGCGAAAATCGCACGCAGGCAGTTGTCAAACTACGGCAGAGTCTGTTCATGGAGGCAAGCTTAGCGGTTCTGATTTTCGCGGGTGTCGCATGGCTAGGCATTCTTTCTCCCAACGGAACCTAATATTTGACATGCGTTAGGGGGATGCAGACTAACGACCGGGTGGGAGGTTGTCATAAACACGCGCTATTAACGGCGCGGAGAAAGCAGGCGTAGTTTTTGCAAAAGGAGCAATCATGAACTCATATTGGCTGCCTCCCTTCAGCACGTGTTCTGTATCTGCTCTCGTTAGTTTTGCCGCAGTCCGAGCGGCGAAGTAGATGAGGCTGTTAGTAGATGGAGGAGCGTCGTGCATTTTTCAGGGGCGAGGAATATGGTGCAGGTAAGCCGCTTCGAATGCACGGTCTGCTAATCGATTGGTGCATCCGTGGAGGCGAAGGTGGGAGGAAGATCGCCACCGTCAGCAATGATGTTGTTCGTCTATGTTCGGCGCTTGATCACGCTGATTCGCTGTTTAAGGCTAACCGCCGCCGCGGCTGTATCAAGCTTGAGAGCCTGTTCATGGAATCGACGCTCGCCGTATCTTGGCAAGTATGGATTGGTTGGGAGTACTCTCTCCTGTAGCAGCGCGAGTAGCGCAATCGACTACTGGCTTTGACTTACATTGGACTCGTTAATTACCACCGACTGGAATACTCATCAGGCTATGGCATTTCTCCAATTCAATAGAAAATGGGCCGTTGCAGCCATTGGTATGACTGCCGTTGGGGGAGCATCCCTATTGTATTGGGTCAACCTTCCGTCCAGTGCGACGTTCATCGATCCCACGAACTCAGGGCATGTTATGCAGGGGAAGGCTATTTATGCGTACGCTTGCGCTGCTTGCCATGGGGCAAAGTTGCAGGGACAGCCACGTTGGCGTGAGCGCTTAGCCAATGGACGACTGCCCGCGCCGCCACACGATGATACTGGCCATACCTGGCACCATCCCGATGCAGTGCTTTTTGATCTAGTGAAAAACGGCCTGATTCCAGGACGAACCGCGCCATCGGACTATCAGAGCGACATGCCAGCATTCGGTAGTACGTTGAGCGATGAACAGATTATTGCGGTGCTCGCCTACATCAAGAGCACGTGGTCGTCCGACGTCCTGCGCATGCAGAAGGAAGTGACCGAACAGCAGCGGCCGCGGTGACGACGCTGGTCTGCAGCTCGCTTCTTCGATACTAGAAATTTGCGTACGCTTTGGACTGGGCGCCCGGACCCAGGGTGTAGACGGTGAGAGGTCCTGCCTGGTCACCGGGCATGCCCGGCGCGCCCACCGGCATGCCGGGAAGCGATAACCCCTGGCCTGCAATGTGCTCCGAGAGCATCCGCTTGACATACTTGGCAGGCACCAGGCCTTCTACTACATGGCCTTCAATCAGTGCTGTATGGCAGCCAGCAAGGCTCGCGGGGACATGGTATTTCGCCTTGATGGAGGCGAGATCACGTGTGTTGATAGTCTCCACGGCAAAGCCGTTGGCTTCCATGTATGCGGCCCATCGATCGCAGCATCCGCAGTCGGGATTTTTGTACATTTTGACAGGGATACCGGCGGCAAAGACTGAGAGCGGCAGGCCGAGCGCCACACCCAAGGCCAATTTCTTTACTGTGTGCATGATAAATGTTCCTCTTGAGGTGATTTACCGAACGTTGAAAGTCATGATTCGTCCGCAGTCGCCATATCCTACGCTTGACAGGATCTTTGTTTGCTCCGCGTGGCGCGGGTTCCGCAGTTAGACTTGCTCCTGAACGACAGAAATCGTCGCAGGTGCGAGACAGATCCCTTGATCGTTGCAGGCCTGAACCCGCATGACGAGGTGTTCGCCCGCGTCGATCTCGATTTGATGCACCGGAATGCGCGTGCCGTCATCGTAAACCATGATATCGGTTGTATCGATCTTGATTCCACTATTTTTGCCGGCCGGGTAATCAGCTTGCACTGAACGCTCCTCGCCATCGCCCACAACGAGTACGGAAGTCGGGATCAGGTTGTCTAGAGAGGCTGGGTTGGCGTTGACGTGCCAACCGTCGCCAATGTGCAGCGTAATTACTCCGTCCTGTCCCGTCTTCGTGAGTGATGCCTTGACATGATTGGCCGAATCGGCAAATTCTGTATACGTAGTGATGCCGCCCGCAGGCGAATCGAGGGAAGTCTGGAGCGTGCCAGCAATCAGGAGGGCGACGCCCGCGACGACCACGATAGCGGCAAGCATGCCTAGTCCGTATCGGGTCTGGCGATTCATGATCCGTTCTCCTGTGTCAGGGTTTTGTTCAGCGCTTGCACTAGGCTGGTGCTGGTAAAAAGACCCGAGAGCGCTTGCACTTCGCGCCCCTTGTCATCGAGCACGACGGCAAAGGGCAGGCCCACCCCACCGTGCGAGGCGAGTAGGTGTTCAAGAATCGGGGCGGGGCGAGTGAGATCCACCTGCAGTGGAACGGTTCCAGTGTGTTTCAGGGCCGCGACGACATCTCTGTCCGCATACACCGTTTTCTCCAGAACCTTGCAGTTGATGCACCACTGAGCGGTAAATTCCATTAAGACAGGCCGACCGAGCGTGGGTAGGGCCTCTACATCGGTAGCGCGCAACCGTTGCCACGCGATGGCGGTTTCTGACGACTGGCCGAGTCCAGAACCGAAGTAGCCGAGCACTACCGCTATGACACCCACCGATATTGCGGCTGTTCGGGCACTGCGCTCTGTGGCCCGCTGGAACGTGACGGCCGCCCATCCGAGTATGGCGATAAGCAGCGCTATCCATATGGGGGTACCCCACGCGGCGGGTAGCACGCTTTGTGCGTAAAAAAGTGCTGCTGCGAGCAGCAACCAGCCAAAGCTTTGCTGCACAACTGCCGTCCATGCTCCGGCACGTGGCATACGCTTGAGTAGGCTCGGTCGCAAAATGAGCACGACATAAGGTGCCGCCAGTCCCAGACCGATTGCGACAAAGATAACGAGAATGTTGGCAAGCGGTTGTGCTAGCGCAAAGACCAACACGCCGCCCAGAAGCGGCCCGGTGCAGGGAGTGGACAGTAGCGCGCTTACCAGTCCAGAGACGAAAGGTTCAAGCAGACGTCTGCCGCGCAGCGTTACCAAAGCATTGGGCAGAGGCAGGCTGCGCCCAAAGAAACTCAGAATGGCCAAGGCGGTAAGCAGAGCGCTCATGGCAATCAGGAGTGGTCGCGACTGGAAGAGCACTCCCCAACGCCACTGCAAGAGGGAGGTGGCCAATCCCAAGCTGCCAAAAAAAGCTACTGATCCGGCAGCAAAGAGTGCTGCGGAGGTCACGCGCATCGCCTGACGTTCGCCCGCTTCGCGCAACACTGCGCGTACCTTGAGCGGCACAGCGGGCAGGACACACGGAGTGAGATTGAGCAGCAGTCCGGCACCGATAGCCAACAGGGTTTGGACCAGCAACGGTGCGCTCATGCCGTAAATCTCAGACGAAGAGGCGCGAGGCTGTGGCCTCACTGCTGTGAGTGAGGCCCGTGCCTGTGGGATTCAGCATGCGATATCGGCGGGAATGCAGGAATGTGAATACGGGCGTAGTGCAATAGGCCTCCGAGCCGATGCCAGGTGACGCAAGAAGAGACCCTCTGCAGTTCGGTTTCACTCCGTGACCTCGCATCCTACTGCGAAGCCTTCGAGCCTATTTGTGCGACCGGATCTACGTCTACGTGGGGCCGGTCAGCCTCTTTTGCTTGATTTTGGCCACCCATCGCTTTCATCATGAATAGCATCGACAACGGGCAAACCAGCACCAGCAACAACGGGGCCACACCCAGTAGCGTTTCACGCATACCAGGAAGGAGTGCGTAGGCTGCGGCGATAGCCGCCACGACTCCCACGGCCACATACGCCATCGTCTTTTTGCTGCATTGCATTTTGGGTTCCTCCAAATCGGGCAAGCTAAGGTTCAATCGTTACGTTCCAGCTACTTGCCCTCAGGGACTTTGACCTGATCGGCATACTTGCTAAGAATATCCCCCATAGCCTTCATCATTGCGGCATGCATCTGCATCGAAAGCTTTTCGTTGCCAGGAGGCAACTGAGCCATCATGGGACAATTTTTCATCATCCCCATCATGTCCCCCATAGGCATGTTCTTGCCGTTGCCCTGCATGTCGTGCATGCCGGTGTTCATGTTGCCGCCATCGTGTGCGGGGGTTGCGGCGATGGCGGGCACGCCGAATGCCATGGCAGTTGACGTCACAATGCCGGCAAGAAGGGTTTTCGTGTTCATATCTGCTCCTGAAAATTAACGGTTGGCCGATAGATGAATAGACAAGAAACTGTTCGATGCGTTCAATTTTTCGGCGACCATCGATAGCGATAAAGAGGGTTTCACCTTAGGCAACGTTTCAAGCGCCCTTTAGTTAGTGGCACCAGACAAGAGGCATAGTCGTGGGCAACACCTCACCGAAGATCATTGCGGCCTTCGTGTTGCCCGATGTCCTAGCGACGCACGCGTTCATTGAAGACTCAGTTGCGTGCGGAATCCGGATTGGAGCGCAAGCGTACATACTCTGCATAGTGAGCCCGATAATCCGTTGAGGCATAGACGCTCGGATCCACTTCCGCTCGTTTTTGAAGACGTTCCATCCCCGCACGTTTCCAGAGCGCGAGATCGGCCTGAACTTGAGCACGAGTGAGCGAGGAATTTGCAACGTTCGCGGAACCGCTCGGCAAGGGATCCGCATTGGCGCCCGAAGCGGTGGCGAACAGAACAGAAGCGATGGTCACAATAGCAAGTCGATTCATGGTAATCATCCTCAATAAAGGGGTAATGCCTCGCGCATCCAGAGACACTGCCTTTTCTAAATTCGGCAAGCCGTTCGTACAAGCGGGGTATCCGATGTGCGCCTTGGGTGCCGGGATGCGTAAGAACAATTCTGACAGGGGGAGCCTGACCCCAATCCAACAGTAGTATTACTTTTTCGTCAGCTATGAAGAATTGGTTCCAAGTTTTCTGGCTCGCCCATTAGGTCACCATTTCTTAAAAAGATGCTTCACCAGCGCTGCGATGGCAAGAATAAGCACCGCGGCGATGAGCAGCAGAAAAATAACCATCAGCCACATCATCCCGCCCATCATGGCCTCTCCCATCATCTGCGCCTGAGCATTGCCAGATCGCAGTGCCAACGTAACGCACACAGAGAAGGACGTTAATGTCCTTGCGAATGTCATCATAAGCAGCACTTCCTTCTTCGACAGGCTGCCGCGAACCCATACGCACAAAGCACACAGCAGTCAATCCACACAGGCGAAGTATTAAAGAGTGACGGTGTGGCATCGGTGTGCCCTGTTACCGATGCCACATCATGGGAAGGGTTACTGCGTCGGTGTGATCTTCGTTATGACGGGCGAAGAACTCCCATTACGAAGAGAGAATTTCACTTTGTCCCCCACTTTGAGGCCCTGGAGCAGTTTTTTTTCCGCGACGGGAAAACTCATTGTCATGGCAGGCCAGTTCAAGGATTTGATTGGGCCATGCGATAGTTTGACGGTGCCAGACTGCGTGTCCAGGGCGTCGATCGCTCCGGTCCCTTCAGCACTTTGCGCGGTCGAATCCGAATTACTTGATTGGGACATTCCCATTTGCTTCATTGGCATCTGTTGCATCTGGCTCGAGGACATGCCTTGCATGCCGGCCGCCATTGCGGGTGAGGCCAGCGTGGTAAGCATGATGAGCGGAATGGTAAAACGTGGAGACTTCATTTCAGGTTCCTTTAGCGTGAGGGCTTGTTGATGCGTCCGAAGACGCGTTGACTCGACCGCGCATCAGACGATATGCGGCGGGTATGACGAACATGGAAAGCAGAGGGGCGGTGATCATTCCACCGACCATGGGCGCGGCGATACGGCTCATGATTTCTGAGCCTGCGCCGCTGCCAAGCAGAATCGGCAGCAGACCCGCCAAGATGACTGCAACTGTCATGGCCTTGGGGCGTACGCGCATTACGGCACCTTCGCGAATGGCGTCTTCAAGAACCGATGGCGTTAACGATAAGCCGCTGTCCTGGCGGGATGCGGCCGCCTGCTTCAGGTAAAAAAGCATCACCACGCCGAATTCGGCCGATACACCAGCAAGAGCGATGAATCCGATGCCTGCCGGAACGGATAAGTGATAGTTCAGGAGATACAGGAACCAGACACCACCGACCAGCGCGAAAGGAAGTGTGGCCATGATGAGAAGTGCTTCATCGAATCGTCGAAATGTCAGATAAAGCAGGACAAAAATGATCAATAGCGTAGCGGGTATCACAAGGGTCAGACGGGCCGTGGCGCGCTCCATATATTCGAACTGCCCAGAGAACGAGATGCTCATGCCCGGTTTGAGCGCTACTTGTTGTGCAACCGCATGGCGTAGGTCTGAGACCACGGAGGCCAGGTCGCGTCCTCGTACGTCGATGTAGACCCAGCCTGTCGGCCTGGCATTCTCGCTCTTGAGCATCGGCGGCCCGTTCTCGATAGCGATACGTGCAACCGTTCCCAATGTGATCTGCTGGCCATTGCTGGTAAACATGGGGAGGTTGCGAAGGCCTTCGACCGAGTCTCGTATTTCTCGGGGATAGCGGACATTGATCGGATAGCGTGCCAGGCCTTCTACGGTCTCCCCGATATTTTCTCCACCCACTGCGGCTGACACGACCGACTGCACATCGGCAATACTCAGCCCATAGCGTGCGGCGGAGATGCGATCAACTTGGACGTCGACATAACGACCTCCTGTGAGGCGTTCGGCCAAAGCGGAACTTACTCCTGGGACTGTCTTGGCGACCTGCTCGATAGCGAGCGCTACGCTCTCTATATCGGCCAAGTTGGCCGCCGCCACCTTTACACCGATAGGACTTTTTATGCCTGTAGCCAACATGTCCAGCCGGTTGCGAATAGGCGGAACCCATATGTTGGCAAGCCCGGGAACTTTGACCGCATCGTCGAGCGCTTGGATCAGCTTGTCGACGGTCATTCCTGGGCGCCATTGATCGTGTGGTTTGAGTTGGACCGTCGTCTCAAACATCTCAAGCGGAGCAGGATCCGTGGCTGTCTCGGCGCGGCCCGCCTTGCCGAATACGCTCGCCACCTCTGGTACCGTCCTGATCATCCTGTCGGTCAGCTGAAGGAGCTCGGATGCCTTCGAAGCCGACAGGCCCGGCAAAGCAGATGGCATGTAGAGTAGGTCGCCTTCGTCTAAGGGCGGCAGAAATTCACCGCCAAGGCGTGTTGCGGGCCATATCGCGGTTAGCAGGATGATCAACGCCGCAGCAAGAGTTGTGCGAGGCCTTCTCAGTACGGCATCAAGCAAAGGCCGATAGATTCGTATCAAGAATCGGTTAAGCGGATTCTTTTCCTCTGGCGGAATGCGCCCTCGAATCCAGTAACCCATTAATACTGGGACAAGTGTGACGGCCAGTCCAGCTGCACCGGCCATGGCGTAGGTTTTGGTAAACGCCAGAGGGCCAAATAAGCGACCTTCTTGCGCTTGGAGGGTAAAAACGGGGATGAACGATAGCGTAATGATCAGTAGGCTGAAGAATAGCGCCGGCCCTACTTCAGCTGCCGCGTTGGCCATTACCCGCCAGTGCGCTTCGCCCCTGAGCTCTTGTCCCAGGTGCTCGTGGCGCCATGTCTCGACGTGCTTGTGAGCGTTCTCAATCATCACGACTGCTGCATCCACCATGGCGCCAATGGCAATCGCGATGCCGCCAAGCGACATGATATTTGCGCTCACGCCTTGATAATGCATGATGATGAAGGCGGTTAGCACTCCAAGAGGCAGAGAAATAATCGCCACCAGCGCAGACCTCAAATGCCAAAGAAAGATCGCGCATACGAGAGCAACGACAATGAACTCTTCGATGAGTTTGGATGTGAGGTTTTCGATTGCGCGATCAATCAGTTTGCTGCGGTCATACGTGGGTACGATTTCCACGCCAGGCGGCAGGCTCGCCTTGAGCTCGTCCAACTTCGCCTTGACCGCGGATATGGCCTGTCGGGCGTTCTTGCCCGAGCGAAGGATCACCACGCCGCCGGCGGTTTCACCCTCGCCGTTGAGCTCGGCAATCCCGCGTCGTATTTCGGGCCCTAGCTGGATCGTGGCCACGTCGCCAAGCAGAATGGGTGTTCCGCCCGATTTGACCGCCAGAGGAATATTCCGAAAGTCTTCCAGGCTTGCGAGATATCCTGAGGCGCGTACCATGTATTCGGCCTCGGCAAGCTCCAGAACGGAGCCGCCCACTTCCTGATTTGAGGCGCGTACGGCCTGGATGACCTGATCCTGAGTCACGCCGAATGCCGCGAGTTTTATCGGATCAATCACGATCTGATATTGCTTTACCATGCCTCCGATCGACGCGACTTCAGCGACATCCGGCACACTCTTCAGTTCATATTTCAAGAACCAGTCTTGAAGTCCTCGTAGCTGTGAGAGGTCATGATTTCCGGACCGGTCGACCAACGCATATTCGTATATCCAGCCGACTCCGGTGGCGTCCGGGCCCAAAGATGGCTTTGCCGTGGCGGGCAGTCGCCCTTGA
Source organism: Bordetella petrii (assembly GCF_000067205.1). Classification (NCBI taxonomy): domain Bacteria; kingdom Pseudomonadati; phylum Pseudomonadota; class Betaproteobacteria; order Burkholderiales; family Alcaligenaceae; genus Bordetella; species Bordetella petrii. The sequence continues at coordinate 4,835,178 of NC_010170.1, read as the reverse complement.
ACTTGGTTCAAGTATTCGAGCACCCTGGAGCGTGCCCAGTAGAGATCAGTTCCGTCCTCGAAGATGATGTATACGAACGAGTCGCCAAAGAAGGAGTAGCCCCGTACGGTCTTGGCCCCGGGGACCGAAAGCATGGTTGTGGCCAGGGGATATGTGACCTGGTTCTCTACAATTTGAGGCGCTTGCCCGGGATACGTGGTGCGGACGATGACCTGGACGTCGGAGAGGTCTGGCAGTGCATCGATGGGCGCATTCTTGATTGCCCAGAGTCCCCAAAAGAATAGAAAGAGTGTGGCCAAGAGCACCAGGAACCGATTGTTGATAGACCACCGTATGAGTTTCTCTATCATCGAGATGCTCCCGAGGCTTGGATGGTCTGGACCACATAGCTGTCCTCTTCTTGAACGAATTGGAATGCGACTGCCTCGCCAGTCTTGATATCCCGCGTCAGCCCGGGATCGATCACTTTGAACGTCATTGTCATGGCGGGCCAGCCTATCGATGGGACGGGGCCGTGCGATATGGTTATATCTGTCGGCGTAATGGTTTTCACTGTGCCCGTCGCCTTGTGGTGGCTGGCACCGGTTGTTGGCCCGGCGGAAGGTGTTGCTGCAGCCGAGCTGTCGGTCGCCAAGCGCGCGAGTACCCCGCGTAGATTCGCTTCAGAGTCGATCAAGAACTGTCCTGAAGCCACTACGCCTTGGCCCTCTTTGAGGCCTTTCGCGACCACCGTCTTTCCATCGGCCTCGCCGTTTAGCTGTACTTCCGTCGGCAAAAATCGGCCGTTGTCGGTTACTGCGATGACCACATTCCGCTTGCCTGAGCGGATTACCGATTCGGAAGGAATAAGTAGGCCGGCCTTTTCTCCTGTGTGAGCAAACTCTACCTTGGCAAATAGACCTGGTCTGAGCTGGCCATCCGGATTTTGGAGTTCGATGCGTATCCGCGCCGTCCGACTGGCTGCGTCTACCTCAGGCAGGATGTAGCTGACTTTCCCAACGACTGTGTGTCCGGGGAATGCAGGGAAACTCACCTTCGCTTCTAGGCCGGGCCGCATCGCTCGGGCTTGGGTCTCAGGAACAGCGGCATCGAGCCAGACCGCATCCAATCCATTGAGTTGCGCCAGAACTGTTCCCGCGCTGACAGCCATTCCGTTACGCACGTTGAGTGTCTGGAGCAGTCCGGTTGATGGGGCTCTGATTGTCAAGGTGGGTTGCGCCTTGCGGGTGCGCTCGACACGCTCGATCAAATCGTCTGGCATCCCCAAAAGCCGCATGCGTTCGCGAGCGGCGCGAGCGAGGGAGCGCTCGCCACTTCGCATCAGGGCGAGAAACTCTAATTGCGCCCCTTCCCATTCTGGAACAATCAACTCGGCAATGGGTGTTCCGCTCGCTAGAACGTCGCCCGGCGCCAGGGGGTAGACTTTGTCAACGTATCCGGTGGTTCTCGCCTGCAGTATGGTTACGAGGCGGTCATTCAACTTTATGCTGGCCGTCGCTTCAATAGCGCCTGGTATTGGACCTTGTTGAACTTTGACGATTCGAATGCCCAGGTTCTGTTGGATGGTAGGTTCGATCATGATGCCTTGCGCGCCGTTTCCTTCGTCGGCGTATTTAGGCACTAACTCCATGTCCATGAAGGGGGACTTTCCCGGCTTATCAAAGTGCTGAGTGGGCACCATGGGGTCATACCAGTAGAGTACTTGCCGATCGCCCTTGGAATTTATGGCAGTAGATACGGCCGATGATGTCGGTACGTTGCGATTGGCTAGGGCATAGCCTGCGCCTGCCGCAATAGCTGCGGCTACGACCATGCCAAGCGTGATTTGACCGAGAGTGAATGAGGCCTTCATTGGGCTAACTCTCCATAGCTGAAGTAGAGTTCTGCGGCGAGCATCGCTTGTTGCCATTGCAGGTCAATGAGTTTGAGTTGCTGATCGAGCAGCAGGCGACGAACCGCCAGAACTTGCTTCAGAGAGGATTTTCCGGCTCGATAGCTGGCGTACTGCAAGTCCACAGAGGATCGTGCGAGCGGCAGCGTCGTGGTGGCCAAACGGTGGCCCAGGCGGGATGCCGCCTCGTAATCGGAAAATGTGCTCTCGAGAGCGCTACTGCGTTCCCGCCTGGCTGTCTCGCGTTCGGCGTTGACACGTATGAGATCTTGACGTTTGGCGTCGGCGCGAGGTCCCTGTCGCGTCGATGAAAAGATAGGCAATTCCCAGGTGAATTGCAGGGACACCATATTGCCGAATTGCGGGTCTCGCCGCTGGAATCCGAGTTCTACGCCCCAGTCGGGTTTCTTCTCCGCATCGGCTTCTCGAATGGCGGCACTGGCGCTGCGCGCCTGAGCATCATAGGAGTCCCACAGAGGGTGGCGATCTAGCCCTTCGCGCAATGCACCGATTTCAACTTCCATGGGTGGCGGAGCGCCTATTAAGGGTTCATCGGCCGCCGAGCCGATGTATTGCCGCAAGTTCGCTTTGGACTTTGAAATGTCTCGCGTCAGTTGGTCTTTCAGGTCTTCGATATCAGCCGCCGCGATACGGGGTTCAAGAGCATTGGACGGCGATAGGCGGTCGGCTGTGACTTGTGCGCCGGCCGTCGTTACCGCAATTCTGTTGTCGCGGTGGATATTGTTGAGAACCTCCACTTTGCGCTCGAGGTAATACCGGGTGATCCACCCTTGGGCGACAGCCCGCCGAATGTCCAGTAGCGCAACACGCCGCTGGGCCTGGGCCACACCAACGGCGGCGCGAGCACCGTCTTTGCGAGCCTCTCGTTTATCCGAGTTGATGAAGTCTTGCATGATGGAGACCTTTTGCATGGTCATCGACTCTCCATTCATGGTCCATCGGCCCATTCCCGATACGGGATAGTTGTCGATGCCGAGCGCAATCTTGGGATCCGGTTGTTCTCCTGCAGGGATGACCGAAAGCTGAGCGGCTCGTATTTCCGCGGTATCGGCGCGTAAGGCGGGGGATTCTTGTTGTGCTAAAGAGATTGCCTGTTCAAACGAAAGCGGGGCGGCGTGAGCCACGGCCACCCACCCTACCAACAATGGCAGGGTAAGAAAATCCAAACGAGGAGACATGCTCCAACTCCATGACGGGGCCTACGCGTGACGGGGACGCGCATCGATCTCCGCCAGTCAAACTGGCGGGACACCAAATCTAGGGAGCGTTAGAGCGAACGAGGAGGGCGCCACAACCCTGATGGGTCGCGCGTGCTGACTGCCGTATCAGTCAAGAGCAGCAGGTGTGGCTGGATAGTCCACGACGGTTGCCAAGAGACGGCTTGAGGAGACGGAAAGGAATGGCAGAGCTTGCAGGCTGCACTCGGCTTACATGGCTTGGATCCGCTGGAGTGCGGAGACGACTTCGTATCGGCCGAATCTGTTGCGCAGTGCCCGTCGGACATCGAATTTTGGGTTGTTGCAGTATCGTGCGGCTGAACGGACATCTGCATCGCAGGCATGGCGTGAGGCGCGAGTACGCTCGCCGTGGTCGCAACGGGGACCGCCAGCGTCAGTAAAACGATAACTAGTATGCGTAATAGAGCCATGGTGAAAAATTATAATGTGTAAGCACTAAAGGCACTAGCCGTGATGGATCATGTGGTGATTCAGCGCAAGCACAAGTGGCCTATCTTTCGTCTGGGTATCGCTATCGAGATTATGGCTCGATAGTTTTGCTGAATGCCCAGCTTTAGAGCTTGACATTCCAATGGGGGGAAGGTTTAGGCTTAGAACCTCAGTCACTGGAGGTTGGCATGGCGCGGAAGTCATTACCAAAGCAGGACTTGGCGGACCACAAGCATGGGCCTGCGACACACGCGTTCCAGCACAGTCATCATCGGGATGAGAAGGACGCTAAGGCTCCTTCAACGAGGCACGCTTGTGAAGGACATGACCATCATCATGGCTCCTCTCATGGCCGAACGACTGACGCTGGCGTATCGCGTGCCGGATCATCGAGTGCGGAATACACATGTCCGATGCATCCGCAGATTCGGCAGATTGGACCGGGCAGTTGCCCTATCTGTGGCATGGCGCTCGAGCCGGTGACTGTGTCGTTAGACGGCGAGCAAGAAAGTAGCGAGTTGCGTGACTTTTCTCGTCGATTCTGGATCGGCCTGGTGCTTACGTTGCCCGTAGTCGTACTCGAGATGGGAGGGCACCTATTCGACATTCATAGACTGGTGAGTCCACAGTTATCGAATTGGCTGCAATTTGTGTTGGCCACCCCCGTAGTGTGGTGGGCGGGATGGCCATTCTTCGTGCGAGCGTGGAAGTCGCTCGTGTTTCGAAGTCTGAACATGTTCACACTTATTGCATTGGGCACTGGCGTTGCGTGGATCTATAGCGTCGTCGCCACGGTCGCGCCACAATGGTTCCCCGAAAACTTTCGGACTCAGGGAGCTGTCGCAGTCTACTTTGAGGCGGCTGCTGTTATTACGGTGCTTGTCCTACTGGGGCAGCTGCTGGAGCTGCGCGCACGAGAGCGGACTTCTGGAGCGATTAAAGCGCTGTTGAACCTCGCGCCAAAGACGGCGGTTAGGGTCAGAGAAGATGACAGCGACGAGACTGTCGCGTTGGAGTCGATCCAAGTCGGCGAGCGACTGCGAGTTCGGCCGGGTGAGAAAGTCCCTGTAGACGGGGAGGTTCTGGAGGGACGATGCACCGTAGATGAATCGATGATAACGGGTGAACCAATTCCGGTGACAAAGGCGCCAGGGTCCTCTGTTACTGCGGGGACGCTGAACCAAACTGGTAGTTTCGTCATGCGGGCAGAGCGGGTAGGGGCAGATACGCTTCTAGCGCAAATCGTACAGATGGTCGCGGCCGCGCAACGCAGTCGAGCGCCAATTCAGCGGCTGGCTGATCAAGTGGCTGGCTGGTTCGTGCCTGCGGTAATCGTGGCATCTGTGGTTGCCTTTGCCGCCTGGCTTTACTGGGGACCGGCTCCTGCCTTCACGTATGCACTCATCGCGATGGTGTCTGTGCTGATCATTGCGTGCCCTTGCGCGTTGGGGCTGGCTACACCTATGTCGATCATGGTCGGGGTGGGGCGTGCTGCACAGCATGGGGTGCTTATCCGAGACGCCGAAGTGCTCGAGCAGATGCAGAAAGTTGATTTGGTAATTGTGGACAAGACGGGGACGTTGACCGAAGGCAAACCAAAGGTCACCAGTATTCAGCCCGCGGCAGCCGTAGACCGCGCTGTGCTGCTGCAAATGCTGGCCAGCGTGGAGCGCGCCAGCGAGCACCCATTAGCCACTGCGATCGTCGATGCTGCACAAGAGGCGAAGTTGGCGCTTTTACCCGTAGAGAATTTTGATTCTCCCGTTGGTAAGGGGGTAATTGGAACCGTCGACAAAAAGCACATTGTTTGCGGCAGCGCCAAATTCTTGGCAGAGCACGGCATTGTGATATCAGCCGAGGACTCGGGCGATTCGCTACGAGCGAAAGGCGCCACAGTCATTTATGTCGGGATTGATAGTCACTACGCCGGGTTCGTTAGCATCACCGATCCCATCAAGGAGTCGACACCCCAGGCGATCGATGCGCTACACAGGTCGGGAGTCAGAGTTGTGATGCTTACCGGGGACAGCAAAGCGACTGCGCGTGCCGTTGCCGAGCAGCTCGGCATCGATGAGGCTATAGGCGAAGTGCTGCCCGAAGATAAAAGCGCTGCCGTAAAGCGCTTCCAGGCAGAGGGCAGAATTGTTGCCATGGCTGGTGACGGCGTCAATGATGCGCCCGCTTTGGCCGCCGCTAACGTTGGTATAGCCATGGGGACCGGTACTGACGTGGCGATGGAAAGCGCCGGCGTGACGCTGCTGAAAGGCGACCTCATGGGCATCGTACGCGCACGGCGTGCTTCCCAAGCAACGATGCGAAACATCAAAGAGAACTTGTTTTTTGCGTTTATTTATAACGCGGCGGGCATTCCCGTTGCCGCCGGTGTGCTGTATCCGATTTTTGGCGTCCTTCTCTCTCCCGTCATTGCGGCGGCGGCTATGGCGTTGTCATCTGTGAGCGTGATCGGTAACGCGTTGAGGCTTAGAGTCGCGAAAATTGACGAGTAATGTGCATTCGAGAGAGTGAAAACACGGGAGGATCTCGCGGGGCACTTTAGATCCAATTTGAGAGGGATGCTTGACCTTTCCATGGTGGTAAGGTTTACGCTAATTACCATTGCCGCATATGACATACATGTCCCCGAAGCAATGGGAGTGCGGCGAGGCATCGGCTGGGCGAAGCATCCTTCTAATTGTCAGTGAGCGTTTTGACTTAAAGCTGGGTGCAAAGCATGGCCTGGAATTGAGAAAACTTCGCTATGACATTGACCCGACGATCTTTCCTCACAGGGGCAGGCCTGGCAGGAGGTTCGTTCCTGGCGGGATCCCTCCTATGGCCTTCTAGGGCTAATAGCGCTTCAACGGCGTTACGAATTCCTGAGCTGATTGATGCCCGCACGAAGGGGCAAGCGATTGTGCTGACCGCGCAGTCCGGCAGAACAGCCTTCTACTCCGGGCGTGAAAGCGATACCTTGGGCTATAACGGCAGCTATCTTGGACCGACGTTGCGTGTCCATCGCGGTGATGACGTGCAAATTGCCGTCACCAACTCCCTTCGCGAAGATACAACAGTCCATTGGCATGGGTTACTCATTCCCGGAGAGCTTGATGGCGGTCCACACCAGACGATCCGTCCAGGTGCTACGTGGCGACCCGTGCTTCCCATTCGTCAGCCTGCAGCGACGCTCTGGTATCACTCGCATGCCCATGGTCGTACCGCCGAGCAAGTCTATGCCGGGCTGGCCGGCGTCCTGATCGTTTCTGACGACGAAGAAAGAGCGCTCGGACTACCGTCTGAGTATGGCGTCGATGATCTTCCGTTGGTATTGCAGGATCGACAATTCCAGGATGGGATGCTTGTCCTCCCGCAAGGAATGATGTCGATGATGCACGGCCGACGCGGCGATACGTTGATGGTCAACGGAACCGTCAATCCGGTGGCTCGAGTGCCACGTCGTCTAGTTCGGCTTCGCTTGGTCAATGGGGCCAACTCCAGAGACTTTGATCTCGCCTTTGACGATGGCCGGTCATTTCAATGGATTGCGTCCGAAGGCGGGCTACTCGAAGGGCCAGTGGAATTGCGTTCTTTGAGGCTTGCTCCCGGCGAGCGGGCTGAGATTATTGTTGATTTTTCTGATGGCCGTCCCGCTCTGCTCGAAGCGGGGCCAGACAACACCATGTCGATGATGATGAGAACAATGACAGGCGTCACTAATCTGGGTGGTATCGGACGCGAGACGGTTGTCAGGTTCGAACCGCAGTCAGGAGAGGCACTGGTGAAGGCCGTGCCGGACAAGCTTGTCAGCTGGGAGCGCCCGAACGTTTCGAATGCCGTTCGGCGGCGTCGTTTCGAAATGAACATAGGTATGGGAGGCCAAATGCGCGGCGGAATGACAATGTTCGGCATCAATGGCCGCGCTTTCGATATGTCGCGGATTGACGAAAGGATTCGACTTGGAGACACCGAGATTTGGGAAGTCTCAGGTGAGATGATGGCGCATCCGTTCCATATTCACGGTGTTCACTTTGAGGTACTGAGTCGAAATGGCTCGAGCCCGGGCATCCGTGATCAAGGTCTCCGAGATACGGTCATAGTTCAGGAGCCGGTCGAGTTGCTTGTGAAGTTTTCGCAGACTGCGGTGAGTTCGCCATTTATGTATCACTGCCATATTCTTGAGCACGAGGATGCTGGAATGATGGGGCAATTTTTGATTAGTTAATGCTGAAGACGTTTCAGGAAACAGCAAATAAAGCACGTAAGTGAGGTGCGTGGCCGTAGCTCGGTCAATCTCACAAGGCTGGAATGGGATTACGGAGAAAGAGGCGGGAATTGCTGCGGTCGAAACGTAAATGAATCGTGGAACCCATTATTATCGCCTTCAAAAGGCCAAACGAAATTAGTCACTTATGGACCGAGCGGCTTCTTTTTTGCGAGTGCTGTGAGAGTTCGCGGGCTAAATCATGGACAAAGCAGCTTCAACCTTAGGTGACGACGTACTTGCAGCGTTCAAACGCGCATGCAAGGAAGGGGACACAATTGTGGCCGAGTCGCTGCTACAGGCCCTGGAAGCCATGGGCGCACGAGATGTTGAAGCGGAGTATCTGGAGCAGGCCTATTTGGAGTTGGCGCGTCAGGTTGAGAGCGAACCCCGACATTAGCCTCACAATGCTCGGCCGCGCTGTTTACCTAACTCCCACGTCGCCCGGCCATTCTCGATCGAGACCGACATGGATTCACCCAGCCGCTGCGCCAGTACCGGCCGCCATGGCACTAGCGTAAAACCCAGCCCATCGTCCAGCATGGCGTAGCGACCGCTGGCCAGCATTAGTGAACGCCGGTAGACGCCGGCGGCCTGGCCATCTTCGCCCAGCGGCTGATACGTCAGGCCCGTTTCCATGGCCAGCCGCTGAGCTACCGCTGCCACTTCCCGGTCACGCAGCGTATTGAGCAGTCCACGCGCAACGATGACGTGCAGCCCCTGACGTCGAGCCAGCCCCTCGCTTTCCAAGTGGGCCGCACGCGCCCGCATGGCCTCTCGCGCCTCGCCGCCGAAACCCTGTCCTGTCAGGTCTTTGCCGTTGTCGATCAGCTTGCGATCCAGCCAGGTTGCGCCCCGCGCGTCGATCTGGTTCGCCAGAGGCAGGTGCGAGCGTACCGTGATGTTGATGCCGTGGCGCATCTTCAGATCATGTTCCCGCCCCTGCTTGATGAGATCGTTTGGCACCTTCCAGGTTTCATCGTCCACACGCTCCACAATCTCGGCACGCCGCAGACTTTCGAGACGCATCACATGCGAGCGCACCATGGCTTCGGGACTGGGCAGGCGTTTCTGATCCTGACTGTCTTCACGCTGCGCTTGCCAGCGTTCGAGTTCGGCCAAGTGTTCGCCGGGTCGATATAGACCGCCCGCCGCTTGCTTGGCGATGTTTCTGTCGGCAGCGCTTTCCGGGATAGGCTGCACTTCTACGATGCCATTCGTCGGGAAGTCGGCCAGCACCATACCGGGCGGCAATGCTAGGTAATGCGCCCGGCCATCGGCCGCGTCGATGACGAGATAACCTTTGTCATACAGCTCATTGGCAAGCCCCTTGTCGGCAATGCGGCCGATGATGGGATGGCGCAGCGCTGGCCCGGATTCGATGACGTATTCGCGTGCCTGGTCGCGCATTGCCCGGTGCAAGGCGCGCAGAATGTCGCCGCGCTCGCCCAGGCTGCGTAACGTGGCCTCCAACTTTGCATCAAGCTGATAGCGGCCATCATCGTTCAAATGGGCCAAACCCATGCCGGTCAAATGCTGCAAGCGAGCGGCCAGCGCGTGCTGATAAGACGAGTCGCCGCGCAAGCCCGATGCACCTGTTGCCTCGGCGTCGACTGACAGGCGCAACAGTGACCGATCCAAGGTGGTGAACCGCTCTTGCTGGACTTCGCGCTGCAAGGTGTCGGCGATCTCGCGTTCCGTACGTGGCCCGAGCCACTCGGTGGCCAGCTCGGCAGCGCGCTCGCGCATGCCATGGCTCATATATTCCGGTGCAATGACTAGATCCTGCCCGTTATCGGCCCGTCCGCGCAGCACGATATGCGTATGCGGATTGTCGGTGTCCCAGTGATCGACGGCCACCCAATCCAGTCGGGTTTGCAGATCGACTTCCATGCGCTGCATGAAGGTGCGAGTGAAGGCGCGCAGATCGCCAATCTCCACAGCATCTTCACTGGAAAGTATGAATCGGAATTGGTGCCGGTCCTGCTGGCAGCGATCGGCGAAAGCTTGCGTATCGGCCGCGTCGGTTTGGGCGCCATAGGCCTGGCCGCGTTCGCCGTCGCGGGTGACGCCATCGCGCTCGATGTAGCGCAGGTGCGCGGCGATGGCATCCGAGCCGGGTTTGATCATCACGAAACGCGATTTGATGACGACGCGCCGGCTGCGCAGCGTCGGCGTGCGCCCTCTCAATCGAGCCGCGACCCGGCCCCGGCCGAACTGGCGGCCACGCATCGAGCGGCCGGCCGCCTGGCCTGTCTTGGCCACCTGACGGCGCACCAGCGACACAAAGCGTTCGCCGCCACCGCCGCGCTGGCGAGGCGCACCGGGCTGGGGCCGGAAACGATCGTCGTCAGGTTGCGCCATCGGCCACACTCCCGACAAGGCAAGCGCACACGAGCGCAGACAGCACACGGCGACGCCTGCACCCATGAGCCCAAGCGTCCTTCCACGGCACACGGTCCACCGACCCGCGTGTCGTCTCCCCACACGTGCAGACAAGGGTTTGCGGCCAACCACGTGCTGGCCCTTTTATCTTGCCCTCGCTGTCACCCTGCGCCCCTTGCCGCCGTCTTGGTGACGGGAATAGACTGGCGATCCGGTCGATGCCGGGTGCGCCGGGCGCGGGCGACGGCCACAGGCCGGGCCAGCCAGACGTAGACGGCGAGCCGCCGCGAGGGTAAGCGGTCTGCACGCCGGGGCGCAGCCATCTGGCCAAGCCGCTGACATGGCCACTGCGCCGAACACCGCATACGCGCCGCATAGCGCAGTGCAACCGGCGCGCAAAGTGACTGACCGACAACACGCCACTCATGGCGTGCCCCACACCCAGAGCGGCACGGCCACGCCGTAGGCGGCCGCGTGCGTAACGGGACCAAAATAGCGGCTGTCGAACGACGCCGGGTGCGTCGTGCCGAGCAAAAACCATTCGTGTATGGTCAATAGCCGGCAGCCTGGCCAGGCAGACATTGGCCGGCCCTGGCGGTCGTGTGTGAGCGTGCGCGTCACCACACGGCCATTGATGCGCACGATACCGTTGCGCACGCAGACATGATCGCCATAGCCAGCGGCGATCGGTTTGATCAGCGGCACGCCAGCTGGCAAGTAGCCGCGCTCGGCAGCCCGCCTCGCGGCATCGCCGGGCAAGCGCGTGAGGATGGTATCGCCCACACGCGGCGGCTGCGCATGGATAACATAGAAGCCGCGCGGCACGCTGTCGCTGGCGTTGTAGACTAGGCGGGGCGCGAATGTAGCAACCGGATCGCCGGACGCGGCGGCAGGCGCTACGGCACGCAGCAGGCCGGACGCCAAAATTGCCGCCAGACCGACCGTCGTGCTGGCCAGCACCGCTACGCGATAGCGCCAGGCGGGCCGGCACGCAACGCATGGCACATCAGACATCATTTACTCCCTGTAAAGTGCGACGCGCAAGGTAAGCGGCATGCCGCTCGGCCGTGTAGACCGGTGGCGCTTGCCGAGCCGCGAGCCGGTTGGCCACGGTGCGCCAGTAGGCGGGCGAAACCGTCACAGGTGCGATGCCGCCGACCTCGACGGCATCGATCAGCGCAAGCACGGTTTTGACCTGCCGCTTGCCATCAACGCGCAGCAAGAGACGCGCCCCGGGCACAACGCCCGAGATGCGTTGGACGGCATCAAGCGGTGTAGCCGCTTGCATCACCATCAGCGTCCAGGCCACGGTACCGTAGGCATTGGCGGCCCAGCTCACGCGGCAGCACACCGCGCCGGGCATGAAGATCGCCAGGCGCCGGTATGCATCCAGCCGCACGATGCGTTGCGGCGCGCCAAAGCGCAGCCGGATGCGTACGTGCCGACCTATGCTCGCCAGCGCCACGCGCGTCACGTACATGGCGGCACCGTCATGACGTGCGCTCCGGGAACTCGCGTTCCAATACGGTGCGCAGCATGGTGGCGGCGGTCACGCCATGCTGGAATGCGGCCACCTTGATGCGCCCGCGCAGCGCGGGCGTTACATCAATGGTCAGCCGTGCGCTGTAAACGGGCGCAGGCCCGTCGCCATGCTTTACCCAGGCAGTCGCGCCGCGTGGCGCGGGTCGCGTACCGATCATGGGACGCTCGCGGGACTCGCTCATCGCAGCGCCTTGCGCACTTGAGCGGCAAGCCGCGCGATCTCGCGAGCGGCCGCGCCACGGGCGTCGCGCTCGCGCACTAGCAAGCCGCCGGCCACGCTGTCCGCAAACGCAATGCGTTGACTTATCTCGACCGCCAGTGTCGGTAGGATCTGCTCTGCTAGTGCGGCACGCGCTTCGCGGCCGATGACGGTGCCCACGACGCGCCGGTTGATGACAAAGGCCGCCCGAAGCTGCGGGCGGTACAGGCGCGCTTCCTCGATGAGACGTACCATCTCCTGGCTGGCCCACACGTCATAGGCCGAGGGTTGCACAGGAATCAGCACGATATCGCAGGCCAGCAGCGCTGAGCGCGTGATGGCCGCCGTCCGCGGCGGGCCGTCGATCACGACAAAATCGGCGCTGCGCGCGATGTGCGGCACGTCAACATGCAAGGACTCGCGTGCCAGGCCGAAAACACCGTACAGGCGCTTGTGCCCGTTTTGTGCACGTCGCTCGGCCCAGCCCGAGGCCGAGCCTTGCGGATCGGCGTCGAGCAACGCGACGTTGAATCCCTCGCTGGCCAACTCCCCAGCCAGGTGTGTAGCCAGCGTCGTCTTGCCCGAGCCGCCTTTCTGGTTCAGTAGCGCAATGACTCGGCCAGTGTGAGGCCGACCGAGGTCGGCATCCAGCGCGCCGATAACGACCGGTAATGGCTCCGGTTGTCTACTGCTTTTAACGGCCTCGCATGGTTCACTGGTCAATTTTTGACCAAACAACCTCGCGCTAGTAGTCTTAGTTAGTCTTTTAGTTAGAGAGTTAGGAACGGCCCGGAGCGCCTTGATTGGCGCGGGTTTCAAGGCATCGCTGCGCCTGATAGCACGACTGTTTTGCGCCTGATAGCACGAACCGGATGCGCCCGATAGCACGAATGCATCCACAGGATGTTCACAGGGTTGCCCACAAGTTATCCACATGTTGATGTGCTCCGTTCACATCTCGCCACAGGGGCCGGCAAGTGGCCGGCTTGCGCAGGATGTCGGTAGAAGAACAACTGTTCGGCGCCACCCGCATATGCCACACGCAGGCGATAGCCCGGTAGCGTCTGGCGCTGAGCCAAACGACGGACGTCCAGCGCAAAGTCGGCATAGCGGGCATGGCTGCCGGATTTGACATAGAGGTGGCGCAGCTCGAAACGCCACCCCATGCGCTGGGCGCCGCCGTGCTTGCGCACCAGGCGGTACAGCCAGCGCTCGATGCCGCCGGTTAGCCGGAAGTAGCGCGGGTCGATACTCAGCACCAGCGCATTGCAAAGCACGCCGCTGTAGAACCAGTCGGGCAGGATCAGATCGAGACCCGCCGAGCGGCCATCGGCGTGAACGACTTCCTTCCATTCATTGATCCACGAGAACCGATGCAGACGCCGGCCATCGGCCTGACGCAGCGACGTGGCTACCGTGGTCGATTGCAGGCGATCAAGCGCCGCACGCAGGCGCCGGTAGTCGCGTGCGCCGGTGCCGCGCCCGGTGAAGGTCAGGATTTCGTGCGGGGTGGCCGCAATCAGCCGAGACGTTGGCAGTCCGCGGTCGCGGGCCGCGACGATCTGACTGGCCGCCCAGATCAAGATGTCCGCATCCCAGATTGTCGCCATGCCGTGTTCGGGGACGGCTTCGACCTGAATACGCACCGGCCCGGCCGTGAAGTCGATGGGCACCACACGGTGCGATTTCGACAACGAGAAGAACGGATAGGCCATGAGGTCCTGCGCATCGCGCGGACGCATGTCGCCCGGCAGCGCGCGAAACAGCGTGAGCTGATCGCGTTCGCTTGGCGGGAGTCGCCGCGCAGCCATGTCCGCTTCTCGTTGCGCGCCCAGCCGTTAACGGCCAGCGCGGTGTTCGAGGTATTCGGGGTCAGACGTCATGGCGTAGCTGTGATCGTCGGCCCACGCCTCCAGGTCGACGGCGGCATACAGCACGCGTCGGCCGAACTTACGAAAACGTGGGCCGCCGCCCAATACGCGCAGTTTTTCGAGCGTGCGCGGCGACAGACGCAGATAATCGGCCGCTTCGCTGTTGGTCAGATAGCGTGCCGAAGTTGCCGTCGGTACGGCGGTGAGTGCGGGCGTGGACGGTGCGGCAAGGACAGCGTGTGACGAGATCATGTTGCCTCCAGCAATGCGATGCGCACGCGGGACAATTCCCGCTGGCTGGAGACAGTCTGCGCAAGCCGAGGCAGGTGCGTAAGGGAGTATCTTCAGGGGGGCACATTTTTCTCCCCCTGATCGGACGCAAGCGAACTATTGGTCGAGGTCGTCCGGGGATAGCCCGGCCAGGTCCCGGTAGCCGCCACGCATCAGTGCGACGGCCCGCGCAAGGCTATGGCGCACCTGCGCCCGCAGGGCGCTGTCAGCATGCCAGTCGCGGCGCATGCGTTCGCGTCCGTACAGCACGTCGGCGATGCGACGCTGGGATGCGCCGGCCTGTACGCCATCGAGCGCCTGCAAGGCGTGCAGATGGTGTAGGTGGGCTTGGTCCACCTTGGCAGTGAGGGCGGCGCAGGGGATAGGCCGGACGGGACAGGCCCGGCGCGGCGCGAACCGGGCCGCGTGCAAGGTCAGCAGTGCCGCCTGGGCGTGTAGACGCGTATCAAGCGGCACGGCGCACAGCGCCGGGCGACCGTCGAGCACGCCCGGCCCAAGGCGCGCCCGCAGTGTCGTGCTTGGTACCGAAGCACGCACGCATAGCGCTGCCACGCCCGTCGGCAACACAATCACGTCTTTGGGACCGGGAATATGCCACAGGTCCAGGCCGGATTGCGCGGCATGATCATCCGCCTGGATGTGCAGGAGTGCCGACAGCCGGTTGTCCCAGACCGGATGCGCACGCCGTGCGTCAAGCTGTGGATCTTCCAGCAGCGCCAGCCCCCAGGGCCGGGTAACACTCACGGCCGCGGTACGACCGTAGCGGCGCCAACATGCGCGGTAGTCGGCATTACGGCGCAGATATTCCCAGGCGAGGCTCGCGGCATCGAGCCGCAACAGGTACAGATAAGCCGCCGTCGCCTGCCAGGGCGCGGCCCCAATGGTCATGACCATGGTCCTTCCTCCCGCTATAAGTCCCCCGACCCCGAACAGGATGTCGAGAAGTGACTCGCCGACGGCTTATTGTGGCCGCCAGCCAAAAGCGGTGGGAAGGCTCCCGCCAGGCGCTAGTCCTCGGTGTAAGCGCCTCGGGCGTGCGCCCGGGCGGCGTAATCCGACAGCGTACGCGCGGCTCTAAAACTTGCATCCACGGCCACGCGGTAGCCGTTCGGCCCGCGCATGGCTTCGAGTTCGTCCAAGCGGATATCGACCAGTTGCGGACAGCCCGTATTGGCATCGCACAAGGCGTGTAGCCGGCCCGGATCGTCGGGATAAGCAAAGGCCAGCAACCAGACCGCGCCCGCATCGGGCGTGTACAGCTTGACCACCGGCATGGGATCGAAGCCCGGATCGTTAGCGCGCCGCTGACCATGGGCCAGCAGTTGCGCCTGTTGAGCGTCAGTCAGCAGCGGCATAATGGCCTCCAAGCCACAAGCACAAAATGGGCAACGCACCAGCACGCCGAGCCGCGCCATCGACAATACGCAAAGCCGACTTTACGCGATATCGTAACGCCGCTTTTCCGTATTGGCGCAAATCCGCCAATACGGAAAAGCGGTTTCCCACCAATGTGCAAAACCGTGAATCCGTAAAACCGGCTGATATGGCCAGCACAATGAACACTATAGATTGTAGCTCTATAGGGCGCTGTCAGGTGTCATTCTTCATTTTGGGGATGACAGGCGGATGGCGGAACAATATGACATAGGCCAAGCCATCAAAACCGTACGCACGCTGCGTGGCTTGAGCCAAGAAGCGTTTTCGGACGTCTCCAGCCGGACCTATCTGAGCACGCTCGAACGCGGCCTGAAGAACCCTACGCTCAGCAAGCTGGCCGAGCTGTGCGAAGTCATGCAGATTCACCCGCTGACCTTAATGGCACTGGCTTATGTTGACGATGCAAGCCAGGCTAAAAGCTTGTTATCGCAGGTAGAGGGAGAACTGGGTATGGTCTGGCGAGCGACAAACCAAGCACCTTTGGACTAAAAAAGCCTAGGTTGATCGCCAGTCTCGGCCCGTTGCATGATTGGTCCAAGTTGGGTTACGCGAATCAGACGCTGCTCGGGATGGAGAGCAAGGTTAAGCATATCTCCCGCTACGAAACCTTGCTGTAAAAGTCTGGATACAAACTGCTTGAGGCGGCACGAGCCGCTAGGTAGGCGTGCGAACACTACCGGTTGCTCTGATCCTTGCAGAGTCACGTTTCCTTCTTCTGTAATGAGGTCGTCCAGCGCGCGCGGCACCTCCCAGACACGGGTTCTAACCATATACTCCGTGAGTTCGAAGGTGAAATGGTAGTAGCCATCTTTGTCACGCTCGCTGATTCGTGCCGATTTGCTCGCGTCGCCACCAACGGTTCTCTGTGCCTCGCGCAGAGACGCGGGATTCAAGGTGGCTCCCCGCAACGCAAAGACGCCTCGATCTAATTGGCGATAAATGGGAGAACTATTGAGACTGACATGCAGTGCCATCAGCTTCACCTTGCCTGTCTTGACCAGTTCGGTGACGAGGGTATGGCGAGAGATGATGTTGCCGTTATCTCGCATTAGGCTATAGACCGCAAGCTCCGCATCGGACAACACCGTTTCGACGGGAACAGGTTTGTCGAGCAAGAAATCGTCCGACTGCACGTTCTTTAGTCCTTTCACCCGACGCAACACTTCGACGACAATCTGTAGCGGTGGCTCAATGAGATAAGGCCGCAGTTGCTCCGGTGGATAGTAACCACGGCGCGCACGAATAAAGCTGGCCAGAATCTCCTCTGCATCGACTCGACGGCCGGAGACCGCTAGCACTTTTAGAGCGATCGTCACCAAACGGTTTTCGTTACCCTCGCCGAACCAAAACCAGCCATCCCTTTCTGAAAGCCACTCAAAGCCTGGCACCATACGACAGCCTTGCATGGCTTCGTCTGGTGTGAGGCCCGTTCCCGTAATTTCACTTGCAGCGCCCGCAACAAACATGGCTTGCGCAGCACCGCAGCTTCGAATTAGTCGCAACGCCGCATCGCGTGCGGCGCGAATACGGGTTACATCATGGGTTGCGGGATCGATGACTGTAGGTGACCATAGATAGGCCATATCAGCTGGCCGATCCGTTAACGCAACGATATTACGCCCGAGAATTTCACGGCAAAACCGACTGACGCTCTCAATAGACAAGCGCTCTCCGAGTCGGCCTCGCAGTTGAGTATCCACTGCGTCCATCGTTGCCGGTAACAACGGACGGATTTCGTCGGCAAGCCTGTCAATATGCGGGGTAAGAAGCTGCATTCGTGCCGAACGCTCCACCATCTTTTCCACGATCTGGCGGATACGTTCGCGAGTCAGACCATAGCGATCCCCGATGACTTGCAAGGTCGTGTGCGCTTCTCCGTCGACACCATATCGCAGCGCAAAGATGTCCGCTAACCGCTGTTCAGTCGGCGAGAGTTCGTGATGGAGAACAGTTCGACGCGCGAAAGACGCGCGGCAAAGCCATGTCCCAGCAGTACGAATTTCGGCTGCCACACTATCGGCCGTTCTTGCCTCAATGATTTGAGTCACAGCCTCCTTCGAAGGAGCTGGCGTTTCGATGTCTATCCGGCGCAACCATCCTGCGGGGACGCCCAACGCCTCTTCCCATTTATTCTCAAACTCGACTTTGGGTTTAAGTGGCAGCACACGCTCCCAGTTGGCAAGAAGATAGGTTGCGATACCGATTCGCAAGGCAATTTCCTGACGGCTTAGTTCAAGTGCGACTCGCCTAGCCAGTGCTCGTTGGCCAAGCACGATTCGTTCTTCCTCTGTCGCCTTGCGATTCGCAAATGAATCCACGAATTTTGCAGATTCGACCTGATCTGCCGGAATAGGCAAGATCCCTGTGCCATGGGCCAACCACTCCGGCGAGACTTGAAGCACTTGCGCAACAGCCTCAAGGTACTGTTTTTCAGCAGCAGGGCCAAATTGCTTTTCCCAGAAACGATAGCGCACGGCGGGAATGCCTAATCTTTCGGCAACGAAACGGCATGTCAGTTTAAGATTCTTACGACGCGAACGCAGGCGCGCCGCCATTTCAAAAGCGCGGACGGTAAGCCGTGAACGGCCACTTGCAGAAGAAGGACGGGAGTTCAAAGCGTCCATATTCCGATAGTAACGGAATGTGAAGCACGCCCGGCGAACCGGGCGTGCGGGCGAACCCTAGTTCGCCTTCGCTGGACGCGACCAGATGAGGTCGAAATCGCCGGCCTCGTTCCCGATCAGCCGGGCGTAGATGGTGGCCGGGAACGACGGATCATCGAGCGTGACCGACAGATAGGAACGGTCCTGTTTGGAGACCTTGCGCCATGCCGCGCCGATCTCGTAGCTGCCCACCACGATGCGGTAGTCGGGCGACTTGTCGCTGTCCTTGTCGGCCGGAACGAACTTGACTTTGACGTTCAAGGTCAAGGTGCGCACCGTGCCGGTGTAGCCGTTGTCCTGAGCGGTGAAGGTGCCGATGTTAGCCATGATGACTCTCCTGAAGTTTCAAGTCCGCGCCCATCGCGTCCTTGTGTGATTCCGATCAGGCGCAGGTCGGGCGCGGTGCACCCCTTGGGGCGGGAACGCCAGTGGACGACCGGTAGGCACGGCGATTTTGACTCGCGAGGAAGGCGCGGCACGCGCAGGGGAAAATCGTTGTGACAGCCGGTTGCACCGCACAAGCCCGAGGCGGCCCGGTGAGGTTTGCCGGGCCGCCGTGCCGGAGCCAGGATTCACAACAACAAGGCCGCCTTGGGACGGACGGTACGCAAGAGTCTTCATGGCTGGCTCGGTCAATGTCATGACGGTGCAGCGGCGCGCGGTGTGATGCCTGGGCATGTCGAGTGATCCGTCCGGGATTTGCGATAAGGTGTCGGTGCGGTGTGATGGGTACATCGGCGCGGCATGGCGCAAGGTCGACGGTCGCTCCCATCGCTGGGCGCTGAGGTGCCCTCGCCGGCACGCCTACGCAATAGGATCGAGTACGGCCGGCTCCTACACAACCGATCTGGTCGCATTCCAGCGTAGCGGCGGATTCGCCTGCCCGGTTCGCCGGGCGTGTTCATTACCTCACGTGGTCTATCTGCCGATGCGCGACTGGTTGCGTTTGTCGCCGCTCTGCGGCGCGTACTGGGCCGCGTCCAGGCCGACGCGGCCCTGGCCGTTGCCCGCTCGCGCCTGAGCCTACAGGCGCGAGCGGGCGCGGTTTGTACGGCCCCCGATGGACGGGCAAATCGTCGGCACAAAAAACGCCCGCCGCTCATGACCTCACAACGGCGGGCGATGCCGCATCCGCCTGACGGCGCGAACCTGCGCCGCCAAGGCCCATGCGTATCGGACGCGTTTACACTGATGTGCGCAGCATGTCAGGCAACCATGCCGCCGCCGTGGCGTACCGCTCGGCTTCTGCGGCCATCTGCGGCTTCTTGTAGCCGCCCACGCGGTTCACTTCCGAGGGTTTGAAGGTCTGCAATCCCGCCAGAATGTGGGGTTTGGAGACATGATTGAAGTACGCTTGGGCAGTGGGTTGCCAATAAGTGCTCATGTCCAGCGCCACGGCTTGCGCCAATGCGTCAGCGTGGGTGTCGTGTTCGCTGCGTACCACGGCATCAACCGTGCCTGCCACGCACACCGCCAACAGCGCCAGCACATCGGCCCGCTTCATCTGGCGCACGGCGTCGAACAACTCGTCCTCGCGGGCAGGCAGGCGTTCACGCCATGCGGTGCGCAGCGCAGCGAACTCGCCTGCCGCCTTGCTCTCGGCCAGTTCCGGCGCATGGTGTGTCAAACCATCCTGCGGTTGCGCAGCGATTTGCAGCAGGCTGTCGCCGCCGTGATAGAACACGGTCAACGCCAGTCGATGCACCAACGCGGCCAGTGCCACCTCGGGCTTTTTCGCCAGCGTGGCTTGCAGCGCGGCGGTTCGGTGTGCGCTCAGGTTGCGCACCAGCCGTTCGGACAGCGTTTTGGCAGGTGGCGCGTCGGCGGCGTCGCTCTGGCTGTCTGGCTCACCGTCGCCGCTGCTGGGGTGTTTGGCGTGGCTGGGGGATTCGATGGCCTTGGCGTCCTCCGGGCGCAGCAAGCCGCGATGAACGAGGACTTGCCCATCGTGATCGAGGGTCACCACCGCGCCGGATGCCGCCATCGTTTCAGGCGCGTAGGCCAGCAAATCGGCATAGAGCGCGTCCAGCGCTTCGCCCACGCGGTCGCCTTCCTCGTAGAGCGTAGCGGCGGCATCTTCGTCCTCGGCGTCTTCGGCGGCATGCAGCGCTTGCTCAATGGCTGCCTGCCGCGCTTGCAGCTTGGCAAGGCGTTTGGCTTGCCGGGCGGTGGGCTGGCGCTCGATCTGCGGGGCGCGGCGAAACGCGGCCAGTTCGCTGTAGCCGAACACGGCCACCGCTTCAACCCATTTCCACCCCTCGGCGCGAACGTCTGCGGCCAGCGCTTCCAGCTTGTCTGCCGCCAACCGCGCCAGCAGATCCGCATCGGTGAGATACACGCCATCGCCGTCTTGGGCGAACAAATCGCGCCGGATGCCACCGCCTGCCGCCGTATAGGCGTCCACGCCCACAAAATGCGCCAAGGGGCTACGCGCCGCGTCCACGTCGCCTTGCGTGAGCCGCCGACGCAGCGCGTAAGGCTCGCGCTCATAGGGTGGCGCATCGAAGTACGCGGCGTCCTGCGCCTTGTGGTCCTCGGTCAGCGTCAGCACCATCAATTGCTCCAGCGTGACATCGCCTTGGCGGTACGCCGCCATCAGGCGCGGAGAGATGCGGGCCAGTTTCAGGCGGCGCTGCACTACCAGCGGCGTCACGCCAAAATCGGCCGCAATATCCTCGATAGGCCGCCCCTCGTTGACCATCGCCAGAAACGCCTCGAACTGATCAGCCGGGTGCATTGCTTCGCGCTGCACGTTCTCAGTCAGGCTGACGGTGATGGCGCGGGCATCGGGCACGACCAAGCACGGAATGGTCTGCTCGCGGGCCATGCGTTTTTTCTTGGCCAGCAGGCGCAATGCGGCCCAACGCCGAGCGCCTGCCACGACGTCGAACGTTTTGCCGTCCGCATGCGGTACGACGATCAGGTTTTGCAGCAGGCCCACGCGCTCGATGCTATCGGCCAGGGCATCGACCGGCCCGGCGGTCTTGCGCACATTGCGCTGGGACAGGCGCAAGCGCGAGAGCGCGATAAAGCGCAGTTCAGCCGCCGGGGCCTGCGGCTGGGGCGACACGCCTTCATCCGTCTGGACGGCGGCTTGAACGTGGTCGAGCACGGTGTGCGCTTGCTGTGCCGCGTCTTGCGATACCTTGTCACTGACGGCTTGCACGGCGGTGGTTTCAGAGAAAATCGTGGTGTTCATGATGCGCTCCTTGCGTAAGAGAAGCCCGGGGGTGAGTTCCCATCTGGGCACGTAGGGCCGGAGTGGCCCTTCGTGCCCATGGCCACCACGCGGCATGTCCCGGGAGCGCACCGTCAAGGGGACAAAGCGCACGGCCCTGGCGCGGCCCGCAGCGCAGCGAGGACACGGGGGCCGGACGCGACCCTTGACGGATGCGCCCCAGACATGCCAGGCAAGCGCCGCCCGGCGCGCGCAGGCGTCCCTAACCGCCGTGTTACCCGTCAAAAACGTCGCCATCGACCCCATGAAAGGAAGTCAGACGGGCATCGCCCGCCTTCGGCACAACCGGCTAGAGCTGCCCGCGCTGCGCCATCGACACCACCGTGGTGCCGGCGACAATGAAGTGATCGAGCAGCCGCACATCAATGAGCGCCAAGGCCTGCTGCACGGCCTGGGTCAATTGCCTATCCGCCTGACTGGCTTCGGCCAGACCCGACGGATGGTTGTGGGCCATCATGAGTCCGGCCGCATTATGCCGTAGGGCCAGCTTGAGGATTTCGCGCGGATAAACGGGCGCCTGGCTCAAGGTGCCGCGAAATGGCTCCAGGTATGTGATCAACCGCAATTGCACATCGAGCAGCATCAACGCGCACACCTCGTGTTCCAGGCCCGCCAGACGCAACTGCAGAAATGCCTTAGCTTTATCGGGATTGCTCAGATCCTCGCCATGTAACGTGTCGATCGACACCAGCTCACGCGCCACGGCCAGAATCTCGGCCCGCTGGGCCGGGCGCATCGCGCCATCGGCCTCGCGCACCAGCAGCGTATTACTCGGGTTGATCGGACTATCGACGAAAAGGGAATATTGCTGCATGACTGCCTCCGGTTCGGAATCGGGCGGAATTGCCCGGGAAACCGGCAAGGGCACGGCGCCGCGCACCGTGTCACAGGGTCAAAGACGGCCATCGGCCGCAAGCGTGCCCGGCACGCGCCGCCCTTGACTGGGAGCACACCGTGACACACTGACGGCAAAGCAAAGCCGCCACCTGTCTCAACAGCAGAGAATGGAAGTGGGGTGACGTTGAGCGCGCATCGCGCGCGCCGCGTCAGCGATACGCAAGGCGGGCTTGACCCGTCCCGTCAGGGATGAGCGAAAAGCGAACCTGGAGCAGCGCGGCCCGGCCGGGAGACGCACTACGCGGTCATTCCATCAACGCGGGAAAGTGCTGTTCCAGCACGCCCCATCGGACACGGATCTTGCGCAATTGCACCTGCGCATTGCCAACCGAATTGGCCGCCCCTTCGTACCGAGCCACGCATCGTACGATCGCATCCATGCCGTAGAGGACGCGGACTTGGTAGCGAATGTCTGTGCCGAAGGTGAGCTTCAATACCTGTCCCGCCCGCGGCCTGGCGCGCTGTCAAACGTGCCTTTCATTCAAGGCCGCTTGCACCACATCCAGTACGTCACCTGTGGGGGGAGCGAGCATTACCCAGAAGGACCCGTCATGGACTATGCCCTCACCGTGCTTTGCTTGTTGTCCCGGCAAGACGTACAAGGCGTTTGGTACACCGATGACACCTACCGAGACGGCGTGACGTTGCAAGCGATGACGCACCACACGGGTCACGCGCTGATTGACCCGTTCATCGCCATCGGCAAGACCCTTGGCGGCAAACCTGTGTAATACCCCTGTCGAATCAGGGCAGGCCATGGACACTTAGCGTCGTACATCCATCGACTGCCGCGCATAAAAAAGCGCGCCGCACCCGGATACGACATGGGGCGGCGCGCCAGACGCATCAGTCCGATGCGGGTTCGACCATCGCCTGCAAATGTGCGAGGACGCCGGGCTCGACAAAGACGCAAGGTTGTGTGTTTTCAATCGGCACGTTGAACACCTGAGCGAATGCTTCGCGCCGCAGATGGGCCACTCGACCTGTGCGATAAGCGTCTTCGGGTTTCATGCACCCCGATTTCACGCCACCACTACGCGCTGGGTCGCATTCAACCAAGGCGACGAAGCCATCCTTAAACACTTGTTCGTGCTCACGGCACAGGCCCCAGCCGGTAACCGTGTGGTGCTCCATGCATTGACGCAGACGCTTGTCCAGCAGCAGACTGCCGGTATCGAAAGTGGTGCCGCACACCAGGCAGACATGCTGCTCCAGCGAAACGTGGGATTTGTCGCTCATGACCTTCTCCGGTAACTGGGCGGAATTGCCCGGATAACCGAAGAGGCACGGCGCAGCGCACGCCGTCACAGGGTCACAGACGGCCACCAGGCCGCCAGCGTGCACAGCACGCGCCGCCCTTGACGCGGAGCACGTCGTGGCATGATGGCCTAAAAGCAAGGCCGCCCATTCATTCTCCAACAGCAGATGATGCGGGTGCCCTGTGTCGCCTTACAAGGCAAGTCTATTGATTGACGTTGCATGGTCTTGACTATCTGCGCAACGCCTCAAGGCACACTGCGAGGGATACGGCGCAGCATTTCGACATTCCTCTATGCATTAATTCAACAAACGTTGTATCATGGAAATATGAACGAAGCTCAAACTGTCTCCGCACTTAGCGCCTTGGCCCACACGCAACGCCTTCGGGTGTTTCGCGCCTTGGTTATTGCTGGCCTAGAAGGCCTGACGCCCAGCGTACTGGCCGAGCAACTTGCTGTGGCCCGCAACACTTTGTCCTTCCACCTGAAAGAACTCACTCATGCAGGTCTTGTCACGGTTGAGCAGCAAGGCCGCAACCTCATCTACCGCGCCGACTTTGCCCAGATGAATGGGCTACTCGGCTACCTGACTGAACATTGCTGCCAGGGCGGCGTATGCGAAGTCTCCGAATCCTCTCACTGCGACTGCTGACACCATGACGACCGATACCACCTACAACGCGTTATTCATCTGCACGGGCAATTCGGCCCGTTCCATCCTCGCTGAAGGCTTGCTCAATGGCTTGGGCAATGGCCGTTTTCGTGCCTATTCTGCGGGTAGTCATCCCAAGGGCGAAGTTCACCCGTTAGCGTTAGCGACGCTGGAACGACTGCATCTGCCTGCAACGGGCTACCGCAGCAAAAGCTGGGACGAGTTCGTCGCGCCCGACGCGCCCGTGTTTGATTTCATCTTCACGGTTTGCGACAACGCTGCGGGGGAAGTTTGTCCGATATGGCCGGGCAAACCGGTATCGGCTCACTGGGGCGTACCAGACCCTGCAGCAGTTGAAGGCCCCGAAGAACAGCAACGCAAAGCCTTTTCCGACACCGCCATGGCGCTTCGCCGACGCATTGAATTGTTCATCTCATTGCCTTTCCAGCGCCTGGATAGCCTGTCGTTGCAACAAGAGTTGCGCGACATCGGCAAGAAGTGAGGCACTCATGACCGCAGCGATTGAAACGGCCCGACTCACACCGGTGCCAACGATGAGCGTATTCGAGCGCTATCTGACGGTATGGGTTTTCCTGTGCATTGTCGTGGGCATTGCGTTGGGGCAATTCGTTCCCGACGTATTCCAGGCCATTGGTCGCATGGAGATCGCCCAGGTCAATCTGCCTGTCGGTATTCTGATCTGGGTCATGATCATCCCAATGCTGCTGAAGGTCGACTTCAGCGCATTGGGACAGGTCAAACAACATTGGCGCGGCATTGGCGTCACGCTGTTTATTAACTGGGCAGTCAAACCGTTTTCGATGGCGTTGCTGGCATGGATCTTTATCCGCCATGTCTTTGCCCAATGGTTGCCTGCAGAACAACTTGACAGCTATGTCGCAGGGCTCATTCTGCTAGCTGCTGCTCCCTGCACAGCCATGGTGTTTGTGTGGAGCCGACTGACCGGCGGTGATCCGGTATTCACGCTGTCACAGGTCGCACTGAATGACACCATCATGGTGTTTGCGTTTGCACCCATTGTCGGGTTGCTGCTCGGCCTTTCTGCCATCTCCGTGCCGTGGGACACGTTGTTGGTGTCGGTCGCCCTCTACATTGTGGTACCTGTCATCATCGCTCAACTCTGGCGCAAGGCACTGCTGCGCAAGGGCCAAGCAGCCTTTGATCAAGCACTGGAACGCATTGGCCCGCTATCTATTGCGGCCTTGCTGCTGACACTGGTGTTGCTGTTTGCCTTCCAGGGGCAAGCCATTCTGCAACAACCGCTGGTCATCGCCATGCTGGCCGTGCCTATCCTGATCCAAGTATTTTTCAACTCGGGGCTGGCCTATTGGCTCAACCGCCGCGCAGGTGAAAAACACAACATTGCCTGCCCGTCAGCCTTGATCGGAGCGAGCAATTTCTTCGAGCTGGCCGTGGCGGCTGCCATCAGCCTGTTTGGTTTTGAATCGGGGGCTGCACTGGCCACCGTGGTCGGCGTGCTGATCGAGGTACCCGTCATGCTGCTGGTGGTGCGTATCGTCAACCAAAGCAAGGGCTGGTACGAAGCCAGCGCCAGCGTTTCCCAGAGATAAGCCGGAACTACTATGAGCAACATTACGATCTACCATAATCCCGCCTGCGGCACATCCCGCAACACCCTGGCTCTGATTCGCAACAGCGGCGAAGACCCCACGGTCATCGAGTACCTGAAAACACCGCCTACGCGCGCAACACTGGTCAAGCTGTTGGCCGATGCAGGCTTGAGCGTGCGCGACGTGCTCCGCGAAAAAGGCACACCGTATGCCGAACTCGGACTAGGCGACCCCAAATGGACCGATGAACAGTTGCTCGATTTTATCGAACAGCACCCTATCCTGATGAACCGCCCTATCGTCGTCACCCCGATGGGCACGCGTCTATGCCGCCCATCGGAAATCGTGCTGGACATTCTGCCCCAACCGCAACGTGGTGCGTTCACCAAGGAAGACGGCGAGCCTGTGATTGATGCCGAGGGTCGTCGTGTCTAAGGCATTGCAGATGGATCTACCCAATATCGGCACGGAATTATTCCAACAGCCCGATACACAGCGGTTATTCACCCCGGCGCGTGCTACCCATGCCCCGCGCTTTCTGCTGCTCTATGGCTCGCTGCGCGAACGCTCGTATAGTCGCCTGGCCGCCGAAGAAGCCGCGCGCATCCTGCATGTCCTCGGTGGTGAAACTCGCCTATTCAACCCCTCTGGGCTGCCGCTGGTCGATGATGCGCCCGCCGATCACCCCAAGGTACAGGAGCTACACGAACTCGCGCAGTGGGCTGAGGGCATGGTGTGGTGCTCGCCCGAACGCCATGGTGCGATGACCGGCCTGATGAAAACCCAGATCGACTGGATACCGCTTTCAGTCGGTGCGGTACGCCCCACACAAGGCAAGACACTGGCCGTCATGCAGGTATCCGGTGGTTCGCAGTCGTTCAATGCGGTTAATCAGATGCGTGTACTGGGCCGATGGATGCGTATGCTGACGATTCCCAATCAATCGTCGGTTGCCAAAGCGTGGCTAGAGTTCGACGAAGCCGGACGCATGAAGCCGTCGGCCTACTACGATCGCATCGTAGACGTGATGGAAGAACTGATGAAGTTCACGCTGCTGACACGCAATGCCACAACGTATCTAGTGGACCGCTATAGCGAACGTAAGGAAAGTGCCGAGGAATTAAGCAAGCGCGTGAATCAAAAGAGTATCTGACCGAGAAAAGTGGGGCCTGCGTTTCCACGCAAGCCCCAAGATGGATTAGTCAATCAAGCGCATGATGGAGCAGCTCTCAGGTAATTCATACGCATACTGGCACAACAAGCGATAGTGCTCAGCCAAATCTTCGTCGGGAAAAGACTCCAGAATTTCATAGATGCCGAACAATGTCGCCACGATGCCAGCCGTCTCGGACGACACCGTTTCATTCGACCAGTTCAGCGCCCACTGCAAGCGCATGGGTTCAGGGCGATGCGGCGCCATGAAATACGCACCGTTCGATACCGCGTAATACTCCCGGTATCCGCCGTTGTAGTCCTGGCACCGTCGGCGCATCCATTCAAATACCGCACGCTCACCATAAAAGTAGCTTTGCTCGGTAAAGAGTTTAGGCAAGAAGTTCAGACGAGCCGGACCAGTGATGGCCGAAGCTGTTAAGGAAGTCGTCGTATTCATCGTTTTCTCCGGTAATCAGAGCGGAATTGCCCTGTCTCCGGGGAACAGGCACGGCGCAGGGCAGGACTCAAGGGGGCACCGGCCTATCGGGCCGCAAGCGCCGCCGGCGTGCAGCCCTTGAATCCGAGAACGCCGTGACACACTGACCGGAACGGCAAGTCCGCCACCCACCGTCTCGCTGCCATTTGGTGCAAGTGCGAAGCACGCGCAGGCCCGAAGCGATAAGTCGGGTCGAAGGTGTCAACCGAGCGCAGCGAGGGAATAGTGGATACCCGCATGGGGCGAAACTCTGCAAGAGGTTCGAAGCGAAGTGCGGTCCGGCCCTATTGCTTGGCCGCGGATACCTGTTCAGCGGCGCGGCAATTGCAAAGTCTATTTGCTTCGGTATCACGATGGAAACTACCAACGTCGCGTTACCGGCAATGTGCCTAATGCGACCATGTGGAGGCTGTCGTTAGGACACTTGAAGCGTTGGGCCAACTTAGTCTTAGACCTGACCGATAGCCAATAAGTGACCTGGGTATCTGCAACAATTACAGGATTTTGCGGATAGGTCGTCAGGGGTACGAAGAAGGGGAAGGGGCGGCCCTCAGCCGATACGTTAAGCGCGGCAACAGAGCTAGGAGCCTCTACTGTGTTGATCGCTGGTATGGGCTGATCACTGCTTACTTTAGTGATGACAGCATTTCCCGTCGCAGAATCGCATTGATGCGAGACTGATAGCCTTTGCCTTGCGACCGCAACCATGCTAGGACATCTGAATCAATGCGTACGGTGGTGGACGTCTTGGTCGGCTTATAGAACTTGCCGCGTTCAGCGGTCTTCCAGAACTCCGCCGTCAACGGAGGGATGTCGCCGTAATCGACATCCTCATCAGCGCGCGTCGACAGCGCGGCCAGTTCGGCTTTCTGTTTGTCGCTAAGGGGAGGCAGGTTAGCCAGATTTACCTCATGTTTAACGGATTTCTTGCTCATAACGTCGCCTTTCTTTCCTGTCGGCCCGTCTGGCCGAGATGATGCGGATAACTTCAATGGATTGATTGTCCGCGTTCAGTTCAAGAACGGTATGAGCCACCAGAAGCAGGAGATACCCATCCACCATGCCAAGCGTCTGCCAGCGTTGCTCGCCTCGTTCCACGCGATCCAGCCCAGTTAACGCCAAAGGGTCGGCAAACACCCGCATCGCGACCTCGAAGCTCACACCGTGTTTACGTAGGTTGGCTCCCGCCTTGGCAGCATCCCATTCAAACTGCGTGAACATACTAAAATGTTACTACAAAAATGTATTTCATGCAATGATCTTTCTAGCTCGTTGGGCTCAAGCACTTCGTTCTGTGCGTCCTCTCGCGTCGGCCCAAATAAGCCCGAGAATCCGCTTGAATACGTTGAACCATGCTGTGCTAAGTGTGCTTCCTACGGACAGTGCGGCAAGCTAGGTCTACCTGGTAAATAAGGAGGCGTGCCATGCCTGTTCACCATAGACTTGCCATCAGCCCCGCCCCATCGTCGTCTGACGCTGCGCCTGCGTTCTACCGTCTGCGTGACGTAGTTCGTATTGCCGCGTTGAGTCGGTCAACGGTTTATCGGCGAATCGCCGAAGGCCGTTTCCCCGCGCCGATTCATTTGGGTGGCCGTGCTTCCGCATGGCCGAGCAACGACTTGCAGGAATGGATTAACAGTCCCGATACTTATCAGGCCGTCAGGCTGCCCGCTCCGACGCCATAGATTGCTCCTCTCTGGGCAATTGAACTGCCTTGTGTCTGACTTTGAGCCGAGCCGGCTGCGCTTCGGGCGTGATGCCATCTACCGGTACGACCTCTTTGCCTGCGGCCAAGTCGTCCAGAAAATCGGACCATTCCTGAATCATCCTGCGTCGCTGCGCGAGAAAAACGGCGCGATCATAGCTACCGCCCAGTTCTTCATCTGAGACGTGTGCCAGATGGCGCTCGATTACGTCCTTATCCCATCCCAGGTATTCGCGGATGAGCGTTCGCGCAGTGGCTCGAAAGCCATGTCCCGTGATCTCCTCCTGAGTGTCGTAACCGAGCGTTCTCAAGGCACTGTTGATGGTGTTGTTGCTCATGTAGCGGCTGCCTTCTGAGCGTTTTGCCATGCTCCGAAAGATTGGCCCGGTGGGGCCGGTCAGCGGATACAGTTCTTGGAGGATCGCCATCGCTTGATGGGGCAGGGGAGTCAGGTGCGCGGGAGTCCGGTTATCGCGTTTCATCCATTCGCGCATCTTCATTTTTTCGGGCGGACTGCGCAGCAGCTCCTGCTCGAAATCGACATCCTCCCAGTCGGCCAGCCGTATCTGGCCGGGTCGTTGAAAGATTAGGGGTGACAGGAGCAGGGCGCTGCGCGTGATGACATGCCCGCTGTATGCCCGAATGTCGATCAACAGTTGAGCGAGTTTCTTGGGATCGGTGATGGCGGCATAGTGGCGACTACGCGGCGCTGGCAGTCCGCCCGTCCGATTGTTGACGAAGTTCTTGGCCGGCTCCAGGGCGCCGACATCGACCGCGTGTTGGTAGATATTCTGAACAACTTCGCGGACGCGCTGGGCGGTTTCAAGATGGCCACGCTCTTTGATGCGGTGCAGGCATCGCACAATTTCGGTGGGTTGAATGCTGTCGATAGTTAGTTTGCCGACCCAAGGGAAGATGTGCAGTTCTAGATGGCGGATAAGCTTGTTCGCGTAATCATCCGACCACACGCGGTCCACTTTGGACTGTGCATGCCATGCACGTGCCATGCGCTCAAATGTGTTGAGCCGGGAAACACGCTCGCGCTCTTCTTCCTGTCGGCGTGCCTGTTTGGGGTCGATACCACTGGCGCGTTTTTCAGCCTCGGCCCGCGCCTTTTGGCGAGCAGTGGCCAGCGAAACAACGGGGTAGCTGCCGAGTCCGAGTTTGGTCTTGGTGCCTTGATGTTTGTAGATATAGAGCCAGGTCTTGCCGGATGGGCGTACTCGCAGGTACAGGCCGTCGCTATCGGACAGTAAATATTCTTTACCGTGCGGCGTGGCGGTTTTGACTTTGACGTCAGTGAGCAGTCCCATGGGGTCCCCCCAAAATGCGATTTCGACGAAATCATTATGGGGGACCCCGTAGGGGACCCGCAAGCTTGGGATTTCTTGAGACGACTATGAACCCAGTGAGTCAGATTTTACCGATAAGCCCTTGGTTTCTAAGGTTTTTTAGGCTTGTTTGGGACGTTCTGGGGAAAATGAATGGTGGCCTGGGGCGGAATCGAACCACCGACACGCGGATTTTCAATCCGCTGCTCTACCAACTGAGCTACCAGGCCAACGAAGTCCGCAACTATACACAATTTTCTTGATCCTTGCAGGCGTTCCGATTTCAAACCCGCTTGCGGCCACTACCCCCGGGATTACCCGCAGAGGTATAATTTTCATCGACCTAATGTTACAAATGCGCCGACCCTCGCCGGTTGGCGCTTGCCGCGTCCCATGTCCGTCGCTGTTCTCGCTTTCGGCCTGAATCACACGTCCGCGCCCGTGTCGGTGCGCGAACGCGTGTCCATGCCGGTCGACCTGGTGCGGCCGGCGCTGGAAGGACTGCGCTCGGCCTTTGGCGGTTCGGTGCGCGAGGCGGCCATCTTGTCCACCTGTAATCGCACCGAGGTCTATTGCGCCGCCGAGGCGCAGGTGGCCGAGCAATTGCCGGCGTGGCTGGCCGACCACAATCGCATCGAGGCGGTTGCGCTCACCCCGCATCTGTACCGCCACCAGCAAGACGACGCCGTGCGCCATGCGTTCCGCGTGGCCAGCGGGCTCGATTCCATGGTGCTGGGCGAACCGCAGATCCTGGGGCAAATGAAAGACGCGGTGCGCGCGGCCGGCGAAGCCGGTTCGCTGGGCACGCTGCTGCACCAGTTGTTCCAGCGCACCTTCTCGGTGGCCAAGGAAGTCCGCTCGCAAACTGCCATCGGCGCGCATTCCGTGTCCATGGCGGCCGCTGCCGTGCGGCTGGCCGAGCGCGTGTTCGGCAACCTGGACCAGGCCCGCACGCTGTTCATCGGCGCCGGCGAAATGATCGAACTCTGTGCCACCCACTTCGCCGCGCAGCGCCCGCGCAGCATGGTGGTGGCCAACCGTACGGCCGAGCGCGCCGAGGCGCTGGCCGGGCGCTTCTCGGCGGGCACCATGAAGCTGGCCGACCTGCCCGAGCGCCTGGCCGAATTCGACGTCATCGTGTCCTGTACGGCCAGTTCCCTGCCCATTCTGGGGCTGGGGCTGGTCGAGCGCGCCACGCGCCTGCGCCGCCACCGCCCCATGGTCATGATCGACCTGGCCGTGCCGCGCGACATCGAACCCGAAGTCGGCCGCCTTGACGACGTCTATCTGTATTCGGTCGACGACCTGGGCCGGCTGGTGCAAAGCGGCACCGATGCGCGCCGCGCGGCCGTGGTGCAGGCCGAAGCCATCATCGAAACGCGCGTCCAGGGCTTCATGCACTGGATGCAGTCGCGCGAAGTGGTGCCCGTCATCCGCGACCTGCACCAGGCCGCCGAAGACGTGCGCGCCGCCGAGCTCGAGCGCGCCCGCCGCCTGCTGGCGCGCGGCGAGTCGCCCGAAGCCGTGCTCGACCAGCTGGCGCACGGGCTTACCCAGAAGTACCTGCACGGCCCGCTGGCGGCGCTGAACCGCAGCGAAGGCGATGAACGCAAGCAATTGCTCGCCTGGATGCCGCGCCTGTTCCCGGGCCGCGATTCGCGCCGTTAGCGCTGCTGCCGCAATGCCCGCCTTCATGGCGGGCGTTCGCTTTCCGGGCGCCCGCTTTTCGCCAATCCGCAATTTGTCACCCTGGTATCCCTTATGAAATCTTCCATGCGCAGCCGGCTGGAACAGCTGTCCCACCGTTTGATCGAGGTTGACGCCTTGCTGGCCGAGCCCGACACGGCTGCCGACATGGAACGCTTTCGCAAGCTGTCGCGCGAGCGGGCCGAACTCGAACCGGTGGTGCAGGCGTTCGCGCAGTTCGCCCGCACCGAAGACGACCTGGCCACCGCGCAGGAAATGTTGGCCGATCCCGACATGAAGGCCATGGCGGAAGACGAGATCAAGACCGGCCGCGAACGCCTGGAGAAGCTCGAATCCGAATTGCAGGTGCTGCTGTTGCCGCGCGACCCTAACGACGGCCGCAGCCTGTTCCTGGAAATTCGCGCCGGCACGGGCGGCGACGAAAGCGCGCTGTTCTCGGGCGACCTGCTGCGCATGTACTCGCGCTATGCCGAGCAGCGCGGCTGGCGCGTCGAACTGATGTCCGAAAGCCCGTCCGAGCTGGGCGGCTACAAGGAAGTGATCGCGCGCATCGATGGCGACGGCGCCTATGGCCGGCTGAAGTTCGAGTCGGGCGCGCACCGCGTGCAGCGGGTGCCCGCCACCGAGGCGCAGGGCCGCATTCATACCTCGGCTTGCACGGTGGCGGTCATGCCCGAGGCCGACGCCATGAGCGACATCGTGATCAACCCGGCTGACCTGCGCATCGACACGTTCCGCGCCAGCGGCGCGGGCGGGCAGCACATCAACAAGACCGACTCGGCCGTGCGCATTACGCACCTGCCCACGGGCCTGGTGGTGGAATGCCAGGACGACCGCTCGCAGCACCGCAACAAAGACAAGGCCATGCAGGTGCTGGCCGCGCGCCTGAAAGACCGCGAGCTGCGCGAGCGCCAGAGCAAGGAAGCGGCCGAGCGCAAGAGCCTGGTGGGTTCGGGCGACCGGTCCGAGCGCATTCGCACCTACAACTTCCCGCAGGGGCGGGTGACCGACCACCGCATCAACCTGACGCTGTACAAGCTGCAGCAGATCATGGAAGGCGATCTCGAAGAACTCACCGGCGCCTTGATCGCCGAACATCAGGCCGAGCAGTTGGCGGCGCTGGGGGATGATGTCTGACGTGAGCCGCCCCATCCTGCAGGCCTTTCTGCAAGACCCGCGCCTGCCGCGCCTGGAGGCGCGCATGCTGCTGGAGCACGTCTTGCAGAAGCCGCGCGCCTGGATGCTGGCGCACGATACCGATCCCATCGAGGCCTGGCAGGCGCAGCAATACCAGGCGCTGGCCACTCGCCGGCTGGCGGGCGAACCCATGGCCTACCTGGTGGGCCATCGCGAATTCATGGGGCACGATTTCGCGGTGACGCCCGACGTGCTGATTCCGCGGCCCGAAACCGAGCTGCTGGTCGAGACCGCGCTGGCCTGGCTGGCCGACCGCCCCGAGGCGGCCGTGCTGGATCTGGGCACCGGCAGCGGCGTGATTGCCGTGTCGATCGCGTTGGGCGCTCCGCGAGCCGCCGTGACCGCCACCGATGCCAGCGCGGCCGCGCTGCAGGTGGCGGTGCGCAATGCGGCGCGGCTGGGCGCGCGGGTCGATTTTGCGCAGGGCAGCTGGTACGACGCGCTGCCGGCGCGCGCGCGCTACGACCTGATCGTGTCCAACCCGCCGTACATCGCGCGCGACGACCAGCACCTGGACCAGGGCGATTTGCGGTTCGAGCCGCGCAACGCCCTGACGGACGGCGCCGACGGCCTGCGCGACCTGGCCGTCATCGTGGCCGGAGCAGCGGCCCGGCTGCGCCCCGGCGGGGCGCTGTGGGTAGAACACGGCTGGGACCAGGCTGCCGCGGTACGGCAGCTGCTGGCCGCGGCGGGGTTCGATCAAATAACCAGCCGGCGCGACCTGTCCGGCATCGAGCGGATTTCCGGCGGGTCCCTATAATGAGTTTATTCCGCCACCCCTGCTTTTCCTGTTTGTGAGACCACCATGAGCGACGTGCAAGAATTCATCCGCGACACCGTTACCCAGCACCCCGTCGTGCTGTTCATGAAGGGCACTGCCCAATTTCCGCAGTGCGGCTTTTCGGGCCGCGCCATCCAGATCCTGAAAGACTGTGGCGTGAAGAAGCTGGTGACCGTCAACGTGCTCGAAGACGACGAAGTGCGTCAGGGCATCAAAGAATATTCCAACTGGCCCACCATTCCGCAGCTGTACGTCAGCGGCGAGTTCATCGGCGGTTCGGACATCATGACCGAAATGAACGAGAACGGCGAACTCAAGACGCTGCTCGAAACCGCTGGCGCCACCACCGCATGACATCCCCGCGGCGGCTGGTCGTCGGCATCACGGGCGCCACCGGCGCCCTGTACGCGGTGCGCCTGTTGCAGGCGTTGCGCGGGGTGGATGACGTCGAGTCGCACCTGGTGGTGTCTGCGTCGGGCGTGCTGAATATCAAGCACGAGCTGGATACCAGCCGCCACGACGTCTACGCGCTGGCCGATCACGTGCACAGCGTGCGTGACGTGGGCGCCACCCTGGCCAGCGGCGCGTTCCAGACGGCCGGCATGGTGATCGTGCCGTGCTCGATGCGCACCCTGGCGGCCGTGGCGCACGGCCTGTCCGACAACCTGATCACGCGGGCGGCCGACGTTACCCTGAAGGAACGCCGTCGCCTGGTGCTGATGGTGCGCGAAACGCCTTTCAATCTGGCGCACCTGCGCAACATGACCGCCGTGACCGAAATGGGCGGTATTGTTTTTCCGCCGCTGCCGGCGTTCTATCATCGCCCCGCGTCCATCGAGCAGATGGTCGATCACACCGTGGCGCGGGTGTTGGAGCTGTT
This sequence comes from Bordetella petrii, assembly GCF_000067205.1. Taxonomy (NCBI): domain Bacteria; kingdom Pseudomonadati; phylum Pseudomonadota; class Betaproteobacteria; order Burkholderiales; family Alcaligenaceae; genus Bordetella; species Bordetella petrii. Next base: position 4,800,063 of record NC_010170.1, on the reverse strand, counting down.
CGACATTCACGTGCCGGGGCCGCACTGGGAAGGGATGTAGGCGAGGGCTGGGTGTCTGGCTCTCGTAAGGGGGGCGGGCGCCGCGGTGTTGAGGCGGTGTGGGCACACTTTGGTGTCAGGCACCTTGCGGAGCCTGACACCTGGCTTCTGGGGTGTCAGGCGCGCAGGAAGGCCACCAACTGGCCTCTGCGGGGTCAGGCACCTTGCGGAGCCTGACACCGACACCTAGTATCTGCGGGGTCAGGCGTGCAGGCTGGGGACGTCTGTCTGCTACCAGACTCATGCGGTTACGCTGCCAGCAGTTCTTCCGGCGTGCGGGGCTTGGGGTAGGTTTTCTGGTAGTGCACCGTGAAGGTCTTGAAGGCCGCCAGGGCCTTGTGCGGGTCGTGGCCTTCTTTGACCAGGAAGCTGTCGAAGCCGACGCGGGCCTGGTAGTGGATGGTGTCGATCATGACGTCGCCCAGCGCCCGCAATTCGCCCTGCCATCCATGACGCGTGCGCAGCAACTGCGCCAGCGAATAGCCGCGCCCGTCGGTGTAGACGGGAAAATCAATGGCGATGAACGCGATGCCGGTGGGGTCGACGCGGTCGTCCGCGCCCACCAGCTCGTTCAGGTTGGTGGCCGGCGCCAGCAGCACGGCCACTGGATGGCGGCGCTGGCGCAGCGTGTCGCGCGCCGCGGTCCAGACCGGCAGCGGCACGATCCAGCCCGGTTCGTCGGCGGGCAGTTGCGCGCCGGCTTCGGCGTTCGATTCGGCGTCGGCCTCGGGCGCGAACACGCGCCAGTCATTGACTTGCAGGCGGCCGTGGCGGATAAGGCGCGCGGCGGCGGTATGAGGGGCAGTGGCATCAAGCATGAACAGCCTCGCGGGATGGCGCCGGCGCGGCCTTGGCCAGCGCCGGATCGGAATACACGTCTTCTTTGAAGGGCGCGATGCCCAGGCGGTCGACCACGTCGATGAAGCGCTCGGCTTCGCTGTCGCGCAGGCGCAGGTAGGTGCGCACCAGTTGCTCGACGACGTCGGGCACCTGGTCTCGGGCGAACGAGGGGCCGATGATGCGGCCAATGGCCGCGCCGCCGCCGCGCAGCGATTGCAGGTCGGGCAGCGGCTTGGCCGCGCCGTTCTGGCGGCCGCCGATGGTGACCTGGTACCACTCTTCGCCGTTCTTATCCACGCCCAGGATGCCGATATGGCCCACGTGGTGGTGGCCACAGGCGTTGATGCAGCCCGAGATGTTCAGGTCGAGCTCACCGATTTCGAACAGGTAGTCCAGGTCATCGAAGCGGCGCTGGATGGCTTCGGCCACGGGAATCGACACGGCGTTGGCCAGCGCGCAGAAGTCGCCGCCCGGGCACGAGATGATGTTGGTCAGCAGCCCGATGTTGGGCGTGGCCATGTTCAGCGCGCGCAGTTCCTGCCACAGCTCGAACAGCTGCGCGCGGCGCACGTCGGCCAGCACCAGGTTCTGCTCGTGCGACACGCGCACTTCGCCGTAGCCATAGCGTTCGGACAGGTCGGCCACGGCCTCCATTTGCTCGGCGGTGATGTCGCCGGGCGGCACGCCCGTGGGCTTGAGCGACAGGGTGACCGCGGCGTAGCCCGGCACCTTGTGGCCATGCACGTTCTTGCGCAGCCAGCGCGCAAAAGCGGGGTGCGCCGCGGCGTGCATCTCGGTGGGATCGGGCTCGCCGGCGGCGGCGGGGTCGTAATCGGGCCAGGTGAAGCGGCTGGCGATGGTGTCGACGTATTCCTGGGTAAGTGTGTCGGGGCCGCCCTTGGTCAGTTGCCATTGTTCGTCGACCTGCTGCGCATAGACTTCGGGCGTGAGGTCTTTGACCAGGATCTTGATGCGCGCCTTGAATTTGTTGTCGCGCCGCCCATGCATGTTGTAGACCCGCAGCGCGGCCTGCAGATAGGTAAGCAGGTGCTGCCATTCCACGAACGGGTTGATCAGGTGGCCCACCATGGGGGTGCGGCCCAGGCCGCCGCCCACCCACACGCGAAAGCCCAGCACGCCGTCGCGCTCGACCGCCTGCAGGCCGATGTCGTGCACGCCCACGGCGGCCCGGTCTTCTTCGGCGCCGCTGACGGCGATTTTGAACTTGCGCGGCAGGAAGGCGAATTCAGGGTGCAGCGTAGACCATTGGCGGATGATCTCGCACCACACCAGCGGGTTCACCAGTTCGTCGGGCGCGATGCCGGCGAAGTGGTCGGAGGTGGTGTTGCGGATGCAATTGCCGCTGGTCTGGATGGAGTGCATCTGCACCTTGGCCAGTTCGGCCAGGATGGTGGGCACGTCTTCCAGCTTGGGCCAGTTGAACTGCATGTTCTGGCGCGTGCTGAAGTGGCCGTAGCCGCGGTCCCAGGTGCGCGCGATGTGCGCCAGGGTGCGCAACTGGCGCGCGGCCAGCAGGCCATAGGGAATGGCGATGCGCAGCATCGGCGCATGGCGCTGGATGTACAGGCCGTTTTGCAGGCGCAGCGTGCGGAAGTCGTCTTCGGTCAGCTGGCCGGCAAGATAGCGTTGAGTCTGGTCGGTGAACTGCGCGACACGCTGTTCGACAAGTTGTTGATCGACGGGGTCGTACACATACATGGCAGGTTGCCCTTCTGGGGGCGCCCGGGGGGGCGCAAGGGAACAGCCTGCGGCTTGCGGCGGCCCGCAAAGATGCGACGGACACACGCCGCCGCCCGACGCCGCAGGGGTTCTATTCTCATAACCGTAACAGCCGCTAGATTGGCTTGTCTAAGTCATTCTGGTAATAAGAATAGAAGCCCGCGGCGCCTGTGCCGATACCCGTGGCGCGCGTCAGGCGCCGGGTGCCGGCGGCGCCGTTTCGGCCAGCGACGGGCGCTGGCTGGCGCTGGCGTACCACGCGGCCAACCCGGGGTGGGCGCTGCGCCAGTCGTAGTCGGCGTAGCGGAAATCCAGGTAGCCCAGCGCGCAGCCCAGCGTAAGCGTGCCGATGTCCAGCCGGTTGGCCAGCGAGGCCGCGCGCCGCTCGAATTGCGCCAGGGCGTCGGCCACCTTGCTCATCTGGCCGTCGATCCAGGCGCTCCAGCGGTTGGGCTCGGGGCGCGCGGTGACTTCGTAGCGAGCCAGCAACGCCGCGCCCAGGATGCCGTCGGCCAGCGCCTGGTCGGCCAGCGCTTGCCAGCGCGCCGGGCCGGCGGCCGGGAACAGCGTGCCGCCGCCCAGGTCGTTCAGGTATTCGCAGATGACCCGGCTGTCGTACAGCGCCTGGCCGTCGTCGGTGATCAGGGTGGGCACCTGGCCCAGCGGGTTGCTGGGGATGATGGTCTGGTCGCGGTTGACCGGATGCGCCGCGCTGGGCAGCTTTTCGATTCGGCCGACCAGGCCGGTTTCATGGGCGACCGCCATGCATTTGCGCACGAAGGGAGAAGCGGGCGAGAAATACAGTTTCATGCGGGGTTCCTGGTTCAGGCGGCCGCCTGCGGCTGGCAGGGCGCGAATTTACCGGTTGCGGGGTCGCGCAGGAACAGCAGGCCGGTGGCCACGCCGAAATACGCGCCGTGCAACTCCATTGCGCCGCGCTCGACGCGGCGGCGGATCGACGGGAAGGTCATCAGGTTCTTCAGGCTGTGTTCGACCACGGCCCATTCCAGCTGCTGCACGTCGGTGGCGCGGTCGCCCGTGCGCGGCAATGCCTCGGCCACCGGGGTGATCTGCGACATCCATTTGCCGATGAAGTCGATCGCGGTCAGCGGCTTGGCGTCGTCGAACACGGCGCGCACGCCGCCGCAGGATGCATGGCCCAGCACCACGACGTGTTTGACGTTGAGCGCATTGACCGCGAATTCGATGGCCGCGCTGGTGCCGTGGTACGACGAGGACTCGGCTTCGCCTTCGTACGGGGGCACCAGGTTGGCGACGTTGCGGATCACGAACATTTCGCCGGGGCCGGCGTCGAAGATCACTTCGGGCGACACCCGGGAATCGCAACAGCCGATCAGCAGGATCTCGGGGCTTTGGCCAGTTTCGCCCAGCTGTTCGTAGCGTTTGCGTTCGTTGTGGAAGCGGCCGTCAAGAAATGCCTGGTAGCCTTCGGTAAGTCGTTTCGGAAACATGGGGGTGTTCCTGTTGTTGTGGCGTGTGTGCTACGCCATTTTCCCACACCACCCTTACAAACTTGCCATGCGCCGCGCGGGCCCGCGCGCGGCCGCAAGCGGGGCGGGGCGTCATTGCGCCTTGATGTCCAGGGCGGTGAAACGAGTGAAGGCGTGCGGGGTCGGGGCGAGCACCTGCCAGGTTTCCCCAGGCGCCAGGGCGGTGTCGCGCCGGCCCGTGGCGCGGCCGACTTCGCGCCCCTGGGCGTCGTACAGCACGAAGGTGACCGACAAGCCCTGCACGGGCTTGTCGCCGTGATTGGACACGACGCCGGTAATGACCGAACTGCCGTCGGCCTGGCGGGTGGCGGCCAGGTTGCTGATGGATACGCCGTAGGGCAGGCTCTGGGCGGCGGCCGTGGCGGCTGCCAGCACCGACGCGAGCGCCAGCGTGGCCAGGATCTTCTTCATGGCGGGTTCCCTGTGTGTGGCCCGCTTTCCACCATAGAACGGCCCGGCCGCCGGCGCAAGCAGTGGCCGGGCAGGCGCCTGCCGGCTACACCGTTGCGACGGGCGTCACGGGCGAGCCGATGGCATGCGGCATGCGCAGCGGCGGCGCGGTCAGCATGAAATGATGGCGGCCGTTGGCATGCAGCCAGTCGGCCAGGTCTTTCAGGTACCACAGCTCGGCCAGCGGCAGGCCCAGCTTGAACAGGCAGTGGTGGTGCAGCGGCAGCATGGCGCGCGGCCCCTGGCGGTCGCGCGCCGGGTAGGCCTCGACCGCATAGTTGTCGGCGCAGATCGCCACGATGCCGCTGTCGGTAATCCATTGCAGCAGCGCCGCGTCGGTGCCGTCCAGGGCGGCGCCGTAGGCGTGCAGCACGTTCGGGTCGGGCTGGCCGGCCATTTCGACGACCTTCTCGGCAAAGCCGGTGCGCAGCACCAGCATGTCGCCCGATTCGATCGTAATGCCGTCGGCCTGCAGCACCTGCATGAGTTCGGCGTGGCCGATCAGCGTGCGCCCGGTGCCGAAATGGCGGGCCAGGTCGAGCAGCACGCCGCGCCCCTGCATGCCTTGCCAGGCCAGGTTCTCCACGCCCAGCTTCAGCGCGGCCGAGGGGCCGCCGCTGTTGCAGCCGCAGCCCGCGTGGTCGGCGTCGGCCGGGCCGATGATGTCGGTGCCGGCGCGGTAGCCGTTGTAGTAGCAAAGCTCGGCGCGGCCGTCGCCGTCGGCGTCGAACAGCGCGCCCACGTGGGCCAGCGAGTCCCATTGAGTGGAATACTGCATCGACAGCAGCACCTGGTCGTCGCTGAGCACGTCGACCGCGTCGGGGTTCAGGTTGCGCAGCGGGAAGTTCAGGTACGGCGTGTCCTGCAGCCGCGTGGGACTGAGCTGCGGCGGATGGCGGCGGGCGTTCAGCACGTTGCCGCCCGGCAGGTCCAGCGGCAGCGACAGGCAGAACGTCTTGCCGGCGCGGATCTCGCGCGCGCCCTTGAGCACCTGCGCTTCGGTCAGCAGGTTCAGTCGGCCCAGCTGGTCGTCGGGGCCGTAGTCGCCCCAGTTGGAACCTTCGGGGCGTTGCTTCCAGCGTTGCATAGGCTTACTCCGTAAGGAAGTCGGCCACCGCGCGGGTGTAGGCTTCCGGTTTTTCCCAGTTGGAAAGGTGCGAGGTGTCCAGTTCTACATAGCGTGCGCCGGCGATGCCGGCGGCCAGCTCGCGGCCGTCTTGCGGGGTAGCCGCCGGGTCTTGCGTGCCGGCGATCACCAGCGTGGGCGCCTTGATTTCGCCCAGGCGCCCGCGCAGGTCGGCGTCGCGCAGGGCCGCGCAGTTGCCGCTGTAGCCTTCGTTGGAAATGCGCCGCAGCATGTCGACCAGCACCTGGGTCAGGCCCGGCTGCTCGGCGCGGAACGCCGGCGACAGCCAGCGCTCGACCAGCCCGGGCGCCATGGCTTCCAGGCCATTCTGCGCCACCGCGGCGATGCGCGCCGACCAGCCTTCGACGCTGCCGATGCGGGCAGCGGTATTGCTGAGCACCAGCTTGCGCACGCGCTGCGGGTGGTCCAGCGCCAACTGCAGCCCGGTGGGGCCGCCCATCGACAGGCCGCAGAAGTCGGCCTGCGCGATATTCAGGTGGTCGAGCAGTTCGGCCACGTCGCCGGCCAGTTGCGCAAAACTGTATTCGCCCGCGGGCACCGACGACTTGCCGTGGCCGCGCGTGTCGTAGCGCAACACGCGGAAGTGTCGCGACAGCGCCGGCACCTGGCGCGCCCACATGTCGGCGCACGTGCCCAGCGAATTCGACAGCACCAGCACGGGGGCATCGGCCGGGCCGTCAATGACGTAATACAGGCGTACGTGGCTCAGGTCTGCATAAGACATAAGAGATTCCTGGAATGGCGGGCCGCGCTTACAGCAGGCACTGGCCGTTGACGTAGGCCTTGCGCCAGCGCGTGATGGTTACGCGCTCGAACAGGCCCGCCTGGCTGAACGGGTCGGCGGCGATGAAGGCTTCGGCGGCCTCGCGCGTGTCGAGGTCCACCACGTACAGCCCGCCGCCGGCATCCTGGCCGTCGTCCTGCAGCTTGGCGCCGCAGGCCAGCAGCAGGTGCTTGTTGGCATCCAGGAATTCCAGGTGCGCGGCGCGCTGTTGCTGGCGCACGGCCTGGTGGCCGGGCTTGTCGAAGGTTTCGATGATGTAGGGCATGGCGGGCTCGCGTAGGGATCAGATAGCCGAGGGATGGCGCGCCAGCGCCGTTACCTGGATGTCCATGTACGGAAACAGCGGCAGCGACGACAGCAACTGGTGCAGTTCGTCGTTGCTGGCCACGTCGAAGATGCTGACGTTGGCGTAGCGCCCGGCCACGCGCCACAGGTGCGGCCATTTGCCGTCGCGCTGCAGTTGCTGCGCCAGGGCTTTTTCATCGGCCTTGAGCTTGTCGGCGCGTTCGGCCGGCATGTCCACGGGCAGGTTCACTTGCATCTGGACCATGAAAAGCATGGACTATCTCCAATCGTGTTCAGCGGGAAAACTTCAGCGGCAGGCCGGTCAGGCGCAGCAGCTCGTCGGCGCTCATGTCGCCGAACATGTCGATGACGGTGACGCCGTCGGAACGGATGTCGAACACGGCCAGATCGGTGTACACGCGCGACACGCAACGCACGCCGGTCAGCGGGTAGCTGCATTCGGCCACCAGCTTGCTCTGGCCGTCGCGGGTCAGCAGCTCCATCATCACGAAGACGTCTTTGGCGCCGATGGCCAGGTCCATGGCGCCGCCCACGGCCGGGATGGCATCGGGCGCGCCGGTGTGCCAGTTGGCCAGGTCGCCGTGCTGCGACACCTGGAAGGCGCCCAGCACGCAGATGTCCAGGTGGCCGCCGCGCATCATGGCGAACGAGTCGGCGTGGTGGAAGAACGAGCAGCCGGGCAGCTCGGTGACGGGCTGCTTGCCGGCGTTGATCAGGTCATAGTCTTCCTGGCCCTTGGCGGGGGCGGGCCCCATGCCCAGCATGCCGTTCTCGGTGTGCAGGATGACTTCGCGGTCGGCCGGCAGGTGGTTGGCCACCAGAGTGGGCAGGCCAATGCCCAGGTTGACGTAGGCGCCTTCGGGGATGTCTTGCGCGACGCGGGCGGCGATCTGGTCGCGGGTCAGTTTGCTGCTCATTGCTGCTCCTTGGCGGCCGGGGCGGCGTCGATCTGCACGACGCGCTTGACGAAGATGCCGGGGGTGACGACGGTTTCGGGATCGAGTTCGCCCAGTTCGACGATCTCGCGCACCTGGGCGACAGCCACGCGCGCGGCGCTGGCCATGATGGGCCCGAAGTTGCGCGCCGTCTTGCGGTACACCAGGTTGCCCCAGCGGTCGCCGCGGTCGGCCTTGATGAGTGCGTAGTCGGCATGCAGCGGGTATTCGAGCACGTAGTGGCGGCCGTTGATCTCGCGCACTTCCTTGCCTTCGGCCAGCGGCGTGCCGTAGCCGGTGGGCGTGAAGAAGGCGCCGATGCCGGCGCCGGCGGCGCGGATGCGCTCGGCCAGGTTGCCCTGCGGCACCAGTTCCAGCTCGATTTTGCCGCTGCGGTACAGGCCGTCGAAAATCTGCGAATCAACCTGGCGCGGGAACGAGCAGATGATCTTGCGCACGCGTCCCGCGCCCAGCAGCGCGGCCAGGCCGGTGGTGCCGTTGCCGGCGTTGTTGTTGATGATGGTGAGGTCTTTGGCGCCTTGTTCGAGCAGGGCGTCGATCAGTTCCATCGGCTGGCCGGCCGTGCCGAAACCGCCAATCAGGACGGTGGCGCCGTCGGGTACGTCCGCCAGGGCGGCTGCCGCGTTTGCAACGAGCTTTGAGATCATGAGTGTCCGCGATAAAAAGGGCGTGTCATAATTTGTTCTTTATTAGAACTTTCGTTCTTTTTAAGAACATCGTTTCATGGTGACCCGGGAGTGTCAAGGCGGATGCGCCTGGCGTGTTCCCGGGTGGTGATCAGGGTTGGCGCACGCATGGTTATGGATACGCAGGAAACCCAGCAACCCAGCGATACCTACGTGCAATCGTTCGCGCGCGGGCTGTCGGTGATCCGGGCGTTCGGCCCCCAGCGCCCGCAAATGACGCTGTCCGAAGTGGCGGCCGCCTGCGGCCTGACGCGCGCAGGCGCGCGCCGCATTCTGCTGACCCTGGCGCACCTGGGTTATGTGTCGATGGACGACCGCAAGTTCTCGCTGACCCCGCGCATTCTCGAGCTGGGTTATTCGTACTTGTCGGCCACCCCGCTGTGGGACCTGGCGCTGCCCTATATGGAAGAAGTGGCCGAGACCACGCGCGAATCGTGTTCGGTGTCGGTGCTCGACGGCGCCGACGTGGTGTACATACTGCGCCTGTCCACCCACAAGGTAATGAGCATCAACCTGTCGGTGGGCAGCCGCCTGCCCGCCTGGGTGACGTCGATGGGCCGCGTGCTGCTGGCCGGGCTGCCGCCAGCCGAACAAGACCGCGTGCTGGCCGCCAGCGATATCCGCGCCCTGACGCCGCACACGGTGACCGACCTGGGCGAGCTCAAGCGCATCCTGGCGCAGGTGCGCGCCGACGGCTATGCCTGCGTGGTGCAGGAACTCGAACCCGGCCTGCAGTCGGTGGCGGTGCCCATCGTCGATCGTGGCGGCCGCGTGATCGGGGCCATGAACGTCAGCGGACATGCCAACCGCTATTCGCGCGAGGCCATGTTGGATGCCTTTTTGCCGCCATTGCGCCGCGCGGCCGAACAGATCGACCAGGCGCTGCGCCGCCGCTAGGGCGCGGCGGCCGGGGGCGAGGGCGGCGCGGCCGTTCATTCAGACCGGCGCCACGCCTAGCGTGGTGCCGCCGCACACATACAGCATCTGCCCGGTGACGAAGCCGTTGTCGGGCGACAGGAAGAACATCGCGGCGCGCGCCACGTCTTCGGGCGTGCCCAGGCGCTTGACCACGATGCTGTTGATGATGCGCTGCGTCTGCGGCGCGCCGTCGGGATTGCTGTTGCGGAACAGGTCCGTGGCAATGGGGCCGGGGCCGATGGCGTTGACGGTGATGCCGTCGCCGCCCAGTTCCATGGCCAGCGTGCGGGTCATGCCCACCAAGCCCGCCTTGGTGGCCGAGTACACCACGCGGTCGGGCTTGCCCAGCGCCGCGCGCGACGACATATTGACGATGCGGCCAAAGCCGGCCGCGCGCATGTCGGGCAGCACGGCCTGCACCAGGATCAGCGCGGTGCGCAGGTGCAGCGCCACGACGTAGTCCAGGTCGGTCAGGGTGGCCGTGTCGGCGGTGCCGGGCCGGGTGGCGCCGGCGTTGTTCACCAGGCCCACAATGGCGTGGTCGCGCGTGGCCTGGGCCGCGGCGGCCTTGGTTTGCGCTTCGTCGGTCAGGTCGGCCTGGATCGACACCAGCCCCTCGGGCGGATTGTCCGGCAGGCGGTAGTCGATGTTGACCACGCGGTGGCCCGCGTCGAGCAGCGCGCGCACGATGGCGGCGCCGATGCCGGCGCTGCCGCCGGTTACCAGGTAAGCCTTGGGTTTCATTTGGGTAGCCTCTTGCGGATCAGTGAGTCAGGATGCCCCACGAGAGCACCGCGGCGATGTGGATGACGCCTACCCACAGCATCATGATGACCGTGTAGCCCATCACGTCGCGCAGCTTCAGTTTCGACAGCGCCAGCGCCGGCAGGATCCAGAACGGCTGGACCAGGTCGTTCCAGGCATTGCCCAGCATGACCGCCATCGAAGTCTGGTTGACCGCGCTGCCGATTTCCTTGGCGGCATCGACCATGAACGGACCCTGGATCACCCAGTGGCCGCCGCCCGAGGGCGCGAAGAAGTTGATGAAAAACGAGCTGATCAGCCCCCAGAAAGGCAGCGTGCCCGGCGTGGCGACGTCTACGAACACATGCGAGATGGTGTTCACCAGCCCCGAGCCGGCCATGATGGCCATGATGCCGGCGTAGAAGGGGTACTGCAGGATGATGCCCGAGATCGTCTTGATGCCGTCGTTGAGCTTGGCCACGTAGGCGGCCGGCGTGCCCAGCAGCAAAATGCCCAGGAACAGGATGATGAAGTTGATCAGGTTCAGGTCCAGCGAACCGCCGTCGGTAAAGTGGAAAGCCACATAGGCCACGCCCAGCAGTCCGATCAGCAGGCTCAGCAGGCGGCTGTTGTTCAGCTTCGAGGCAATGGTGTTCTGCTCGGCCAGTTCGCCCGCGGCAGGCGGTTCGGTTGATTTGTCGATGGCCGGGTCCACTTCCACGACCTTGTCGCCCGCGCGCGGGTGCAGCCAGGCATTGAGCAACGGCAGCGTCACGATGATGACCAGGCTGGTCAGCAGCATGGGCGTCGAGAAAATGGTCTCGGACAGCGGCACGATGCCCATCTGGTCTGCCATGGGATGGCCGGGCGTGGCGATCAGCACCGGGATGCTGGCCGACAGGCCCAGGCCGTACATGGTGAAGCCGCTGTAGGCGGCCGCGATGATCAGCGGGTAGTGCACGCCCTTGACCTTCAGCGCCAGCTTCTTCGCCACGACGCCGCCGATCACCAGGCCGAAGCCCCAATTCAGGTAGCTGCCGATGCCGCCCACCAGCGTAGCCACGATAATGGCGGTGCGCGGCTGGTGCACCAGGCCGACGATGCGGTCGAGCAGGCGGTCGGTCAGCGGCGCGGTGGCCAGCACGTAGCCCATGGCCAGGATCACGGCCATCTGCGTGGTGAAGGCCAGCAGGCTCCAGAAGCCTTTGCCCCATTCACGGGTGATCTGGCCCAGGCCTTGGCCTTCGATGCCCATGGCCATCAGGACGGTCAGCAGTGTCAGCGCGATGGCGAACACAAAAGGATCGGGCAGATACTTGCGCATCAGCTCCGTGAAAAACGACGTCAGTTTATTCATGCTGCTTCCAACTTTGCCTTGGTAAGGCGCGTTCAAACGGGGCCGCCTGGCGCGGCGGCTTGCCGGGTCAGTAAAAGGTCAGTAGGGGAGAAACTGCGAGGGTCACCCGTCTTGCCGGCTGTTCAGCCAGGCCACGAGTTCGCCCAGGGCCGCGCTCTTGTCGCGCAGGACTTGCTCGCGGCGTTCGGCGGGCCAGGCGTAAAAGCCCTGGCCGGCCTTGGCGCCGATCTGGCCGCTGGCGACTTTCCCGGCCAGCAGGGGCGAGGGCGTCGTGCGGTTTTCCAGGTCGGGGTACAGGTAAGTGGCGATGGCATGGTGCACGTCCAGGCCGTTCATGTCGCGTTGTTCCAGCGGGCCGGTCAGCGCCAGGCGGATGCCCAGGCTCCACTTGACCACTTCGTCGATGTCTTCGGCGCTGGCAATGCCTTTTTCCAGCAGCGACATCGCCTCGCGGGCCAGCGCGTGCTGGATGCGGTTGGCAATGAAGCCGGGAATGTCGCGGTTGACCAGCACGGGGCGCTTGCCCACGTAGCGCAGCGCCGCCATCACCGTCTCGACGGTGGCCGGCGCGGTGTCGTCGTTGCGCACCACTTCTACCAGCGGGATGACATCGGCGGGGGTGAAGAAATGCGTGCCCACGAAGCGCTCGCGCCGCGTCACCGCTTCGGCGATGGCATTGATGGACAGGCCCGAGGTATTGGTGGCGAAGATGGTCGCGGGCTGGCACAGCGTATCCAGCCGCGCGAACACGTCGCGCTTGAGTTCCAGTTTTTCGGGAACGGCCTCGATGACCAGGTTGCAGGAACAGGCGGCTTCCAGGCCGGCCTCCATGCGAATGCGGCGCCGCGTTTCGGCTACCGCCCCGGGGGCGTATACGCCAAGCTGGCGGTCGATGACGCCGGCGGCACGCTCCAGCGCGCCGGGCACCGGGTCGATCAACACCACGTCGAGCCCTTTGGCCGCAAACAGGGCCGCGATGCCGCTGCCCATAGCGCCCGCGCCGACCACGGCCAGGCTCTGGATAGGAAGATCCATGTCGATACGCTCTTGAAATGCTCGCGCCGGACGGCCAGGCGCATTGCAGCACGCCCAGTTCCGGATGCACTCCCGCGCGGGCGGGGAAATATGGTGTTCTATATACGAACATTTGTACGTATATAGAATTTATTGATAGTACTAAGAAATGAGGGTGGGCGACAAATTAAGGGCCGGCGTTTGGCGTGGGTAGCGGGGTTGGGGGATTGGATTCTTTAGCCGTCGTGGCGGGGCGGGGGGTAGGGATGGGGCTTCACGGGGGCGGTCGACCGCCTTCGCGGCCGACATCGCGTCGTCAACCTCGTCGGCCTGCGCGGCCTCCTTCGGTTTCCCTCGCTCGCCCCCGAGGCGCCCCATCCCCACCCCTCGCCCCGCCACGACTCAAGGAAGATGCAATTTCCAACGGCGGCGGGAAGGGTTGGGTTTTTGCGTGTTTGCCGCCGGAAGGGGGAGGAGGAAGGTCGTGCCGGGCCCCGGATAAAGCCGCCCTGCGCGGCTTTATCCGGCATTCGGGCGATGGTGGGTTGAGGGTGGGAACTGTCTTGCCGGGCGTTTGCGTCCCGCAGGGTATTGCCCCACTGGAATACTCCCAGCACACATCGGGGTCAGGCACCTTTGGAGCCTGACCCCAAAATCCTAAATCCCAAAGATCCCGAACCCCTCATCCTCAGCAACCCCCCGCCCATCACCACCCGAATGCGCGGGAAGGCCGCGCAGGGCGGCCTTCCCGCGCGGCCCCGCAACGTTTTTCTCTAAAAAAAGGCTGACGACAAGAATGCCAGAACCCCACCCGTCCCAGCGGCGTAGCGATCTGGAGTCAATGCAGCCGTGGTGGGTGCCTGGGGACGGTGAGGCGCCTCGGCGCCGGGCCCGGGCGCGCGGGGCGCCCGGACGGCGTCGTGAAGCCGATCCGGCCCCAGGCGCCCGCCACGGCGTCAAAAGAACCCACCGCAACCTTCACCCCGAATTCCGCAACCCCGCCGCAATCCCATTAATCGTCAGATGAATCGCACTCCGTACCCGCTTGTCAGGCTCTCCATCGCCGTCGCGCTGCGCGCTCCGATAGCGGCGGATCAGCTCGATCTGCAGGTAATTCAGCGGGTCGATATAGGCAAAACGCTCACGCAGCGAAGCCAGCAAGGCGGGGTTGTCGGCCAGTAGTTCGCGCTGCGTCAGCAGGCGCAGCATCGCGATGGTGCGGCCATGCTCGGCGCTGATCTGGCCGAAGATGCGGTTGCGCAGCGCCCGGTTGGGCACCAGTTGCGCATAGCGCGCCGCGATGGACAGGTCGGACTTGGCCAGCACCATCTCCATGTTGGACAGCAAAGTGCGGAAGGCCGGCCACTCGCGCGCCATCTCGCGCAACTGCGCCAGACGCGCGCGCCGCGAGCGGGGCGCGCCGGCGGCGCCCGTTTCCAGGTAGGCCTCGATGGCCGAGCCCATGCCGTACCAGCCGGTCAGCATCAGGCGGCACTGCGCCCAGGAAAACCCCCACGGGATCGCGCGCAGGTCGTCGATGCGCTGGCCCTGCTTGCGCGAGGCGGGGCGCGAGCCGATGTTCAGCCCGGCGATTTCGCTGATGGGCGTGGCGGCGAAAAAGTACTCGGCAAAGCCCGGCGTGTCGTACACCAGGCCGCGGTAGCTGCGCTGCGCGGTATCCGACATGAACGACATGGCCGGGCCGTAATGGGCCATGTGCGCGTCTTCGGCGCTGGTAGCGGCCGCGCGCGGCGCCAGGGTCGATTCCAGCGTGGCGGCCACCAGCAGCTCCAGGTGCCAGCGGCCCACTTCGGCGTCTTTGTACTTGCTCTGGATAACCTCGCCCTGTTCGGTCAGGCGCAACTGCCCGGCCACCGTGCCGGGGGGTTGAGCAAGAATGGCGTCGAAGCTGGAGCCGCCGCCGCGGCCTACCGAGCCGCCGCGGCCATGGAACAGGCGCAGCCGCACGCCGCGCGCGCTGAATACGTCCACCAATGCGCGCTCGGCCTGGTAAAGCGCCCAGTTCGACGTGAGAAAGCCGCCGTCTTTGTTGCTGTCGGAATACCCCAGCATGACTTCTTGAGTGCCATCCTGGGCCTGCTTGACGCGCTGGCGCACTTCGGGAAGGTCGAGCCAGGCCGCCATGATTTCCGGGCCGCGCTGAAGGTCGGGAATGGTCTCGAACAGCGGCACCACCATCAGGCCGTCGCCCGAGGCAATGGACGCGCCCGGTTCGGGGTCGACGATCAGGCCGGTTTCTTTCTGCAGGACCAGGACTTCGAGCAGGTCGCTAAGCGTTTCGGTATGCGACACGATGGTCTGCTGCACGGCCAGCTTGCCGTAGCGGGCGCGGCCCGCGGCGGCGGCGCGCAGCACCGCCAGCTCGCGCGTGGTTTCTTCGCTGTAGGTCAGCCAGGGCGACACCAGCGGGCGCGCCAGCGCCAGTTCGGCGCGCAGCAGGGCCACGCGGGCGTCTTCGTCGAGGCGGGCGTAATCCACCGGCTTGCCGTCGTGCTGCGCGCCGGCGCGCTTGAACAGTTCGGTCAGCACACGCTCGTGCACGTCGGAACTCTGCCGCAGGTCTACCGTAGCCAGATGAAAGCCGAACACTTCGACGGCCTGCTGCAGGCCGGTCAGGCGCAGGCGCGCGATGGGCGCGGCGTGGTGCGCAGACAGCGACGCGGCGATGATGGCGAGGTCTTGCGCCAGCTCTTGCGGCGCGCCGTACGCAGGCGCCGGGTGGGTGACGCGGCGCGCCAGGTCGCGGCCGGTAAGCTGCTGGGCGGTCGCTGCCAGGCGCGCGTAGATGCCCACCAGCGCACGGCGGTAGGGCTCGTCGCGCCGGTGCGGCGAATTGTCGCCGCCGCTGTCGGCCAGCGCCTGCAAGGCCGGATCGGCATCGATGAGCAGGGTGGTAATCGACAGTTCCGCGCCCAGGGCATGGACTTCTTGCAGGTAGTACTCGAACAGCACCGTGGCCTGGCGCAGCAGCGCAAGTTCCAGCGTGCTGGCATCCACGTTGGGGTTGCCGTCGCGGTCGCCGCCGATCCAGCTGCCCATGCGCAGAAAGGGTTCCAGCGGGGCGGGCGGGGCCGCGAAAGGCTTGGCGGAATCGCGCCCCAGCAGGCGCGAGAGCTCGCCGTAGACGCGCGGAATCACGTTCAGGAACGTGCTGCGGTAGTACGACAGGGCGTTCTCGATTTCGTCGGCCACGGTCAGGCGCGTGTAGCGCAGCATGCGCGTCTGCCATAGCGTGGCCACGCGGCCCAGCAGGGCGAGATCGAGGTCGGCGATTTCTTCGGCGGTCAGCGGGCCTTCGCGCTGCAGCAGCAGCGTGGAAATTTCGCGGTGCACGTCCAGCGTGCTTTTGCGCTGTACTTCGGTGGGGTGCGCGGTGAGCACCGGCACCACGCGGGCTTCGGCCAGCAGGCGGCGGATGCGCGCGGTGCCCACGCCCTGTTCTTTGAGCAGCGCGACAGCTTCGCGCAGGCTGCCGCGCGCGGGCGTGTCGTCGGCCAGTGCGCGCATGCGCTGGGCGCGGTTCTGGTCGCGGTCTTCGGCAATATTGGACAGGTGCAGGAAATAGCTGAACGCGCGCGCCACCGAATTCGGATCATTGCCGCGCAGGCGCTTGACGCGCTGTTCAAGCAGCTTGCCGTCGGCCTCGTTGCCTTCGCGCCGGAAGCGCACCGCGGTGCGGCGCAGCGTCTCGATAGTGTCGTATACCCGTTCGCCTTCGCAGGCCTGGATGACTTGTCCCAGTAGCCGGCCCAGCAGCCGGATGTCGTGACGCAGAGGTTCGGCAGTCGCAGACTGCGGGCGGATGGCTTTCATGGGGTAAGGAATCCGTCGGGCAAAGGGTTATGGTGAGGTTTTGGGGCGATACGTAAAACAGCGAATACAGTGACGCCGGCCATTGTACGCAGCCATTCTTACTCTTCGCGTTGCGGTACAGTTCCGCCATGGCGCCTTGCCTGTTTTTGCCCGAGAGTGTCTATGCAGAACCATTCCCGCCGCGCGCTGGTGTTGTTTTCCGGCGGCCAGGATTCCACCACCTGCCTGGCGTGGGCGCTCGACCGCTATGCCCATGTCGAGACCGTGGCGTTCGACTACGGCCAGCGCCACCGCATCGAGCTGGATGCACGGCTGAACGTGCTGCGCGAATTGCGCGCGCAGTTTCCGCAGTGGGCCGGCCGGCTGGGCGAAGACCACCTGCTCGACCTGCGCGTGCTCGGGCAGGTGGGCGACACCGCCATGACCAGCGAACGCGCCATCGAGATGCAGGCCAACGGGCTGCCCAATACCTTCGTGCCGGGACGCAACCTGCTGTTTCTGGCGCTGGCGGCCGCGCTGGGCTACCGGCGGCAGCTCGACGTGCTGGTGGGCGGCATGTGCGAAACCGATTTTTCGGGCTACCCCGACTGCCGCGACGACACCATCAAGGCCCAGCAGGTGGCGCTGGGCCTGGGGCTGGGCACGCGCGTCACCATCGAGACGCCGCTGATGTGGATCGACAAGGCCGACACCTGGGCGCTGGCCAGGCAGCTAGGCGGGCAGGCCCTGGTGGCGTTGATTGTCGAGCACAGCCATACCTGCTACCTGGGCGAGCGCGGCGCGCGGCACGACTGGGGCTACGGCTGCGGCACATGCCCGGCCTGCGCGCTGCGCAAAGCCGGCTGGCAGCGCTGGCGCGACCAGGCGGGCGATGCCTGACCCCTTGACGCGGCCCGCAAGCGGCTGGCTTTACTTCCGGAACCGCAGGTACAGCCAGGCTGACGCCGCCAAGATCACCACGGCCAGCAGCATCGACACCAGCATCGCCGCGCGCGGTCCCTGCCAGGCGATCAGTTCTCCATACGCCACCGGCGCCGCCGCCGTCAGCAGGAAGCTGGGCACCAGCAGCCGGCCCACCAGCGCGCCATAAATGCGGTAGTCGAACAGGGCCAGCGGCAGGGTGCCGCGCGTGATCGTCAGCAGGCCGTTGCAGGCGCCGTACAGGCAGGTGTACAGCACCGCCGCCACAGGATGGCCGGCCATCGTGCCGGCCAGAAAACACAGCGGCATGACCACGGTGGTGGCCAGGTTCAGCATCAGCGGGTGCAGCCGCGCGCCGAACAGCAGTTCCAGCAGGCGCGCGCTGACCTGGCCGATGCCCCACAGGGCCGAGATGCCGACCGCCGCCGACGCGGCCAGGCCCAGCCCGGTCAGCATGGCGATGAGATGCGTGGCATTGGCGGCGGTCAGGAAATTGGCCAGCATGGCGATCAGCGCGTACAGGCCCTGCGCCAGCCGCTGGTCGGCCGGCGTGCGGGCCAGGCCGGGCCGCTCGGCCAACTGTTCGGCCCCGGCCGCGTAGCGTCCGCGCGGCAGCGCCAGGTACAAGGGCAGTATCAGCAGCGAGAATCCCGCGTACGCCAGCACCGCGCCGCGCCAGCCCAGCCACTGCGCCAGCAACTGGCCCACCGGCCACATCACGGTCGAGGCCAGTCCGCCGAACAGGGTGATCTGCGACATGGCGCGCCGCGCCTGCGGGCCGCCGATGCGGGCCAGCGTGGCGAAGGCGGCGTCGTATAGCGTCAGGCGCATGCCGACGCCCAGCACCACCCAGGCCGCGTAATAGGGCAGCGCCGCATGTGCCATGGCCAGCAGCGCGCAGCCCAACGCCACCAGCACCGAGCCGGCCGACATGACGCGCTCGCCGCCCCAGCGGTCGATGGCGCGGCCCGCCATGGGAGACGCCGCCGCCATGACCACAATGGCCAGCGAGAAGCCGCCGTAGATCTGCGCCACGCCCCAGCCCAGCTCGGCCTGCATCGCGGGGCCGAAATTGCTGATCAGGTAAAACGACACGCCCCAGCTCACGAGCTGGGTAAGGCCCAGGCAGACGACCGCGCGCGCGGGGATGACGGACGGCACGTGCGAGGCTCAGCCGCGTTCGGCGGGCGCGCTATGGTCGCCGTCGCCCAGCGCGCGTTGCATCAGCACCGTGTCACGCCATGCGCCGAACTTGTAGCCCACCGACCGCAAGGTGCCGGCGGGATGGAATCCCTGGCTGGCATGCAGGGCCAGCGAGGCCGCGTTGCGGCTGTCGCCCACCACGGCCAGCATCTGCCGCCAGCCGCCGGCGGTGCAGCGCTCGATCAGCGCGGCCAGCAGGCGGCCGCCAATGCCATGGCCGGCGTGGCCCGGCTTTACGTATACAGAGTCTTCCACCGTGTGGCGGTAAGCCGGGCGCGGCCGGTATGGGGTGCAGTAGGCATACCCGACCAGTTCGCCGTCGAGCTCGGCCACCAGGTACGGCAGGCGCTGCGCCAGCACGGCTTCGCGGCGGGCACGCATTTCGTCGACCGTAGGCGGATCAAGTTCGAATGACGCGGTGCCGTGCTGCACATGATGGCCATAGATGGCCTGGATGGCGTCGATGTCGGCGGCGCGGCTGTCGCGCACGATCGGGGCGGCGGAAGGGGACGTGGGCATGGACAAGACGGGTCGGACTGGGAAAAGCGGGCTGGCCCCGCGACGGTTTTCCGCAGTGTGCGCCAAGCTCAGGCATAAATAAAGCTTTGGTTTATTATTCAAAGCATAAGCAATTCTTTGGATATGGCGCCATGCGCGGCTTGAACCTGGACCATCTGCGCATCTTCCTCGATGTCATCGAACTCGGCAGTTTCTCGGCCGCCGCCGACAAGCATGGGTTGACCCAGCCCGCGGTCAGCCTGCAGGTGCGTCAGCTTGAACGCCGCTACGGCCTGCGCCTGGCCGAGCGGGTGGGGCGCAAGGTGGCGGCCACCGCCGCCGGCGCCGACCTGCTGGCCCACATCCGCGCCATCGATGCCGCCGTCGAGCAGGCCGAGCGCAGCATGCAGGCGCACAGCGCGCAGGTGGTCGGGCGGGTGCGCCTGGGCACGGGCGCCACGGCCTGCACATATCTGCTGCCCCCGCTGCTGGCCGACCTGCGGCGGCGCTTCCCGGCCCTGGAAATCGTGGCCAGCACCGGCAATACCGCCGACGTGCTGCGCGGCATCGAGGCCAACACCCTGGACATCGGCCTGGTCACGCTGCCCGCGCCTGGCCGCATGTTCCAGGTAACGCCGGTGATCGACGATGAGTTCGTGGCCATTTTTCCGGCCAGCGGCCGGCTGCCGGCGCGTGTCACCGCGCAGGCGCTGGCCGAGCGGCCGCTGGTGCTGTTCGAGCCGGGCGCGCGCACCCGCGGGTTGGTGGATGCCTGGTTCGAAGCCGCCGGCCTGCGGGTGCGGCCCGCCATGGAGCTGGGCAGCACCGAGGCCATGAAGGAAATCGTGGCGGCCGGGCTGGGCTGCGCCATTCTGCCCCGCATGGCCGTGCCCGCAGGCCGGGGCCGGCCCGGCCTGCGGGTCAGGCCGTTGGCGCCGCGCCTGTCGCGCACGTTGGCGGTGGTGCTGCGCAGCGACAAGCCCTTGCATCGCGGGCTGGGCCAGTTGCACGCGGCCCTGCTGGCCCTGGGCGCGCCGCCCGCCTGATCCGCGCCGCCGGGGCGGCTGCGGGCGTTCCGGCGTATTATTTAGCGTTTTGCTGACGCTGTTTATCGGTTGCCAACGTCATCGGCAGGCCGCGTCCAGCCTTTTGCGAACCTTATCCGCCCGAGAAAGACCATGCCGCAATACCGCTCACGCACGTCCACCCACGGCCGCAACATGGCCGGCGCCCGCGCCCTGTGGCGCGCCACCGGCATGCAGGATGGCGACTTCGGCAAACCCATCATCGCGGTGGTCAACTCGTTCACGCAGTTCGTGCCGGGCCACGTGCACCTGCGCGACCTGGGCGCCCTGGTGGCCCGTGAAATCGAGGCCGCGGGCGGCGTCGCCAAAGAATTCAACACCATCGCCGTGGACGACGGCATCGCCATGGGCCATGGCGGCATGCTGTATTCGCTGCCATCGCGCGAACTGATCGCCGATTCGGTCGAATACATGGTCAATGCGCATTGCGCCGACGCCATGGTGTGCATCTCGAACTGCGACAAGATCACCCCGGGCATGCTGATGGCCGCCATGCGGTTGAACATTCCCGTGGTGTTCGTCTCGGGCGGCCCCATGGAAGCCGGCAAGATCAAGTCGCCCACCGACGGCAAGATCATCGCCAAGGTCGACCTGATCGACGCCATGATCAAGGCGGCCGATCCCAACGTGACCGATGCCGAGGCCGAGCAGTTCGAGCGCAGCGCCTGTCCCACCTGCGGTTCGTGTTCGGGCATGTTCACCGCCAATTCCATGAACTGCCTGACCGAGGCCATCGGCCTGGCGCTGCCCGGCAATGGCACCATCGTGGCCACGCATGCGTGGCGCCGGGGCTTGTTCGAGCAGGCCGGCCGCCTGGTCGTGGACCTGTGCCGCCGCTACTACGAACAAGACGACGCGTCGGTCCTGCCGCGCAGCATCGCCACCAAAAGCGCGTTCCAGAACGCCATGACGCTCGACGTGGCCATGGGCGGGTCCACCAACACCGTGCTGCACCTGCTGGCCGCGGCGCAAGAGGCGGGCGTGGATTTCACCATGTCCGACATCGACCGCATTTCGCGCAAGGTGCCGTGCCTGTGCAAGGCCGCGCCGGCCACCGACAAATACCATATTGAAGACGTGCACCGCGCCGGCGGTATCCTGGGCATTCTGGGCGAGCTGGCGCGCGCCGACCTGCTGGACCTGACCTGCGGCAACGTGCACAGCGGCACGCTGGGCGCAGCCATCGAGCAGTGGGACATCAACGGCGGCGCGGGCGAAGCGGCGCAGAAGTTCTTCCGCGCCGCGCCGGGCGGCATTCCCACCACCGTGGCCTTCAGCCAGGACGCCACCTTCCTTACGCTTGACCTCGACCGCCAGGGCGGCTGCATCCGCAGCAAGGAACACGCCTATTCCAAAGATGGCGGACTGGCCGTGCTGTACGGCAACCTGGCGCCCAAGGGCTGCATCGTGAAAACCGCGGGCGTGGACGAATCGCAATGGGTCTTTACCGGCCGCGCGCGGGTCTTCGAAAGCCAGGACGACGCCGTCGAAGGCATTCTGGGCGACAAGGTCGTGGCCGGCGACGTGGTGGTGATCCGCTACGAAGGCCCGAAGGGCGGCCCCGGCATGCAGGAAATGCTGTACCCCACGTCGTACCTGAAGTCCAAGGGCCTGGGCAAGACCTGCGCGCTGTTCACCGACGGCCGTTTCTCGGGCGGCTCGTCGGGCCTGGTCATCGGCCATGCCTCGCCGGAAGCGGCCGAAGGCGGCAACGTGGGCCTGGTCGAAGAAGGCGACACCATCGAGATCGACATTCCCAACCGCAAGATCCACCTGGCCGTGTCCGACGAAGAACTGGCCAAGCGGCGCGCCGCCATGGAAGCGCGCGGCGACAAGGCCTGGAAACCGGTGGATCGCCAGCGCGTGGTCTCGCAGGCCCTGCAAGCCTATGCCGCCCTGGCCACCTCGGCCGATCGCGGCGCCGTGCGCGACGTGTCGCAACTCAAGCGCTAGTGTGACGCAGGTGTCTGGCTCCCTGCGGGAGTCAGACACCTACCGGATCGCGCTTGCTGCATGAAATAGACGCCGCTCCATTGGGACCGCCGCGCAACCGGCTGCGCCGGTCCGCCAGTGTCGCCCCTGGGGAAAGCGCGTGGCGCTTGTTCGGGGTCGGTCAGATCACGGCCGATGCGCCGCCATCCATCGGGATGATCGCGCCCACCACATACGAGGCGCGCGCGCTGGCCAGGAACAGCGCCACGTCGGCAACTTCTTCTGCCTTGCCATAACGCCCCAACGGGATGTGCGCCTGGTTCTCGGCCAGGGCCGCATCGCGCGTGATTCCGCGTTGGCTGGCGTCCAGGTCCAGCGCCTGTTCCACCCGTTGGGTAAAGATCGGCCCAGGGTTGATGGCGTTGATGCGTATGCCGTACTGCGCGTAGTGAGCCGCCAGGCCCACGGTAGACAGCATCAGCGCCGCGTTGGCCGACCCGCCCGCCAGGTGGATGCTGGTGGGCCGCTTGCCGCCATTGCCGATGATATTGACCACGATGCCGTTGGTGGCGCCGGCCGGCCGGTTGGCGGCGCGGGCCCGCATGCGCGGCAGCACGGCGTCCTGCACGTGTATGTAGGGAAAGAACTTGGCGTCCATCGCGGCGCGCCACTTGGCGGGGTCCAGATCTTCCGGCTGATGCCGGCGCGCCGCGCCGGCGCTGTTGACCAGAATGTCGATGGGGCCGATCTCGGTTTCGATGCGTTCGATCGCTTGCGCGGCGGCCTGCGGGTCGGACAGGTCGGCCGCGTAGGCCGCCACGTTGTGGCCGCTGGCCTGCAGTTGCGCGCGCGCCTGTTCCAGGCCTTCGGGGTTGCGCGCGATGATGGCCACGTAGGCGCCTTCCGCGGCGAACGCATTCGCCACCGCCAGGCCGATGCCCTTGCTGCCGCCCGTCACGACCGTTACCTTGCCGTTCAGTTTCAGATTCACCTTGCGCTCCCAGAGATCGATGGCGATCAACGATACTCCATTCGCGCCAGGCGCCGCGACAAACGTGGGCTCAATCCCACTGTGGCGCGAGTCCGTCGGGTGACACCAGGCGGCCATCCGCGCGCGCCAGGCCGGCCAGCGCCTGCATGTCCGCGGCGTCGAGTTCGAAATCGAATATGCGCGCATTGTCGGCGGCCCGGTCGGCGCGCAAGGTCTTGCTCAGGGCAATGACGTTGTCCTGTTGCACCAGCCAGCGCAACGCGATTTGCGCCGGCGTCTTGCCCAGGCGCCGCGCGATGTCGCCAATAACCGGATCTTGCAGCACCTTGCCGTCGGCCATGCCGTAGTAGGCGGTAACGCTCATGCCCAGGCGCTGCGCTTCGGCGCGCACGGCCGACTGGTCCAGGTAGGGGTGGTATTCAACCTGGTTGTTGACCAGCGGCGCGGCACTTAGCTCAACCGCCTCGCGCATCAGCGCGGTGGTGAAGTTGCTTACGCCAATGTGGCGCGCGCGGCCGCTGGCGTGCGCTTCGTTCAGCCCGGCAATCTGCTCGGCCAGCGGCACCGCGCTGCTGGGCCAGTGCAACAGCAGCAGGTCTACGTAGTCGGTGCGCAGCCGGTCCAGGCTGTCTTGCACCGACTGGCGGAAGCCGGCGCCGCGGTAGTGGTCTACCCAGACCTTGGTGGTGACGAACACGTCTTCACGCGCCACGCCGGATTCGGCCAGGCCACGGCCCACGTCGGCCTCGTTGCCGTAGATCTGGGCGGTGTCGACGTGGCGATAACCCAGTTGCAAGGCAGTCTTAACCATGCGGGACGTATCTTCCGCAGGCATGCGGAACACGCCCAGGCCCAGCGCGGGTATCGTGCCGCCGCTGCGGGACAGGGGTTTGGTGGGAATCATCAAAAGCTTCCTGAGTAAGTTGAATAAGGGGGCAATGTTGTTGTCGCGTGGCGCGGCTCAGGCCGTGGCCAGCGCGCGGGGTCGCATGTCCAGCTTCCAGCTGTACAGGGCAACGGCCAGCCCGCTGGCGGTGACAGCCGCCGCCACCAGGGGCGTGGCGGCCAGGCCGGGGCCGTGGTCGATGGTCAGGCCGCCCAGCCACGCGCCAGCGGCGTTGCCCAGGTTGAAGGCCGCGATGTTGAACGCCGACGCCAGGTTGGGCGCGTCGCCGGCTTTCTCCAGCACGCGCATCTGCAGGGGCGGCACGGTTGCGAATGCGGCGGCGCCGAGCACGGCCACTGTGGCCACGGCGGCGAACTGGGCATGCACCGTCAGGCTGAACACCGCCAGCACGATCGCCAGCAAGGCCAGGCTGCCCACCAGGGTAGGCATCAGCCGGCGGTCGGCCAGCTTGCCGCCGTAGGTGTTGCCCGCCACCAGCCCCACGCCGAACAGCAGCAGAATGGGCGACACCGCGCCCGGGCTGAAGCCGGCCAGCTCGGTCAACAGGGGGGCAATGTAGGTGAACGCCGTGAATACGCCGCCGAAGCCCAGCACCGTCATGGCGAAACCCAGCAGCACCTGCGGGCGGCTCAAGGCGCGCAGTTCGCCCATCAGGTCGCCGCCGCGGTCGCCGCGGCTGCGCGGCACCCAGGTGGCAATGGCAAGCATCGCCACAATGCCCACCACAGTCACCGCCCAGAAGGTGGCGCGCCAGCCCCAGGCCTGGCCCAGCCAGGTGCCGAAGGGCACGCCCAGCACGTTGGCCAGGGTCAGGCCGGTGAACATCAGCGCAATGGCCGACGCCTGTTTCTCGGGCTTGACCAGGCTGGTGGCCACCACCGAGCCCACGCCGAAGAACGCGCCGTGCGCCAGCGAGGTCAGCACGCGCGCGGCCATCAGCGTGCCGTAGCCCGGCGCCAGGGCACAGGCCAGGTTGCCCAGCGTAAAGATCACCATCAGCGCCAGCAGCAGCGTCTTGCGCGGCATCCGGGTGGTCAGGATGGCCACCGGGGGCGCGCCAACCACCACGCCCAAAGCGTAGCCGGTAACCAACAGGCCGGCGCTGGACAGCGACACGCCCAGGTCGGCCCCGACCTCGGGCAGCAGGCCCATGATGACGAATTCCGTAGTGCCGATACCAAAAGCTCCCACGGCCAGCGCCCATAGCGCGATAGGCATTTCAATCTCCTGGAAATAGCGGGGTTTACCCTAGGAGTGGCATTGTGCGTCGTACGATCTATGAGAAAAATAGCCGTACAATCACTTTACTTATGCGTGGGAGTCAAAAATGGCGCTCAGTTCCGACGCCTTGCGTGTCTTTCTGGCGGTGGTGGACACAGGCAGCATGAGCGCCGCCGCCGAGTTCCTGGGGCAGACGGCTTCGGGCGTCAGCCGCAGCCTGTCGCGCCTGGAAACCCAGCTGGGCGTGACGCTGCTGACGCGCACCACTCGGCGCATGGAGCTCACCGAAGAAGGGCAGTTGTTCCTGCAGCGCGCGCGCGGCATCGTGGGCGACCTGGACGACGCCGAAGAATGCATGCGCATCCGCCGCCAGCAGCCCGCCGGCAAGCTGCGGGTAGATGCGTCGGCGCCGGTGATGCTCCACTGCGTGGTGCCGTACATTGCCGAATTCCGCCAGCGCTACCCTGAAATTTCCCTGGAACTGACCAGCAATGACCGCATCGTCGATCTGGTCGAGCATCGCACCGACATCGCGCTGCGCGCCGGGCCGTTGTCGGATTCCAGCCTGCACGCGCGGCCGCTGCGGCCATCGCGCCGCCTGGTGGTGGCCAGTCCGGCCTATGTGGCGCGCCGCGGGGCGCCGGCCACGGTCGAGGCCCTGCGCCAGCACGAGCTGCTGGGCTTCACCCAGCCCGAGACCCTGAACGTATGGCCGCTGCGCCACGCGGGCGGTGCCGAATTCACCATCGTGCCCACGCTGGCGGCCTCTAGCGGCGAAACCCAGCGCCAGCTGGCCATTAATGGCGTGGGCATTGCCTGCCTGAGCGAATTCATGCTGAAAGCCGACCTGGCCGAGGGGCGGTTGGTGAAGCTGCTGGAAAACGCCTGCACTGACTACGTGCAGCCCATGCACGCGGTGTACTACCGCAACACGCAGTTGGCGCGGCGCATTGCCTGCTTCCTGGATTTTTTCGCCGAACGCATCTGACGCGTTCGCCCGCCGTCAGGCGAACGACTGCTCCATTTCTCGGCGGAACTGCACGGCGGGCGTCTGTTCGTCGAAATCGACGTCGTGCCAGCGTATGGCCTGCGACTGCCGCACCGGATTCTTCAGCTTCACCTTGTGCGCCAGACCCAGCGGCAGATAACCGTCTTTCACCGAGTCGCGCGCCGGCATCAGCTTGCCGTACACCGTGTAGCCGCCTTCGCCGTCGAGTTCCTGCCCGGCGGGCAGGTCGCGCTTGGCGGTGGCCACCACATCGCCGTGCCAGCCCGAGGGCGAGCCTGTGGGTTCGCGCCGCAGGCCCACGCTGGCCACGCTGATGCCCAGTTCCAGGCCGATCAGGTGATAGGGCTTGTACATGGCCGCATAGTTGCCGGTGGGGTCGGTGATCAGGCCATATTCCTTGAAGCAGCGCCGCACGTAGTCGCTGTCGGCCGCCAGCGTCACATACACCCCCCAGCGCAGGTCGCGGAATACCGGGCGTCCGTCGCGCTCCAGCGACGAAATCACCTCGACCTGGCCGCGATGGTGCAGCATGCCGCCGTCGTCGCGCGGGCGCAGCACGCGGGCCAGGTCGTCCACGCCGCAGGGCGGAAAGTGCAGGCCGGACGGCGCCGGCAGCAGGCCGGTGGCGTTGGCCACGGCCGCCATTTCGATGGCGCTCTTGGTGCCGTCCAGAAAGCTGTTGAACATCTGCGCGTTGAAATCCCCGGCGGCCACCATTTCATCGGTGAACCCGTAGTAGGGCCACACGGTGTCCGGCGTCGAGGTATGGAACTCGGGCAGGTACTTGGTGCCCTTGCCGGCGGCAATAACCTCGAATCCGCTGGCGCGCGCCCAGTCGACCATCTCGCAGATCAGGGCGGGCTGGTCGCCATAGGCCAGCGAATAAACGATGCCGGCTTCGCGGGCGCGGCGGGCCAGCAGCGGGCCGGCCAGCGCGTCGGCCTCGACGTTGACCATGATGATGTGCTTGCCGTGTTCGCAGCAGGCCAGCACGTGCGCAATGCCTGCCGCCGCCTGGCCGGTGGCGTCGATCACGATCTCGATTTCCGGCGAGGCGATCACCGCGGCCGCGTCGTCGCTGAAATACACCCGGCCCGAGCGCAGCGCATCCGGCGCGCTGTCGGCCCGCAGGGCGTCGGCGGGCCAGCCCACGCGGGTCAGCGCGGCGCGCGCCCGGTCGGGCCGCAGGTCGGCCACCGCCACGAGCTGTATGCCCGGCGTTCGCCGCGCCTGGCTGAGGAACATCGATCCGAACTTGCCGGCGCCGATCAGCGCCACGCGCAAGGGTTTGTGGTCGGCCTGGCGCTGCTTCAGCAGGCGATGCAGATTCATGGCGCAGTCTCCTCGGCGATCGGGGCGCCGGGGCCGGCAGGAAGCGGCCCGCGGCGGGGTTTCCGTCAACGCCAGGATAGCGGTTTTCGCTGACAGGCAGCATAAGTATTTGGGCGCGCGGCCGTGGCCACGGCCCGCCGTCCTGGGCGCTAGGTGTCGGCCCGGTACAGTTCGCCGGCCAGTACATTGCGCCAGTTCGCCCAGGTCAGCCGGGGCTGTCCGGTTTCGTGGCGGTTGTAGGGCGCGTCGTACACAATGTGGCGCCAGCTGGGCCGCACCGCGCCCTGGATGCGCGGCTTGTCGTCAATGAGCAGGTCGCCGCGCACCAGCGTCTTGTCGCGCGTCAGCACCAGGCGTTCGGTGGCCGCCCGGCCCAGGTGGCGTTCGACCCACAGGTATTTTTCGGCCACGCAGTTCTCGAATTGCAGCAGGGGCGAGGTGCAGATGCGCACGTCCATGCCCAGCGCCAGCAATTCCCGGTAGGCCTCGACCGCGCCGGGCACCGGCGGCAGGTCGCGGATGAAGCCGGGGGCGGTGTAAATGGCTTCGGCGCGGGCGCGCAGCTCGGGCGGGTAATCGTCCAGGATGCGGAACGAGCGGCGGTTTTCGTAGGGCACCGGCGCTATGTCGGGGTGGCGCGCGCGCCACGCGGCCAGAAAGGCGTGTTCGAAGTCGGCCAGGACGCCGTCTTGGTCCAGCAGAATCAGCATGGTGTGCGCCGGGGCGGGAACGGGCCCCGATTGTGCCACGCGCCAGGGGCGCGGTCAGCCGGCCGAGCGGGCCAGCACTCGATAGTGGGCGACGCCATTCTGGGGGCTGGACTGCACCAGCACGTAGCGCCGGTATTGCCATTGCACCGGCGGCGGCGCGTCGGGCGCGCAGTCCAGGCGGGGCGCCCGCCGCAGCAGCGTGACGTGCGGCTTGAAAGCCTGTGGCGGGCGCGCAAAGCCCAGCGGCTCCAGCCAGTTCCACAGGGCGTCGTGGGTGCGTTGCAGCGCGGGCGGCACCAGGGTGGGGCCGGCCCACACAATGCCCTGCCGCGCGAACGTGCCGTAGCGGTCCAGGCTAAAGCTGCCCGGCTCGGCGCGCTGCCGGGCCGTGGCGGCGGCCAGCGCGGCCGCGCGCTCAGCGTCGACCGCGCCCAAAAATGCCAAGGTCAGGTGCAAGGTATCGAGCCGCATGGCGCGCCCGCCGCAGGCGGCCTGGGCTTGTGCGGCCCAGTCCGCCAGCGTGGCGGCCAGTGCGGGCCCAGGCCATAACGCGAAAAACAGGCGCGGGCGTGCCGGGGTGGCCGCAGCGGCATGCACATCGGAACGGGAAGAGGCGGGCATGACGCCACATTATGGCCGACTCCGGTAACAGGCGCTTGATACAAGGTGTCCGGCTCCGATGGTGTCAGGCACCGAGGCATGGCCAGATGGTCCGCTCGCCGGGCGGTGTCTGACACCTTCGGAGTCAGACACCTGGCAGCACAGCCATCAGCGTTGCATCCGCACTGCATCAGCACAGCACCAGCACAGCACCAGCACTGCACCATCCACGCGTCAGCACAGCACCAGCACTGCATCACCAATGCATCAGCACTGGACCAGCGCTAGATCAGCGCTGCGCCAGCGATGGCGGCAGCGGCGTGTCCCAGCCGCCGCCCAGCGCGCGCACCAGGTTGACCGCCGAGCGTGCGCGCTCGCCGTCCAGTTGCACCGACACGCGTTGCTGCGCCAGCACCGTGCGGTCGGCCTCGATCACGTCCAGGTAGCTGATCGAGCCTTCGCGGTACTGCGTGTGCGAGATACGCGCCGCGCGTTGCGACGCCTGCAGCGCCGCGTCCTGGGCCTCGGTCTGGCTGGACAGGATGCGCAGGTTGGCCAGGTTGTCTTCCACTTCGCGGAAGGCCGTCAGCACGGTTTGCCGGTAGTTCGCCACGTCTTCTTCATAAACGGCGCGAGCGCGGTCCAGGCCGGCCTGGCGGCGGCCGCCATCGAAAATCGGCAGCGACAGCGCGGCGCCCACCAGCGGTCCCAGCAAGAACGTGCGGCTGGACCATTCAAACAGGTCGCCCAGCTCCGCCGACTCGAAGCCCGCCGCGCCCGTGATGTTCAGGCTGGGGAAGAACGCCGACTTCGCCACGCCCACCCGGGCGTTGGCGGCCGCCATGGCGCGCTCGGCCGCGGCAATGTCGGGACGCCGCTCCAGCAGCGTGGACGGCAAGCCGGCCGGCACATTCACCGCGATCCGCGACAGCGGCTGCGCGGGCAGGCTGAACTCCGACGGCGCCTTGCCCAGCAGCACGGCCAGCGCATGCTCGGCATTGGCGCGGCGGCGCTCGAAGCCCAGCGCCTCGGAACGCGCCGACTCCAGTTCCGAACGGGCGCGCGCCAGGTCCAGCTCGCTGATGTCGCCCGCGTCATAGCGGCGCTGGATCAGCTGCAGCGTCTCGGCGCGCAGTTCGACGGTCTGGCGGTACAGCTGCAGGCCGGCATCCAGCTCGCGCACCTGGAAATAAGCCTGCGCAACGTCTGCCTGCAGGGCCAGCAGCACCGAACGGTACAGGGCCTCGCTTTGCTGCACGTCGGCGGTGGCGGCGTCCACGGTAGACGCCACGCGGCCGAACAGGTCAACCTCGTAAGACACGCCCACCTGGGCGCGCCACAGTGTCGAGGGGTCGGTCGAGTCGTTGGCCGACAGGCCCTGCGAGGCCGGCGAAGGGCGCTGGCGCGTGGGGCCGAAGCCGGCATCCACGGTGGGGAACTGCTCCGAGCGGGCATTGCCCAGCAGCGCGCGCGCCTGCTTCAGGCGGGCCGCCGCGGCCTGCAGGCTGTGGTTGGCCTGCTGCGCCTGCGTTTCCAGCGCGTTCAGCGTGTCGTCGCCGAACAGCTTCCACCATTCGCCGCGCAGCGCCTCTTCGGCCGGCTGGGCTGTCTGCCAGCTGCCGGCTTCATGCGCGGGCAGGGCTTCCTTGTAGGCCGCCGGCGTGTCAACCTCTGGCCGCTGGTACTCGGGGCCCACCGCGCAGCCGGCCAGCACCAGCAGCGCGGCCAACAGGGCGGGGGCACGTGTCAATAAGTGCTTCATGATCATGTTTCTCTTCAATGGCCGGTATGCGGCGCGGTGACCGGGGCCTCGTGCTGCGCGGCCGAATGCAGCTTGCGCGCGCTCAGGGTGCGCAACAGCACGTAGAACACCGGCGTCAGGAACAGCCCGAACAGCGTCACGCCCAGCATGCCGAAGAACACCGCCACACCCATGGCATGCCGCATTTCCGAGCCGGCGCCCGAGGACAGCACCAGCGGCACCACCCCCATGATGAATGCGATCGAGGTCATCAAAATGGGGCGCAGGCGCAGCCGGCTGGCCTCGATGGCCGCCTGCAGCGGCGTGCTGCCCTGCATTTCCAGTTCGCGCGCGAATTCCACGATCAGGATCGCGTTCTTCGCCGACAACCCAACCAGAACCATCAGGCCGATCTGCGTGAAGATGTTGTTGTCGCCGCTCGTCAGCCACACCCCGGTCAGCGCCGCCAGAATGCTCATCGGCACGATCAGGATCACCGCCAGCGGCAGCGTCAGGCTTTCATACAGCGCGGCCAGCACCAGGAACACCAGCAGCACGCTGATGGGGAACACCCAGATGCCGGCGTTGCCCGCCAGAATCTGCTGGTAGGTCAGGTCGGTCCATTCGAACTTCACGCCGCGCGGCAGCGTTTCCGCGGCAATGCGCTCGGCCGCGTCCTGCGCCTGGTCCGACGAATACCCCGGCGCCGGGCCGCCATTAATGTCGGCGGCCGTATAGCCGTTGTAGCGAACCACCATTTCCGGGCCGAAGGTCTGCTTCACATCCACCAGCGCCGACAACGGCACCATCTGGCCCGAGTCGCTGCGCGTCTTCAGTTGCAGAATGTCGTCCGGGTGCGCGCGGAACGGCGCGTCGGCCTGGGCCCGCACCTGGAACACGCGGCCGAAGCGATTGAAGTCGTTCACGTACATCGAGCCCAGGTAGATCTGCAGCGTGTCGAACACGTCGGTCACCGGCACGCCCAGCTGCTTGGCCTTCACGCGGTCCAGGTCCACGTCGAGCTGCGGCACGTTGATCTGGTAGTTCGAGAACGTGGGGCCCAGTTCGGGTGCCTGGCGCGCCTTGGCCAGGAAGGCCTGGGTGGCCTTGTCCAGCTCGGCATAGCCCAGCGCGGCGCGGTCTTCGATCTGCAGCTTGAAGCCGCCCATGGTGCCCAGCCCCATGACGGGCGGGGGCGGGAACACCGCGATGAAGGCGTCCTTGATGCTGGCGAACTTGGCGTTCAGGCTGCCGGTAATGGCGTTGCCCGACAGCTCCGCGCTGTGGCGCTCGTCGAACGGCTTGAGCGTCACGAACACGATGCCGGCGCTGGAACTGTTGGTAAAGCCGTTGATCGACAGCCCCGGGAAGGCAATGGCGCTTTCCACGCCAGGCTCTTTCAGCGCAATGTCCGACATGCGGCGGATCACGTCTTCGGTGCGGTCCAGCGAGGCGCCATTGGGCAGCTGGGCAAAGCCGATCAGGTATTGCTTGTCCTGCGCGGGCACGAAGCCGCCAGGCACCAGGTACGAAATACCCACCGTGGCCGCCAGCAGCACCGCATACACCGCCATCGCGCCGCCCTTGCGGCGAATCACGCCGGTAATGCCGGTGGCGTACGAGTCGGAAGCCCGCCCGAAGAACCGGTTGAACCAGTTGAAAAAGCCGCCGAACACCCGGTTCATGCCGCGCGTCAGCCAGTCGGGCTTGTCGTGGTGACCCTTGAGCAGCAGGGCCGACAGCGCCGGCGACAAGGTCAGCGAGTTGAACGCCGAGATCACCGTCGAGATGGCGATGGTCATGGCGAACTGCTTATAGAACTGGCCCGACAGCCCGGTCATGAACGCCAGCGGCACGAACACCGCGCACAGCGTCAGGGCGATGGCGATAATGGGCCCGCTGACCTCGCGCATGGCGCGGTACGTGGCCTCGCGCGGCGTCAGCCCGGCCGCGATGTTGCGCTCGACGTTTTCCACCACCACGATCGCGTCGTCGACCACGATCCCGATGGCCAGCACCATGCCGAACAGCGACAGCGCGTTGATCGAATAGCCGAACAACAGCAACAGCGAGAACGTGCCGACAATAGACACCGGCACCGCCAGCAGCGGAATAATGGACGCGCGCCAGGTCTGCAGGAACACGATCACCACCAGCACCACCAGCGCGATGGCTTCCAGCAGCGTCGAGATCACCGCCTTGATGCTCGACCGCACGAATTGCGTGGGGTCGTACTCAATGCGGTATTCCAGCCCCGGCGGGAAATCCGCCGACAGCTCTTTCATGGTCTCGCGCACCTGCGCCGACACATCCAGCGCATTGGCCCCGGGCGACTGCATGATGCCCATGCCGATGGCGGGCTTGTTGTTCAGCAGCGAGCGCAGGCCGTATTCCTGCGCGCCCAGCTCGATGCGCGCCACGTCCGACAGCCGGGTCACGGCGCCGTCGGGCGACGACTTCAGGATGATGTTGCCGAACTCGGTCTCGTTCTGCAGGCGGCCCTGGGCGTTCACCGAGAACTGCATGGGCACGTCGCCCTGCGTGGGCGAGGCGCCGATTACGCCGGCGGCCACCTGCACGTTCTGCTCGCGGATGGCGTTGACCACGTCGGTAGCCGTCAGGCCGCGCTGGGCCACTTTCTGCGGGTCCAGCCATACGCGCATCGAGTAGCTGCCCGAACCCCAGATCTGCACTTCGCCCACACCGCCGATGCGCGACAGGCGATCCTTCACGTTCAGCACCGCGTAGTTGCGCAGGTAGGTGATGTCGTAGCGGTCGTTGGGCGAGATCAAATGCACCACCAGCGTCAGGGTGGGCGAGCTCTTGGTGGTGGTCACGCCCAGGCGCTGCACGTCGGGCGGCAGGCGCGGCAGCGCCTGCGACACGCGGTTCTGCACCAGCTGCTGGGCCTTGTCGGGGTCGACGCCCAGCTTGAAGTACACGGTGACCGCCAGGTTGCCGTCGCTGTTGGCCTGCGACTGCATATACAGCATGTCTTCGACGCCGTTAATGGACTCTTCCAGCGGCGAAGCCACCGTGGCGGCAATAACCTTGGGGTTGGCGCCGGGATACTGCGCCCGCACCACCACCGAGGGCGGCACCACTTCCGGGTACTCGGAAATCGGCAGCTGGAACATGGCCAACAGGCCCGCCAGCAGCACGATCACCGACAGCACGCCCGCGAAGATCGGCCGGTCGATGAAGAATTTAGAAATATTCATGCTTGCTTCCGATCGCTTAGTTCAGGCTGGCCGAGGCGGTTTGCACGGCGGCCGGCGAGGCGTCCATCGACACCAGGTTGGGCGCCACGGTGTCGCCCGGGCGCACCCGTTGCAGGCCGTTGACCACAATGCGCTCGCCAGCCTTCAGGCCGCTGGTGATGACGCGCAGGTTGCCCTGGCTGGCGCCCAGCGACACGCGGCGGTACGCGGTTTTGTTGGCGTCGTCCACCACCAGCACGAAGCGCTTGTCCTGGTCAGTGCCTATGGCGCGTTCTTCAACCAGCACCGCCTCGCGCGGCTGCGTGCTGCCCAGTCGGATGCGGGCATACATACCCGGCACCAGCAGGCCGTCGGGGTTGTCGAACACGGCGCGCACGCGGATCGTGCCCGACAAGGTGTCGATGCGGTTGTCCACCGAATGCACAACCCCATCCCGCGAATAACCCGTTTCGTTGGACAGGCCCAGCTGCACCGGCACCGACACGCCGGCCACCCGCGCCGGACTGACGTACTTCAGGTAGGCCTGCTCGTCCACGTCGAACGAGGCGTACATTTTCGATACCGACACCAGCGTGGTCAGCGGCACCGAGCCGGCGCCCGCGGCCACCACGTTGCCCTCGGTGATCTCGGCGCGCGACACGCGCCCGTCCACCGGCGCCACGATTTCCGTGTACCCCAGGTTCAGCTTGGCGGCGTCCAGCGCGGCCTCGGCCGCCTGCAGGTTGGCGGCGGCCTCGCGCGCGTCGTTGCGCTTGGACTCGAAATCGCGGCGGGCAATGGCGTTTTCGGCCAGCAGCCGTTTGCCGCGCGCCAATTCCGACGCCGTGAAGGCCACCCGCGCGCGGGCAGCCGCCAATTGCGCGGCCGCGCGGTCTACTTCTGCGGCGTAGGGGCGGGGGTCAATCGTGAACAGCGGGTCGCCCTTGTGAACCAGGCTGCCGTCCTGAAAATGCACCGCGGTCAGCGTGCCCGACACCAGCGGGCGGATATCCACCCGGTCGATGGCTTCCAGCCGGCCGGAATAATCCTGCCAGTCGACAATGGTCTTGCCCAGGGCGGGCGCCACGTCCACGGCGGGCGCGGCGGGGGCCGACTGGGCCTGGGCCGTGCCGCCGCCCGCCGGGCCGCGCAGCAGCGTGTAGCTGCCGCCGACTGCGACCAGGGTCACGAAAACCGCCAGCAATACAATACGTTGGCGCGAAACAGTCATGATGTTTCCTTGTACATAATATGGGGACGAATGACCGGCGGCAGCGGGGAAAACAGGCGTCCCGCAGGGGACAGGGGCCAGCGGGGGGCGTTGGCCTGAGGCTATCGGTCAATTCAAGACGATTGCATTTTGAATGTTTTCCACCAGGGGATAAACATTGCTGGATCGTCAACACTAGTCGAGCCAACCGAACAATAACGGCCCAAAGCGCGGTATGCTGGGCGCACTTCCTTTATTTATTGCCATCCAGGACACGACCATGGACCGCTTTCAAGCCATGCAGGTCTTCGTGCGCGTTGTCGACGCCAACAGCTTCACGCGGGCCGCCGACAGCCTCGCGCTGCCTCGCACCACCGTCACCACCGCCGTCCAGAATCTCGAGCGCCGCCTGGGCGTGCGCTTGCTCAACCGCACCACGCGCCGCATCAGTCTCACGCCCGACGGCGCCGCTTATTACGAACACAGCACGCGCATCCTGGCCGAGGTCGAAGAAACCGAGGCCTGCTTCCAGGAAGCGGCGCTGCGGCCCAAGGGCAAACTGCGCATCGACGTGCCGGCCAGCATCGGCCGGCTGATCCTGATTCCTTCGTTGTGTGAATTCCACACCCGCTATCCCGACGTGGAACTGGTGCTGGGCATGGGCGACCGCCGGGTCGACATGGTGCAGGAAGCCGTCGATTGCGTAATTCGAGGCGGCGAACTGGAAGACTCCAGCCTGGTCGCGCGCCGCATCGGCACCTTCCAGGTGCTGACCTGCGCGGCGCCGTCGTACCTGGAACGGCAGGGCATGCCCCATACGCTGGAAGACCTGAAAAGCCACTACGCCGTGCATTACTTTTCCAGCCGTTCCGGGCGCAACTGCAACTGGGACTTCGTCATCGACGGCAAGACCCGCGAAGTCGACGTGCCCGGCTGCGTGTCGGTCAACGACTGGAGCGCCCACCTGGCCTGCGCCCTGCAGGGTTTCGGCCTGGTGCAGACCGCCCGCTTCATGGCGCTGCCGCACCTGCAGTCCGGCGAACTGATCGAAGTGCTGCCCCAATGGAAGCCGCGTCCGGTGCCGATTTCGCTGCTGTACCCGCAAAGCCGGCAGCTCTCGCCCAAGGTGCGGGTGTTTTCCGACTGGGTGGCCGAACTGTTCGCGCGCTGCCCGCTGCTAAGCGGCGGCGACGGCTCCGAAGGCTGCAACGGCATCGAAAAGGCCGAACTCACGCCGGCGGCCGAACGCGCCACCCGGCGCGGCGTCACCGTCGAGGCCGAATACGTGCTGTAAAGCCGCCCCGGCGGGGGCCGCCGGGCGGTGGGCGATTCCCTTACTGTATATTTGGGCGTCGCGTCACGCAGCCTTGTCAGCCCCCCAATGCACCAGCCCGTCCTACCCGCGTACCTGATCGCCCGCTGGCTATTGCTGCTGGTGCTGTTGGCGGGCGCCTATTTCCTTAGCGGATTCCTGGTGCCCGCCCTGGCGGCGCTGATCATCGGCCTGGCCACCTGGCCGCTGTTCCAGCGCATCGTCCAAAAATGCGGCGGCCGCGCCACCCTGGCCGCCACCCTGGCGCTCATCGGCGTCATCCTGGTCATTATTGTTCCGCTGGCCCTGGCGCTGTCGTACGCGGTACAGGAAGCCAGCAACTTCTTCGCCTGGGCCCTGGCCGCCAACCGCCACGGCATGGCGGTGCCCGACTGGATTTCCTCGCTGCCCGCCGTCGGGCCGCGCCTGGCGGTGTATTGGCAAACCTACCTGGGCGAACCGCACGCCCTGGGCGCCCTGGTCGAACTGGTCAGCGGCGAGCACCTGGGCAACATCTACCGCATGGTGCTGTCGGCCACCGGCAACGCCTTCCAGCTGCTGCTGAACGTGGTGTTCATGCTGATCACCCTGTTCTTTGTCTATAAAGACGGCGATCGCATGATCGCCCAGCTCGACGTGCTGGGCGAGCGCATCCTGCCCACGCGCTGGCAGCGTTTTTCGCGCGTAGTGCCGGCCACGGTGGGCTCTACCGTTACCGGCATGAGCCTCATCGCCGTGGGCGAGGGCGTGGTGCTGGGCGTGGCCTACTGGCTGGCCGGCGTGCCATCCCCCGTGCTGCTGGGCGTGGTCACCGGCTTCATGGCGCTGATTCCGGGCGGCGCGCCGCTGTCGTTCACGCTGGTGTCGCTGTACCTGATCGGCTCGGGCCACCTGGTGGCGGGCCTGGCGCTGCTGGCCTGGGGCACCATCGAATTGTTCATCGTCGACAAAACCCTGCGCCCGCGGCTGGTGGGCGGGCCCGTCAAGCTGCCATTCCTGCCCACCTTCTTCGGCCTGATCGGCGGCGTCAAGACCATGGGCATCGTCGGCCTGTTCGTCGGTCCCGTGCTCATGGCCCTGCTGGTGGCGGTGTGGCGCGAATGGGTGCGCAACGTCGAGCGCGAACGCGATACCGCGCGGCTTAACGTCAACGCCGCCGCCGAACCGCGCGGCGACTAGGCCCGCGCGCGGTCGCAGGGCCAAATGCGGCTAAGCTGAACGAGGTTTGGCTTTTATCAGTCCGAGGTTGAGAATGTCTGCATCATCCGTGGCCGAGCAGGTGGCCACTTTGCGCCAACAAGGCTTCGTGGTGGCCCGGCAGTTCGCCACGCCCGACACCGTGGCCGCGCTGCGCGACCAGGCCCGGCAGGAACTGGCCCGGCAAAACGAACCCATCGAATACGAAGCCGACCTGCAATACCCCGGCGCGCCCGCCTCGCGCCAGGCGCAAGGCGGCTCTACCGTGCGGCGCCTGCTCAACGCCTACCGGCGCGGCCCGCTGTTCCAGGCCTGGGCCACCTCGCCGGCCGTGGCGGAATGGCTGCGCGCCTACTTCGCCGACACGCCGGTGCTGTCCACCGCTCACCACAACTGCGTAATGACCAAGCACCCCGCCTACGGCAGCCTGACCGGCTGGCACCAGGACATCCGCTACTGGTCGTTCAGCGACGACGACCTGGTGTCGACCTGGCTGGCGCTGGGCCACGAAACCGCCGACAACGGCGGCCTGTTCTTCATTCCCGAATCGCACGCCCAGTCGTTTTCGGCAGAACAATTCGACGAAAAGAAATTCTTCCGCGCCGACCTGCCCGAAAACCAGCCCTGGATCAGCCGCGCCGTATGCCCCGACCTGCAGCCCGGCGACGTCGTATTCTTCCACTGCCGCACCCTGCACGCCGCCCGCCAGAACAGCAGCCAGCAGGTAAAGCTGTCGCTGGTGCACACCTATTACCCGCAGAGCTGTACGCCCCTGCCCGGAACGCGGTCGGCATCCATGCCAAGCGTGCCGCTGGCCTGACAGAGCAAACAGCAAGGGCGCCGCAGATAACCAGCATAGGGGACTGACGAGCCCCACAGGTGTCTGACGACCCCCACAGTTGTCTGACGAGCCCCACAGGTGTCTGCCGGGCGCCCGAGGTGTCTGACGGGGCGCAACAAGTGGTTGGCTGACGCCACTGGCGCCACGAGTGTCTGACGGGCCCCCATAGGTGTCTGACTCCCGAAGGGTGTCAGACACCGCTACAAACACAGCAGCCCTCCAAGGCCGTCAGACCCCCACGCCGTCGTCCCCACCCCGGCCCCCACTCAAAACCCCACGCAGCTCACCAGACCGCGCAGGCTCCGAAGCCCTCCAAGCCTCCAACCCACAAACCTGCGCGAACCACCGCTGCAGATGCTCGAATGCCCTAATCGGCAGCTCGGCGGCCTCCGTATGCATAAGCGGCGCTGCAATCGCCAGATCCGCCAGGGTAAGCCTTTCCTGAGCAATCCAGCGCCTATCAGCAAGATGCGCATCCAGCACCTGCGCCGCCGCCAACAGCAACGCCTCGCCACGCGCGATCTCCACCGGGTCAGGCCCGCCCGTTCCACCAACCATCTTTTTGGATACGCGCTCCCTACTAATCATGCCCACAGCGGGAGTGAAATGGTACGCAGACCAAAAAAGCCATCGATTGACGTCCGCGCGCATTTTTACGTCTTGGGGATATAGCGCGTGCCCATCTTGCGTGTCGGCAAGGTACTGCATGATCGCGTGAGATTCCCAAAGATAAAAACCGTCGTCCTCCAACAGGGGGACCTTACCGTTCGGGTTGACCCGGAGATACGCCTCAGCTTTATGTTTCCCCTTGAGGAGATCAACGGTGATGAGTTCCAGCTTGGCCTCCAATGCGATTGCCGTCAGAAGAACGCGGCGCGAGTTGGAGGAAACCGGGTGATAGTAGAGGCGCATTTGTTCTCCCTTGGCGGACGCGGGCCGATGGGTGTCTCATCTGGCCACGGACCAGGATGCATCCGCCAGTTGCAGCGTACGGAAAAGGAGAGGGAGCAGCTATCCGGATCTTGCTTCGGTATCGGGCGATGGCAGTCGATCAATGGGTTTGCTGCTTCACCGAACGGTGCAGCGATGACGTAAAACGGTATGTAAACCTTCACGTTTGCGGCTTGCGAACGAGTAAAGTGACAAATCCAAGCGCTGCAAGCAATAGGGCTGAGCCCTTTTGCGTGTACTCCACCATGCCACGACGATGAGCGATGCGTAGGTGCATATTCGCCGCCGTGAAAATTACGAGGAGTGCCACAGCGGTGTTCAGCACGACGGATACAACGCCCAAAGCGATGAACTGCATCGCGACATGGCCGACTTCCACATCGATGAATTGTGGAATGAAGGCCAGGAAGAACAAAGCCGTTTTCGGATTTGTGGCTTCCACAATGAACCCCTGAATTACCGGTCCGCCGCGCCCTCGAATGCAAGGCACGCCCTGGGAAACGCCAGCACGGTGCCACGTGTTCCATGCCAACCACAGCAGATAAAAACCGCCCGCCATTTTAAGGACGCTGAAAGCCGTGGAGCTCGCCAGCAACAACGCCGACAAGCCCGCCGAACCGGCCACGACGTGCACCAAGCCACCACTGAAAGATCCCACGCAGCACCGCAGGGCCACGGCACGCCCCTCGCTTAGAGTGCGAACGGTCAGATATAGCAAACCTGGGCCCGGCATGACGGCTAGCGCGCCAGCGGCTGCCAGGAACACAAGGAATTGGGCTGGGTCGCTCATTGCATATCTCCTGCGATGCGTGGAGAAGGCATCGCCGCGAAACCTCGAGGTATAGCGGGGCAAATCGCGTGACCAGCAAGCGCTGTGCCCGCGCGGGTAAAGGCCAGGAATGTAGAGCCGGTCGAATGGATGCGGAATGCCCACTTTGGGTCGATTTCGGGTGGCCGTATCGGGTCGGATAGCGCCCCTCCGTAGGAGCACACTGAATCTCCCTTTACTCAAAAGGAGATTGCCATGGAATCCGCGAATGCCGCCGTTGACCGTCGTGTGCCATGGAACAAGGGAAAGCTCACCGGGCAGAAGCCGCCCCTAAAGCTTCGAGAAATTTGGGCAATTCGAATGAGACTACAGATGGCTTCGAACATCCGGGAACTCGCGATGTTCAATCTCGCAATTGATAGCAAGCTTCGAGCGTGCGATCTCACGCGATTGCAGGTACAGGACATCCGTCTCGGAAGCCACGTAGCCGCGAGAGCTACCGTGATGCAACAGAAGACCCAGCGTCCGGTCCAATTCGAGATTACGGAGCAAACCCGTGAGAGCCTTGAAGCATGGATAGAAGCGCGAGGGCTAAAGGCGGCGGATTTTCTGTTTCCGAGCCGGTTGCATACGTCGCCGCATCTGTCGACGCGGCAGTACGCCCGGATTGTGCATCGCTGGGTAGCATCGATTGGCCTCGACGATACCGCATATGGAACCCACACTATGCGCCGTACAAAAGCCTCGCTGATCTACCGCCGGACGAAGAATCTTCGGGCTGTACAGCTGCTGCTCGGGCATACGAAGCTGGAAAGCACAGTTCGCTACCTTGGCATCGAGGTCGACGATGCTCTTGAGATCGCTGAATAAACAGAGGTTTAATGCATCCTGGCCGGCGGGCGGTCGCTTGCCGGCCAGGAACTGCCGGTGGCTGCGAGTAAAAGCGGACATTCAACGATTGCATTCAGCCGCGTCGTTAGGCGTCGACTGGACCTGCAGGTTAGCTCTCGCCCGCGAAATTGATGCCGGTACCTCCCCGAGATGCTCAACACATAACGCTACGTCTGGAGTGCGAACTCTCGTGCTCATTTCATGCCCGTAGGTATGTATGAGCCAATTCTCCACATCGTTGATGTTTGCCAGCGCGAGCTCGCTAAGACGCCCGACATACAGCTTCGCGCCATGCCTCTGGCATCCTTCGATCCAGTGACGATAGCCAGCGTTGTACCGGCCACTTGCACGGAGATCC
Source organism: Bordetella petrii (assembly GCF_000067205.1). Classification (NCBI taxonomy): domain Bacteria; kingdom Pseudomonadati; phylum Pseudomonadota; class Betaproteobacteria; order Burkholderiales; family Alcaligenaceae; genus Bordetella; species Bordetella petrii. Next base: position 4,758,858 of record NC_010170.1, on the reverse strand, counting down.
CCAATCTGCCGGGAGTGCCCACCAAAGAAACTGTTATGGGCTTTTCCCCAGTAGAAAGGCTTGTCGTCCCATTCATGAAGATAAATCACACGGCAGTGGTCTTTAGCTTCCTCGTATGTGCGACAGCGCCGCCACGTGATTTTCACTGAACCTCCCCAAGAGTTCTAACGTTTTACCTCAGCGGCCGCCGAAGGCGTTCCGCTGGAAGGAAGGATTCGACCCAGCGCTTCGAAAGGCTGATGCGGGCCCGTCACCCGGAGGCGTCGATCAACACGCCGAAGGTAGTGCGATGAGTCAGGAGCCCAATTGAAAGTCAGCCGGTAGTGTCCCGTTAGCCACTGGAAGTGCCCTCCGTCCTGGGGTGCAAGGAAGTGGCGATTGGCAGAAACCCCTATTTCCCCGTCGAACAGGCCGCTGCCTCGGACAAGTTTGTCGGTCTCCCCATGCACCCAAATGTTGAAGTTCTGGTGGGTTTCCGACCGCGCTTTGAAGTGGCGAAGAGCAATGTGCGGAGATAGATCTTTGGTTTGCCGGTGCGTGCGCCAGGACGCGGCACATCCGGGCTGAAGAATATGACCGTCGGCTGAGTCATTCATACGAGGCCGCGACGAAACAACGTCAACCACACCGTGACGATAGATACGGCAAGCGCCAAGACCGGATACGGTGAGTGCGACAGGGGCGGTCATGAGGGGTCTCTAACGCCTGCGATAAGCCGCGCCAGAGTGCACAGCACGGAGGGTACCCGCAAGCGCAGCCTGTGGAGGTCGGCTTGACCAACTGGTTAGGCCGGTGGCAGATGCGCAATTACCCGCTGCACTCATTGTTGTGCCTTGGATTGTTCCGCCCAGATGGTGGCGCCCGGGTGATGCTCTTCGATTGTGTAGATGGCATCTTGTAACTTATCCAGCGGTTCACCACTCAGCGGGTAGCTGAAGCGCGAGACGGATAAACCTTGAAGCGATTTGTACTCTGCCTCAGATACGGCATCTGAACTGCACCAAATGGCACTTTCTGTGACTGAGGCTAGCTCAATTGCTTCTTTAAGGCCATTCCGTGAAATGGCAAGGAAGACGATTGACATGACTTGATTGTCTCTAAATGAATGCCTAGCGTTTGAGCTCAGCGGCGGATGGCGCCATGCCGTTGGCCGTCCGCTCGTGCGAAGGGTTAGGCGTCACGATATTTGCTATCACGCCAGAGTCGTTGCTTCTTGGTGTAGCGGACAAAAGGCTTGATATAGAGAGGGGTGCACTCCCACTTGACTCGCTCCCAATCGTGCTTGAGGAGAAGCGCCAGCCGGCGGCCGAACAAAGCAAGATTCTCGTCCTTCCCGGAGAACAGGTCGTCGAAGTGGCTCAGGATCTTCGCGTCCTGCTCGTCGTCCTTTGGATTGATGGAGGTGGCAAGCCTGGCTCGGAGCGCCGCCGTCTTGGCTGGATTGGGCGCGACTTGGTGCTCTTCCCACGCAGTAGCGGTAGCCTCCGCAAATACGCGGATGCTGTCGCGCCACTTTGCTCGTTCCTTTGTGACTTGCTCGATCTGAACTGCGCGCTCGTCCTTGCGAAGCGCCAACCAAGACGCGAACCAACCGCCAGCTATTGCGGTTGAGAGCCACGAGAGTACTAGTTGCCAGTCGATATGCATAGGATGTTTTGGGTTGCGACGCCTAACGTAATGTGGACCGCGAACAAGCGCAGACCATATCTGGCGCTTGCGATCTAAATTGGTACGCTAAAAAATGCTGCAAGGGGCTTGTAGCCTGGCGCTGCGACGTGCCAACTGTCTGAGAGTGCTGTACTAAATTTCGCCATAAACCCGCCACCCCTCCTGTGTTGCGAGCTACAAGGTTACTGGATCAGATGCGCGAGCGAACTTGTTACATATTTTAATACTCTATGCCCGGAGCTGGACTATGTGCAATGGGTACGCACGTTTGCGAAATGGCGCGGTTTGCGGCATCCCGAGACATGGAGCGGCAGCAAATCGAGGTTTTTCAGGCTATGCCGCCCCATGACTGACCTCTTTGGAGCTTCTGGTTGGATGGCGGCTCAGGGTCGGGAGCAGTCTTTGACGACAGCCCGCTTCCGACCCATTGCGGAAATTCAGTTGGCAGGCTCCAATGTCCAGTGGAGGCTGGTTGCGGTCGTTGATCAGCAGTGGTTGAACATGCACAAGGCCCGCAAGAGACATTCGTCGCGACTGGTTACTGGACAGCTTCGGCGCGCTCTTAACGGCCATGACACCTCTTGAATTTCGCGCCACTGCCGCATGGACAGGGCTCATTTCGTCCCCGGTTTTTTGATCTTCCCAAAAGAGGGCGCGTTTTCCGGTTGCTTAAGATTCACCACCCGCGTTGGGTGAGTCATTCGGGCAGCGTCTTCGTAGATAGAGGCGTTTTCTTCCGTTCGCTCTGTTGGTATGTGAACTGCGAACGATTGCGCCCGATGATAGGTTCCATCGGAACCAATATCTCCAACGACGCCGACCATATTAGAAGCCTTAACAGCTAACGAAGCTGCACTGGCCTTCTCATTTACTTTTTTCCAGTCAATTTGCCGGCCGTGTTGTTGTAGCCAGACAAAGAGCGGCTCTCCGTCCCCAGCCAGAACAAAGTAACGGGCGGGATGTTGAATCAGGGTTCGGCGAAGGTCGATGAGCATCTTGGCCAGATCTTTCCGGCCTTCTTCTCCTAGGTCACGGATATTGCTCTCCGCCGAAAGCCAACCTTGTACTCGGGTTACGTCAAGAGCATCAAGCAGCTTTAGCACCTCTTCAGGGAAGTCCTGGGTCGGAAACGGCCTGGCCTCCCAGCCTTCCCCCTCGAAGCTCCTATCAACGATGTCGCTCATGCCGTCCCAGATAAGCATGTTCACCTTGCCGTCCTGTAGTTGCTTGGCGATCTCTTGATCGAAACGGTTCTTCTTCAGGTACGCGCCAAGGTGGTCAAGCTCGTCGAAGAGATGAGCCCGGCGCATCCCCGCGACGGCTTGCCGCACCTCCATGTAGTGGGCGAACTGGCCGGGTGTGGGCAGCAGTCGCTTGAGTACAAACAGGTCGTCAATGGACAGCGAAATGAAGGCATGCCTTCCAAGTAGCGGCTCAACCTGCGGCAGTTTCTTGCAATACGCTGAAAAGGGCGAGAATGACTCGACCGTCAGCCCAATCGGCACCATCACTCGGTAGTCGGAGCGGCGGACGCGGCCACACTCTTCATATTTGCCGTTCACTAGACGATAGAGGGATACTTCATCCGCCGAATTCAGGTAATTGAAGAAGCGCTCACATTGCTTGTACGCTTTAAGCACCAAGTCCTGAACGGATTGGGCGTGGCGGCCGAAATCAAGCGCTGGCGATGCTATGGTGGCGGCCGCACCTGCCTTGGCCTCAACTAAAAACAGCACATCATCAATCAGGATGAGTGTGTCATTTTCGGACCACTGCTTACTGACAGGATCCTTGTAGTAGATCTCCTGGAGAACTGTGGCGCGAGGAAGCTGATCGGCCAGGATGTCGGCGAAGGCAGCTTCGCTCATCGTCTTCTGACGATCCTCAAAGGTCTTCTTGTAGTCCGGTTTTCGTTGAAGCAGGTTGTAGAGAAGAGCACGATACCCCGCATCGCGGGCGAAACACGGATCGACGGCGTAGTAATCTGACCCAAGCTGAATTAGGGGCTTCTTCCGGACCGGTAGCGTCCGATAGGGTGTCCCTGCAAAATCGCCAGCAGCGAAGAACTCGGTTTCCTCGCCGCGTCGGTACGCCAAGTCTGCGAGCAGTGTTGGTGGTAGCTTCGTGTGACGGCTCACGTTGGCGATGCCGCCCCGAAACATATCATCCATTGCCTGTCCGGCGGCTTTCACCTGTTCCGCATTCGCCGCGAACCATGCCTCCATAATCTCCTCCAGAGGCTTGTCCTGTGCCGCAGCGAAGACCTGAGCCGACTCAAACTGCTTCACCATCTCCATAGTTGCTTCGGCATGCCCAGAACGCGTGGCGTCAGCCATGGCCTGAAAGCCTTCCGCGATATCGGTGGCACCCACGCCATACACTTCTTCTAGGACATCATTGTGAGGCGCCAGAACGTAGCGGTAGAATTCGCCTTCCAAAACTTGGTAGCGGTTCCCGCGCATCATGACCCAATTAGATTTCGCGTGAAATTCAATGTCGGCGGTGTCGGGACCAAAGATTCCATCTTTGGTCTCAGCCGACGTGGCCATGGCGAAAAACATGGCCTGCTCTCGCAGTTTGCGGCCAAGTTCAAACAGCTCTGCACACTGGGCTTCGTCGAATGTCATATTCACAGGAGCGGCATCTGACGCGAGACCCGCGTGCACGTACTCCAGCAAGAACTGATTTTCGTTGATCAGGTCGTGCGAGGTGTCCGTTTGGCATTGCTCCTTGGCGGCGCTTTGGTCTGCCATCGCTTTCATCATGCGCTGTGCATAGATATAGCCGAGCAAATCATGCGGAGGCATAGCGACGATCAGGTCGCGCATGCGGGCGGATGTGGCTTCCATGTCTTTCAATAAGGAAGCCGCGGCCTCTTTCCATTTTTTATCGTCCATAACTACTTATTCCTGATGTTTCTGAATCTGCAAGTCCGCCGAGAGGGGTGGATGCCGTGAGGTGCCAAACGCCCCCACTTTTTCGTAGAGTCGTAGTTAGTTCAGAAAGCGCCGATGCGCGGACCTTCAGGGATTGAGATCTCCTGCTTCCAGAGCCTGTAGTACGGCGTCGAAAGCCTTGTCGCACTCACCCGCCAACCACTTGAAGTGAGCGCGCAGCGTCCCATGGGTGGATCGTGCTAGCTTTTCCTCTTTGTCCTTCTCAGTGACCGAGCTGTGAGCCCGGAGCGTACTCCGCAATCCGTGCAGCCTTGAAAGCGGCGTGAGCGTGGTCTTAGCCTGGCCCTCGGATAGTCCGGTAGCAACCAGAATGGCCCCTAGAACCCGGAGCGACGCCCAGCTGGACTCCGCTTTCGCGCCCTTGTCTTCGAGGACCTTGCGCAATGGCTTGAGTTGGAACCCCTCGACCACTAGCTGGTCGAGAGCCATGATCTCGTTGGCCCACTCAAACGTCGAATCGGTTGCCGGGTAGCGGGCGGCATCGAGATGCTCGGAGCTTCGTGGCAGCCACCATGCGGGCGGCGTGTCGTTGAGCTTTCTAATCTTGTATTTCAAGAGGTGGAGCGGGTCGTACTCAGAACTGAACTCGCCCATGATGTCGTTTTCATGCGCTCGCTTTGAGATGGGACCCTTCGACCATTCGTTGAACGATTGCCAGTAGCGCTGTTCTTCAATTGGGAGGCGTGCGAGATCGCCGATATAGGCGTGAACCTGCCCTGCTTCGTTAATGTCGTAGCCCTTCAGATACCACGCATTGCGGCAGCTGATCGTGCGGTCGTCGAGCGTGTACTTCTCAGGGTCAGACTTGAAGCGGTGCAGGACATCCGGCCGGAAGAAGGCCGGCGATATCTCCCAAGGAAGGTCTGACTCCTGGAAGTAGTTGGAGAGGAACTCGGGAGCGCAGGATGTTTCGATCTCGACGCCATTCTTGCGGTCGAATATCTTGAAAGTCGCGTACTCGCGCTTGGTCGGGTTCGACTCTTCCTTCCACTCGTCGATCAGTTGCTGCAGTGGAATGGCGGAGCGGACGATCATCCGGCCGTTTACGTAGCTGGCATTAGCAATGCCGCCACCGTGATAGAAAAGATCAGGAGCCCTTCGGTCAATTCGGTCATGATCGCCCAACCGTTGAAGCTGTCCGGGGCAAAGCGCGTGAAGTCGAACATGAACACCAGCGCCATCTCCGCCAATGTCATGTACGTCGAAAGATCTCTGGCGGAAATTGTGACGGCCGTGAGGCTTTCGCGGCCGTCTCCGACCTCGGTGCGCAGGACGCGGATCACGTCTTCGATGTCGCCGCGGTCATCTAGTCGGCAGTAGGCATTGCGTTCGGATACAAAGTGTAGGCCAAGCGAATGCACCAGTTTCTGGCTCAACTCGATAGGGTTCTCTCCCTTCTGCACACCCTGGAACGATCTGCGAAAGATCAGCTTCTCGCCGCCAGAGAGCGACTTGCCCCCTTGCCTCAGCGGCGGCTCAAGGTAGACTTTGTGACCTTCACCGCCCCCGTAGCTCTTCTGGATTACCCAGCTCTCGTCAGTCTGGATAAAGCAGTGCATCAAGTCTTCCTGGTCTGCCGGCGTCACCTGCTGGACGGGCGCGAGCACGCCGTGTATCAGAACGGCCGGGCCACTCGCGTAGATGACGATTTCTTCACTCTGCGCATTCGCCTTGAGGAACGTGACCGAATCTTCCGCGCCAACTAGCCAGTCCGCGGCTTTGTCAGTTGGAGGCTGTGCGAGGGCCTTTAGTGTTGCCATGTTGAATCGACGGGTCATATGGAAGCAGCCTTTGTTGTGAGGAGTACGGTGGGATTGCTTGATTTAACAGGCTCAAGGTAGGCCTGCAGCCGTGAAGAGCTCGGTCTTCAGCCAAGAATCTAACGTCGAAACTCTCACAAAGTGGGTTGGCACAGGGTAAGGAGGGTGAACCATCCAGTAGGAGATATCCCGGCTGACGTAGAGTTCGACATATCGCTCTGCAGCGTTGACGGGCTTCGGCCATCCGAGGAGCTCTAGCATCCGGGTTCGGTGCAGCTCCAAGAAGACACCTCTGCGAAGCACCTTTCCTATCTGACCCTTGTCGTCGTGCTTGCGACCAAAGATCTTGTCACGAATCCGGCGACCGTCCTTCATTGTGTAGGCCGGCTGGTTGTACTTGCACTCGACCGCAACCAACAGATTCTGATCGGGCCAATATGCGAGGACGTCAAAGTCGCCAACATCTTCGAATCCTTCTGCTCGAAACTTCCGGTGGAAGTCGATGCCCCGCGCGACACACGAGGTATGCCGGCGGAAGATCTCTTCACTGCGGAATTCCAGCCGCTTCTCGATGCCAGCCTTCACCTGCCGAACGACGTATTCGATGTTAGGCCAACCGAAATCGGCAGGTAGGTACCCATCGCGCACCGACGACATCCAATTGAACATGCAGCGACTCGCCGCCTCGGCGCCCCAGCGCAGCTCATCACCTACCTGCACCAGTGGTCGGATGGCGTATCGGTGAACACGCTTGCTGTGCTCCCAGTAGGGTACCTCCTCCTCTTGGACGTCCCGGCCGGCGAGCCGCAGAAGCCCCGTCTCTGAGAGGGTCAGGAAGGCAACGATGCGCTCTGATTTTTCCTGTCCAAGGTCCTTGATCTCGGAAGCAAGCTTCTCTGCCAGTTTGTTTGGACTGGCGCCGTAGGAAAGTGACAGCTCCTTCGCGAAACCGTAGTGCTGCGCGTGGGCCAGCACGGATAGGGACGTGAACAGATCCGAGAGGTTGAACCCAAGGTCGGCCTCGAAAGCGTTGTTGAAATCGGTTGACTCCAACAGGGCCTCCGACTCTCCCTCGACCACATCCTTGCGGTTCTCACCCAGACCCAGGCGTGTCTTGGCGTACTCTCTCGCGAACCTAACCTCCCGATCGTTGGAACCATCGGAGTAGAAGACCTCCGGGATGAAGGAATCACTGATGGCAACGCCTGCAACATCGACCCCGTTGTGGAGGACGTCGCTGGCGCCTGCAAGCGCCATGAGCCAGTCAACTTTTCCGACCAGTTCACGCAGCACATCGTGAGTGACCTCTCGGGTTCCAGATGCCTGGTTGCTGACGACTTTCTCCAGCAGGTATCGATAGTGACGAGCTAGAGTGCCGTATTGCTTACGCGCCTCTTCAACGGTGTCAACTCGATCGTAATCCACCTCGTGAGACAGACTCTGGCGCGCTCTTTCAATCTGGCCTCGCTCAGTGGCCAGAAGCGCATCGTGCTGTTCGATGCAAGCTCGAATCAGTTGAAGGCGGTCAAGCTGAGCGAGCCGCCCTTCGATGCGAAGCCTGAATTTGGCGCTGGCCAGGTCAATCTTCTCTTTGGCCTCCGACAACGCGTATCGGCCAGGTGCCAAGTCCAGGTCTCGGATCACCTCAGCGAGTTGCTTGCGAGCCAGCTTGTAGTCGGACATCCTTGGGATAACCGTCGGTGGGTGGTCGGGAACGTCGACGCGTCGATTGGCAACCCGCAGTGTGTATCGGGCGAGCTCACCCGCCGTTGACACAACCGCCTCATTCAGACCCTCTGGAAGTGCCATACCAAGGGCGTCGTGGCTCTTGCGAATTGTCTCCACAAGGCACTGCACCTCGAAACTCCCGTCGGTAGCATCGGTCAAGCCCCCGAGTACCGCACGTACATCGACATCAAGGTGAACAACCGCAGCTCTGCCGAAGCTTCCTTCGGCAGCAGTTACGACCGGGCTTGTATTCTTGGCCGTGCCGAAGTCCGTTCCATCATCGCCAATGATGGTGCTGGACGCGCTGCGTTTGCAGACGAACAGAACATGGTCCAACTGGAACAATGGCGCAGTGGCAAGAAGTCCTCGACACCTGAATAAGCTGTCGGCGAGGATTTGAATGAACAGATCGACCATGCGCCCGTCTTCTAGGTCTAGGTCGTCCTTGATTTCCAGCAAGGCTTGAACGGTGCAATCACCGACAAGGGTGGAGTAGGCGATGACCTTATGGCCGCGGGACTTCATTTCTGTGACGCCTTCAGTCCCACCACTTAACTGCCAGCCGGATGTACGGTCAGGAAAAATGCGAGGCGCACGCGACCAGAATTCTGCTAGTACCTTGAACCGCCAGGATGTGCCCCAGCTTGGGTCGAGGCTAATCATCGTAGGCTCGATGGCGCCATCAACCAGAACCTCGTCGGTGTCCTTGAATGAAGCGAATAGATCGGCAGGACCACGAGAGAAGGGAGCCAAGCCCGATCGTTGCCCATCGCAAAAAGCCCAATAGCGCTGCAGATCCTCCAGATTCTCGAGGCTGTCGAAGATGGTGATGAGATCCGCAAGCGCCAGGAGTCGCACGGGTTTGTCAGGACAGTTGAGTAGCCCTGCAGAGGTACCCGCCAAAATAGGAACGAGGATGATGTGCAGCTCATCGGCTGACAGGCCGTTGACTCCGTCCTCTGAGAGCAGGACCTCTGGGCCTCCAACGATCTTGAAGCGAATATCCTTCGCTTGTCGGGCCTTGGCCAGAACGGCGGCGGCAACCGCCGACTGCTTGTCGAGCAGTTTATGATCGCAAGCGCAAACAAGGTACACACCTGTCGGCGCGGATGTCACGCTGCTGATGGGCAGCTCTTTGCATATCTCGCCGCCGAGAATCAACATCACCGGTCCTGGCAGCGTGCCGTCAAAGCGCTCGAAGATAAACTGACCAAGCCTCCTGTGCACCTTAGGGCCGACACCCGACGCGCTCCTTTTTGCCCAGTGGTCGACGACCGTCCCCGGAGCGCTTCGTACCGCCAGCGGGTACCAGGTCGAGGCAACGTTGACGCCCAAGAATGGAACGGCATCGCCAGTAAATGCTGCGTTGCCGAACGATTCCCACGTCAGCGGCGCCTTGTAGCCACCAACGTCCGCATCGAGAGAGGTCCTCGCGCGCTGGCGCCAGGAGATACTCTGCTGACCGATGTTCCGCAGCACATCCCTGCACAAGAGCCAGAAATCTTCGGGGGGAAGCTCTACGTGGCCACGTTCCGCATCGACGACAGGGTGCTGTGCGAGGTGTGGAATGGCTTCAATGATCATTGCTTGCAGCACGACGACTAGGTCCATTTGGGCCAGGGCGTCGGGCACATCGGCGTAGGTGATTCGAAAGGCTTCAATGAAGTCTGGCACTCGCTCGATGCTGCTGCCGTAGAAGACCGGTACGAACCGGCCTCTGAGGCTCACCTTGGTCTGTCCCCAGTCAGCCTCAGGAGAGAAGTCTTCAAGGGTAGGAAAGTGGGGCCAGGTTGCATATAGTGCTTCGGCAAACTGTTGGAAGTCTGCATAGCTCTCGATTCTTCTACCACCGCGTCCTTCGAGCGGGGTGTCCAAGAACACGCACCATGCGAACGCATGTTTGACGTGACTTCCGGCATTCGCCGGCCAGAGCTCGGACACGCAAATCGCAAGAGCGACGTCTGAGGCGTCGTACTGACTGAGGAGAGTGCGGGTCTGCTTCACTTGGACAAGGAAAGCGTCTTTCAGCTGTTTGCGTTTGCCAAACTGATCGTCGCGCTTCTCCCTTGACTTTCTGCCCACGATACCTCCGCGATGTAATTGAATATTTACCTGTTGGTGAGTTCTAGCTCTCACGGCGCAGTGGAGACACTAGCACAGCAGTGCATGCGCAACGCTTGCTTGAGGTGAATGGTGGCAAAAAGACTTCGCATAATCGAAGGGACTTCACCAGGGGCAGGATCCCCAGGTGCAATCGCTTCTCGTCGGAGCGAACGACCGCTTGACGGAACTCCGCCGTAAGTACGAGCTGCCCCAGCAAAGGACAGCAACCGCCGCAAAACAGACCCTCAATTGCATCTTTTGAACTTCAGCTTCTGGCCGCAAGCAGCCATTCGCAAGAATCCACTTCTTCCCCACCCCCAAAATCAATCCCCCGGAAACTCCCACTTCTGCGCACTCGCCCCCGCCAATTCCTGCACCCGCTGCTCATCCTTACCAAACTCCGACGCAACGCCGCTATACGTAATCGTCCCCCGATCCAGCACATACGCGCGATCCGCCACGCCAATCGCCGCGCGTACGTTTTGCTCAATCAACAGCACCGCAGCGCCTTCATTACGCGCAGCAACAATAATGTCGAACACGTTCTGCACGATCAGCGGCGCCAGGCCCTGCGAGGGTTCGTCCAGCATCAGCAGCTTGGGGTTCAGCAGCAGAACGCGGGCGATGGACAGCATTTCCTGCTCGCCTCCGGATAACTGCCCGCCTTTGTGGCTCTTGCGCTCGGCCAGCCGCGGAAAGGCTTTGTAGATGCGGGCAATATCCCACGGCCCTGGCCGGTCCACGGGCACCTTAAGGTTTTCTTCCACGGTCAGGTTCGCGAAGACGCGGCGTCCCTCGGGAACCAGGCCCACGCCCAGGCCGGCAATGCGAAAGGGCGGCAGGTGGGTGGAATCGGTGCCGAATATCTTCACGTGGCCGCTGCGGGCCGGCGTCAGCCCCATGATGCTGCGCAGGGTGGTGGATTTGCCCGCGCCATTGCGGCCCAGCAGCGTCACCAGTTCGCCTTCGTTGACTTCAATATCAATGCCGTGAAGGATGTGGCTTTTGCCGTAAAAGGTATTCAGCTGCTGTACCTCAAGCGCCTTCATGCGATTCTCCCAGATAGGCAACTTGTACTTTCTCGCTGGCGGCGATCTGGTCGGGCGTGCCCTGTTCCAGCACTTCGCCTTCGGTCAGAACCGTAATGCGGTCTGCCAGGTTGAAAATGACGCGCATATCGTGCTCGACCAGGACAATCGTCAGTTTTTGCGCGCGGTGCAGTTTGCGTATCAGCAGCGCGGTTTCGTAGGTTTCCTTGTTGCCCATGCCGGCCGCCGGTTCATCCAGCAGCAGCAGCTTGGGTTTCAGGGCAAGCGCCATCATGATTTCGGCCGAGCGCTGGTCGCCGTGCGACAGTTCGCCGACGTGACGATCCGCCTTGTCCGTCAGCCCGCCCATGTCCAGCAGTTCGTCGATGCGGTCTTCGGTTTCGCTGCTCTGTTGCCGCGACCGGAACAGCTTAAGCCGCAGGCCCTGCGTGACTTCGACGGCGACGCGCAGGTTTTCCCGCACGGTCAGTTCGCGAAAAACTTCGGTAATTTGAAAGGTTCGCGCCATGCCCATGGCCACGCGGTCTTGCGGCTGCACGTCGGTGACGTCCACGCCGTCGAACACGATGCGGCCGTGCGTGGGCCGGTAGAACCCGCTGATCATGTTGAAGAACGTGGTCTTGCCCGCGCCATTCGGGCCGATGATGGCGTGCAGCTCGCCGGGTTCAACGGTAAGCGAAACGTCGTTTACCGCCACGAGCTGGCCGAAGTGCTGGGAAACGTTATGGACTTGTAGAAGGCTCATTGCGCCCTCCGTTGGAAAAGTCCGGCGATACCACGGGGAATTAGCAGCACGACCAGCACGAATATCATCCCGATGAAGAACATCCAGTCTTGCGTGACGCCGGAAAGATAGTCTTGCGCCAACACGAAAATCGCGGCCCCCAGCAGCGGCCCCCAGAAGGAACGCATGCCGCCAATGACCGCCATAAGCACGAAGTCGCCCGATTGCGTCCAGTACAGGTCGTGGGGGCTGGCGAAGTTGTTGAGCAGGGCGTATAGCGACCCCGCTATCGACACGAAGAAGCACGAGATCGTGTAGGCGATCCAGATGTGGCGGTTGACGGGAATGCTCAGGAACTGCGCGCGCCGCTCGTTTTCGCGGATGGCCTGCAGCGTATGCCCGAACGGCGACCGCAAGATAGTGGCCATGGCATAGGCGCAAAGCGCCAGGATGGCCAGCACCACATAGTAGAAGGCCAGGCTGGACGTAATGTCTAGCTGCGTGAACCCCAGGTCTATGGCCAGGCGCTGGAAGCCCCGCAAGCCGTTGTCTCCGCCCGTGACCGAGTTCCAGCGAAACGCAATGAAGTAGAACACCTGCCCGAAGGCAATGGTGGCCAGCGCGAAGTAGATGCCGCGCAGCCTGACGATCAACGCGCCGATCAGCATGCCGCCCAGCGTGCCGACCACCACGCCCATGACGAAGGCCGTGGGGGTGCTGGGCATCAGGTACTTCAGCGTAAGGCCCGTGGCGTACGCGCCCAGCCCGAAGTACGCGGCATGGCCGAACGAGTTGACCCCGGTATGGCCGACCAGCAGGTTGGTTGCCATGGCCGCCAGCCCGATCACCAGCAGGCGCGAGGCCAGGTCCGTATACCCTCCCAGAAGCGTCATCCAGTAAGGCATGCTCAACAGCACGGCCCACAGGACCCACTGCGAGTGTTTTGCTATTTTCATGCGGTGATTCACAGTTTGGTCCCGCCTTTCTCGCCAAACAGGCCGTACGGCCGGAACAGCAGCACGATCGCCATGATTACGTAGATGGAAGCTTCGGAGGCCGATGGGTAGAACACCGTTACCACGCCCGCCGCCACGCCGATCACCAGGCCGCCGAACAGGGTGCCTACCAGGCTGCCCAGCCCGCCCACAATGACCGCCACGAAGCTGGGCATGATCAGGCCTTCGCCAATGGTGGGCGTTAGTCCCAGCATGCCGGCCGCCAGCACGCCGGCCAGCCCCGCGAAAAAAATGCCCAGGCCGAAGTTCAGGTTGCGCAGAATGCGCACGTCGACGCCCAGCGCGGACACCATTTCCAGGTCGAGCGTGCCGGCGCGTATGCGCATGCCTACCCGGGTTTTCTTCAGCACGTAGAACAGCACCGCTACGGCCACCGCCACCAGGGCCACCATGAAGACGCGGTAGCCCGTCAGGAAAAACAGCGTGGGGCTCAGTGGCGAGTTCAAAACGGCGGGGGTTTGCAGCGGCAAGCCTTGCGCGCCCCAGATGAAGCGGATCGAATCCTGCAGCACGTAGGCCAGCCCGAACGTGAGCAGCAGGCTGTAGAGCGGGTCGCGGTTGTACAGGGGGCGTATCAGCACGCGCTCCACGACCAGCCCTATGATGGCCGTGATGAACGGCGACACGATCAGCGCCCACCAGAATCCCAGGTAAGGGTCGAGCGTGTAGGCAATGTAGCCGCCCAGCGCAAGGAATTCGCCGTGCGCGAAGTTGATGACATTGGTCAGGTTGATGATCAGGGACAAGCCCAGGGCCATCAATGCATAGAACGCGCCGATGACCAACCCGTTGAATATGTTGAAAAGAATCAACTGGGTCACGCCAGCTCTCCATTAAATAGGCAAGATTCGTCCCCGGCAGGGGAGGCAGCCTGGCTCAAGGTATGACGGGGTTGATGCGGGCCGGGCCATCCGCGACAGTGCGCGGATGTGCCCGGTTATCCCATGGCGCAGCCCGTCAGGCGGGCCAGGTCATCTTGCAGCCGGCTTCTTCTATGGTTGGCGCGATGGTCTTGCTATCGATGATGGTATCGATATGGAAGAGGTCGTCGTCGCCGTTGCCCTGCGTCTGGGCGTGGCCGGCCCACAGCGTGCCGATAAGCAAGTGCTGGCCGGCCCGGTAGACGGCCTCGCCCGGTTGCAGGGCGACTTCGGGCGGCAGTACCAGCCCGTCTAGCGCTCTGGCCATCTTCACCGCGTCCAGCGACTTTGCCTTGGCAGCTGCCAGCGCGCAGGCGTGGATCGAGGTGTGGCCGAACCAGGTGCGCGCCGTCGGCACCCGGCCGGTTTTCTTCTTGATGGCGTCGACGAACGCCTTCACATGGGGCACGTCGGGCTGGTTCCAATACCACTCGATGACCCAGTTGCCGATGCGCGCATTGGGCGGCAGCGCTTCGAGCGTTTCCAGCTCGATGTTCGCGCCGGCAATGTGAAACCGCTTGTCCAGGCCGAACTGCACGGCCTGCTTCAGCACGTTGGTCTGGTCGTCGCCGTTCTGCAGAATGACGATGACATCGGGGCTGGCCGACTGCGCCTTGATCAGGTAAGAAGAATAGTCGGCGGTGCCCAGGGGGATCAGGTCGGCGCCGACGTTGGTGGCGCCGTACTTTTTAAGGTTGGCGTTATAGGCTTCCAGCAGGCCATGGCCGAACGCGTAATCGGGCACCAGGAAATAAAACTTCTTGCCGAAGCGCTTGATCAGATCGGGCGCGATGGCGTTGACCAGCAAGGTGGTCGACGGGCAGGTCTGGAACACGTTCCAGTGGCATTCGGTGCCGGTGATGGGGTCGGCGTGCCCGCCCGGGTCCAGCATGAATACGCCTTTGGAGTGAGCCACCTGGGAAATGGCTTCGGTCAGGCCGGAGTTCACATTGCCGATCAGAAAATCGACCTGGTCGCGCTCGATGAGTTTGCGCGCTTTTTGCACCGCTACGCCAGCGTCGCCGCTGGTGGAGTCTTCAACGATCAGCACGGCCTGGCGCCCCAGGATGCCGCCCTTGGCGTTGATTTCCTCGATGGCAAGCTGCATGCCTTGCAGCTCGTTCCTGCCGGTGATTGCGTAGGTTCCCGTGACGGGGTTGTCCACGCCGAACTTCACGGGTTGCTCGCCGGCCGCCATGACTATACGCGGCGAAACTATCGCGGCAGCGCCTGTTGTGGCTGCCATTTTGAGAAGGGTGCGGCGGCTGATTCCTTTCGAATTGCTTGTGTCGTCCACTCTGTCGTTCATTTAGAACCGTCTCCTGTTGTGGCGAGCTAGCATGTGCCGCGTCTATCAGTCCGTGCTGATAAATCTACAAACCCACGCCCCAGTAAATCGAAATTAATCCCCAGGTTGAAACGTTGGTGACATTGCTCCGATGGTTATGAAATGTCAATCAGAATAAACGGAAAGTTACGCGCTGGAGGCCTTTCTACTGCGGGAAGTGGTCAGACCAGTGCCTGCCCCTGGTTGATATTGCATTGCCGCACGTAGGCCACAAATGCCTTCAACGCCGCCGGTACGAATCGCCGCCCCGGGTAATAAAGAAACGGCCCCGAAAACGCGGGCCACCAGTCTTCCAGTACCGGTTCGAGTTCTCCACGATCCAGGTAAGGCCGCAGCCAGTCCTCGAATAAATAAATCATTCCGGTGCCTGCCACCGCGGTCTCGATAGCCAGATCGACGGCCGCTCCCGCCTGTACGATCAGCCTGGCCGGGGGCTCGAGCTTCAGCGTCTCTTTTTTCCGCGTGAACTCCCAGGCGGGCATGACTCCGCTATGGAAGCGGAAACGCAGGCATGAATGTTTCAGTATCTCGCGCGGATGCCTGGGCCTGCCGTGGCGCTTCAGATAGCCGGGCGCCGCCGCGCAAGCAAAACGCTGCACGCGCGGACCAATTGGTACGGCGATCATGTCTTGCTCCAGCCGCTCGTCGTAGCGGATGCCCGCATCGCAGCCCTCGGCCAGCACGTCGACAAAGTTGTCGTCGGCCACCACGTGCAGGACGATGTCGGGATACGCCGCCAGGAAGCCCGGCACGATAGCCGGCAACACCAGGCGCACGGCGCTGATGGGCACGTTCAGGCGCAGTGTGCCGGCCGGCCGCTCACGAAAATTGTTCACCACGTCCAGCGCCGCCTCGACTTCGCCAAGCGCCGGGGCCAGGCGTTCAAGCAGGCGCTGTCCCGCTTCGGTGGGCACGACAGAACGCGTAGTACGGTGCAGCAGCCGCACGCCCAGCTGGGTTTCCAGGCGGCGCACCGCCTCGCTTACGGCCGAGGCGCTGGCCCCGCTTTGCCGGGCGCCGCCGCGAAAACCCTTGGCCGCCACGACGACGAACGCGTTCAGGTCACTCAGGTTAGGTTTCATTGTTCGGTTTTCCGCACAAACTGTGCAGATTGTGGGTACTTATCGAGCAACGGGTCAAGGCCTAGACTGGGCCTTTCATTATTCAAGGTGACTGTCATGAACCAAGTCGAGAAGGCCGGCTCGTATCAGCTGGGCGAGCGGCAAGTGTCCCGCATGGGGTACGGCGCCATGCAGCTTGCCGGCCCCGGGGTCTTCGGCCCGCCGAAAGATCGTGATGCGGCGGTGGCCGTATTGCGCGCGGCGGTAGAGGCTGGCGTTACGCACATCGACACCAGCGATTTCTACGGGCCGCACATTACCAACCAGCTGATCCGCGAGGCGCTCAGCCCCTACCGGCCAGGCCTGACCATCGTGACCAAGGTAGGCGCCGTGCGCGACGCCCAGGCCAACTGGCTGCCGGCATACTCGCCCGAGGCCCTGACGCAGGCCGTGCACGACAATCTGCGCAACCTGGGGCTGGACGTGCTGGATGTGGTCAATTTGCGCATCATGTTCGATGTGCACGGCCCGGCGGAAGGGTCTATAGAAGCGCCGCTGAGCGTGCTGGCGGGCCTGCGTCAGCAAGGCCTGATCAAGCACATCGGGCTCAGCAATGTGACTGCCGCGCAGGTGGCCGAGGGCCGCCGGTTGTGCCCCATTGTCTGCGTGCAGAATCAGTACAACCTGGCATGCCGGGATGACGACTCGCTGATCGACGCCCTGGCCAGCGATGGAATCGCCTACGTGCCGTTTTTTCCGTTGGGCGGCTTCAGCCCGCTGCAATCGTCCGGCCTGCGACAGGTGGCGCAAAGCGTGGGCGCCAGCCCCATGCAGGTGGCGCTGGCATGGTTGTTGCAGCGCTCGCCCAATATCCTGCTGATTCCCGGCACGTCGTCGCTGGCGCATTTGCGGGAAAACCTTGCCGCCGGTTCGCTGTCGTTGCCGGCCGAGGCCGTGGCCGCGCTAGATCGGGTGGGCGCCCAGCAATAAGGCCGCGGCGCCCCGGGGGCGGGCCGGGAAACGGGTCAAACGCGTTATTCTTGCGGGTTTTCGCGGGTTTTCAAGCCGTTCCGGCGCCCCGCCACGTACAGGAACCCACCATCTTGGCCGAATCCGAACCCCGTCACGCCGCCGGCATGCCCAGCAAAGACGTGTCCACGCCCGGAGGGCTGCGGCGCACGCTGGCGTCCCGCCACTTGTCCATGATC
This sequence comes from Bordetella petrii, assembly GCF_000067205.1. Classification (NCBI taxonomy): domain Bacteria; kingdom Pseudomonadati; phylum Pseudomonadota; class Betaproteobacteria; order Burkholderiales; family Alcaligenaceae; genus Bordetella; species Bordetella petrii. The sequence goes on along the minus strand of NC_010170.1, from coordinate 4,741,316 downwards.
GCCGTGGGCGGCTCCATTGGCACGGGGCTGTTCGTGGCGTCGGGCAACACCATCGCGCAGGCCGGCCCGGGCGGCGCCTTGCTGGGCTATGCGCTCATCGGCCTGATGGTTTATTTTTTGATGACCAGCCTGGGCGAGCTGGCCGCCGCCATGCCGGTGGCCGGTTCGTTTTCCACTTACGGCTCGCGCTATGTCGAGCCGGGCTTCGGTTTCGCGCTGGGTTGGAACTATTGGTACAACTGGGCGGTGACGGTGGCCGTGGACCTGGTGGCGGCGCAGCTTGTCATGGCCTACTGGTTTCCCGACGTGCCGGGCGTGTACTGGAGCGCGCTGTTCCTTGCCATTACCTTTGGCCTGAATGCCTTGTCGGCGCGCGGTTTCGGCGAGGCGGAGTTCTGGTTCGCGCTAATCAAGGTCATTGCCGTGCTGGTCTTCATTACGCTGGGCGTGTTGATGCTGCTGGGCATCATCCGCGGCGGCGAAACCGGCGGGTGGCAGAACTGGACGGTGGGCGATGCGCCCTTCGCGGGCGGGTTCGCCGCGATGATAGGCGTGGCCATGGTGGTGGGGTTTTCTTTCCAGGGCACCGAGCTCATCGGCATTGCCGCTGGCGAATCGAAAGACCCGGCCCGCAATATTCCACGCGCGGTGCGCCAGGTGTTCTGGCGCATCCTGCTGTTCTACGTGCTGGCCATCGGGGTGATCGGCCTGCTTATTCCGTATACCGATCCGCAACTGCTGCGCAACGAAGTCACCGACATCAGCGTCAGCCCCTTCGCGCTGATCTTCGATCGCGCCGGCCTGCTGGCCGCGGCTTCGGTCATGAACGCGGTGGTGCTGACCTCGGTGCTGTCGGCCGGAAATTCGGGCATGTACGCGGCCACGCGCATGTTGTACGCGCTGGCGTGCGAAGGCAAGGCGCCGGCCGTCTTCGGGCGGGTGTCGGCCCGCGGCGTGCCGGTGCTGGCCTTGCTGGCAACCACCGCGCTGGCCGCGCTGTGCTTCTTGTCGTTCGTGTTCAGCCCCAACAAGGTGTACATCTGGCTGCTGAACACGTCGGGCATGACGGGCTTTATTGCATGGCTGGGCATTGCCATCAGCCATTATCGTTTTCGCCGCGGCTACGTGGCGCAGGGCAACCGGCTGGCCGACCTGCCGTATGTGTCGCCGTTTTTTCCGTTCGGGCCGGTGTTCGCCTTCGTGCTGTGCCTGATCATCACGCTGGGCCAGAATTACCAGGCTTTCCTGCAAGACCGCATCGACTGGGTGGGTGCCGCGGCTACCTATATAGGCATTCCCGTGTTCCTGCTGATCTGGGCCGGCTATCGCCTGGCGCGCGGGTCGCGCTTCGTGCGTTACCACGACATGAAATTCCCGGTGCTTACCCGCTAGCGTCGCCGCCCGCCGCGGCCGGGCCGTATCGCTGCTTCATTTCGGCAATATCCACTTCTACGCTGTAGCTTCGGTGCACCAGCTTGCCAAAGGCGGGGCTTTCAACCGGAAAGACCAGGTCTCGCGGCTTCACATATCGCTTCATGTCCGACAACTGCGGCGGGTCGGCCAGGTAGCGCTCAAGTCGCATGCCTGCCTGCACAGCATCGTCATAGAAGTGCAGCAGGTGCTGATGCAGGCTTTTGCTTCCCTGGCGCACTTCTGCCTTGACGTAGCGGTTTTCCAGGTACGCGGCAAGTATCGGCAGGTCGATGACCGGAACGCCGTCGATCGAAAACCCCGCATAAACGGCCGAGTTGGTTAGCACGCAGCCCAAGATTTTTCCTGGTGCGGGGGCGGCGTGGCCCAGTTCGCGCAGGCGCCGCGCGAACGCAGGGTAATCCGACGCCACCGCTTCTTGCTTGCGGCGTAGCTGCGCCGCTGCTTTCTCGACCGTGGCCCGATAATTCGCGAACTGCGGTGGATCGTCAGGCCACAGAATGCACTTTGCCTCAACCAGCAACACCGCGTCGCCAATCAACACGACGATATCGATTTCTTCCTGCGTGCCGCCAGCCGGCGTGAACTTTAGTTCCCGGTCCAGAATGGTCACGGCCGCTGCAATGGGAGACGCCTTGGCATACTGTTGTAGTTGCTCGCGGCAGTATTTTTCGAACTCGGGGCCGCGCCGTTCCAGGTCCAGGCCGCCTTGCCGCATCCAGCCTTCCAAGATGCGCTCCAGGTGAACCGAATGAATGCATGAAACGACCAGGAAGTAGTCCTGCCCAATGCGCATCAACGGCCGTGTCCACATGTCTTGCGAGCGGTTGCGGCGGAAGACGAAAACATCGAGCAACGCTTCGGCCCGTTCGGCATCCAGACCCAGCGCCTTGGCGAACGTGGCGCGCAGCACATGATGCGGAATGCTGGGCGAAAAGCGTAATAGTTCGCGCGGGTTGCTAGACGAAACCGGGCCGAGCGAATCGAAGATCGCCATGGCCAAAGACTGCAGCACGCGCCAACCCGAAATTATCTGGTTGATGGTGAACGCTCCCAGCTCGGGCAGCGGTTCGTCCATGAACGCGCGGTAGTAACCGTGCTGAAGCCCGAGCATCGCCACGACGCCCGTGACGGCGGCTTCGAGTACTTTGCTGTCCAGCCCCAGCTCGATGCGCTCGATGCGTTCCGATCCGTATATTCTGCGTACCAGCGGAATGCCGCAAAGCGCCTTCTTGGTGGCCGCCGGCCATTTATGCAGCCACGCTTCCGCGATCTCCATACTGTTTTGCAAAAAGCCGTTGTTGCGCCGGTACATTGAAACAAAGCGCGCGGCCTCTAAACCAGGCCGGGAAGCATGAATCATTACTCCCGCTTCGTGAAGCCCCAGGCCGTATCCATTGCCCACGCACGAGTGCCAGTATCCAACGGCACACTCGTACAGCACGGCGTTGTTCAGTTCGGCGCTGATGCGGGCGAGGTCGTCGATGTTGACGTCATGCTCGTCCCTGTCGCTGGGTTTGGCCTGGCTCGCAAGCAACTGGCCGAACATGTGCTTCATTCCGTCGCCCGCGCCGGTGATGAGCTCGTCCGGTGCGAATGCCTGTCCGCCCGGCACGCTGACGGTGGTTGAAAGCAGGGTGGGAAAATCCAGTTCGGCCGCGGTCCCCGGCAAGGGTTGATCGATGCGGGTGGCTGCGTAGAGCTGGTACAAGTTGTGCGTGGCCAGGCCGATGGTCAGGCGTATCAAGGCCTGCGGGCGCATGCCGATGTCCGCCAGGCGAATCTGGCCACGCAGGAAAGACAGCAGATCGTTCAGGAACAGGCCCGCCGCCAGGATGCGCTTGTCGTCGTCGTCCAGGGCAGGGTCGTTCAGCCGCTTTTCCCATTCTTCGCGCTTGAAACCAGGCAGGCTGGGCCCGGCGATCTTGCCATGACGCGCGTGCTTTGCAAACTCTCCCACTGTGACTCCAGACGAATGACGCTTCAAGCGGCCGCAGCCGCTTTGTTGGGACGTCAGTCTCCGTTGCCCGGGGCGGATCAGTCAAGTGGCGGCCAGGCGTTGCGCAGGCGCCCGCTACGCTGCCGCAAGCGGCGGCGTCGGCATGCCGGACAGTGTCCAGCCCGCGCGGCCGTCCAGGCTGACGCTGAGGTCATGAAACGCATCCAGGGTGCCGCGATGCCCCACGCTGACGATCATGCATTCGGGCAGCTGGCTGCGCAACAAGCCATACAGCGCGTGCTCCAGCCCTTCGTCGGTGGCCGAGGTGGCTTCGTCCATGAACACGATGGCGGGGCGGTTGAACAGCACGCGCGCGAAGGCCAGCCGCTGTTGCTCGCCCAATGACAAAATGCGCGACCAGTCGCCCGCCTTGTTCAGCGCGCCTTCCAGGTGCCCCAGTTGCGTCTGCCGCAGCGCTTCTTTCAGGCGCGGGTCGTCAGCCGGAGTGGCCGTGGCCGGATACGCGATGGCGGTGCGCAAATCGCCCAGCGGCAGATAGGGGCGCTGCGACAGAAACAGCGCCCGCGCGCCCACCGGGCGCCGCACCTGGCCCTGCGCATACGGCCACAATCCGGCCAGGCCGCGCAGCAGCGTGGTCTTGCCGCTGCCCGACGGACCCTTGATCAGCAAGGCCTGGCCGGGCGTCAGTTGCAGGCGCAGGTCTTGCAGCAGCACTTGGCCATCGGGGCGCTGTACTGTCATGCCGTCGATCTGCAAGCCGTCGGGCATCGTGTCGATGGCAATGCCGGGCAGCTCGCGCGCCTGCCGGTTGGCGTCCTGGAAGCCGTCCAGCCGCGTCAGCGTGGCGCGGTACTGCGCGAAAGTATCGTACGACGTGCGAAAGAACGACAACGCATCCTGCACCTGTCCGAACGCCTGCGAGGTTTGCATGACGTCGCCCAGCTTGATGGCTCCGCTGAAAAAACGCGGCGCCTGCAGTATGAAAGGAAACACCACCGCCAATTGGCTGATGCCGAGGTTCAGGCCCGAGAACTTCAAGGTGCGGCGGATCAAGGCCCACAGGTTGGCAATGTAGGCGGCAAAGCGCGCGCCCAGCGTGCGGCGTTCGACCTCGGCGCCCTGGTAGAACGCCACGTTCTCGGCGTTTTCGCGCAGGCGCACCAGCGCGTAGCGGAAGTTGGCGGTCAGTTGCTCGCTAAGGAAGTTCAGGCCGATGAGCGGACGCCCCACCTTGAAGGCCAGCAGCGTGGCCACGATCACATACAGATAGACCAGCAGCACCATGGCGCGTGGCACTTCCAGGCTGCCCAATTGCAGCGGCCCAGACAGGCTCCACAAGATGGCGGTGAATTCCACCAGCGACACCACCGCGCTGACCGCGCCCAGCGCCAGCGTGCGCGAGCCGGTGACGAAACTGGCGATGTCCAGTTCTATGCGCTGGTCGGGGTTGTCGATGGGGCGGTCCAGGAACTGGCCCCGGTAGTATGCGTTGCCCGCCAGCCAGTCGCGCGTCAGGTGCGTGTTCAGCCAGGTGCGCCAGTCGATCTCGAACGCCTGGCCCACGTAGTAGTCGACCAGGCTGCGCGCCACATGTACGGTGGCCAGCACGCCGAAGATGCCCAGCATGGTCCAGAACGCGGCGGAATTCAGCGCCTGCAGGGCATCGTAAAAGCCCTTGTACCAGTACGAGAAGAGTACGGTCATGCGCACCGCGGCCAGCGTCAGCAACAGCTGCAGCGCCAGGCTGCCCAGCGGGCGCCAGCTGCGGCGCGGCGTCAGGTAGGGCCAGGCCAGGCGCCAGAACTGGCGGCCCCAGGGCGTGCCGCGCGCCAGCGCCCATACCAGCGCCGCCGAAGCCACGCCCGCAATGGCGAAGCTGCCCAACAGCCATAACAGGCTGCTGCCCAGTTGCTGATGCCAGTTCAGGTCCATATCGTGCGGTGTATCTTGTTCTTCTGGAGATTAGATGCCGCACGCGGGATTAGTTCCCTCTGCTGTTCCCGCTATCCGCCGTGCGCGGCCTCCACCGCGCGCCAGAAGGCCTCGGCGGAGGGGGCCAGCGCCTGGTCGGGGCGAAACAGGCGGATGTCGGCCTGCAGGCGCCACGCTGCATCGCCCGCCTCGGCCAGCCGCTTGTCGCGCAGCTCGGCGTCCACCATGCTGTACGGCAGCCACGCTACGCCGCGCCCGTCCAGGGCCATGCTTTTCAGTACCGCCGCCAGGTGTGCAGTGAACACCGGCTCGACCCGGGCCTGCGGCAGCGACGCCCCCAGCAGCGCGCGCATCAGCCGCCCCAGGCCCGATTCCGCGCTGTACGCCAGCAGGGGCACGGTCTTGCGCGCTCGCAGCGACAAGACATGGCGCGGCCGGCCGGCGCGGTCCGGCGCGCACACCGGCACCAGCGTGTCGGTGCCGACTTTCAGGGAACGGTAAGCTGGCGAGTCCAGCCGCCCGGGCGCCTGGGAGTGGGTATGGCACAGCAGGAACTGCACGCGGCCCTGCTGCATCCAGGCTTCGCACTGCTGCAGCATGTCGGACACCAGCTGAATCGGCCCGACGGGCGTGCGCGATTCCAGGCCGCGCAGCCACTGCGGCAGGAAAGTCAGCGACAGTGCATGGGTGGCGGCAAAGCGCAGCGTGGCCGATCCGGCGGCGGCCACGGCGCGCGCCTCGTCGGGCACCCGCGCCACCCGGCCCAGAATTTCTTGCGCGGTCGCGCGGAACCACTCGCCGGTTTCGGTCAGCGCCACCGGGTGCGTGGCGCGGTCGAACAGCGGTACGCCCAGCCAGTCTTCCAGGGCGCGGATGCGGCGGCTGAACGCAGGCTGCGTCATGTGGCGGTCTTGCGCGGCGCGCGAGAAATTGCCACTGGCGGCCAGTGCCAGGAAATCTTCCAGCCACGACAGGTTCATGGGCGATGCCTACAAAGCATGAAAGCAGAAAAAAACGGCATTGGGCAAGCCCGCCGCACGGCCCCGATAATACGCCGCATCAGCTGCCGGCATGCCGGCGCCGCCCTGTTATTGCCGGAGCTCCGCTTCATGAAGATCGTCGATATCCGCGAATCCACCCGTCCCATCAAGTCCAACATCCGCAACGCGTACATCGATTTTTCCAAGATGACGCTCAGCCTCGTCGCCGTGGTAACCGACGTGGTGCGCGACGGCAAGCCGGTGATCGGCTACGGCTTCAACTCGAACGGCCGCTATGGCCAGGGTGGACTGATTCGAGAGCGCTTCGCGCCGCGCATTCTCGACGCCGACCCCGCCACTCTGCGCGACGAGGCGCGCGACAACCTCGACCCGCACAAGATCTGGGCCGCCATGATGACTAACGAAAAGCCCGGCGGCCATGGCGAACGCTCGGTGGCGGTGGGCACTATCGACATGGCGGTGTGGGATGCGGTGGCCAAAATCGAGGACAAGCCGCTGTATCAGTTGCTGGCCGAGCGCTACGGCAACGGCCGGGCCAACCGCGAGGTGTTCGTGTATGCCGCGGGCGGCTATTACTGGCCGGGCCAGGGTCTGGATGGCCTGCGGCGCGAAATGCAAAGCTACCTGGATCGTGGCTATTCGGTAGTGAAAAAGAAAATTGGCGGCGCGTCGCTCGCCGAAGACTGCCAGCGCATCGAGGCGGTGCTGAAGCTGCTGGGCCCGGGCCAGCAGCTGGCGGTTGATGCCAACGGCCGCTTCGACCTGAAGACGGCCATCGAGTACGCCAAGGCGTTGTCCCAGTACGACCTGTTCTGGTACGAAGAGGCGGGCGACCCGCTCGACTACGCGCTGCAGGCCGAGCTGGCCAACCATTACGACAAGCCGATGGCCACCGGCGAAAACCTGTTTTCGATGCAAGACGCGCGCAACCTGATTCGCTACGGCGGCATGCGCCCCGACCGCGACTGGCTGCAGTTCGACTGCGCGCTCAGCTATGGGCTGGTGGAATACCTGCGCACGCTCGACATGCTGAAAGAATACGGCTGGTCGGCGAGGCGCTGCATTCCGCATGGCGGCCACCAGATGTCGCTGGCCATTGCGGCGGGCCTGGGCCTGGGCGGCAACGAATCGTACCCGGACCTGTTCCAGCCTTACGGCGGTTTCCCGGATGGCGTGCAAGTGAAAGACAGCATCGTGACCTTGCCGGAGCTGCCGGGCATCGGCTTCGAAGGCAAGGCCGACCTGTATGCCGAGATGAAAGCGCTGGCCAGTTGATGAAGGTAGCAGCCAGGCGCCAATGCGGTAGCCAATGCGCAGCCGCGTGCCGATGCTGTACCCAGGCGCAAGATGCGCCGCGTGCCGATGCTGTACCCAGGCGCCAATGCGCAGCCGCGTGCCGATGCCGTACCCAGGTGTCTGGCTCCGCAGGTGCCTGACACCGTCTGGTTGAGACAGTCGCGGCACACATCGGTGTCAGGCACCTGCGGAGCCAGACACCTGACTGAAGCAGCCATGCAGCCAGACACCTGACTGAAGCAGCCATGCAGCCCAACACCTGACTGAAGCGCCCGCGCAGCCTGACACCCCCAGGCGCGCCGCCTCAATGCGGCAGCACCAGCAACCTGCCCGGCAGCGTCGGGTGCGGCAATACATCGGCCTCGATGTCGTACACCGCGCGCAGGTTTGCGGGCGTCAGCACCGCATCCGGCGCGCCGTCGGCAACCATCGTGCCGCCGCCCAGCATCACCAGCCGGTCGCACCAGCGGGCCGCAAGGTTGGCGTCGTGCAGAATAACCAACGCGCCCAGTCCTTGTTCGCGGGCCAGCGTGGCGGTGGTGCGCAGCAGTTCGATCTGGTGTTTGGGGTCCAGGCTGGAAATCGGCTCGTCCAGCAGCAGGTAACGGGTCGTGCCGGGGGCGTGCCCGGCCTGGCATTGCGCCAGCACGCGGGCGAACTGCACGCGCTGCTGCTCGCCGCCCGACAGCTCCGGATAGCGCCGTTGCGCCAGGTGCGACACGCCGGCCAGGGCCAGTGCGGCGTCCACCAGTTCTTGCACTTCGATCGGGTCCAGCTCTGGAAACGGGTAGGCTCCCATGGCCACCACTTCTTCCACGCCCAGGTCGAAGCTTAGCGACGGCTTTTGCGGCAGCACCGCGCGCTGCCGCGCCTGGCGGCGCGGCGGCAGGCTGGACAAGGGCGCGCCGTCCAGCAAGATGGCGCCGCTGTCGGCGCGCAGCTCGCCCGCCAGCGCGGCCAGCAGCGTCGATTTGCCCGCGCCATTGGCTCCCAGCAGACCCAGCACCTGCCCGGGCTCGACCGCCAGCGACACACCGGAGAAGATGCGCGCGCCGTGGCGCGACAAGGCCAGATCGACAGCTTGCAGGCTCATCAGAAACGCCGCCCCCGCGCCAGCAGCCACAAGAAAAACGGCCCGCCCACCAGGCTGGTGACCAGGCCAATCGGCAACTCGGCCGGAATGACCACGACGCGGGCCAGCCAGTCGGCCAGCGTCAGCGCCAGCGCGCCCGCCAGCATGGACGCGGGCAGTAGCCAACGGTGGTCGGCTCCCAGGCTCATGCGCACCAGGTGCGGCACCACCAGCCCCACGAAACCAATGCCTCCGGTGGCCGCCACCAGCGGGCCCACGATCAGGGCCGTGGCCAGCACCAGCTTGTAGCGCACCGTGATCAACGCAAAGCCTAGGTGCTGCGCCTCGCGCTCGCCCAGCAGCAGGGCGTTCATGGCGCGCCACTGGCGCATCAGCCAGGCCGACCACAGCAGCGTCCAGGGCGCCAGGAAAGCCAGTAGCGGCCAGCTGGCGCCCGCCAGGCTGCCCATGCTCCAGAAGGTCAGGTCGCGCAGTTGCGCGTCAGAGGCCATGTAGGTCAGCAGGCCGATCAGGCTGCCCGCCACGGTATTGATAGCGATGCCGGCCAGCAGCAGGCCTGCCACGCCGGTTGCGCGCCGGCCCACGGCGTAGGCCGCGCCGGTGGCCAGCAGACTGCCGGCGAACGCCGCCGGCGCCGTTATGGCAAAGCCTCCGGCGGTCAGCACAATGGCCGATACCGCGCCCAGCGCGCCCCCGGCTGATATTCCCACCAGGCCCGGCTCGGCCAGCGGGTTGCGGAACAGCGCCTGCATGGCCGCGCCCGAAACAGCCAGCGCCGCGCCCGCCACCGCGGCAAACAGCACGCGCGGCAGGCGGATGTCCAGCAGCACATTGCGCCACAGCGTATCGTCGGGCTGCGATGCGCCACCTGCCAGCACGCGCAGCGCGTCGGCCAGCGGAATATGCACCGCGCCGCTCAGCGCGGCCAGCAGCGCCACCAGCAAGGCCGCCGCGCCCAGGCCCGCCAGCACGGCCGGCGGCGCGATGCGCCTAGCCGGCCGCGCGAGACGGCCGGCCCTGACGAGCGACACAATCGGTCTCCTTCAATGTGCGAATCGCCTGCGGCAGGCGCGGCGCGGCGCCCGGCGCCTGCGCCAGGTTCTGGGCGCGCAGTGCGGCGGCCTGTCTGGTGTACGAGGTATTGCTCATCAAGTCTGCTCCCGTGGGCGCCAGTCTACCGGACGGCGGGCCGGGCTGGGCTACTATGGCTGCCATTCCCCGCAAGATGCCAAATGCTATGGGCCAGTCCCAAGAACTGCAATTGCTGGTCGAACTGGTGCGCGCCGGCAGCTTTTCCGCCGCCGCGCGCGAAATGGGTGTAACCACCGCCGCGGTCAGCAAGCGCCTGGCGCAGATCGAAGACCGCCTGGGCGTACGCCTGCTCAACCGCAATACCCGCCGCATCAGCCTGACGGCCGAAGGCGAGCTGTACCTGGAAAACGCTCGCCGCATTCTCGACGACATCGAGCACCTGGACCAGCTCATGGCCAACCGCCAGGCCCAGCCGCGCGGCCTGCTGAAAGTGAACGCGCCGCTGGGTTTCGGACGCAGCTACATCGCCCCGGCCATCGTGCAGTTCGCGCGCCGCTACCCCAAGGTAGAAGTGCAGTTGCAATTGACCGACGCGCCCGGCGACTTCGTGCAAGACGCCTTCGACGTGGCCATCCGGTTCGGGGATATTCCCGACGCCCGCTTGATCGCCCGGCGCATCGCACCCAACCGCCGCCTGGTGTGCGCCGCGCCGGCCTACCTGAAAAAACACGGCCGCCCGCAAACGCCCCAAGACCTGGCGCGCCACCAATGCATCGTGCTGCGCCAGAACGACGACACCTACGGCCTGTGGCGCTTTACCCGCGGCGACCGCAGCGACACCGTAAAAGTACGCGGCGGCTTGAGCAGCAACGACGGCGAAGTCACGCTGACCTGGGGACTGGCCGGGCTGGGCATCCTGCAACGCGCCGAATGGGATCTGGCGCGCTACCTGCGGTCGGGCCGGCTGGAACTGCTGCTGCAAGACTACGCCCTGCCGCCCGCCGACATCCACGCCGTATTCCCCGAACGCAATCACCTGTCGGCCAAGGTGCGCGTGTTCATCGACTTCCTGGTCGATTACTTCCAAGACCGCCGCCAACCCACCGGCGCCGCCTGGTGACAGTTGTCTGACACCGCAGTGCGCGGCAACTGCCGCCTGCAAACGGTGTCTGACACCCTGTGGGAGTCAGACACCTGGCATACCGGTGCGGCCCGTTGGCAGGTGTCTGGCTCCGATGCGGCCCGTTGGCAGGTGTCTGGCTCCGAAGGTGCCTGACACCGCAGTGCGCGGCAACTGCTGCCTGCAAACGGTGTCTGACACCCTGTGGGAGTCAGACACCTGGCATACCAGTGCGGCCCATTGGCAGGTGTCTGGCTCCGATGCGGCTCGTTGGCAGGTGTCTGGCTCCGAAGTGAAGTGACCCCACAAAGTTGGACAGTTTTGGCCGTTATGTGGCCAGGAGCTGAGTCCGGTATTGCACCGGACTCAACCCGTTAAGTTTGAGCTTAATGCGGTGATGATTGTAGTAGTGGATATATCGGTCGATCCCGTCCTTGAGCTGTTCGATGGTCTGGAAGGTGTTCAGGTGGAAGAACTCGGCCTTCAGGGTGCCGAAGAAGCTCTCGATGGCGGCATTGTCCAGGCAATTTCCCTGTCGTGACATGCTCTGGGTGACCGCGTGCTGCGCCAGGAGCTCGCGGTAGGCGGGCATCTGGTATTGCCACCCCTGGTCCGAGTGCAGGATGGGCCGCTCGTACGGGCTGAGCCGGGCGCAGGCTTGCCTGAGCATGGCTGCGACCATGGCGAAGCTGGGGCGGCAGGCCATTTCGTAGGCGATGATCTCGCCATTGCACAGGTCCATCACCGGCGAGAGGTACAGCTTCTGGGTGCCGACCCTGAACTCGGTCACATCGGTGGCCCACTTCTGATTCGGGCGAGCAGCCCTGAACTGGCGTCGCAGCACGTTCGGGGCGAGCTGGCTCAGCGTGCCTCGGTAGGAGCGATACTTCTTGACCCGTACGCAAGACTTCAACCCCAACAGGCCCATCAGGCGCTGCACCGTCTTGTGGTTGACCGGCCAGCCTTGCTGGCGGATCGCCTCGGTGATGCGTCGATAGCCGTAGCGGCCGTGATGCTGGGCAAAAATTGCGCAGATCCGGGACTTCAATGACGCGAACTTGTCTTCGGCTTGCCCGGCCCGCCATTGGTAGTAGAAGGTGCTGCGTGACAGCCCCACCACCGACAACAAGCCCGCAAGAGGGAATTGCTGCCTTAGTTCAAGCACTATTTGCGCTTTTTCTGCTGCGCCGATTTCTGTTTGGCTTGAACCAAGGCATCGAGCTTTTTTAGGTACGCGTTCTCCATGCGCAGAAACTGCAGTTCCTTGAGCAGATCTTCGCGTGTACGCGTGGCATCGGGCGATGCCGGTTTCACGGGCGAGGTCATTGCGGGGGGCTGTCCTGTAGATAAAGCGGCTAGACCCTGTACATCATACTGGCGTGCCCAGCGGGCGATGATGTTGAAGTTGCGGATGTCGAACCGCGCTGCCGCCTGCCGATACGACAGGCCCTGCTGTTTCATCTGTTGCAGCACCGTCTGCTTGAACGAGGCGCTGTAGCGGCCGCGCTTGGCGCGCACGCCCGAGGCGCCATGCTCCCGGTAGGCCGCCGCCCAGCGTCGCAGCGCATGCGGGTTCACGCCGTGGCGTTGCGCCACGGCTTCCAGTCCCAAATCGCCCCGGCAATACTCCTCGACCGCTGCAAACTTGGTCTGTTCGCTGTACTTCACCATAAAAATACCCCCATAAGTTGGTATCCAACTTTTGGGGGTCACTTCACGAAGGTGCCTGACACCGCAGTGCGCGGCAATGCCGCCTGAAAACGGTGTCTGACACCCTGTGGGAGTCAGACACCTGGCATACCAGTGCGGCCCGCTGGCTGGTGTCTGGCTCCGAAGGTGCCTGACACCGCAGAGCGCAGCAACTGCCGCTTGCAAACGGTGTCTGACACCCTATGGGAGTCAGACACCTGGCATACCCGCGCGGCCCGCTGGCTGGTGTCTGGCTCCGAAGGTGCCTGACACCGCAGAGCGCGGCAACTGCCGCTTGCAAACGGTGTCTGACACCCTATGGGAGTCAGACACCTGGCATACCCGCGCGGCCCGCTGGCAGGTGTCTGGCTCCGAAGGTGCCTGACACTGCCGTGCGCGGCAATTGCCGCTTGCAAACGGTGTCTGACACCCAGTGGGAGTCAGACACCTGGCATACCGGTGCGGCCCGCTGGCTGGTGTCTGGCTCCGAAGGTGCCTGACACCGCAGTGCGCGGCAGGCCGAGGGCGCCTGCACGCGCCCGCGCCCGACGCACGGGCGCCGCCCCCACCCCAGCGAACACCGCGGGACGGCGCAAGAACCCCGAGCCCACTCGAAGACCTCCCTCAGTTGATCGCCACATTCGCCTGCTTCACCAGCTTGGCGTAGCGCTCAGTATCGTCCTTGATCTGCTGCGCCATGTGCGCGCTGCTGTCGCCCACCGGCACCGCGCCAATCTCCGCCATGCGCTGGCCAAACCCCGGCGACTTGATGATGTTCACCATCTCGGCATTCAGGCGCGCCACCACCTCGGGCGGCGTTGCCGCCGGCGCCAGCACGCCGAACCACGTACCCATGTTGAAACCCTTCAGCCCCGCTTCCTGCAGCGTAGGCACATCGGGCAGGGCAGCCGAGCGCTGGTCGGTCGTCACCGCCAGGGCGCGCAACTTGCCCGACTTAACGTGCGGCAGCACCGGCGTAATCGTGTCGAACGACATATCGATCTGGCCGCCCAGCAGGTCGGTCGTCAACGGACCGCTACCCTTGTAGGGCACGTGCAGCAGCGTCACCCCGCCCAGGTTCTGGAACTGCGCGCCGATCATGTGCTGCCCCGTGCCCATGCCGTTAGAACCGAAAGTCAGCTTGCCGGGCTCCTTGCGCGCCAGATCCAGCAGCTCTTGCACACTATGCGCCGGCACCTTGGGGTTCACCACCAGGATATTCGGCACCAGGGCCACCGTGGTGACCGGCGCGAAATCCTTCTGAAAGTCATAGTTCAGGCTGTGATACACGCTCGTGGCAATCGTGTGGTGCACCGCGCCCATCAGCAGCGTATAGCCATCGGGCCGCGCCTTGGACACGTAGTCGGCGCCCAGCGTGGCGCCCGCGCCGGGCTTGTTTTCCACCACCACCGGCTGCCCCAGGCTCTTGGCCAGCTCATCGCCCAGCGCGCGCGCCAGCGCGTCGGTCGTGCCGCCGGCCGGAAACGGCACCACCAGGCTCACCGGCCGCGCCGGATACGACTGCGCCGCGGCGCCCCCCGCCAGCATGATGCCCGTGGCGCACAGCGCGCCGGCCAGCGCGCGGCGCAGGCTGTTCCTTGCAAGTTTCATGATGTCTCCTGTTTTTTATAGATGAATGGCGCGCTGCCCCTAGGCCGCGCGCGCCTGGCCCGCCGTCTGCCGCAGGTGCTGGCAAACGGCCTGCGTAACCTGCTCGGTGGTCGCCGTGCCGCCCAGGTCGCGCGTATGCAATGCCTGGTCAGCCGTCACGCTTTCCACGGCGCGCATCATGCGCGCCGCCGCCTGGTGCTCGCCCAGGTGCTCCAGCAGCATGACCACCGACCAGAACGTGCCTATCGGATTCGCCAGGCCCTTGCCCATGATGTCGAAGGCCGAACCGTGAATAGGCTCGAACATCGACGGGCCGCGTCGCTCCGGGTCGATATTGCCGGTGGGTGCGATGCCCAGGCTGCCCGCCAGCGCCGCGGCCAGATCGCTCAGAATATCGGCGTGCAGGTTGGTCGCCACGATGGTGTCCAGCGAGGCAGGGCGGTTGACCATGCGCGCCGTGGCGGCGTCCACCAGTTCCTTGTCCCAGCGCACATCGGGAAACTCGCGGCTGATCTCCAGCGCGATCTCATCCCACATCACCATGGCATGGCGCTGCGCGTTCGACTTGGTTACCACCGTCAGCTGCTTGCGCGGCCGCGACTGCGCCAGCCGGAACGCATAGCGCAGAATGCGTTCCACCCCGGCGCGCGTCATCATCGACACATCCGTGGCGGCCTCGATCGGCAGCCCCTGATGCACACGGCCGCCCACTCCGGAATACTCGCCTTCGGAGTTCTCGCGCACGATCACCCAGTCAAGCTGCTCGGCGGTGCAGCGCTTCAGCGGCCCGTCGATGCCGGGCAGCAGGCGGGTAGGGCGCACATTGGCGTATTGGTCCAGGCCCTGGCAGATCTTCAGCCGCAGGCCCCACAACGTAATGTGGTCGGCAATGTCGGGGTCGCCCGCCGAACCGAACAGAATCGCGTCCTTGTCGCGCAGTGGCTCCAGCCCGTCGGCCGGCATCATCACGCCGTGGCGGCGATAGTAGTCGCCCCCCCAGTCGAAATCCTGGAACTCGAACGTAAACGATCCGTCGGTCTCGGCCAGCACCTGCATGGCCTGCCGGCCCGCGGGAATGACCTCTTTGCCGATGCCGTCGCCGGGAATGGTTGCGATGCGGTACGTCTTCATGTGCCTGACTCCTGGCCGGCGACCGTCGCCAGCTTGCTTGTCGGGCACTGTACCCAGCGCATCGCCGCGGCGGGCCGCTGGCGATTCAAAACATTTTTAACTTCAGGTTAACGGGCGCGCCGCTGCTTTCGCGGGCGTACGGGCAGGCATGGCCTGCACCCGTTGCACCACCCATACACTGCCGATCACGATAATCATGCCCGCCAGTTGCGGTGTATTCAGGCGTTGACCCAACAGCGCCCAGCCCAGCACCACCGCTGTCACCGGGCTCAGGAAACCCAGCGCGGCCACCGCGGCAGGCCCCAGTCGCGCCAGCCCGCGAAACCACAGCGCATAGGTAAAAGCGCCGCCAATTACCGCCAGGTACGCCAGGCCGCCCAGATTGGCGGCGCTCAGCGCGGGCAGCGGCGGTTCCAGCCAGGCCGCGACAGGCAGCAACAACAGGCCGCCCGCCGTCAACTGCCAACTGGCGAAGGTCAGCGCCCGCACGGGCGGCTGCCAGCGGCGGCTAAGCACCGTGCCCAGCGCCATGGCCAACGCGCCGATCAGCCCGGCGGCCACGCCCAGCGGGTCCAGCGCCGCGTCGGGCGTCAACACCAGCAGGCCCACGCCGCCTATGCCGGCCATCGCGGCCGCCACCGACCAGCCCCGCACCGGCGCGCCCAGCAGCAGCCGGGCCAGGCCGATCACGATCAGCGTCTGGATCGAGCCCAGCGTGGCTGCCACCCCGCCGGGCAAGCGGTAGGCGCTGACAAACAACATGGCCCAGAACACCGAAAAATTCAGCCCGCCCAACAAGAAACTGCGCAGCCACCATATGCCGTGCGGCAGGCTGCGCGCCCACCACAGCAGCAGCAGGCCGGCCGGCAGGGCGCGCAACATGGCAACCGTCAGCGGATAGCCGTCCGGCAGCAATTCGGTGGTCACGATATAGGTGCTTCCCCAGATGGCCGGGGCCAGGGCCGTGGCAAACACGTCGGCGCTGCGAGGCATGGTGTGGCTCCTGATGTGGTTTCCGGCGCGGCGTGTTAAGCCAGTTCCAATACTTGCGCCAGCGGCCGGCGCGGCTTCTGGGGCCAGTTGCCGGGCGCGGCGCGGCCCATGGCCACCAGCATCACCGGCACCTCATCGTCGGCCAGCGCAAACTCGCGCGCCACGCCGGCCGCGTCAAACCCGCTCATGGGGCATGATGCCAGTCCCAACGCCTGCCCCGCCAGCATCAACGTCGACGCGCCCAGCGCCGCACTACGCACGGCTTCGTCGCGCTGTCGACGAGGCTGGTCCTGGTACAGACGGGCCGCCGCGTCTTCCCAGGCCGGCACCATGTCGGCCGGCATGAAGCCGGCCTGCACCGAAGGTGTCAGCCGCGTGGCCAATACATCGTGCCGCGCCAGCACGCCCACCACAATGAACGTCACCGCCGCATCGCCCACCTTCGCCTGGCCCCAGGCCAACTCGCGCAGCCGTGCTTTGGCGGCCGCGGTATGCACCGCAATAAAACGCCAGTTCTGCAAATTGAAAGCGGTCGGCGCGCGCGTCGCCAGTTCGGTCAGCCGCTCGATCTGCGCCAGTGCAAGCTGGTGGTCCGGGTCGAAATAATTCGCCGACGTGCGCTCCTCGATCGCGGCAATCAATGCGTTTTCCATCAGTGAAATTCTCCAGAATGAAGCGTTTTGTCATCGCCCCGCGGCGTCCAGTTGGGCGGGGGCGGCGCGTTGGGCGGCGGGGCAGCCTGCGCAGCAGGCCGAGGGCGCCTGTATGCGCCCGAGCCCGGCGCACGTGTGCCGCCCCGCCCAACTGGACGCCGCGGGGCGTCGCAAGAACCGAAACCCCGTCGAAACCCATACCGTCAGACTAATCCATCTACCATGAATTGATAATATTCACTAAAGTGCAATCACTATCATCTGAGAGTAAATAATCATGGAACAGCTCACCGCCCTGCGCGTGTTCCGCAACGTCGTCCAGTTGGGCAGCTTCGCCCAAGCCGCCCGCCAGTTGCGGCTATCGCCCGCGGCGGTCAGCAAGAACATCGGCGAACTCGAAGCCCACCTGGGCGCGCGCCTGCTTCAGCGCACCACTCGCCGCATGAGCCTGACCGAAGCCGGCAGCCTGTATTACGAACAGATCAGCCGCATTCTCGATGACCTCGACGAAGCCGGCCGTTCGCTTGCCCCCCTGCAGACCGGCCCCAGCGGGGTGCTGCGGGTCAGCGCGCCCATGTCGTTGACGCTGTCCCGGCTGTCCGCCGCCATCCCGGCCTTTCTGCAGGCCTACCCCGACCTGTCGCTCGACCTGCACCTGGAAGACCGGCGCGTCGACATCATCCAGGAAGGCTATGACCTTGCCATCCGCGGTACCGACCAGCTCGAAGACTCCTCGCTCGTCGCCCGCCCGCTCACCGTGCTGCCGCATGTACTATGCGGCGCGCCCGCATACTTCCAACGGCACGGCGAGCCTGATACCCCCCAGGCGCTGCGAGGCCATAACTGCCTGCGCTTCACCCTGTCTGGCCACGCCGACGAGTGGACTTTCCGCCGGCACGGGCAGACCGTGCGCGTGCCTGTGCGCGGACGCTACCAGGTCAATTCCAGCCTGGCCGTGCGCGACGCGCTGCGGGCCGGCTTCGGCCTGAGCCTGGTGCCGCGCACTTATGTAGAAGACGACCTCGCGCAGGGCCGCCTGCGCGCCGTGCTGAACGACTGGGCCATGGTCGATACCTATCTTTATGCGGTCTATCCCTCGCGCCGCCATGTGGCGGCCAAAGTGCGGGCGTTTGCCGACTTCGTTCGCGCCGAACTGCAAGGGCCGGTTACCGAATCCCGCGCCGCCAACTAATTGATCGGTCAACCTTGACGGCAGACAAGCGTGCTTTCTGACTAGTCCATCAGAATCCACAAGTTAAGCGCCTCGCAGCCGTACTCGCCGTCGCGCTGCCTGGCCCTTCGTTTGTCATTTCAATCGCCGCGTTGCCCCGATGCCTTGCTTGCAGGCCTGCACGCCCGCTATGCCGTGGCCGCGCGGCCACGGGCGTCATCAGTGTCATTTGCACGCCAGCGCGGTAACCCGTCCGGCTTTTCCTGCTTGCGCTTTACTCCTGAACTTCCAAGAAATGGTTTGCCTGGCGCCCGTCCGGATGTACCCTATCCGCCGTGGGATCATTTCCATCGGGTCGAGCCTTCCATGTCAGCCACTCATCCCGAAGCGGCCTGGGTTGCCGCCCTGCTGCTCTTTGCACCCATTGCAATGGGTACGGTGGCTTTTTTGTTTCTCGATCGCCACCATCTGCGGTCCGAACGCGACACCCTGCAGTCGCGCGAGCAATACACCCGCCGCGCCATCGAAAGCATCACCGACACCGGCCGGGTCGCGCTGTTCCTCCTGCGCCAGGACACCCGCGGGCAGCGCAGCTTCTTCCATGTAATGGGCCGCACCGAGCGCTTTATCGGCTGCCCAGCCGAACACATCACCGCCGATGCCAACAACTGGCTGCGCCGTCTGCCCGATGCCGACCGCGCCACGCTTGAACAGTCCATCGCCCGGTCGCTGGCCGAATCGCGCCCCATTCGTGTCGATCTCCAAGTGCGGCGCTCAGGCGGATCGGCCTGGGTGCGCCTGGGCACAGGCGTGCCCGACCGCCGGCCCGACCAATCCGTGATCTGGGCCGGCTACTGGGCCGACACCACGCCCGAGCATGAACAGGCGCGAATCCTGGCCCAGGCCAAGCACGATGCCGAAGCCAGCGCCGAAGCAAAGGCCCGCTTCCTGGCGGCCATGAGCCACGAAATTCGCACGCCGCTGGCCACCATCATCGGGGCGCTCGACCTCATGCGTGAAACCGGCCTGCAAACCGGGCAGCGCCAGCACTACCAGCTTGCCGACGACGCCGCCCGCCTGCTGATGGAGATCATCGGCGACATTCTCGATTTCTCGCGCCTCGAATCCGGCTATGCAGAAGCCGAGGCCGTGCCCTTCGATCTGCGCGACGTACTGGGTCAGGTGCTGCGCGTATTCGAACTGCTGGCGCGGCGCAAAGGCATCGCGCTGACGCTCGACGTCGCGCCGGGTGTGGCCCACACGTTAATGGGCGATCCCACCCGCATTCAGCAAATCGTTCTGAACCTGGTGGGCAACGCCGTCAAGTTCACCGAGCAGGGCGGCATCCACGTCAGCGCCTGTCTCGAAGCCGCGCCGCGCACCGGCGCCCAAGATGACGGGCAACATGAAGGGCAAGATTGTGCGCTAGATATGACTGCGCGCGCCGATGCGCGGGCGTCCGCTTTGCCCGAAGTGCAGCACATCGCGCTTACGGTCGCTGACACAGGCGTCGGTATTCCCGAGTCGGTACACAGTCAGCTGTTCCAGGCGTTTACCCAGGCCGATATTTCCACCGCGCGGCGATACGGCGGCAGCGGCCTGGGGCTGGCCATCTGCCACAGGCTGGCCGGCCTGCTGGGCGGCTCCATACGCCTGCTGCACAGCGCGCCAGGGCAAGGCAGCGCTTTCCAGGTGAGCTTGCCGCTACCCGTGGCGCACGCTTCCGCCACCGTCAACGCGATTACCGGCACTATCGATGCCAGCGCCAGCGCCAGCGCCAGCGCCGATGCGAGCGTCAACTCAGACATCGATAGCGGCCCCGACGCCGGCGCCGACCAGGCGGCTCGGCTCGCCGCCCGCCCCGCTTCTGGCGCCCAAACCGCACGCGTCCTGGCCGTGGACGACCACGAACCTTACCGCATCATCCTGCGCCAACTGATGCTTCGGGCCGGCCTGAACTGCGACACCGTGGCCGACGCCGAACAGGCGCTCGAAGCCCTGCGCCAGCACGACTACGCCATGCTGTTTACCGACTGCCAGATGCCCGGCATCGACGGCTGCGAACTTGCGCGGCGCGTGCGCCAGCAAGAAGCGCAAGCGCAGCGGCCGCGCCTGCCCATCGTGGGCGTGACGGCCGACTGCAGCACTCAGCAGATGCAGCGCTGCCGCGCCAGCGGCATGGACGACTACCTTGCCAAGCCCGTCGCTTTCATCGACCTGCAAAAATGCATCAATAAATGGATCAACTGAACCCGTGACCAGCGTACTCATCGTCGACGACCATCCTTCGTTGCGGCTGATACTCAGGCAGCAACTGTCCCAGATGCTGGGCGTGTCGCAGATCATCGAGGCCGGCAACGGCCAGGACGCCGTGCAGGCCGTGCGCCAGCACGAGCCCGGCCTCGTCATTCTGGACATCGATCTGCCCAAGATCAACGGCCTTGAGGCCATTCCCCGCATCAAGCTTATCAAGCCCGACATCCGCATTCTGGTCATTTCCGCGCAAGATCCCGTCGTTTTCGCGCCGCGGGTCAAGGCGGCTGGCGCGCAAGGCTACATCAGCAAGGTGCAGGAACTACCTGAAATCGTGCGCGCCATCGAAACCGTGCTGGCGGGCTACAGTGTTTTTCCCGATGTTGCCCATCGCCCGGTTCCAAGCAGCGATGCCGACGCCGCCAATAAAATCGAGCGGCTGTCCGACAAAGAAATCATCGTCATGCAGATGCTGGTGCGCGGCATGTCCAATAAAGACATCGGCGACGCGCTGTTCATCAGCAACAAAACCGTCAGCACTTACAAAACCCGCCTCATGGCCAAATTGGGTGTGGGTTCGTTGGTAGAACTGGTCGACTTCGCGCGCAGGCACCAAATCGTGCGCTAAGCCCGTGTGCCTTCCCGCCTACACACTTACCGCCATGCACCATGCCTTGATCCTGTCTACGCATCACGATCGCGCCGCCGGGCGCGGCCCGGCCGATATCTTGCGCGGGTTCGGCATGGCCGTGCGCGAAGCTGCCTGGCCGGCGGCCGCGCCTTTCGCCGATGTCGACCACGCTGTCGTTATCATCGAGCTATCGGTAGGCGAGGCCGCTCCCGATGCCGACCAACTGAGCCGGGCAGGGTTGGCGGGCGCCATCGTCCTTACCTGTGGCGCCGCGCCGGCTGGTGCGCCGTCCGTGCGTCGGCATTTATCCGATCCGGCCGACGAAGGCGCCATGGCCGTTGCGTTGACGGGCGCCGGCTATGCGGCGCCGATTCCAGATAAAGCGGCGCTGGCGCAGCAGCTTGGCGCCTTGGTGGACGACGATCCGTCGGTGGTGACGGAACTCGTCGCCAGTTTGCTCGACACCAATCAGTCTGACTTGCGCGACTTCCGCCAGGCCTGCGCCGCGCGCCGCTGGCCCGACGCCCGCGCTTGCGCGCATCGCATCAAGGGCACGGCACATCTGGTGGGCGCGCCCGCGCTGGTAGCGCTCAGCCAGCGCATTGAATTGCTGGCCCAGCATGAGCAAGGCGACACAGTAGCGGCGCTGGCCAGCCTGTACGTGCCCGCTGTGCAGCGCTTGTCGCAGACGTTGGCTGCGCTGGTTGGTTAAGACAATACGGGCTGTGGCAAGTGTGCCCGCAGCGCCGCTTGCAATTCCGCCAACCCTGCCGGCTTGAACAGCACGGCGTCCATGCCGGCGTCGATGGCTTGCTGGGCGTAGTTATCTTGCGCACCCGCCGTATAACCCAAGACCGGCATGCGGGCATTGGGTTCGGGGCCTGCCCGCAATGCGCGCACGAACTCCATGCCGTTCATCCTGGGCATGGCGCAGTCGCAGATCGCCAGCTTGAAAACCTGCCTGCCGACGGCTTCCAGCGCCTGCAGACCATTCTCGGCGCAGACGACGGCATGACCAAGCTTTTGCAGCTGGTGCTTAAGCAACGTACGGTTGGCCGCATGGTCGTCCACAACCAATATCGGCGCTTGCGGCTCGGGTGCATTGGCCTGGCCGCCTGGCGAAAGCTGAGGCAGCGCTTTTACGGGAAACCGCAGGCGAACCACCACGCGGGTGCCTTGATTCCGCTTGCTGCTAATGCGTATATACCCGCCCATGATGTCGACCAGCCGCTTGCAAATGGACAGCCCCAACCCGGCCCCGCCAACCGTGGCCGACGCCCCGGCTTGCACGAACGGGTCGAACAACGTGGGCAATACGGCGGGTTCGATGCCAATGCCGGTATCGCTGACGGCAAACTGCACCCATTGGTGTGCGTCGCGGATGCTTGTC
Source organism: Bordetella petrii (assembly GCF_000067205.1). Lineage (NCBI taxonomy): Bacteria > Pseudomonadati > Pseudomonadota > Betaproteobacteria > Burkholderiales > Alcaligenaceae > Bordetella > Bordetella petrii. The sequence continues at coordinate 4,718,929 of NC_010170.1, read as the reverse complement.
GCGCGTATCTGAATTTGAATGCTGCCCTGTTCCGTGAAGCGTATCGCATTGGAAAGCAGGTTGTTCAGAATCTGCTTCAGCCGCAGCGGGTCAACCAAATGATGGTCGGCAACCATGGGCATGATGTCGACATCCAGCGCCACGCCTTTGCTGTGGGCCATGGGTGAAAACACACCAGAAACCTCGGCCGCAATATCGCGCAACGACACGATGGATGGCCGCAAGTCGAGCTTGCCGGCTTCCATTTTTGATAAATCGAGCAGATCATCTATTAACGCCAGCAGCGAGCGCGCCGATTGCAGGGCCATTTCCAGTTGCTGCCTTGCGGCGGCCGCCAGCGAGTCTTGCAACAGCGTGAGCTCCAGCATGCCCATGATGGCGTTCATGGGTGTGCGAATATCATGGCTGATGGATGCCAGGAAGGTGGACTTGGCGCGATACGCGGCTTCGGCGCGGTCGCGCGCCCCGGCCAGCTCGGCCAGGGCGCGGTGCCGTTCGGTAACGTCGAACCAGCCGCCGATCACCCCAATAACCTTGCCGCCTCCGCCGCGCAATGGCGATGTCCAGTGCTGCAGCGTAGCCGTGCCCGAGCGCAGCCGTACGGTGCGGTCTTCAATGGCCGGGGTGGCGCTGTTCATGGTAAGACGATATTGGCGTTCTAGTTCGCGGGCATCCAGAGTATTTGCGCCCATGGCGCGCAAGGTGGCTTCAACCGATGCAAGATTCAAGGCACTGCGAGGCTGGCCGCAAAGGTGCGCATATGCCCTATTGCATGCCGTCAGTTCCAGCTTGCTGTTGCGCAAGTAGATGGGCATGGGAATGGCGTCGAGCATCGTCATGTACGTGTGCAGCAGGCTTCTCATAGTGCGTAAGATGCGCCGTTGGCGGTGCATGCGGCCCACCAGAAGCAGGGCGGCGCCAACCGCCAGCGTGCCCGCCGCCAACGCCAGCAAGGAAGACCAGGCCAGGAACCCGCGCCACGGCTGTGCGGCCAGCATGGCCGCCAGCTGATCGTCCGTGGCGGTTGCCACGGATATGCAAACAAAAGCGATCCCGACAAAGCTCAAGGTCGAGCCTGCAAGGGTTAGCGCCAGGGGAAAGTTCTTGCGACGTGCCATAGTCGCAAGACTACGCGCTACTACAGCGTCATAAATGCAGAATTTTCGCGAAATGCGTCGGAAATTTCTGAACGCCCTGCGCGTGGGCGCGCAGAGTTTTTGTTTTATGGATAGGTAATCGTAAATGTGCCCGACGTTTTGGCGGAACCAGGGGTAACATTCGGCGCTACCTGCATATAACGGGCGCTTAGTTTCAGAGGCTGAGTGGGTTGGGATTGGGTCGTTACCATCGTATACCCCGTGCCATCCGCTATTATGGCTTCCGCACCTTCCTCCCCTAGGAGCTGAATGCCGACTCCAGTGGCAGTAGAAGTGCTGTCAAGTGCCATTATGCTATTAGTGTACGGAGCCGGAATGGTCGGGGCAGAGGGAACGGAAGGTTTCCAGCCCATTCTTATGGGCACGCCAGTAGGGCAGTCTATCAGTTGAATAGTAAAATTCACTGTTGGCGAGGTAACCCCCGGTGTGGAGCCGTTGAAGTGGTGCGAACCCAGATCGACGACAGTATAGCCCGGTACTTTGCAGGTGTGCAGCTGAATGTTTGGCGGTTCTTCTGCTACGATGATACGGGCGTAGTTGAGTGCGTAGTAGGCGTCCCCGTCCGCGATGGCGTTCGAACTGGTCCTTACGTAGCCAATGGGACGGTGTGAGGGGGAAATTGTGTCGTATGAGATAGGCCCTAAGGCGATAAGTTCGACCGTTTGACTACTAGGCATAACGTTGTTGTGGAAATTGTCACCGTACGTATAGTTAAACGCGTTGGGGAACGACGGTAGGAACATAGTTGATTCCGTCACTGTTGTGGCTCCGACAAAACGATAGCCAACACTCATTCCAGGAATAGTTACTATGCCTCCTGGCAATGCCTTCCACGGTGGTAGTAGCGAAAGCTCAAGTCTGGAGTATAAAGAAGCATCTTTTTCGCCGGTGCACATTACCCTGCGATTTATTAACACGCGGTAAATGGTAGAGGTGTGGAGGACCGTGTACAGAGGTGGATTTGGAGGAGTCTTGAGCGCCGCGGAGCTGATATTAGATATGTACCTATCCTCTGGCTTGAAGCTACCAGAACCGGCAGTAGACATGGTGCAGGTTAGGGTGGAGGCGAAGACGATCGACGTAGGCATCATCGCCACGCCTGCTAGCACCAGCCCTCCCGCACTCAGCTTATACATAATTCGCTGGAATAGCGGTCGAGGACGTTGGTGGTCAACAGCGAGGATGGCGCGCATAGCCAAGCGGAAGTACTGAGTGATATTCATATTCAGAGTCCCGTGGGCACGCACGTGCCCTGCAACAGGTGAAATGGTTGGTCAGCCTTTCCGGCTGCTTCGGGAAGGGCGTAGTCCACGGTGCATTGCTGCGCGGCCGTGGCGCCCCATTTGATGGTGATGCGGCCCTTGGTGTCTTTCAGGCTGCTGGCGATGATGCGGCTGCCCTGGGCCACGGTGCCGACCTGATTGCCGTTGCCGTCCAGCGCCTGGGCGCCGAAGGGCAACGCCTGGCCATCTGCCTGGCGCGCACGGATAACCGCCGCCTGCCCGCCGGCCTCGACCTCGAACTTCACCGGCACGATGGCGCCGGCCGTGGGCGCCACGTGCTGGATGGTGGATTTGAACTGCACGTTCAGCGGCAGGCCATTGGGATCGACTTCGATGGTGTTTTGCGCGAAGGGAGTCAGGTTCGACACCACCCCGTAGCCGCGCGAATTGACGCGCAGCCCGCCCATGTTGGCGATGCGGGCCCCTGCCGCGCCCTGGGCGTCGACGATGGCGAAGGTGTCGCCCAGCGATGGCGTCAGCGCGACCCCGCCGCCCCATGCCACGGCCGCGCCCGAAATGCTGGCGCTGGCCTGGCTGCTGTTGCTAGAGCGGCTGGCGCTGGCGCCCAATTGCGCCAGGGGCGAGGTCCAGGAAGCATTGGCGCTGACGTTATTGCTATTGGCGCCTTGGCCGCCGTGCCGCGAGTGGCTGGCGCTGACGCCGTAGTACAACGGGCTGTCAGAACCGCCCAGGCTGCCGTTGACGGTTTCATATATGAACGTGCTGCGGGTACGGTTGTTGCGCTGGATGGTGGTATTGGACCGCGGCGCGTTGGCGCCGCTGCCCAGCGGCAGGCTGAAGTTCAGCATGTAGGTGTTTTCCCACTTGCCCGAGTACGCGCTGTACTGCCGCGAGGCGCTGATGTTGTAGTTCACCCGTTTGAACGAGTTGCTGTAGCCCGCCTGGTATTCGGTGTCGCGGCCGCTGTGGCCCCAGTAGTTCTGGCTATAGCCCGACAAATACAACGACCCCCAGCGCTCGCCCAGGGGTTGGTTCAGCATGACCTGAAGCCGCCCTTTTGCGCTGCCGTAGCCTCGGGGCAACGCGTAAAGAGAGTCGGCCGAACGCAGGGCCACGGTATCGGCCAGGTTAAGAAAGCCATCGGTGGAATAGCGGTAGGCAGCCAGGGTGACGCTGGTAGCGGTGGGCTCGTACAGCCGCGAATAGCTCAGGCCGTAGCTTTGGCCGCGGCGGTCGGGCTGGTTGCGCAGACGGGCGCGGGCATAGGTGGCGTCCAGGCTGAAGGCGCCCCATGACGTGTTCAGCGCGGCGCCGACTTCGCCCGCCAAATAATGTTCGGACGCGGTGATTCCGCCATAGCCGGTCACCAGGTTGTTGAACCCGTGGCGCACCGTGCCTTGAAATACATACGGGGTTTCGCCGCCCATGGTGTTACGGTATTGCCCGGCGGCCAGGCTGTAGCGTGTGGCGCCAGCCCGCAGTGCGTTGATGGGGGCCGAGAACGGCACGCGCGAAATATGCACGCTGCCGTCGGCTTCGGTTACCACGACTTCCAGGTCGCCGCCGTAGCCGGTGGGGTACAGGTCGTCGATCTGGAATTCGCCGGGCGCTACCGTGGTTTCGTAGATGACGATGCCGTTCTGGCGAATGCTGACGCGGGCGTTGCTGTTGGCAATGCCGTGTACCGTAGGCGCATAGCCGCGCAGCGACTCCGGGTACATGCGGTCATCGCTGGACAGGCGCACGCCGCGCAAGTTCAAGCTTTCCAGCACGTCTCCTTCGGTAAAGAATTCGCCGGCGGTCAACTGGCTTTTGATGGGCGCCAGTGAGCGCTGCACGGAGGTTTGGATGCTTTCATAATGCGTACCCAGATTTTCTTGATAGCTCAGATTGCCGCGATGGCGGAACCGCCACGCGCCAACGTTGAAGCCGCTGTCCAGGCCCAGGTAGCCTTGCGTGGACGCGCTGCCGTGCCGGCTGTTGTAGCGGTATACGTTGGCGTTGTAGCGCAGCATGCCGGCCGTGATGCCTTCGTTCCAGTGGTCGGGGTCGACATAGCCGCGTGCGCTGCGGTTCAGCCAGATTTGCGGAATGCTCAGGTACAGGTGTTGTTCGCCGTTGTCGAACTCGGCGCGAGCGTCGGGAATAAGGCCGGGCAGCCGCACACAGGAATTTTCTTGCAACTGCGCTTGCGCGGCGTCGTCCAGCCGCTGCACGTTGACGCCAGCCGTCGTCAGTAAATCGGTATCTACGCAGGGCTGTGGATAAGCTTCGCCGGCGAGCTGGCGCAAGCGTACCGTGCCGCGCCCTACCCGCCTGTCGTTGACGACGATCGGTACCGTGTAGTCGCCGGGTGCGGCGAAATTGCCCCGGTTGAAGCGGCTGATGTCCACCGGGGCGTCGCCAAAGCCGCGCAGCATGTCGGTGTTGAACTGCACTTCGGCCACCTGGGCGGACGACGCTTCCGCCGCCACTGAAGCCCCGATGCCGCAGGCGAACAGCGCCGAGACCAGGCCGCATGCATAGCGCAGGGGCGGCAGATGAGAGCGGGAAGCCAGCATGATGCGTTTCCTTAAGCGAGCCGCGGCGCTAGCGCGAGGGCCCTTGCAGCGCGGCTTCTTCTTCGGTGATGCCGCCGTAGTCGTTGACGAACTGGTAGCGCACCCGCGTGCCGGACGATGCCGTGGCCGCGCGGGGCAATGTCAGGGCGCGCGTTTCGAACGGCGCCAGCATGCCGGGCTCTTGCACGGCCAGGGTCTGCCCGCCGGTGGCGAGTTCCACCGCGGCAAAGCTGACGTGATAAGGCGTGGGGTTGCTTACCTGCAGTATTGGCTGGCTGTCTTTGGTGGCCAGTTGCCAGGTCAGCTGAGCAGGCGCTTGCGCTGCCGTGCCGGCCAAGCCGGCAGGCCGGAAGAACAGCTTGATGCGCGAGCGAAACGAGAATTGCAGAAAGTTTTCGCTGTTGGCGGCGGGCCGGGCGGGGACATCCAGCACATTCAGCCAGAAGACGCTTTCGCGGTCTTGCGGCATGGGTTCGCCGGAATGGATGATGCGCAGCGTCTGGCTTTTGCCAGGATCTACGCGTGACATAGGGGGAGACACCACAAAGGGCACTTCCAGCGTGCCGCGTTCGGCTTGTACGGCGCCGGTATCCAGCCAGGTTTGTACCAGGCTGGGCGACTCGCCTTTATTGGTAAGCCGAACGGTTTGTTCGCCGCCCGCCGCGTCGTAGATGATGCGCGTGGCGCCGATAACGATGGAAGCATGCGAGATGGCCGGCGCGATAGCGAAGGCTAGCGCGGCGGTGGAAAAGGCGGCGTACAGATAGCGGTGCAGACGCATGAGAGTTCCTGGTAGTGCATGCCAGGGCCGCGGGTTGCAGGCCAGGCTGTTGGCAGCCGTGCCGGGATACGGACGGCTGGAGAATGGGGCGCCCGGTAAGGCGCCCGTAGACACCGTAAGCCTGGTGGGCTTATTGGTAGACGATGGAGTAGGTGACGTTGGATTCGACGGCGCCCGCCGTGGCCGGAGCCGTTGCGTAGTAGCCGGCTTCGTACTGGAGGGTGGCTGCCCCGGTGTTGAACGAAACCGGCGTGCTTTGGGTGCTGGCAGCGCTGCCGACGACGATGTTGTTCGTGCTACCGGCCTGCCGCAGCGCGATATCGACGGCCGATGCGGGAAGAACCGTAGCGATGTTCTTCAGCCGCCCCTGGGGAGTGACGTTGGGACCCGGCTCGAAATTCGCCATGGCGGAAACGAGAGGCCCCTGGCAACCCGTTAGCTTGATTTCGAACGGCGTCCAGCCTGCCGTGGCTGCCGTCGTTGCCAGTGCACTGATGTTGACCTGGGGCAGGGCGACGGTATCGTTTGCGTTGCCCTTTCCATTGACATTGATGGTGCAGGAAGTGGCCAGGATCTGCCCGGTGAAGGTAATGGTGCCGTCGGCGGCGGCTGCGACATGCGCCGCGGCCAGGATTCCAGCGCCCGCAAGCAGGCCGGCAATACGAGAGAGTTTCATGATTGACTCCGTTAACAAGAAAGTTGAAAGGCTGGCGAACTGCCGGAACTTCGTAAGCCGATCGCAGCAAGACGGAGTCTAGAGATGAGGGGGCTTGCAGGGTTGAGGAAAAATCTGACAGACGTAGGGGAAAGTTCTTGTCAGCATCAGACACTGCAAGTTGCGCCGGCGCGGCGCGGCTACTGGTAGACCAGGTTGTATTCCACGCTGGTGTGCACAGTGCCTGGCGACACCTGGCCCAGGGCGTAGTAACCGGCCTCGTATACCTGGGTGGCATGGCCTTGCAGCACAACGGGGGTGCTGCCCTGGCTGCCGGGTGGCGCGCCGATAAGAATGTGCCGGGTTCTGCCCAGTTCGCGCAGGGCGATTTGCACGTTGCCGGCGGAACTATGGCTGTCTGGGCTGAGGCGGCCGGTGGCCATGTCTACGAAGGCGCCGGGCTCGAAATGGGTGCGCACCAAGGCGTATCTGTTGCCACAGTGCCGCAAGGTTATGGCGAACGGCGACCAGCCCGCGGTCTGGCCATGTGTGGTTAGCGTATCAGTGCCGATGGCGGGCAGGTCTACCGTGAAACGCGGCGACAGGCTGCGCGCCACGGCAGGGTGGCCGCCCCCGATTTCACAGCTTTCGGCGACGACGGCGCCCGTGAATGTGACATTTCCGCCCTGCGCCCAGGCCGAGGGCGTATTGGCCAGCAAGGCGATGCTCGCGACGAGACAGGCAGTGCGGGGTGTTTTCATGATCGGCTCCGTGGCGATGGAATGGCATGCCCCTGCCAGATGGCAGGAAGATCTGTTTGCATGCTTGCCGATAATGCTCGGCGCCTCGTTGCCGATTGGTAGGAAAATTCCACAACAGGCTGGGGAATTTTCCTGTTCTTCTATAGGCGTAGCCGATGATTACGTCGTGCGTCAGGTTACCGCGCCCCGTTGCGAAAATTGCGGCTGCTTCCACACTTCGCTGTCCAGCACGTCTTTCAATACGTCAACCGCATCCCATACGTCGGCGTAACCCAGGTATAGCGGCGTGAGGCCGAAGCGCAGCACTTCGGGTTCGCGGTAGTCACCGATGACGCCGCGTGCGATCAGCGCCTGCATGACCGCATACCCGTGCGGATGCCGGATGCTGACGTGGCTGCCGCGCCGAGCATGTTCGCGCGGCGTGACCAGCGTCAGCGGATGGCCGGCGCAGCGGTTTTCCGTCAGTTCGATGAACAGGTCGCCCAGCGCCAGGGATTTCTTGCGCACTTCGTTCATGTCGGCGGCCAGACTGACGTCCAGCCCGCACTCCACCAACGACAGCGACACAATGGGCTGCGTGCCGCACAGGTAGCGGCGGATGCCGCCGGCCGGCTCGTAGGTTGCGGTCATGTCGAAGGGGCGCTGGTGGCCCCACCAGCCCGACAGGGGCTGCCAGAACCGGTCAGTGTGGCGCGGCGCTACCCAGATGTAGGCCGGCGCGCCGGGGCCGGCGTTCAGGTATTTGTACGTGCAGCCCACCGCGAAGTCGGCGTTGGCCCCGGTAACGTCCACCGGCACTGCGCCAGCGGCGTGGGCCAGGTCCCAGATGGCCAGCGCGCCCCGGGCATGGGCCTGCGCGGTGACCGCGGCCATGTCGTACATGGCGCCGGTGCGATAGTTGACGTGCGATAACAGCAGTGCGGCAGTGGAATCGTCCAGCGCCTGTTCAAGGGGCAGGTTGTCGTCGATCAGGCGCAGTTCGTAGCCTTGCTGCAGCAGGTCGATCATGCCCTGGATCATGTACAGGTCGGTGGGGAAGTTGTCGCGCTCGGACACGATCACCCGGCGTTGCGGCGCAGCCTGTTGCTGGATGCGCAGAGCGGCCGCCAGCGCCTTGAACAGGTTCAGCGAGGTGGTGTCGGTAACCACCACCTGGCCCTGGCCGGCGCCAATAAGCTGCCCCAGCTTATCGCCCAGCCGCGCGGGCAGCTCGAACCAGCCCGCTGTGTTCCAGCTGCGGATCAGGCCATTGCCCCATTCCTGCCCGATTACCTGCGCGGCGCGCGCGGCCGCGGTCTTGGGCAGCACGCCCAGCGAATTGCCGTCCAGGTAAATGACGTCGGGCGGCAAGTCGAATAGTTGCTTCAGCGGCGCCAGGGGATCTTGCCGGTCGGCCTGCAGGCAGTCTGCGCGGGTATGCATTTTTGTGGGGGCTCCTTGTTGCGGCGAATGTAACTTCAAGACGGTAACCGCAAGACGGTCACTTTAAGACGACGCCCGCGCGCGGCCACGCCGTGGCGGCTGGGCGAAATGCGTCTGGCACAGCTGGACGAACTCGGCCACCAGCGGCGAGGCCTTGTCCTCGCGCCAGGCCAGGCCCACCGACAATTCGGGCGACGGCTCGCGAAACGGCCGGTATGCCACCCCCGCCAGCTGCAGCACCATCTGCGAGCGGGGCACGGGCGCGAACCCGCAGCCCGCGGCAACCAGCGCCAGCGCGGCGTGCATGGTCTTGACCTCGAAGCGGTCCGAGGGGTTGACGGCGTACTGGTGGAAGAAATCGCGGAACAGGCTTTGCGTGCTGCGCCGATGGTCGTGGCTGGGGTAGCCGATTATGCTGCGCCCGCCCAGGTCCCGCACCGACAGGGTTTTCTTGCGGGCAATGTCCCAGGTGTCGGGCACCGCCACCGCGTAGCGTTCCGAGAACAGCCGCTGTGTGCGCAGCGACGGATGGTAGATAGGCTCGCGCACCAGGCCGATGTCGATCACGCCTTCGAGCAGTTTGCCGACTTGCTCGGTGGTGGAATATTCGACCAGATGAACGCGATACGCCGGATGGCGCGCGAAGTAGCTTCGCAATAGGCCCGGCAAAAAGGTATAGGTATGGGCATGCAGAATGCCCAACGTCAGCGACTCGATGTTCTGCTGGCGTGATGCGTTGACGATTTCCTGGCAGCGGTCGGTGTCATGCAGGATGGCGCGCGCGTGCTTGAGCAGGGCTTCGCCTTCGACGGTAAGGCTGACCGAGCGCGTGGTGCGAAACAGCAGCTTGGCGTTCAGGCTGGTTTCTAGTGCCTGGATATGTTCGCTAAGCGGTGGCTGGCTTATGCCCAGCCGGTTGGCGGCGCGGCCAAAGTGGGCTTCTTCGGCCACCGCCACGAAATAGCGCAGTCTTTTCAGGTCGATCATTATTCTACTTATGCCTATTAATCAGCCATCAAAACTATATTAGACATGAATAATCAGCGTCAATAAACTGGGCTTTGCCAAGATCAGATTCACCCAAAACAAGATCCGCCTACGGATCCAGGAGAGAAGGATGGAAGTACGCAAGCTTACCGGCGTGATCGGCGCCGAGTTGCTGGGCATTGATTTGTCGCGCGATCTGCCAGACGCCGACGTTGCCGCGATCCGGCAGGCCCTGCTGGACCACCAGGTGATTTTCTTTCGCGACCAGACCCTGACCCCGGAGCAGCACATCGCTTTCGCGCGGCGCTTCGGCGTGATCAGCACTACGCCGGTGTACCGCACGCTGGATGAGTATCCCGAGATCATGCCGGTGGTGAAAGAGCCTACCGATCAGGACATTATCGGCGACACCTGGCATACCGACGAAACCTATCACCCGACGCCCCCGCTGGGCTCGATTCTGTACGGGCGCCAGGTGCCTGAAACCGGCGGCGACACTCTGTGGGCCAATATGTATCGCGCCTACGACACGCTGTCGGACGGCATGAAGGCCAAGCTGGCGAACCTGCGCGCGGTGCATACCAACGACTTTTTGTCGGCCAATTCGAAGTACCGCAACAGCACGCGGTCGACCAAGCTGCGCGAAGACGTGGGCTCGATTACCAGCGTGCACCCGGTGGTGCGCACCCATGAAGAAACCGGGCGCAAGTGCCTGTTCGTGAATCATCCGTTCACGTATTCGTTCGAGAACATGACGCGCGAGGAAAGCCTGCCGCTGCTGCAGTTCCTGTACCAGCACAGCGCCAAGCCCGAAAACACCTGCCGGTTCCGGTGGCGCAAGGGTTCTATGGCGTTCTGGGACAACCGTTGCACCATGCACTACGCCATCAACGACTACCCTGGGCAGCGCCGCGAGATGCACCGCATCACTATCCAGGGCACTGTCCCGGCCTGATACGGGCCGCCGCGCGGCCGGCCGCCGGCCGCGCGCATAACCACAATGAACAAAGGAGAGAGCAAATGTTCAGGAGAATTGCTATTTTGTGCGGGTTGGCCATGGTTTTGCAGACCGTTCCCGCCGCGTGGGCTGGGCCGACGTGGCCCCAACGCCCTGTGACATGGGTGGTCGGCTACGCCGCGGGCGGCACCACCGACATCATCGCCCGCACCCTGGCGCACGAGCTCAGCGAGCAGACCGGCCAGACCTTTGTGGTGGAAAACCGTACCGGGGCAAACAGCAACATCGGCGCCGAGATCGTCAAGCGCGCGGAGCCCGATGGCTACACTTTTTATGTCGGGTCTACGGCCAACGCCATCAACCGCACGCTGTACAAGCAACTGAACTACGACATTGTGCAAGACTTCGCCAGCGTGGCGATGTTGGGCACCGTGCCCAACCTGCTGGTGGTGAATCCGTCGCTGCCGATCAAAAGCGTGAAAGACTACATCGAGTACGCCAAGGCGAATCCCGGCAAGCTGACCTGTGCGTCATCGGGCACCGGCTCGGCGATTCATATGTCGTGCGAATTGTTCAAGCTGCAGACGGGAACCAATATTCTGCATGTGCCATATCGCGGCAGCGGCCCCGCCATGACCGACCTGCTGGGCGGGCAGGTGGATTCCATTTTCGACAACATGCCAACCGTGCTGCCCAACGTGCAGGCGGGCAAGCTGCGCGCCCTGGGCGTGACCACGTCCGAGCGGTCGCCCTCGGCGCCGGATATTCCCACTCTGGCCGAGTCTGGCCTGCCGGATTTCTCGGTGCAATCCTGGTTTGGCCTGTTTGCGCCCGCGGCAACGGACCCCGCCATCGTGCAGCAGATGAACGTGGCCGTGAACAAGGCATTGGCCAGCGACGCCGTGCGCAAGGTGTTCGACCAGCGCGGCGTGGTCAAGCCGAAGGCGCCCAATGCCACGCCGGAGTTTGCCCAGTTCGTGCAGGGCGAAGTGGACAGGTGGGCCAAGGTGGTGAAGCAGTCGGGCGCCAAAGTCGAATGAGTCCGACCATGTCTGCGCGCACGATTCTGATTACCGGCGCCAGCCGCGGCATTGGCCTGGCTGCGGCGCAGCGCCTGGCGCGTGACGGCCACCAGGTTATTGGCCTGGCCCGCGGCGCGCCGGCGGAGGGATTTCCCGGCGAGTTCTTCCAGGCCGATCTGGCCGATGCCGCCGCCACCGCTGGCACGCTGGCCGATATTGTGGCGCGTTTTCCGGTAGACAGCATTGTGAACAACGCTGGCTTGACGACTTCACACACGCTGCGGGAAACCTCGCCCGAGGAGCTGGACCGGCTGCTGGCCGTGAACCTGCGGGCGCCGATGCAGTGTGTGCAGGCCTGCTTGCCATCGATGATACGCAGCAACCAGGGCAGCATTGTGAATATTGCCAGCCGCGCCGCGCTGGGCATGCCTCGGCGCACGGCCTACGCCGGAGCCAAGAGCGGCCTGCTGGGCTTTACCCGCACCTGGGCGCTGGAACTGGGCACGCACGGCATTACGGTCAATGCGGTGGCGCCCGGCCCGGTGATGACAGAGCTGTATCGCAACAACAACCCCATGAGCGCCGCTCAGCGACAGGAACTGGAGCAGCGTATTCCGCTCAAGCGCCTGGGCAAGCCTGAAGATATCGCGGGGGTGATTGCTTTTTTCCTGTCTGCCGATGCCCGCTTTGTTACAGGGCAGGTTTTGTACGCGTGCGGGGGGCTGTCGGTGGGCGCGGCGCCGCTGTAGGGCGGCCGCGGCCCAAGGGGTTCAGTCTTGGCGGTCGGTGACTTCGACCAGGTGATAGCCGAACTGGGTTTTCACCGGGCCTTGCACCACGCCGACGGGGGCGCTGAAGACGACGGTGTCGAATTCCTTGACCATCTGGCCGGGGCCAAAGGTGCCCAGGTTGCCGCCGTCGCGGGCCGAGGGGCAGCTGGAATTCTCGCGGGCCACCTGGGCGAAGTCGGCGCCGCCTTCGATCGCGGCCTTGAGCTCGTTGCACTTCGCTTCGGTGGAAACCAGGATATGGCGTGCGGATGCTTGGGCCATGGAAGACTCCTTTTTCGTAAGCAAAACGCCATATTGCCTGAGTCTGGGGCGGCAGTAAAACGGGGTTTTGGGGGGGCGGGGGGATTTCTTGCCCCGCTTCGCGGCGTGCGGCTGGGCAGGGCGGCGCCCGTGCGTCGGGCTCGGGCGCACCCACGCGCCCTCGGCCTGCTATGCAGGCCACCCCGCCGCCCAACGCGCCACCCCGCCCAGCCACACGCCGTCAAACTGCGATCGAGCGAATTCGCGGGCCGCGCAGGTCCCATGTCGTGGCTGGGAGGGGGAACCAGCGGTCAGGTCAGGTGCCAGGTCAGATGCCAGGTCAGTGCCAGGTCAGGTGTCTGACTCCGTAGGTGTCAGACACCGAGGTGCGCCTCGGCTGCTCCATCAGTACGGTGTCAGGCACCTGCGGAGCCAGACACCTGCGGAGATGCCAGGTCAGTGCCAGGTCAGGTGTCTGACTCCGTAGGTGTCAGACACCGAGGTGCGTCTCGGCTGCTTCATCAGTACGGTGTCAGGCACCTGCGGAGCCAGACACCTGCGGAGCCAGACACCTGCGGAGATGCCAGGTCAGTGCCAGGTCAGTGCCAGGTCAGGTGTCTGACTCCGTAGGTGTCAGACACCGAGGTACGCCTCGGCTGCTCCATCAGTACGGTGTCAGACACCTGCGGAGCCAGACACCTGCGGAGGTGCCAGGTCAGTGCCATGTCAGGTGTCTGACTCCGTAGGTGTCAGACACCGAGGTGCGCCTCGGCTGCTTCATCAGTACGGTGTCAGGCACCTGCGGAGCCAGACACCTGCGGATCAGTACGGAGCCAGACACCTGCGAACATCTGTGGACATTTGTGGCGCACCTGACGCCTGCGTACAGCTATGGCGAACCTGGCATCTATGGAAACCTGCCGTTTAACCGCGCGCGGCGAAGTGTGATTGCGTAACTTCCGCGGCGTGCACATCCGATGTCGCGGCAGGCGGCGCTTACCAGCGGTACGAAGTGGTCAGCGTGACCAGCCGGCCAGGGCCGTAGGCGCATGAGCCCCATGACCAGCATTGCGAGAAGTACGCCTTGTCGGTCAGGTTGCTGGCGTTAAGCGCCACGCGCCAGTTGCGGTTTTCCCAGGCCAGCATGGCGTCGAGCAAGGTTACTGAAGGGGTGCGCGGCACGTTGGCGACGTCGCCGGATTCGTCCACGAAGCTGCTGGCGTAGTGCACGCCCGCGCCTACCGTGAAGCCGTCGATGTTGCCCAGCGAGAACTTGTAAGTGCTCCACAAGGCCGCCTGGCGCTTGGGTACGCCCGTCAGTTCTTTGTCGACGTTCAAGTAAGTGAAGCTGGCGTTGATGTCGAGCCGCGGCGTAATGGACCCCACCCATTCCAGTTCCAGGCCGGTATTGCGGGTTTTGCCGCGTTGCGAGACTTGCGTTTCAGAGATCTCTACCGTGCGGTTGACTTCGCGCAGTTCGAACACGGCGGCCGACGCGCGCCAGTCTTGCGCGGGCGGCTGGTACTTGATGCCGGCTTCCCATTGCTTGCCGCGCAGCGGCCGCAGCCGCTGGCCGTAGCTGGTATTGGCCTGAGGCAGGAACGATTCGGCGTAGCTGATGTACGGCAGCAGCCCGGGCACAATTTCGTACATCAGGCCGAAACGCATGGAATCGGCGCGGTCGTTGCGGTCGTCTGCGCCGTCTTCCCAGTTCTTGGCTTCGTCGTGCCGCCAGCCTGCCAGCAGGATCCAGTTGCGCCAGCGCATTTCGTCCTGGATATACACCCCCAGTTGCTTGATGCCGCTGGTGGCGATCGGCTCGCGCGGCGGGGGCTGGTAGCCTACCTGATAAATGGGGTTGTAGACGTCGATGGGGGCCAGGCCGGTGTAGTCGTCTACGCCCGAACCCGAATCCCGATAACGCAGGAAGTCCACGCCCACCAGCAACTGGTGAGCGACCGATCCGGTCGAGAATTTGCCCACCAGGTTCTGGTCTGTCGCCAGGATCTGCGTGTGGTGTTTCCAGAAATACGCCGCGCGGCTCAGCATGCGCTGGTCGGGATCCAGGTAGGGCGCATACACGTCGAAAGCGCCGTAATCGGTCTTGTTGTCGGTCCAGCGCGTGCTTTGGCGGAATGTCCACTGGTCGTTCAGGTCGTGCCGGAACGACCAACCCGCCTGCAGACTGTCGGCATCAAAGCGGTCGTAGCCAGGTTGGCCCACGAAGGTGTGGCGAGAGATGCGCCCGTTGGGGTTCGGCAGAATGGTGCCTTCCCAGGGCAGCGTGCTGCCGGAATCGCCGTTGGCCCGGTCTTTCTGCCATTTCAGCCGCAGGGTGAGTTCGGTGGCGGCGCTGGGCGTCCAGGTGAGCGATGGGGCGATCAACTGGCGGTCGTCCTGGCCGTAGTCGATTTGCGTGCCGCTTTCGCGGC
This sequence comes from Bordetella petrii, assembly GCF_000067205.1. NCBI lineage: Bacteria > Pseudomonadati > Pseudomonadota > Betaproteobacteria > Burkholderiales > Alcaligenaceae > Bordetella > Bordetella petrii. The sequence continues at coordinate 4,703,918 of NC_010170.1, read as the reverse complement.
CCAGGGCCACCAGCCGGTACAGCCAGGTGCCGTCTTCGGTCAGCGGGCCTGTCAGGTCTGCCTGCAGTTGGCGGGCATTGTGGCTGCCCACTTGCACGCCGATTTCGTGCCGCGCCTCGGCCTGGGGCAGCTTGCTGACGTTGTTGATCAACCCGCCGGTGCCGCCCTGGCCGTACAGCATGGACGAAGGCCCGCGCAGCACTTCCATGCGCTCCATCAGATAGGGTTCGACGCGCGGTGTGCTGGTCCAGAAGTCCACCCGGTCTTTCAGGCCGTCCAGAAAAATGTCCTCGATTTCCACGCCGCGCGCCTGGGCCGTGTCCATGCGCGAACTGGCCCCGTAGATGGATGTGCGCACGCCGGCGCTGTAGGTCAGCGCCTGGTCCAGCGTGTTGGAAGCGGTGTCGCGGATCTGGTTGGCGGTGACCACCGAGATCGACTGCGGGGTCTCCACGATGGGCGTGTCGGTTTTGGTGGCGGTGGCACTGCGTTGCGCCATGTAGCCCACCACCGGGCCGGTGGCGAATTCAGACTGGCCCGTGACCGTCACCGCCGGCAGTTCGCTGACGCTGGCAGGCGGCAGCGGCTTGAGCACGTAGCGCCGGTTCGCGTCCGGCACGGCCTGCAGGCCGGTGCCGGCCAGCACGCGGGCCAGGCCCTGCGACACGGTGTAGTTGCCCTGTAGGCCAGGGCTGGTTTTGCCGTTGGCCAGATCGATGGAGCCGGCCAGGTAGATGCCCGCCTCGCTGGCAAACTGCGTCAGCACGGTTCGCAGGGGGCCGGCGGGAATATCGTAAGGGTGCTGCGCGGCCGCCTGCGCCGGGGCTCGCTGTTGTGGTTGCATTTGAACCTGCGCGTGCAACTGCGCCTGCGCAGCGCCGGCCTGGCCGGGGAGCGCCCAGGCGGCCGCGGCGATGGCTGCCGACGCCGCCATCCGCATCCACGCCGCCATTGGCCGTGGCGGCCATTCGGCCGGGCTGGCGGGCTGTTCGTGGCAGAGTGCGCGGGTTGGCGCGGGCTGCCCGGCCAGGGCGCGGGGCAAGGCATGCGATAAACGCCGGTACATGGCGGTTTCCCTTTCTACGATGACGGTAAATGGCGGCCTGCCGTTCGCGCGCGCATGGCGCGCTCTGGCGTTGCGGCCCTTCTATTCCCTTAATCAATCGAGAAGGCGAAAAGCGGAACTGTTTTTTGAAAAATCACCGCGAGGGCGGCTGCGCCGCGCCGTCGGTAATGGATATCCACCACGGCCAGGGCCGGCGCACCCGCAGCGCAGCGGCCTGTGACAGCATGGCCAGGGCGCCATCCATATCGCGCAAGGGAAACGTGCCGAACACGCGTCGTTGCGCGACATTGGGCGCCAGGCTGATGTGCGCCGGATGGTAGCGGCCCAGTTCGTCGACGACGTCGGCCAGCGAAAGATTCCAGGCGACCAGCTCGCCCCGGCTCCACGCCTCGCGCGCCAGGTCGGCGGGCACGCTGGCCTCGATAGTGCCGGCAGCGAACCGGGTTTGCCAGCCGGCCGGAATGACTTGGACCGCGCCAGCTCTGGCGGTGCGTATTTCGACGGCGCCGTCGAATACCGCCAGGAACGTGTGGCCTTGTTCGCGGCGGACGGTGAAGCGGGTGCCCAGCGCGCGCATGCGGCCCTGCGCCGTGTCAACCACGAAGGGCCGCGCGTCGCCGCGAGCGGTGGACACCAGGATCTCGCCCGCCGCCAGGGTCAGCCTGCGTAGGCCGCCCCGCATGTCGGCATCGAGCGCGCTGGCGGTGTTCAGCCATACCTGCGAGCCGTCGGCCAGGGTGAACTGGCGTATGTCTCCCGCGCCGGTGCGGTAGTCGGCCGTCCAGGCGGCGATGGCACCGGCCATGGGCGAGTCGGGCCGCGCCGCCCAGCCCAGCGCGGCGGCGCCCGCTATGGTGCCAATGCCCGCCAGCACCCGGCGGCGCATGCGGGCGCGCTCATGCACGGCATAAACCTTGGCGGCCATCTGGCGCGGGTCGGGCGTGTCCTGCAGCGGCGCCAGCACGCGCTGGCTGACCGATTCCACGTACTGCCAGGCCTGCCGGTGATGCGGGTGCGCGGCCAGCCAGGCCTGCCAGCGTGCCTGGTCGGCCGCGCTGGCTTCGCCCGAAATCAGCAGCGCATACCACTGCGCCGCATGCTCCATGACGGCATGCGAAGGCTGGCTCATAGGGGCGGCGCATGCCGCAACGCGGCCGCGGTTTGCCCGGCTTGCGCCTGCATGCAGCGCAGCATGGCCTGGGCCACGTACTTGCGCACCATGCGCGACGACACGCCCAGCTCGCCGCCCACGTCGGCCGCGGTCATGCCGCACACGGCAGACATCAGGAAGGCCTGCGCCGCCTTGCCGGGCAGGCTGTGCAGCAGCTCAGCGATTTCTTGCAAGGCCTCGAGCACCATGGCCTGCCGTTCAGCCGACGGCGCGTACGCCGGGGGTTGGGCGGCCAGCGTATCCAGCCAGGCTTGTTCGATTTCGCGGCGGCGCCACAGGTTGATGCACATGCCCTGGGCCATGGCGCGCAGGTACGCCCGGGCTTCGAGCGGGCTGCCGAAGCCACGCGAGGCCGGCTTCAGGATCAGGCGCAGGAATGCTTCGTGCGCCAGGTCCGCCGCGTCGGCGGCGTTGCCCAGGCGCCGCTGCAGCCAGGCCCGCAGCCAGGCGTGATGATCGGCGTACAGCGTATCGATCGGTGGCGAAGAAAGCGAAAAGGGGGGCGCGGCGGTCACAATCGAAACTCTCTGGGGAGTTTTCAGCAAAGTTGGACACATGAATGGTAATAGAAATAGTTCTTGTTTTGAAGTATTGGCGGCCGAGGCCAGGCGTTCTGTGGCATGGCGACGCGCGTTCGCCACACGGGTTTACCCGTACACAGCAGCCGCTACACTGGCTGGATTCGCCCGTAACCCCGCTGGAAACACGCTATGGACGCCACCGACCGACTCATCGACTTGAAGCCGCTGGAAGCGGTGCTGCAGAAGTTTGCCGACGAGCGCGACTGGAACCAGTTCCATTCACCCAAGAACCTGGCCATGGCGTTGACTGGCGAAGTGGGCGAGCTGGTCGAGATTTTTCAGTGGCTGACCGAAGACGCGTCCAGGCGCGTGGCGCAAGACGCGCGCACCGCCCGCGCGGTGCGCGATGAACTGGCCGACGTAATGTTGTACCTGGTGCGCCTGGCCATGGAGCTGGGCGTGGACATGAACGAGGCCATTGCCCACAAGATCGAGGTCAACCGGCAGAAGTACCCGGTGGGGGATGCGCTGCCCAGGCACTTGCGATAGGCCTGGGCCAACCTTGCCTAGATAGTGGCTACCGGCGTTACCGGCGACCCCACCGCGCCCGGCAGGCGCAGGGGCGGCGCCGTCAGAAAGAACCGGCTGCGCTCTTGCGCCGCCAGCGCGGCGGCCAGTTCCGACAAGTACCACAGTTCTCCCAGCGGCACGCCCAGCTTGAACAGGCACAGTTCATGGATGGGCATGAAGGCGCCCTGTATGCCTAGCGGCCCTTGCGGCGGGCGGCGTTCTACCGCGTAGTTGTCGGCCACCAGCGCGGCGATCTGGCTGTCGCGGATCCAGTCGCGCAGGCGCTCGTCGCGGCCGTCCAGCACGCTGCAGGCGCCGTGCAGCACATGCGGATCGGGCTGGCGCTCCATCGACAGCAGCACATCGGCAAAGCCGGTGTGCAGGCACAGGATGTCGCCGGGCTCGACCACGATGCGGTCTGCCTGCAGCACATGCATCAGGTCGTCGTAGTCCACTTCGTGGCGCTCGTCGCCGAAGTGCTTGCGCAGGTTCACCAGCACGCCGCGGCCCTGGATGGGCGTGGCGGCGAAATTGTCGATGCCCAGCCGGGCCGCGCGCACGGGCTGGTGCTCGCCTTCTTCGGCCGCGCGCGAGGCGCCCTGGATATGCTCGCCCGCGGCATAGCCGTTGTAGTACACCGGCACGGGTTCGCCCGTGCCGTGCACGTCGAACATCGAGCCCACGTGCGCGAAGCTGTCCCACTGTGTCGAGTACTGCGTGTACAGCACGACGTAGTCGTCGCAGATCACGTCGGTCACGCCGGGGTGCTCGCAGCAATGCGCCATGTTGTAGGCGAACTTGCCTTTGCGCGTGGTGGCGCGCAATTGCGGCGGATACCGGAACGGGTTCAGCAGGTTGCCGCCCGGGTAATCTAGCGGCAGGCTCAGGCAGAAGCGCTGGCCGCTGGTGATTTCCCGCGCGGCGGCGGCCACGCGGGCCGGCGTCAGCAGGTTCAGGCGGCCCAGCTGGTCGTCGGGACCGAAGTCGCCCCAGTTCGACCCCGGCGGCCGGTGCTTCCATCGTTGTTGTCCGCGTTCGCCAGTCATGGCTATCCTCCGGTATGCCGCTGCGGGATTATTGAACCTTGATGTCGGCGCTGCGAATTACCGAGCCCCATTTTTCGGATTCGCTCTTGATGAAGGCCGCGAACTGTTCAGGCGTGTCGCCGACGGTCAGCATACCCTGCGTGTCGAGCTTCTGGCGCACGGCGGGGTCTTGCAGCGTCTTGACCAGCGCCGCGTGCAGCGTGCGCACGACTTCCGGCTTCATGTGGGCCGGCCCCACGATGCCCATCCAGCCTACGGCTTCGAAGTTCTCGTAGCCCTGGCTGGCCAGCGGCTTGACTTGCGGCAGCGCCGGAATCGGCGCGCGGGTGGTTACCGCCAGCGCGCGCAGGTCGCCGCGATTGATGAAAGGCGTGACGGTGGGCGAAGCTTCGAACAGCACGTCGATCTGTCCGCCGATCAGGTCGGTGATGGCGGCCGGGCCGCCCTTGTAGGGCACGTGCAGCATCTGCACGTGGGCGCGCTGCTTGAACATTTCCTGGGTCAAGTGGCTGGTTGACCCGTTGCCCGGCGAACCGAAGTTGAGCTTGTTGGGCTTGGCCTTGGCGGCGGCCACCAGGTCTTGCACGGACGTGATGTCCGACTTGGCCGACACCACCATGGTCTGCGCCACGGCGGCCACGTTCATGATGGCGGTGAAGTCCTTGACCGGATCGTAGTTGGTGTTCTTGAACAGGTGCGGCGCAATGCCCAGCGGACCGCTGGAACTCATGCCCAGGGTGTATCCGTCGGGCGCGGCGCGCGCCACCAGGCCCGTGCCCAAGGTACCGCCGGCGCCCGGCTTGTTTTCGACGATGATGGGCTGGCCCAGCACCTTCGACAATCCGTCGCTGATGACGCGCGCCAGCAAGTCCACCGACTGGCCGGCCGGGTAGGGCACCAGCATGGTGATGGGTTTGTCGGGGTAGCCCTGGGCCGCCGCCGTGGCGGGCAGCGCGAACTGGCCCAGCAGGCAGGCCAGCGCGGCGGCTTGCAGCATTTTCCTGGTATGACGCATGGTTTGTCTCCGTTGTACGCCAGTCGTGCCGGCGGATTGTTTATAGATACTGCGTAAGACGCAAGTGGGCGTGTGCGCGGCGTCACCCGCCGGTTTCGTGTTCGGCGGCGGCTCCGCTTGAAAACGCGGACTCGATCTCTTGTGGCGACAGGTCCAGCTCGCCCAGCACCGCGCGGGTATGCTCGCCCAGGCCGGGCGCCCCGTAGGGCCGGGTGCCGGCGGGGTTGGCGCCGAACTTGATCAGGTTGGCTATCCCTTTGTATGCGCCGGCCTTGCAGTGGTGCATGTCCAAGATGAAATCCTGCGCGGCGACCTGCGGGTCGTCGAACATGTCTTCTACCTTGCGCACCGCCGCGCAGGGCACCGATACCCCGAATATTTCTTCCCACTCCAGGGCCGTGCGCGCCGCCAGGCCCTGACGGATCAGGGGAATCAGCTCGTCGGCATGGGCCGCGCGTTTTTTGACCGAATCGTAGCGTTCGTCGTCGGCCAGCTCAGGCTTGCCGATGAGCGTGCACAGCGACTTCCAGAAGTGCGCGGTATTGGCCGATATGTACAGGTGTCCGGCCTTGGTGGGATGAATACCGGTAATGCCTCCCGACCGCATGTCGCGGTTAATGTCGCGCGGCTCGTCCTGCTGCATCACCAGGCGCGCCGACTGCATGGCCAGCGCGCTGCCCAGCAGCGACACCGATACTTCCTGGCCTCGGCCGGTGCGCTCGCGCTGGTACAGCGCCGCCGTGATGCCGTTGGCCACCATGGCGGCGGCGTAGTAGTCCACCACCGACCCATATACGATCTCCGGCCCGGCGCGGCCCATGCCTTGCGCCGCGCAGATGCCGGTGCGCGCTTGCAGCACCTGGTCATAGCCGGCGTTGTCGGCCAGCGGACCGCTTTGCCCATAGCCTGTCATGGCGCAGTACACCAGGCGCGGGTTGAGCGCGCCGAGCGTCGCGTAGTCGATGCCCAGGCGGGCGGGCACCGAAGGCCGGAAATTGTGCAGCAGCACGTCGGCCCGCCGCGCAAGCCGCCGCAGTATCTTTTGGCCGGCGGGTTGTTTCAGGTCCAGGCACACGCCGCGCTTGCCGCGGTTCACGCCCAGGAAGGCGCGGCTTTCCGCGGCCAGGGTCGACGGATACCGGCGCAGGTTGTCGCCGTCGGGCGGTTCTACCTTGATGACATCGGCGCCCAGGTCGGCCAGCAAGGCGCCGCCGTAGGGGCCGGCAATATAGGCGCTGAGGTCGATGACCTTGATGCCGGCCAGCGGGGCAGACCCGGCGGGAGCGTCTGGCTGGCTCATGTCAGTGCCCCGCTGCTTGTTGCCCAGCCCGCGCCACGATCAGCCGCGCGCGCTGCACGAAGGGTGCGTCGATCATCTTGCCGTCGAGCAGGTAGGCGCCGTTGCCTCCATTGCGGGCCTCGGCATCGATGATCTTGCGCGCCCAGGCCAGTTCTTGTTCGGTAGGACTGAATACGTCGTTGGCCAGCGCGACTTGGCTGGGGTGGATGCAAGTCTTACCCAGAAAGCCCACGCGCCGCGCCAGCAGGGCCTCTTCACGGAAACCCTGCGCGTTCGTCACGTCGGCGTAGGCCGAATCCAGCACCACGCGGCCCGACGCGGCGGCCGCCATACGCAAGGCGAACATTACGGCATGCACATTGGGGGCGTCGTAGCGGGCGATGTCCAGCGGTTCGAACAGATCGCCCAGGCCGAGTTGCAGGCCCCACACCCGCTCGTGCGCGCCCGCGATCTGCGCCGCGTTCAGCAGCGCCGCCGGCGACTCGATATTGGCCAGCACCTTCACGGGCGGCTGGCCCGCGGCGCGTACTCCGGGTTCGATCTGTTCCAACTGCGCAATACCGGCCAGCAGGTCATCGCGCGATTCGATTTTGGGAATATTGATGATGTCGATGCCGGCCCGGCAGGCCACGCGCAGATCGTCCACGAAGTGGCTCGTGTCCATGGCATTGACGCGCACGATCAGGGTCTTGCCCGATCGTGCCGCCGCGGGCTCGTCCAGCAGCAGGCCCAGTTGTTCGCGCGCATATGCTTTGCGATCGGGCAGCACGGCGTCTTCCAGGTCGAAACTGATGGCGTCGGCCGCGCTGGCGAGTGCCTTGGTGAACAACTCCGGGCGGGAAGCCGGGACGAACAGCTTGCTTCTCATGGGGTCTCCTTTTGCTGCGATTATGGAGAAGCGCCGCGCCGTTCGGCTGTGCTTAATCTACCTTCAGAAGATATAAAATCTATGACGTGAATACCCATTTCCTGCATACGCTGCTGGCCATCCACCGCTATGGCTCCATGGCCGAGGCCGCCCGCCGCCTGAACATCACGCATGGCGCCGTGGCGCAGCAGATTCGCGCACTTGAAACGCACGTCGACGCGCCCCTGGTGGCCCGTTCGGGCAAGACGGTGCACCTGACCGAAGCAGCGCATCGCATCCTCGAGACATCGCAGAAAATATTGGACGATGTGGATTCCCTGCGCACCCTGGCCCACGCCCGCGAGATACGCGGCGAGTTGCGCCTGGGCACCGGCAATACGTCGTTGAACAGCACCGTGCCCAATATCCTGGCCACGCTGGCCAGGCGCTATCCCGACCTGCATGTGTTCATTCGCGCCGGGCTGTCCACCGAGTTCTACGCCAGCGTCGAAAGCGGCGAGCTGGACGTCGCCATTGCCCTGGAAGCGCCGTTCGAACTGCCCAAGAAGCTGGTGTGGCGCCTGCTGCGCGAAGAACATTTTTCATTGCTGGCCTCGGCCTCTCATCAGGGGCGCAGCGCGCAAGACTTGCTCAACAGTGAAGACTTCATTCGCTACGAAGCCGGCAGCTGGATCGGCAACCTGATCGACCAGTACCTGAAGAAGTCGGGCATCGCCACGCGCGACCGCTACGAACTGGCCTCGACCGAATCCATCGCCCTGATGGTCAACAAAGGCCTGGGCGTGGCTATCGTGCCCAATGCCTGGAACCTGTGGAAGCAGGGCCTGAACGTCATCAGCCTGCCCTTGCCCGTGCCCTGCCAGCCGCGCCGCTTTGGCCTGATCTGGGCCCGCTCGTGTCCGCGCATGCAACTGGTGGAGGCTTTTGTAAAAGCCGCGGAGCAGGAGTATCGGACCTGAGGTCGTTGCCGGGCATGCCACGGCGCTGCATAAGGACTTACCCGTAGCCGCGCCATTTTGGCGCGCTGGTGCGTCCGCCGGCCAACCCAGGGCGCGGCCCCCGCGGAGATTTCTCAAGTTGTTGTTATAAAAGGGGAAATATTCGATTTTTCCGGTCCGTACGGTGGGAGGCTCGAGCAAATATTCCTTAAAGGAATAAGAACTTAAGCTTTTAATTCCCTTTTGGGTTGTCCGCGTTTTTTGCATGATCGCTGCTCCTGGAGTACGAGCCCATGCAGAATTCATCGCCATTCACCCTCAATTCCGCCCCCCCGGTGCTTAGCGCCGAGCTTGCTGCCGCGCTGCAGCCCATCGTGACCCCGCACCTGAGCGACAACCTGCACCGCCAGCGCGGCGTGGTTGGCTTGTCCCGCTACAACCGGCGCGGCAAGCTGGTGGGCAGCGCGCTTACCGTGAAGACGCGGCCGGGCGACAACCTGTTCATCTACAAAGCCATGACGCTGATTCAGCCCGGCCACGTGCTGGTGGTGGACGCGGGCGGCGACCTGACCAACGCCTGCGTGGGCGAGATCATGAAGCGCTACCTGCAGCAGCGCGGCTGCGCGGGCCTGATCGTGGACGGCGCGATTCGCGACGTCGCGGCTTTCGAGAACGACGACTTCCCTTGCTATGCGCGCGGCCACGTGCACCGCGGCCCGTATAAAGACGGCCCCGGCGAAGTCAACGTGCCGGTCAGCATTGGCGGCCAGATCATCCAGCCCGGCGACGTGATCGTGGCCGACGAAGACGGCATTGTGTCGTTCCCGGTGGCCATGGCTGATGTGCTGGTGCAGAAGGCACGCGAGCATGCCGCCAAGGAAGAACGCATCATGGCCGAGATTGCCGCGGGCGACGAACGCCAGAGCTGGCTGCACCCCGTGCTGGAAGCGAAGAACCTGCTGTAGACCGCCATGACCGTAACCTCCACGCAACAAGATCCGGCCGCGTTCCTGGCCCGGCGCATGAGCGCCATCAAGCCTTCACCCAGCATGGCGGCCAAGCGCAAGGTAGACAGCCTACGCGCCGAAGGCAAGACCATCATCGACTTCACCATCGGCGAGCCCGACGTGCCCACGCCCGCGCATATCGCGCGGGCCGGCATCGCGGCCATTGAAAGCGGATCGGTCAAGTACACGTCGTCGTCGGGCATCCGCGAGTTGCTGGTTGCCGCGCAGCAGAAGTTCAGCCGCGAGAACGGCCTGTCGTTCTCGCTCGACCAGCTCGTGGTGGGCACCGGCGCCAAACAGCTGATTTTCTCGGCGCTGCAGGCCACGCTGGACGCAGGCGACGAAGTCATCATTCCCACGCCGTACTGGGTGTCGTACCCGGACATGGTGCTGTTGAACGATGGCAAGCCTGTCATCGTGCCCACGGTCGAGGCCCAGGGTTTCAAGTTGACGCCGCAGGCGCTGGAAGCCGCCATTACGCCGCGCACGAAGTGGCTGCTGCTCAATGCGCCCAATAATCCTTCCGGCGCCATCTACACCGAAGCAGAGCTCGCGGCGCTTCTGGCCGTGCTGGAACGTCATCCGCACGTGCTGCTGATGGTCGACGAAATCTACGAGCACTTTTGCTACGATGGCCGCTATGTGTCGCCGCTGGCCGTCAAACCCGGCCTGGGGCCGCGCGTGCTGCTGGTCAATGGTGTATCGAAGGCCTATGCCATGACCGGCTGGCGCGTAGGTTACGCCGCCGGCCCCGCCTGGATGGCCAAGGCGATTTCGACGCTGATATCGCAATCGACTTCCTGCGCCAGCCAGATCTGCCAGGTGGCGGCGGCCACGGCGCTGTCGGCCGACCAGCAATGCGTGGCCGACATCATCGCCCTGTACAAAGCGCGCCGCGACATCATCGTGGACCTGCTCAACGACATCGAATCGATGTCGTGCCCCATGCCCGCAGGGGCGTTCTATGTGTTTCCCAATATCCAGGGCTTCATTGGCAAGCGAACCCCCGATGGCAAGACCATCGGGAACGACCTGGATTTTGTGCATTACCTGCTGGACGCCGCCGGCGTCGCCGTCCTGGACGGCACCGCCTATGGCAACCCCGGCTACATGCGCATGAGTTTCGCCACCGATCTCGACACCATACGGACCGGATGCGAAAAGCTGTCTTGGGCGTGCAGCCAACTTAAATAACATTTCACGGGAGAAAATCATGAGCTTCAAGAACATTCTGAAGTACGTGCCCTTGCTGGCATGCCTGGGTGTTGCCGGCGTGGCGCACGCCGACGCGCTGGCCAACATCAAGGAACGCGGCGCGCTGGTATGCGGCACGCTGGGCACGTCCGAGCCCTTCAGTTTCCAGGACCCGAAAACCCGCCAGGTCGTCGGCTATGAAATCGACCTGTGCAAGGCCATTGCCGACCATCTGGGCGTCAAGCTGGAGGTCAAGATGATCTCGGTGGCTGCCCGCATTCCCGAACTGGCCGGCGGCCGGGTGGACGTCGTGGCCGCCAACCTGGGTTGGAGCCCAGATCGCGCCAAGCAGATCGACTACAGCTACCAGCACTATGTCAGCCCGCAGAAAATCCTGATCCGCCGCGACGACGCGGGTACGCTGAAAACCAACGCCGACCTGGCCGGCAAGCGCGTCAGCGCCGTGGCGGGGTCGTCGTCGGAAGCCGGCGCCAAGCGCCTGATTCCCGACGTGACCACGGTCACGTTCAAGGATCCGCCCACCGCCTTCATGGCGCTGCAGCAGAAGAAGGTGTCCGGCTTCGTCGGTTCGGAACTGATGCTGCTGAAGTTCAAGCAAGACGCCGAGTCGTCGCCCGTCAAGCTCGAGATCATTGAAGACCCGCTGTTTGTCGAACCCTGGGGCATTGGCATGGCCAAGGGTGAAGACGGCCTGCGCACCGAGGTCAACAAGGTGTTGTCCGGCCTGGAAGCCTCGGGCAAGATGCAGGTGATCTTCGACCGCTGGTTTGGCCCGGACACCAAGTTCCCGACCAAGCGCGTCTTCAAGGTCGAAGAAATCAAGGGTTGAGCCGTCGGGGCGGGTAGCTGCTTATGAACTACACATTGGATTTCGGTGCGTTACTCAGTAACGGCTACCCGACGCTGATTCTGGGAGGGTTGGCGACGACCCTCGAAATGACCCTGCTGGCCTGGCTGCTGGCCTTCGCGCTGGGCAGCCTGCTGGCCGTGCTGCGCATGCTGAACCTGCGCGCGCTGAACTGGCTTATCGCGCTGTATGTGGCGTTTCACCGCAACGTGCCCATGCTGGTGCACATACTGCTGTGGTACTTCGGCGTGGCGGCCATCGTGCCGCCCGCGCTCAACGACGCCATCAACATCATCGGCGGCGAGTTCTTCTACGCCACCATTGCCATCGGCCTGGTCACCGCCGCGTATGTCAGCGAAGACCTGCGCAGCGCCATCCGGGCCATTCCGCGCGGCCAGATGGAGGCCGCGCGCAGCCTGGGTCTCAGCTACCTGCAGGCCATGCGCAAGGTGATATTGCCCCAGGCGTTCAAGATATCGATTCCGCCTCTCACCAACCAGACGCTGCTGCTGTTCAAGAACACCAGCCTGGCCATGGCCATCGGCCTGATCGAGCTCACCGGGGCGGGCCGCACCATCGAGTCCGCCACTTTCAAGACCTTCGAGGCCTACCTGGTGGTGACGGTGCTGTACCTGGCGATTTCGCTGCTGCTGATGCTGGCCGGCGCGCTGTTATCCAAACGGGTCGCGTACGTGACCAAGACCCGGTAATCCGCCATGCTGGACATACTTTCCGACAACTGGCTGCTATTGCTGGTGGGGCAATGGCCCAACGGCCCCATGGGCGGGCTGGTGGCCACCGTCGGGCTGGCGCTGGTCAGCCTGGCCCTGGCTTTTCCCATTGGCGTGCTGCTGGCGCTGGGGCGCATCAGTTCGCACAAGATCTTCTATTGGCCGGCAACGGCCGTGGTTTACGTGGTGCGCGGTTTGCCGCTCATCATGTTCATCTTCTGGGCGTATTTCTTTCTGCCGCTGCTGATCGGCAATACCGTCAGCGGCGTGGTCACCATGGCGGCGGCGCTGATCATCTACGAGGGCGCTTACCTGTCAGAGATCATCCGCAGCGGCATCCAGGCGTTGCCCGCGGGGCAAATGGAAGCGGGCCGCTCGCTGGGCCTGAGCCACATGCAGGCCATGCGCAAGATCGTGCTGCCGCAGGCGTTGTACAACACCATTCCCAGCATGCTCAGCCAGTTCATCTCGACGGTAAAAGAAACCTCGCTGGGTTTCGTCATCAGCGTGCATGAACTGACTTTTGCCGCGGCGCAGGTCAACAACATGCTGCTGACCAAGCCGTTCGAAGTGTTTTCGCTGCTGGCGCTGACCTACTTCGTGCTGAACCTTATTCTTACCGGCATCGTCAAGCTCGTCGAGGCCCGCATGGGCGGCACGCGCACGGTGGCGGCATAGGCCCTGGGCATTTCCATGATCGAATTCAAGAACGTCAGTAAGTGGTACGGCGACTATCTCGCCCTGGACAATATCAATGCCTCGGTGCGGCAGGGCGAAGTGCTGGTGGTGTGCGGGCCGTCAGGCTCGGGCAAATCTACCCTGATCCGCACCATCAACCGGCTGGAGCCCATCCAGAAGGGCAACATCCTGGTTGATGGGGTCGATGTATATCGCTGCGGCTCGCTGGACGACATGCGCAGCCATATCGGCTTCGTATTCCAGCAGTTCAACCTGTTTCCACACATGAACGTGCACGAAAACCTGATGATGGCGCCCGTGCTGCTCAAACGTATGAGCAAGGCGCAGGCGCGCGAGCATGCGCAGGCGCTGCTGGAGCGTGTCGGCCTGGGCCACAAGGCCACGGCTTATCCGGGCGAGTTGTCGGGCGGACAGCAGCAACGGGTGGCCATCGCTCGCGCCCTGGCCATGAAGCCGCGCATCATGCTGTTCGATGAGCCCACCAGCGCGCTGGACCCGGAAATGGTCAACGAAGTGTTGCTGGTGATGAAGTCGCTGGCGGCCGAAGGCATGACCATGGTGTGCGTCACGCACGAGATGAACTTCGCGCGCGATGTGGCTGATACGGTATGGTTTATGGACGCCGGGCGTATTGTCGAGCAGGCGCCGCCCGAACAGTTCTTCGCGCAGGCGCAGACCGAACGGGCCCGTAAGTTCCTGGCCGACATCCGGCACTGAAACGGCCTGAAGAGACCACGCCCGTCACTTGCAGATGCGCCAGCCGCTATGCTGTGGCATAGGCGGGGGCAGCCAGTCGCGGTGTCTGACACCCTGCGGGAGTCAGACACCTGGCGGAGCCAGAAACCTGCAGGAGTCAGACACCGGGCAGAGCCAGAAACCTGCGGGAGTCAGACACCGGGCAGAGCTAGAAACCTGCGGGAGTCAGACACCTTCCAGGGGTTGTCGTCTGATGAAGACCGTGTTTACATCAGGTGCCGAGCCCGCCGCCCAGGCCGCCGCCATATGGACGGGAAAAATCGCATACGTCGCGCGCGATGCGGGCGATTTCCTGGTAGAACATGGGGTTCGACTGCTTGGCGTACATGGCGCAGTACATTGACGTGGGCATAGGTTTGGTGGTGCGCGCCAGCACCAGTTTGCGGCTCTTGAACAGCTCGGCGAAATAGCCGGTGGCAATGCAGGCCACGCCGAACCCCGCCACCGCCAACCCCACCATAGCCTGCAGGCTGTTGATGGTGAACAGGTTCGATTGCGACGTGTACGGCGCCAGCCATTCATCGTAGATGGCGTTCAGGGCCGAGTCCGGGTCTTGCCGGATGATGTTCATGCGTGAAATATCTTCAGGCGTGTACACCTTGGCCGGCGAAATCACCGAAGGGCTGCCCGCCCAGCCGAAATCCACTTGCGCAATCGGCTCGATTTCCAGGTAGGGGTGGCGGATTTCCCAGTGCAAAATCGCCATGTCCAGTTGGCCGTTCAGCAGGCTTTGCTGCAGTTGCCAGGCCATGCCTATCTTGGGCTGCACGATCAGTTCCGGAAACGATGTGCGCAGCGCCTGCATCAGCTGGGGCAGCCAGGTCATTGCCGTGATTTCGGTAATGCCCAGCCGCAGCGAACCCGAGAAGGGCTTGAAGCCCTTCATCTTCAGCAGCATCTGGTCGCGCCGGCCGAGCAGGTCGGCCGCCATTTCAAGCAGTTCTTCGCCCGTGCGTGTCAGCGTGGCCTTTTTTCCGCTGCGGTCGAAGATCTGGATATTGAAGCTGGTTTCCAGTTCCTGGATGCGCTTGGTGATCGCCGACTGAGTGGTGTTGAGCCGTTCCGCCGCATTGGCGAAGCCGCCCAGCTGCACCACCCAGTACAGCGCCTCGATCTGCTTGAAGGTCAGCATCATGGCTCGCGTCCGCTGCCCGTTGCCCGGCCTATGCCGCGCCGGCTTCAGTCGACCGAGGCGCCCGACCGCTTCACGGCCTTGCCCCACTTGTCGATCTCGTTGTCCACGAACTGCTTGCCCGCGGCAGGCTCGTAGACCAGCGGCTGCGCGCCCCGATCAGCCAGCGCCTTGGCCATGCCAGGCGATTTCAGGATGGCGTTGATCTTCTGGTTCAGATAAGACACCACGTCGGCGGGAGTTTGCGCGGGCGCGAACATCATCGCCCAGCCTACCGCCTCGAAGCCCGGCAGGGTTTCGGCCACCGTTGGCACGTCGGGCAACTGCGGGATGCGCTCGCGCGTGGTCACCGCCAGCGGCACGGCGGCCTTGGAGGCAATGTGCGGCAGGGCGGCCGTTACCGAGTCCACCATCAGCGGCACGTGGTTGCCCAGAAAATCCGCCTGGGCGGGGCCGCTGCCTTTGTAAGGAATGTGGCGCAGCTCGACATTGGCGTCCGCTTTGAACATCTCGGCCGACAAATGCTGTGTGCCGCCGATGCCCGCGCTGGCATAAGCCAGTTCATCGGGCTTGGCCTTGGCCCGTTGAATCAGCTGCGGCAGCGAGGTGATGCCGCTTTGCGGCGTGGACAGGAAAATCAGCGGCACGGTGAAAATGCCGCCCACGGGCACGAAATCTTTCTGCAGCGAATAGCCGGGGTTGCTGTACAGCGTCTGGTTCACCGCCGCCGCGCTGCCGCCTACCACCAGCGTATAGCCGTCCGGCGTGGCGCGCGCCACGTACTGCATGCCGATATTGCTGCCCGCGCCAGCTTTGTTTTCCACCACCACGGGCTGCCCGATGTCCTTGGCCAGTTGCTCGGCCACCATGCGAGCGAAGATGTCGGTGGCTTGCCCGGGCGGAAAGGGCACCACCAGGTTGACCGGCCGATCGGGGTACGCGGCATGGGCCGCGCCCGCCACGCCGATGAGAATACTGGCCGCCAGGCCGGCAAAGGTTTTGGATCGCTGCGACATTAGGCACCTATCTATCTTGGAATCATGAGTAAAGCGATGGATGCGCATCAGAACATCGCCGCGGCGCCGGGTGCGGGCCGGGTCAGTTCGTGGCCGGCCATCCGCCCTTGGGCGAAGCCGGCGTGCCGACGGGCGCGCCTGGGATATAGGCGAGCCCGGATTTGCGACAGGCGGGTGGGGCGGGTATGCCGCGCCCATATGGGCGGGATTGTAGCGGGTGGAGGCCCGGCCGAGGCGGCGCGACGCGTCGGGCGCCGTGCCGCCTGGAGTCGTCATTTGCCGACGCGAACCAGGTTCCCTTTGAGCGCGACGCCAGCCATGATGGCGCCGGCGTGGCACTCGAAGTCGGTCTTGCTGGTGTATTCCTTCTTGCGGAAATAGCTGACGATATCGGTGACGGCATTGGCGCCGGCCTCGTGCGCAGCATCCTGGAGCTGGATCAGGGCCGATTGAGCTGTCCAGATGCAGGCTTCTTCGTTTTTCTTCGCAAAAGCATTGCCTTTCTTATTGGTGACCGCGCCTGCCCGCAGTATTTTGCCCTTGGGCCCGGTGCCGGCCAGATAAAACTTGACGCTGCCGTCGAGTTTGCCCGCCGCCGTCGCGGCATCGATGGCCTTCTGAAGCGGAAGGTGGACGATCTTGTCGGCGGCTTGGGCGTTCGAAGCGGCCAGCGCCAGGATGATAAAGGCGCCCGATCGGGCAAAGCAGCTACGGTTTATACGCATGGCAGTCTTTTGCGTGGGTGGTGGAAAAACCTGAAGCGTGAGGCCGTGTCAGGGCCAGCGCCGGAAAATCAGCGAAGTATTGATGCCGCCGAAGGCGAAATTGTTGTTCATTACATATTCGACCTCGGCATGGCGAGTCGTGCCCATGATGTAGTCAAGGTCTCCGCACAGCGGATCGACGTCGCACAGGTTCAGGGTGGGTGCGTAGCGTCCCGCCTTCAGCATTTCGATGCTGAACCACGATTCGAGCGCGCCGCAGGCGCCCAGCGTGTGGCCCAGATAGCTCTTTTGCGAACTGATCATTGCGCGCGGGCCGAACAGCGCATGCGTAGCAAGCGTTTCCGCGATGTCGCCGTGCTCGGTCGCGGTGCCGTGTCCGTTTACATAGCCGATCGCCTCGGGCGGCAGGCCGGCGTCGGCGAGAGCCTGGGCCATCGCAATGCGCATCGTGACGGCCTCGGGGCGGGTGATGTGCGTGCCGTCGGAGTTGCAGCCGAATCCCACCAGTTCCGCGTGAATGCGCGCGCCACGCGCCTGCGCGTGGGAAAGCGATTCCAGCACCAGCATGCCGGCGCCTTCGCCGATCACCAGGCCATCGCGCGAGCGATCGTAGGGGCGCGGAGTCAGCTCGGGCGCATGGTTCTTCTGGCTGGTGGCATAGAGCGCGTCGAATACGATGGCTTCGCTGGGGCACAGTTCTTCGGCGCCGCCAGCCAGCATCAGGGCCTGGCGGCCGTAGCGGATTGCCTCGAACGCATAGCCGATTCCCTGGCTGCCGGAGGTGCAGGCGCTGGAAGTTGGAATAACGCGGCCCTTCAGGCTGAAGAAGATACCGATATTGGCTGCCGTGGTGTGCGGCATCATGCGCACATAAGAATTGGCGTTCAGATCGTCAGTCACGCCATTGAGCAGCATGTTGCCGAAGGCGCGCACTTCTGCGGTGCTGCCGGTTGAAGAGCCGCAAGCTACGCCCATGCGGCCATCGCTGATGCTCTCGTCGCCCAGCAGTCCAGCGTCTGCCAGGGCGCGCTCGGCGGCGCACACCGCCAATTGCGATACCCGGCCCATACTGCGTAGCTGCTTGCGCGTCCAGTGCGAAGGCGGGGAAAACGCCGGCAACGGCGCGGCCAAGCGGGTGTTCAATTCGGTGTAGCGATCCCAATCCGGCATGACGCGCACGGCATTGCGCCCGGCGTTCATGGCGGCCTCGATCTGGTCCCATTGGTCGCCCAGGGCGCAAAGGCCGCCCATGCCAGTAACGACAACCCGTTCCATCAGCACAGCCCTCCATTGACGGCCAGGACCTGGCGCGTGATGTAGCCGGACTGCGGCGCCATGAAAAAGGCAACAGCGGCGGCAACCTCTTCAGGCGTGCCCATGCGGCGGGCCGGCACGGCCTTGAGAATTTCTTCGACTGGCACATGTTCGTCGAGCATATCGGTGTCGATAAGACCCGGCGCCACGCAGTTGACGGTGATCTTCCGGCTGGCCAGCTCCACGGCGAGCGCCTTGGCGGCGCCGATCAGCCCGGCCTTGGATGCGCTGTAGTTGACTTGGCCCCGGTTGCCGATCAAGCCGGACACAGACGCCATGCATACGATGCGGCCGCTGGCGCGACGGCGAATCATGGGCATTACTACTGGATGCAAGACGTTGAAGAAGCCGTCCAGATTGGTGCGCAGTACGCTGTCCCAGTCGCCATCGCTCAGGGCGGGAAAAGCATTGTCGCGGGTCAGGCCGGCGTTAAGCACGACGCCGTAGTAAGCGCCGTGCGCGTCGATGTCTGATTCGAGCGCTGCGCGGCAAGCCGCCCGGTCGCTCACGTCGAACTGCAGCACGCGCGCCTCGCGGCCCAGGGCGCGTACGCTCTGGACGGTTTCTTCGGCCTGGTCGCGCTGGCTGCGGCAGTGGATAACCAGATCGTGGCCTGCGCCGGCCAGGGCGACGGCAATGGAGCGCCCTATGCCTCGGCTCGATCCGGTAACGAGAATAGTAGAAGAGCTCATGCGCTTATGGTGATTCCAGGAACGGTTCTAAGAGAAATGCCCCGGCATCAGGCGGGCGGTAAACGTTCAGCCGCGCTGCAGCCAGCACGCGGTCGGAAGACGACAGGGAGCATTCGAATATGCCCATTCCCGTTGCGTCATGCAGGCTGCGTGTGACGTCCACGATCAGTTCCATGCCTGCCGGAAAGGCTGGAAGCTGGCATTCGTAGCGGCGCGTGCCCAACAGGAACCCGAGCGCCACCGGCTCGCCGGCGGCGCGTGCATGGCATCCGGCCCAGGCGGCCACGGCTTGCGCCATGTATTCCAGCCCGACCCAGTTGGGCAGGGATTGGTCTGCCTGGTGGAAAGGCCCGTCAGTGCGCACCGTGGCGCGCGCCCGCAGCGTATCGGCATCGAAGTTCAGGACTTCATCCAGCAAAATGGCCTCGCCGGCGTGCGGTATGAGCTCGTGTACGGGCCAGATCGTCATGATGCCGCCAGAATCAGGCTGGTGTTGTTGCCGCCGAAGGCAAACGAATTGCTCATGGCAATGCGCCTGCGTCCCGCCGCGTACGCTTGCGTGCCATCGCAGAAGTCCAGCGGCGGTAGCTCCGGGTCCGGAACGCCGTCCCAGGCATGCCGGGGCAAGGGGGCTCCAAGGCTTGTGCCATCGAGCGTCAGCCAGGCCAACGCAGCTTCAAGCGCGCCTGCCGTGCCAAGCGTGTGGCCGGTCAGGCCTTTGGTCGACGCGCAGGGAACGCCGGTCGGAAAGACGCTGTGCATGGCATGGCTTTCCATGGCGTCGTTGAGCGCTGTGCCGGTTCCGTGCAGATTAACCCAGCCGATTTCGTTCGCGAGCACCTTTGCGTCGGCCAGGGCAGCCTGCATGGCCTGGCGAGCGCCGGCTCCGGTAGGCTCTGGCGCCGACATATGCCATGCGTCGGAGCTGCCGGCTCCGCCCAGCAAGGCAACCTCGCCCGAGCCGCCGCGATGCATCACGAACAGCACGGCGGCTTCGCCGATATTGATGCCGGCGCGGTTGGCCGAAAACGGCAGGCAGTGCGCATCTGAAATCGCTTCAAGGGCGGAAAAGCCGTTGATGGTGAGCCGGCACAGGGAATCGGCGCCGCCACAGATGACGGCATCGCAAATGTCCATTTGCAGAAGCCGGCGGGCGGACAACAGGGCTCGCGCGCTGGAGGTGCACGCCGTCGATATGGTGTAGGCGGGCCCGGACGTGCCGAGCCAGGCCGCCAGAAACTCAGCCGGCGCGTTGAGCGCCTGGCGGCGGTAGTCGTGGCCGTTCGGCCAGCCGCCGGCATGGGCCAGATGAGTGAATGCCGGCGCATTGTCGTTGACCCCGGAGGTGCTGGTTCCCAACACAATTCCCACGCGCGCGCCGCCATGGCGCGCAACAGTAGCCCGCAGGTTCGCCTCTATCTGCAATGCCGCCGCCAGCAGCAAGCGATTATTGCGGCTGTCCAGGTGTGCCGGCAGAGAGGCTGGGATCTCGGGCAGGGCGCTTTCTACCGAGGCCAGCGTAACGTCGCGGCCGGCCAGCCAGCCGTCATGCCGGCGCAAACCTGTCATGTCGCCAGCGGCCAGGCGGGCGCGCACGGTGGCAGTGTCAGCGCCGAGTGTGCAGATCACGCCTGGCGCATCGAGCCAGAAAGTTTCTTTCATGGGTTGTCCTCCAGTGGCGCCACCTGCCAGCGGGTGCCATCGCCCAGCACGAACTGCAGCTTGCCTTGAGCCGCGAACGTCACAGTAACGATTGGCAGGCCATCGGCGATAAGAACGCGTTCGCTGTCGCGCACTCGGACATTCGGTTCGCCATAGCGCACCGCCAGTTCTGCCGGCGGGGTCCAGGCGAAGATCAGGGCCGCGAACAGCATGCGGGCCGCTCTGTCGGGCGGCAGGAATCCATCGTTGCGCCACTGACCGTCTTGCAGAATCTGGCGCGCCCGCGGGACGCCCAACGCGTCGAACAAAGACCAGCGCGTGCCCTGGTTCTCAGTCTGCACAACCAGCACGCAATGGTCCGCTGCCTCGCCAGGGCGCCATTCTGTAACCTGCCGCATGAGCGGCGTGGGAAGCAAGACAGGCGTGGCAGGAACCGGCACGCTGGGGGCGCACCCCGCCAGAAACAGGCATACCAGCGCGGGCAGCGCCGCGCGGCATGGAAGGCGAAAGATACAGGCCAGGTAGAGCATCATTGTGGATCGTCAGGCCGCGGTAGCGGCGGCGCGTTCCATGGCGCCCCGGCACACTTTGGCCAGCGTATCGAGACGGCGGCGGGAATCGGCGACGTAGGGGTTGGCCCGGTCCCAGGCATAGCCCGCCAAAATGGAGCTGATCATGGCGCGTATGGCGGGCTGAGGCTGTTCGTAGAACACCACATCCTGGAAGGCGCCTTCATACCAACCTTCTACATAGGTGCGGAAGGTATCGATGCCCACCTTCAGCGGCTCGGCGAAGTCGTGCTGCCAGTCTACGGTTTCACCGCTCAACTGGCGGTGCAGCGTATCGGCGGCCAGTTTTGCCGAACGCAGTGCGATAGTGACGCCGGAAGAGAAAACCGGGTCCAGGAATTCCGCCGCGTTGCCAAGCAACGCGAAGCCCGGGCCGTAGAGCGAGCGCACGCTGGCGGCGTAGCCGTTGATGATGCTGGCCGGCGTATCCCATTGCGCCTGGTGCAGCACACGGCGCAGGTTGGGCGCATCATTGCACATGCGGCGTAATGTGTCGATCAAAGGCTCGCCCGCTGCGCTGTCGAGCTCCTCGCCGCCCACCACGCCGATCGAACTGCGGCCGTTCGAGAACGGAATCAGCCAGTACCAGATGCCGCGGGCTCGCGGATGCACGCTGATCAGGATCTTGTTGCGATCGAACTGCCCGCTGTCGAGGTGATCTTCAATATGAGTAAAGATGGCTTTGCGAGGCGGCGCGGCCGAGGGCTGCTCCAGGTTGCACAGGCGCGCCAGCACGCGGCCGTAGCCGCTGGCATCGAGTACAAAACGGCAATTCACACGGTATGCCGAGCCGTCGGCCCTGCGCACATCGAGCACAGGATGGTCGCCGTCGAAGTCAGCGCATGTCACTTCCTGTTCGTAGCGGATTTCTACGCCCTGTCGGGCTGCTTCATCGGCCAGCACTTGATCGAATTGGGCGCGTTGCACCTGGAATGTGGTGCCGGGGCCGGGTGAAAACTTATCGCGAAAGTCGAAATCGGTGTAGGCGTCGCCGCAGGCAAAGGCGGCGCCGTTTTTCATCTGGAAACCGGCTGCGCGTACCGCGTCCATCATCCCGGCTTCTTCGATGAATTCCAGGCAGTGAGCCAGCAGGCTTTCGCCAATAGAAAAACGCGGAAAACGTTGGCGTTCGAGTATCAACACATCGTGGCCACGGCGTTTTAGCAGCGTGGCGGCCATCGAGCCGGCCGGACCGGCCCCGATCACGACGACTTGACGGTTTTCCATAATAGTCACGGCAGATTCCTGGGATGAGGTTGGAGGGATGACGTCAATGGCGCGCGAATCCATGCGGCGCAGAAAACCGACAGCAGCACGCCCAGTGCGACGGTCAGGCCGAAGCTGGCGATCGCAGGGGTCGAGCTGGCTGCCAGCATGCCGAACGAAAGCAGGGTGGTCAGCGCCGCCAGGCAGATGCCGATAAGGCAGGCGGGCGCCCCGCCGACGCCCTCGTACATGAAAATCGCGTAGTCGACCGCCATGGCGGAAATCAGCAGCAGGCCAAACAGGGAAAACAAGGTGAGGGGCTGGCCGGCGAACCCCAGCGCGGCCAGCGTGGCCAGCGTGGCGGCGACTGGCACGGCCAGGATTCGGCACATTGCCGCTCGGCCCAGTACCAGCGAGATGAGCAGGGCGGCTACCGCGTAGGAGATTGCCTTGAGTTCGGCGGCCTCCAACCGGGTTGCGGTGAATACGGCGTTCAGTTCGCCTGGGCGGTCAACCAGCGAAACACCAGGCAGGCCGTAAGCCATGGGCGCCAGGACGTCGACGGAATTCAGCCCGCGCAACTCGATCAACCCGGCTACTTCGCCGGCGCCGATCTGGCCCAGCCAGAGCGTGCGCCAGCGCTCCGCCAACGGCGAGGCCAACACAGCGTCCAGGTCTAGCGGCGGCAAAGAGGCCAACCTGCGTAGTTCTGTCCGGATGGCGTCTTCGGACAGCCCCAGGGCCATTAGCGGACGCCATGCAGCCGGGTCACCGGCCTGGGCCTGAAGGTGCATTTGCATGCGTCGTTGTGCGCCAAGTGGCGCGGCCACTTGATTTAGTGCCGCGTAGCCCGCCAGACGGCCCGTGGCCACCAGGGTGTCGAGCCGGGCGGTCAATGCGGCCTCGCGCTCTAGCAACGAGTCGGCATCGGGCGCGCGCACCAGGAAGAACTGGCTGGTGGGCATGATGCCGGTGATGGCGCCTATCTTGCGTGCCTGATCCGCCAGGGCTGGCGGAACGTTCAGCCATTGGCGCAGGTCGTCTCGCACGTCCAGGCGCAAGACGCCGGCCACGCATACGCCCACGGCCAGCAACAATGCCAACGCGCGCACAGCGCGCGGAGCTTGACGAGCGCGTTCCAGCGCGCTCAACATGTATTGAGCGGCGCGCGTCAGAATGGGCCGCGGCGCCGGCCGCAACCCGGGTAGTAGCGCTGGCAGCAGCAGTACCGTGGTGGCATATGAGGCAGCCAGGCCGGCGGCCGAGAACACCGCCGTCTGGGTGAGCGCGGGGAAGGGCGTAAAAACTAATGCTACATAACCCACCAGCGTGGCACACAGGCTGATGGTCAGGCCGGGCCGCACGCGGCGCATGGCTACGTCCGGCCGCCAGTCAGGCATACCGTAGCTCTTGCCGAGCCAGTGAATTGGGAAATCGATCACGATGCCAAGCAGGCTCATGCCGACCACCAGCGTGATGACGTGGATCTGGCCAAACAGCGCGACGCAGGCAGCCATGCCGGCCATAAGGCCAACTGCTACTGGCAACATGGCCAGCAGCACGCTGAAGCGGCCCAGGGTTGCCAGCAACAAGAACACGGTGCCTATCAACGACACGGCGCCGATATGGCTGCCTTCGTCGGCCGCCTGCTGGCTGCCAGCGGCGGCGTACAGCGCGCCGCCGGCCGCCAGCAGGCGGCCGCCGTGCTGGACGACATCTGTGTCTGCCTGGCGCAGCGTTGCCGCGATTGCGCGGCTGGCTTCGCCATCGAAGGCGCCATGGCGGGTATGGGCCAGTATCAACACCCAAGTCCGCCCTTCGGCCTCGGCCTGCAGCGTGGCGCTGGCCGGGTCGAGCCGGACTGCGCCGGCAGGGCGAAGTGCGCGCTCGATACGTGTCGACAGGCCCAGAAGGTCATCAACCATTGGCACGCTGCCGGCTGTAGCGCGCCAAATGGTATGCGACGCCTAGCCACAAGGTTTGAGACGAGGGCGTAAACGGCCAATAATCCGTGCTTTTGCATGAAGGCCGCTGGCCAATAATCATGCCTTTTGCACAATGCCTACAGCCCTCCGCCGCCGCCGTTTACCCCCCACCCTCGCCGCCGCTCTGAAAAGGTACCTGGTCGAAGTCTCTGCGGCAAAGAAAGGGGCGGTTTCTGAGCGATCTATTGCGAAGGCGTGGCAGGCCACCCGTCTGGCCAACCGCCCGGTAGACCGCATTACCAACACTGACATCATAGAAGTGCGTGATGCCTGGCTGGCGGACCGGGCGTCTGGCACGGTAGTGCGGCGGCTGGCCTTCTTGAGCCATGTGTACACGGTACTGCGCAAGGATTGGGGCTGGCGCTCGCTTGCCAACCCTGTTCAACTCGTGCGCCGACCTTCAGTCAATGACTCACGGGATCGGCGTCTGTTCGACCAGATCCGCCTTCGTGGGGTGCCCTGCCCGAAGGACGAACTGGCCTGGATTATCCAGGCCACTAAATCGCTCGAACTGCCAACGATCTTGACGATGGCAGTGGAAACCGGCATGCGTCGGTCCGAGATTATCCAGATCCGCCGGGAAAATCTGGATTTGCAGCATGGCCTTGTGTACTTGCCAGACACCAAGAACGGCCACGCACGGACGGTTCCCCTTACGCCCGTGGCCAAGGAAACCCTGCGCCGCTGGGTCGTCGGCAAACCCCTGCGAGGTCGCATATTCACCATGCGGGCTGGCTCGGTGACCCGGGCGTTTATCCGCGCCAGGCTTCGAGCGAGAAAGCGCTACGAAGCCCTGTGCCGCTTTCATGGCCGTCGCCCCAACACCGCCTATTTTGCTGATCTGCGGCTGCATGACCTACGCCATGAGGCCATCTCGCGGCTGGCCTCTGTTTTCCAAATTCACGACCTAGCTAAGGTGGCCGGCCATCGGGACACTCGGATGCTGCTACGGTACTACCATCCCGACGGCCGCTACTTGGTTCACCAGATCACACGCAGCCAGTTGGGCCGGCGCCAATTGGAGCAGTTGCGCGAGGAGCGGCAACTGCTCGTCGCATGACGCTAGACCGTCCGCAATCGGTCGGCGGCGATCTGGAAGTAATGCCCGGCCAGTTCGATACCCGTGAAGGATTTTCCCTGCGTCAGGGCTGCCACTCCTGTCGTCCCCGACCCCATAAACGGGTCCAGAATCCGTGGGCCCACTGCGGCCACCAGGGAGTCCATCAGGGGCAGCGGCTTGCCGACCTGGTGCAGCTTGTCGCCGGGGCGCTGCTGGACTCGGAACACGCCGGCAGAGTACGTATCGCCGGCCAGCTGCCCCTTGCTGCCCCAGACGAAGTACTCGGCCTGAGCACGGAAGCCACCCTTGTAGGGCCGCGAGCTGGCCGCCTTGTCCCACACGCCGACCCCTCGCCAGGTAAACCCGGCCCCCTGCAGAGCATCGGAGGTGACCGGCAGTTGCCGCCAATCACTAAACACAATGGCCAGGCCGCCGGCGGTCAACTTCTCGTAGCAGAGGGCCAGCCAGAGTGTGGACCAGTGCAGGTAGGCCCGCTGATCCTTGGAGTCGCCGGCAAAATCTGGCCAGGGCGATTCACCGCCCGAGTTCAGGTACTTGCTGCCAGTGCCTCCTGCGCGGTTGCCCTTAGATTGTCCGCCACTGGAGTACGGGGGATCTGTCACGACGGCGTCAAATGGACCGTCCAGCGCTGGCAGGATCGCCAGGCAATCCCCCTGGTACAGATCCGCGCCAGATATGCGTACATGGTTCAGGTTGTTAAAGATCGGATGTTGCTTGCGCTTCACGGAGCGTTTCCTTTTGATGGGACGCTCCATGGCGCTCTGGTTGGCAGGCGCCCTCGGCGCTCATGAAATTCATCGTCCCGCAGCGCGGGCACTTAATCGCTAGCCGCAGATAGATTCCCTCGGCTAACTTTCTGCGGCAATGACCGCATCGAATGTCTTGCATTTGGCTGCAAACCTTTTACGGTTTTGGTAGCCTGTGCCTCGCCTGTCGACAGGTGGCGCGGCCTCGGCCAATCTGGCAGCCCTCATCTGCTAGTGCGGGGCGTGATCGGTGTTTGTCCACCCATCACGTCGCCGCGTCTTTTTTTACGCTCCGGCGGGACTTTCGGGGTCCGGCTCAGGCGCGACCCAGGCGCCGTCGACCCAGGTGGAACCGGGGGCCGGAGGCGCCTCGTTGGTCAACCAGTTGGGCACTTCGCCCCAGCCGGGATAGCGCACTGCCATACCGGCCACTTCCATCGTCACACCGAATTCGTACGGCTGCCCGCTGTCGGTGCGATAAAAGCGCTCGGCACGATGATCCTGTACGACCAACCAGCTTTCGCCCACGGCCAGCGCGGCTTCGCCTTCAGAAAGCGCCGGCGGCGGCGCCAACAGTGCACCGAAGGGCACGTTATAGGTGCCAGGCTGAAGCGAGAACTCATGGGCGACAGCCTGGTGTACGAAAAGCCCATCCGCGTCGGTTTGATATACGGTGATCGTGTTCACTGATCATTCTCCTTTGAAAAAAATGCGAATTGCACTGCAAATGCGAGAGAGGCCGGATCGCGCCAAGCGGACGCCATCAAGGCGCACAAGCACATCAGCGGATTTGGCAGCAACGTTCTCAATCGATACGGCGATGCTTCCGGGCTGGAGCAGGCTCGTATCGACTATGACTCCAGCGGCAGCAATACCACCACCGGGGCCTACACCTCGACCGAGGGCGGGGCGGAAACTCGCCCCGCCAATGCGGCCTACTGGCCCCGCCTGCATGCCTAACCTGACCACCCCACTGCAAATGCAAGGGTGTTGGGCTCGCGGCAACTGGACGCCATTCAGAACATCGTCGGTACGCTGGAAGTTCGCCCCACTGTCTCGCTTGCAGTCAGTGGAGCATTTGGTACTGCAGTTGGCTCCAGCGCCACCACGCCCAATTACGACGGCAGCACAGCCACAAGAACCATCGTGTCCTTTGATGCATCCCGGGTCGTGCGGACAAGCTCCGAGACCAGATCGGTCAGCGCGGCCTATCCGCCCCGAATTCATGCCTGACTTAGACATGCAGACGGGGCGGAAAGGCAACGTTTTCCGGCCGAGTTTCGGCCGTACCCTCCTCGGCGGTTGGAGAGTACGTTCCCGGCCCAATGGAGCGCACGGCTCCACCACTGGTTCCAGATGCAGTGCTACCCCCGCCGTGGCCGTGGCTGTGCGCCTGGAGGGATTGGAACTGGCGGCTTCCCAGTGCTCTTGCATTTGCAGTGTCAGCGTCAGTTCCGGTGTAGCGGCGAAACATGTTGCGCAGGTCGGGCAACCGGAACTGCGTTGCATTGACATCGACGAACAAATGCGCGCCGATACTCGTTTCCCATTCTGCCTGGGTGACGACCAAGCCTTGCTCGCGGGCATAACCCCAAAGCCCGGCATAGACTTCCTTACTCGCCAGTCCGCCCACTGCATCCAGTTCCCTGACGAGCGGGTTGGCGGTGTGGCCATCAACAGGGCGGCCACAAAGCGGCGACCGATAACCGATGAAAAACTCCGTTTCGGTCCAAACCATCTCGCCCCAGCCGGCCACGTAGATTTCATCGGCCCCGGCAAGCCGCTGAGCCGGGATAGTCGCCAGCCTGGGCAAATAGTTTCCGGAGGCCAGAGACGCGATTGCTTGGAACAGTTGGCCATCGTTCCCGATGTCCAGTTCCAGCCCCGCGCCCTCAATCACTGCGACCAACTCACGCTGCAGCATGTTGAAGTAGGCCGCCAGCATGGGAGTTGCCCGCACGTTGCTGGCAGGATCTCCATTTCGCCATTCGCCGGCAGACGTTACCCGGTCGGTAAAGGCGCCAATCTTTTCCATGGTTAAACCTCCCTGTATCCCACGTTCAAAACTAACCACGACGGCGCCGCTTCATGCAGCGCACACTCGATCAACTCATCGCCCCAGCTGCGCAAGGGGTCGCCGCATTCGGACCCGCCGACTATCGCTTCCCTGATAACGCCAGACGGAACCAACACATCCCAGGCCCATAACCAGTCCTCGCCATTCATCAGGTCGCCGATCTCTGCGCCCCTCGGCCCGACCCCATTGACCACCTCGACCGTCGCTTCGTGGTGCTCGATAATCTGCGTGCCCGGATACCCTAGTCCGTCGGCCATGTCCGTGTAGTCGACCGCACGCATGCCACCGCGCCCGACGATGCGCCCGATCAACGCCAATCGGCGCTCGACCAGGCTTTGCTCAGCTGGCGCGCAATTGCCGGGCAGGCTGTAGCTGCTTTCCCATTCCGGGAACAGTTCGAGCGCCTGGCGCGGGTCGGCTTCGGCCATCAGTTCGCGGGCGCGGATGTCCACCCGCACGAACTCTTGCGCCATACCCAGCAGCAGCTGCTGCAGCCGGCTTTCCGAGTCCGTCGGCCAGACCACCCCCGGGGGCAGCATCGCAAACAGCAGCGCCCGATAATCGTCCGCTGTCAGCCCTCGATCCACTGCACGCCTCCCCAGGTTGGCAACTCGCCCGTGTCGTGCGGGACGTTGCCGGTCGGCCACGGAAGGTCATAATCCTCGACACCGGCAGCCAGGCTGATCGCGCTGCGAATCCTGCTAATCAATAACGTTCCGCCAGGCTCACCCTCTCGTTCGACCAGGTCTTGAAGTGCTTGGGAAGCCGCTCCCCGCACTTGCTCCGTGTTTGGCGTCACGCTCAGTTGTGGAATGAAAGGCACCGCAATGGGCGCTACTACATAGACGTGTGCTTGGACGTTCTTCTGGCTCTCGATGTAGTCCCATACTGCTTGCAGCAGCTGAGCGGACGGCAGCGGACCATCGCTGGCGTCGTCGGCCATGATCCGTACCACGACCGAGCCTGGGCCCATGCCAAGCGGGTCTTCCCATGCGCGGGTGACGCCCGGAACATCGAGCGCCCATCCCTCCCAATCTCCCTGTGCGCCGCCACGCGGCACTCGCGCACGGCGCCGCATAATGCGATCGCGCCAGCTTCCGTAAGTTTCCAGGTCCGCACCACCTCGGATGCCCTCGGAATCTACCGTGGCCTGGCTGGCCACCCCGTGCAACGGGGATACCAGGCTCAGCTGTGCGCCAGCAGGCTGGTCGCCAGCGGCCCCCGTTTCGACTGCGCGCACGGGCGCGGTAGCCTGGCCACCCGAGATCGTCGCTTCTTCTGTGACCGTGTACTCGTGGCCGCCGCGCTGCACCAGCGTGCCCTCTTGAATCACGATGGTGTCGGTTCCCTCAAACACCACGCGCCCGACAGAAAACGCGGGTTGCCGACGGGGCACCCCGGCGCTATGCAACGACAGATTCTCATCATCGCAACTTTCCGGGAACAACTGCCGTTCCAACCACTGCAGATAGCCATACAGGCCATGCACCGCGCCAGCGTCGGCGGCGGCCAGGGCCTTCGTCGTACGCACCGCCAGTTCGGCCTGGGCACCAGGCAGGCGTGACAGCAGGTCTTGGTCGATCCGCGTCAACAGTTCCGGCAATGTGGGTCGCTTAAACGCCATCTAATCCTCCTTTATGCAGCGTTTTGCCATACGTACTCGTATTGCCGCTGCAGGACGGTGCCATCGCTGCGCACGATCCCGATGAGCAGCTGCAGCACGCCGCGCCGCAGGTGTACCGCCTCGACCTCGACGGCGCGCGCGATCTGATCTTCGACCAGCCAGGCCAGCGCCTCCTCGGCGTACTGCTGCGCACGGCGCAGCACCGAGTCCAGCTCCTTTTCGCGGCACAGCAACCACAGGCGCGAACCGTGCGGGCGTGAGTTGTAGGCATCCGCCCACCAGCCGCGCCGGTCGGTAGCGCCGTCAGGCAGTCGGTCTTCCGGCAGCGCCCGGCGGTCCGTGAACAGCGACAGCACCACGGCGGTCGTCAGCCCTTCGTCCGTGGCCAGGTCGCCACCGTCCAGCAGCAGGTCGAACACCTTGGCCCCGGAGTCGTAACGCAGCGCTAGATCCATCAGCCCATCCCCTGATTCGGTTTGCCGGTCGTGCCGCCGGAGTCGCCGGGGTGATCGTGGTTGTTGTGGGTCTCCCGCATCTCGGACATTGCGAGCCCACCCGAGTCGCACAGATCCCGGATCTCGCCGGTGCATTCCAGCAGTTCCGTCTCGGCGCGCACTTTCGGCGCGTTCGTGATGGTCACCGGCTTGCCGGCGCCATCGATCACGATGCCGGCGCGCGTCAAATGCACGCTTTGCCCCTGGTCGTCGTACAGCGCCACTTCGCCCTCGGCCAGGCCGACCAGGCGATAGCGCCGATCATCGACCGACAGGGCCACCAGGTGCGCGCGCGCGCCGCTGATCGACGCCACGATGGCCTCGGCGCCAGGCAGCGGGTGGCTGGTGTAGCCGTACTGCTGGAACCGCTCGGCCCAGGCCGGCGCATCGCCTAGCAGCGTCACCTGCACGCGCTGCAGCTTCAGGGCATCATCGACCAGAACAAGCACGCCCCGGCTCAACAGCAGGCGCAGCCGGCGCCACACCGGGCCGATCACGCGCTGCAATACGCGGCGTTGATCCGTCATTCCCACCCCCAGCTCGGCGACGGTTTCGTGGCGGTCTTGCCGCTGGCCTTCTTCTCGGACTCGGCCACCGGCACCGGCTCGAACGCCGCCGGCGGCGCCACGCGCAACTCGGCCGTGCGGCCACCTTCGCCCTCGACCAGCTGCACGTCGGACACCAGCAGGCGCTCGTCCAGGCCCAGGTAGGCGTCCTGCACCGGCACCAGGTCGCCGGGACGCCATACGCCTTGCTCGTGGCGCCAGCCGGGCACCGTGTAGGTGACGCCCCGGCTCTTGGCCCAGCGCATACGCGCCTCCAGCTCGGCGCGGGCCTTGCAGTCGGCCGCATCGGCTGGCGTGTCGCACACGATCAGCGTTTTGCGCGGCGCGCGCACACGCGGGTCGGATGCCTTGCTCTTAGGGCCGGCGGCCTGGCTGCCGCTCCAGGTGTCGCTGCCGGGCGTCTGCCCGACCACGATGTACTCGTTGAAGCGGTCGCGCTCGCTGAACACGCCGCTGCCCTTGCGAATGTTCCCGCCCAGCACCAGGGGCGTGGCGATCTCGCGCTGCACGGCGTGAACGATCACCAGGCGGCCCTGGGCGTCGCTGACGATGCGCGCGCCACGGATCTGCGCGGCCCGCTCCAGCGCCTCGGCGATGGGCTGGCCATCCTCCAGCGCGAAGTCGGCGAACGGCTTGGTGGCCTTGACGGTGTCGATCACATCGATGCCGTAGGGCTTGGCCAGCTTCTCGGCGATCTGCAGCAGCGTTAGGCCATCCAGGCGCATGTCCTCGCCGCTGCAGTCGATCAGGTCGGCCGGTTTGCTGCGGCCGCTGGCCGCGATGGTATGGCTTTCGGCGTCGTAGTCGGGCAGCACTTCGTCCAGGTAGCCGGTCACCACCAGTTCGTCGCCCACGTGCACCGTGCAGGCCAGGCCGGGCGTCACCGGGCGCACCAGGCCAGATTCGGACCAGCGCTCGGTCAGCGTCAGCTCGAACGAGTCGGCGATCTGGTCCAGGCTCATGCGGATACGGACCTCCTGCCAACCTTGATGCCGCTCACTGCCCAGTTGCAGGATCACAGGCTCACGGCTACTCACTCAACACCTCCAGTTCGATGCCGCCGCGCAGGGCGCCCGGATGCGGCACGCCGTTGCGGATGACGATTTCGTCGGCACGGCGCGCGTCACCATACAGACGGTGGGCCACCACCAGGGCGGGCTGCGTCACCTGGGGCGTATAGGTCGCCAAGCCGGGAAGCGCCACGGCGCGGGCGCGCAGGTCGGCCGTGACGGCCGAACGCAGCGCCACCAGGGCGCCATAGACCGCATCGCTGATCGGCTCTTCCGTGGCCATCTGTGCGTCGATCAGGGCCAGCGTGTCCTGGCCAGCGGCCTGCGCTTCCTGCCGGCTCGGCCAATCGGTTTCGGCAACCAGACGCGCCGCTGTAAGCGCGGCCGCACGGCCGTTCAACTGCCGGGCAGCAACGGCGTTCTGTGCGCGTTGGCGCCGCTCGGGCGTATCGGCCACTGGCGGCGGTACCGCTGCGGCGCTCTCACCGGTGTCGCGCAGCAGGCGCACAGCGCGCACGGGCGTGCCGGGCGACAGCAGCACACGATTGCTCCCGCCATCGTCGTCCGATCCGCTCAGCAGATTCAGGCCGCTGTACAGGTCCAGCGCGTTGACGGGGCGCATGACGGCATTCTTAAGCCGGTTGTAGCCACCAATGACGATGCCTGCCACGTTCACGGGGAAACGAATGGCGCCAGCGACCTGATCCGCAATACCCCCCACCACGTCGTCGATGCCGCGCACCACTGCAGTCAGATCCCGCTCGACGGCCTCCAGGGACCAGCCCAATAGCCCATCCACGTTCCATTTGGCTGCGAAGTCATCCAGGATCGATGTTTCGCACGCGTTGGCGGCCTGGCCGACTTCGCGCTGAGTGTCCATCGTGGTGGCGGGGTACGACTCCTCGCCGGCCTCATTGAACGTGACCTGGAACGTGCAAGAGCCGCCCTCGGCCGTCGATTCGCTCCAGCCGACATCGCTGGCCACTGCCATGACACTGCCCAGATACGGGTGCTCCAGCGTGGCCGCGCCAGGCGCGTCGAACGCCTCAATCAGGGCGTCGCGTTCGCGGTCGTAGTTGTCGCCTGCGACGAACAGCTGCAGCCGCCATTCCTTGGCGCGGCGGCCCATGTCTTCGGAGTAGGGTTTGTCCCGGCGCGGGTATTCGTGTATCAGCCAGCGCCGCCCGCCCTTGGTATCGGCGCGTTCGACGTAGAATGGCACGCCCCGGTAAGAGCCCTGCAACTCGGGATCAATGCGTTCACGCCAGGTCATGTACTACACTCCTGTCACGATCAGTAACCAAAGGGGTACCAGCATGAAGAAATCCGACAAGATCGCTCTCATTGCCGGCATTGGCGGCGTGGTGTCCGGTCTGGCGAGCGCCTACTTTTGGGAAAGCGCCAGCTGGATTGCTCACGTAGTCGTCGGCGTGGTCGTGGCTGTCGGCCTCGATCAGGGGATAAAGCAACAGGTCACGTTGGACAAAGCGGTCGATAATTGAACGCATCACGGCGCCATCCCCAGCACACCGGAATCCACCTCGAAGTCCAGCCCGCCATTCCGGCGGGCTTCCGTTACGCGCGGCCGGCCCTGGCTGTCGATCACGATGCGCAACTCGCCGCCCACGTCGGCCCGGGCCATAGGCGCAGTCAGCAGGGCTGCACCTCGGGCCACGGGCGCACCAAGTGCCGCCACTGGTGAACTGGAGCCGCCTGGGGTGCCGCCGCCGATTCCCAATCCATCGCGAGCCCAGTCCGGCATCCAGCTGGTCAGCTCTGCCACCTTGCCTCGCATCCAACCGGTCAGCTGATCCCACCGCGCGCTGATTCCATCCCATAGGCCGGAGATCCACTGCCCACCGATCTCGGTCAAGGGCCGGGCGCCGAACATCTCAAAGACCGCATCGATACCGTGCAGCAACAGCGCCGCAGGCGAGAACGCCAGCAGATCTTTGGCGATATCGCCGATGCCGCGGCTAAAAAATGCCTTGACGCCTTGCCACAGATTGCCGAACCAGTCGGCAATGCTGCCCCAATTGCGGTAGATCAGGAACGCGGCTCCAGCGACGGCAGCAATGCCAGTTACGATCCAGCCCACCGGCGTGGTGAGAAAGGCCAACGACAGCGCACGGATACCCATAATTGCGGCCGGAATCGCACGCGCGGCCAAGCCGATGAGTCCGCGCGACACGGACACAAGGCCGCCGAGAAGCGCAACCGTGAGGCGCGCACCAACGGTAACGGCGGTGAACCCTAATCTCACCAGGGCCACCCCTGTGGCAAAGACCGATACGATCAGGCGGGTTGCCATGATCGTGGCCAATCCTCCCAGCAGGTTGCCGAACCCGCCGACCTGGTCAGCGACCCAGGACACTGCGGCCCCGATAGGACGCAGCACGGACCAGAACTCGCGCATGCCGCTTAGAATCCGCTGCGCTACCGCCTCGCGGTTAGCGCGGCCCAGGGCGGCCATGCGCTTGGTCCATTCGTTGACAGCCGGCAGCAGCGCACCCACCACCGACGTGCGGATACCGGTCAGCATCTGCTGCAGGTCACCCATCTGGCGGGTGTACTCTCGTGCGGCCGCCACTTGTTCGGGCGGGATGATGGCGCCGACCTGGTGGGCAGCGCGCATCATGGCCTCGATTTCCTCGCGCGTGGCACTGACCATCTGAGCCATCTGCTCGCCGCCGGTACCGCCGAAGATTTCGTCGACCAGGCGTTGACGCGCCGCGAAGTTATCCACCTCGCGCAGCCGTCCCAAGACCAGGTTGAACAACGCATCGGTGTTGCCCTTCGTCTTCTTGAGCTGGGCCGTGGTGATGCCCAGGCGGCCAAACGCCTCGGCAGCTGGGCCGCCGGCAGTCAGCACGAACTCGTCGGCACGCAGACTCAATTCCTTCAGGCCATCGACCATCGCATCGTTCTGCACGCCGAACTGGCGCCCGACGTACATCCATTGCTGCAGCCAGTCGGTGCCCACGCCCAGGCGCTCGGACGCCGTCTGGATCTCGTTGCCCATCTCGGCCACGCCGGCGACCAGGCGGTTGACTCCCCACACGGCACCGGCCGCCACCCCGCCCATGACCAGCATGCGCTTGCCCAGCGCCATGGCGCGCTGGACCGCCACGCCCATGGACTGCGACACGCCGCGCGCGGCCCGGGCAAGCCGGTCCAGCCCAGCGCGCTGGCTCAGACCAGCCAGGCTGCGCTGGATGCCACGCACGGGGCGGGTCACCTGGTCCACAAGGCGCATGACAATGCTGGTCACCATGTTAGCCACGGGCTTTCAACTCCTCTGCAATGACCTCGGCCTGGCGATACCACCAGATCAAGTCTTCAAGATCCATCTCCAGCAAATCGGCGGGGTTGAATCCGCCGAATGCCACCGCAACCGCCCGAATCAGTACCGGCCAGTCGCTGGGAGTTTGGGCAAAAAAGGCGTCACCGCCTTCATAGCCACGTCGATATCGCGCGCATCCAGTTCGCCAGCTGCGGCCACCGGGATGCGGGCCAGGGTCGCCAGCAAGGCCAGCGTTTTGCCCATTTCGCCTGCGGCCTTGTCCATCGCCTGCAGGTGCTTGCCCTTGATCTTCTTGGGCAGGACCAGGCGCTCGATGGTGCGCTCGTCATCCAGCTTGCTGGCCTTGAAAGTCAGCGGCTCCAGCAGCGTCACGGCGACGGCATCGTCGGTGTACTCGACGCGTGCGGCTTCTTCTTCGGTCAGGCCGGCGGCATCGTCGGCTTGGTTGGTCGTGTTTTCCATGCTTTAAATCCTCTCGCAGGTGCGGGCGGCCATGTTGAAGCGGATCTGGCCCTCGCCGCTGTTCAGTTCGGCCGTTTCGGTAACGAAAGCCCCAGTCAGCATGTAGTCCTGGCCGTTATCGCACTCGAACAGGACCGTGGCATTGCTGATCTTGCCCAACTCGATGATGTCGAGATCTTCGGTGTGCAGCACCGTGGCCTGCAGCGTGGGAGCGACCGGCTCCTCGTTGAAGAAGACGCGGCGCCCGGCCATCTTGGTGGCACGGTTGACGCCGCCCGGGTTGAGCGTCGCGCCGCGCTCGGTGGGGAATTCCTGGCCATCGACGCGAATGGTGGCCACCCCGGTGATTTTTCCGCTCATGTCTTTATCCTTGGGTTATCTGCCGTTTAGCGACGGAACTGCGTCTGCTGGGCGTGTACGCGGTACTGGCCGATCAGCATCGGCGAGTCGATGACGTTCAGCCTGTTCGGGTCGTCGGGATCGATGTTGGCCCGCGCGCTTTTCGCATAGCCCGCGTAATCACGCACCCAGCCCCGCTCGCCCATGAAGGTCAGGCGGTACAGGCTCAACAACTCGCTGAGTGCCACCTTCGGCGTCATGATCGGCTGGCTCGGGTCGTAGAACTCGCGGTCCTCGTCGGCGGCCAGCTTGTGACGCGGATACTTCTGCGCGAACAGACTGATCTGCTCGAAGCGGATGCGCTCCAGGGTTTCCGGCGTGTTGATGTCCAGGTAACTGTCGTCGGCAATGCCGGCGCTGTTCTCCTGGTAGGTCGTGATTTGGCGCTCGATTTGCACCGTGCCGTCGGTGGCCACCGTGTAGGTGGCGATGCCGTCGTACAGCAGCAGGTTGCGTTCGGCGTCGATCCAGCGCACATCCTCGGCTGGGCCGATCAGGCCGGGCAGCGCTAGGCGCTGCAGCGGCCGCGCCGGGTCGATGGCCAGCGAACCGGCTGCCACGATGGCGTCCGTGGCAGCCCACAGCCAGGTCGGCGACACGGCCAGGTTGGTGCCCATGATCGTGACGTGCGGGCTGTTTCGGCTGTTGCCCTTGGTCGCCGTGGCCGAATGGTTGCCTCGGAAGGCGGCGAACGCGCGCCCGCCGATCTGGCGCATCGGGCCGTAGCGGTCGGACAGTTCGGCCTCGATCATCTCCAGGCTGACCTGGTCGGTGTACGGCAGGCACAGCCAGTTCCACCACTGCGCGCCCATGGCCGCGATCACGCTGTCCAGGTCCGGGTTCACGGCCCCGCCCGAGAACGCCGTATAGGTCAACTCCAGCCCGGATGGCTTGGATTCGCCCTTGACGCTGTCGCGCAGATCGATGTCGTTGCCGGTCTCGCCCTTCCAGCGGCACGTCAGCACTACCTTGCTGGGGGCTTCGGCATCGATCACCGCCGTTACGGGCACGCGCGTATCCGCGCTGATCGCCGTGACGATGGCTTGGGCCACGTCCGACGGCGTGTCGCCGCCCGTCATCGAGACCCACACCCGGTATCCCGCGATGTACAGCGCCAGCGGCCGGGTTTCGGTCGGGCCGTCGGTGACCTCGATGGAGCCAGCGGCCGCCACCGCAACCTCGGCGTCTTCCAGCGCGATGGCCCAGGTTTCGGTGTAGAGGTCGATTTTCTTGATGGCACGGAACATCTCGGCCAGCATCGAACCGCGCCCGAACCATTCGTCGCCTTGCTGCTCGTTGGTGACGCGTGCCAGAGTCCCCGGGGCTTGGCTGCCGGTCGGCAGCTTCTGCCCGATAACCAGCAGCTTGCCCTGGAACACGGCATTGCCGGCCAGGCGATTGTCGAACTCGATGAACCAACCCGGGATGCGAAGGGCGGCCGGGATCTCGTTGAACACGGTGGAACTGATAGCCATCAGTCAACCTCCTTCATTGCGGCGCCGGCCTGAGCAGGCCTGGCCTTGGTTTTCTTGGGCGGCTCGGCTTCGGTGATCGACCCCTCGGCTTTGCGGCGCGCCCAGTGACCGCTCCAGTCCACCCAGGCGCCCTCGGGGGGCAACGGCTGGCCATCGAGCGGCCGGCGCACGACCAGCCCATCCTGGGCCGGCTTGACGTACTTCTTGGTCACGGGGATACCTCCTCGCTGCCCGTCGGCAGTTGCAAATGACTTTCGGTGTCGGGGCCGTCGCCCACATGATGCGTGCCGCTGTAGATGGCGAAGTCGGCCAGGCCGCCCACACCGCCCACACCGTCCACGTCGCGGGGAGCCGGAAAACCCATTTCCAGCGAGAACGCCATCTCGTAAACCGCGACGCCCTTGCGCTGGGCCGAGGCGGGCGACAGCACCCGCAGCCCAGCGAAATGCAGCGTGCCCAGATCCGCCGCCTTGTGCCCGTCCAGCGTGGGCACGACGCGCTCGACGATCTCGTAGGCTCCAATCTGGCGGCTGTTGCCGCGCTGGCGTTCGCGCCCGCCGCTGGCGTGGCTGGTGACCGCGTAGACCAGGTAGCGCCCGACGATGCGCCCGCGCCCCCGGCCGGCCGTACCGCCATCGAAGTACACCCACACGCCAGGCATTTTGCGAAATGCCAGCACCAGGGCGTCCTGGTCCCAGGGCCCCGGCAGCGTCTCGACCGTTTCCACGGCCTGGCCCACTGCTGCGAGTACGGACGCCACGATGGAATCTTCAGCTTCGGCCAGCATCACCACCCCTGGAGCGCGTCGTCATCGAACGTGCGGCCGGCCGACGGCATCACCATCGGCTCGGCCACCGCCGGCGGCCGGGTGGCCAGCGGCATGTTCATCTGGCCGGACTGGATGCGCTTGAGCATGGCCACAGCGTCCTCGTACCGCTGGCGTGCTTGATCGGTGGCCACGCCACGCTGCAGGCGGTAGCGCGCGATGTCGGTGCACAGCAGAGTCAGCAGGCGCAGCGGCTCGCTGATCGGCAGGCGGTAGCGCGCCGCCAGGTAGCCGTCGATCTCGGCGCTGGCGTCTTCCAGCGCACGCTCGGCCACGGCCGTGTCGATCTCGCCGGTTCGCTCCCGGTCGGTCAGTTCGACAATCTCGGTCTCGCCGAACTGTTCGACCAGGTCGGCCACGTTCGCGTACATGCTCATCGCCGGCCGCCGGCCTTGCCCGTCTTGGCGGCGGGCTTGCCCCGGCCGCCGGCCTGGCCAGCACCTTGGCCATCGTCCTGGCCGCCCTGGTTGCCCGTCTGGCCACCAGGCTGGCTATCGGCATCGCCGCCGCCTTCCGGGGTCTTGGCACCTTGGCTACCGGCCTGGCCGTCCTGGTTGCCGGTTTGGTCAGCAGACTGACCACCGGCATCGCCGCCTTCCGGAGTGTTAGCCCCTTGGCCATCGGCCTGGCTGCTCTGGTTGTCCGTCTGGCCACCAGCCTGGCCACCGGCATCGCCGCCGCCTTCCAGGGTCTTGGCCGGTTCGGCCGAAACGGTCCGGCGCACGTCGCGGATCACGCCAAGCACGGCCAGGCGCATGATCTCGGCCTGGTCGGTCTCCTCGTCCAGCTCGACCGCGCCGCCGACCTTCAGGCGCTTGCCATTGCGACGCAGCGGCTCCAGTAGTGGAAACTTCATGGGATCACATCCTCCTAGTAGTGCGGCCCGCCCGCAGGCGGGCCGTGTGGCCAGGGCGGCCGGTTACGCGCTGGTGACGCCCTGGATCAGGAAGCCGGAGTCGATGCCGGAGAGCACGGGGGCACGGTCGTACTTGACCGGATAGATCCAGCTATCGGCGTTGCGCTCGGCGTACGGCTCCAGTACCAGCGGATTCCCTTGCAGCGTGTAGGTGTAGCCATAGGACGGCGTGCGGGCCGAACTGACTTGCTCCGGCACGTAAGCGAGCACGGCCGCGTTGCCCCACACGTCCACCATCTCGTCGCTGCCCTCGTTCATGTAGACGGCCTCGCCCACCTCCAAGCGGCGCAGGTTGAACAGCTTGGCCAGCATTTCCTTGGTGATGGAGTCGCTGGACGTGTACTTGAAGCGCTCCAGGATCTTCGGGTGCTCGGCCAGCGCATTGAAGCCCAACGCCGACAACACCATGGTGTTCGGCCGCAGGCCCACCTTCGAGCGAACGGCCTCGCGGTACTCGCGGATCTGCTTGGCCGGGTCGGAATTGGGGTCGTTCCACACGTCGGTGCCCGACAGCGTGTCCTTGTTGCCCGCAACGTAGTTGGCGGCCTTCAGGGCGATCTCGGCCTGTTCGATCTCCAGGCCCAGCGAAAGGATCTCCATGACCTCGTTGGTGGCCTCGGTGCCCAGGTCGATGCCGGGCACCTGGGCGGCGTCCTGCATGTGTTCCACGGGCACCTTGCCCTCCAGGGCGTCTTGGACCAGGGCGAACGGCTTGCCCTCGTAGCCGAACTGCACGCGCTTGGTGGCGCCGCCGGGGGCGCGGCGAGTCTTGTAGCGCTTGAAGCTGTCGCGACCGAATTCGATGATCTGGCCACCGCGCTGCTGCACCGGCACGCGGGGAAACAGCGCGAAGCCCACGCGCTCGGGATGGGTGTAGCCCTGGGCCACGTTCGACAGAATCGGGTCGATCACGCGGGCCTGGCGGGTATTCATGCTCATGTTTGATAGCTCCTTGAACTTGGCTTAGCGGGCCAGCAGCACTTCGATGAATTCACCGGCGCCGCTGGCCACATCCAGCGCCTGAGCCAGCACGATCTCGCCACCCACGGCCGGGTTCACGATGGCGCGGCCTTGGCTGTCGGCCACGATGTCGTCGCCCACGGCGATGGCGCCGCCGGACTCGATCACCGTGGTGCCGATCACATCGACGGCCAGGTCATCGCCATCCAGGGCGGACGTGTTGGACACGCCGAGCGCCTTGGCGCCGTCGGCTGCCACCTGGGCGCCGCCGAATCCGATGAACCGGCAGGCGGCGACGGCACCGGCAGCGGTGACCGTCAGGGTCAACAGGGAGATTTTTTGGCTCATGGCGTTACGCTCCTTTACGCTGGACGGCGCGCACGGCCGTCATGTAGTCGCAGCTGTGGGATTCCTGATAGGCCAGGGCCTGCTGGTGCAGACGGGCCTTGTCGGGGTCCACTTCGTAGCCCTGGGGCGCCTGGAAGGCGCCCACGGCCGGCTCTTCTTCGGCGCGGCCGCGTTCGGCGTAGTCCACCGATTGCGGCAGTTCCTTCAGGAAGTCTTCCAGGAACGCCCGGGCGCTGGTCTTGGTGCGGGCGGCGCCCTCGCCGAATTCCAGCGGCTGCTCGGACTCGGGACTGGCCATGAAGGCGACCAGGCCGTCGCGGTGCCGGGGCAGTACGCGACCCTCGGTCACCAGCTTTTCGATCAGTTGCACGCTGGCCGCAGCGCGATCCTGGCGTTCGCGCTCGGCGAAAGACGCTTCTTTGCGGGCGATCTCGGCCTCGCGGTCGGCGATCTCCCGCTCCTTGCGCTGCAGTTCTTGCTTGTCCACGTCGGATACCTCCTGGGTAGTGGTTTTGGGGGATTCATGGAAGGCAGGACCACGGGACCGGTCCTCGATGTCGCTGACGGCCCAATCCGGCAGCACCCGGTCGGCGGTTTCGATCCCTTCTTTGCCGATCAGGAAATCACGCATTCCACGGAACAGGCGCTGCAGGACGCCCACATTGACCTCGCCGAACTCCATGGCCTCGCTGAACTCCAGCTCGACCACGTCGCCGCCAGCGCCATCGGCAAATTCGACCTGGCGCAGGCCCTTGATGGCCGGGGGCTGGGCACCCAGGAAACCGACGTGGCGCAGATAGAACACGCCCGGCACGGGGTTGCTCGGGGAGTCAGGGCGATAAAAAGAGGCGGACACCTTTTTGAAGCGTCCGGCCTCGACCAGCTCGGCGAATTGCGGCTCGACCTGGTCGGGCTCGGCCTCCAGGGATTCGGCGTAGCGCAAGCCCTTGACCCAGCCATAGGCCGGCCCATCGGCCCGGGGGTGCCCGATCACAATGGGCGCTTCGTGGAGGGTGGGGTCATAGGCGGCGGCGCTGGCGCGCAGCTGGGCCTCGGTGAACCCGATGGTTTCGCCCGACATCGCGGTATGCGTGCCGGGCCGGAAAATCTCGATTCGCTGCATGTCGGCCTCCGTATTCGTGGAGGCCAGTATCTAGGGACACGCGCCGGCGCATCAGGTGAAGCACTTCACCTCTAGGCGGGGCGGAATGGGGAATGGCGCGGGCGGTTGCCGGCCACCCGAATATCTAACCACCGGATTGGTCGGCAGGCAAGCTGTTTAAAACCCGTTTAACGGGCCGCAGGCGCGTTTAATGCCCTCCTGGTGGTGCAACGGGGCGTATCCGGCCTCCTGGAGCCTTGTGGGGCCGGTGATTCGACGCCGGCTATCGTGCCTCCGGCGGCAAGGCGTGGCGCACCAGGATCTCGTCGATGACCTGGCGATCATCCTTGGACAGGCCCAGGTACCGGCGAGCGGGAATCTCCACCTGTTCGACCAGGGCGAACGCCTTTTTGGGATTGCCGATGGCCAGGCGCCCACCGGCCTTGGCCCGGATGGTCCCCCCCAGCTGGTGGATGGCGCCGTATATCTTGTTGGTGCCTTGCTCCAGGACATTGTCGCCGACCTGGTAGTGGATGGAGCCGCGCAGGCCGGCGCCGCCCGACTCGGTCAGGATCTGGGTGTTGCGTTTGTTGGCCAGGGTCAGCGGGGCCAGCGGTGCCCAGGGATTCCCGTCGGGGTCGGACTCCGACCGGAAACGCTCCTCGACCGATCCCTGCAGGTGTTCGCCGATCTCAAACAGAGCCGGACGCGTGCTGCCCATGTTGCGCACGATGCGCTCCAGCACGTCGCCGACCACCTGGTCGCGGATGTCTACCTCCAGCTGGATGCCCGCCATGGGTCTAGTCCTCTAGGTCGTCCGGGCGCCGGCGCAGGGCAGCCAGGATCTCGGTCATCATGGCGTCGGCGAGGATCTCGGGCAGGCCAGCGCGCTTGCGCTCGACCGTTTCTCTGGTGCGCTGCGCCACGGTACGCCCGGGTGCATAGTTCCACCCTGGGTCCACGCCCTCGGGCACCTGTTCCTGGCGCGCCCCGGTCGGATCTTGCCAGGGCGTGCGACGCACCGGCGGGGCGGTGTCCGGCCCGGCCTTGCCCAGTCGGCGCAGATCCGCATCGCCCACTGCTACCACCTTGCAGCTGCAGCCCCAGCCGTTGGGCGGATAGTGCTCGTTCCACCAGGG
Organism: Bordetella petrii; assembly: GCF_000067205.1. Lineage (NCBI taxonomy): Bacteria > Pseudomonadati > Pseudomonadota > Betaproteobacteria > Burkholderiales > Alcaligenaceae > Bordetella > Bordetella petrii. Next base: position 4,661,338 of record NC_010170.1, on the reverse strand, counting down.
ATCATCGGCGCGCAGCACCATGCCGTCCCAGGCCAGATGCTCGGGCCGGGGATCTTTACTGCCGCCGTGCAGGTAGCGCCAGTACGGCCGCACCCGCAGCAGGTCCGGGTCGGTCAGCTGGGCGTGGCGCCCGGCCGCGTAGGCGCTGCGCAGGTTGGTCTCGTAGATGACGCGCGTGCGCCAGCCACGCCCGCCGCGATAGTCCCAGCCGGTCTTGGCCACCGTTTCGTCGAACCGTTCCCGGAACCTGGCCAGCGTCGTGCCCTGGCTGATCGCCTCGTCCACGGCTGCGCGCAGATCCTTGAGTAGGTCCGCCTTGGCCGCGCCCGCCACCATGAACGCGGTGTCGTGGGCGTCCTTCCACACGTCCGTCCAGCGACTGCTGGGCAGGTTGATCTTCTTGCGGAAGAAGGCGATGGCCTCCTGAAACGGCAGGTCGCGGTACTGGGCGGCCATCTATTCCCCCTCGACCACGTCGGCGCGCCCGGCCAGCGCGGCCGCCGCCATGGCGCGACGCATGACGACGGCCAGCTGCTCGCTGGGCATGCCCTCGTACAGGCTAAACAGGCCGTCGCGGATCTCCTGCAGGCTGCCAGCATTGGCCACCAGGCGGCGCACCGGCTCCATCAACGCGGCCATGGCCGGCTCGGCCTCGCGGTCCAGGCGGTCGGCCATGGTGTCGGCGCGCAGCCGCACGCTGCCGTCGTCGCGTTCAGCGAACCCGAACGGTGCGCCCGGCGCCGGCGCCGGGCGATTGTCCACCTCCCAGTCCTCGCCGTAGTGGTCCTGGATGTAGCGCAGGGTCGGGCGGTAGCCCAGGCGGAATACGCGCTCGTCGCGCTCGGACAGGCGGTTCAGATCCTCGGGCTGTTCCATCTTGCGCCACACGTGCGGCGCGGCCGCGCCGGGGTAGTTCCACTCGGTCAGCCAGCGCGCGACGCCCGCGTTGAACGATTCGCACAGCACGTCGGCGTCGGCCTTGGTGATGTCGTCGCGCACGTCGCCGGCCATATCCTCGCCGCCCAGCCGGCCCGGCGCGCTCTCGCTGGAGCCGGTATGGCCCAGGGTCACCTTGGCGATGGCGCGGTCCATGCGGTCGTACAGCTCGGTGTAATCCGCCGTGCCCGACCTGGCCGCCTCGATCAGTTCGATGTCCATGCCGTCGGGCAGCGCCACGCCCGAGTCGCTATGGACCGCCTGCAGGGCCTGCAGCAGCCGGTCCTTTTGCTGCTGGGTGGCCGAGCCGGGATAGTGCCCCTTGGCGGTGGGCTGGCCGAACTTGTCCAGGAACACCAGCCACAACCGCAGCCCGTTGCGCTTGAAAAACACCGGCCAGTACAGCCAGTGGCCCAGGCCCTGGCCATAGGGTTCGTCGTCGTGGTCGGCCCCGGTGGCAAAGGTCCAGAACTTGCGCCCCGGCAACAGCTCACCATCGGGCTTGCTGGCCGTTAGCATGCGCAGCCGGCCAGCCCCATCGAAGCGAAAGCGCCGGCGGTTGCGCACCTTGATGGCCTCCAGCGTCACATGCCGGCCGTCGCGGCCGTACATGCACTCGCCCACGGCGTAGCCATAGAACACGCCGTAATGCATGCCCATCGTGGTCTGGTCGAACTTGATGTTGTTCAGCTGTTCGCGCAGGAAGTCGGCGGCAGCCTGGTCCTGCGCGCTGGTGCCGCCCGGCTGCACGTCCCAATCGGCCGATATGACCGCCAGCTGGCGCTGCTGCCAAGTCGCCTTGACCTGGTCATCGCGCAGCAGCTCCTCGTACAGGCGCAGGTCGCCATTTCCCCGGCTGCGCAGCACGGTGTCGGCCGGCTGCAGCAGCTGCAGAGGTGAGACAAATCCGCGCGTGATGTCGCGGCCGTCCATCGTGGTGGCCACTTCCTGCATGATCGGTTTGCCGTTGTCCGGCTTCTCGTTCTTGGTCGCCATCTAGAACCCTCCCATGTCCAGCGAGCCGCTGACGGTGCCCCAGCCGGTATCCGTGACGCGCCCCTCGTCGGCCTCCACGGCATAGCTGTTGCGCTTGACGCCAGTGCTCATAAAGTCGATTTCCCGGTCGGCGGGATTGGTGGCGGCGAAGTTCATCAGCGCGCCCGCGATGGCCCCGTCGCCGTGGCGCACCAGGTCGGCATCCTTCAGATCCTTGCGCTCGATCTTGGGCACCATCGGGATGCCGTCGATGTATTCGACGGCGCGGTGATCGTCTTCCAGCGATGCGTCGCGCGGCAGGCCGATGAAGCCGTCCTCGAACAAGCCGATGTACTTGCTCATCCACTGGCCGTACCAGGCGCGCGATAGCGTCACTTCATGCACCGGGCCTCCGTAGTAGGTACCGGTGTCCTCATTCAGTTCGGCCCGCCCGTAGCGGTCGCCGGTGTACTCCATCAACGTTTGGCCCGGACCGGTGGCGTCCCCCGCGAACGTCCACCGCTGCAGCTTGTCCAGCAGGAACCACAGGATTTGCTCCTGCTGCCTGGTCGGCGCGTTGGCCAACTCGACCAGGAACGGCACGTCGCGCGCCAACTCCGTGGTGATGCGCGCCGGCTTGATGATGGAAAAGTGTCGATGCCGCGCGAAGTCCATGCCAACCGCCCAGCGCCCGGTGAAGCCCTCCATGGAGGCATCCAGCACCGGCGCCAGGTGGGCCGCCAGCCACTTCTCGCACCACGCCTCGCGCTCGGCTTCCGAGCGCCGGGGGAAGTCGTCATCGAACACCAGGCGCAGCACGGGCCGCACCTCGGGCATGGCCCGCTCCAGCCACACGGTCGGGATGGCCGTGCCCTGGCCGTCGCGCGGGATCACGTCCAGTTCCTCGCGCATGGCTGCCTTGCGCGGGCCGTAGGCGGCGCGGATGCTCTCGTACCAGTCGCGCTTGCCCTTGGCCGTGGCCGGCCGGCCGGCCATGAAGCACACGCGCTCGTACAGGCCGTTGGCCACCGCATCATCAAAGCCGATGCGGATCACGCCGGCCTTTTTTCCGTAGCGGCCGGCGCGAACGTCGCTTACCAGCTCGTTGAAGGCGTTTTTCTTGCCCCGGTGCGTGGACCACACGCGGATGCGCCCGCCCCAGATCAGCAGGGCCGTGGCCGACTCCAGGACGTGCGCCACGTTCTTGTGCAGGGCAGCCTCGTCGATGTTGACGAAGCCCTGCAGGCCGTGGATGTTCTCGGGCCGCGACGACAGGGCTGTGACGCGAAAGCCGCTGGCAAAGCGCACGCGGAATGCCTGGATCTGGCGGCTGCTGCCGTCCGGCAGTTGATCCTCGAAGATGTGCATCTCGATGCGGCTGGTCTGGCCGCGCGCGACGATCTGCGCGAACTTGCCCACGTAGCCGATGTACTCCAGGCCCTTCTCGCGGGTATCGGCCATGTACCAGATGTTCGCCCCGCCGGCCTCCTTGGCGGTGGCCGCCGTGATGGTGTCGGTCAGGGCCTGGGCAAAGGTGATGCCGGTGCGCCGGCCCTTTTCGCACACGGCGATGTCCAGATCCTGCTGCATCCGAATCCAGGCCGATTGATGCGCCATCAGCACCCCCTCGGCCATGGGGTTGAAGTCGGCCGGGATGCTGCGCACGTTCTCGGGCAGCTCGTCCCACTCGACAATGCGCTGGGTGTCGGGCAGCGGGGCCAGGGTGTTTTCTGCCATCGCTACATGCCCATCAAGACTTGTTCACGCCAGAACTTCGCGTCCTCGGCGTTCAGGCCCTTGGCAACGGCCGCATCCTCGACGCGCTGCGCCGCCGCCTCCAGGGCCTCGCGGCGAACCTCGCGCGCCCACTTCTTCTGTCCCAGGCTCATACGGCCGATGTCGGCCAGGGCGTGTGTGACGGTGGCCATGTACTTGGCCGCCTTGTCCGGTTCGTGCTCGGCGTTGCGCAATGCGATGGTGATGCGAAGCAACTGCTCCTGGACGATGCGCGCGGTGGCATCGACCAGCGACCCCCGGCTGTCGTCGTCGTCCTCGGTGAAGGCGCGCGCCATCTCGGTGGTGCGGCGCACGTCGCCCATGGCCAGCTCGAACTCCTGCTGCAGATCCTGCCCATACCGCTGCATGGCCGAGCGCGACACCTGGAAGCCGCGTTCGGCCAACCAGGTCGCCAGCCCCTCATAGCCCTGGAAGCCGTTACCGACGAGCCGCTGGTTCAGTTCGTCGCGCACCTCGGGCGGCAGGTCATAGACCTTGCTGCGCTTGGGCATGTCACACTCCCGGGCGCGGCCGCGCCACGCCGGGAACGGTCGCGCGGCCGTCTGCCGCATCGCCACCACGCGCGGTCAGCGTGACGATCCAGCCCGCGCGCGGCTGCTGCACGATGACCAGGCCCTGTTCCTGCAACCAGGCCAGATCGCCGTGCAGCCGGTCGCGGCTGACGTTGTGCGCGTAGGCGCCGACCAGTTCGTCGTTCAGGCTGTACTCATTGGTCGTGTAGGCATTGCGGCGCGACAGAATGCGCAGGATCGCCAGCCGGCGACCCTCGGTCTCAAAGTCCTGAAAGCTCATTGATTACTTCTCCCTTCGCTCCTGGAGCAGATAGTCGTGCAGGCGGTTGAGCAGGTTCGTGGCCCCGAGCAGCTGAGCCGACACCTCGGCCAGCTTGCGATTGGTTTGCGCCATTTCGGCGCGTACCGCGTGCAGATCGGCATAACCGGGTCTGTTCTCCAGGGTCTGTTCCACCCGGTCCAAGCGCTGCTGCGTCTTCGTCACGCGGTCATCGACCTGGTCGATGGCGTCCGTCGTCGCACGGCTGCGGCCGGTCCACCACACATACAGCGCGATGGCCGCAGTAATGCCGGTCTGCAGAACATCCCAGCCCAGGCGCGCAGCGCCCCAATCCACCTCTGACATCAGTACCTCGCGTGTCGTGTTTGTTGCTTTTCGTGAGCGGTCTGACAGTCCATGCAGCGCGCGGCACCAGGCAGAACAGCCAGGCGGGCCGGCGCAATGGCGTCGCCGCAATCCAGGCAGTTGCCGTCCGCTGATCCGCGCACTTCTTGGCTCATGCGAGCGCGCACCGCCTCCAACGCGGCTGCCCGCTCGTCTTCAGCGAGCCGGGCTGCCAGCTCGTACTGCTGCTCTGTCCACACAGTCATTACTCCAGGCCCGCACGGCCGCGACTTTTTCCCAGCCACGGGTGCCCCAGCGGTGCAGTTGCTCGATGTACGCCGCCACGGCGCGCTGGCTGTACGTGCCGGTCGGCTTGTCGGGCCGGGCTTCCAGTTCGGTCTGCCCGGCCGAGGCCGCGCAGAGCACCGGCGCCGGATCGGTCGGTGGTGGCGGCGAGGCCGGCGCACCCGCACAGCCCGCCAGCGCTGCCGTCACACACGCCAGAACCATCAGGCGCGCGATCACGGCAGCGCCTCGATGGTTCGACGCAGCACCGGTGCCACGGCACCGTCGTCCGCATCGGGCGCTGCCCGGATGGATTCACGCACGGTGCGGTAGGTGTCCTCGTGCTTGGCCAGCTTGTTCTGCAGAGCGACGGTGGCGGCCTCGACCTGGCGGCGCTCATCGGCCAGGGCGGCCAAGTCGCGCGCTCGCTGTTCGGCTGTCCCACGCCACTGGTCCCGTTCGCTGGCGGCCTTGTCCGCATCGGTACGCGCGGCCGTAGCTTCAGTTTGGGCCAGGGCTAGGTCATCTTCCAAGCCGCTGACCGCCCACAGGTGCCACAGCCAAATCCCGACGGCTACCAACAGCGCCAGCGTCGTCGTGTTGCCCAGCAGCTTGCCCATGCCGGTGGCGATCAGCTTCAGCATGGGCTCACCCCAGGCCAGCCGGCCGTCCGGTAGATCGGCTCCAGCTGCAGCAGGATGCGGCGCACGTAGTGCCGATTCTCGCGCTCGGCCCAAGCTGCCCGCGCGGTATGTAGTTCGACCTGGCCGAACCAGACGTGGGCGTCGCCGCCGGCCTGGCGCGTCAGGCGCTGGTCGCGCTGCAGCCAGCCCAGCCCCCCGTTGTAGGCCGACAGCGTCATGGCCCAGTGCTGGCACACATCGGCCGCGTCGATGCGCTGCCAGTGCCAGCGGTTGTAGCGGGCCTGCGCGCGCATGGCCCAGCCGGGCGAATACGGCGCGGCCTCGCCCAGGTCGGGATAGATGGATGCGATCCAGGCGGACGTGTCGGGCATGAACTGCGCCAGCCCTTGCGCGCCGACGCCGCTGGACGCGCCAGGGCGCCATGCGCTCTCCTGGTGGATCTGCGCGGCATGGATGGACACCGGAGCATCCAGCCCCCACTCCTGCTGGACGATGCGTGTCAGTTCGCGCTTGTAGCCGTCGGCGGCGGCCGGGATGGTCTGCGCGTACACCGGCCCGCCGCAGGAAAACAGCAACAGGGGCAGCACCACGGCCGCCAGGCGTGCGAACAGATGCGGGCGCGCCACGCTAGACCCCCAGACCCAGCGCCAGTACGGCCGCCGCGATGATGACGGCCCGGCGCATCATGCACCAGCAGGCCACGGTCCAGGCGATGCCGTCAGTGCTACCTTGCCGGGCGGCGGCCTGGGCGGCCTCCACCACCGCGCCGGGGCGGGCATAACAAAAGATGCCTCGGTCGATCCAGTAGCCCAGGTACGCGCCCAGGCACAGCTTGGACAGGCTCCAGATCAGCAAACCCAGCTGGTGTGGCGCGATGACGCCCACCACGGTGGTGGTCAGCAGGGCGCCCAGCAGCCAGGGCCACAGGCGCAGACGGTCGAAGAAGGTATGTTTTTTCATGCCCCGCAGTGTGCGGGGATGGGCGGCTGCGGATTAGGTGAAGCGGTTCACCCGTGCAGCACTAAGGCAGGCAGGCGACAGGGTAGCGCGTGCGGACGAAAACGTCTAGAACAGCCAGAACTGCGAGACGGCAGCCGAGTCCTGCCCAACGCCGGCATCGTCCTGGTCGCCGTTGGCCAGGATGGTATAGACCTGCCGCATGGTCAGGCGATAGCGCAGCGCCAAGTCGCGGATGGGAGCGCCGGCCCGGCGCTCGGCGCGGATGCGGCGGTCGCGGACCACGCGCATGCCCACCAGGCAGCGCGGCACGTCCAGCGTGTCTGTGCCGAAACGCTCGGCCAGGGCCTGCGCCGCGTCCAGCCCCATCCATTGGGCCAGCAGGTGTTCGCCGTCGATGCGCTCGGGCACGTACACGCGCGTGCCGCCAGCGTGCTCGACCAGCGCCATGGCTGGCGCCATGCCGACGGCGTCGATGACCTCGGCCAGCGATTGCGGCAGCAGGTCGGCCTCGATGTAGTAGCGGTCAGCCATGGCGCACCGTCTTTCTGGCGGCTAGGCGGGCGACCAGTTCGCGCAGCCGGCGGCTGTTCTGCTCACGCTCGGCCGGAGACACCCGGGGCGCGGCCAGCTTCTTGGGTTCGGGGCGCGCCGGCAGCAACTCCAGCACGGCGCGCGGCGCGGGCCAGCGGTCCACCTGGCGCGTCAAGCGCAGGAACGCCTCGGCCAGCCGCGGCGCGTCCAGATCCTGCTGCCAGGCCACATTGGCCGACCACAGCGCGCGCACCCACACGTCCTCGGTGTAGGAAATGACCTCATGGCTGGGCGCGCCGGGCAGGTGCAGGACCACCAGTGCGGCCAGGCCGGTGCTGATTGACCGATAGAACCACTCGGGCACGGCGGCCTGGTCAGCCATGCCCCCTCCTGCCCAGCGCCGCCAGGGCGGCCGCCGTCTTGCTGGCCGGGCGCCCCGGGGGGGCCGCCTCGCGCAGCGGCTGCACGACGCCGGCGCCGCGTGCCTGCTGCGACTCGACCACGCGCTTGAGGTAGTTGTGGTTCTTCAGCGGCCGGGAGTCCTCGCCCGTGTCGCGCTTGGCCCGGATGGCTTCGACCGTCTCGGACAGCGCCACGCCGACCAGCAGCGTGTCCTGGTGCATGGCCAGGACTTCGCGCGACAGGCGCAGCTGGCGCTCGTAGGCGGTTGCCCGCGAAGGGCCGCGAAACAGGCCCACGTAGGCCACCAGCGGCCGGGACACTTCGCGCGGCAGGTCGGCCAGCATGCCCATCAACTCGCGCAGCGCCTCGTCCTCGGTGGCGTGTTCCAGGCTGAAGGCGGCATGACAGCAGGGGCAACGGATGTCAGTGTTGGCCATCGTTTAAATCCTGTTTATCGGCCCTTGAACGGGACGACGTTTTCGAGTTCACGTTGATCGCGGCCGCTGGCGCGGAACTCCTGCCACAGCACCAGGTGGCCCGGGCAGTAGTGAACGTTTGGGGCTACCTCGTAGGCATGGCTGTCACACAGCGGCAGGTCGCACGTCTTGCCCTCGCCGACGGGGTAATCGCACAGGTTCGTGCCGACGTCGCCGCATTTCTCGGCTGCGCAGTGCGGCCCCAGCTTGCCGCACAGGAAGAATTTGTCGCCGCTGGACGTCAGGCCGGTATAGCAAGGCATCAGCGCACCTTCCTATCCAGATCGGCCACTAGGCGGCGCAGCGTGGCCCGCTGCCGCATCCACCCGGCACTCAGCAGGCGCTGTTCGGCCAGGGCTTCGCGGGTCATGCCCAGGACCGCCAGGCGCTCGTCCAGCGCCTGCAGCAGGCCGCGCTTTTCCTGTTCGACGTGCAGCGCCGCGATGACGCCGCGCAAATCCTCTTGCTTGCGCAGCCAAGCCACGCGCTCGATGCCGGTCTGCTGGCGGGCGATGGTGTCGGCGTAGGACCAGGGCAGCTTCATGTCGGCCAGGTACGCCTCGATCTTCTGCAGCATGGCCTCGCGGTCCAGGTTGTGCGGAGTGCCGGGATGCTGCGCCACGCGCTTGCGCGGCGCAGCCTGGGCGCCGGCCCGGCGCAGATGATCAAGCACGCGGGCGCGGCCGGCCGCGTCCAGTTCGCCCGCCGAAGTCCTGCCGCCGTGCTGCAGCAGCATGGCCCGGTAGTCGCTGTTCGGGTTCGGGTCGGTCGTGTCCATGCCCAGCGCCTTGGCGGCCATGTGGATCTTGGCCAGCTCGGCGCGGCAGCGGGCGCAGCCGGGTTTCGTCGCCTTGCGCGCCGTCATGAATGCACCTCCATGGTCTGTGCGCGCGACGTGCGAGCCTTGAACACCACGCTATCGCAATAACCTCGGCCGTTGCTCTTGCCGCACCACGCAAGCCAGTCGGCCAGGGCCTTGCCGGCGACGTTTTGCGACTCGGCCTCGGGCACGCCGGGCACCAACAGCCGGCCATCGTAGGCATGCCTGGCCAGAACCGAAACGCACGCCTCCAGCGCGTGGGCCGGCCCCTCGGCGATCACGATGGCACCGCTTCCGTCCTCGCCATCCTTGGGCGGCGTGGCGCCGAACTCGATCAAGCCGGACGCCCAGCACCAGGCGTACATCGGGGTCATGTCGCAGTAATTCCTGCAGGCGCATTTCGGGCAGATCGACACGGTCATACCGTCGGTCAGCGGCTTGCTCAGGCGTTGCTCGGTGGTATGGCGGTGCCGGCACCGCGTGCATTTGATTTCCATGGTCATGCCTCCCCAGCCATCAGCGTGGTGCTGATCGGTTCGCCGAGCACCCACAGGAAGCAGCAGAAGTTGGCCACGTCGCACGGGTCGCCCTTCTCGACGTGCGCGCGGAGCATCTGCGATAGGACGGCCGGGTCGCGCTGTTCCCAACCGCCACGCCCTTGGATGCGTGCTGCGGCTAGCTTTTGCTTCATAGCTGCTGCGAACACATCGACGGCCACATCGTCGGTATGAGCCAAAGGGGACGCACGGGTCTCGGTCGAAATGGGAACGTTAGGTTCCAGACCAAGCTCAGGGCCATTGTGATAGTCGTAGGCCATCGCACCAGAAGTGCCGGACGACTTTGTTTCGCCCGCAATGCGCTGGATTTCAGCCAGGCAATCGGCTTTGCTGATCGGGCTGCCCGGCACGTTGTAAGCGGCCAGGGCAGCGCGGATGCGTTGAATCTGAGTGTCCATGCCTTACTCCTTCAAGGTTGAACTGCGCCGCCGTCCACAGACTGCGCTGGGCGTTCGGCCGTGACGCCGATGGCCTGTACGGTGACGACGCTGTTGTTTGAGCAAAAGTGCTTGAGCATCGAACGCGCCGAAGTCCAGTCCGGGCGATGGATAACAATCTTCCGATCAATTTGGTGCCGCCTGGCGGCGCGCTTGCCGAACCTGCGGATAAATTCGGCTCGATCCTTGGCGGAATAGAGGAACCGGCTTCCTTGTCGCATGAACCGGCGGCGCTCTTCGCAGTCGTTTATCAGCCACTCGCCGCGCATCCAGCCATTGACATAAACGCAGATGCGGAACGTCAACGCGCCAGCCCGGCGGACCGCTGCTGTAACCTCGTATCCGTCACACGTCAAGACGACGCGCCCCCATGGCCGCGACAGTTCATCGACGATGCTCTGGACCTGGTCCCTGGTCGGCTTGGCCAGGTCGGACGTGGCGGCCCTCATACCGCCGCCAGGTCCAGGGCGACCGCCTGGTACTGGTCGCCGTCGCCGATGCGCTTGTAGACGCGGATGTACACGGCCGTGCCAGCGGTCTGGATCGAGTCTTTCAGTGCCTCCATGGCGCGCAACCAGTCTTCGTCCTTGATCTCCAGGCGCAGCAATTCCAGCACGGCGGCGGTCTTGATCTGCCCCTTGCTGTCGGTGCGGAACGCCCGGTCCACCAGCACGCGGATGTTGGCGTTGGCTCCTTCGCTCCAGCGCGTGATGCACTGGTTGATGAGCGCCTTGGCCGCTTCAATTTCCTCCGTGAAGCGCACAAGCTCGGCGTAGCTGCGCTGCACCTTGTAGGCGCCGTCATAGGTCGTGGCCGTGACGTTGCCCTTCTCGCCGCCCAGCTTGACGCCGTAGCGGTCGCCGGCGATGGTCACCAGGTCGGCGATATCGCCCAGCGCCTTCTTCTTGAAGGCGCTCAGCCGCGCGCTCAGGTCTTCGGCGTCGGCGGCCAGTTCGCGCGCGACCTGGTCGCGCATCTTATCGTGCTCACGCACCTGGTCCTCGGGGACCAGGTGGCCGGCCGCATTGCGCATGTAGCCGGGGGGGATGGTGGTGTCGGTAGTCCTCATGGTTACTCCTTGGATGTAGCTGTGGTTGTCAGCAGATGCGTCGGGCGTGCGCAGGGCGGGCCGCGTTCTGCGCGCCGGGCCGGCAGCTGGGGCACTCGCCTGCGACCAGGTGGTGGTCCAGCTGCCCGCACCATTCGCAGACGCCGATCTCGACGGGGCAATAGGCGCGGCCCTCGGGTACGGTGTCGGCCACCACCGCCACCCGGCCGGCCTGCCCCAGCTGCTTCAGGGTGGCGCGCACCAGGTACAGCGGCAGCCCCAGGTCGCGCGCCAGGTGCATAGCGGTGGTTGGCTCACGGCGGCGTGCCAGGTGCTCAATGACCAGGCGCACCAGATCATCCAGTTGCATGGCGGCAGTGACCACAGCCAGGGTCGCGCGCGAGCGGGTGGCCGGGCCGTTCATGCCTTAACCTTCCGAGTAAAGAAGCTGAAGAACGTGCGGCGGTGATGGCGCCGGTGCCGCAGCACTTCGATAGCTGCGCCGTTGCGCCTGGGCAAGTGCTCGATTTCCTGCTCGGCGCGCGCGGCTTCGGCGTCCATCTGCTGCTGCACCCGCAGTTGTGCCGGCAGCGGCGGGAACGGCTCGAACTCCAGCCGGTCGTAGTGGGCCGGGTTGGCCAGGTATTGCTCCAGCGTGACGCCGTGCCGCTTCAGCTGCATGGCGACATAGCGGTCGGCGTAGTGACTCAAGTAGGCATCGCTGTAGATGGTCATGAACGCTCCCCCTGTGCCAACTCGTCGATCCAGTCGTTGATCATCTTTTCGATCATGTCGGCCTCGGTCCAGTCGCCTGCCCGCGCTCGGGCGAGCCGTTCTTTCATTTCGACGAGAAACGCCATGTCCATATCTCGCCGATCCTGTTGCTGTAGCCTCATTTCGGGACCTCCTCGCGCTGGGCGCGCTTGCGTGCTTTCTTGCCGGTTTCCCGCTGCGTGTGGGAATCGCCGGCAGGTCGATGGACCGCTCCGGCCACCCACACGATGGGCGTTTGACCGTCGAACAGATCGGGGTGCAGCGGGCCATGCTCGACCCGCTCAGGTTGATCGGTGACCCGGCTCACGACTCACCGCCCAAGTCTTGCCAGGCATCGCGCACATGCTCGGCGGTCGGCCGGGCTGCGCCGGACGTGGCGGCGAACATGCTGGCCAGGCGCAGCGTCTGCGACAGGCCGCGCAGCGCGCCGGGGCGCCGGCCTATGCCAAGGCACAGTTGGCGCGCTTCCGCGTCCTCGATGCGCCAAGCGTCCAGCAGGGTCAACACGTCGGCATCTTTGGCGCGCGACAGACGCACGCGCTTGGCTACGCGGCTGAACAGCTGCGCAAAGCCCACCGAGCGCTGGCCACCGGTCAGTTGGCTGTACACGATCTCGTTGCCGACCAACGCCAAGCCGATGCCGGCCGCGTCGTGGATGGACCGCACTGCATCCAGCGCGCGGTGCGTCAGGTGCTGCGCTTCGTCGATGATCAGCAGGCCGCGCGTCTCGCGCACGCGCTCGATGATGTTGGCCTCGATCACATGCACCGCGCCGGTGGTGCGGATGCCAAGGGTCTGGGCGATGCGCGTCAGGATCGGTCCAGGTGCGGACACGGCCGGAGAGGCTGTCACGATCCACACATTCGGCGCACGGCGCTGGTACTGCGCCAGCGTGCTGGATTTGCCAACGCCCGCCCCGCCGTAGATCACCGATACGGCCTCCGCCATTTGCGAAAACGACAGAGCCGACAGCACGGCGCGCGCCGTCGGTGTTTCGACCCAACCGGGTGCGGCCGGCAGCGTTGCCGCTACGGCCGCAGCAGCCTGGCGGCTTTCCAGCCAGCGGCGGATGTCCGCCTCGATGGCGCCCACGTTGCCGGTGTAGACACTGTTCAGCCATTGGCTAAGGCGTGCCTTCCCGATGCCCGTCAGTCCGCTCACCTGAGCCTGGGTCAGGCCCTCGGCGTCCATGATTGCCTTGACCTCGCCGATCAGCACCGCGTCATGCGCAGCGCGTCGGGCGGATTCCAGTTGCGTCACTTTATCGTCCATCTGCTATGCTCCTGTTTGCTGGTTGATGGGCCGTATGGCCCGTTGCTACACGCCCCGCGAAGCGCCTACTTCGCGGGGTTTTTTCATACCTGGCCCTGTTTCCATTTCTCCATCTGACCAAGGATGAAATCGTCGAAGCGGTGCCGTTCGGCCGGCATCTCGCCGTCGGCCTCTGGCACCACATCGCTGTTGGCCACCTTCTTGGCCGGCGCCTTCCAGGCGCCGCGCACCACATTGGTCTGCATTGGCGTCGCGGGGTCCGGTTGGGGATCGGGCATGTAGTCGGCCGCCTCAATGGCCGACATGCGGATCTCGGCGTCCGCCATCTGCTTGGCCGCCTTCAGGCGCTGCTTGTGCTGGCGCCTCCATTCGCGGCCCGCGCTGGTGTCACCAAAGCCGGCAGCGATCATGCAATCGGCCTGGCCGATGTAACGGCCATCCAGCTGGTACAGGTGTACGCATTCGTGCAAGCTGTCCGGGTCGAAGCGCACCACCACCTTGCGGCCGACGTGCTCGATCAGCGCGTCGCAGGTGTAGCGGTTGCGGCCGCTCGGTCCCTTGCCGATGGCCAGCGCCACGCTGGCATCGCGCTGCACCGTCACCGCTTCGGCCGACAGCATCCACATGCGGCGCTGTGCATCAGTCGCACGGCGGATCAGGTGCGCGCTGCGCTCGTAGCTGACGCGGAATGCTTGCTCATAGGACAACTCGCCGGCGCATACCTCGGTACGCCGGCCGGTGCGGGCGTTCCAGGCTTCGATCTCGCTGCGCAGCACGTGCACGAACACGTCCCACTCAACCGCCGTCGACTGGTAGTTCTCGGGCTTGGCCATGACGTTGGGGCCGGTGTAGGCACCGGAAAACTTGGGATGCTTGTCCACGTACTCCCCCAGGCCGCCCACGCCGAAGGCGCGCTCGACTGGCTTGGCCTGGCCATGGCCTTTACCGTTATGTACGCTGGTCCAGTGCAGCTTGATGCCCAGCTGCGGCATCAAGCCCACGGGGTCCTCTTCCTTGACCTTGAAGCGGTAGCGCGTCTGGACACCAGCGGTCAACCACTTGTTGGCCGCCGCGCGGGTGTTGTCGATAGTGGCGTGTTCGGGTATGCCGTAGCGTTCGATCACGTCGCCCAGGGCCAGGCGGATCATGTCGCTATGCTCGGTTCGGTCGGTGCGGTAGCCCACGATGCGGCGGCTGTAAACGTCCTGCCAGAACCAGGTCTTGGGGCGTCCGATGCTGCCGTCCGGGAATTGGACGAATACGTTGTGCTGGTACCCGTCGCCATTGATCCAGGCCATCGCGTACAGGTCGCGCACAGTGCGCTGCTGCGACGGATACAGGCGCATCATGGCGTGTTCGCCCTCGCGCTGCAGGACGCGCAGCGTGCGGGGTATCTCGTTCGCCCAGCGCGTGACGGTGCGCTGGCTGGGCACCACCCAGCCATGCTCACGCGCGGCGCGCACCATGCGGTCATAGGCGGTAGCAATGGACGGCGCCTCGGGGCGCAGCCATTCGGCTTTGAAGAAGTCCCACGCTCGCTCGTCGCACTCCGCCTTCACGGTGCGGCCGGTATAGGCCGGTACCAGCGCGGCCAGCCAGTCGGCCGCATTCAGGCCTGACACCAACTTGGCCCACCGATAGAGCGTGGCGCGCGATTCCCCGAATGCCTTTGCCGTTTCCTCTAGAGCCCGCGACCGGCCAGTGCCGGCAGTCACCAGGTGCTCGACAGCCTGCAACGCCGACAGACGGCGAGCAGCTTCATCTTTCAAAGTTTGCGGCCGACGTTCGTAGGCCTCCCACAGGCCGGCGCGGTCGGGCGCGGCGGGCGCTGGGCGTGCAGGGGCTGCAGGAGTTGTCCGCTTGAGCAGCGCTGCCTGAGTCTCAACGGGCAAAGAAGCGAACGCATATTCGCGGCCACCGCCTCGGCCTGCACGCGGGCGGCTCTGCCAGGCACTCGTCTTGGCCCGGTGGTTGATCCCTTGTACGGTCGCGGGCATCGCAGGGAGGCCGGCAAGCTCTTGCGCAGCAAACCAGTCCTGTGTCATGCCTCATCCTCCCCGCTGAACAGATCCAGTTCGGGGGCGGCATGCTTGCGGACATTCTCGCGGTGGCCAGCCAATTGCGCCATGGCCAGCGTCACGCCCTGCAGGACATCCTCGGGCTTGGCGTCGTCTCGATAGAATCGCGTCAGCAGGGATACGGCAGTGTTGAGGGCATTCTGCAGATCGAGCAGGTCGCTTTCGCCAGCGGCCCGGCCGGCCGGAATGTCAATCACCAGTTTTTGGGCGCTAACCGCGATGTACTGCGTAACAAATGTGGAGTCGCAGGCGAACTCGAAGGGGCGGATGCGCTTGCTGGGAATGGACCCCTCGCTCATCCATTTGTAGATGACCCATTCAGATACACCGTTAAGCTCGGCTACGCGGGCCACTGATCGATTGTGCTTGTGCAAGGCGTAGTCAAGGCAGAGGCGGATAGCCTCCTGCATCGTCGATGCTTGGCGCGGCTTCCAGCGGCGGCGGCTCATCTGCACCCCCTTGTGCCGTGCATATTCCAAACGCCACGAGCCTTTGCATCTAGTGCGATCCCTGTGAGCGCTTTAATCTGTCCGCTTTTCCGCCACCGGAGCCTGTTCATGCACATACGGCCTCCTGCTCTAACGCCTTTTCACTGGCAATTCGGATGGGATCGCTATACTTTTCGATGTAGCGGCTCGGCCAGATTTCGGCCGGGCTTCGGCCTATGGCACTGGCAATGATTCGCTCTCCCTTGGGCCAAGGGCGCATAAGGGGAATGGTTAAGGTCGTCGGAGATGAATAGCCGTGGTGCTTCGCCAGTCGGCGTAGCGACCACCCGGCCTTTTCCAGCGCGGCCTTAATGTCGGCGCGATGCCAGTCCTTTAGGGCCGTTTTTTTTGCCGTGCGTTGTTTAGTCATGACGGCATTCTAGCTCGATTGAGCTAGATGAACAAGCTCTTTAGAGCTTTCAAGTTTCATGCGCCCGCTTAAGCGCGGCGGATGCAGTAAAACTTTTTAAATATCAGGTAGTTAGGTGAAAGATGAAAGCCGCAAGAATAGATGAATCCGTCCTTTCAGGTTCTTCCTCTGAACCTGAAAATAGCTTTATAGGGCGGATGAACACATGCGCAGCCAGGGCGGGAAGCGTTTCTGCGCTAGCCCGCAAGGCGGGCATTTCGCAGAGCGGCATCAGGAGGTACTTTGCTGGAGGGGAGCCGACCAGGCCGCATCTGGTGGCCATTGCGTCGGCAGCCGAAGTAAGCCTTATTTGGCTGGCCACGGGCTCCGGAGAACCTGGCGAATCGACGCCCAACACCGACGGCGGGATCGATTTGGACCTGCTGGAACGCGTGGCGCGCACCACTTTCGAGGAACTACAGCGACGGGGAATCGGCTTAGATCCCGCTGGCCAAGCTCGGCTAATTCGTGTGCTTTATCGCCACTTTTCCAGCCGACATGAGCAGCCAGATCACGTTACAGTAAGCAATATTATCGATTTAGCTGCTTACAGGTAGCGTGCTTAGGCCGGGAGACATATGAGCGAGGATAGCCAGCTGGACGAGGAAATCCGGCAAATCTTGGATAGGGGGCAATATCGAGCCGGTGGGCGCCTCGTTCAGAGCAACATCATCATTGGCAATCGCGGGGTGGTGATCATCGGCGGCGACGGCAGCGTCCAGCAGGCGCCCTCACTGGATCAGCGGGATGACGCGGCCACGAAGTGCCACGCGTCCGGGTAGGGGCCTAAACGCGCCTTAATGTAGGTTTCTGGGCCATTGAGCGCCGGCCTCAATAAACGCCGGCGTTCTCGCTGGCTGCATGTCGCATATCATCTGGCTTGTACAGCCGTATGGCGCGGCCAGGTCGCAAACCATCACCGCATGCCATGCGCTCCTGGCACCTAGCAAGTTGCTTTGTTTCTCGGGGGCTTAACCCGCTTCAGCCCACCCCAACCCATATAGACCCGCCTGTCTCATTCCTTCTGTCCCCCCACACCGGCGCTGCCGAAAGGGTTCGCCATTTCGGCAGCGCGGCGGGCGGCGTAGGCCGCCGGGTCGTTGGCGAGTTGGCGGCGGTCGGCCGCCGGCAGCATCGCCAGGCGCGCGGCAAGCAAAGATTGGCGTACTGCGGACAGATCTACATGAACTCGCAGGCGCACGTCATCGAAACGTCTGCTGCCGCTTAGCCGGTTCGTCACCGATTCAGCCAACGCCACGGCTTGTTTGCGGTCCGAGTGGCCGACCAGCACCACCACTTGTCGCGACAGCGGCAAGTCGACGCGCTTCTGTGCCAAGGTGCGCAGCGGATCGGACGTAGTGCGCGGCGCCAGCGCCATCAGGTCGGAAGTGACCGGCAAGCCGTGCCGACACTGCCAGCCCAGCAGTGCCACCAGCAGCGCGATTGCCAGCCAGGCCGCGCGGCGCAGGTGCTTTTCAGTTGGCGAAGGCGCGCAGTTCATCGCTGTTCAGGGTAGAAAACGCCTGGACGTCATCCATGCGCAGCACGGTGCTGTCGCCTTGGGTTTCGCGCAGTTCGATCCTGCGCACCAGCGCGCCGCCACGAATCTCGATTTCAGTGAAGATCTGGCGAACGATGGCCGAGTTGGGCGCCATGTGCAAGCGCCAATCGTCCGCGTTGCCTTCCAGGCGCAGATCGAAATTCTCGGCCAGGCCGACCGTGTCTCCGCTCAGCAAGGCAAGAAACATATGGCTTTCTCGGCTGTTCCCCTGGGGGGAGTTCAGCCAGGTTCCATCGGCCTGTTCGCGGGCGATGCCCTGCGTGGTGATGCGCAGCGTTTGCTGTAGCGGACTACGCAGTTGCCACAGCACGCCGTAGCCCGCGGCCAACACGAACGTCCCGCGCGATACCAGGGGTTGAGGCAGCGCACGCAGGTGCTTTTCCTGAACGAAAGTGCCGCGCACCACCGGGGCCGCGGTCAAGGTTGACCGCAGTTGGTCGAGCTCGAAAGCCAGGCCGGTCGCGGGAAGCTGCATGCACAACGCCAGCGCGACCAAGCGCAGTAGATGGTGAAGAAAGTGGCGCGTTGTAGTCATGTGCGCGCCCTCAGTTGGGCCAGGCGGGCGGCGATGATAGCGCGCATCGCCTCGGGCGAGTTCAGCTGCATTTCGCGCGTGGCGATTTTCACCGCCACCTGCACCGAGCTGGCGCGGGTGACGCGCTGGCCAGTGTCGGCATCGGTGATGAGGTAATGAATTTTCAGGCGGTTTTCCCATTCGACCAGATCGGCGCGCACGTAAAGCCGCTGGCCAAAAACGGCGGGCTGCACATAGCGCAGCTGCAGGTCGACCACGGGCCAAGCGTAGCCCGAGTCCAGCATGGCGGGGTAGTCATAGCCCAGCTCGGCCAACAGTGCGCAGCGGGCCTGTTCCAGGTACTTTACGTAGTGGCCGTGCCATACGACCTGCATCATGTCGACGTCGAAGAACGGCACTACGACTTCAACTTGCACACTATGAACGCCGCGGCCGCGCATCATCGCTCCAGAAAGGGTAGAAGTTGAACCACTGCAGCGGCGCGCGGGCACAGCTGGCAGCCAGATGTTCGGCGTAGGCCTGTGCCCAGCGCGCGACTTCCTGCGCCCGAGTGGCGCGAGTCCAGCGGACTCGTTCGGTCAGCCGGGTGATGTTGATGCGGTGGCGGCCCTGGTGGCGGGTGCAGTCCAGAATGTTCACGGGGCAGCCCAGCAGGCCGGCCAGCAACCAAGGCCCTTGCGGAAACGGTGCGCGAGCGCCGAGAAAATCCACCTCCACGGTGCGTTCGCCAGACAACGGCACGCGGTCGCCCGCAATGGCGATCCATTCGCCGCGCTCCAGCGCCTGCGCCAGTTCCATCATTCGTCCCGCATCCAGTTCGCTGACTTGAATAAGGCGTAGATGCGTGGAACCGGCATCGCCGAGCAATCGGTTGAATGCCTGCGCGTGCTTGTTGTGCACCAGCACATTAAGCTTGAGTTTCTGTTCGCGTTCGGCCAGGGCGCGGCAGAGTTCAATATTGCCCAGGTGCGCGCCCACCAGTAGCTGGCCGCTGCCGCCGCGCATCTGCTCGTGGAGCCCGTCCGGGTCGATCAGATCGACGTCCGACATGCGGATTTTGTCCTGCCATACATCCAGCTTGTCGAGCAGCGCGGTGGCAAATGCCAGGTACTGGCGATACACCGGCGCATGGCGCGGCAGTTCCGTGCCGGGAGAAGCGGCGGCTAGCCGCCGCTGGTACAGCGCGATGCTGCGGCGAGCGTGCGAGCCGGTCAGGTAGAAGTACAGCACTACCAGCCATACCAGCGGCGCCATCGCGCGGCGCCCCAGCCGGCGCGCAATGGCTGCCGTCAGGCGCATCAGCAGCGGGCTGCCACGCTCGGGCTGATCTGCCCAGTGCGAGGAACGGGAAGCGGTGGCGGGCTTCATGCCGTGGCCCTGAAACGACGCCGCAGCAAGCGGGGCGCGCGCAGCAGCATGCCGAAGAACAGCCGTGCGTGCATACGACTGATCAGCACGTTATCGGCCAACCCGCGGAAATGGGAAATACCGTCTTGCGGGTACCTTATGCGGGTGGGAATCCAGTGCATTGGCACGTTGGCCCAATGCAGCCGCACCAGCACCGCGATGTCGAATTCCATGTGATACCCGGTGCCGTCCAGCAAGGGCAGCACGGGGGCGAGCGGGTAGACGCGCAAGCCGCACATGGCATCGGGAATGTCGCGTGACAGGGTGTTTATCCAGACCCAGATGCGGGTGAGCCAGCGGCCATAAAGCCGCGCGCGCGGGGCGTCGTCGCCGTAGATGGGCTGCCCGCCTACCAGCGCGCGCGGTTCGGCGCGGGCCCGGTCGACCAGATGCCGCACCGCATCCAGGTCGTGCTGACCGTCGGCGTCGATTTGCAGGGCGTGGGTATAGCCCGCGGCGGCGGCTGCGCGCAGGCCGTCGTGCATGGCGGCGCCTTTGCCGCCGTTGACGTTGCGCCGCAAAAGGGTGACTCCTGGTCCGGCCAGCGTGTCGAGCACGGCGGCGCAATCGGCATGCGAACCGTCGTCGACGAGTATGCAGGGCAGATTTAGCGCGCGCAGCGCTTGCACCACGGCGCCAATGGTGGCGCCGTGGTTGTAGACCGGAATCAGCGCGCAGGGTTCAAACGGGTTGAGGCTCATTGGGTGCGCACACGAAGCGGCCAGACGAGCAGGGCTCGCCAGCAAGGTGATAATTGAAATTGAGTTTGTTGCGGGCTTCGTTCCAACGCAGAGTAAGCGTGACCTGATCGCCCGGGCGCATCAGGCGCTGGAATTTCAGGTTCTCGATGGTCGCCGCTTGCAAACCAGGGCTGAGGTGACGCTGGGCCTGCGCCAGCGCCCATTCAATTTGCACGACGCCAGGCACGACCGGCGCCGCCGGGAAATGGCCCAGAAACACGGGCAGGTCGAGCGGTACGTCGAACGCTGTCTGCACGGCGTCGCCATCGACGGGGTGCGGCGCTTCGAACCGGGGATGGCTCGGGCGTGGGCCGGCCAGCTCGATGAACTGCGCGTGGGTCAGCTTGCCCTGGGCGTTCCAGGGAAGCTGCCGCAACAAGCGCCAGGAACGCGGCACCGCGAGCGGCGCGATGCGCTCACGCAGGTGTGCACGCAAATCGTCGATCAGCGCTTTTCGGCCGCCGTTGCGCAGCGCGTGCAAGCCCTTAGCTGAAAGCGCGATCAGAGCCGTCAGCCGGATTTGCCCCGGCGCCAGTCCAGCGCGCGCTTCTGCCACATGCGGATGGGCTTCCAGCGCCTGCTCGACCTCGGCCAGGCTGATGCGCTTCTCTTCGAGTTTGATGATGCGATCCAGGCGGCCGTGCAACTGCAATCCGGTGGCTGTCAGGGTGGCGGCGTCGGCCGTCTGCTCGCGCCCGGCGGTCCATGGCGATTCAAGCCACAGCGCGCCTTGCGCGTCCAGGCCTGCCTGCATGCCGGGCAACAGGCGCCATTCCTGGTTGCCCTGCCGGATGGCCGCTGCGCCTGTCTCGGAACTGCCATAGATTTCAGTGGGACGGCAGCCGCTGGCCGCCGCGATCTGGTCGGAAATGCTCAACGGCAGTGGCCCGCCGGCTGTGTAGATTGCCGCGAGCCGGCCACGCAGTGCAGGCCAGTCGATGCGGCGTTCCACGCGACGCAGCAGCGCCGGGCTGGTGATCCACATGAAGCGCGGATGAGCCAGGCTGGCGTCGGCCAGTTCTTCGGGGTAGTGGCGCTGCGGGCGGTCAATCAGGTGCCCGGCGCACAGCGGCCACAGCACGCGGAATGGCAGCCCGAACATATGGTGCGGTCCGACGCTGCCAAGCACGCACAGCGTTTCGTCGCCCGGCAGGTGGCGGGCGAGCGCGCGGATTTCGCCGGCCAGCTGGCGCCATTGTTTGATGACAGCTTTAGGTGCGCCGCTGGAGCCAGAGGTGTACAGCACTACTGCCGCGTGGGTCTCGTCGAGCACGCAGGCGGGCAGCGGCGCTGCATTCATCGAGGCTGGGCAATGGACACGCGGCGCTGCCAGCGGCAGAGCCGCGTCGGATAGCCAGAGATCGACATCGGTGTCCAGGCGCGCGCATGTTTGCGCCAGCACGTCGCCAGGAATATGCGCTACCACGTCGGCGCGCCAACACGCATACAGCGCCACGGCCAGTTCCAGCGCATCGTCGAACCAGAGCGCAGCATTACGCGTGCCGCGCTCACGCAGGGCGCCAGCCAGGCACAACACCCGTTGGCTGAACCCGGCGCTGTCCAGCGCGGGACTGTTCGACAGTTTCCGGCCGCTTACCGGCAAGAGCAGCCTGGTGGGGTCGATCCACTGGGACGCGTTCATGGCGGGGTGCCTACCGGGCCGGCAGTCATGCGGGGGCGTACCAACCATTCACCGGCCAGCAGCATGCCGATGAGCGCATAGCTGATCGCCCCGTTGTACCAGGTCCAGGCCCGCCACGAACCCCACACTCCCAGCGCCGCCGCAATCAAGCCGTTGACGAGGAAGAAGCCGCACCATACCTGCGTGACACGGCGGGTGTAGCGCACGCCTTCCGGCGGCAGGCAGGGTTGCCGCAGCCGGGCCAGACGTTCGATCACCGGACGGCCGCGCACCAGGCTTACGCCAAAGGCCAGCAACAGCAGCGCGTTCATCATCACGGGATAGGCGCGCAGCGCTGACTCGGTATTGATGAGCGCTAAAGCGATGCAGCCGGCCAGCGCCAACGCAGGCAGCCATCGCCCGCCTGGTTGCGAGTCGGCCGGACGCAGCAGGGCGCGCGCCAGCCAGACGGCGCCGACCAGGCCCAGCAGCCAGCCCGTGGGCCAGCGGCCCAGGCTGGCGTGCACCGCGAAGGGATAGGCCGCGCTCAATAGCGCAAGCAGAAATCCCACCGCAGCTTTCATTGGGTCGCGCTCATTTTTTGCCATACTGCGTCGACTACGTCCTGCACTGTACGAACCGAGCGAAAATTCTCGGCCGCCAGCTTGTGGCCGGTCTGGCGCTTGATGTGGTCGATCAGGTCGATAGCGTCGATGCTGTCGATTTCCAGATCGGTATAGAGGTTGGCGGTGGGCGTGATGCGCTCTGGTTCCAGCTCGAACAGCTCGACCAGCGCGTCGCGCAGCACGGCAAAAATGTCTTCCCGGCTTTGCATAGGTAACTCCTGTCTCAGGCTCCGCGCTGCGAGGCCACGAATAGACTCAGATTGGCGACCGACTCGAAGTGCTCGCGCATGTTGCGTGTCTCCGGGTCTATGGCGACGCCGAATTTTTTTTGCAAGGCCAGGCCGAGCTCGAGGGCATCAACCGAGTCCAGGCCGAGCCCGTCGCCAAAGAGCTTGGCGTGGCTGTCGATGTCTTGGGGGTGTATGTCTTCGAGTCCTAATGACTCGATGATCAGTACCTTGATGTCGTTTTCTAGTTCAGTGCTTGTCATGCTTGGCAAGTTCGTTGTGAAAGTACGTATGCAGGCGCTCGTTCAAGCGGCGTCCGGCAATGGGCAACGGGGTTTGCGATCGCCATTGAGATGGGTCGACATCGGCGCCCACATGAATGCTGTAGTGCATGCGCCGGGGGGGTATCCGATACCAGGGTTCGCCCTTCATCAGGCTGCGGGGACTCATGCGTATGACAGCCGGCGTAATTACCGCGGCGCCGCGCATGGCGATGGCGCAGGCGCCCCGGTGGAATCGCGGCAGGCTGTCGCGTGGCGTGCGAGAGCCCTCTGGGAACACGATCAGTGTCTGGCCGTCGCGCAGTACCTGCGCGGCCTGGTTCAGCATGTCGAAGCTCTCGTTGTTGCTGATGTAGCCAGCCGCGGTGACCGGTCCACGGGTGAAGACATTGTTCACCAGGTCGTGCTTCACGATGCAGTTGGCATTGGCGACGTGCCCGATCAGAAAAACCACATCGAGCAATGAAGGATGATTGGCAATGATCATCTGCCCGGGGCGGCCCAACCGTTCCGCGCCCTGGAAATCGACGGTCAGAATGCCCAAACGCACCATGAAGCGGATGAAATAGCGGAACGTCCAGGCGATGGTCACGCGGGCGCGCCGGCGTTGCTGGCTGGCGTCGCCCGTGAACAGGCGCAGGCACGGAAATACCGCCAGGCGCAGCAGCAACCCGCCCAGCCCGAACAGCGTGAAGGCTATGGCAGTAGCCAATAACCGCCACAACCAGGCATCCTGGCGGCCTGGATGGGGACGCGGGTCCAGTAGCGGATTGGCGCTCATGGTTGGCAGACTCTTATGCAGGCATCCGGCGCCATTGCCAATGACGCGTCGGGCCGGCGTGCGACCATGACGGCGTGCCATTGATGAGATTCCGCAGCAGATTGAGCGGGTGCGGCCAGGCACTGGAGCAAGGCGCCTGCCCCGCCGGAGCGATGCCAAGCTGCCAGTCGTTTCCGGCGCTCAGGCGCAGCGCGACAACATACGAAAACGGCGCATCGTCGATCCAGGCAAGGTACGCGGGCGGGGGCCTTTCTTCCGCCACGACGAGCAATACCCGGGGAGATCCCGCATGCAGCAGCATGCAGGCCTCCTGGACGGCGTGTTCCAGCATGTCAGTATCGCCCGCAAGCGCGATTGTCTCTTCGGTTTCCTTGCGCACGATAGACCATTGGCCCAGGATCGCGTTGTGCACGGAAAGGCCGAAGGCCGTTGGTGAAAGCGGTTCTCCGGCGGCCAAGTCGCGCAAGAGCCGGAAGCTGCGAGTGGTTTCGCCGTGGCGCGAGGCAAACACTACCGGCATCGGCGCCAGGTTCTCTGCCAGCGGCCACGCACAGCCGAACACCATCCTCGCCAGCGGGCTGAGCCGGCGGCGCTGCATGGCGGGCAGAAAATGGGTGCTTGGCAACTCCTCGGTCTCGGCCGGATATGGACAATATGGAGAGCATGCCCATTCGCGCCAATGGATATCTGTAATCAAGCCGGGTGCCCATGCTTCCCATTTCTCGATCGAGAACGTAAGCATTTGCGTCTATTGTACCAATTTTGCGTACAATGTTACCGGAGTTGACCGGTGATGGAAGATGATTGAGCTTTGCCTCGGTACGCCCACATGGCAATGCCGCTACGAACCGGAAGACCTTTGTGATGCCGACCGCGCCCGGTTGCCCGTGGCGCGAGCGCCGCGCGCCGAGCGCGACTGGCGAGTCAGCAGGGCGGCGGGGTCTGCGTTGCGCCGCGCAACGGGGGCCGGCCGCAATGCGCCCTTGGCGCTAAGCCATAGCAACGGCCACGCGCTGGCCGCGCTGGCGCCGGCGGGATGGGCTTTGGGTGTGGACCTGGAGCGTTGCCGTTCGCGAGATGTCGACGCGCTGGCCGGGTGGGTGTGCACCGCGGAGGAGCGCCGCGCATTGATGGCGCACGCCGATGCGGCCGCCCGCCTGCAGTATTTCTATGTGCTGTGGACGCTCAAGGAATCGCTATTGAAGGCTGCCGGCCTGGCGTTTCCGGCAGGCATGGCGCAGGTCGGCCTGGCGCAGGCGGGCACTCCGGCGGCCGTTCTGCGGGCGCCGCAAGGGCAATGGCGGGCCATGGCATGGCGATTGCCCCAAGATTGGGTGGCCGCCGCGGCGTGGCGGCCAGAGCCCGGCACGGCCGATACCCATATTGACGCCGACGCTGTGCACTGGTTGCAGCCGGCGCCGCCGTTGCAATTGCTGGGGCATTGGCGCACGCCTTTGCCCTAAGCATCAAAGGTGCAATGGCGGGCGTCGCTTGCGTTACCCGCCGCGCGCGTCAAGCCGCCGACGCCTGTTCCTGGCTTTCTGGAACCGCCAGCCCCATTGCCGTGAAGCCGCCGTCCACGGCGATGATCTGCCCGGTGACATAGCCGGACGCCGAGTCGTCCAGCAGCCAGTTGATCGTGCCGCACAGTTCGTGCGCCTGGCCGTAGCGCCCCAGCGCCACCGCGCGGCGCCAGTTGCCGCGCGTGGCTTCCGAATGCACCGCGCGGGTCAGCGGGGTTTCGATGGGGCCGGGGGCCACCGCATTGACGCGGACGCCGAATTTGGCGAATTCCACGGCCATGACCTGCGTCATGGTGACGATGGCGCCTTTCGACGACCCGTACGCCACGCGGCCGTAGTTGCCGCGCAGGCCTGATACCGACGCGATGTGCACGATCGAACCCGCGCCGCGCGCCCGCATGCGGCGAGCCGCGGCGCGAGCGGTAATGAACGAGCCGATCACGTTGACGTCCAGAATGCGGCGGAATGCGGCTACGTCAGTGTCCAGGCACGGGACTTCAGCCGCGATGCCGGCTGAGTTCACCAACCCTGTCACGGGGCCAAAGCCCGCCTCGCAGTCGGCAATTACCTGATCGACCCGGGCCTCGTCGGTGACATCCAGGGTTTCCAGCCTTAATTGGCCGGGAGAAAGCATGCGCAGGCCGGACTGCGCCGCCTCGATGCGTTCCGGCTGCACGTCCAGGGCCAGCACGCGCCGGCCCTGGTCGAGCAGTCCTTGGGCAAGCGCCAGGCCGATGCCCGACGCCCCGCCCGTGACAACCACTACGCCGTCCTGATCTTCATTTGCTCCACCCATGCTGTTGTCTCCTTTGGCCTGGGTTCAGTCTTGCTGCACTGTCTGTTCAACGACCCATTCTTCTATTACGGCTTCGACTGTCATGCAGGCCGGATTGCGGCCGCTGGTGAAGCGTCCGGCGTGGATCTTGCCTTGCATGTCCATGACGATGCCCGTGACGTGCGCGGTGGGGTAAGCGCCGTTGTCGCAGCGGATTTCGCCGTTCATGTTCAGGATCTCGATGGCCGGCCCTTCCAGCTCGAGCGTGCTCTGCGCGCCGCATTGCAGGCTGCAGTGCGCCAGGCTGCCGACGCTGCTGCGCACGATGGCGCGCGACAGCCCGGATTCGATGAAGGTTTTCTCCAGGCTTTGCACCAGGTCCTCGTTGGGATGGATGCGTATATAGAAAATGCGCCCGGTGTGGCCTTGTTCCATTACTGCCATCTCAGGCCTCCCGGTAGCTGGGTTGGAACACCGGCGTGCGGATCTCGGGGTCGACGCCGATGACCAGGTTCATGTGGCCGAGGGTGTTCAGGTAGGCCACGCCGTCTTCGGCCAGAATGCAATGCTCGGTAAGGAAATGGCCGCCGACGAGCTCGCCGGAATCTGTAGTGACCAGGCCGTGGCAATGTATGGCCAGCTTGCCCTGGTCGGTGGTGCCTACGGTGGCGCCGGCGCCCACCAGCATGGCGGTACATTCGAGATCGAGCGGGGTGGTGTAGTGCGCCACCTGCTCGATGTCGGGGCTGGTGGTAATAAGGAAGTAGCGCAGGTGGCTGAACACCGCGTGCTCGATATTGAGGGCCGCCGCGCTCACTCCCGCGGCAGCCATGGCGCTTGCCACGCTGTCGTACAAACTGGCGCCGCCGCGCAGGACGATGCGGTATGTCTTCTGGTTCTGCCCAGCCATCACGTCGCGCCTTGTGGGCGAAACGGGGCCAGGGTGCTTCAGCAACTGGACGGTAGATGGGGTAATCATCTTATTGCCTTTTTATTGACGGGCGGTGGCCCTCAGGGTTGGGAAAGTGAACCTCGCTGTAGTAGCTCCTGGTAGATGATCTTCTTGGTGATCTTGCCGTAGCCCGACTTAGGCAGTTCGGGCCAGATCACAAAGCGGCGCGGATGCTTGTAGCGGGCGATGTTGGCGTCGAGCCAGGCCTGAAAGGCCTCGGGGTCCCATTGCGCGCCGTCTTTCAGCACGCCCACCATGACGCCGACTTCGCCCCAGGTGGGGTCGGGCACGCCCAGCACGCATACTTCTTTTACCAAGCCCGCGGCCAGGATTTTTTCTTCGATTTCGCGCGGGTAGATATTGGACCCGCCCGAGATGTACATGTCGGATTCGCGTCCGGTAATGTACAGATAGCCTTGCTCGTCCAGGTAACCGACATCGCCCGTGCGGAACCAGCCGTTGCGAAACGCCTTGCGGTTGGCTTCGGGGTTGTTGTAGTAGCCCGCGAATACCGCCGGGCCGCATACGCAGATCTCGCCCGTTTGTCCGGAGGGCAGCGGGTTGCCTTCGGCGTCCTGGATGCTGACCTCCATGCCGGTGCGCGCATACCCGCAAGATCCCAGGCGCGGCATGGTCTCGTCATCGGGCGAGTGGTCGCACGGAGGCAGCACCGTGATGTTGCCCGTGACCTCGCCCAGGCCGAAGTATTGCACCAGCACCGGCCCGAGCTTCTGCAAGGCCAGTTTCTGGTCGGCGCGATACGTGGGCGCGCCCGCGTAGATGATGTAGCGCAGCGTGTCGTGCTTGTAGCGGTCCACGCTTTCGTGCTCGGTCATCATCTTCAGGATGGTGGGCACGGTAAAGAAGTTGGTGACGCCGTACCGCTCTATGGCTTGCCATACGGCGTCGGCCGAGAAGCGCGGGCTGGTGGAAAAAATGGTGGCGGCCCCGCGTGCCAGTTGAGCCAGGTAATGGATGCCCGCCCCGTGCGACAAAGGCGCCACGACCAGGCTGCGGTCGTGGTGGGTGGTGCCGGGCATCAGGTCGCACAAGTGGTTGGTCAGCACGAAGGCCATCTGGCCGTGCGTGAGCACTGCCGCTTTCGGTTTTCCCGTGGTGCCCGAAGTAAAGAAGAACCAGCACGGGTCGTCGTAATCGACCTGCTGCGTCTGGTGCGACGCGCCGGCCGCAAGGTTCTCGTCGATGATCGCCTCGATGCCGTTGGCCCCGGCGGCGGGCCCGGCGCCGGCCACGAGTTTCAGTCCCTCCAGGCTTTGGGCAAGCCGGGCATGTTCGGGAAAATCGGCGTGGCAAATGAAGGCCGACACGCCCGAGCTGCGGGCCAGGTAATCCACGTCGTCGGGCGTGATGCGGAAGTTGGTGGGCACCCATACGCCGCCTATGCGGAAGGTGGCCAGCATCACTTCCAGCAGCTCGCGGCAGTTGGACGAATGCGTGAGCACGCGGTCGCCCTTGGCCAGGCCCGCTGCCTGGAAGGCGGCGGCCAAAGCCTGCACGCGCCGTTCCAGTTCGCGCCAGGTGGTGACCTGGTCGTCGATGATCAGCGCGGGTTCGTCGGGCAGCCGCGCCGCGACCTGGCTGAGAAAAGTGGCCAGGTTCATGACCCGCCGCGACACCGGAGCCAGCCCCCCTGCGGGAGAGTCTTGCCGCGCTGCCGTCATTTGATGCGCTCCAGGATGCTGACGTAGTTGGCCACCGCGGCGCCGCCCATGTTGAACACGCCCGCCAACCGGGCCCCGGGAACCTGCATGTCGCCGGCCGATTCGGTAAGCTGCATGCACGCCATGGCGTGCATGGAAACGCCGGTGGCGCCCACGGGGTGGCCCTTGGCTTTCAGGCCGCCCGACGGATTGATGGGCAGTTTGCCGTCTTTCTGGGCGATGCCCTCGCGCACCACTTTGTAGCCTTCGCCGCGCGCTGCCAGGCCCATGGCCTCGTACTCGATCAGTTCGGCAATGGTGAAGCAGTCGTGCGTTTCCACCAGGCTGAGATCGTCGAGCGTGATGCCCGCCGCCTGCAGCGCCTGCCGCCAGGCGCGCGATGCGCCTTCGAACGCCAGCGGATCGCGCCGGCTGAGCGGCAGGATGTCATTGACATGCTGCCTGGCGCGAAAGCCGATGGCGCGCGGAAACTGGGCGGCCAGCGCCTCGTCCACCAGCACGATGGCCGCCGCGCCATCGGACACCAGCGAGCAGTCGGTGCGGCGCAGGGGCGGCGCGACATAGGGGTTTTTTTCGGACACGGTGTCGCAGAATTCCACGCCCAGATCTTTGCGGATCTGCGCGTAGGGGTTGGCGACGCCGTTCTTGTGGTTCTTGGCGGCGATCATGGCCAGTTCGCGGCTGCGGTCGCCGTAGCGCTTGAAGTACTCGCCGGCGATCTGGCCGAAAACGCCTGCGAAGCCGCCCTTGATGTCGGCTTCTTCCTTGCGGTAGCTGGCGTTGAGCAGCAGGTCGCCGATTTCGGGAGTAGGGCGGGAAGTCATTTTTTCGGCGCCCACCACCAGCGCGATACGGCCGCGGCCCGATTCGATGAAATCCATGGCCGTGTACAGCGCGGCCGAGCCGGTGGCGCAGGCGTTTTCGAGCCGGGTGGCCGGAACATGGGCAAGGTCCGGGTCGGCCAGGGCTACCAGGGCGCCCTGGAAATCCTGCTTCTGGAAGCCGTTGTTCATGACGCCGACGTAGATGCCGTCGACGTCTTTGCCGCTGATGCCGGCATGCGTCAGCGCGGCGCCCGAAACCTGGGCCATCAGGCTTTCGGTGTCGGGGTCCGCCAGCTTGCCGAACGGAATGTGTGACCATCCTGCAATCACTGCCTTGGTCATTGTGTCTCCTTGATGGTGAGTGTTTCTTCGTTTCTTATGCGTGGGCTTGTGTGTTGAACGCACACGGCAGCCCTCGTTCCCGCAAGTATTCTTCCAGCGCGTCGGCTTCTTTTCTAAGCAGGCCGTACAACTGCGCTTCGCGTTCGGGCGTCATGCGGCTTTCGACCGTGGCGATGCTATAGGCCCCGACCACCTTGCCGTCCGGGTCGCGCACGGCCACGCCCAGGCCCCAGGAGCCCTTGAGCACCATGCCCCGGTTCAGCGCGTATCCCCGCGCACGGGTGGCCTGCACGTGCTCGAGCAGCGCTTCGCGCGTGTAGTTGGGATACACCAGGGCGATGTCTTCCATGTTCTGGTCGAGCAGCGATTCGACTTCGGCGTCGTCCAGCGCGGCCAGCATCGACAGGCTGCCTCCACCAACGCCCAGCGGATGACGGTCGCCGGCTTGAAGAACGTGCGACTTCAGCGGATAGTTGCCTTCTTCACGCAAGAGGCACAAAGAATGGGTGCCCTGGCGCAACGAAAAAAATGCGGCATCGCCCGTGGTGGCGGCCAGCCGCCGCACGGGTTGCCCCACGAAGTTGTGCAGGCCGAAGCGGTCGGACGCCACCAATCCCAGGGCATAGCATTCCGCGCCCAGGAAATACCGGCGCGTTTGTTCATCTTGCTGAACCAGCCCGTTGATGATCAGGGCCGTGGTAAGACGATGAACCGTGGATTTATTCAGGCCTGTTTGTCGGCATATGATCGACAGGGCAACCCCCTGGTTGCGGCCGCGCGCAATGCAGCGCAACACACTGATCGCACGGTGTATGGCCTGGGACCCGTTGGCGCGCGCAGTATCAGAAGGAGAGTCCAGTAGTTCCATATGGTGGACCGTAGGAAATTAACTAATTGCCAATTCTACGCGCCGGCTTTATAAAATCAACGAAACCGATGGGGCATGATTCATTTTCGGTTCATATTATGAACCGCGCTCGTCGAGTTGATCGCCTGCTCATACCTATTACTAACAACGGGCCTGACCTGGCCTAGGAGACAAAGATGACGCTTTCCCGTCGCTCGTTCATGCTTTCGACCACCGGTATTGCTGGCGCAGCCATGCTCGGCGTTCCCCTGCAGTCCGCGTTCGCCGCCAAGACGTATCGCTACAAGTACGCCAACAACCTGCCGCCGTCGCACCCCATGAATCTGCGCGCAAAGGAAATGGCCAAGAAAATTGCCGATGAAACCGATGGCGCATTCAAGCTGCAGGTGTTCCCCAGCAGCCAGTTGGGCTCTGATACCGAAACCCTGAACCAGCTGCGTTCGGGCGCGGTCGAGTTCTTTACCTTGTCTGGCCTGATTCTTTCCACCCTGGTGCCCGCGGCCGCCATCAGCGGCATCGGATTCGCGTTCCCCGATTACGACACCGTCTGGAAATCGATGGACGGCAAGCTGGGCGAGTACATTCGCGGCGAGATCGACAAGCACGACCTGATCGTCATGGAAAAAATCTGGGACAACGGCTTCCGTGAAATCACCACCAGCACCAAGCCCATCAACGGTCCCGAAGACTTCCAGGATCTGAAGATCCGCGTGCCGGTCAGCCCGCTGTGGACGTCCATGTTCAAGGCCCTGCAATCGGCGCCGGCCAGCATCAACTTCAACGAGGTGTATTCGGCCCTGCAGACCAAGGTGGTGGACGCCCAGGAAAATCCGCTGGCCATCATTCAGACGGCCAAGCTGTTCGAAGTGCAGAAATACTGCTCGCTTACCAACCACATGTGGGATGGTTTCTGGTTCCTGGGCAACAAGGCAGCATGGGATCGCCTGCCCAAGGACATCCAGGCCGTGGTAAGCAAGCATATCAACGAAGCCGGCATGAACGAACGCAAAGACGTGCACGCGCTGAACGACGAACTGCAGAAGAAGCTGACCGAGGAAGGCATGCAGTTCAACACGCCTGACGTCGCCCCGATCCGCGCCCAACTCAAGAAAGCTGGCTTCTATTCCGAATGGAAGGGCAAGTTCGGCGACCAGGCCTGGGCCATTCTGGAAGATTCGGTCGGCTCGCTGGCATAAGAGGGGAACCGTTCGATGTCCTCTCAAACCACCGCCATGCCAGATACGCCAGATGCTATTGCGCCCAGTCCGGGTATCGGGCATAAATGGATACGCCCGCTCGATACCTTCCTGGGATACCTGATAGAAATCCCCGTCGCGCTGCTCGTCATCGCGGAAGTGGTGATTCTGTTTTCGGGCATTTTTGCCAGGTACGTGCTCAATACCCCGCTGATCTGGTCCGACGAGCTCGCTTCGCTGCTGTTCCTGTGGCTGGCAATGCTCGGCGCGGCGGTGGCTTTCCGGCGTGGCGAACACATGCGCATGACGGCGTTCGTGAACCGGGCGTCGCCATCCACCCAGGCTTTCCTGAATGTGTTCGCCATTTCGGTGTCGCTGGTCTTCGTGCTGCTGGTGCTCGAGCCAGGCTTCAGTTCGGTGGCTGAACAATCCGTCATTACCACGCCCGCCATGGGCATCAGCATGGCCTGGCGCACCGCGGCCCTGCCCACCGGCCTGGTGTTCATGACCGTTTTCGCGGTAATGCGCCTGATCGAAATTTCGAACTGGCGGCTGGTCGGCAAGGCCCTGCTGCTGATAGCGGCTATCGGCCTGGCGCTGTATGCCATGACGCCGTTCTTCGAAGACCTGGGCAACTACACGCTGGTGGTCTTCTTCGTGGTGCTGGTGGCCGTCGGCGTCTTCACCGGGGTGCCCATTGCGTTCTCGTTCGGCATTGCCACTTATGCGTACCTGTCGTTCAGCACGTATGTGCCCGTAATGGTGCTGGTGGGACGCATGGACGAAGGCATGTCGCACCTGATCCTGCTGGCCGTGCCGCTGTTCGTGTTCCTGGGCCTGTTGATCGACATGACCGGCATGGCGCACAAGATGGTGTCTTTCCTGGCCAGCATCCTGGGCCATGTGCGCGGCGGCCTGTCTTATGTACTGGTGGGCGCCATGTACCTGGTGTCCGGCATCTCGGGTGCGAAGGCGGCCGACATGGCCGCCATCGCGCCCGTGCTGTTTCCGGAAATGAAGTCGCGCGGCACTGACGAAGGCGAGCTGGTGGCGCTGCTGTCGGCCACCGGCGCCCAAACCGAAACCGTGCCACCCAGCCTGGTGCTGATTACCATTGGGTCGGTGACCAGCGTGTCGATTACTTCCTTGTTCATCGGCGGCTTGGTGCCCAGCGCCGTATTGGGCGTGATGCTGTGTCTGGTGGTGTGGTGGCGCAACCGCAAGGTCGACCTGACCGGCGTGGTGCGCCAGCCGCGCTCGGAAGTGCTCAAGAGTTTCGTTGTTGCGCTACCTGCCCTGACACTGCCGTTCGTGATTCGCGCCGCGGTGGTCGAAGGGGTTGCCACCGCCACGGAAGTCTCGACCATCGGCATTGTGTATTCGTGCATTATCGGCATCTGCGTCTATCGCAAGTTCGACGTGAAGCGGCTGTATCCCATCTTGATCGACACCGCGACCTTGTCGGGCGCCATTCTGCTGATCATCGGAACCGCCACGGGCATGGCCTGGGCGCTGACGCAGTCGGGCTTTTCGGCCGACCTGGCCGACCTGATGGGTTCGTTGCCGGGCGGCGCATTCACTTTCTTCTGCGTGTCCATCGTCACATTCATCGTGCTGGGCAGCGTGCTGGAAGGTATTCCCGCCGTGGTGCTGCTGGGACCGCTGCTGTTTCCCATTGCGGAAGAGCTGGGCATCAATGACGTGCACTACGCCATGGTGGCCATCCTGGCCATGGGCATCGGGCTGTTCGCTCCGCCGTTCGGCGTGGGCTACTACGCCGCTTGCGCCATCGGACGGGTCGCTCCCGACAAGGGCATCAAGCCTATCGTGGGATACATGTGCTCGATCTTCATCGGCCTGCTGCTGGTTGCCGCCATTCCGTGGCTGTCGACGGGTTTCCTGGATAAGTGATGGGCGGCGCGACCATGGAACACAAGCAATTTTCCGGGCGCGTGGCCCTGGTGCTGGGCGCCGGTTCGGTGGGCGAAGGCTGGGGCAACGGGAAGGCGGCGGCGGTTGCCTATGCGCGCGAAGGCGCCACGGTCATCGCTGTTGACCTGAACCTGGACGCCGCGCGTGAAACGCACGGCATCATCCACCAAGAGGGCGGCCGCAGCGAAGCCCTGGCGGCCGACGTCACTCAGGCCGACCAGGTCGCCGCGCTGGTGCAGGGCGTGGTCGAGCGGCATGGCCGTATCGACATCCTGCACAACAACGTAGGCATGGCCCGCATGGGCAGCGTTACGGAGCTTTCCGAGGCGCAATGGGATACGGCCATGAACGTGAATCTCAAAAGCGCGTTCCTGGCCTGCAAACATGTGTTGCCGGTCATGCAGGCCCAGAAGCGGGGCAGTATCGTCAATATCTCGAGCCTGGCGGCCATACGCTACACCGGCTACCCGTACCCCGTGTATTACGCGTCGAAGGGCGGCCTGAACCAGTTGACGGTGGGGCTGGCGCTGGAATACGCGAAGCAGGGCATACGGGTGAACGCCATCATGCCCGGCTACGTAGATACGCCGCTTATTTACAAAGATATTTCGGGCCAGTATGGCAGCCGCGAAGAAATGGTGAACGAGCGCAATGCCCGGTGCCCCATGGGGCATATGGGTACGGCATGGGACATTGCCAACGCCGCCGTATTCCTGGCCTCGGATGCGGCGGCCTACATTACTGGCGTATGCTTGCCGGTGGATGGCGGCGTGCACCTGGCGTGCGCTTGAGAGACGTGTATTGCCCTGGGAAATGCACCTGGTCTTGAATCCAGAGCAATAAACTCCGCTGAGCGTTCCTCGTTTGGAACGCGTTCATCTATACAGTATTGCTGCGCCGTTGCCGGCGCAGCCCGCTGCAAGCCCGTGCGCGGGCGCCACTGCCACGTTGTGCAATGCGGAGATCCATCATGCAAGATTCGGTTTATACCCTATATCAGTTGTCTATCGCGCCGTCAGATTTCGATGCGTTCAAACAAGTGATCCAACCCCTTGTGGCGGCGACCCGAGACGAACCCGGGGCGATTACCTACGAATACCTCGTGAACGCCGACCGCACCACAATTCACATCATCGAGCAATATCGCACGCAGGGCGTGCTGCCACACCTTGAACAAACTTTCCCGGCCTTTGCCGAGCAGTTCCTGAAACTGGTCAAGGTCGAGAAGCTCACTGTTTACGGCCACGTCACGCCGGAAATCCGCGCCAAGCTGGATGGCTTCAATGCCGAATACTTCACCCCCTTCGCCGGGTTTTCACGTTAGGGGAAAAGAAGTTTATGATCCGCAGCTGACACCCAGGCCGCGCTATCGAGTCATGCCCATTGCGATCACTATTCAAGCAATAGCCCTGCGTACGTCCGGCCCAGCCCGTTCGGCGCAGAGGCCCGCATGAGCCACGTTCTGGCCGTGGACCTTGGCGGCACGCGCTTTCGCGCCGCGCTGGTAGACGCCACTGGCAATGTCGCCCATGCCTGCGCCATCGATAGTCCGGCCGGCAATGCCATCCACCCCGGCTGGGACGAAATAGATGCCGATGCTTGGTGGCATGGCCTGCAAACCCTTGCCGATATCTTGGCGGCCCAGGCCGGCGCCGCCTTCGACGCCATTGAGGCCATTGCCATCTGCGGCGTCACGCGCACGCAGGTGTTCGTCGATGCGGACGGCGCCGCCATCCGCCCGGCCATCACATGGCGCGATACGCGCGCGGCGGCCGACGTGGCGGGGTGGTTGGCCTCGATGCCCGCGTCCCACCCCGAAAGCTCGCAGATCAATGCCTTTCACCCATGGGCGCGCGTTGCCTGGCTGTTGAAGGCCGAACCCCGCCATGCCGCGCGGGTGCGCGTCGTGCTTGAACCCAAGGACTACCTGAATTTCCGCCTGACGGGCCGCGCGGCTAGCGACACGGTATCGATGGCCAGGCTGGCGGCGGCTGCCGCCAGCCATGCAGCCGGGCCAGACCTGTTGACGGCGCTGGGCGCAGACCCCGCCTGGACGCCGCCTTTGCTGGCGCCCCTGGATATCGTCGGGCCGGTGCAGGGCCAGTTGCCGGGTGCGTTGGCGCGCCTGACCGGGCGCCCAGTGCTGGCCTGCTCAAACGACACCTGGGCCGCGGTGGCGGGGCTGGGCGCCCTGCGGCCGGGCTATGCGTACAACATTTCCGGCACTACGGAAGTTTTTGGCGCGGTGGGCGCCGAGCCGGTCCAGGCGCAGGGCCTGATGACGGTAGACTGGGGCAACGGCTATCAAATCGGCGGGCCGGGGCAGAACGGCGCGGACACCATTGCCTGGCTGCTACCCTTGCTGGGCCGCCTGGGTACGCAAGGGATGGCCGGCGTCGCGGACGCCATGAATACACTACTGGCCGCGCCGCGCGATGCACAGCCGGCGTTGTTCCTGCCCTATCTGCAGGGCGAGCGCGTGCCATACTGGGACCCAAATCTGCGCGGCGCTTTCCTGGGGCTCAACCGCCGCCACGGGCCGGGCGACCTGGCCTGGGCAGTGCTGGAAGGCGTGGCTTTCCTGAACCGCATTGTGCTGGAACGCGCCGAAGCCGCGCTGGGCGGCCCAGTCCGGGAAATCCGTTTTGGCGGCGGCGCGGCGTCCAGCCCGCAGTGGTGCCAGGTGAAGGCTGACGTCTGTGAACGCGCCGTGGTTGTCGGCCGGGCCGATCAGCCGGGCGTGCTGGGTGCGGCGGTGGCGGCCTGGACGGCGCTGGGGCGCTATGACAGCTTCGCGGCCGCGCAGGACGCGTTGTTGCGGGTGGCGCGGCGCTACGAGCCACGGCCAGACAGGCTGCCGGCCTACCGCCAGATGTACGCGCAGTTTCGCGCCGCCGAGGCCGCGCTGGCGCCTGTGTCGCACGCGCTGGCGGGCATCGGCACGCCGGCGTCCGGCAGCGCCGGGGTATAAACTACGACGCCATCGGCGCCGGGCACAGGCCCGGCATGCGGGGCCGGCAAGCGGCGTCCGTACATAAATCGAACGAGGCAGGGGTTGATGTTGATGCGCGGCATCCTGGAAAAGTACGGCACGGCAATCGCGGGGCTGGTCCTGGTGGGCTTCTTCGCGCTGGCCGCGCCGAATTTCGCGGCGCCCGGCAACTTGCTGAATATCGTCAAGGAAACCAGCTTCCTGGCCATTCTTGCCATCGGCTTTACGCTGGCCCTGGTTACCGCCGAGCTGGATCTGTCGGTGGCCGACGTCGCCAGCCTGGCGGCCGTGGTGACGGGCGCCCTGGTGCATACCGGCCAGCCCGTGCCGCTGGCCATCGGCGCGGGGCTGGGCATAGGGCTGCTGTGCGGGCTGGTCAACGGCATCGCCGTGACGCGCTTGCGCGTGCCGTCGCTGATCGCCACGCTGGGCATGGCCGCCATGGCGCGCGGGTTCGCCTTCATGCTGACCGACGGCGTGTCGTATGTGGGCCGCTGGCCCACTGCATTTACCGACCTGGCGCGCGGCAAGCCGCTGGGCATACCGGCCCTGGTGCTGTGGATGCTGGGCACGGTGTTGCTAGCCTTCTTCCTGGTCAAATGGACCCGCACCGGCGCTCGCATGACAGCCACTGGCGAGGCCGGCGAATCGGCAAGGCTGGCGGGCATCGACATACGCGCCATGAAAAACATCGGCCTGGCGCTTTCCGGCCTGTGCGCGGGCCTGGCCGCGGTGTTGCTCACGTCCAGCCTGTCTTCGGCCGCGCCCAACATGGCGGGCGATTATTTTCTGTATGCCATCGCCGCGGTGCTGCTGGGCATGACTATGTTCAACCCCGGCCACGCCAATATTCCCGGCACGCTGGTCGCCGCGCTGATACTCAAGGTGCTGGGCAACGGCCTGATCCTCATGGGCGCGCCGTACTACGTGCAGGATATTGTCCTGGGGTTCATCATCATCGCGTCTGTCGCGGTGTCGTCGGCCGTGCTGAAGAAAGCGGCCTTTAAATTCTGACCGGAAGGGGAGAGAGTCACTATGACCAAATTCGTCAAGCGCGCGCTGCTGGCCGGCGCGCTGGCTGCCCAGGCCCTGGCCGCCGGCGCCGCCCATGCCTTCGACGTGGGCATCGTCGCGTTCCAGATGTCATCCGAAACCCACGCGCGGGTCGCCAACGCGGCCGCCGAAGCCGCCCGCGCCAAGGGCTGGGCGGTCACGCAGCTGAATGCCGGTGGCGCCTTGCCCAAGCTGGCCGAGCAGCTCGATACCCTGATCAACAAGCCGGTCGACGCCATCGTCATCGCCATGGGCAAACCCGTCGAAACCGATGCGCAACTGCAGGCCGCCCAGGAAAAGGGCATTCCCGTCATCGGGGTGATGTCTGGCGCCAGCCCGCACATGCTGTTCGACATCGAGGTCAACGAGTACGCCACCGGCGCGCAGTCGGTGCTGTACCTGCTGGGCAAGATGGGCTACCAGGGCAGCATTCTGTCGGCTCGTTTCGACGGCAACTCGGGCACGCGCATCCGCGGCAAAATGCTGGACGCCGTGCTTTCCGAGAACACCGCCGTCAAAGAGCTGGGCAAGTTCAGCATGGCCCGCACCCAAAGCTGGCGCGATGACGTACGCAACGGCATGCAGGCCCTGCTGCTGCGCCACCAAGGCCAGTTCAAGGGCATCTGGGCGTCGTTCGACGGCCAGGCCTATGTTATTGACGACCTGCTGCAGGCGCAGGGCATGAAGAAGGGCGAGATCGCGCTCGTATCGGTGGACGGCGCGGCCGAAACCTATCGCCGCATCGCCGACCCGAACAGCCTGGTTACCGCCACCATGGTGATTCCGTTCGAGCAGATGGGCGTGAGCGCCATCGATGCCCTGGATCGCATCGTGGTCAAGAAAGAGCCTCGGCAGAACATTACCGAAGGCCCTTATCTGTTCATGGATTCGGTGCTGGTCGACGGCAGCAACGTCCAGAAGTTCCTGCAATCCAAGTAAGAGCCGGCCTTATGTCCATCGCGTTGTCGCTACGCCAGGTCACGAAATCGTACGGCGCCGTTGAAGCCCTGAAGGGCGTCGACCTCGACGTGCCACAAGGCAAGGTCATGGCCATATGCGGCGACAACGGCGCGGGCAAATCCACGCTGATCCGCATCGTTTCGGGCGCGCAGGCGCCTACGGGCGGAGAGCTGTGGCTGCAGGGCAGGAAGGTGATGTTCGCGTCGCCGCACGACGCCCTGGCGCAGGGCATTGCCACCATCTATCAGGATCTGGCCCTGGCCCCGCGGCTGTCTATCTGGGAAAACATTTTCATGGGCGCCGAGCTCGTGCGCCGGGTGGGGCCATTTTGCGTGCTGGACAAGCGCCGCATGGCCGCCGACGCGCGGGCGTACCTGCAGCGCCTGTCGGTGCCCATTGACGACATGAGCCGCCCGGTAGAGCGCATGTCTGGCGGACAGCGACAGGCGGTGGCCATTGCCCGCGCCCTGCGCTGGGACGCGCGGGTGGTCATCATGGACGAGCCCACCGCCGCGCTGGGCGTCAAGGAAACGGCGCTGGTGCTGAACCTGGTGCGCAAGCTGCGCGAAGAAGGCCGCACGGTAATTCTTATCAGCCACAACATGGCCGACGTGGTGGCGCTGGCCGACCGGGTGGCAATTCTGAAGAGCGGGGTGAAGGTGGTCGAGCGCGAGGTGGCGGGGCTGGATGCCGACGGCCTTGCGCACATGGTAATGACGGGCCGCGAGTAGCCGCCCGCCACGAGGTGCACTTTGGCGGTGCGGTTTCGCCGCGCGGCGTGCCTCATGTTGATGCGCTTGCACTGAACAGGCGCGCCAGGGCGGGCGCCGCTGCCCCTGCCTTCGCGGGCAGGTCCGTTTGGCATGGAGTTTGCTTGAAATTGGCCAGACAGGCCACTTTCAAGGGAACGCAGTGTCCGCCAAAGCCACCCGTATCGATCTGTTCACGTTTAACACCGTGCCCATGCGCGCCTTTCACTTGTCGTGGATGGCGTTTTTCGTCTGCTTCTTCGCGTGGTTCGCCAGCGCGCCGCTGATGCCGGTAATCGCGAGAGAGTTCGCACTGACGCCGGGCCAGGTGGCCGACATCAACATCGCCGCCGTGGCGGCTACGATACTGGTGCGCCTGATTGTCGGACCCTTGTGCGACCGGTACGGCCCCCGCCGCGTCTACGCCGGATTGATGGCATCAGGCGCCATTCCCGTGGTGGCGCTGGCCTTCGCCACCGACTATGCCTCGGTGCTGGCGTGCCGCCTGGGCATTGGCGCCATTGGCGCCAGCTTCGTGATCACGCAGTATCACACCTCGGTCATGTTCGCGCCCAACGTAGTGGGCGCCGCCAATGCCGCGAGCGCCGGCTGGGGCAATGCGGGCGCGGGGGGCGCGCAGGCCCTGGTGCCCATGGTGCTGGCCGCGCTCATCGCACTGGGGCTGGACGAGTCATCGGCCTGGCGCGCGGCGTTGGTCGTGCCGGGCGCGGCGCTGCTGGCCATGGCGGTCGTGTACTGGCGCTATACGCAGGATTATCCGCAAGGCGATGCACTGGAGCTGCGCCGGCGCGGCGTGGCGGTCGATGGCGGCAAGAAGGGCGGTTGGGCCAGCTTCGCCGCGGCCTGCGCGAACTATCGGGTGTGGCTGCTGGCCTTGACGTATGGCGCGTGCTTCGGCGTGGAACTGTTCGTGCACAACATCGCGGCCATGTACTACGTGGATCGTTTTCAACTGTCGCTGGGGCAAGCGGGCCTGGCCGCGGGCATCTTCGGCTTGCTGGCCTTGTTCGCCCGCGCGCTGGGCGGCATCTTGTCCGACCGGGCTGCCCAGCGGGGCGGGCTGGCGTGGCGCCCCAGGGTACTGGCCGCCATGATGCTGGGAGAAGGCCTGGGCCTGCTGTGGTTTGCGCATGCGCAGGGCGTGGCCGAAGCGATCGTGGCCATGGTGGCGTTCGGCCTGTTCACGCACATGGCTTGCGGCGCCACCTATGCCCTGGTGCCGTTCGTCGACCGCAAGGCGCTCGGCGGCGTGGCCGGCATTGTGGGCGCCGGCGGCAATGTCGGCGCTGTGGCGGCGGGCTTTCTGATGAAAAGCGTAGGCAATGTGCAGCAGACCGTGACCGTATTGGCTGGCTTCGTGATTCTGTCGGTGCTGTGCGCGATTGCGGTGCGGTTTGGCGCCGGACACCAGGAAGAAGCCGGCGCGGCGGGAGTTGTACTGGCGCGCTGACGCTTCGTGAAGCGCTCCATGAAGCGCTTTCTAGATGCGTTTCCTGAAGCGCCACGAACATTCAAGCAAGCCAGAGGCGCCGAACCCGATGGCGCCACGGACGCCGACGACGGTCAATGGCCACTTGGCCGGCGCCACGGCCCTGAGCCAGCGCGTGGGCAGGTTCAGCGCGACCGCGCAACTGGCCAGCAAGACCAGTCCGGCCAGGTAGGCCGCCATGCGCCGGTTCACAGCGAGCGTTCCAGCGGCGCGAGCGCGCACATGCGCCCGGCCGTATTGTCGGGCTGGCCGCTGCCGCCGGCCTGGGCGTGTGCTGCCTCGCGGGTTGGCATCCGGATATGCAATAGAAAAGGCAGCCCGGCCGCGCAGTTCATGGCGCGCGATGCTCTGGCGTTGAGCCGCATGGGGAACCATTGCCGCTGGACACAACCGGTTGGGGCGCAAGACGCCACGCAAGTTTGCCGTGTCGGCGCTCCCGGGGCGCGCTTGTTCCCGGACTTGCATTTTGCCGGCCAGGGTCCAGGCCAGCGCGGCGAACAGCGCCACCAGGCCGGCGCCCAGCCATCTCCGTTGCCGCAGTGTGAACATCAGCCGCCGCGCGCGCGGTTGGCGATAGCGCGCGGTCATGTGCCGGGGTAGCGGGGACATGGCTGGCTGACGCACGTTCATAGGCACCTTGCGGCATGTCCCGATCTAGGCCGCGAGGTTTGAACTGCGGCTAGTTATGTAAGAAATTAGAACAAGTATATAAAAAGCAAGTCATTTTGAGTCACTTATGCAGCATATTGATGCCAGATTTGGCGTATTGTCTTTGGTGGGACGTGTTATCCCTGAGGCGCATCGCGTACGACGCCCGCCGAGGCGAAGGCGTCGATCTGCGCTTGGCTGTAGCCGTACTCGCCCAGCAGTTCGCGCGTATGTTCGCCCAACATTGGAGCGGGCCGCCGGATCTGCGTGGGCGTTTCCGAAAAATGTATGGGGCATCCCAGCGCCCGCGTGGGCCCGGCCCGCGGGTGGCGCAGTTCCACCACCATGTTGCGCGCCAACACTTGCGGGTGCGTCAGGGCCTGCTCTATGTCGTGCACGGGGCCGGC
Source organism: Bordetella petrii (assembly GCF_000067205.1). Taxonomy (NCBI): domain Bacteria; kingdom Pseudomonadati; phylum Pseudomonadota; class Betaproteobacteria; order Burkholderiales; family Alcaligenaceae; genus Bordetella; species Bordetella petrii. Next base: position 4,619,141 of record NC_010170.1, on the reverse strand, counting down.
TGGCACGCCCGCCGCGTCGAAGGCCGCCAGCCAGTGGGCGCGTTCGTGCTGGCGCAGCACGCTGCTCATGGCGGCTGTCAGGCTGTCCAGGTTCTGCATGCGCGCCTTGTTGTCTTTATAGCGGGAGTCTTCGCACCACTCCGGATGGCCTAGCACCTGCGCAATGCGTTCCCAGTTCGCCTGGTTCGCGCCGCCGATGTTGATCCACCCGTCGCGGGTCTCGAACGCCTGGTAGGGGGCTGTGAGCAAGTGCGCCGACCCCGTGGGGCCAGGCGATACGCCGGTGGCGAAATACGACGCGGCATGCCAATAGGTTTGCTGCAATGCCGCTTCCATCAGTGAGGTGTCCACAATCTGGCCGCGTCCGGTCTTCTGCTTGTGCGCGTACGCCGCCAGGATGCCCACCGTGGCGAGAATGCCGGCGTTGATGTCCGCAATGGAGTTGCCCGTCTTGACGGGCGCGCCACCGGGTTCGCCGGTGATAGACATCAGCCCCGAAAAACCCTGCGCGATCAGGTCGAAGCCGGCTTTGTCGCCGTATGGGCCGTCGCGGCCGTATCCGGACACCGCGCAATAGATCAGGCCGGGGTTGATTGCGGCCAGCACGTCATAGCCCAGACCGAGTTTTTCCAACGTGCCGCGCCGGTAGTTTTCCGTGAGCACGTCGGCGTCCCGCACCATGCGCAGCAGAATGTCGCGCCCCTGCTCCATTTTCAGGTTAAGGGCGATGCCGCGCTTGTTGCGGTTCAAGATCATGAAGGGCGCCGACACGCCGTTGACTACCGGTTCGCTGTAGCCGCGGGAGTCGTCGCCGCCGGGCAGCTTCTCGACCTTGACCACGTCGGCGCCCATGTCCGCCAGCATCATGCCGCAGGTGGGGCCCGCCATGATCTGCGCCAGCTCGAGCACGCGCATGCCTGCCAACGGGCCAGTATGGGGGGATTCGGTATTCATACAGTCTCCATGGCGGCCAGCGGCCGCGGCATCGGACGCCGCTTACCTGCCGGTGAACGCGGGTGCGCGCTTATCCAGGAAGGCTGCATAGCCGATGCGAAAGTCTTCGGTGTCGAAGCAATCGAAGCACTCGTCGTACTCCGCGGCGGAAATAGGTTCCTGCCGGGCCAGGCGCCGCATGAACTGCTTGTGCCAGCGGGCAACCAGCGGTGCCCCCTCGGCTATGCGCTGCGCCGCCGCCAGGGCTTCTCGCTGGACCTCGCTGTCGGGCACCACGCGCGTCACCAGCCGCTTTTCCCTGGCCTCGGCAGCGCCGAAGATGCGGCCTTCAAGCAGAATTTCCAGCGCCGCGTCGGGGCCGGCCAGGCGGACCAGAGGCTCCATTTCCGGATAGGCCATGACCAGGCCCAGGTTCTTGATGGGTGCGCCGAAGCGGCTGGATTCGCCGCATATGCGGATGTCGCACAGGGCGGCTATTTCCAGCCCTCCGCCCACGCATATGCCGTGAATCTGCGCCACCAGCGGATGCCGGCACTCTGCCAGGGCTTGCGCGGTAGCGTGCATGACGCGCCCGTACGCGACGGCCTGGCGCTTGTTTGCCCGTTCGGTCTGGAATTCGGCGATGTCGTTGCCCGGCGAGAATGCCTTTTCACCGGCGCCGCGCAGCACGATGCAGCGCAGCGAGTCGTCTGCCGACAGGTCCCGAATGGCGTCGCCCAATGCCTGCCACATGGGCTTGGTCAGGGCATTGAGCTTCTCGGGCCGGTTAAGTACCACCGTGGCGATTGCGCCGGTTCGTTCCCGCAATATGAGATCGTTCATTTCAACCCTCGTTCGCCTTGCCGACGGCGCCGCCGTTCTTGCCGCCGCCGAACGACTTGCGCGCCAGGTTCCACAGCACGGGCACCAGCGGCCAGAACAGCATCAGCAGCGCCAGCGTGCTGATCGTGCCGACCAGGCTGTTGGACCAGAACACGTGCAGGCCCGTGCCCGGGCCCAGCATGGACTGCCGGAAGGCGTCTTCCATGCGGTCGCCCAGCACCAGCGCCAGGATCATGGGCGCCAATGGATACGACAGCTTTTTCAGCACATAGCCGATCACGCCGAACAACAGCATGAACCACACGTCGAGCATGGCGTTGTTGACGGAATACGCGCCGATCGCGCAAACCACGATGATGATGGGCGCCACAATGGCGAACGGAATGCGCAATATGGCCGCAAACAGCGGCACCGTGCTCAGCACGATGATCAGCCCCACGAAGTTGCCCAGGTACATGCTGGCAATGAGCCCCCAGACGAACTCTTTTTGTTCCACGAACAGCAGGGGGCCGGGCTGCAGGCCCCATATCATCAGCCCGCCCAGCAGCACCGCCGCGGTGGCCGAGCCGGGTATGCCCAGCGCCAGCATGGGCAGCAGGGCCGATGTGCCCGACGCGTGGGCGGCGGTTTCGGGCGCAATGACGCCTTCGATCTCGCCCGTGCCGAACTTGCGGCCATTGCGCGAGAACCGCTGCGCGAGCCCATAGCCCATGAACGACGCGGCCGTGGCCCCGCCCGGCGTCACGCCCATCCAGCAACCCACCAGCGTGCTGCGCATCAGCGTGACCCAGTACTTGGGCATTTCCTTCCAGGTCTGCAGCACCACCTTCAGGTTGATGCGGCCGTTCTTGCCTTCGAACTTCAGGCCTTCCTCCATGCTGACGAGGATTTCCCCGATGCCGAACAGCCCGATGACCACCACCAGGAAATCGATGCCGCGCAATAGTTCCGACCAGCCGAACGTCATGCGCAGCCCGCCGCTGACAGTGTCCATGCCAATGGCCGCCAGCCCGAAGCCCAGCATCATCGAAATAATGGTCTTGAACGGCGTCTTCTTGTCGGTGCCCACGAAGCTGCAGAACGTCAGCAGGAAAACCGCGAAGAATTCGGGCGGGCCGAAGCGCAAGGCGAACTTGGACACCATGGGCGCCAGGAAGGTGATCAGCAGCACGCCCGACAGCGCGCCGAAGAACGATCCGGTGAAAGAGGCCGTCAGCGCGTTGCCGGCGCGGCCTTGTTGGGCCAGGGGGTAGCCGTCGAAGGTCGTGGCCACCGACGAGGTTTCGCCCGGAATATTGAACAGAATCGAGGTGATCGCGCCGGCGAACAGCGACCCCCAGTAAATGCACGACAGCATGATGATGGCCGACGTGGGGGGCATGGTGAAAGTCAGCGGCAGCAGAATCGCGACCCCATTGGGGCCGCCCAGCCCGGGCAGCACGCCGATGATCACGCCCAGCACCAGGCCGATGAACATCATGCCCAGGTTGTACCAGCTCAGCACCGTGCCAAAGCCATGGAATAACGCGCTCAGTTCATCCACTCGAGGTCTCCGATTAATTCACTGCGTGCGGCGCATTTGTCCGGCTACTTTCAGGGGGGGCGGGCCCTAATAGCCGAACAGCGCCTCCAGCGGCCCTTTCGGCAGCGGCACCAGGAACTGGATTTCGAACATCCAGAACAACAGCGCATTCACTCCCACGCTGACCAGCACCGTCTTCAGCCAGCCGATCTTGCCCAGCAGGCGCATGAAGGCGGCGATGAACAGCGTCGATGCAACGTAGATCCCCAATAGCTGAATCAGCAGCACGTACAGCGCGGTGGGTAGCAGCACCAGCAACACCAGCCGGAAGCGGTCCCAGCTGACGAAGATTTCCCGGTTGCGGTGCTTGCCGAACATGGCCTTTACGAAAACGGCGATGCTGGCAAGGCTGATGATCATGCCGACATGGAACGGGAAGTATCCCGATTCGGGGCCGTCCGATGCCCAGGCGATGCCGATGCGGTAGTTGTCCACCATCATGACCACGCCCACGGCAAAGAACACGACGGCGGTAATGGCATCGACGGCGCTGTGCGACAGCCCGCCTTGCGGCGGGCCGCCCTCTGTTTGCTGATGGTCCATCCCGAGTCCTCCAGCTTATTTCTTGGCGGCCAGGCCGGCTTCTTCCATCAGCGTCTTGTGCTTCGCTTCATCCTGCTCCAGGAACTTCACGAAATCCTGGCCGGTGCGGTAGTCACCCTTGAGCGCCTGCTTGGCCAGGTAGTCTTTCCATTCTTGCGTATCGCTGATCTTCTTCAGCAAGTCGGCGTAATAGGCGGCCTGTTCGGCCGTGGTTTCGGGCGGCAGGAAGAATGCGCGCAGCATCTGGTACTGCACGTCATAGCCCGCTTCCTTGCAGGTAGGGATGTCGGCCCACGACTGGTCTTTGGTGACCTTGGCCGTGTAGGTCATGCGCTCGTCCGAGAACACGCACAGGGCATTGACCTGCCCGGCGCGCCACTGCGCGACGTTCTCGCTGGGGTTGTTCACGTTGGAATCGGTATGCTTGCCCACCAGTTGCGTGGCCGCTTCGCCGCCGCTCTTGTAGGGCACATACGTGAACTTCACCCCGGCTGCTTTTTCAAGCGCCACGGTAATGATCTGGTCTTCCCGTTTGGCGCCCGTGCCGCCCATCTTGAACTGGCCGGCCGGCGCGGCCTTTACCGCCTTCAGGTAGTCGGCCGCCGTCTTGTACGGCGCTTCAGCGTTGGTCCACAGCAGGAACTCATCTTGCGCGATCATGGCAACGGGGTTCAGGTCGCGCCAGTTGAAGGGTAGGCTGACAGCAATGGGCAAGGTGTAAATGGCCGAGAAGGCCACCATCAGCTTGTGCGGGTTGCCGGGCGAACCCTTGGTGTCCATGATACCTTCGGCCCCGCTGGCACCGCCCTTGTTCAGCACCAGGGTCGACTGCTTCATCAGCTTGTGCTTCAGGATAATGCTCTGCAGCGTGCGCGCCATCTGGTCAGATGCCCCGCCAGCGCCTGCGGGCACGATGATCTCGACCGGGCGGGTAGGTTCCCACGCTTGCGCGGGCAGGCTGGCCATGCCGGCCAGCGCGGCCAGCGGTGCGATCAGATAGGTTTTTTTCGACAGTCTTTGCGTCAGGTGCTTCATGTGTGTCTCCTCCGGGTTGGTGCCACGGGAACGTCCGATGCCGGTACGTTGATCTTCGAGCCTTCCTGCCTGTCGGCGAGTCCTGTTCTTGTTCCCCCTGCTACGGACTTCATCCACCTTGCTGCTTCATCGGCCGCCTGCCGGGCCCGTATCAACGGGCCTGGGCCTGATCCGGCCGAGGCCGGCTGGTTTGCGCCAGATAATCCAGCGCTGCCTGTACGCCGCCGGCGTTGTGCGGCACGCCGGCCTGCTTCAAGCCCATTTCTACGCCCGACAAGGTGCCGCACAACGTCAGGTCGTTGAAATCGCCCAGGTGGCCAATGCGGAACACCTTGTCCGCCAGTTTGCTCAGCCCTTGCCCCAGCGACATGTCGTAGTGCGTCAGCACCGTCTTGCGGAAGGCGTCCGCGCTGTGGCCTTCAGGCATCAGCACCGCGGTCAGCGCCGGGCTGTATTCTTCGGGCTTCTGGCACAGAATCTCCAGCCCCCATGCGCGCACGGCGCGGCGGGTGGCTTCGCCATGCCGCCGGTGCCGCGCGAACACATTTTCCAGGCCCTCGCCCAACAGCATTTCGAGAGCCTCGTACAGGCCATAGAGCAGGTTGGTGGCCGGGGTATAAGGAAAATAGCCGCGCGGATTGATCGCCAGCATCTCTTTCCAGTCCCAGTACGAACGCGGCAGCGCCGCGGTCTTTGATGCCTCCAGCGCCTTGGCGCTGACGGCGTTGAACGACAGGCCGGGCGGCAGCATCATGCCTTTCTGCGAGCCCGCCACGGTGACGTCCGCGCCCCATTCGTCGTGCCGGTAATCAATTGAACCCAGCGACGAGATCGTATCCACCATCAGCAGGGCCGGATGCCCGGCGGCGTCGATGGCTTTGCGCACCGCCGCCACATCGCTGATAACGCCGGTGGCAGTCTCGTTATGCACCACGCACACCGCCTTGATCTCGCGTCCGTCGTCCGCCGCCAGGCGCTTGCGGATCTGTTCCGGGTCCGCGCCATGGCGCCAGTCGCCCGCCTGGAATTCCACCTGCAGCCCCAGCCTTTCGGCCATGCGCTTCCACAGCGTGGCGAAGTGGCCGGTTTCCGCCATCAGCACCTTATTGCCCGGCGACATCGTGTTGACCAGCGCCGCTTCCCAGGCGCCGGTGCCCGAGGCCGGGTAGATGATCACATCGGCTTCGGTCTGGAAGATCTTCTTCATGCCCGCCAACACGGCTTTGCCCAGCTCGCCGAACTCCGGCCCGCGATGGTCGATGGTGGGGTGGTCAATGGCGCGCAGCACACGGTCGGGCACGTTGGTGGGGCCCGGAATCTGCAGGAAATGACGGCCGGACGGGTGCGAATGCAGCGGCAGCATAAAAGGGCTCCTGATAATTTGGTATACAAAATACCAATCCTGGTGAAGAATAAGCATCAAGCGCGTCGCCGTGCAAGCGGAATCTATGCGGCGGCACAGCATTTATTTAGGGTCGGGAACGGTAAAATCGGCGTGATTTCCCTGATCGGCCTGGCGTGGCGTACAGCGCGGCCGCATACCCACGTCATTGCCTTGTTTGTATACAAATGAAAAACAACTCCGTGAGCCTGCCTAACACCCCATCCGCGCTGCCGGAACCCCCGCCCGTTTCGTCCGAGGCCGTCGATCGGCGCACGTTGCCCGCCACCATTGCCGACCGCCTGCGCGAAATGATCATCGAGGGCGAGCTGGCGCCGGGCACACGCCTGAACGAACGCGCCCTGTGCGACCGGTTGCAGGTGTCGCGCACACCATTGCGCGAAGCCTTCCGGCTGCTGTCGGCCGACGGCCTGGTTCGCATGCAGCCCAACCGCGGCGCGCACGTGGTGGCTCTGTCTGAAAAAGACATCCGCGAAAGCTTCGAAGTCATGGGCGCCCTGGAGGCCCTGTCCGGCGAGCTGGCCTGCCAGCGCATCACCGACCAGGAAATCGCCGAAATCAAGGCCCTGACATTCGAAATGCAGGCGTGCCACGCACGGCGCAACCTTTCTTCCTACTACCACGTCAACCGCGCCATTCACGACCGCATCAACGCCGCGGGCCAGAATCACCTGCTGTCGCACGTCTACCAGAACATCAACCTGCGTTTGCAGAACCTGCGCTTCCGTTCCAACCTCAACACCGAGAAATGGGACAAGGCCATGCAAGAGCACCTGGAAATGGCCGAGGCGCTGGCCTCGCGCGATGGCCCCCGGCTGGCGCAAATACTGCGGCAGCACCTGCGCCGCAAAGGCGAAGCCGTGCTGGAACACCTGAAGCTTGTCGCGGGCGCCCCTGATGGCGCCGACACTTTCGACCCCGCGGCAGATCCCGACAACTCTTAGCCGACCTGCCCATGAACGCGCCCCTGCCTTCGTCCACGCATGCCGAACTGAACCCGCTGAATCTCGAACTGGCCACCCGTCTGCGAGCCAGCACACAAGGCGAAGTGCTGTTCGACCGGGGTGCGCGGGGGCGCTACTCGACCGACGCTTCCATCTACCAGGTCGAGCCCGTGGGCGTGCTGGTTCCCCGGTCGAGCGATGACGTCGCGGCCGCGCTAAGCCTGTGCCGCGAGCTGTCTGTGCCGGTGCTGGCGCGCGGCGCCGGCACCTCGCAATGCGGCCAGACCGTGGGCGCGGCCCTGGTCATCGACAACAGCAAATACCTGAACCGCGTGCTCGATTTCGACCGTGACGCCATGACCGTCACGGTCGAGCCCGGCATCGTGCTCGATCACCTCAACGCCTGGCTCAAGCCGCATGGGGTATGGTTTCCCGTGGATGTCAGCACGGCGGCGCAATGCACGCTGGGCGGCATGGCCGGCAACAACTCCTGTGGCTCGCGCTCGATTGCCTACGGCAACATGGTGCACAACGTGCTCAGCATCGATGCCTTGCTGCTGGACGGCACCGCCGCCACCTTCGCCGAAACCCGTCTCATGGGTAACGCGCCGCCCCGCGTGCGCGCCATCATGAGCACGCTTGCCGAAATCGCCGCCCAAGAGCGCGACGAAATCGAACGCATGGTGCCCGCCGTCATGCGCCGCGTGGGCGGTTATAACCTCGACATTTACCACCCGCAAAGCCCGCGCCCGTATACGGCCGACGGCCAGGTCAACCTGGCGCATATGCTGGTAGGCAGCGAAGGCACGCTGGCCTACACCCGCGGCATCACGCTCAAGCTGTCGCCCTTGCCCGCCGCCAAGGCGCTGGGCGTGGTGAACTTCCCCACGTTCTATCAGGCCATGGATTCGGCCCGCCACATCGTGGAACTGGGCCCCTGCGCGGTCGAGCTGGTCGACCGCACCATGATCGACCTGGCCCGCAGCAACCCCGCCTTTCGCCCCATTATCGACAACGCCCTTATTGGCGAACCCGAAGCCATACTGCTGGTTGAGTTCGCCGGCGAATCCCAGGCCGAGCAACTGGCCAGCCTGGCCAAGCTGGTAGAACTGATGGGCGACCTCGGGCTGCCCGGCTCGGTCGTGGAAATGCCCGACCCCGCCGCCCAGAAAGCCCTGTGGGACGTGCGCAAGTCGGGGCTGAACATCATGATGAGCATGCGCGGCGATGGCAAGCCCGTATCGTTTATTGAAGACTGCGCCGTGCCGCTGGAGCACCTGGCCGAATACACCAGCCAGCTGACCGAAGTATTCGCCCGGCATGGCACCAAAGGCACCTGGTACGCCCATGCCTCGGTGGGAACCCTGCATGTCAGGCCCATACTGGACATGCGTCGGGATGGCGCCGAGAAAATGCGCGCCATCGCCGAAGAAGCCGGCGCGCTGGTGCGGCGCTACAAAGGCGCCTTCTCCGGCGAGCACGGCGACGGCCTGGTGCGCAGCGAATGGGTAGCCTGGCAGTTCGGCCCCAGGCTCGTACGCGCATTCGAAGCCATCAAAGACGCGTTCGACCCCGACCGGCTGATGAACCCGGGCAAGATCGTGCGCAGCAGCAAAATGGACGATCGATCGCTGTTTCGCTTCAAGCCGGGCTATCGCACCATTCCCCTCACGCCCGCGCTGGATTGGTCCGCCTGGAATGTGAACAACGACCCCGCCACCGAATCGGTCAGCGCGCCCGGCAGTGGCGGCGACCCCGCCCAGGGCCTGGCCAAGGCGGCGGAAATGTGCAACAACAACGGCCACTGCCGCAAGTTCGACGCCGGCACCATGTGCCCCAGCTATCGCGTCACGCGCGACGAACAGCACCTGACGCGCGGTCGCGCCAACACCTTGCGCCTGGCCCTGTCGGGCCAACTGGGTCCCGACGCCCTTGTATCAGACGAAATGCGCGCCACCATGGATTTGTGCGTCAGCTGTAAAGGCTGCAAGCGCGACTGCCCCACCGGCATCGACATGGCGCGCATGAAAATCGAGTTCCTGAACCAATGGCGGCAAAAGCGTGGGCTGGCGCTGAAAGACCGCATCATCGCCACCTTGCCGCGCTGGGCGCCCTGGGCTGGCCGCCTGCCATTCCTGTTCAACCTGCGCGACACACTGCCGGGCGGCGCCTGGCTATCCGAACGCCTGCTGGGATTCTCCGCGCGGCGATCCCTGCCCAAATGGCGCAGCGACGTCTTCACCCGCCACGCTGCTACTGCCGATGCCGAGACCGCCAACGTCGTACTGTTCGCCGACACCTTCAACAACTACTTCGAGGCGGACAACGCTCGCGCCGCCCTGAACGTGCTGCAGGCGGCCGGGTACAAAGTGCACGTCGCGCGGCCCGCGAAGGGCGACGCCGAGTCCGCCCGCCCGCTGTGCTGCGGCCGCACCTATCTGGCCGCCGGCATGGTCGATCAGGCCAAGGCGGAAGCGCGCCGCGTGGTGGCAGCCCTGCGGCCATTCGTCGCGCGGGGCGTGCCCATTGTCGGGCTGGAGCCCTCGTGCCTGTTTACGATGCGTGACGAATTCCTGGTCATGGGCATGGGCGAAGACGCTGAACTGCTGTCCCGCCATGCGTATTTGTTCGAAGAGTTCCTGGCAAAGGAACTCAAGGCCGGCCGGCTCGACCTTAAGCTGAAGCCGCTGCCCGAAAAGCACGCCTTGCTGCATGGCCACTGCCACCAGAAAGCCTTTGACGCCGTGAAGCCTGTTCAACAGATACTGGCGTTGATACCGGACCTGAAAGTGGAACTGATCGAGTCGAGCTGCTGCGGCATGGCCGGCAGCTTCGGCTACGAAGCCGCGCATTACGACACGTCCGTGAAGATGGCCGAGTTGGCGTTGCTGCCTGCGGTACGCAAGGCTGGTGCGGATACGTTATTAGTGGCGGACGGTACTAGTTGTCGCCACCAGATTGCCGACGGGACCCGCGCGGAAGGGGGCTTGCGGGCGGAGCATGTGGCGTGTGTGTTGGAGAGGGCGTTAAGCCAAGGGTAGGGGGGGCGGCTACCCTTGGCGCTGTCAAACTAGCTGTACCAGTGCAGCTTGAAGCCCCAGTTGCCGACATTAAAGGCGAAGGCAATGCCCCAATAGAAGACAAAGTAGGCTCCGCCGGCAATCAACATGGCCGAGCTGAATTGTTCCAGCCTGCCAGGGTGCCGCGCCGACCAGTCCGTCAGCCGCTTGGAAAACGGCACGATCAGCACCAGGAACAGCACAACCATCACCAGAATCTGTCCGACCCCCTGCAAGACCATCACCGCGCCTCCATACAGCGGGCTCTCCGAGGCGGCCGCATAGGTCAGAAAATTCCTGAACACTGGAAACGGCCGCCCAATGGCGAACAGTCCCACCAGAACTCCCATGAAGCCGGCCTTGGCCAGTGGTGAGGCGGCCAGGCCCAGCAACCTGGGCGGCAGGCGGCGTAGCATCCCGTCCAGAAATCCAAACGAAATCGCACCCCACAAGAGCAGAACAATGCCGAGCAGCGTGAATGTCACCTGCGCCTGAAACAGGCGGGTTTCCCGGGTGTTGAAGGCGTCCACGCCCTCCGGTCCCATCGAGCCCACATACATTCCGTAAATGAAGCAAACCAGCAAGACGAAAAGCGAGAAAATGCCGATTGCCTTGATGGCGAGCCGCCGGGGCGACCCGACCTTCTCCGTCGCGCAAGCCAGGCCTGGAAGCATGGCGAATACAACGCAATTGCACGCCGTGAAAGTCGCGGCCAGGCCAGCAATAATTGCGAAGACAAAACCGAAAGCCGCGCCGCGTTCACCATAGGAACCGGCCAGGCTTTCCGTGTCTCCGATGGTCTGGCCCGCAACGATCTCCCGGCCAAATCCATCGACCAGATGAAAATTCCAGAAACCGGCGACCAGAACGCCGACGGCAAGCGCACATAGTGCCAGGACCAGACGATTGCGAGGTGGGGAAAACAGTGGCGCGCGCCCGTCCTGTTCAACGGCTTGGTTGTATGACAACACTTTACGATCTCCTCTTCTGTCTTCATTGAGAAGTCAGCTCAAGACATGTCGTTCTGTTTGTCACCGGTACCGGTGTAATGCGATCGACCGACACACTGAGCGATCCGACCGACATCCGCCCCGACCGTAGGCACCGGTCGTGTTTTGCGTCCAGCAAAAGAGTACGATCGGCTGCTTCGTGACGGCACGAATGTCGCTGAGCCTAGCATGGGAGGCTGATCGCTGAATGCGTTATTCGACGAAATTGCCGATTTACTCGACGAATCGACATTTTCAACGCTGGCTGTCGCTTCGAGCCCGTTGGCTGGCGAAGTCAGCAGATGGATCGCCTGAGGGTGATCTTCGACTATCTTCCCGTCACGGGGTTGTCGAGTTCATTCTTCTATTCGTTGGATTTGGGTGAAGAATTTCAAGGATGGTGCCCGGGGTGGAATGGTAATCCCCCCGCAAAAGCGCTGCAGCCAGAAGTAGAATTTTCTCATTGAGGAGTTCTACAGCATGAAGAAGTCGCGATTCACGGATAGCCAGATCATCGAAGCGATTAAACGCGTCGAGGCGGGTCTGGCGGTGCCGGAGCTATGCCGGGATCTGGGCATCAGCTCGGCCACGTTCTACAAGTGGCGGTCGAAGTACGGCGGCATGGATGTATCGCTGATGGCGCGCATGAAGGAGCTCGAGGCTGAGAACGCGCGGTTGCGCAAGATGTATGTCGAGGAGAAGCTCAAAGCCGAGATCGTGACGGAGGCGCTCGAAAAAAAGTGGTGAGGCCATCTCGCCGCCGCGAGATGGCCCAACGTGCCGTGCAAGATCGCGGCGTATCGATCCGGATAGCTTGCGAAGCGTTCAGCATCAGCCAGACCTGCTATCGGTACGTCGCCAAGACTGACGCCGAGAACAAGGAAATCGCCGATTGGCTGCTACGTCTGACGGACAACCATCGCAATTGGGGCTTCGGGCTGTGCTTTCTGTACCTACGCAATGTCCGAGGTTTTGCCTGGAACCATAAGCGCGTGTACCGGATCTACCGCGAACTGGAGTTGAACCTACGGATCAAGCCGCGCAAACGGCTGGTTCGGCACACGCCTGAGCCACTGACCGTTCCGACACACGTGAACCAGGTATGGTCGATGGACTTCATGCATGACCAACTTGGCGATGGGCGCAGCATCCGCGTGTTGAACGTTATCGACGACTTCAATCGGGAGGCCCTGGGCATTGAGGTCGACTTTTCGCTACCGTCCGAGCGCGTGATCCGCACGCTCAAGCAGATTATCGGATGGCGGGGAAAGCCTTCGGCTATTCGCTGCGACAACGGCCCAGAATACCTGAGTGCAGCGATCGTCGAGTGGGCTGGCGCCTGGGATATTAAGCTTGAATACATCCAGCCAGGCAAGCCGCAGCAAAATGCCTATGTGGAGCGGTTCAACAGAACCGTACGCTACGAGTGGCTGTCCCAGTATCACTGGGACGACCTGGACCACGTTCAGCGCGCCGCTACTCAGTGGATGTGGTCCTACAATCACGAGCGCCCAAACATGGCTCTGGGCGGATTTACCCCGAAACAGCGGTTGGCCATGACCGTATAGCATTCCTACTTCTGGCAATCGCTATAAATGGGGGGATTACCCAGACACCTGCCGAATATGCGCGCCAGTGCTTGGCTGATGGCCAAATCGCTAACCCGAATGAGCCGGAAATCTCCACTTCTGATCCGGACTAATTCGGGGTTAGGGTCATGGGACGCTTTGTTGCGCCACAGGGATGTGGCAACGGGTGTGGGGCAATCTGGTTGCCTGAGGGGCGGTTTTAGTAGTGTTCTTCCCTAGCCTGGCGTTCATATGCCCTGGCCAGCGACCATACCACCAAGACTAGCAAGGCCAAGCCGAGCGCGATTCCAACAATCAACATGGTCGTCTTTCTGCGTTCTACGCGTGAGGTTGGGTACAGCGTAGTTGTTACAGATATGTGACAAAGGTTGGAATACGGGGTGGATATGGGGGTTGTTTGAAATGGAAGTAGGATTGTGCGCCGACATGCAAGTATCGGAGAGCTTCAACCCTCTGCCAGATGATAAGCGCCCGTGTCGTGCGTTATCGACAGCAGCTTCAAGCTGTTTCTTGAGTGATGCAATAGGTGGCAACTGCCGGATCGGCCTTAACAACAGCCATGCACAAGTGCCGAACGCACACGCGCGCTTCCCCACTGTATAGCGGCCACACGGCGCTCAGAACTTTGGAAAATTCCCTAGTGCTAGGGAAAGACTAAAAATCGCGCTGGAGGGTTGTAAATACTAGGGATTGTTGAGTGGTGCCCGGGGCCGGAATCGAACCGGCACGCCTTGCGGCGGGGGATTTTGAGTCCCCTGCGTCTACCAATTTCACCACCCGGGCACGGGGGGCGCGCAACCCCAAAGGGTTGGCTGGAGGAAAGCTGGCAATTATAAGCGGACTTTCAGGTTTGCGCAGATGCCGGCTCGCCCTGTTCGGTAACACTGCCATCGGCCAGCACGAACCAGGCTTGCAGCCCTAGTTGCTTCACCACACCCGCCGTGTCGCCCAGCGCCATGTTCGAGAAGGCCGTGGACAGGGCGTCGGCCATGGTGGCGGTGGGGGCCAGCACCGATACGCTGCGGTAGCGCGGCTGGGCAGCGCCGGTGCGGGGGTCGAACAGGTGGGTGTGGCGGCCGGCCGGGTCCAGTGGCGTGCCGTAGCCGCCGGACGTGGCCAGGGCCTGGCTGCGGATTTCCACGGTGGTGTAGACCTGATCGGGCGCCTGGGGGCGGGCCAGGCCGACGCGCCAGGGCGGGGTGTTCGTAGCCGGGTGACTATCCAGGCCCCGGATTTCGCCCAGGTCTACCAGGGCGCGGTCCAGGCCGCCCGCACGCAGCAGTTCGGTGATGCGGTCGGTGATGTAGCCCTGGGCTATGCCATTCAGCGTTAGCGCCATGCCAGGGCGCTGCAGCACGATGCGGCCGGGTTCGGCCTGGATGGCCCGGTAGTCGACGCGCGCCAACGCGGCTTGCAGCGATGCGCGGGTAGGGCCGGCCGGGTCGGCATCAGGACGCGAGAAATGCTCGGCGTACAACTTCCACAGGGGTTGCACGCTGGAGTCGAAGGCGCCGCCGGTTAGCTGACCGTAGTGGATGCTTTCGGCCAGCAGGCGCAGCAGATCGGCGGGCGGTTCGTTCAGATGGCCCTGGCGGTTCAGGGTGGCCAGGGCGCTGTCGTCGCGATACAGGCTGAAGATGCTTTCCAGGCGCTGGATTTCGGCCAGGGCTTGTTGCAGCAGGCGTTGGGCCGCGGCGGGGTTGGGGTGGTACAGGCGCAGTTCGGCGTCGGCGCCCAGGGCCACGCCGCGCCAATGCAGGGGCTCGATACCGTGCGCCGGCTGGGCGGTGGCGGTGGCGTGGGCCAGGCGCAGCGCGCCCGGCGCCAGGGCCAGGGCGGATGCGGCGGCGGTAATGCCAAGAAAGCGGCGGCGGGTGCGCAGGGGCGTAGGCATGGTGGTGTCTGGACGATCAGTTAGTAGGCGCAGCAGCGGGCGCGCCTTGCGAGAAGATGTAGCTTTCGGGCACTTCTTGGAAGGCCGCGACGCGGCCGCCGTGGGTCTGGGCGAAGGCTTCGGCCTGGGCGCGCTGGCCGAATGGCATGGCGTCTTCGGCGCCCATGCCGCCGATGTACCGGCTTTCGATGACGTAGTAGGCCTGGCGCGCATCGATCCAGGCGGCCGGGTCCGGCCCTTGCCCGCGTTCGGCGCCCGCCATGTCGTTGACGTAGATGGCGCGGATGGACTTGGGTTCTTCGGGCAGCACGGTGTAGGCGAATACTTGCTTAATGGCCGAGAACCACACAGGCGTGTCCTGGCCTTCAAGAAAGATCTGGCCCTTGGGGCCGGTGTGTTCGTCGAGGGCCATGCCGCAGTAGTGGCCGACGGCTTCGGTGGTAATGGCTTGCGGACTCGGAGGCGCGGCAGCCTGGCGTTCGTCGCCGCCGCAGGCCGCCAGGCCCACGAGCAGCATCGCGGCGGCCAGCCGCGCGGCGCGGTGGTAAAGACGCAGGGGGCTCATAGCGATTTCCGTTGGAAGCAGGCCGCCGCCAGCAGGAAGGGAATGGCAATCCACAGCAGCTGGGCCACGGCCAGCGTGGCAAAGCCCAGGCTGGCCTGGCTGCCGACGCCGGCCATGCCGGCGTACATCGAGATGTTCTCGAAGCCGGTCAGGTTCATCAGCCGATAGATGTCGGACGGGTTCAGCAGCAACAGGGTGTCGAGCACGGCGGGCGTGACGGTGCGGCCCTGGTCGGCGGCCAGCAGGCCCAGCAGGGCCATGTCGTAGATGACGACAAAGAACAGCCACACGGCGATGGCGATGCCGGCGGCGGTGGCGCGTTCGCGCACCAGCGTGCTGATCAGGTAGCCCATGGCCAGGAAGCTGGCGCCCAGCAGCACGCTGGCTGCGATAAGCAGGGCGAAGGGGCGCCAGGCGGCCGCGTCGGCGCCGCCATGCAGCCATTGCAGCGCCAGGCCGGCGAAGCCGTAGCCCGCCGTGGTGGCCAGCGCCAGTATGGCCAGGTGGCCGATGAACTTGCCGACGATGACCTGCCAGCGCGATACGGGGTAGCTAAGCAGCAAAGCCAGCGTGCCACGGTCGATTTCGCCGACGATGGCATCGTAGGCCAGCAACATGGCAATTAGCGGCACCAGGAAGATCGACAGGCTGGACAGGCTGACCACGGTAACGGTCAGCGGATCGACCTTGACGGCGCCGGTGGGCGAGCTGCCCAGCAAGCCCAGCGACAGGGCCAGGCCGGCCAGCAGCAGGGCGGTGGCCAGTACCCAGCGGTTGCGCAGGCCATCGCGGATTTCTTTGCCGGTGATGGTCAGGACGGCGTTCATGGGGCTTTCCGTTCGAGCAGGTGGGCGTAGATTTCGTCCAGGCCGGGGGTGTGGATGTCGATGTCGGCGATGGGCAGGTCGATGGCGCGAAGGCCGCGAATGGCCTCGACCTTGCTGGTTTCGACGCAGGCCCGCTCGAAGCGGGCGGGGCCCACCTGCTGCCACGGCTGGGGCAGAGCATCGGCAGGCGCGGGCTGCGCCAGCGTCAGCACGATGCGCAAGGGCACGCCTATGGCCTGGCGCAATTGGTTGAGCGTGCCGTCGGCAATTTTGTGGCCGTGCGTCATGACGATGACGCGGTCGACGTGTCCGGCGATCTCGGCCAGGGCATGCGTGCTGACCAGCACGGTGGCGCCGGCGTCGCGCAGCTCGCGCACCAGGTCGTAGAACATCAGGCGCGAGGCCGGATCCAGGCCGGTGGTGGGTTCGTCGAGCAGCAGGATGCGCGGCCGGCCCAGCAGGGCCTGCGCCAGCGCCAGCCGCTGCCGCATGCCTTTGGAATAGCCGCCCACGCGACGGTGCGCGGCGTCGGCGATGCCGACGCGCTCAAGTAGCGCGGCGTTGCGCGCCAGGGGCTGGCGTTTCAGGCGCGCGTAGAAATCCAGGGTTTCGGCGCCCGTCATGGCGGGATGCAGGGCCACGGTTTCGGGCAGGTAACCGATGTCGTGGCGCAGGCGGGCGGCCTGGCGGCTGGCGGCGTCGTGCCCCAGCAACTGCACACGGCCGTGGGTGGGGCGGATCAGGCCCAGCACCAGTTTGATAAGGGTGCTTTTGCCTGCGCCATTGTGGCCGGCCAGGGCCACGCATTCGCCCGCACGCAGTTCAAGGTCGACGCGGTCTAACGCCCGGTGCTGGCCGTAATGCTTGCTGGCGCCTGCCAGGACGACTTGGGGCGTAGTCATGGGCGGGACTCCATGCCGGCCGCGGCGGGCAGGCTGGGCGGACGCATCAGGGGCGCGCTGTCGATGACGCCGCCCGGCAGCAGGGCCGGAAACTGCGATTGCGCCCAGCGCACGATGGATACCGCCGGACTGTTCAACAGAATGCGCGCCGCGGGCGCGCGCCAGAGGATTTGGTCGACGATGCCGTTGGGTCGGTAGGCGGTATCGGCGATGCCGTTGCCGTCCAGGTCGAAGGCGGTGTTGTCGCTCCAGTAGTTGCCGCGGCCGTCGCGCGACCATTCGATGACGCGCGTGCCCACGTATTTGACCTGGTTCTGGTTGTGGATGAAGGCGTTGCCAGATATAGCGTTGCCGTCGGACCCGGCCGTGAAATGGATGCCGATTTCGCAGTCTTGGAAATGGTTGAATTCGAAGCGGTTGTTGTTGGCGTTGTACAGGAACACGCACTTTGACCCGCCCTGCACTGCGTTGCCGGCGATGACGGTGTCGTTGGCGTAGTTGAACATCAGCCCCTGGTCGCGGCTGCGTACGGCCACGTTGTTGCGCACCACCAGGCGGTGCGAATACATGATGGCGTAGCCGATGTCGTTGTCTTCAGAGATGTTGTCGCTGACTTCGCTGTCGTTGGTATACATGTAGTGCACGGCGTAGCGCAGTTGGCGGAAGCGGTTGCCGCGGAACAGGTTGTGCTTGCTGGTGTTCGAGAAAATGCCGTCGCGGCCGGCCGAGATGTCGTTGTCCACCACCTGGGTTCCCGGGCTGTTCCACACAGATACGCCATTGCCGCGTTCAGCCACGCGCAGTTCGGTATTGCCGACGATGCGGTTGGCGCGCACCGTCGCGGCCTCGGGGCCCCATACGTACACACCCATGAGGTTGTCGAGAATGTCGTTTTGCTCGACCAGCGCATGGTGTGCGCCGCGGTCGAGAAAAACGCCCGCATCCATGTCGGGCAGGCTAAGGCCGGAATGGCGGATGCTAAGTTGGCGCAACGAGACGTTGGCCGCCTGCACCCAGATGGTGCGGCCCTGCCGTTCGCCCATGATGATGGCGGAGCGGTCGGGCGGGCCCTGCAAGGTAAGAGGTTTGTCGATGACCAGGTTACCCCGGTATTCGCCGGGCGCCAGTTGCAGGACGTCGCCCGCGGCGGCCGCGGCCACTGCCCGCTGCAGGTTGGCCCCCGCCGGTACCGCGACGACGGCCGCCGCCGCGCTGCCGGCCAGGGCTAGCCCGGCCAGCAGCGCGGCAATGGCCGCGCCGCGATGTGACGCAGATGGCGCATCGTGCATGCGAACCTAGGCCTTCTTGGGCCGCACGATCATCTGGCCGGACATTTCCATGTGCAAGGCATGGCAGAACCACTGGCAGTAGTACCAGTAAACGCCCGGGCGATCCGCCTTGAAGGTGACCGACGACGTGGCCTGCGGCCCGATTTCCATGGCGATGCCGTGGCTTTCGAGCGTGAAGCCGTGGGTAAGGTCTTCGATGACTTCCATGTTGGTGACGACCACGGTAACTTCGTCGCCCTGGTTGACCTCGAACTGCTTGACGCTGAACATGGGCGCGACCGCAATCATGTATACGCGCACCTTGTTGCCGTCGCGTACCACCTTGGCTGCGTCTTCGAGCACCACGCCGTCTTTCTTGGCCATTTGGCGGGCGTCTTCCCACATGGGGTCGTCGCGCTTCCAGACGCTGAGCGGGTTCACCTTGGAACGGTGCACCAGCAGCATGTCGTGCGGCTCGGCGAAGCTGGGGCCGTCGTGCACCAGCTTCATTTCGTCGCCGGAAATGTCGATCAGCTGGTCGTTTTCAGGCTTGAGCGGGCCGACGTTCAGGAAGCGGTCTTTCGAGAACTTGTTCAGCGACACCAGCCACTTGCCATCGGCTTCACGGGTTTCGCCCATGGTGCTGTGGTTGTGGCCGGGTTGGTAGTGCACGTCGAGCTTCTGGATGATGGGATCGACTTTTTCGCCCAGGTAGGCGCGACGGGCCTTGTCGATGTTCCACTTGACCATCTGGCTGTCGATGAACAGCGTGGTGTAGGCGTTGCCGCGGCCGTCGAAGGCGGTATGCAGCGGGCCCAGGCCCAGCTGGGGCTCGGCCACGACGCAATCGCGCTCTTTGATTTTTCCGTCGAACAGGTCGTCGAGCTTGCGCACGTCGAGTACGGTAACGGTGGGCGACAGCTTGCCGTTGAGCACCACGTGAATGCCGTCGGGCGCGGCGTTGCAGCCGTGCGGCGAATTGGGCACCGGGATGTAGCGCGTGTACTTGGAGCCGTGGCGGCCATCGACCACTGGCACGCCGTTCATCATCTTGAAGTCGCCCGACTTGACGGCTTCTTCGATGCGCTTGATGTTGAACACCACCACCCAGTCTTGCTCGTTGGCCGAGGCTTCTTCAACCGAGAGGCCTTTTTCCGAGTTGTAGCAGGTGGCGAACGAGTACTTGCCCTGGTAGTCGGCGTCGCCGTTGTCGAGGTTGCCGTCGACCATGACCTGCCAGGCGACTTTCATGGTGTCGCCGTCGATGGCGGAGTAGATGGCGAAGAAGTTTTTCTTGGGGTCGTCGGTGACCGTGCCGTCGTTGGGCAGGGGAACGATGTGTTCGCCGTTGGCGAATACATAGCCCGTGCGAGGATAACGCTGCGGGCGCAGGCCGTGAATGCCCGATGCGTTCGGGATTTCGATGATTTTGTCGGTTTTCATCACGTCGCAGCGGATGCGCGCGACGCGGTCGTTGGCCTTGTCGTTGATGAAAATGTAGCGGCCGTCGTAGGTGCGGTCGGTGAACGACATGTGGGGGTGGTGCGCGTCGCCGTTCAGGTACACGCCGCCCTTGTCTTTCAGGAACTCGCGGGTCTGGGGAGTAAGCCCTTCGGTAAGGATTTTGCGGCTTTCGTTGGTAACGCCCCAGCCAGTGGCGCTGCAGTGGTTGAACACCGGAATGCGCATCAGCTCGCGCATGGACGGCAGGCCCAGCACGCGAACTTCGCCTGACTGGCCTCCCGAGTTGAAGGCGTAGTATTCGTCGAGCTCGCCTGGGGCGATGTGGCCGGACTGGCCATCGGCTTTGGCGTCTTTGGCATGCGCGCCGGTCAGGTGCGCACCGCCTACGAGACCCGCGGCACCGGACAATGCGGCGGTGCCCAGGAAGCCCCGGCGGCTGAGTCCGGCTCGGTCGGGTTTTTGATCGGACATGGCTAACTCCTTGGTTGGGATGGCATAGGGTGCCGTTGGATCAGGGGTTGGAAGAGGGCGCTGCGTCGGCCCGGGGGTTGGGCATGCGTTGCAGCACGGCTTCCTGGGGCGGAGCGCGACGGCGCTCGCGCTTGGCCTTTTTCTGGATCAGGTGAGGGCATTTGCCTTCGTGGTGGTAAAGCATCTGGCAGTGCAGGCACTGAATGCACTCGTTGGGGTTGATGCCGCCGGTGGGCTCGATGGCCTGTACCGGGCATTCGACGTTGCAGCGCTGGCAGGGGTTGCCGCATTCGTGGTAGCGGCGCAGCCAGTTGAATATGCGCAGCCGCGCGGGAATGGCCAGGGCGGCGCCCAGCGGGCACAGGTAGCGGCAGAAGAAGCGCTCGATGAACAAGCCCGCCACCAGCAAGGCCACGGCGAAGACGACGAAGGGCCAGTCGCGCACGAAGCGCAGGATGATGCTGGTCTTGAAGGGCTCGATTTCGGACAGGCGTTCGGCGACCGCCAGGTCGTATAGCGAGACGCCGAACAGCAGCAGGAAAATGACGTACTTGAGCGTTGCCAGCCGCGTGTTGACGCCGTGCGGCACCGTTACCTGCTTGAGCCCCAGGCGCTTGGCCAGGCGGTTGGACAGTTCTTGCAGGGCGCCGAAGGGGCACAGCCAGCCGCAGAATGCGCCGCGGTTCCAGAACACCATGGAAATGGCCGTGGCGCACCACATGATGAACACCAGCGGGTCCATCAGGAAGGCGTCCCAGCGGAATTCGGTGCGCAGCGCCGTGGTGAAGGTGAGCACGTTGACCACCGACAGCTGCGCCTGGGCATACCAGCCGATCCAGAACAGCGCGAAGGCCAGGAACGCCAGGCGCATGCGGTCGTACAGGATGGGGCGGCGGGCCAGTTGGTCTTGGAAGAAGAAAATGCCTACCAGCACGGCCAGGCCGATGGCCAGTATGGCTACCTGGCCTTGCTTGGCGTGCCAGATCTGCTTCCAGAGCGCGGATGGCGCGTCGTCAGCCGCGGGCAGTTCGTCGCCGGCCGCTGCGGCGGCAGGGGCGGACGACGTGGCGGCTGCGCCCGGTACGGGTTGTGTATAGGCCTGCGGCAAGTCGTAAGGCAGGTCGAAGGTGACGAAGGCCTTGTCTTGCACGCTGAGCACGCGCTGCACCATGAGTTGCAGCCGCCAGGGGGCGGTGGGTTCGAACGCGGCGTCGTCGGGCACCACGAACAGCGCCACTTCGGCGAATGATGGCGCGCCAGGCGCGGCCACGTCGGCCAGGCGCTGGTGGTTGCGGTCGCGGAAGCGGAAGCTGCCGTCTTGCTGGATGATTTCGACGCGGTCGAAGATGCCGCCGCGCACGTAGCCCGAGCCCTTGAACGAATAGGCGCCGTTGCCGGCCACCAGCAGGGCCTGCTGGCCGGGCTGCAGGCGGCCAGCCAGGTGCTGCCAGACGGTGTCGCCCAGCAGGCTGCGGCCGATGGTGGGCACGCTGACCAGCGCGGCGTACAGGTCGATGAAGGTGTCGGTGGGGTCGGAGGTTTCGGGGCGGGCGGCGGCATCGGCGCGGCCTGTTTGAGCGAAAGCCTGGTTTACGTCGGCCACCGACAGGTGCAGACGCCGCACGGCGCCGTTGTCGAGCAAGGTTTGCCACGACTGCACGGGACCCAGGGTGAGGTCGACCTGGCGGGCCGGCGGCGCCGAGGTGGCGGCCGCCGTGGCGCCAGTGGCCGGGGCAGGCCCGCCGATGCCATGGCCGCGCGCGACGGCGATGGCCGACCGGGTGATGCTGTCGCCGATGACCATTAGCGTGACGGTGGCGCCGCTGATGATGTCGACGGGCGGCGGGGCGCCATGGCGGGGCGGCGACTCGATGAAATTCAGGCCCACGTAGCCCTGGATGAAGGCATCGACCTTGGACTGCGGGATGCCGATAAGCACGATGGGTTCGTGGTGCTCGACCAGCCGGGCGCTGGCGATGCGGCCGGTGTCGGCCAGGCCGACGATGACGTCGATGGGCTTGCTGGAATAGCCGCGGGTATTGACGACGTCGGTGGTCAGGTAGACATAGCCCAGGGGCGTGTTGCCTGCGTAGGCGCGGGCCGCCAGCGGCTTGCCTTCGGGCGGGCCCAGGCGGTCGGCGCCGGGGAAGAGTTCAGCTGGCGGGAAGGCGGAGAGGAAGTGCTCCAGGCGCTGGGCCTGGGCTGGGGCCGCCAGGATGGCCGCACAGGTAAGACAAAGATAGAAAAGAGCCCGAAAAATTCGGAGAAGACCTACGGGAACAGCGAGCCCTGGCATGCGAAAACTCTTTAACTTGTTTACATCTCATGCTAAGCAGGCGTGCCGGGATACGCGTTGTCTTACGTCAAGACAGGCTTCCGAACATAAAAAAGCGCCCGTTTCGGGGCGCCTGATGGCAGAAAAACGACAGCGGCAAGGGCTTAGCTGCCGAGCTTGAGCGTGCCCTTCATGATGGCCCAGTGGCCGGGGAACGAGCAGAAGAATGCGTACTGTTCGCCGGCGGCCAGCTTGGAGGTGTCGAACGTGACGGAGTCGGATTCGCCGCCGCCGATGAGCTTGGTGTGCGCGATGACGCGGGCGTCGTCGGCCTTGACGTAGTTGTTGGGCAGGCCGGCCGTCATGCCGTCGGTGGCCACGGGCTGCATGTCGGCCTGCTTGGTGAGCACCCAGTTGTGGCCCATGGCAGCCTTGGCCATTTTGCCTACGTGTTTCAGGTGCACGGTGAATTGCTTGCAGCTTGCGTCAACGACGATTTCTTTGGTGTTGAACTGCATGGCGTCGTTGCTTTCGACGGTGGTCTCGCACTGCGCTGCCAGCACGGGCAGGCTGGCGGCGGAAAGCAGAACGGCGAGAGTGGCTTTGACCAGCATGAGGATCTCCAGTAACAGGGCGACCGCCGAGTCGGCCGGTGCCGGCGGCGTGTCGCGCAAGGGAACAGTTTATCCAGGGGGGAGGGCGATAGCCTTGATCTTGGACAATGGCACAAACCGGAAGCCCATGATAATGCCGGCCGGCCCCCGATCTTGAAAATCCCGGCCTCTGCCCCTATAACTGCCGGGCTCCCATAACTTTGTGGCGGTGCCGTGGCTGCGGCCAAGGTTCCGTCCCGTTTTTTCTACTTATTCGCCATATGAATCAACCCGCTACGTCCTCCACCCCCGAGACTCTGGGCTTTCAGGCCGAGGTGAAGCAGCTGCTGCACCTGATGATCCATTCGCTGTACAGCAACAAGGAAATTTTCCTGCGCGAACTGGTGTCCAACGCGTCCGACGCCTGCGACAAGCTGCGCTTCGAGGCGATCGACCATCCGGACCTGTTCGGGGGCGACAGCGACCTGGCCATCCGGGTCGATTATGACAAGGCGGCCCGCACCATTACTATTTCAGACAACGGCATCGGCCTGTCGCGCGACGAGGCCATTGCCAACCTGGGCACGATTGCCCGGTCGGGCACGCGCGAGTTCTTCTCCCAGCTGACCGGCGACAAGCAGAAAGATGCGCAGTTGATCGGCCAGTTCGGCGTGGGCTTTTATTCGTCGTTCATCGTTGCCGACAAGGTCACCGTGACCAGCCGGCGGGCCGGCGCCGAGGCGGGCGAGGCCGTTCGCTGGGAATCCGACGGCCAGGGCGAGTTCACCATCGTGGCCGCCGACAAGCCGTCGCGCGGCACCGACGTCACGCTGCACCTGCGCGAAGACCAGGACGAACTGCTCAACGGCTGGAAGCTGCGCGAGATTCTGCGCCGCTATTCCGACCATATCTCGCTGCCGATCCGCATGGCCAAGGAAGAATGGGATGCCGACAAGGGCGAGCAGGTCAGGCGCGATGAGCTGGAGACAGTCAACCAGGCCAACGCGCTGTGGACGCGCAGCAAGGGCGACATTACCGACGAGCAGTACAAAGAGTTCTACAAGACGGTGTCGCACGACTACGACGAACCGCTGGCCTGGACGCACAACCGCGTGGAAGGGCGCAGCGAGTACACGCAGCTGCTGTATGTGCCCAAGCACGCGCCCTTCGACCTGTGGGACCGCGAGGGCCGCCGCGGCGTGAAGCTGTATGTGAAGCGCGTGTTCATTATGGACGACGCTGAACAACTGCTGCCGTCGTACCTGCGCTTTGTGCGCGGGGTGATCGATTCGGCCGACCTGCCCCTGAACGTGTCGCGCGAGATTCTGCAGGAAAGCCGCGACGTGCGCGCCATACGCGAAGGGTCGGCCAAGCGGGTGCTGTCGCTGCTGGAAGACCTGGCCGAGAACAAGGCCGAAGACTACGCCGCGTTCTGGAACGAGTTCGGCCAGGTGCTGAAGGAAGGCACGGGCGAAGACGCCGGCAACCTGGAGCGTATTGCCAAGCTGCTGCGCTTCGCGTCTACCCATTCGGGCGATGCGGCGCAGACGGTGTCGTTTGCCGACTACGTGTCGCGCATGAAAGAAGGGCAGGACAAGATCTACTACGTTACGGCCGACAGTTTCGCCGCCGCCAGCAACAGCCCGCACCTGGAGATTTTCCGCAAGAAAGGCATCGAAGTGCTGCTGCTTTCGGATCGCGTCGACGAATGGATGTTGTCGTATCTGCGCGAGTTCGACGGCAAGTCGCTCGTGTCGGTGGCCAAGGGTGGCCTGGACCTGGCCGAACTGGCTGACGAAGACGAGAAGAAGCGCCAGTCGGAAGTGGCCGAGAGCTTCAAGCCGCTGGTCGAGCGTCTGCAGAAGGCACTGGAAGACCAGGTGAAGGAAGTTCGCGTGACGCTGCGCCTGGTGGATTCGCCCGCTTGCGTGGTGGTGGGCCAGAACGAGCTCAGCCCGCACTTGCTGCGCATGCTGAAAGCAGCCGGCCAAGAGGCGCCTGACGTGAAGCCGGTGCTGGAAATCAACCCCGAACACGCCTTGATCGCGCGCGTGCGCGATGCCGACGACGCCGAGTTCGAGCAATGGGCGCGGCTGTTGCTGGACCAGGCCCTGCTCGCCGAAGGCGCGCAAATCGCCGACCCGGCGGCGTTCGTCAAGCGCTTGAATGCGTTGCTGTTGAAGGCATAAGGGGGCGCTGCGAACCAGGCGGTGGTGCAGGTGGCTGGCTGCCGAAGGGTGTCAGGCACTGTGCTGTTGAGGCATTCGCCGCTTGCTTCGGTGTCCGGCACCTACGGAGCCAGACACCTGACAAGGGGGTGTCTGGTTTTGTGCTTTTGAGGTGCTTGCCGCTTGCTTCGGTGTCCGGCACCTGCGGAGCCAGACACCTGACAAGGGGGTGTCTGGTTTTGTGCTTTTGACGTGCTTGCCGCTTGCTTCAGTGTCTGGCACCTGCGGGGCCAGACACCTGACGGGCAGTGCCGGACGTTTCGAGCTAGAGCCGGGGCGGGTCTTAGCCCGGGCCCCGGCTGTGAGGCTCAGTCGGCCTTGAATCCCGTGGCCTTGACGATGGCTGCCCAGCGTTGGGCTTCGGAATCGAGCAACCGTTGCAGGTCTTGGCGGCTGGAGCCGACCAGGGTGAACCCCGCGTCGCCCAGCGTGCGCTCGGCTTCGGGCGCGTGCAGGGCGGCTGCGCTTTCGGTTTGCAGGCGGTCGAGCACGGCGGCCGGGGTGCCGGCGGGCGCGAATAGCGCGAACCATGCGCCGAAATCGATCTTGTCATAGCCGGCCTGCTTGAACGTGGGTACGCCCGGCAGCGCCGCCGAAGGCTGGGCGCCGGTAATTGCCAGGGCGCGCATCTTGCCGCCCTTGACTTGCGGACCGGCCATGGCGGTGGTGACAAAGGCGGCCTGCACGCTGCCCGAAATCAGGGCTGACACGGCGTCTCCGGTGGAGCGATAGTGCACCGGTTCGATTTTCATGCCGACTTCGCGCGCGAACAGCTCCGCGCCAAAGTGCCCAGGCGTGCCGGCGCCGAACGTGCCGAAGTTCACGCGGTCACCGGCGGCTTTGCCCGCGGCCACGAAAGCGGCCAGGTCTTTATAGGGAGAGCTGGCGGGCACGACCAGCACGAAATCGGCGCGCACCACTTCGGAGATGGGCGCGAAGTCTTTGGCGGGGTCGTAGTTCAGGTTGCTGTAGGTGGCGGGCGAGATGCTGATGGACCCGACTTCGCCCAGCAGCAGGGTGTAGCCGTCGGCGGGGCTGCGGGCCACGGCTTGCGCGGCGATCTGGCCGCCGGCACCGGCGCGGTTTTCCACCACCACGCTTTGCTTCAGGCGCTCGCGGTAATCCCCCCATTTATAGCGATTGCCAGAAGTAGGAATGCTATACGGTCATGGCCAACCGCTGTTTCGGGGTAAATCCGCCCAGAGCCATGTTTGGGCGCTCGTGATTGTAGGACCACATCCACTGAGTAGCGGCGCGCTGAACGTGGTCCAGGTCGTCCCAGTGATACTGGGACAGCCACTCGTAGCGTACGGTTCTGTTGAACCGCTCCACATAGGCATTTTGCTGCGGCTTGCCTGGCTGGATGTATTCAAGCTTAATATCCCAGGCGCCAGCCCACTCGACGATCGCTGCACTCAGGTATTCTGGGCCGTTGTCGCAGCGAATAGCCGAAGGCTTTCCCCGCCATCCGATAATCTGCTTGAGCGTGCGGATCACGCGCTCGGACGGTAGCGAAAAGTCGACCTCAATGCCCAGGGCCTCCCGATTGAAGTCGTCGATAACGTTCAACACGCGGATGCTGCGCCCATCGCCAAGTTGGTCATGCATGAAGTCCATCGACCATACCTGGTTCACGTGTGTCGGAACGGTCAGTGGCTCAGGCGTGTGCCGAACCAGCCGTTTGCGCGGCTTGATCCGTAGGTTCAACTCCAGTTCGCGGTAGATCCGGTACACGCGCTTATGGTTCCAGGCAAAACCTCGGACATTGCGTAGGTACAGAAAGCACAGCCCGAAGCCCCAATTGCGATGGTTGTCCGTCAGACGTAGCAGCCAATCGGCGATTTCCTTGTTCTCGGCGTCAGTCTTGGCGACGTACCGATAGCAGGTCTGGCTGATGCTGAACGCTTCGCAAGCTATCCGGATCGATACGCCGCGATCTTGCACGGCACGTTGGGCCATCTCGCGGCGGCGAGATGGCCTCACCACTTTTTTTCGAGCGCCTCCGTCACGATCTCGGCTTTGAGCTTCTCCTCGACATACATCTTGCGCAACCGCGCGTTCTCAGCCTCGAGCTCCTTCATGCGCGCCATCAGCGATACATCCATGCCGCCGTACTTCGACCGCCACTTGTAGAACGTGGCCGAGCTGATGCCCAGATCCCGGCATAGCTCCGGCACCGCCAGACCCGCCTCGACGCGTTTAATCGCTTCGATGATCTGGCTATCCGTGAATCGCGACTTCTTCATGCTGTAGAACTCCTCAATGAGAAAATTCTACTTCTGGCTGCAGCGCTTTTGCGGGGGGATTACCTCGCC
This sequence comes from Bordetella petrii, assembly GCF_000067205.1. NCBI lineage: Bacteria > Pseudomonadati > Pseudomonadota > Betaproteobacteria > Burkholderiales > Alcaligenaceae > Bordetella > Bordetella petrii. The sequence continues at coordinate 4,591,420 of NC_010170.1, read as the reverse complement.
CAGTTGTTGCGACAGCGTGCGCGCGACGATGTCGGGGCCGGTGCCCGGCGGGAAGCCTACATTCAGCCGGATGGGCGCATCCGGATATTGCGCGAAGCCGGCCATGGGCAGGCACAACAGGACGGTCGCCAGCAGGCGGCGCAGGATAGGTTGCATGGTTGGTCTCCTTGGGTGTGGCCCGCCGGTGCATGGCCGGCGGTTGTGCTTGGTAGTGTGAGGCTGCGGGATGATCAGCAAACGCGGTAGAAGCACAGCTCGACGCGGTCGGGAAACCGCGCGCCGGTGCCAACGAACAAATGTTCATTCAGCCAGGCGAGTTCGGGCGCGGCGGTTTCAAAGCGCGGATAGCTGCGGAAGTAAATGCGCGCGGGGTCTACTGGTTCGCCACGCGCCAGCCGGGCGATATCATCGGCGCTGCCGGTGCGTATGCCGGTGTTCTCGACATACACCCGGTGGCCCGCGGCGGTTTCTATGACATAGCGGGCATGAATATCGGTGTACGTGGCTGTGCGGATCGCCTGGAAATCAGCGCCGCCCGGCAAGATGACGCCGCTTAGCGGGCCGTGCGCCTGTCCGCCCAATATGGGAATGACGCGTCGGCGCCCGTACGGCGTGTCGCCGATTTCCTGGGGCGCTCCGACCTGCACATGCAGCGTCGAGACGTGTTCCAGGTGGGGCGGGGCGGGATGGTGGATTTCGGTCATGGCTTTGCTCCGGGGGCGCGGCGCAGGGCGGCGGGGTCGAAGCCGGCCAACTGCTTGTAGCGCAGCGAGACGGCCTGCAGTTCATCGTGGGAAATCACTTCGGAGATATCGACGAACCCTTGCGGGGCTCGCTCTTCGGCCATTTGCATGACTTGCTCTGGCCCGTTGAGCCGATTGCGCAACACGATGCCGGCGGTGCGGGGCAGCCGCTCGGCCTCGTATTCGAGCAGGGCCGTTTCCAGGGTACGCACCTGCCCTTGCTGCGCTTGTGCCAGCCAATCGGCCAGGCAGCGCGCGTCCAGGATGGCCTGTGCCGAGCCGTTGGAGCCTATGGGGTACATGGGGTGGGCGGCGTCGCCCAGCAGGGTCAGCCGGCCGCGGGTCCAGCGCGGCAGAGGGTCGCGGTCGACCAGCGGGAACTCGTAGATTGCCTGTGCGCCGTCGATGATGGCCGGGATGTCGATCCAGTCCCAGCGCCAGCCGGCAAAGCGGTCGGCGAATACGGATTTATCGACGCTGCGATTCCAATCGGTGGCCGGCAAGGTGGCGTCGGGAATGGCCAGCTCGGCGATCCAGTTGATCAGTGACCTGCCCTGGCGCCGCAGGGGTTCGGAAATCGGATAGCAGACGAATTTCTGGTCTTGGTGGCCGGCCATGAACATGGTGCAGCCATCCAGGTAGGGTGGCGCTTCGGTGACGGCGCGCCACAGCATGCGCCCCGAAAACCGGGGTTCGTCGCCCGTTGGGTACAGCTGGCGGCGCAGGGCCGAATGGATGCCATCTGCGCCCACCACCACGTCGCCCGCAACGGTATGCCGCGCGCCGTCGGCGCGGCTGCGGAAATGGGCGTGCGCGCCGGCGCCGTCGTGGTCGGCAGCCTCGAGCGCCATGCCCGTGACGATGGCGTCGGGCCCCAGCCGGGCCCGGACAGTGTCCGCCAACAGCATCTGGAACTCGCCCCGATGTACGGAGAACTGCGGTAGCGGATAGCCGGCGTGCAGGCCGCGCGGCTCGCGCCAGATGGGTTGGCCGTGCTTGTTGTAGTAGTGCAGGGCGGACGTGGGGATGGCCCGGTCGGCCAACGCGCTCTGCAAGCCCAATTGTTCCAGTTCGTTGACGGCATGCGGCAGCAGGTTGATGCCCACACCCAGCGGCCGCAGTGTCTGCGCGCTTTCATAGACGCGGCAGCCGATGCCGCGGTGGTGCAGCATCAAGGCGAGCGTCAGCCCGCCGATGCCCGCACCGGCGATGATGATTTCCATAGTCTCTCCAGGCTATTTTTTATTTGTTATGTACCATAACAAAACCGCCGGCCGCGCCGCACTTGGGGCTAACCCCAGGCAGGTGGCGTCCCGGCGCCGTCTGGGGTAGTGTGTAGTCCCTTTGTATCGGCCGTCGCCATGCCACCTGCTTCTCCGTTCCGCCCGCGCCGGCCCCTGGCCCGGGGCGAGCATTTCGATCCGCACGTTGCCGGCATTGACTACGGCGCGCTAGATTCGCTGGTGGGCTACGCCATCCGGCGGGCGCAGATTCTGATTTACGAAGACTTCCTGGCCGCGCTGGAGCCCTGGGACATCACGCCGCAGCGTTTTTCCGCCCTGACCCTGATCGCCGCAAACACCGGGCTGAAGCTGACCGACCTGGCGCGCATACTGGGCATTGCCCGCTCGGGGGCCGTGCAATTGGTGGACCAGTTGGCCGCCATGGGTTATGTCACCCGGCAAGAGGCCGTGGCCGACAAGCGCGCCTATTCGCTGGCGCTGACCCCAGCCGGACGGCGTGCGCACGCCGAGATCACCCAGGCCGTGCGGGCCCATGATCAGCGCATCAGCGCTGGTCTGGACAAGGCCGAGCGGGAACAACTGATGGCGCTGTTGGGGCGGCTGGGATAAAACCGCCGCGCCCCGCGCGGATCAGGACAGCGGCAGCGTCAGCACGCCTTGCGCGGCCGGACGCATCATCAGGCGCCGGTACCAGGCCGACAGGGCCGGCGTAGCGGGCCGCTCGATGGGCATGGCCAGCCAGCGATGGGCCACGCATCCCAGCACGATGTCGCCCATGCTGAAATGGCTGCCGGCGATGTATTCGCGGCCCTGCAGGGCGTCTTCCAGTATCAGGCCCAACTGGTTGGTTTTTTTCGTCGAGGCTTCAATGGCCGCCGCGTTGCGCTGCGCTTCGGGAGTGCGGATCAGGCCCAGGAAGGCGGGAACCATGGCGGATTGCCATTCGGTGGCGGTCCAGTCCATCCAGCGGTCGGCCTGGGCGCGCACGGCTACGTCGCCAGGCCACAGTCCGCCCTCGTTGTAGCGGGCCGCCAGATAGCGCACGATGGCGTTGGATTCCCACAGCACCAGGCCGTTGTCCTCGATGACAGGCACCTTGCGGTTGGGATTCATCTTGCCGTATTCGGGGGTGTCCAGCCCGCCGAACGGCCCGCCCACGTGTTCCGTGGTGTGCGGCAAGGCCAGTTCCCGTACGGTCCACAAGACTTTCTGCACGTTTACGGAACTTGGGCGTCCCCAGATCTTCAGCATGATGGTTCCTTGATTAGCATGGCGCGAGCAGGCGTCGTGGGATGCCTGCCATGCGGCCGAAGCGAGTCCAGTTGAAAGCGGGCCCCGGGTCCGTCTTGCGGCCGGGGGCAATATGTTCGTGCCCCCAGGCCGCGCGCAGCGGATAGCGGCTGCCCAGCAACCGGGCCAGCTTGGCCAGGGCAGTGTACTGGGCATCGGTGTAGGGCAGCGTATCGGTGCCTTCAAGCTCGACGCCGAGCGAAAAATCGTTGCATCGCTCGCGCTTGCCAAAGCGCGACACGCCGGCATGCCAGGCGCGGGCCTCGGTGGCCACGAACTGTACGATTTCGCCCTGCCGGTTGATAAAAAAATGCGCAGATACGCGCAACCCGCGCAGGCGTTCGAACCAGGGGTGGGCGGTGTAGTCCAGGCGGTTCTGGAACAGGCCGGCTACGTGGGGGCCGCCGAAGCGGCCTGGCGGCAGGCTGATGTTGTGGATGACCAGCAGCGAAACCGGCAGGCCGGCGGGGCGGGCATCGCAATTGGGGGAAGGCAGGAGGCGCACGCCCGGCGCGGGCGCCAGCCACCCGTGTCGATCAAGCTGTAGATACATAAATGCGGCTCATCGAATGGGGAAGCGTAGCCCCCATTATGCCTGCCTTGCCGGGGCGGCCCTGGCGGGCCTTATTCCGGGCGATCGCCCAGGCGTGCGTGGTCGCGGCTGCACCAGACCTTGCCGTCGAGCAGCACGGCCTCGGAGCGCGGCAGGTGTATGCCGCAGTGGGCGCAACGCACCATGGATTCGACGGGCTGGCCGCCAGGGCGGCGCGCGGGGGCGCGCGGCGGCTGGCTGGCGCTGTGCCGTTTGTGGGCGGCGCGGGCCGAGGCGACGCGGGCGATCATCATGACCGCCAGGATGATGATGACCCAGATTAACAGCTTGCCCACTTCAGCTCCGATGAAGAATCACTTCCAGCACGAACCGGCTGCCGGTGTAGGCCAGGATCAGGAAGGCGAATCCGGTGAGGGTCCAGCGCAGCGCCACGCGCCCGCGCCAGCCACGGATGTGGCGGCCCAGCAGCAGCACGCCGAAGGTGATCCAGGACAGCAGCGTGAAGACCGTTTTGTGGTCGAAGGGCAGGATCTTGCCGGTGAGCTGCATGGAGGCGACCGAACCCGAGGCCACCGCGGCGGTCAGCACCACGAAGCCGATCCAGATCACCCGGAACAGCAGTTGCTCCTGCACCAGCAGCGGCGGCTGGGCATCGAGCACGCGGCCCACGATGCTGCGCTCGGTGGGAGTATCGAGCGGGCGGTGCAGGTGGCGATCGAGCAGGGCCATCAGCAGGGCGTGCAGCGCGGCCACGGTAATAAGCGCGTAGGCGGCCAGTGCGATGAGCAGGTGCAGGCGCAGCCAGCTGTTGTCGGCATGCGGCACCAGTTGGCCCTGCGGGAACAGCGCCGCCAGGGCGCATACCAGGGTGGCGGCCGGCACCAGCAGCAATTGCAGGCCGTCGATGCGCACCAGCAGGCTTTCCAGCCAGAACACGACCAGGCCCAGCCAGACGGCTGCCGACAGCGCCAGGGCCCAGCCTATGAACAGGTGAGGGCCGCTCAGCATGGCCTGCTGCAGGCCGGCGCCGTGCAGCACCAGCGCGCCCAGCAGGCATGCCCGGGCAATGCGGCCCGTTTTTTCGACGCTGCCCGCGCCCTGCAGGCGTCGCCACAGCGCCGCGGCAAGCACGGCGTAGGCCAGTGCGGCCGCAGCGTGAAATACAATGCCTAGTGACATAAAAACCGTTGTCTGGATGGGGCCCCTTTCGGGCGCTCGTCGCCGGCAGGGTCAAAGCCGCCTGCCCGGGCCACTGTTCAATCAACTAGTGTAAGCGGAAACGCCTCTCATGCTCGATAACCTGACTCAACGTTTGTCGCGCGTCGTGAAGACGCTGCGCGGCGAAGCCCGCCTGACCGAGGCCAACACGCAGGAAATGCTGCGCGAAGTGCGCATGGCCCTGCTCGAGGCCGACGTGGCCCTGCCCGTGGTGCGAGAGTTCGTGGCCCGGGTCAAGGAAAAGGCGCTGGGCGAAGAAGTAGTCGGCAGCCTCAGCCCCGGCCAGGCTCTGGTCGGCGTGGTCAACAAGGAACTCACCGCCCTGATGGGCGGCGACCTGGGCGCCCAGGCCGGCGAGCTCTCGCTGGCTGTGCAGCCGCCGGCGATCATCTTGATGGCCGGCCTGCAGGGCGCCGGTAAAACCACCACCACCGGCAAACTGGGCCGCTGGCTGGCGCAGGGCGGCCACACCCAGAATGGCCGCAATACCGGCAAGAAAAAGGTGCTGGTGGTCAGCGCCGACGTCTATCGTCCCGCCGCTATCGACCAGCTGAAAACCGTGGCCGAGCAGGCCGGCATCGATTTCCTGCCGTCCGACCCCAGCCAGAAGCCCGAAGATATCGCCCGCAATGCGGTCGACCACGCGCGCCGGCACCATTACGACGTGCTCATCCTGGACACGGCCGGGCGCCTGGGCATCGACGAAGCCATGATGCGCGAGATCCGCGTCCTGCACGATCTTGTGCGGCCGGTGGAAACCCTGTTCGTGGTCGACGCCATGCAGGGCCAGGACGCGGTGAATACCGCGCGCGCCTTTGCCGACGCCCTGCCGCTGACCGGGGTGGTGCTGACCAAACTGGACGGCGATGCGCGCGGCGGCGCGGCGCTGTCGGTGCGGCACGTCACGGGCAAGCCCCTGAAGTTCGTGGGCGTGTCCGAAAAGCTGGACGGCCTTGAGCCGTTCCATCCGGACCGCATGGCCCAGCGGGTGCTGGGCATGGGCGATATCGTGTCGCTGGTCGAGCAGGCGCAGAAAAACATCGATATCGCGGAAGCGCAGAAGCTGGCCACCAAGCTGAAGTCGGGCAGCAAGTTCGACCTTAACGATTTTCGCGAGCAGCTGGGCCAGGTAAAGAAGCTGGGCGACATGGGTTCGCTGCTTGAAAAGCTGCCGGCGCAATTCCAGCAGGCCGCAGGCCAGCTGCAGGGTGGCCAGGCCGAAAAACAGCTGCGGCGCACCGAAGGCATCTTGAATTCCATGACTGCGGCTGAACGCGCCAAACCCGAACTCATCAAGGCATCGCGCAAGCGCCGCATCGCCGCGGGCTCGGGCGTGCCGGTGCAGGAAGTCAACCGCCTGCTGGCTCAGTTCGAGCAGATGCAGGGCATGATGAAGCAGATGAAAAAGGGCGGCATGTCGAAGATGATGCGCGCCATGGGCGGTATGAAAGGCCTGGGCCGCTTTGGCGGTTTGCGCTAAGGCGGCTCGCGCTCGCAGGCAAAAAAACGGCCAGGCGTGACGCCTGGCCGAGTTGACCGGAGCGAACGGGGAGGGCCCGCTCCGGAGCAAACCGGCAAACGCTGCGGGGCTTGCCGGTTTGTACGGTTCAGTTCAGCGGCGGAATGCGCAGCACCTGCCCGGGGTAGATTTTGTCGGGGTGCGTGAGCATGGGCTTGTTGGCCTCGAAAATGACAGTGTGCTTGGCGCCCTGGCCCTTGCCGTAGTGAGCCTCGGCAATCTTCCACAGGTTGTCGCCTTTTTTCACGGTGTACATCTGCGCTTCGGGCGCCGTCTGCTTGGCGGTGAGCTGGTTGTCGACCTGGGCCACGCCCACGGTATTGCCCAGCGCCAGGGTGATTTTCTCGGCTTCTTCGGTGGACGCCGCCTCGCCCGACACGGTGACCTTGTCGCCATCAACCTTGATGTCCAGGCCGTCGGCGTTCAAGCCGTGCTTGTCCAGTTCCTTTTTCAGTTCGTCGACCGACGCCGCCTGGGCTTCGCTGGCGCCGAAGAGCTTTTCGCCGACATCTTTGATAAAGCTGAGCAGACCCATGATTGTGTCCTTTTTGATTGTTAAGAAACGTTAAGCGCTCAAAAGCAGAAGATGGCAGAAATTGCCGCTGCTGCAGACTGATTATGGGCCGATTATGTGTCGCGGATTGCCTTGCCGCCGGGGCAAGATGTAACTGGTTATTTACGGCAACGGTGCGTGCAGCGCGCCGGACGCGGCGCGGCGGGTCAGCTTCCATACGTGGGCGGGTGGTACGTTGGCCAGCACGGATTCAGTATGGCGCGCGCGCAGGCCCAGCCGGTCGAGCACGCGCTGCGGCACGGGGCAGCGCGGTCCGTAGGTGAACAGGTACATGGCGCCGCCCGGGCGCAGTTGTGAGAAGGTGCCGCGCAAGATGCCGATTTGCTGTTTCACGGGCATGTTCAGCAGCGGCAGACCACAAACCGCTGCGCCGGCCAGGCCGTCGAGGAACAAGGGCAGGCCGGCCAGCTTGGCAGCGTCGCCCTGGTGCACATAGGCGCCGGGAAAATCGTGCCGCAGTTGGCGGGCGAACTGGGCGTCCATTTCGACCAAGGCCAGCTGATGCGGGTCGAGGCCGCGCGCCACCAAGGCGCGCGTGAATGCGCCGGTGCCCGCGCCGAGTTCCAGGCACGGGCCCGAGGCCGGGCCGATGCCGCGCGTGATGGCGGCGGCAAGACGCGAACCCGATGGCCAGATAGCGCCGACGCTCTTGGGATTGGCGCGCCAGGCGCGCAGGAAGCGGATGCGTTCCGCGATCCAGGATTGGCGCGCCACGCGCCCGGCCGCGTGGCCGGTGGCGCGGCTGGCGGCGCCCGCCATGCGGCGGAACAGGGGTAATCCAAAGGGCAGGCCGGAAAGATCTCCGGTCAGGACTTTAGGCGGCATGCGGGGACTCCCATGGCGGGGCCGGCGCGCCGCGGCAGGCAGGGTGGCCGCGTGCCGGCATCAAACACAGGCGTCAGGGTACTACGCGAACCGGCCCGCGTAAGCCTCATACGGCGCTCGGGTATCGCACCGTTGATAAATCTCACAATGTGTTGTGCGCCTTGCGTGGCGCTTAGCCGCCGCCCACTGCCACCACGATTTCGACCTGGTCGCCGTCGCGCAGCACGGTGGAGCCATGCTGGCTTTTGGGCACGATTTCGCCGTTGCGCTCCACGGCCACGCGTTTGCCTTCGTAGCCCAGCGTCTGGAGTAATTCGGTCACGGTCGTGCCCAGGGGAAACTCGCGCGCGTCTCCGTTCAGCGTGATGTGCATGATGGCCTCCTTACTGTGCGGCGTATGCATCGGTGGCTTCGATCAGCCGGGCCAGCGTGCCGGGCTCGTCGAAGGCGTGGCCGGCGTCGGGAACCAGGTGAAACTGGGCCTGCGGCCAGGCGCGGTGCAGGTCCCAGGCCGTGCGGGCCGGCGTGCATACGTCGTAGCGGCCCTGCACGATCGTGCCTGGAATGCCGTGCAGTTTGTGGGCGTCGCGGATCAACTGGCCTTCTTCCATGAAGCCGTTGTTCACGAAGTAATGGTTTTCGATGCGCGCGAAGGCAAGCGCCGCGCGGTCGGCGGCATGGCTTTGCTGGTGGCGCGGGCTGGGCAGCAGGGTGATGGTGCTGTCTTCCCACTTGCTCCAGGCCTTGGCGGCGCGCAGTTGTTCGGCCGGGTCGGCGCTGGTCAGGCGCTTGTGGTACGCCGCGATCATGTCGCCGCGTTCGGCGGGGGGAATGGGCTCGACATAGGCTTCCCAGCGGTCGGGAAACAGCCATGACGCGCCATCTTGGTAAAACCATTGCAGCTCGGCGCGGCGCAGCCCGAAAATGCCGCGCAACACCAGTTCGCTGACGTGATCCGGATGCGTTTGCGCATAGGCCAGCGCCAGCGTCGACCCCCACGACCCGCCGAACACCAGCCAGCGCTCGGCGCCCATGATCTCGGTGCGCAGTCGTTCGATGTCGGCCACCAGGTGCCAGGTGGTGTTGTTGTCCAGGCTGGCGTGCGGAACCGAACGTCCGCAGCCGCGCTGGTCGAACAGCAGCACGTTATAGCGCTGCGGATCGAACAGCTGCCGATGAACCGGCGAGCAACCGCTGCCCGGGCCGCCGTGCAAAAAGACGGCGGGCTTGCCCTGGGGGTTGCCGCAAAGTTCCCAATAGATCTGGTGCCCGTCGCCGGTGTCCAGCATGCCGTGGCGGTAGGGTTCAATGGCGGGGTACAGCATGTTTACGCGATCCTTTGGAAGATCAGGTCCCATACGCCGTGGCCCAGGCGCAGGCCGCGGGTTTCGAACTTGGTTTGCGGACGGTAGTCGGGGCGCGGCGCATAGCCTTCCACGGTATTGCGCAGCAAGGGTTCGGCGCTCAGGACTTCCAGCATTTGCACGGCGTATTCCTGCCAGTCGGTGGCGCAGTGGATATAGCCGCCCGGCTTGATACGGCTGGCCAGCAGTGCCACGAACGGCGGCTGGATCAGGCGGCGTTTGTGGTGGCGCTTCTTGGGCCACGGATCGGGAAAATACACATGCACCCCGGCCAGGGTGTCGGGGGCGATCATGTCGCGCACCACTTCGACAGCATCGTGCTGCACGATGCGCAGGTTCTGCAGGTTCGATTCTTCAATGCGGCGCAGCAGCGAACCCACGCCGGCGTTGAAGACTTCCACGCCCAGGAAGTTGTCGCCCGGCCGGGCCAGGGCGATTTGCTGGGTGGTTTCGCCCATGCCAAAGCCGATTTCCAGCACGGTGGGGGCTTCGCGGCCGAAGGCGGCGGCCAGATCCAGGCGGCGGTCGGCATACGGAATGGACCACTTGTCCAGCAGGTGTTCCAGCGCGTCGCGCTGGCCCTGGGTGATGTGGCCGCGCCGATGGACAAAGCTGCGAATATGGGTGGCGCCGGGGCTGTTGGGCGCCTGTCCGGCGGGCTGCAGCGCCGCCTGGGTGGCGTCCGACAGGGGGGCGGTCGCCTGGGCGCCGCCCGGAGATGCGGGGGTATTCGTGTTCATAAGGCGGATTGTAGTGGGCTGCCGGGCCCCGTGGGTTGGCCCGGGGCGAAGCCGGCTTTTCCCGTTGTGGGGTAGCATTTGCCGCATGAATTTCGCCCGTTTCGACCTGACCACGCTCGCGCTGTTCGTCGCGGTGGCGCGCGCCGGCAGTATTTCCGCCGGGGCGCGCCAGTCGCATCTGGCGGTGGGGGCGGCCAGCAAGCGGATTTCCGACCTGGAAGCCGCGCTGGGCACGCCCCTGCTATTCCGCAATACGGCGGGGGTCGAGCTTACCGACGCCGGCCAGGCCTGCCTGGCCCATGCCCAGCGCGTGCTGCAAGAAGTAGAGCAGATGGCGGGCACGCTGTCCGACTTCGCCCAGGGCGTGCGCGGCCAGGTGCGCATTGCCGCCAATACCTCGGCGCTGACGCAGTTCCTGCCCGAAGACCTGGCGGGTTTCATGGACGAGCATCCGGCGGTGCGCGTCGACCTGGAAGAGCTCAACAGCAGCGAGATCGTCACCGCCGTGCTGGAAAACCGCGCCGATATCGGCGTGTTCGCCGACCGCACCCAGGCCGACGGCCTGTTGACCGTGCCTTATCGCCCCGACGACCTGGTGCTGATCGCGCCGCAGCGTCATCCCCTGGCCAATCTGTCGCAGGTGGCGTTCCAGGACACGCTGGACTACGCCTACGTCAGCCTGCCCCAGGCCACGTCGCTGGCCACCCGGCTGCACGAAGAGTGCGCGCGCCTGGGCAAGACCATGCGGCTGCGCATTCAGGTGCGCAGCTTCGACGCCATGTGCCGCATGGTAGTGGCCACCGGCGGGGTGGGCGTGCTGCCGCGTCTGGCCGCGGAACCGCATGCGCGATCAATGTCAATCCGGTTGATCCCTTTGACCGACGATTGGGCGCACCGCTGGCTGCTGCTGGGCGTGCGCGATACCGATACGCTTACCGTGGCCGCGCGCCTGCTGCTGGCCCATTTGCGCGGCGACGCCGCCTGATCCGACAGGGGGCTTTCTCGTTTGGGAAACCCCCGTTTCCCACAATAAATATTCCGGCATCCGGCCGTTTCGCGCACACTGCCGCCGTCATCAATCATTTGGATGTCTGGAGCAGGCATGGCAGGGCAGATACTCGCCGGCATACGTGTGCTGGAACTCGGCCAACTGATCGCCGGCCCGTTCGCCGCCAAGACCCTGGCGGACTTCGGCGCCCAGGTCATCAAGATCGAACCGCCCGGCCTGGGCGACCCGCTGCGCAAATGGCGCTTGCTGCATGAAGGCACCTCGGTTTGGTGGGAAGCTCAGTCGCGCAACAAGCAATCGGTGTGCGTAGATCTGCGCCAGCAAGAAGGCCAGGAAATCATCCGCATGCTGGCCACGCAGGCCGACGTGCTGATCGAGAATTTCCGCCCCGGCACCCTGGAAAAATGGGGGCTGTCGTGGGAAACCCTGCATGCCCTGAATCCGCGCCTGATCATGCTGCGCATCTCGGGCTACGGCCAGACCGGGCCCAAGGCGCGTGAACCGGGTTTTGCCGCCATTGGCGAAGCCATGGCGGGCCTGCGCTACCTGAACGGCGAGCCCGGCCGCGCGCCGGTGCGCGCAGGCTTGTCGTTGGGCGACACCATTGCCGGTTTGCACGGCGCCCTGGGCGTGCTGCTGGCCTTGTACCAGCGCGATGCGCGCGGCGGCGAAGGGCAGGTGATCGACGCCGCCCTGTACGAAAGTCTGTTCAACCTGACCGAAAGCCTGCTGCCGGAATACACCGCCTTCGGCGCGGTGCGCGAGCCGGCCGGCGCGTCGCTGCCCGGCATCGCGCCGTCCAATGCCTATCGCTGCCGCGATGGCTACGTGCTGATCGCCGGCAATGGCGACACTATTTATCAGCGCCTGATGGCCCGCATCGGCCGCGACGACCTGGGACAGGATCCGGCGCTGGCGCACAACGATGGCCGCGCCGCGCGCGTGGAAGAAATCGACGGCGCCATCAGCGCCTGGACTGCCGAACGCAGCATCGATGACGTGCTGGAAGCGATGCGCGAGGCCGGCGTGCCCAGCGGACGCATCTACAACGTGGCCGACATCGCGCGCGACCCGCACTACCGTGCCCGCAACGCCATTGCCGAAATCCAGGGCGCCAGCGGCGTGCGCGTTGAGATGCCGGCGGTGTTTCCCATGCTGTCCGCCAATCCTGGCTCCATCCACGACCGGGCGCCCACCCTGGGCGAGCACACCGATGCCGTGCTGGCCGCGGCCGGCCTTACCGACGAACAGCGCGCGCAACTGCGCGCCCGTGGAGTCATCGCATGAACACCGGCGCTTCTCGCATAGAAGTCAACGAGGTCGGCCCGCGCGACGGCTTGCAGATTGAAAAAGCCTTCGTGCCCACCGACCAGAAGGTGGCGTTTGTCGACGGCCTGTCGGCCTGCGGCTACGCCCGCATCGAAGTCACCAGCTTCACTTCGCCCAAGGCCATTCCCGCGCTGGCCGACGCGCAGGAAGTCATGCGGCGTATCCAGCGTCGCCCCGGCGTCGTATATACCGCGCTGGTGCCGAATATCCGCGGCCTGGAGCGTGCGCTGGAAGTCGGCACCGATGAGCTGAACCTGGTGATGTCGTCCAGCGAAACCCACAACCGCGCCAATCTGCGCATGACGCGCGATCAGTCGCTGGCCGAGCTTATCAACATTCTGCAGGCTGCCCAGGGTGCGGGCGTGCCCTGCAACGTGTCGCTGTCCACCGCGTTCGGTTGTCCCTTCGACGGGGACGTGCCGGTTGGCGATGTGCTGCGCTTGGCCGGCAGCCTGGCGGAAGCCGGCGCGGCCGGTATCACCCTGTGTGACACCACCGGCATGGCCTATCCCACCCAGGTGGCCGACCTGTGCGAACAGGTGGCGCGCGCCGTGCCTGGTATTCCGCTGACCGCGCATTTGCACAATACCCGCGGCATGGCCCTGGCCAACGCCATCGCAGCCTGGCAGACCGGCGTGGCGCGCTTCGATGCCGCCGCGGGCGGCCTGGGCGGCTGCCCCTTCGCGCCCGGCGCCAGCGGCAACGTGAACACCGAAGAGCTGGTGCATATGTTCCAGTGCATGGGCATCGAGACCGGTGTAGACCTGCCGGCTTTGCTGGCCATCGTGCGCGGCCTGCCGCAGCTGGTGCAGCGCGAGTTTTCCACCCCCATGTTGGCTGCCGGCCATCGGCTGGCCACTCACGCGCCGCCCGCATGGCTGGCCGAGCGGTTCGGGCCCGCCTGACCCGGGCGTTTTTCAGGCGCAATTGTTTGCTTACCGATAACAAATCACCAGGAGACCTACACTCATGAGCATCCCCTTCCTGTCGAAACCGCTGCGCGCCTGCCTGGCCGCCGCCACCCTGGCGGTTGCCGCCAGCCCCGCCGGCGCGCTGGCGGCCGATTATCCCGACCGCCCCATCACGCTGCTGGTGCCGGCCGCGCCTGGCGGCACGACCGACCTGGCTGCCCGCCTGATCGCCCAACCCCTGGGCGAGGCCCTGGGCCAGAGCGTGGTCGTGGAAAACAAGCCCGGCGCGTCGGGCGCCATTGCTTCGCAGGCCGTGGCCAAGGCCGCGCCCGACGGCTACACGCTGCTGCTGCAGTACTCGGGCTATAACGCCATTTCTCCGCACGTGCAGCCTCCGCAAGGCTGGGATCCCATCAAGGATTTCGCGCCCATCGCCAACATCCTGTCGGCCCCGCAGGTGATCGTGGTGCGTCCCAGCCTGCCGGTGCATTCGCTAAAAGAACTGGTGGCCTACGCCAAGGCCAATCCCGACAAGCTGAACTACGCCTCGTCGGGTAACGGCGCGCTGCAGCACGTAGCCACCGAGCTGCTCAAGCAGATGGCCGGCATCAACATGACCCACATCCCCTACAAGGGCACCGGTCCCGCGCTGACCGACCTGCTGGGCGGCGCCGTCGACCTGACCATCACCACCCCGCCGCCGCTGATTCCCCACATCAAGACGGGCAAGCTGCGCGCGCTGGCCGTCACCGGCCCGAAACGCCTGGATTCGCTGCCCGATGTGCCGACGGCCGCGGAAGCCGGTTACCCCGACCTGCTGGTGTCGTCGTGGTTCGCGATGTACGCGCCGGCCAACACGCCGCAGGCGGTGGTGGACAAGCTGGCCGGCACGATCGAGGGCATCATGAAGACCCCCGAGTTCAGGAAGAAGGCCGCCGAGCAGGGCGCCGAAGCCGAATTCATGGACCCGGCCAAACTGGGCGAATACACCCAGCAAGAATACGATCGCTGGGGCAAAGTCGTGAAAGCCGCTGGAATCAAGGCCAACTAAGGCTGGTTGGCTAGGACACGCCGGGCGCCTGGCTCTTTGAGGGAGCAGGCGCCTTTTTCATTGCCGCGCGGCCGGCCCGAAACCTCGCTATAATTCGATTCCTCTGCTGCGTCTGCATGGGCGCAGTACGACACCTAAGCGGGTGTAGTTCAATGGTAGAACGGCGGCTTCCCAAGCCTCAAGCGTGGGTTCGATTCCCATCACCCGCTCCACTTCGACTTTCCAGGGACTTCCACCGAACGCCAGAGAACGTCGTAAGTCATTGTCAGGATTGAGATTTTTACCTGATCTCAATCCACTGACATCCAGCGAAATCCACTCCCAGCCGGTTCTAACTGGTACGTTGAGCGGTACACTGGCAATACGGAGGTCCCCAAAACCGTATTGTTGCTGGAGGAGCCGGGGTTCCGTCGGGAACATGGCATCCAACTCGCTTCGCAGGAGTTGGGCTCATGCTTTCAGACCTCCAGGTTCGACAGGCCAAGGTGACCGGCAAGGCGTATTCGCTTGTCGATTTCGACGGTCTCTACTTCTACATCTCCGCCACCGGCTTCAAGGCCTGGCACTTCCGCTTCACTTGGGGCGGCAAGCGCGAGCGCATGTCCTTCGGTGGCTATCCCGCGCTTTCCCTGAAAGACGCTCGCAATCTGCGCGACGAGGCCCGGGCCATGCTGGCCAAGGGCATCAACCCGCATTCGGAGCGCAAGCGCAAGCGCCACGCCATCGTCCTGGCGGGCGAGCACACCTTCCAGGCCATCTACGACAAATGGCTGGCCCACCGCAGCCTCTCTCTGGAAAATGAGGGCCGCCAAAGTACGCCCAAGCAGATCGGGCGCGTCTTCGCCAAGGACGTGTTTCCCGTATTGCGCCACCTGACCATCTACGACGTCACCCGCGCCCACCTGCTGGACATCATCGGCAGAGTGGAAAAGCGTGGCTCGCTGTCGGTGGCCGAGAAGCTGCGCACCTGGTTCAGCCAGCTATTCACCTACGCCTCGGTGGTGGTGCCCAACATGGGCGACAACCCGGCCAAGGATTTGGACGTGGTGGCGATGCCGCTGCCCCCGGTGGAGAACAATCCCTTTTTGCGCATGCCCGAGCTGCCGGCAATGCTGCAGACGTTGCGCAAGTACAGCGGTCGCCTGAATACGCAACTGGGTCTACGTCTGCTGCTGCTCACGGGCGTGCGCACCGGTGAATTGCGCTACGCCACGCCCGATCAGTTTGATCTGGAGCGCGGTCTGTGGATCATCCCGGTTGTCAGGCTCAAGCAACGCAAGCAGCTCACCAAGAAGAAGCGCCAGCGTTTCGCCGACATCCCGCCATACATCGTGCCACTGTCGTTGCAGGCACAAGAGGTCGTTCGTCATTTGCTGGGAAATCTGAAGCCAGCACAGGTGTATCTCATCCCCGGTGATTGGTGCCTGAAAAACCCTCTGAGCGAGAACACGCTCAATGGCGCGCTCAAGCGTATGGGCTATGAAGACCAACTCACTGGGCATGGCGTTCGCGCCACCATCTCGACTGCGCTCAATGAATTGGGGTATCCGCCCAAGTGGGTAGACGCCCAACTTTCGCATGCCGATCCGGATCGGATCAGCGCGACCTACAACCACGCCGAGTACGTCGAGCAACGCCGCGTCATGATGCAGGACTGGGCCGACCGGCTGGACTTGTTCGAGCAGAATCAGGTCGAAGTTGCCAGCACGCACTTGACCATCACGTTGCAGGGCCTGCCCACAATCGCCGGACAGGCGGCAGCGCAGCCGCCCGCCCTGAATCCAAACGCCCCTCAGTTGATCGTTGCGCCTGCACCCGATGCACCAGCGGTTCCAGCTTCCGTCTATCGACTTTCGGCGGTGCATCTGCCCGAGTACGCGCGACCCACGCTGTCAGAGGTGCAGCGCGAGCGCTTGCAATTGCTGGAGATATTCGAGGCATCCCACAACCTGTCGGTGGCCGATTACGCCAAGCTGGTTGGCAAGTCCCGCCGCTGGATCACTTACGAGATTCAGGCCGGCAATCTCCTGTCGATCCATCTGGGTCACCGTGGGCAGCGCGTCCCGGACTGGCAACTCGACCCCATCAAGCGCAAGCTGATTCAGGCTGTCCTGAAGCTGGTGCCGCGCGGTATCGACACCTGGCACATCTATCACGCACTGCTGCGGCCATACGATGCCCTGGGCAAGTGTCCAGTCATCGAGGCCGTCGATCCGACCAACCTGCATCTTGCAGCTCGACTGGTCGCCGCACATACCATAGAAACCGATGAGCTTGCAGAGCAATCGGAGGCGTCTCCGGTGCTGGCCAGGCAGACTGTAGAGCGCCTGGTAAAAACGGCAATGTTGGTTGATATGCCCGAAGATCCCGTCGCCCGTTGAGCTGAGGCCGGGCGGCAGCACCGTCCGGTCAAGGTCAAAGGAGGGAACGTCGATCGCTTCGCATGGCCGCCCATCCGTCTTCTGCGCGGCCAACTCGCAATTTCCACGTTTTGGCAGGCAGCGTTTAGCGTCGGATCAGCGCTCGGCAGTCACCATAGGCGACTTCTCGGTAATGCTATCTCGCTATATCAGTATCTCGATCGGATATGACACCAGCGGATTTTCGTTGCCAATCTCAAGCCCCGATCAATAGATTCCGAGCGTTCGCCGCTTTTTGAAACCGCTGGCGCATCAGACCATACCGATACGGTTTTGCGAGAGCAGCCACTTCTCACGATCCTGATAGCGCAAGCGTCACTGTCGAGCCGCGACAGACGCTCGGTTTTCTTGTGCCCGATGGATTTTTGCACATCGAGCACACAACGCCTACTCATTGCGCGAACTGATCAGAAGTCATCAAAAGCGGGCGTCATCACTCGCGTCTTGCGCGGACAACAGGCCGACCATGAGGACGGCTGCAAAAGCAGTCGGCCCTGTAGTTCTTCTCCTGGAAGGAGACGGAGCATGCACGAGAACAAAAATGATGCACCAACATCAAAGGTGTTCTACCGCCCGCTCGAAGCGTCCATCCGCTGGGCCGGACTGCTGCGATACGAGCAGGTGATCCTGGCTTCGGTCTCGTCGCCTATGGATCTGCCGCAGTCGCTGGACTGCCCGCGTTTGGGCGAACTGCGGCTGTACACCGACCGCATCTATGACGGCATCCTCAACGGGGAACTGCCCTTCGGGCAGCATGGCATCACGACACGCGACACCGCGTTGATCGAATCGCCTGATCTGACGGTACGTCATGTCGATCTGAAGTGCTGGATGCGCCAGCACTACCCCGAGCAGCGGCCCGGCTTTCTCTTCTCCCGCAGCGAGCGCATCATCCATCCCTTCATCTCTCTGGAAACAGGGCAAGCCATGCTGGTCGAACGCCAGGGTTTGAAATCCGCCCTGGAACAGACCAAACGTCAGCTTCGCGAGTTGCAGGACAAGCATGACGCGCTGCTCAAGCAGTCCACGGTGATTTCGGCATGCGCGCAGTGTCCGATCAGTGATCGGGCCGAGGCCACCTACCTGAACATCGTTGGCGGCCTGTTAGAGCTGATGCTCGGCCAGTCGCCATCGGGCACGCCGTACTCCAGCTTCAAGACGCAGGAGGCCGTGGTCAGCGCGCTGGTCGCCCATCACAGCGGCGCCATGGGTATCGCGGAGCGGACATTGAACGGCAAGTTCGCCACCGCCAGGCGCCGGTTGCGTAGCGCCTCCCGCTGAGATTTGCCAGCTTGTATGTGCAGTCGCGGAGATTGCATTTGCAATGTCTTTTCGCTGCCGTGTCTATTGAATAGAGGTCACGCCAACAAACGCCACTGAGCGTTCAGGAGTGACCGCCATGTCGCAAACACCTGTACTGCCGCCAAACGAGCGCCGCATCCTGCGCCTGGAAGAAGTCGAAGCGAAATCCGGTTTCAAGCGCGCCCACATCTACAACCTGATGAAGAAACGCCAGTTCCCGCAGGCGCTGCGTCTGGGCGTGCGCGCCGTGGGCTGGGACTCCATCGAAATCGATCAGTGGATCGACGAGCGCGTCAACAACAGGGCCTGACCCGTTCTCCCGCGGACTTTCCATCCTGACACGGAGAACGCCATGCAGGTCGTATCCATCATTTCAACCAAAGGCGGGGTCGGCAAGACCACCACGGTCGCAAACCTGGGCGGTCTCGCTGCGGACGCCGGGCTGCGCGTGCTGTTGCTCGATCTTGATGTGCAGCCCACCTTGTCCTCCTACTACGAGCTGGCCCATCGTGCGCCGGGCGGTATCTATGAATTGCTGGCCTTCAACGAGCGTGACCTTGGCCAGCTTGTGTCCCGCACGATCATCGCGGGCCTGGACTTGGTGCTCTCCAACGACCACCGAGGCGAACTGAACACTTTGCTGCTGCACGCGCCAGACGGGCGACTGCGGCTGCGGCACCTGCTGCCGATACTGAACCCCCTCTACGACCTGGTGCTGATCGACACCCAGGGCGCGCGCTCGGTGCTGCTGGAGATGGCGGTGCTGGCCTCCGACCTCGCGCTGTCGCCAGTGACCCCGGAAATCCTCGCCGCCCGCGAACTGCGGCGCGGCACCATGCAGTTGCTGGCGGACATTGCGCCGTACCGGCAGCTGGGTATCGAGCCGCCGCCGCTGCACCTGCTCATCAACCGCGTCCATCCGGTGTCCGCCAACGCCCGTCTGATCCAGCAGGCGCTGCGCGATCTGTTCCAGGGCCACACCGGCATTCGGGTTCTGGCCACCGACGTGCCGGCCATTGAGGCTTATCCGCGTGCCGCGACGCGCGGTCTGCCGGTGCATCGGGTCGAGTACCGCCAGCCAGTGGGCAGAGTCGCTCCCGCCGCGCTCGCCACCATGCGCGATCTTGCCGGCGAATTGCTCCCGCAGTGGCAGGATCGATTTGCCGCAGTGTCCGGCCGTCCGCCACAGCCTCTTGATACCAGGAGGCCCCATGGCCAACGCACATGAACTGGCCCGAGGCCACAGCCGGCTGCGCGCCCTGATCGAGTTCGCCGTCGGCGAAGGCTGGCACGTCAAGCGCACGGCGGGCGGTCACCTCAAGTTCACCAAGGCAGGCTGCGCCGCGATCTACACCAGTTCGACGGCCAGCGATCACCGGGCAGCCCTCAACGCCCGTGCGCAGATCCGTCGTGCCGAGCGCGAGACCCGATCCCAAGCGCAGGGAGGCGGCCATGACTGAGATCACCTCCCAGCAGATGGCCGGCAAACTGCTTGCGTCCGGGTTCGAGCGCAGCGGCCCGTCAGCAACGACCTTGAGCGACCCGATCGCCGACACGCCCATGGTCGTGACGCTCGACCAGTTGCACCCCTACGACCACGACCCGCGCAAGAAGCGCAATCCGGTGTACGAGGAAATCAAGGCATCCATCCGCGAGCGTGGCCTGGACGCGGCTCCGGCCATCACCCGGCGGCCCGGCGACGATCACTACATCATCCGCAATGGCGGCAACACGCGACTGGCAATCCTGCGCGAACTCTGGTCGGAGACCAAGGACGAACGCTTTTTTCGGGTCTCATGCCTGTTCCGCCCGTGGCCCGAGCGTGGTGAGATCGTCGCGCTCACCGGGCATCTTGCGGAAAACGAACTGCGCGGTGGCCTCACCTTCATCGAGCGCGCTTTGGGCGTCGAGAAAGCGCGCGAGTTCTACGAACTGGAAATCCGCTCCACCCTGAGCCAGTCCGAGCTGGCTCGCCGCCTGGCCGCCGACGGATACCCCGTGCAGCAGTCGCACATCAGCCGGATGGCCGACGCCGTACGCTACCTGCTGCCCGCAATCCCGACCGTGCTCTACGCCGGCCTGGGGCGTCACCAGGTCGAGCGGTTGTCGGTCATGCGCAAGGCCTGCGAGCGCACCTGGGAGCATTACGCCAAAGGCCGCTCACTGGTTCAGGACTTCGACGAGTTCTTTCAGGAAGTGCTGTCGCAATTCGATGTCCAGGCCGACGAGTTCTCTACGCAGCGCGTACAGGACGAGCTGATCGGCCAGATGGCCGAATTGCTGGACGTCGATTACGACGTGCTCGCTCTGGACATGACCGAATCCGAGAGCCGCCAGCGTGCCTTGGTCAGCGAGCCGACGCCGCCCTCGACACCGCCTGCCTTGCCAGAGCCAGAGGCCATCGCGCGCCCACCTGTCGATACCGCGCCACCCGCCGCGAAGCCTGCGGCAACGCCATCAACGGGCAAAAGCGACACGGATGGCAGCCTGCTTCAAGAGCACATCGTCTCCCCGGCGCCGACAACCGAACGGCTTGAGTCCATCCAGCGCATGGTCGCCGACCAGTTGGGCGATGCACTGCCGCGCGACTTCTCGGCGAACGTCTTGCAGTCCATCCCGGTGCAGGCTGGCGGGCTCTATCCGATCTCGGATGTCTGGTACATCGCCCCCGGCCTGGACACACCCGAGCACCTGCGCATCCACGTCGCGCAGTTCGCCCGCGAGATTGCGGTCGAGGCAGACCTGGGCGAGTGCATCGATGACCGCCCAGACGGTATCGGCTTCGCCTGCCGTGCCCATACCTCAAGCCTGGCGCCAAAGGGCCGTGCCGTCCATACGCTGTTGGCTTGCCTGGCCGGTCAGCAGCCCGCCGACGTCGGTCTGGACAACGGGCAAGTCGTCATCGACCTGCCGGCGCTGCTGTACGGCCAGGGCGACGTAACCCGAAGATTGAGCGACACCGCGCTGGTCAAGCTGTTCCGCCTGCTGCGACTGGCCCGCCGCCTGCTCGATCTCGAAGCCGGCGCTGCGGACTCTGGAACCTAAGCGAGGGAGGCCAGCATGTCCACAGCACACCCACTCAACCAGGCTGTCATCGCCCAGGCCCTCTATGACCTGCGCAATGGGCAACTGCGCCGCTGCAAGCTGATGGGGTTTGGCGAGGCAGAGCTGGACGCCCTCAAGCATCCCGCGCTGATCAGCGTGCTGGCCAACGCCAACGTCTCCTGGTGCTCAGTGACGGTCAACCGCGAAGTGCTGCGGCGGCTGCTCCAGCAGGCGCAGGATGTGGAGAAGGAAATCGCCACAGTCGATCGCATGCTCAGGCTGGGCGCGAGCACGGAGATGGTCAGCAAGTTCTATGGCTTGACGCATCAGGAAGTGGCTCTTCGCCGTGAAATCCTTGGTCTGCCCAAACGGAAGGGTCGGCACCCCGTGCTGGACGAGGAGCAGGACACGGAGCTGTGGCGGCAATGGAAGGCCGTGACCAACAGCAGGACCGTCGATCTCGAAGACGAAACTTCCATCCTCGATGCCGCCATGGACTTGGCCGAAGGCATGTCGCTGCCTCTGTCGGTGGTCTGGGCCTCGATCAAGAGCTGGGTCGATCAGGGACTGGCTTGAGTCATGGCCGTGGACGACACCGCACCACGAGCCCTACGCCAAGGCCCCATCGCACTCGCAGAGCTGTTCGATGCTGCGCTAAAAGACCTTGTGCCCAAGCCCGCCCCCAGCGCACCTGCGTCTACACCGGCACAGTCGCCCACGCCCACCTCCGGCGATGCTTTCCTGTTCAGTGGCAACCGGCACGAGACGGTGCCACGCAAGTTGTTCCTCGACCGTCGCTTGACGCCGCTGGAACGAAACGCCTGGCAAGTGTTCCGGCTGATGCTCAACGACGATGGCGTAACCGCATTTCCCACCTACGAGCAGTTGCGGCCCTGGCTGGCGTCCATGCCCTGCGCAGGCCAGGCCTCGCATGAAACCGTGGCACGGGCGCTGACACTGATGCGCCTGACTCGCTGGCTGAGCCTGGTTCGGCGACGGCGTGACCCCAAAACCGGCCGCATCCTCGGCAATCTGTACGTGCTGCACGACGAACCCTTGACACCGTTCGAGGCCATGCAGCTCGACCCGGACTACCTGCAACTCGTCAGCCAGGCGCTCGGCCATTCTGCCAAGGCCGTGCAGATCGTGGGCCTGCACACGCTCAAGGAAATCGGTGAAGACCCATTACTGGCCGGACGCACCCTCCCGTCACGGTTGCAGGTGATGGCCGAACGTCTCGCCAAGCAGGACCTCACGGCCAGCGATAGTTATCCACAGGAAGACGCCATTCACGACTCCGAAGAAGGGGCTCCGAGCCTTCTTCGGAATGGCGAACGCCCCTCTACGGATTCCGAAGCAGGGTCGAAACCCGCGCCAGACGTCTCTCTTCGGAATCCGAAGCAGGCCCGTACAGTACGTAGTAGTTGTATTAATGAAATACGTACTACTGCGCAGGCGCGCGCGCTGGGCGATCTGCAATGGCCCAAGCGCTTTGCGCAACTGAAGGCGGAACAGCAGGCGGGTGCCAAGGTGGCATTGCAGCAGGTTGATGCCTCGCTGAGGCAGGACGTGCTGGACGAATGGGCCGCGCGTTGTAGCAACCACGGCATCCGCAATCCCGCAGGGTATCTGTTCGGCATCATCCAGCGGGCCATCCACGGTGAGTTCAATGCCTGGGCAAAGAAAGACCCGCCACCGGCACCCACTCAACCAAACGAACGGCCACCACCCGCACCGCCGGCCCAAACGCAGGGTAAGCCGGTGCCACCAGAAGTCGCCAGGCAGCACATCGAGCGGCTTCGAGATCTGCTCGCCAGAAAGTGAGCAGGCTGGCAAGGCGGTGAAGTGGACACCCATGGATGCCAATAGAGCTATCCCCTGGGGATAGTTCCACCGTTGGGGCGGATGCTGTGCAGTCGCAGACCTGACATCGAACATCTGCCGCAGCAGCGGCGTTGCCCGTCCTGATCCCGACGTGCAGCGTTCGTTGGCGCTCCATGGAGCTATCCCCTGGGGATAGCTCGCGCCGCATGCGGCCACCACGCGCTGAACCGGGGTCTGGCTGGTTTCGGTTTGTTGACTGACTGCCTTCCGCTTCCTGCCGAAGCTGACCGCTCCTTTTCCCACAACGAGCGGACACCATGGCAACCAATGAACCTCTGCAACTGAATCTCGGCTCCCTGCGCAGCGCGATGTCGCTGACGCTTCACACGCACCACGCCTCGCGCATCTGGCATGGCCGTGCCGCCGCCGAGGGGCGACCGGGCATCGTCGGCCTGAACGGCTACATCGCCCAAATGAACAAGATGCGGCGCGGTTCGGAGCAGGACGACCCGTACTCGGATTGGTGGATGCTGCGCATCGAGGCCAAGCTCGACCAGACCAAGACCACGCTGCAATCGCTGCGCGAGCAGGTGGATCAGGCACTGGCGAGCGTGCCGCCGGCACTCAGCCTGGGCGAGAACCTTAACGTGCAGCCCGTCAAGTTGCCGCTGTTCGTCAATGCGCAGCTCGGCTTTGCCGCCGTCTATCTGCTGGCCGACTACGACGACATCGCCCGCAAACTGATCCTCGCCCACCACACGGCGCTCATCGACCGCAGCACCTTGGAGCGCTGGCTTAACGAGGGCGCCCATGCACTGCGCAGCCTGTTTTCGCTGGCCCAGCAATACCGCTATTCGGGCTGCACGCGCGACGATTTCGTGTCAAAGAACGCCGCAGCACGGGCGGCGTTGGAGAAATTCGGCGAACTGCCCCAGGACGTGCTGGAAGGCACGCGCCGCTCGAAGTTCGCGCCGCCCATCGTGCGCCGTGGCCTGCAACAGCGTGCTCAGAGTCCTGCTGCAGCGCCTGCCCCCAACGACGCGGCCACCACCGACGAGCCCGCCACTGACGCAGCACCCGAAGTCAGCGCCGGCGAGGTCGAGGACGAGCAGGCATGAGCGATCCGAACCGCGAACCCCGCTACTTCCAGGGCCTGCAACAGGCAGCCTTCATGAAGCTGGAACACGCTGCCTCTCTAAAAGGCCTTTTAAAGCCTTTTAAGGGTAAGGGGGATCTTGAGACCTGGGCCAGTCAGTGTTTCGCCATGCGCGACGAGTTGATTGACATGGCGCAGCGGCAGGTGCTGCAACAGGCAGTCGGGCATCCCTTCCACCTACTGCCCGTGGAGTTGGCCCAGCAGACCACGGGCGCAGGCACGGCGTTTTTGCGCTGGCGCAAGCACGACCGCTCAGCCATGGGCGTAGCCCTGTGGCAGGAATTGATGGCGAGCACCGGCACGCCGGTCAACCTGCTGGCCGAGCTGCACGCGATCGAGCTTCAACGCATCACGCTGAACATGCAGATCAGCCTGTTGCACACCTTGGGCAGGCAGGCCCAGGAGTGCGCCAGCAAGGCCGCCAAGGCGGAGGACGCCTACCTGCGACGGCTCAAGTCCATCCCACCTGGAGTGCGTGATCGGTGATGGCATCGGACACCCCAGTACGCGCCCGACGCCGACGCGGCACGGGTATTTCAACCACCATGGAGATTGCAACATGAGCACGCATTTTTGGGGTGAAGGCAACATTGGCTCACCGCCCGAGTACCGGGAGTTCCCCAACGGCAACGACGAGCCGCGGCGCTTGCTGCGGCTGAACGTGTACTTCGACAACCCCGTTCCCACCAAAGGCGGCGACTTCGAGGATCGCGGCGGTTTCTGGGCACCGGTGGAAATCTGGCACCGTGACGTCGCACACTGGAAGGATCTGTACCAGAAAGGCATGCGCGTGCTGGTCGTCGGACGCATGGAGCGCGAACCCTGGACGGACAATGAGGATCAGCCGCGCGAAACCTGGCAGATCAACGCGCGCAGCGTCGGCATCCTGCCGTTTCGCATCGAGTCCGTGACCCTCAGCCCGAAGCCGCAGGATGCGGAGGCAAAGTCCCAGGCCGCCCAGGAACCGGCTGCGCCAAAAGAGCCGCGGCGTAGGAAGTGACCCGGTATGAGCCGGCCACTGTTCGCCGCTCCATGCACCCGCGAGCTATCCCCAGGGGATAGCTCCATCAACGTCCACCGGCTTCCACGCGCTCCCGAAAATCGCGGCTCCCGGCCCGCACCCCCCGGCTGCACGCCATCTCCACCCCAGCCATTCCATCCCGTGAAAGAGGTCGCCACCGCTCGCGACTTGTTTGCTGCTGCCCTTGGCGGTGCTCGGCATCCTCGATTCCAGCAACTCAATGAACCACGGAAATCGGATGGACGGACATGCGGCTGTTCTTGTGCGAGAAGCCCTCCCAGGGCAAGGATATTGGCCGGATTCTCGGCGCGACGCAGCGCGGTGAAGGCTGCCTCAGCGGCTCCGGCGTCACGATTACCTGGTGCATCGGCCATCTCGTAGAAGCGGCAGCACCCGAAGTCTATGACGCGGCGCTCAAGCGCTGGTCACTGGAGCAGTTGCCCATCATTCCCCAGCAGTGGCGGGTCGAGGTCAAACCCAAGACCGCCACGCAATTCAAGGTCGTCAAGGCGCTTCTGGCGAAGGCGACCCATCTCGTCATCGCCACCGATGCCGACCGCGAGGGCGAGCTGATCGCCCGCGAGATCATCGACCTGTGCGGCTACCGTGGTCCCATCGAGCGCTTGTGGCTGTCGGCGCTCAACGATGCGTCGATCCGCACCGCGCTCGGCAAGCTGCGACCGTCGTCCGATACGCTGCCGATGTATTACTCGGCGCTGGCGCGTTCGCGGGCAGACTGGCTCGTGGGCATGAACCTCAGCCGTCTTTTCACGCTGCTCGGGCGGCAGGCGGGCTACGACGGCGTGCTGTCGGTCGGACGTGTCCAGACCCCGACCCTGAAGCTGGTCGTTGATCGCGACCGCGAAATCGCGGCTTTCAAGTCGGCGCCGTTCTGGGCCATCGACGTGTCTCTGTCCACAGAGGGTCAGGCTTTCTCCGCGCAGTGGGTTGCGCCCGACGGCTGCACCGACGACGCCGGTCGTTGCCTGCAACAGCCGGTCGCCCAGCAGGCGGCGCTGCAGATTCGCGTCGCGGACAACACCCAGGTGGTGTCGGTCGAGACCGAGCGCGTGCGCGAAGGCCCGCCACTGTTGTTCGACCTGAGCACCTTGCAGGAGGTCTGTTCCAAGCAGCTCGGGCTGGACGTGCAGGAGACATTGCAGATCGCCCAGGCCCTGTACGAGACGCACAAGGCCACGACCTACCCGCGCTCGGACTCCGGCTATCTGCCCGAAAGCATGTTCGCCGAGGTGCCCGCCGTCCTGGACAGCCTGCTCAAGACCGATCCGTCGCTGCGCCCGATCATGAGCCAGCTCGACCGCTCCCAGCGTTCGCGTGCATGGAACGACGGCAAGGTCACGGCGCACCACGGCATCATTCCGACGCTCGAACCCGCGAACCTCTCTCCTCTGAGCGAGAAGGAACTGGCGGTGTACCGGCTGATCCGGGCGCATTACCTGGCGCAGTTCCTCCCGCACCACGAGTTCGACCGTACCGTGGCTGAGTTTTCCTGCGGCCAGCAGATGCTGGTGGCCACCGGTAAACAGGTGGTCGTCAAAGGCTGGCGTCTGGTGCTGGCCGAACCGCAAGCGGATGAGGACGGCGACGACGCGGCGCGCAGCCAGGTGCTGCCCCCGCTGCGTGGGGGCCTGGCGTGCCAGGTGGCTGAGGTCGAGATCAAGGCGCTCAAGACGATGCCGCCCAAGCCCTACACCCAGGGCGAACTGGTCAAGTCGATGAAGGGCATTGCGCGCTTCGTGACCGACCCGCGCCTGAAGCAGAAGCTCAAAGACACGACGGGCATCGGCACCGAGGCGACGCGGGCCAACATCATCAGCGTGCTGATCGCCCGTGGCTACATCGTGAAGAAGGGGCGCTCCATTCGCGCATCGGATGCGGCGTTCACGCTGATCGACGCCGTGCCCGCAGCGATTGCAGACCCCGGCACGACGGCAGTGTGGGAGCAGGCGCTCGACATGATCGAGGCGGGACAGCTCACCCTGGACGTATTCCTCAGCAAGCAGGCCGCCTGGATTTCGCAGTTGATCGCGCAGTACGGCAGCATGTCCCTGTCCATCAAGCTTCCCCATGGGCCAGCATGTCCGCAGTGCGGCGCAGCGACGCGCCAGCGCACCGGCAAGAGCGGCCCATTCTGGTCGTGCAGTCGCTACCCCGACTGCAAAGGCACGCTGCCGGTCGAATCCGGTACGCCCAAGCGTGGCGCTTCGCGCTCGCGTAGCAGCGGCCGCAAAGGCGCCTGACTGACTCCGTTTCCCGTGGGCCGCGCCCTGTTTCAAAGGCGTGGCCCGTGTCCCGCACGCCCCTGCGGGTCGCCCAGCGCGCAACACCTTCTTGTCCGTGTGCGCGTCCCGCCCAGCCGTCCCCGGCTGCGGGACCTGAAGGTAGCTTTTCCGCGAACCGTCTCCCGCGTGTTCTGCTGGTCTGTGTTTCTCCCGCCCACTGCGAAGGGTCCCCCGATGGCTTACCAGGCAGCGCGAGCCACCCGGAGACCCTTTGTGGTCAGCGGTATTCGGTGCCGGTGCCCACCGGCGCAAAAACGGGCTCCCTTTGTGCGCGGATGTGCGCCAGACGATGCCGGCCCCAGCCACGACATGGGCCGGGTGTGATTGCTGATGAGCAGACGGTTCTAGCGACGACCGGGCCTGCAACAGCCCACGGGTGGTTATTTCCTCCCGAGCCGAAGGTCAGCGAGCCTTCGGCATCTTCATCTCGCCGATCAACGTTCCGAGCCAACGGCCGGCCACAGCAACAGGAAACCGACGCATGCAACAACCGGAGAAAGTACGAGCCGCGTTCGAGCGCGACCTTGGCAACAAGGTGCTGTTCATCAAGGGCGGCAAACTGCTGTTCATCGATGGCATCAATCTCAAGGCCATCGCCGACCGTAAGGCGTATTTCGCTTCGCTGCGTGCGCGGCAGGCGCAACCCATTGTGGTCCTGGCCGAACTGGGACAGGACGAGGCATTCGCCCTGTGGAAGCAGCATGTCCTGGGCGACACGACCGAGTGAGCCAACGCACCCACGCCCCCCTGACAGCCCGCACTCGATGCGGGTTTTCTGTCTCTGCGCCCATCAATCCGGGCTGGGCCGAATGTCGTTTTCCAACTGACGCAGCGCGGCCCCCGGACGAAGCTGCCCGCATGTTCGCTGATTCGTCAGCACATGCCAGCAGCCATGGGTTCCAGGCTGCCGTGGGTTCTTCCCGCGTAACCCGCCAGTCCGTATCGCATCAAGTCTGCGGACACGCGTCCCCGTGACGCCGATGCTTTTTATCCACCGCGTGCGGGAGCTGCCATCCCGTGAGGGACAAGGCCCCGCTTTTCCAAGGAGCCTACCCATGTCCCACAAAGCCTCTTTCGGCCAGTTGGCCTTGACCTATTGCGGCAAGTTCCTGCCGCTCGAAGTCCTGCAAAGCGCCGCCGGCCACTACATCGGCACGCGCGATACCGAAGGTCCCGTTTCGCGGGAATCGCACGAGTACTTCCGCAGCCATGCGGCGGCTCAACGTGCCCTCGAAAGAGGCGGCTGGTCCCAGCTCGCCATTCCCTGATCCAACTGGAGGAATCACGCCATGAATCAACTGCTGCCGCAGGAAGTCGTCGATCAGATCATGCGGGAAGAGCAGCATTTCGCTGCCGCGCCCCAAGCCTTCTTCGAGGCATGGAAGCGTGGTGCCGAGATCGCTGGCCCCGAATGGTTCGGCGACGGCACCCGTGACGGCCTGAACCAGGCCAAAAGCAAGTGGGATCTGCGTCCCAACATGCTGCGGCTCAACGATGCCCTCGGTGTCCTGAGCAGCGGGCAACGCATGTTTCTGTCCGCCATGGTCAGCTTCTACAACGCGCACGAGGGCGGTGCCATGCTCAAACGCTGCCATTTCCACGGGCTGTCGGACTTCGACGGTCTCGACTTGGAACGCCGCAAGGTCATTGCCGACTTGATGCTGAACTACAGCGGCTGGTGAGCCCGTTTCCGGCACACCCCCGTCTTTTCGTTCCCCACGAGGGACATGCGCCCACACAGCCATGTCCCTCGATTTCCTTTCCGTTGCCCAGCGTAAAGCGGCTGAATCAAAGCCAACGATCAGCGCCGACTGACGCATTTTCCCCTTTCAACCCACCGGGTCCAATTCCCGGTGGCGGGAATTGGCTCCATTATTCAATCTGGAGAGTTCCCATGTCCCAGAATCCCAATCCCTTTCTCCGTGGCTACTGGAATTTGAAGATCGTCCGCACGCTGTCCATCAGCTACGAGGACGGAATTCCGCATGTCTGGCGAAACATCCACCCGAGCCAACAACATCTTTCCGACGAGGAATTGATTTCATCGTCCTGCATCGTCACCAGCGATTTTGCGGTGGTCACGAACGGCTCTGAACCTGTGAGTGCCGAAGCACTGGCCGAATGCGATGCCGATGAAGGCGTTAACGGCGAAGGCGTGATCGGTGCCGTGGTCTATGCCATTCATGGCGAGGACTTCGACGGCCGCCTGATCCACGTCGGTGACAGCTATTCGGTCGAAGCCGCGCGGGAAGTTGTGCAGCGCCTGAGTTTCGAGACCGGCTACTACAGCCGATGCTGGGAGATCAGCAGCGCGCACATCAGCCAGGAAACCGGCCAGTACCTCGCCAACCTGGCGGACCTTGCCACGCCGGAGGCCTTTTTGTTCATCGCCTTTCGGGTTCCGTACAGCCCGGCGATCGGCGTCAAGCTGATCTCCACGCCCTGGACGGACAAGAACCTGGAGCACGCCGAGGGCATCACCGCCGAGCAGCTTCGGCAGGAGCACCGCAGCAAGGGCATGCCCGCCGACCTGGCGAACATCCTGGAGCTGGCTGGCCAGGCCGATGTGCGCATCCTCATCCTCGACGCTGACGCGCCCGTGTTGCTGGGCCTGCCGCTGGCCGAGCCCTAGCAAACACACCACGCGCCCACCTTCCTCTTTGCCCTCCATGCCAGCCCGTCTCCTTTCTGGGAGCCGGGCTGGTCCAATTCCATAGGAGCACTTTATGTTCCCCGACCTCATCTCGCCCGCACGCGACTTCGAGCATCAGCTTGGAGCCTGCGTCAACGCCATGGGCCAGGACGACGCCATCGGCCAGATCCTGGTATTCGAGCGCTTGAGCGGCATGCTGCACATGCGCCATATCGCCAGCGCCGATCTGGCAGACACCGACATTGATGCCTACGAAATGGTCGTCTTCGACGGCGGCAATACCGGCGGCGACTCGTGGAAGCACGTGTTCTTTCCACGTCAGCGCGAACACTACTTCGTGTACCAAGTCTGACCACCCAGCCGCTTTCGAGGGGCCTTTTCTTGTCGCGGCGCAGGAAAGCGGGTGCGGCGCGGTGCGGTTTCCTGAGCGCAGGCCGCTCACTCAAGGGCCATCTTTACCCCATGTTCGTCGGCGTTGCCGACACATGCCCAGGCAGCCAAGACCTTCAAGGCTGCAAGCGCGGGAAACCGTGCTGGTTGTTTCTTTCTACGGACGCATCGCGCCCATCCACCCACAAGGGACCTCTCCCTTGCGGGCGGGGAATCCCTTGTTCTTCCTCAAGGAGATTCACATGGATCGCTCTCTTATCAAGACCCTGATGCCTTCGCTGGTCGCAGGCCATGTGCCCCGCAACGTGCGGTCGTTCAAGTACCGCGTGTTCGATGATCAGCCACAGTCCTCGACACTGGGCTTTGTCATTGATCCCCAGCCCTTCGACGGCAAGGTGGTCGCAGCCAGCGAAGACGCCATCGTCGTCAAGCTCAAGCCCAGCGAGTTCGCGGTACTCGATCCCAACCTGGTGACCACCGTTCCCAGCGAGGGCACCAAGGTGCATGTCCAACCCTATGCCCGTCGTCGTTTCGACGGTCTGCGTGCGGACACGCCAGAAGAGCGCACCGAGATGATGTCCGACGGCACGCCCTACACCGTCAAGACACACATCCTCGGCTCCGCGCCGGCCAAGTTGCCCATTCCCGAGCCGCAGTGCATGGAACTGGGTCAGCTCATCGAGCAGTTGGAGGAAATGCCGGCGCCCGACGGGTTCCGGCGCATCACCCACATGCTGGTCGATGCGGGCGCCCACGACTTCACCTGGGTCGATCCGACGCCGTCCAGGATCATCGAAACGCCTCCGGCGATCAGTTTCACGGTTTCGACCGCGAAGTTCGCCGGCCAGGTGACGATCCTCTACCAGCCCGGCAGCGATACCTATGCGGTGGAGCTGCGCCGCGACGGCGAGTTGGTCGATCGGCACGACGAGGTGTATTTCGACATGCTCGGCGAAGTGCTGGAGCGACTCATAGACGACGGGCGCTGGCGCCTGATCGACGTGAGCGTGATCGGCGCGGAGACGTCCCGACGGCGCCGCGCTGTACCGGCGTGACACCACGAAAAGTACCAGGCGACATGCCCCCACAGGCTCTCCCTCCATTCGGAAGGAGGGCCTTTTTTCTGCCGTGGGAGATTTCATCAAAGGGAAACGATCGGATACCGATTGATGGCTGCCTCGCGCGCGAGGCCTGGCCATGCTGAGCCCATGCCTGCTGACGTTGTCAGCGACATGCCAGGCAACCATCGGTCTTCGAGGTTGCGGCGCAGTTCCCACTGCGTGACCGAGCCAGCTCGCACCGCATCCATCCGCGAGCGGCCACCAGTCTCTGGTGGTGGATGCTTTCGCCTTATCAACCCATCGCGGGGTTACGCACCTTTCCCCGCTGCGTGGGGCCGGTGTGTCTCCGCTTCATCCCTATGGAGATTCACCATGAGCACCACGTCCAACGAGAAATCGTATTTCGACCTCCACACCTCGGGCATCGGTTACATCCAGCGTGCCCGTGAAGTGCCTGTTCGGGGCGGCCGCCGTGCGCAGCCTTTCCTGGCATGCACCATCGCCGCGCTGGTCGGTTCCGCAAAGGATCCCAGCTATCGCTATTTCGACGTCAAGGTCTCGGGTGCCGAGGCCAAGAAGCTGGTCGAGCGCTACATCGGCGTTGACGATCCCAAGCAGCGCCCACTGGTGCGCTTTCGCCTCGGCGACCTGTGGGGCGATGCGTATATCCGCGACAAGGGTGAGCAGAAAGGCCAAGCCGCCGCGTCCCTCAAGGCGCGACTGCTCAAGGCCGAGCCGCTTGACCGGGCCGAACTGGCTTCGATCAGGCAGCACGAGCTGGTCACCCGCGGCATCGGCTACCTCAGCCGTCCGAAGGACGTCACACCCAAAGATGGCGACCCGTTCCTCTCTTGCACCGTCGCCGCTCTGGCCGGGCCTGTCGATGAACCGGAGTATCGGTACTTCGACAGCATCGTCACCACCCCTGAAGCCGAGCATCTGGTTCGCCGGTGCGTGCAGGCCATCGAAGGGGACTGCAAGGTGCTGATCGCTTTCCGTCTCAACGACATGAAGATCGATCCGTACATCCGCACCAAGGGTGAGCGCGCTGGGGAACCGGCCGCAAGCCTGGATTCGACACTGATCCACATCGGCCTGATCAAGATCGACGGCACCAAGGTCTATCCGACGAGCCCCGCGCAAGCAGATTCGCCGCCGGCCCAGGACGCTCCCGCGCCCGAAGCCGAGGACGCCGCCCCCGCTGCAGATCAGCCTGCCGAGCCCGCCGAGTGCGAGCCCGAAGGTGAAGTCGAGGAGCAGGAGCCGGCATTGGCTGCTTCGTTCTGATCCGGCATGGCCCCTCATGGGGCCTTGCCGCTTCTCCTTGCTGCATCTGCAGCGTCCTCCATCCGCATAGCGCGCTCGCGCATTTCTTCCCCCGAGTTCCGCGTGGTCAGACGGCCGCGCGGTTGTCGCATTTTTCACAGGAGAACAGCCATGTCTCTGGCATCCCGTTTTGCTCCGCAGTCCCCGATCCTGCGCTCAGATCGCCCGCTCTCGGACGACCGCATTCGCGCCATTGCTCCATCAATCTTCGCCGACGCTCCGCATGGGAGCCGATCCGAGCGGTATGCCTACATACCGACCTCGACCGTGCTCGCCAAGCTGCGCCAGGAGGGTTTCGAGCCCTTCATGGTGTGCCAGACGCGCGTGCGCAACGAGGATCGGCGCGAGCACACCAAGCATCTCATCCGACTTCGCCATGCCAGCCAGATCAACGGCGACGAGGCGAACGAGATCATCCTGCTCAACAGCCACGACGGCACGAGCAGTTACCAGATGCTGGCAGGCATGTTCAGATTCGTCTGCCACAACGGCCTGGTCTGCGGCGATACCACCGCCGACATCCGTGTCCCGCACAAGGGGGATGTGGCCAGCCAGGTGATCGAAGGCGCCTACGAAGTCCTTGAAGGCTTCGAGCGCGTGAAGGACTCGCGCGATGCGATGCGCACCATCACCCTCGATGAGGGCGAAGCAGAAATCTTCGCGCACTCAGCGCTGGCACTCAAGTACGACGATCCTGCCAAGCCGACGCCTGTCACGGAGCGTCAACTGCTCGCGCCCAGGCGCTGGGACGACCGCAGGGATGACCTGTGGGCCGTCTTCAACCGTGTCCAAGAGAACCTCGTCAAGGGGGGCCTGAATGGACGCTCGGCCAATGGCCGCAATCAGCGCACCCGCCCGGTGCAAGGCATCGACCAGAACCTGCGCCTGAACCGGGCGTTGTGGCTCCTGGCCGAAGGCATGCGCCAGCTCAAGGCGTGATGCCAAGTGGACCTTGCCCACCTCGGGGGAGGTTCATTTCCTCTCATCCACCGGCTGCCACCAGCCGTCCGTCATTCATCATCAGGAGTACCACCATGACAGCCAAATCGGCACCCGAGCAATCGGTTTCGCCCATCATCGTCCCCGGCCAGCTCACGCTGCGTACCATCCGCGGCAAGAACGGCCCCTTCACGGTCGGACGCCTCGCCACGCACCTTGGTACGTTCGAGGTCAAGGACCCGGAGCTGGAGCAATACCCCGAAGGCAAGTACGACGGGGAGTTCATCATCAGGTACATCTTCCCGAAGTCCTACCCGGTCGGTGGCGGCATGCGCTTCGAGATCCGCGCCAGCCTGGACGGAATGACGCTCTACGACATCGACAAACTGAGCCGTGACGAAGCACGCAGCTTCGCCACCCAGGACCTCGATCCACTTGATGAAGAGCTGGGCGCACAGCCTGCAACAACACCGGCAACACCGGCCAAGCCCAGCAAAACCTCCAGGCCCGCCAAGCCCGCACCCGTACAGGCATCCACAGACCCGCTGGTCGATACCACGCCCTTCGGCGTGGATGCGCCGACGCCCGCTGCGGCAACTGCTCCCTGCAGTACCGAAGATGGCGACGCCGCGCTGTTCAGCTTGCTCTGGCCGCTGGGCGAGTCCGTGAAACTGGATTCGACCATCGACCGCCGCACCCTGCGCGCGCAGATCGTCCGCCTGGGCGAACTGGGCTACGCGCTGGACTTCAAGACGCAGGAGTGGAGCCGCCAGGCCGAACTGCAACCTGCGTAGTACTGGGCACCGCATCTGCGGTGTGCTTCATCCACCCGCCGGGGGTCTTCCCCACCGGGGAGGCTTCTGGCTCAATTTTTCCAGGAGGCCTCTCATGGGCTGGTATTTCTCACCCCAATCGCGGTCTGAACTGATCGCGGAGTTGATCGCACCGCAAGAGACCGAACGCGCCAGCGTGAAGGTCATCGCCCACGCGCTGCGTGGCAACGTCCTCTGGTCTGTTGTGCAAGTGACGGCCAAGGCCGAAGGCGTACACCGTGATCTCGCACCGGGCCAGTCCCTGTGCACCATCCGCTGCGATCTGCTGGAACGCAGCGGCGGCCAGTGGGGCTATAAGCCACTGGACGAATCCATGCACCCGTACTACTACTCGTGCCCGCTGTGTGCGACCTGAAAGTCGCTTCGTTGATTGTTCCAGCTACGCAAGTAGCGAGGGAACCTGGTGTTCCGTCATCAGTAGCCTACCGATACATGCAGGACTGGCAACGGTCTTGTGTGAAGCTATCGGGACAATGCACTCAGGCCATTTGGCCGCGCAGAGCCGCGAGGCAAGGCGTCCACTGCAAGCATCAATGCGGGGTGAGGCTAGGCTGGGAGACATGATCAGTAGATGCAAACTGTCGATAAACGTCGTGACACGTAACGAGCCAAAGATGCTGTCAGGCTCGAACCAAAAGGTATGCGGCTGGATGCTTCCTTACAGTGTGGGAGCACACGGACACAAGGCCGCCGGCGAAGAGACAGGATCTAAATCTTCCTTGTCAACGTAGTGAAACAGGATAAGCCCGTATCGCTGCCCATTGGGCAGGCAGACCGTAAGGAATGTTGTTGGCGGTGCGGGTATGAGAGTGTGGAAAAAGCGAAGGCCACTCTGTAATGGGGTGGATAGAGATTGCGCTGCAAGGCAACATCATCTCACGTGAAAGCGGGCAGACTTCCACATGGTCTTTCTCTACGAGAGAACTTGTCCAACCTTCTTAAAGAGGGAATTGCAGATGACTACGCAAGAAATTGCTTGCGCGGGTGCGCCCTCACGCGAATCGGTCACATGGCACAGCATCGACTGGGCTACGTGTCACCGTGAAGTGCGAAGGCTCCAAGCGCGTATCGTAAAGGCGACACGGGAAGGAAAACACGGCAAGGTGAAAGCCCTGCAGTGGATTCTGACCCACTCGTTCAGCGGCAAAGCATTGGCCGTCAGACGAGTCACCGAGAACCAAGGCAAAAAGACGCCGGGTGTGGATGGCATCACATGGTCCACTCCGGAAGCCAAGTCTCAAGCCATGTTGTCAATCAAGCGGCGCGGGTATCGTCCCCAACCGCTGAAGCGTGTCTATATTCCCAAAGCCAATGGGAAGATGCGGCCGCTGGGTATCCCGACCATGAAAGACAGGGCGATGCAGGCGCTATACCTGCTTGCTCTGGAACCCGTGGCCGAGACCACAGCGGATCGAAGCTCGTTTGGGTTTCGTCCAGAACGATCCACGGCGGATGCGATAGGGCTGTGTTTTACGCAGTTAGCTCTGAAACGCTCCCCGAAGTGGATTCTTGAAGGCGACATCAAAGGCTGCTTCGACAACATCAGCCATGACTGGCTCATGGGTCACATACCGACGGATCGAGAGATTCTGAGTAAGTGGCTCAAGGCTGGGTACATGGAAGATCGGCAACTTTTCCCAACCGAAGCCGGTACCCCGCAAGGGGGCATCATCTCGCCAACCCTGGCGAATCTCGTCTTGGACGGACTGGAAGCCAAACTAGAAGCCGTGTTCGGTAGAGCACGGTATATCAATGGCAAACAGACCCGTCTGGCTGTCAATTATGTGCGCTACGCGGACGACTTCATTGTGACGGCACGTTCGAAAGAGCTACTGGAGCAGGAGGTCATGCCGCTTGTCGAGGAATTCATGCGGGAACGAGGGCTCACGCTCTCACCCGAGAAGACCAAGATCACGCATATAGACGAGGGCTTCGATTTCCTAGGCCAGAACATCCGCAAGTACGACGGGAAGTTGTTAATCAAACCGTCGAAAGCGAATGTGGCAACCTTCCTCGGGAAAGTTCGCGCCGCGATCAAAGGAAACAAAGCGGTAAATCAACAAGAGTTGATTCGACTTCTTAATCCAATGATTCGGGGCTGGGCAAACTATCATCAGCACGTCGTGTCTTCTGCGACGTTTGCCTATGTCGATCATGAGATTTGGAAAGCGTTGTGGCGATGGGCCGTTAGGCGGCACTCACAGAAGGGAGCGAGGTGGATTAAACGCCGCTACTTCCATGCCGTGGGTGACCGTAGCTGGGTATTCGCTGAGGCAACGGGGGAACGATTCCCGGATGGGAGTCCAATCCTGAAGTCTTTGCGGTATGCAGTCGATACGCCCATTCGGCGACACCGACCGATCAAGTTGGAAGCCAATCCATTCGACCCCGTGTGGGAGACGTATTTCGAGGAGCGTGTAAGCCTCAAGATGCAGAACTCACTAAAGGGAAAGAGGAAGCTCATCAACCTCTGGTTGGATCAGGATCGTCGTTGTCCAATCTGCCGCGAGTTGATCACGCAGGAGTCGGGGTGGCATGTCCATCACCTAATCCGGCGGGTCGATGGCGGAAAGGACGGGAGCACCAATCTCATCATGGTGCATCCGACCTGCCATAACCAAATCCACGCCAACGGTCTCAAGGTGGTGAAGCCGGTTCGCGAAAGCGGGCTTTGAAAGGCTTGAGCCGTATGAGGGGAAACTCTCACGTACGGTTCTTAGGGGGGGATGGTGCCAGCAATGGCCTGTCCCTACCCGATCCTATCTGAACCTCGCACCGGAGCAATCCGCCGACTGGCGTGCAGGCGTTCGCGCCTACCACGCGCGGCGGCGCACATCCAAGGAAGCCACAGCTCCAGCTACGGCGCTGACGGTCTGAGTCAGGGACGCCTTTTTTCCACCCCAAGGGGCAGTGCTTGCCCCCTGCGGGCGATGCTGTTCCCGTTCATCCGAGGACACCACCATGCCCGCAAACACTTCTTCCACCACGCTGTACCGCATCGACGAATGCCCGGACGTGATGGCCGACGCTTGCGTCGGCGATGACCAGGGCAACCTGATCTTCCTGTCGATCTGGGCACGGGACACCGCCGTCCAGCAGTTCCTGGCTCGCCTGACCCTCGGGCGCGACGAGCAGGGCCTGGAGCAGTTCCACCTCATCACCGACCAGGGCAGCAGCGTCCCGGTGTTCGTCAGCAACGTCGATCGCCTGGAAAAGCGCATGACCCGCGCCTACCGGCGAACGCTGTTCGGTTCGCTGTCCAACGTGTGGCTGTTCGATCGGCGCTGCGTCAAGCCCGACAAGGCCAACGCCAGCGCACTGGCATTGCTGCCCCGCGATAGCGACCACCGGCTTGACCGCCTGTGGACGTTGGTGCAGGACACCTGCCCACTGCCGTTGCTCGACCACTGGCGCGAAACCGTGCTGGAACTGCTGCAAAGCCGCGAGATGCTGACCCGTCTGCCATTCGCCCTCGGGCCTTTGGTGGGCCATCGGCTCGCCATCGACGTGCCGGCGCTGACCCTGGCGCTCGGCTCGCTGATCCGCAGTGACGTGCTCACCGCCTATCCCTATCCGGCCAAGATTTGGACGCCGGAAACGGTAGCGGCTTGACCCACCTGCGCAGGCACGCCAAGGCGCGCCTTCGCCAATCATCCCCGCCAACCAGGAGACTTCCATGGCGCTCATGTTCCCGCGGCTCGCCCGCAATTTCGTGAAGAACGGGGTGTGACGTGAAGTCACGTGAGTAATTGTCTCAGCCCCTCGGGGTTAGCGAGACCTGATATTCCGCTATCAGTAGCCTACCGACACATGCGACTTCGGCAACGAGGTGGTGTGAAGCTGTCGGGACAATGTAGACCTCCCATGAGGGAAAGGTCCTTCCGCGAGGGAGGGCCAAATCTGCCAGCATCAAGGCGGATGGGTCGCTAGGCTGAGCGACATGGTTAACGCAAGTGAACTGCTGATAAACACTGTAATAGCGAACAAGCCAAAGATGCTGACAGGCTTGGGCCAAAAGGCAACGTAGTCGGTCAACCCTCGTCCGTTTGGGGTTGCGCGGACATCACGACTACCGGTGAAAAGGCAGAACCTAACTCGCTCTTGTTACTCACGTGGAACACGGTAAGCCTGACGTTGCCCGCGAATTTCGGATCCCTTAACTGAGCGAGATTATGCCACCCGTTGGTTCTGGGCGGCGTACCAGTCCCGCTCGAATTGCATCGGGCTGACGTAGCCCAACGTCGAGTGCAAGCGCGAATGATTGTAGAAGCTCAACCAGTCGATTACCTCGTCCATCGCTTCGCGACGCGTTGCAAAGCGCTGGCCGAGGATGCGTGCACGCTTGAGCGATCCCCACAGGCTCTCGGTCGGTGCGTTGTCCCAGCAATTGCCTCGACGGCTCATCGAACTGCGCATGCCGTAGCCCTTGAGCAGGTCCTGGAAGTCATGACTGCAATACTGGCTGCCACGGTCACTGTGGAGGATCAGGCCCGCTTGCGGACGGCGGCGAAACCACGCCATACGCAGCGCATCAGACACCAGCTCCGTGCGCATGTGCGGCTGCATCGACCAGCCCACCACCTGACGGCTGAACAGGTCGAGAATGACGGTCAGAAACAGCCAACCCTCGTCCGTCCAGATGTACGTGATGTCCGTAGTCCAGACCTGGTCGGGACGCGCGGGAGAGAAGTCTCGTTGCAGCAGGTCCGGTGCGACCGGCAGGCTGTGTTTGCTGTCGGTCGTGACCTTGAACCGGCGTTTGGTCTTCGCCTTGATGCCGTGCAGCTTCATGAGCCGCTGGACACGATCCTTGCTGACGCGAATGCCCTGGACCAGCAGTTGCTTCCACACGCGCGGCCAGCCGTACTCGCCTTTGGATTCAGCGTGCACGGCCTTGATGTGCACCAGCAGAGCGTCGTTGCTGATGCGTCGGCGCGGTCGGTCAGTATCGACATCCCGCACCTTGCGCGCGTGGTAACCGCTGGGGCTGACACCCAGCACCTGGCAGCTCAGGGACACCGGCCATTGTCGGCTGTGAAGCTCGATCCAGGCGTACTTCATGCC
The DNA here is from genome assembly GCF_000067205.1 of Bordetella petrii. Lineage (NCBI taxonomy): Bacteria > Pseudomonadati > Pseudomonadota > Betaproteobacteria > Burkholderiales > Alcaligenaceae > Bordetella > Bordetella petrii. Next base: position 4,551,713 of record NC_010170.1, on the reverse strand, counting down.
GACACCTTCGCAAAGTACGCCGTGGCTTTTCCCAATATGTCGCGCTCCATCTTCACGCGTGCCAACTCCGCGCGCAGCCGGGCAATCTCCATCTGTTCTGGAGAAACCTGTTTGCCTGCGCCGTTCAGCTTCCCAGCGGCATCGGCCTTCACCCAGTTGTGCAGCGTCTTCGGGCTGATGCCCAGTATCTTCGCCACCGCCGCCATGCTCTGGCCGCCGCGGACCATGCGCACGGCTTCCAGCATGAATTCCTGCGTATATCGAGCTCTCGGATTACCCATCTTTCCTCCCTCCTTGCGTGAGTTTTACACACTCAGCAAGGGATCCATTTTTTGCGGGCAAGCTCAGCCCGTACCACCGCCCCTCGGGGCAGGCAGACCGTAAGGAATGCTGTTGGTGGTGCGGGTAGAGGAATGTGGAAAAGGCGAATGCCGTCCTGTAATGGGACGGATAGGGATTGAGCCGCAAGGCAACATCATCCTGCGCGAAAGCGAGCAGACTTCCACTTGGTCTTTCTCTACGAGAAAACTTGTCCAACCTTCTATAAGAGGGAATTGCAGATGACTACGCAAGAAATTGCTTGCGCGGGTGCGCCCTCACACGAATCGGTCACATGGCACAGCATCGACTGGGCCAAGTGTCACCGTGAAGTGCGAAGGCTCCAAGCGCGTATCGTAAAGGCGACTCGGGAAGGAAAATACGGCAAGGCGAAATCCTTGCAGTGGATTCTGACCCACTCGTTCAGCGGCAAAGCATTGGCCGTCAAACGAGTTACTGAAAACCAAGGAAAGAGGACTCCTGGTGTGGATCGCGTCACGTGGTCAACGCCGGAGACCAAATCCGAAGCAGTGTTGTCCCTTCGCCGTCATGGCTATCGACCCCGCCCGTTACGGCGGATCTATATTCCAAAAGCCAATGGCAAGAAGCGGCCTCTCGGTATTCCCACGATGAGGGATAGGGCTATGCAGGCACTATACCTGCTGGCTCTCGAACCCATCGCGGAGACGACCGGGGATAAGGACTCTTACGGGTTCCGCCCCGGCCGAAGTGTGGCAGACGCCATCAGGCAATGCCACACGGTGCTGGCTTGGAAACGCTCTGCGGAGTGGGTCCTTGAAGCCGATATCGAAGGGTGTTTCGACAACATCAGCCACGATTGGCTCGCCGAGAACATTCCGATGGACAAGGCGATCCTCAAAAGCTGGCTCAAGGCCGGATACGTCGAGAGCGGTAGTTTGTTCCCGACGGAGGCAGGTACTCCACAAGGGGGGATCATCTCCCCGGTGCTGGCGAACATGGCGCTGGATGGATTGCAAGAGGTTCTTGGCAAATCGTTCTTCAGGACGAGGCGCCAGAACAAGCACTACGATCCGAAGGTGAACTTCGTTCGTTACGCCGATGACTTCATCGTCACGGGGTACTCGCGTGAGCTACTCGAAATAGAGGTGCTGCCACTGGTGGAGAAGTTTCTTGCCGCCAGGGGCCTCAACATCTCGAAAGCGAAGACTCGCGTTACTCATATCTCGGAAGGGTTCGACTTCCTGGGCAAGAACATCCGCAAGTTCAACGGGGTGTGCCTGACCCAGCCATCGAAGAAGAACACGAAGGCTTTTCTAGATTCGATCCGAGGTTTGATCCGTGCCAACAAGGCAGTGAAACAAGACGACCTCATCGGCATGCTCAATCCACGCATCAAGGGTTGGGCGGAATTTCACAGTGCCGATGCTTCATCCCAGACGTTTACTCGCGTCGATGCAGTCATATGGCGCAGCCTATGGCGCTGGTGCAGGCGGCGGCATCCAAAGAAAGGGGCCTATTGGGTTAAGGAAAGGTACTTCCACCGGATAGGCAACAGGAATTGGGTGTTTGCTGCGGACGATGGTCAGAGGTTCCCTGACGGCAACGTGAAATGGAAGATGCTGCGCATAGCGGCGGATACCAAGATACGACGCCACGTCAAGGTCAATGGCCTAGCCAACCCGTTCGATCCCGAATGGGAAAGCTACTTTGAAGCTCGCTTGAGCCAGAAGATGGTCCAGTCCCTGCACGAGCGCAGGAAGCTCGTCAAACTATGGCTTGCGCAGGATGGAAAGTGCTTGATCTGCGAGCAGCCCATCACGAAGGAGACCGGTTGGCATGCCCACCATATCCAACGTCGGGTTGATGGCGGAAAGAACACTTTGGAAAACTTGGTTCTGCTTCATCCAAACTGCCATAACCAGCTACATGTCCAAGGTTTGAAGGTAGTGAAGCCGGTTCGCGAAAGCGAGCTTTGAAAGGCTTGAGCCGTATGAGGGGAAACTCTCACGTACGGTTCTTAGGGGGGGATGGGCCAGCAATGGCCTGTCCCTACCCGACTACTTCCCGACCGACGAACCAACGCTCAAAAGAGCCCTCAATGCACTGATGCCCAGTGCGTCTGAATCCAATGGGCCGATGTGCATCCTCGATCCCTGCGCCGGCGAAGGCGTGGCGATTGCCGAAGCGGCTCATGCCCTCGGGCGCGAGCATGCCAAGGCGTTCGCCGTCGAGTTCGACGCAGAGCGGGCGCGCCATGCCCGCGGCCTGGTCGATCACTGCCTGCACGCGGACCTGATGGACACGATGATCTCCAAACAGTCCTTTGGGCTGCTCTGGCTCAATCCGCCGTATGGCGACCTGTCCAAGGACGTCAACGGCAACATTGGCTATCAGGGTCAGGGCCGTGCCCGCCTCGAAAAACTGTTCTACCAGCGCACGCTGCCCCTGTTGCAGTACGGCGGCGTGCTGGTCTTCATCGTTCCCGGCTACGTGCTCGACGCCGAGCTGGTCGGCTGGCTGACACGCCACTACACCGATCTGCGGATCTACCGAGCGGTGGAAACGCAGTTCAAGCAGGTGGTGATCTTCGGTCGCCGGGTGCGCCAGCGCGAGCAGACGCCCGATGGCGTCAAGGCCGTGCGCAATCTGCTGCTGCAGGTTGGGCTTGGCGAAGTCGAAGCCGAGGAGCTGCCGAGCGAATGGCCGTTCCTGCCGTACATCGTCCCCACCAGCCCGGCAGAGCCGGGGCATTTCTTCCGCGTGACGATGGAGCCGGAGCAGTTCGCCGATGAGGTTGGCAGGCTGCAAGGCCTCTGGCCGTCGCGGGATACGCAGTTGGGGGCCGCGCAGCAGACGCTGCGTCCACCGGCGCGGGCCTTGTCCCACTGGCATCTCGCCCTGGCTTTGGCCGCAGGCGCGATCTCGGGAGTCGTGCAATCCAAGGCGGGGCGCGTGCTCGTCGTCAAAGGTGACACCCACAAGGACAAGACGCTCCAGCGGGAATTCACCGAACGCGACGACGGCTCCATCGCCGAAACCCGCATCCTCACCGACAAGTTCGTTCCTGTCATCCGTGCATGGGACATGACGCCTGGCTCCGCCACGCGGGGCGAGGTGTTGACCATTCGCTGATCGTTTCTCCACCGCCGGCGGTTCGCCGTCGATTTTTTCCACCCACCGGGGTCCAGTCGCCCCGATGGGGTGCCGTGGCCCCTCCATCTCCAGGAGCCTTCCATGGCAGCCCAAGCACTTTCCATCAGCCAGACCCCGAGCCTGCGCTTCTCGCCCGGCCAGGTGGTCATGACCTGCGGCGTCGATGACCTGATCCAACAGGGCCAATTCAACCCGATTCCGTATCTGCGCCGCCACCTCGGTGGCGACTGGGGCGACCTCGACGACAGCGACAGGCGGCAGAACGATGCCGCGCTGAAGTCCGGTGAGGATCGCCTGTTCTCTTCCTACCAGGTCACACCCGGCCTGAAGCTCTGGATCATCACCGAATGGGATCGCAGCGTCACCACGCTGCTGTTGCCCAGCGAGTACTGATCTTCTCCAACGCGGGGCCACCGACACCCCTCAATGGTGCTGTAGCCCCTCTACTCAGAAGAAAGCCACATGACATCCAACCAACATGACAAGCATCGCCGCAAACGGCTGTTCGAGATCGGTGCACTGGAGTTCAGCGAAGGCGTCGAACGCCTGATGAACGAAGGCCGGCTCGATCCCATGCCGTTTTTCGAACGCCACATGCGTGGCGACTGGGGCGACGTCGCCGACTACCAATGGCAACAGAACAACGCTGCGTTGGAGTCTGGTGAACGCCTCGATTCGTTTTACGTCGTCACCCGTGACCTGAGCATCCGCATCTTCACCGAAGCAGATCGCAGCGCGACCCGCATCGTGCTGCCGTCCGAGTACTGACCGCGAGTTGTCACCGCAGGCCACGAGCGCCTGCACTGTCCAACCACCGACGGTTCGCCGTCTCTCTTCCCACCACGGGGCATGCCATCGCCCCGCTGGGGTGGTGCATGTCCCATTTTTCTTTGGAGCATCACCATGTCCGTTGATCTCAACACCACCGCCAACGATGCAGCGCCCGTACAGGGCGAACTGCTCGAAGCGGAATCCAACCCTCTGACCCTGAGCCTTCAGGTTTTCGTCGGCGAGTTCGGCGACGAACTGCTCGATTCTCTCAACCGCGCCAACCCGCCGGTCTATGCCGGTCAAGCACAGGCGCAGCGGCAACTCGTCGTTGCCAGCCTCAAGCGCAAGCTGTTCCAGGCCCAGGCTGAAGTTGTCCATGCCGCCGCCGAGCTGCTGGTCGATCAAGGCGAGCGCGCTGCGATCGTCAATGGCGAAATGGGCTGCGGCAAGGTGCGCCGTATCGGCGCTTAGAAGAAGCGTAGCGCAAGCTACCAGGGCTACTGGAATGCCCTGTACTCACCGGACTTATCCCTGCCTGCAAGGGCTTGAATTCCGAAAGGAAGGGGGGAGTGCAGCATGTTCGGAAAAGGCCTTTTACCCAACAGCTATTAGCGGGGGCGGGCCAGAGTAAGACGTGTATGGTCAAAGCTGAATTGCCTGAAGTCTAGTTCCAAGCGGTCTACCAGTCCCGACGCTGGCGAAAGTAGCTGAAACGCCAGACTCGCGAGTTGTGGGAAATGTTTTGCCTCTCCCACAAACCAGTATCGCGAGCGCAACCCCGATCAGGGGATTACGGAACGAACGGACGACCTAACCACGTCGCATCTTTGTCTAAGCGTAAATGCGGGATCGCCTAAACAGGTCGTAAGACCTGCATGGCGACGGAGTCTTCGTATTACCCGATGTGGCCTCTGTAATGGAGGTTGCTGGCCGCAGCAGTAAGCGGCACCGACATGGCTATAAGCGAGCAGCAATGCGCGTGAAAGGCCCACTGTCCGGGGGGAAGGAAGACAGCTTATCTGTAACCAACTCATCGAAAAGGAGGTTGTGCTGATGCTAACCGACACTACTAATCGAAGGTTGGATGCGCTGGGAATCTTGTCTCAACAGGGCAAGCGCATCAACGGCCTTAGTCGTCTCATGGAAAACCCAATCCTGTGGAAGCAGGCGTATGTCAACATCTATGCGAATTCCGGTGCAACAACGGCCGGCGTAGATGGCTCGTCACTGGATGGTATGTCCTACGAGCGGCTGGCCGGCCTGATGGCCGCCGTCAAAAGCGGTAATTATCGCTTCAAGCCCGTGAGGCGAGTCCTCATTCCAAAGAGCAATGGGAAAACCCGTCCGCTCGGCATCCCCACTGGGGATGACAAGCTGGTACAGGAGGTTGTACGGATGCTTCTCGTGAAGATCTACGAGCCGGTCTTTTCCGACGACTCGCACGGTTTTCGCAACGGGCGTTCGTGCCACACCGCTCTCATGCAAGTCCGGCAGAAATGGACGGGCATGAAGTGGATCGTGAACATGGATATCAAAGGTTACTTCGACAACATCGACCATGAAGTTCTGGTGGATGTGCTTGCCAAACGCATTGACGATAAGCGCTTTCTTGGGCTGATTCATTCGATGCTGAAGGCGGGCTACATGGAGGACTGGAAGTTCCATGACACCTTCAGCGGGACACCGCAAGGCGGAGTTGTCTCCCCGGTCTTGGCCAACATCTACTTGCACGAACTCGACGAGTACGTTGCAGGGTTGAAGGCCGAATTCAACCGAGGAAACCGCCGGGCGTCGAACCGCGAGTACAAGCGGATCAGTGGTGCAATTGAACGGTTGATGAAACGCATTGATGCCTACAAAGCCGATGGCGACTCGCCAAAGGTCGAGGAAGCGAAGCGTGAATTGGCCGAACTTTATCTACGCCGCAAGGCACTGAGCAGCTCCGACCCGATGGACGCCAATTACCGGCGTCTGGTGTATGTCCGGTATGCCGATGATTTTCTGATCGGCATCATCGGCAGTCGGGACGAGGCGGTAACCGTCATGCAGCGAGTCGCAGGTTTCATCAGCGACAAACTGCACTTGGAGATCGCTGAGGAAAAGTCCGGTGTGGTTCACGCATCGGACGGAGTTCGCTTTCTGGGGTACGACGTTCGCACGTACTCCGGTGATCGCAACGTGCGCACCGTCCGTTCAGGACGGAGCATCACAGCACGCAGCGTATCCGAGCGGATGCAATTGCACGTACCGGCTGAAAAGCTGCGTAGTTTCTGCCAGCGAAAGGGCTACGGCGTCTATGACGCTCACACCCCCACGCACAGGAGCGAACTGATCTCACTGAGCGAAGCGGAAATCGTTCAAACCTACAACGCTGAAATGCGAGGCCTTGCCAACTACTACGGTTTGGCGAACAGCGTCAGTCGTGTCCTGAACAAGCTCCATCACCTCTGGTTGACGAGTTTGTGGAAGACATTGGCGGCAAAACGTCGTTCGACCGTCACGAAGGTAGCGCGGAGCATGAAGCGCCAGGGTGGATACGTACTGGCTGTTCGGGGTAACTCGGACTCCCACACTTTTCCCATCTACAGCCTGAAAGACATAAGGAAAGAACCCATCACGTTCCAGAGTATTGACCTACCCCCCAAGACTTGGGTTTTCACGCATAGCCGCTCGGAGTTGATCCAGCGGCTCGAAGCGAGGAAGTGCGAGTACTGCGGGACCACCGAAGGCAGTTTCCAAGTGCATCACATTCGGAAGCTGAAGGACGTGGACAAAGGGAAGTACCTCTGGCCACAGGTGATGTCATGGCGCCGTCGCAAGACTTTGGTGCTGTGCGTTCCTTGCCATCAGAAGCTACACGCAGGCGTTCTTTGAAAGGACTGTTCCTAGTCAAGTAAGTGGAGAGCCGGATACGCTGAAAGGTGTAAGTCCGGTTCGGAGGGGGGCTGACGGGTGATCCTTTACGGGACGCCCGCAGCCTACCCTACACGACCGTCGGCATCGCCACGGCCGCCGTGCTCAACGCCGAAGGCTACCGCCGCACCCTGGTGCTTTCGCCTCCCCACCTGGTTTACAAGTGGCGGCGTGAGATCCAGGAGACGGTGGCCGGCGCCAAGGTCTGGGTGCTCAATGGCCCGGACACGCTGGTCAAGCTCATCAAGCTGCGCGAGCAGTTGGGTGTGCAGCCCACGGGCCAGGAGTTTTTCATCCTGGGGCGCGTCAGGATGCGGATGGGGTTCCACTGGAAACCTGTCTTCACCCAGCGGCGCACCCGCCACGGCGACGTGGCAGCCTGCCCGGACTGCGGCACACTCATCACCGACCTCGACGGCGAGCCGGTCAACCCGGTCGCGCTCGAAGCCGAGGAGTCCCGCAGGAAGTGCAGCCACTGCGCCGCGCCCCTGTGGACGCTGATCCGCCCGCGTAGCCTGTCCGGCAGCGACCAGTCCTCGGTCGTCCTCAAAGCCTTGAAGCGCATCCCGACCATCGGGGAAGTCACTGCACAGAAGCTGATGCAGAAGTTCGGTGACGGCTTCCTGGCCTCGATGCTGGGCGACAACATCCATGAGTTCATCAACCTCATGGATGGCAACGGCGAGCTGGTGTTTTCCGACCGTCAGGCCACGCGCATGGAACGTGCGATGGCCAACATGGAGTTTGGCTTTGGCGAAGGCGGCTACCAACCGTCCGAGTTCATCAAACGCTACCTACCGCAAGGCACGTTCGACCTGCTCATCGCCGACGAGGCGCACGAGTACAAGAACGGTGGCAGTGCCCAGGGCCAGGCCATGGGCGTGCTGGCGGCGAAGGCTCGCAAGACCTTGCTGCTGACCGGCACGCTGATGGGCGGCTACGGCGATGATCTGTTCTACCTGCTGTTCCGGGCACTGCCCGGACGGATGATCGAAGACGGCTACCGCCCGACCACGAGCGGCAGCATGACCTCGGCTGCGATGGCATTCATGCGCGATCACGGCGTCCTCAAGGACATCTACTCCGAGAGCGCCGGCACGGCGCACAAGACAGCCAAAGGCACCAAGGTATCGGTGCGCACGGTCAAGGCTCCCGGCTTCGGCCCGAAAGGCGTCTTGCGCTGCATCCTGCCGTTTACGATTTTCCTCAAGCTCAAGGACATCGGTGGCAACGTCCTGCCGCCGTATGACGAGGAGTTTCGTGAAGTCCAGATGGACGTGGCGCAAGCTGCGGCCTACCGCGATCTGGCGGGTCGGCTGACCGCAGAACTGAAACAGGCTCTGGCGCGACGCGATACGACCTTGCTGGGGGTGGTGCTCAACGTGCTATTGGCCTGGCCGGATTGCTGCTTCCGGTCGGAGACCGTGGTGCATCCGCGCACGCGCAACACCTTGGCGTTTGTCCCGGCTCAGTTCAATGAGTTCGAGATCAGCCCCAAGGAGCGCGAGCTGATCGACATCTGCAAAGCGGAGAAGGAACAGGGGCGCAAGGTTCTGGCCTACACGGTCTATACCGGAACGCGCGACACCACGTCACGCCTGAAGGGGCTGCTGGAGCAGGAAGGATTCAAGGTGGCGGTACTGCGCGCAAGCGTGGATGCCAGCCGCCGCGAGGACTGGATCGCCGAGCAACTGGACCGGGGCATCGACGTGCTCGTCACCAATCCCGAGCTGGTCAAGACGGGGCTGGACCTGCTGGAGTTCCCGACGATTGTGTTCATGCAAAGTGGCTACAACGTGTACTCGCTCCAACAGGCAGCACGCCGCTCCTGGCGCATTGGGCAGAAACAGCCCGTGCGCGTGATCTACCTCGGCTACGCCGGTTCCTCGCAGATGACCTGCCTGGAACTGATGGCCAAGAAGATCATGGTCTCGCAGTCCACCTCGGGCGATGTGCCCGAATCGGGGCTGGATGTTCTGAACCAGGACGGTGATTCCGTCGAGGTCGCACTGGCTCGGCAGTTGGTCGCTACCTAATTTCCACGCCATCGCCGGCCTAGCGCCGCCGGCTTTCTGTTCTTCCCACCTTGCAGCCACGTCCCGCAGTCTCCGCAGGACGTGGCTGCGTCCTTTCAGATTCAGTGTGGACTCTCTTTGGAGAAACGATTGGTTACTGGCTAAACTCACATGAGCAGAATCGGGGGAGCCAATGCAGATTGCAAAAGTCAAGGTCGAAAAGTTTCGTGGGATTGAATCCGGCATCGTGACGCTGTCAGGCCACAGCGTATTTCTCGGTGACAACAACGTCGGGAAGTCAACGCTGCTGGAGGCCATAGATCTCGTCCTCGGCCCGGAACGGCTCTCCCGAAGACCCGTCATCGACGAGCACGACTTCCACGCCGGGCGCTACCTGGATGAAGAGGGAGATCCGGTTCTCATTCGGATTGAAGTTATCGTCAGTGACCTGTCCGCCGAGCAGCAGCGACACTTTCGTGACCACATCGAGTGGTGGTCCGCCACGGAAAAGACGCTACTCGTAGGCCCGCCCCCGGAAGGCACGGATGCGTCAGACGTGTCGGCCGCGCTGCGGGTGTTTTTCGAGGGTCGCTACGACAAGGAAGAAGACGACTTCACGGGCAATACTTTCTTCGCGACCCCAGTGCTAGCTGAAGGTACTCACCCAACTTTCAAAACGACCGACAAGCGCAAGTGCGGCTTCCTGTACCTCCGGACGCTGAGGACAGGGGCGCGGGCATTGAGCCTGGAGCGCGGGTCGTTGCTTGATGTCATCCTCAGGCTTCAAGACAAGCGCGTGACGATGTGGGAAGACCTGCTGAACGAGTTGCGCAAACTCCCCGTGGCCGATAAGCCGGAACTCGGCATCGCCCCGCTCTTGAAGGACGTCCAGGACGCTGTTCGCCGATTCGTTCCTTCTGACTGGGCAGAGGAACCTCACATGCGCGTGTCGGATCTCACTAGAGAGGCCCTGCGCAAGGATTTGACCGTTTTCATGGGCACCGGCGCGAAGCGTCCGGACGGCAGCACCTATTGCGCGCCATATCACCATCAGGGCACCGGCACGATCAATACACTGGTGCTGGCGCTGCTATCCATCATCGCGGGCCTGAAGCAGAACGTCATCTTCGCGATGGAGGAGCCCGAGATCGCCCTTCCGCCACATACCCAGAAGCGCATCGTTAACAGCGTGCGCGAGACGTCGGCACAGGCGCTTTTCACGTCGCACTCGCCCTATGTGCTCGAAGAATTCGCGCCGTCCGAGATGCATGTGCTGCGGCGTGACGGGGGAAAGCTTTCTGCGATGCTGGCGACATACCCACCAGCGGTCAAGCCCAAGGCATACAAGGCAGAGTTCAGGGCCCGCTTCTGTGAAGCGCTGCTTGCCCGATATGTACTTGTTGTCGAAGGTCGAACGGAGTTCGATGCGATACCTGCAGCGGCGCGCCGGCTTAACGACTTGAACCCCACAGAATACAAGACGCTTGAGGCCCTGGGGGTGGCCGTCATCGATGCGCAAACCGATGCGCAGGTTGCGCCTCTCGGCAAGTTCTTTAGAGACTTGGGCAAGACGGTCTTTGCTGTGTTCGACAAGCAGGAACCAGCCGCTTCCGCTGCCATCAAGGCCGCCGTGCACCACTCATTTGAATCTGCCGAGAAAGGTTTCGAGAACGTAGTGCTGCACCACACCGCGGAGGCAGCCCTTCGTCGATATGCGCTCAGCCTCGTCGCGGAGAACGCGTGGCCGAACCATCTGATCGCCAAAACTCCTAACGCCGCCCAGACCGTGGAGCAAATTCGCGACGCATTGCGGCAATTCTTTGGCTGGGCCAAGGGAAGCGGCGATGCCGGCGACTTGCTCGGGTGCTGCACCGAGGCGGAGATGCCGCAGTATGTCCGGGACACGCTGCGGGTGATCCACATCACCGTCGAACCTCCGCCGCTGCCACCCGTGCCGTCAGCGGCGGCAGCACCGTTCGATGACGAAGAGTTATGACGGTCGAACAAGACTGGACACCGCAGAAGAGGGACTTTCTGCAAAGCACGGGGCACGTGCTCGCCATGGGTGGTCCAGGCTCCGGAAAGACGCATGTCGCCCTGGTCAAAGCCAGGGACGAGATTCGATCAGCAAAGCTCCTATCAGGCCAGCGCATCCTGTTTCTCAGCTTCGCGAGGCCCACAGTGGCACGGGTCCTTGAGAAAGCCAAGGAACTCATCACCGCGGATGATCTGAGACTTCTAGATGTCAACACCTATCACGGCTTCGCATGGAGCGTTCTGCGAAGTCATGGCTATCTGCTCAGCAACGGAAAGCCGCTCCAGCTCCTACCACCTCCCGAGGGCTCCGCGCGCTTGGCTCACTTTGCCAAGGAGCAGCATCACCAGGAGAAGTTGCGCCTTTTCCATGAAGAGGGGCTGCTCCACTTCGACCTCTTCGCCCAGTTGACGGCTGAACTGCTGCGCCGCAGCCGGCGGCTGGCAGGTATCTACACAGCGACCTACCCGATACTCGTCGTGGACGAGTTCCAGGACACGAACGCCGACGAATGGGCGATGGTCCGCGAGCTTGGACGCGGCTGCAGGATCATTGCCTTGGCCGACCCCGACCAGCGTATTTACGAATTCCGCGGCGCCGATCCTCAGCGGCTCAAGGAATTCGTGGACCAGTTCGACCCCTTGCCAGTCGAGTTTGAAGGGGAGAATCATCGCAGTGCCGGAACCGACATCGCAACGTACGGTTCAGACTTTCTCACCGGGAAAAACAAGGGCGCCGTCTATGCCAATGTGTCGGTGGTCGAGTACGGCGTGTACTACGGAAGGGGTCCGCATTTCCATGCGAAGGCCCAGCTCATCCAGGCAATCAAGCGACTTCGCAAGGAGCCGGCCTGGTCCATCGCAGTGCTCGTCCCATCCAAGGCCTTCATGCTTCAAGTGTCCGACTACCTCTCCGCGGAGTCCGATGGCATGCCCAACCTTCGCCACGAGGTGGCGATGGACGCGGAATCCCCGGCGCTTGCGGCAAACGTCATCGCCACGCTAATGGAAGGAGGCCCTTCGGAGCTTCTGGCTGCGCGGCTACTCTCCGCCTTACATACCCACATCCGGGGCCGCAGTGGCACCAAACGCCCTGCGCAGGCGGAACTCGACATGGCCGACGCCATCGACCAATACTTGGTCTCCGGAAAGATCCGCGGCAAGAATCGCCAAGCGTTGATCAGCGAGTGCGCGCGCCTAGCAGCGCTTCGCCAGGACGTCGTATTCACCGGCCATCCTGAAGAAGACTGGTTGACTGCGCGGGGGCTTCTCGCGACGTCTGCCGTTGGCCAACTGTCGCGCGTTGCCGCTGATGCCAAGTATCTCCGCCTGCTTCACAAGGGCTCAAACCTGCGGGCGTCTTTGTCAGAGCTTTGGAGATCCCAAGGACAGTATGTCGGCGCTATCGAAGCTGTCCGGGGCGCTTTGCTGCAGGAGCATTTCACAGCAGCCGCCAAGGAATGGCGTGGAGTTCATCTCATGACCATTCACAAAGCAAAGGGTAAGGAGTTTGACGAGGTACTGATTTACGAAGGGCGATATGCTGGACGAATTGTGCCTGCGAATGCAGATACTTCTCGTCAAAGCCAAGCCCTTTTGGCACTGCGGGTCGCAGTCACAAGAGCTATGAAGAGAGCAACAATCCTGACGCCATCGGGAGACCGCAGCATTTTTTTGTAATCAGCTGGTAGCGAGTACTGTCCAAATCAGCACGGTCTTCGCATGTTTCTGAAAAAGCGGTCGTCCATCAGTCCGCATTCCTAGCTGACCGCTCAACGGCGCTCCGCCAAGGTATCGGCATCGCAACAGAAGAGCCGATGCCATGCCCGCAATCCCTGTATCCCGGCGTCTGGTCGGCGCTGGTCTCCTGGCCGCAGCGCTGGCCAGCGGCTGCGCGACCACCACCGCGCCGCTGGTGCCAGACGCCATAGAAGGCGTCTCCTCCGCTCCCGAACCCGAGGCACCCGAGTTCATTCCCGTCGTGCGCTATGGCCGCTACACGCTGGTCGAGCTGGCACCCACGGCGGCGCAGCGTGACTTGCTGTTGCAGACCATCGACGTGTCCATGCCCGAGGATGCCCGCGCCACGGTGGGCGATGGGCTGCGGCATGTGCTCAAACGCAGTGGCTACCAGCTTTGCGAGACGCCCAGCGCCGTGACCGAGTTGTATGCGCTGCCGCTGCCGGCGGCGCACCGGCATCTTGGCCCCATGACCTTGCGCGATGCGCTGCTCACCCTGGCCGGCCCGGCCTGGGAACTGCATGCGGATGAACGGGCACGGCAGATTTGCTTTGAGCAGCCTGGAGGCAGTGCGACCGCCGAGCACGCACACGAGCCGCCTGTTGCCGAGGCGGTGCAGACGTTTCCGCTGATGCCTTCGGTTTCGGGAGGCCAGCCATGAATACCGCGCAGGCTCCCCGGCGCCCGATCTCCGCCGTGGTGTTGCAGAGCCTAATGTGGCTCTGGCTGATCAGCCTCAGCGTTTTCGCTGCCCTGAGCTACCAGACCATGAACGACCAGGCCGACCAGACGCTGCTTGATTCCCGCCTGCAACGTCTCGAAGCGCAGGCGGTGGGCCTGGCCGAGACCATTGAGGCCATCCAGCAGCGTCCAGTCGTCGCAACAGCGGCAGACCTCAAAGATACCCGCGAACGCCTGGAAGCACGCGCCGCCCAGGTCGAGACAACGCTGAGCGGCTATGCCGCTGCCGAAGACCTTCAGGCGCTTCGTGCGGAAGTCGAGCAGATCAAGGCACGCCCAAGCGCCCTGCGTGCCGCAGCGCCCGCCCAGCCGCGCTCACCGAGCAGGCCCACCGCCAAACCAGAACCGCCGCCACTGCCGTTCCGCATCGTCGGCGCCGAACTTCGCGCCGGCCAGCGCAGCCTGTCCGTCACACCGAATAACGGGAACTTCACGCCCGACCAGCTTCAAGTGCTGCTTCCCGGCGATGCCGTCGGCCCGTGGCGCCTGCAGGCAGTCGAGGGCAACACTGCGGTGTTTCAGGCCGGCGACCAGACCCGTCGCATGGCGATTCCTTGAGCGGAGCGCACGACATGAAACCGTCGATCATCCTTTCCGCGCTCCTGCTCGCGTCTGCCCAGTTGCCCGCCTGGGCGCAGCAGCCGGCCACGGCTCCCGCCGGCAGTGCGCACAGCCAGGAGCGCCCGCTGGTTACTCGCTCCCTGGACGACCGAGTGGCAGGCGACTGGGGCCTGCAACCGCAGGAGTGGGCTCGCTATCGCGAGCTGATGGACGGGCCGTTGGGCATCTACTCGCCCAACCTGGACCCACTGTCCGCCCTGGGAATCGAGGCGCGCACCGACGAGGAACGGCGCCGCTACGCAGAGCTGCAGGTGCAGGTCGAGGCGCGCCGTATCGAGAAGCTGCTCGCCTACCAGCGTGCCTACGACCAGGCCTGGCAGCGCCTGAGTCCCGGCATGCAGCGGGTGAACCTGCCTGACGAAAAACCCGGCGCCGGCACAAGCGCCAATCCCTTGCGCGGTTCAGGCCGCACGGCCGTGTTCGTCAAGGACGGCTGCGCGGCCTGCGGGCAACTCGTGCAGCGCCTGCAATCCTCCGGCACCGAGTTCGACCTGTACATGGTCGGCAGCCGCCAAGACGACACGCGCATCCGCGACTGGGCCAAGCGTGCGAACGTCGATCCGGCGCGCGTGCGCAGCGGTGGCATCACGCTCAACCATGATGGCGGGCGGTGGCTGTCGCTGAGCTTGCCCGGAGACCTTCCTGCGGTCGTGCGCGAGGTGAACGGTCAATGGCAGCGCCAGCCATAGCGGCCACCTCCGTTTCGCAGTGCTTGCGCGCACTGGTGATCGCGGCGGGCCTGTGCGCCTGCGCCGCCCATGCCCAGGAGCTTCCGCCACCGGCTTACCAGCTTGCCGCACAGCGCGCGGGCATCCCCTCGACGGTGCTCTACGCCGTGGCTTTGCAGGAAAGCGGCATCCGCCGCAACGGGCGCATCGTCCCGTGGCCGTGGTCCCTCAACGTCGCCGGTCAGTCGCGCCGCTTCACCACCCGTGCCGACGCCTGCGCTGGTTTGCAGCAGGCAATGCGCGCCACGCCGCACACACGCATCGACGCGGGCCTGGGCCAGATCAACCTCGGCTACCACCAGCAGCGCTACGCCAGCCCGTGCGACCTGCTCGACCCATACAGCAACCTCGCCATCGCCGCTGAAATCCTGAAAGAGCAGCACACCTCGGGCGAGGACTGGTTGCCGGCGATCGGTCGCTACCACCGTCCTGCGGGCGGAGAACCTGCGGCTCGTTACCGGCGCAGCGTGTCGCGCCACCTTGCCCGTGTGCAGGGCACACACCCAACCGCCGCGGCCATCGCCGTGCACCAGGAGAGCACCCCATGAAAACATGCCATTTGACCCATCTCACACTGAAGGGCCTGCTCGTGCTGCTGGCGGCTCTGCCACTGGCCTCGCGCGCCGGAGAGCCCCTGATCGTCGTCGAAGACCGTGGCGGCACGTCGGCGCTGCCGTACTACGAGGCTCTGAACCTTCAGCCGCGCGCCAATGCTCCGGCCGGGCCGCCCATCCCGATGCTCCCGGTGCCCGCCACGCCCATGGATGAGGCCGCGATGTTGCCGGTGCGCAGTGCCAAGCTCACGCCTGGCACCGTCGCGCGGCGCGTGATCGAGGCACCGGGCCTGCGGCCTTTCGTAGTCGTCGGCGACGACGAAGCTTCCCACGCCTGGCTGCTTCGCCAGGCGGGCTCGCTGCGCGAGCGCGGCGCGGTGGGCCTGGTGGTTAACGTCGAGACCATGCAGGGCCTGGCACGGCTGCGCGCCCTGGTGCCCGGCGTGCCCCTTGCGCCTGTGGCCGGTGACGACCTGGCCGAGCGCCTGGGTCTGCGGCATTACCCGGTGCTGATCACAGCCACCGGCATCGAGCAATGAAGCCATGTCGGGGAAACAGCCGGTCGAGGTTCTGCTGCGCCCAGCGGTGGAGTTCTATACCGTCGCGGCGTGTGCAGGCGCCGCGTTTCTGTCCCTGGTGGCCCCGTGGTCGCTCGCGCTGAGTCCGGCGATGGGTGTCGGCAGCGCGCTGGCGTTTGGCGCCTACGGTGCCATCCGCTACCGCGATGCCCGAGTTATCCTGCGGTACCGGTGCAACATCCGCCGCCTGCCGCGCTACGTGATGACCAGCCGCGACGTGCCGGTCAGCCAGCAGCGGCTCTTCATTGGTCGGGGTTTTCTCTGGGAGCAGAAGCACACCCATAGGCTGATGCAGACGTACCGACCGGAGTTCCGCCGCTACGTGGAGCCGACGCCGGCCTACCGGCTGGCGCGTCGCCTGGAGGCACGGCTGGAGTTCGCGCCGTTTCCGCTTTCACGTCTGCCTAGGCTCACAGGCTGGGATGTGCCTTTCAACCCTGTGCGGCCGCTGCCGCCCGTGGGGGGGCCTGCCGCGGCTTCACGGTATCGAGCCGGAGGAAGTGGACGTCAGCCTGCCGCTAGGGGAGCGCGTCGGGCATTCACTGGTGCTGGGCACGACGCGCGTGGGCAAGACGCGGCTCGCCGAGCTGTTCGTGACGCAGGACATCCGCCGCAAGAACGCCGCTGGCGAACATGAGGTGGTCATCGTCATCGACCCCAAGGGCGATGCCGACCTCCTGAAGCGCATGTACGTCGAGGCCAAGCGCGCGGGCCGCGACGGTGAGTTCTACATCTTCCATTTGGGCTGGCCGGAAATCAGCGCCCGCTACAACGCGGTGGGTCGCTTCGGACGCATCTCGGAATTCGCCACGCGCATCGCGGGACAGCTCTCCGGCGAAGGCAACAGCGCGGCGTTTCGCGAGTTCGCTTGGCGCTTCGTTAATATCATCGCCCGCGCCTTAGTGGAACAGGGGCAGCGCCCGGACTACATGCTGATCCAGCGGCACGTCATCAACATCGACGCGCTGTTCATCGAGTACGCCCAGCACTACTTCGCCAAGACCGAGCCCAAGGCCTGGGAGGTGATCGTCCAGATCGAGGCCAAGCTCAACGAGAAAAACATCCCGCGCAACATGATCGGGCGCGAAAAGCGCGTGGTGGCGCTGGAGCAGTACCTCTCGCAGGCGCGCAACTACGACCCGGTGCTCGACGGCCTGCGCTCGGCAGTGCGCTACGACAAGACCTACTTCGACAAGATCGTCGCATCGCTGCTGCCGCTGCTGGAGAAGCTCACCAGCGGCAAGATCGCCCAGCTTCTGGCCCCGAACTACTCCGACCTGGCCGACCCACGCCCGATCTTCGATTGGATGCAGGTCATCCGAAAGCGCGCCGTGGTCTATGTCGGCCTCGATGCGCTGTCCGACGCCGAGGTCGCCGCCGCAGTCGGCAATTCCATGTTCTCCGACCTGGTTTCGGTCGCCGGCCACATCTACAAGCACGGGATCGACGACGGCCTGCCGGGCGCATCGGCTGGCTCGCGCGTGCCGATCAACGTCCATGCCGATGAGTTCAACGAGTTGATGGGCGACGAGTTCATCCCGCTGATCAACAAGGGCGGCGGCGCTGGCCTGCAAGTCACCGCGTACACACAGACGCTCTCGGACATCGAAGCACGCATTGGCAACCGCGCGAAGGCCGGTCAGGTGATCGGCAACTTCAACAACCTGTTCATGCTGCGCGTGCGCGAGACGGCTACCGCTGAATTGCTGACCCGGCAATTGCCGAAGGTCGAGGTCTATACGACCACCATCGTCAGCGGCGCGACCGACAGCTCCGATATTCGTGGAGCGACAGACTTTACGTCAAACACCCAAGACCGCATCAGCATGTCCAGCGTGCCGATGATCGAGCCATCGCACATCGTCGGCCTGCCCAAAGGCCAGTGCTTCGCGCTGCTGCAGGGCGGTCAGCTTTGGAAGGTGCGTATGCCGTTGCCGGCGCCAGACCCGGATGAAGTGATGCCGGCGGACTTGCAGCAACTGGCCGGGCACATGCGCCAGAGCTACAGCGAGGCCACGCAGTGGTGGGAGTTCACCAGCTCCCCGGTCTTGCAGGACGCGGCCTTGCCGGACGATCTGCTCGATGAGACGGCCATCGCCACACCCACCACCGGCACGGGCGACACGGCCAGCGAAGAGGCCGCGCCATGAGCGATGCCGCCTCGACTGCGCAGCGCGAGCAGAACCGCCGCCAGGGCTTGATCGTCGGCACCATCACCTTGCCGCTCCGGCTGCTCGGGGTGCTGGTCGGCTCGCTGCTGTTCTCGATCCTGATGGAGTGCATCGGCATGCACCTGTTCTGGAAAGACCAGGGCTGGCAGCACTCCCAGCAAATGTTGCAGTACGAGCTGGGGCACCTGTCCAAGCATTTCACGCGCAGCGTGGTCGTGCAGGAGCCGGGGCGAACGGCGCACGAGCTGGTGGACACGGGTTATGAATGGGTGTTCGTGCGATCAGGGCTCCTGGAGCGCATGAGCCAGACCGCCGAGCGCGCCCGCGCGCCCAGCCAGGGGAAAAACCAGGACGGAGGGCGCAACTTCCGCTACTTCATCAGCCAGGTCTATGTCTGGACGGAGAGCTACCTGATCGCCGCAGCCTTCACGACGCTTACTTTCCTCGTGCGCCTGCTGGTCCTGGCGCTCACGCTGCCGCTGATCTTCACGGCCGCTTTCGTCGGCCTGATCGACGGTTTGGTACGGCGGGATGTGCGCCGGTTCGGCGCAGGCCGGGAATCCGGCTTTATCTATCACCGAGCGAAAGCGAGCCTGATGCCGCTGGCCGTGCTGCCCTGGGTCACGTACCTGGCGCTGCCGATCTCGGTGCATCCGCTGCTGATCCTGCTGCCCAGCGCCGGCTTGCTGGGGCTGGCCGTGAGCCTGACTGCAGGGAGCTTCAAGAAGTACCTCTAGGCCATCAATCCGGTCATCCGCAGGTTCTTATTGTTTGCGGCCTGATACGCCTTTGATCGCCACGATCAAGCCATTGCTTATCACACAGGAATGGCGCGATGTTGGCTCCGATCTGGCTGCGCGCCGCGCATCGCGGCGTGCCAACTTTTCTCGTGACGGCCCTGCTGATGGGTCAGTTCCCGGTTGCCTTGGCCGAATCCCCGGCACAGCGCCAGGAGCTGGTTGCCGCGCTACGCCAGCTCGACGCGCTGGAGCGCACCATCGCGGATGGCGCTGCACACGCACCCATCCAGCCGGGCGAGCGCTACCACTTCGATTACCCACGACTGCTGGCTGATCTGGCGCGTGTGCGCGCCGGCATCCAGGCCCATCTCACACCGTCGCGCGCCCAGCCACGCGACCTCTCCGAACTGGCTGGTGAGTACCGCACCGAGCGGACCGCCCCGCCATCGCTGCCGACGACTGCGCAGGGCAGACCATGAACGGCGCCCAGGTCTCGGCATTTCAAGCCAACAGCGGTATCGCGCCGTCCGCGATGGCGACCGTTCTGGTCGGCATCGTGTTTGCGGTTCTGCTCGTCTGGGGCGTCTGGGCCATCCGAACGGCCTACGTGGGGTGGGCCGAGAACCGCCTCAACCAACGCCAGTTCCTCGGCGTCTGCATCCGCTTCGTCGCGATGTACCTCGTCATGACGTTCTTCCTCCTCTCCTGACCTGAAGGGATTGACCATGCCAAACCGCATCCTCACTACTCGTTTTGTCCAACGCGCCGCCGTCGCCCTGGGTGCCGCCGCGCTGCCCGCGCTGTCGTTTGCGCAAGGTCTGCCGCAGCTGGAAAACCCGACCCGCGGCGCCGGCAGCGGCATCATGGAAACAATCAGGAACTACGGCTACGACATCATCATGCTCGTGGCCCTCCTGGTGGTGGCGTCGATGTTCATTGGCGTGTGCTACCACGCCTACGGCACCTACGCGGAAATCCACACCGGTCGCAAGACTTGGGGGCAGTTCGGTCTCACGGTCGCCATCGGCGCCGTCCTGCTCGTGATCGGCATCTGGCTGCTCACCGAAGCCACCGGCATCCTGTAAGCGAGGACGGGCTATGTCCGAGCAACAGCATGTCCGTGCCGATGGGACAGTCACGTTCCTTCCACACCGGCTCAACAGGCACCCGGTGGTCGTGCGCGGCCTCACTGCCGATGAGTTGTGGATTTGCTGCGGCCTGTCCGGCGCTGCCGGCCTGGTGGTTGGCGCGCCGCTGTCCTGGGTGTTACGCACCATTGCCATCGCGCCGACCTTCGTTGTCCTGGGCGTGGCGCTGGGCGTTTTCATCGGCGGCGGCATCCTGCGCCGTCTCAAGCGTGGGCGTCCCGACACCTGGCTGTACCGGCAGTTGCAGTGGCGCATTGCCACGCGCCATCCGCTGATGGCCGCTTGGGTGGGCGGCCATGTGCTGATCTCGCGCTCCGGCTTCTGGACCATCCGCAGGGGCATGCACGGGGGCGCGCGATGAGCCGTTTCAAGAACGAGATCACCCACCTGCAGGCGCACATCAAGACGCTGCGCCTCGGCGCGGGTGCGCTGGTCATCGTCGCCCTGGTCATGGGCGGCGGCTGGTGGAGCGCACCGCGCGATCTGACCATCCACGTCCCGCCTGACCTACGCTCCGGCAGTACCCGCAAGTGGTGGGAAGTGCCGCCCGAGTCGGTCTATGCGTTCACGTTCTACGTGTTCCAGACCCTCAACCGCTGGCCGACGAATGGCGAAGAAGATTACCCGCGCAACCTCCATACGCTCTCGCCGTACCTCACCCCGTCCTGCCAGGCATTCCTCAAGGCGGACTACGACTACCGCCGCAGCACCGGCGAACTGCGCCAGCGGGTGCGCGGCATCTACGAAATCCCCGGTCGCAGCTATGGCGACAACCCCACGGCGCGCGTGCGTGTGATCTCCGACCGCGACTGGGTGGTGACGTTGGACATCAGCGCCGACGAGTACTACGGCGCCGAGCAGGTCAAACGCGCCCTGGTGCGCTACCCCGTAAAGGTCGCGCGGGTGGACGTCGATCCCGCACGCAACCCGTTCGGCCTGGTGATCGACTGCTACGAGGGCACGCCCCAGCGCATCAGCGCACCGGAGCCGACGCGCCCGGTGCCTGGTGGCCTGACGCCGCAAGCGCCTCAAGGAGGTAATTCCCCATGAAGCCCATGAAGCATCCTGTACTCGCGCTGCTGGGGCTGCTGGCCGTGGCCGCCGCAGTGGTCGTGTCCCCCGCTGTCCAGGCGGTGGAGATCCTGCGTTGGGAGCGCATGCCGCTGGCGGTGCCGTTGAAGGTCGGCCAGGAGCGCATCGTGTTCATCGACCGAAACGTCCGCGTGGGCGTTCCCGCAGGCGTCGGTGAGCGCTTGCGCGTGCAGAGCGCGGGCGGCGCGGTGTACCTGCGCGCCAGCGAGCCGATCGAGCCCACTCGGCTGCAATTGCAGGACGCCGACACCGGCGCGCTGATCCTGCTCGACATTGCGGCGGAGCCGCCCAAGGACGGCGAAGCCGAGCTGGAACCGGTGCGAATCGTCGAGGGCAACAACTCAACAGCGCGCTATGGCGATCAGCCTGACGGTGCCGATGCGCCCCATGCACGCGCTCAGGAGCAGGCGGGCACCCGGACGGCGCGGCGCGAAACGCCAATCCCCGTCGTGCTGACACGTTTTGCTGCGCAGAACCTCTACGCACCGCTGCGCACCGTGGAAGCCTTGCCAGGCGTCATGCGGGTCAACCTGCGCCGCGACCTCGACCTCGGCACGCTGATGCCGACCTTGCCGGCACGCGCGGTCGCGCTCGCCTCGTGGCGCCTGGAAGACCAGTGGGTCACTGCCGTGCGCCTGACCAACAGTAGCAACGACTGGATCAGCCTCGACCCGCGCGTGCTGCAAGGGGATTTCCTCACCGCCACCTTCCAGCACGAGGCGCTTGGCCCGCGCGGAACCCCCGAGGACACCACCGTCCTGTACCTGGTGACGCGCGGGCACGGCCTCGCGCAATCGCTGCTGCCGGCGATCCATCGCTTCGACCCCGCTGTGCATCTCCCGCAGCCCAAAGCAGCAGCCAGCGACGACAGGGAGGCCCGCCATGCGCAGTAACGGACTCCTGAAGTGGCTGCTGATCCCCGTGGCCCTGCTGGTGCTGTCTGTCGCCATCCGGCTGTTTTCCGGTGGCGGTGCGTCGGCACCGCCTGTCGCGGATGGCGGCGGCAGGCTTACGCCGGAAGAAATGAAGGCGCTGGGCATCGAGGGTGACACCCCGCGCGACACCGTGGCGACGCTGGTTGCCCAGGTGAAGCAGTTGCGCACCGAGCTTCAGACCGCGCTGTCCGACAACAGGTCGCAGCGTGAGGAGAACCAGCGACTGCGCCAGCGCGAGAACGCCATCGACCAACGCATCAGTTCCGCCCTCGAATCCGAGCGCTCCAACCTGCGCCGCGACCAACAGCAGGCGGCCAGCGCGCGCCAGCAGACCGAGGGGCTGCTCGCTGACCTGCAGCAGCGCCTGGACAGCATCGGCGGGCGTGGCGGCGGCCATGCCGATTTGCCGGTGGGGCTGGGCCTGCGTGACGGCGACGAGGCCGGCATGGAAGGCGGTATGCGCTGGGTGGAGCCGGATGACGCGAAACAAAGCGACGGGCGTGGCAGGTCGAATGGCGGCATAAGCTTCCCCACCAGCTTCGGTTCCGCACAGAGCACGCTGGAAACCACAGCGCAAACCGTGGCGAACGCGGGCGCACGCGCGGCAGGCGTCAAGAGCCCGACGCCCGTCTATACCGTGCCGACCAACTCGACGCTGATGGGGTCGGTGGCGATGACGGCGCTGATTGGCCGCGTGCCGATCGACGGCACGGTGAACGATCCATACCCCTTCAAGGTCTTGGTCGGGCCTGACAATTTGACCGCGAACGGCATCGACATTCCCGATGTGGCCGGGGCCGTGTTCTCCGGCACCGCATCGGGCGACTGGACGCTCTCCTGCGTGCGCGGCCAGGTGCGCAGCATCACCTTCGTGTTCCATGACGGGACCATCCGCACCATCCCCGAGGATCGTGAGGGCAACCAGCAGAACAACCAACAACGCGACGGCCTGGGCTGGATCAGCGACCCGCACGGCATTCCCTGTGTCAGCGGCGAGCGGCGCAGCAATGCGCAGCAGTACCTCGGCACCCAGGCGCTGATCACGGCGGCTGGGGCTGGCGTGGCCTCGCTGATCGAATCCGACAGTGGCAGGGCGTCCTATGTCGGCGCCGACGGCTCCATCGGCAGCGTGGGCATCAGCGGCCAGGAAGCCGTGGGCCGGATTCTCGCCAGCGGCGTCCAGGACATGTCGAGCTGGGTCAACAAGCTCTACGGCCAGGCCTTCGCTGCCGTTTATGTGCAGCCCGGTGCCAAGGTCGCCGTCCACCTCGAAAAGCCGCTCGCCATCGACTTCGATCCCGAAGGCCGCAAGGTCGATCACCGCGCAGGAGAAAGCCATGCCCTCGAACTTGAATAGCTGGGCTCAGGGCCTGGCGCTGGCCTTGGCCGTCGCGCTGCTCGGTGGCTGCGCCACCAGCAAGGAAAAGCTGCTGACCCACGGAGACAGCACGATGATGAACATCTGGCAGCAGAACGCCGGCGACGGCGGCGGTGGTGCCGGCCAGGTAGCGCGCAGGCAGTTGCTCGATGCGCGCCAGAGCCTGCGCAGGCCGCTGGCCGAGATGGACGTGCAGGCCGCGCCTGCCGAGCAGATGCGCTACACGCGCACGGCGCGCAACGAGGTCTACCGCCAGTTCCAGCGCCTGCCCAACCCCGATCTCGTGATGTACGTGTATCCGCATTTGGCGGGCACCGACCCAGTGCCGATTCCGGGCTATACGACCGTGTTCCAGCTGTACCAGCGCGTGCAGTACGCCATGCCAGGCGAGCGCGTGGAGGATTACTGATGCGCTGGAAAATCCCCAGACCGAAGCCGACCGCGCCGAAGCTGGCCGCATCCGATGCTGACGACGACGAGCAGCCGGACGGCTGGCAACGCCACGTCGAGGCACTGCGCCAGGCCGGCATCCCCGAACCCGGCACGGCGGTGCAAGGCCGCAGGCCGGCGACCCTGGCAGACGAGCAGGCGCTGTACGAGGTCGCGCCGTCGTTCGTGGAACTGCTGCCCTGGGTGGAGTTCCTGGCGCAGTCGAAAGCCATGTTGCTGGAGGACGGGCAATCGGTGGCGGCGTTCTACGAGCTGGTGCCGCTGGGCACCGAAGGCCGGGAACCTGGCTGGCTCGCGCAGGCCCGCGATGCCTTGGAAAACGCGCTGCAGGACAGTTTCGATGAACTGGATGAGAACCCCTGGGTGCTGCAGCTCTACGCTCAGGACGAGCCCAGTTTCGACCAGTACATGCAGACCCTGCGCGACTATGTGCAGCCGCGCGCCCGTGAGACGGCGTTCACCGAGTTCTACCTGCGCTTCTTCGGCCATCACCTGCGCGCGGTGGCCAAGCCGGGCGGTCTGTTCGAGGACACGGTGGTCACACGGCTGCGCTGGCGCGGCCAGACCCGGCGTGTGCGCATGGTGGTCTATCGCCGCGTGACCGGCCAAGGGCAAAACAGCCGCCGCGGGCAGACGCCCGAGCAGATGCTCAATATCGTTTGCGACCGCCTGTGCGGCGGACTGGCGAACGCCGGCATTCAGGCCCGGCGCATGGTGGCTGCGGATGTTCACGACTGGCTGCTGCGCTGGTTCAACCCGCGTCCCACGTTGCTTGGGCCTGGGGCCGAAGACAGGGAGCGCTTCTATGCGCTGGCGCGCTACCCCGACAGTACGGAGGCCGGCGAAGACGGCGAGATCGAATTGGCGAGCGGGCGGGATTTCAGCCAGCGGCTGTTCTTCGGCCAGCCGCGCTCCGACGTGGCGCAGGGCACCTGGCATTTCGACGGCCTGCCGCACCGCGTGCTGATCACCGACCGCCTGCGCATGCCGCCGGGCACAGGGCACCTGACCGGCGAGACACGCAAAGGCGATGCCATCAACACGCTGTTCGACCAGATGCCCGAGGACACCACCCTTTGCCTGACGATGGTCGCCACGCCGCAGGATGTCCTTGAGGCGGACTTGAACCACCTGGCCAAGAAAGCGGTCGGCGAAACCCTGGCGTCGGAGCAGACGCTCAAGGACGTGCATGAAGCCCGTTCCCTGATCGGCAGCGCGCACAAGCTCTATCGCGGCACGCTGGCGTTCTACCTGCGCGGGCGCGATGAGGCGGAACTGGACCGACGCGGCCTGGATCTGGCGAACGTCATGCTCAACGCTGGCCTGCAGCCGGTGCGCGAGGACGACGAGGTGGCACCGCTCAACAGCTACCTGCGCTGGCTGCCGTGCTGCTACAACCCCGGCCAGGATCGGCGCAAGTGGTACACCCAACTGATGTTCGCCCAGCACGCGGCGAACCTCTCGCCGGTGTGGGGCCGCGCCCAGGGTACGGGGCACCCCGGCATCACGATGTTCAACCGCGGCGGCGGGCCGATCACCTTCGACCCGCTCAACCGCCTGGACCGGCAGATGAACGCCCACCTGTTCCTGTTCGGCCCGACGGGTTCGGGCAAGTCGGCGACCCTCAACAACCTCTTGAATCAGGTCACGGCGATCTACCGACCCCGCCTGTTCATTGTCGAGGCCGGCAACAGCTTTGGCTTGTTCAGCGACTTTGCCCGGCGCCTGGGCCTGACCGTGAACCGGGTCAAGCTCGCGCCGGGCTCGGGCGTTACCCTGGCGCCGTTCGCGGATGCGCGCCGGCTGATCGAGACGCCCAGCGACGTGCAGACGCTCGACGCCGATGCCCTGGACGAAGACCTGCCGCCCGATGCTGTGGCCATGGAGGCAGATGAGCAGCGCGACGTACTGGGCGAATTGGAGATCACCGCGAGGCTGATGATCACCGGTGGCGAAGACAAGGAAGAAGCCCGGATGACGCGGGCCGACCGCTCGCTGATCCGTCAGTGCATCCTCGATGCCGCAGAACACTGCCACAGCAAGGATGGCGAGAAGCGCACCGTGCTCACGCGCGATGTGCGCAATGCGCTGCGCACGCGCAGCCAGGACCCGACGCTGCCGGAAATGCGGCGTGTGCGACTGCTGGAGATGGCCGACGCCATGGACATGTTCTGCCAAGGCACGGACGGTGAAATGTTCGACCGCGACGGTTCGCCGTGGCCCGAGGCCGACATCACCCTGGTCGATCTGGCGACCTATGCCCGCGAGGGCTACAACGCGCAGCTCTCCATTGCCTACATAAGCCTGATCAGCACGGTGAACAACATTGCCGAGCGCGATCAGTACCTGGGCCGCCCGATCATCAACGTCACCGACGAAGGGCACATCATCACCAAGAACCCGCTGCTCGCCCCCTACGTGGTGAAGATCACCAAGATGTGGCGCAAGCTGGGGGCCTGGTTCTGGCTCGCCACACAAAACATCGACGATCTGCCGCGCGCCGCAGAGCCCATGCTCAACATGATCGAGTGGTGGATCTGCCTGTCGATGCCACCCGATGAGGTGGAGAAGATCGCCCGCTTCCGCGAACTCTCGCCTGCGCAGAAGGCGCTGATGCTTTCGGCGCGCAAGGAAGCCGGGAAGTTCACCGAGGGCGTCATCCTCTCCAAGAGCCTGGAAGTGCTGTTTCGGGCCGTGCCACCGAGCCTCTATCTCGCGCTTGCGCAGACCGAACCCGAGGAGAAAGCCGAGCGTTACCAACTCATGCAACAGCACGGCATCAGTGAACTCGACGCGGCCTTCAAGGTGGCCGAGAAGATCGACCAGGCGCGCGGCATCGAGTCGCCGGCCTTGGGCCTGCCGCAATAGCCGCCGGAGACTGCCGTGAAACCGAAACATCCTTCCATTCCGATGCCAGTCCAGGCGCTCCGCCATCGGCGCTCGCGCAAGCGCTGGCCCTGGTTCTTGGCCGCTGGATTGATCGCGCTGCTGCTGATCTGGCTCGTGTCCCGCGCACCCAGCGAACCCGCGTCGTTGGCTCCCGCGCCGGTCAGTACCGCGCAGGTGGCCGGGCCGCCCTGGCAAATGGGCAACGCGCAGGGCCGGTTCACGCTGACGCTCTATGCCGACCTCGAATGTCCGTTCTGCCGGGAGTACTTTCCGCAACTCAAACGCTGGGTGGGCGCCAACGCGGACGTAGCCCTGCAATGGCAGCACCAGCCGCTGGCCGCGCACGAACCGGCCGCCTCTGCCGAGGCACGCCTGGCCGAGTGCGCCGCCGAAAGTGGCGGGCATGTGGCCTTTTGGCAGGCCATTGAATGGGTCTATGCGCACACGCGCAGTGACGGCCTGGGCTTGCCCGAGGGCCTGCGCTATCCCGGCCTAAACCCAGCCGTCGAGCAGTGTTTGGCCAGCGAGCGGCCCGAAACGTTGATTCGCGCTCAGGCCGAGGAAGCCACCAAGGGCGGCGTGACCGCGACGCCATCCCTGCGACTACACGATCGCCAGACCAGCCAGGCGATCCTGCTGCAGGGGCCTATCGAAGGCGATGCACTGCTGTCGGCCATGGACATGCTGGCAGCTGAGGATTCGGTCGTTTCACCCACTACGGAAATGCCTGCCGACGTCGTCGGCGACATGCCCAGGTAGCCCGCGGTCATTGAGGCTACGGCGCAGCACGCTGCGCTGACCGCTACCCGTTCGCCCCGCATCCTGGCCGCGAACGATCACCGCTGCTGCGGTGATGGATGCACCTTGTTCCATTCCCTGGAGGGCCTGCCCTCCAGGGGCATGTGCGCCCTCCGATTTCCCTGCCTGGAGGTTCGCCATGTCTGTCGTCATCAATGACTCCTGCCTGGAGTCGCTTTCCGATATTTCTGTTCAGAACGAGGACTGGATCGTCCAGCAAGCCATCGTTTTGCTGGAGCGACGGGTTTTCAAAGCAGGGCCACGTCTTGAACGGCCCGCTGCGGTCAGGGACTACCTTCGCTTGAAGCTGGTCGCCGAGCCCAATGAGATATTCGTCGTCGTGTTCATGAACAGCATGCACGACGTGCTGGCCGTGGAGCCGATGTTCCATGGAACGATCAATGCGACCTCGGTTTATCCGCGTGTCGTGCTGCAACGCGCTTTGCAACTGAACGCCGCTGCGGTCATCTTCGCCCATCAGCACCCCTCGGGCACCACCGAGCCATCCAATGCGGATCGCTTGCTGACCGAGCAGTTGAAGACGGCCTTGGCGCTTATCGACGTGCGGGTACTTGACCATTTCGTGATTGGTCAGGGCACACCGTACTCGTTCGCCGAGTCTGGTCTTTTGTAGGAAGGCCCGTGGTTCACTGATCACAGCGGGGGCTTCGGCCTCCGCTTTTTTCCATGCGGCAGCACCGAACAGGTATGCGGGGTGCCCGCGATGCGCATTGTTTGTTGGGGCGGCAGCGGGTTCGCGTTCGACTATGGCTCTGATCAACTTCCAGGGCACGCGACATGCCAGCATCTTTATTCCGCTTCGCATCCGGCTGGCGAACCCTTGGCCTGGCCGTTGCACTGCCGGCATCCTTGGCCGTTTTCAGCCCAGCCACCTTCGCCGCCGATGTGGTGGTCGTCACCGACAGCCGCCACCCGGTCAAGACCATGGGTGGCGAGCGGTTGATCGAGTTGGATGAAGGCCCGCGCATCGAAGCCGAGCTTTCCGCACAGCTGCCCGCCGATCCTGAGCAGGCCACGGCCATCGTCAAGCGCCGTCTGAACAACGGCGGTGCCGACCTCCAGCGCCGCATTGCTTCCGCATACCAGGGCGTCGCCGACGCATGGAGCCTGGGCGTCACCAGCATCCCGGCGGTCGTGGTGGATCAGCGTTACGTGGTCTATGGCGAGCCGGACGTGGCCCGTGCCGTCGCGCGCATCGAGCAACACCGGAGGCCGCAGCCATGACCCGACCCTTCGAGCGGATGCGCCGCCTGCGTGCTGGCGTGGTCTCAGTGCTGCTGCTCAGCGCCACGGGCAGCTACGCCCTCAACACCGCAACCATCGTTGGCTCAGTGGCATCGCCGGACTGCCTCGAATACCGCGTCGTCGGCATCTGCTACTGGCTCTACTGCACCTGGACGGGCTGCACGGTGCGCACATCCATCAAGGTCCGCCACTACATCCCCGATGCGGTCGTCTCCAGCTACAGCAACACCGGCGAGAACCCTTGGGTCGAAGTCCGGGCGATGAGCGCGCCCAACCCATCCGCGCAGGCCGGCGGGGACGGCACCACCAACGAAGACCACGAAAACAATCTCGCCAAGTTCAAGAACGCGGACGTCATCGGCCATCCCGGCGTCGAGGTGTTCAACCAGTTCGTCTCATCGTCGGGCTACTTCTGCGAGGGCGCGGGCACGGCGTTCATGCCGTATCTGCTCAGCACCCTGGACACACTGGCCTGGCGCTACAACGTGCCGGAGATGGCCTACCCGGAGGCACTAATTCCGGGCAGGCGCGAGGTCGGCGCGCGCACCACGATGAACCTGTGGGGCAACGTCTATCCGCGCGGCGGCTTCCTGCACCAGGCCGACGACCACAAGGCCGGCGCCGTGGTGGCCCAGCGCGCCGGCGATGTCGTCACGCGCCGTGGGCAGATTCACGTCTATCAGCCGCTGCTCGCCAACTCGCGGCCCGGTTACTGGCCTGCCGGCGCGCTGATGGAAGGCGATGCCTCGACGGGCAAGTGGCAGGAACTCACGCCCGTCCTGTCCTCGTCCTGCACGGTGTTCCCGCGCAGCGGCTTCCTGACCCAGGCGCAGCAGGGCGATTACGCCTGGGCGCTGTGGCGGCCCTATGCGTGCTGCGAACGTCGCGGCCAGGTATTCCTCGGCAGCGTCGATTTCCAATGAGGGTACGGCGATGAAGCGTCCTGAACTGACAAACCTCTCCACCAAGGCGTGCCGCCTGCTGCGTCCCACGGTATTGGCTGGGCTGCTGGCTGGCGCACTCGTTCTTGGCGGCGGCCTGGCGTGGGCGCAGGCCGGATTTCAGACCGGCGGCTCCGTGATCGGCGACGAAGTGATGTATTCGATTGGCGGCGGCAGCGCGGTGTCCATGGGCCGCGTGGCCGGCATGCGCTCGATCGGCGTTGGCGTGGGCTGGAACAGCAACCTGATCTGCGGCGACATGAGCATCCAGACCACGCTGCGCAACCAGCTCAACGGCGTCACCAACGGCTTTCAGCAGATCATGAGCAACGTGATCCAGAGCGCCACCAGCGCGGTGGCATCGCTGCCTGCGCTGATCATCCAGCGCGCCGATCCCGGCCTGTACAACCTGCTGACCAACGGCGTGCTGCAGGCGCGCCTGGATTTCGACCGATCCAAGCTGACCTGCCGTGCCATGGCCGAGAAGATGGCCGACACGGCGGGCGGACAACTCGGCTGGAGCCAGATGGCCGAAGGCATGGCACTGCGCGATGCGGTGTCGAGCACGGATGCCGTGTCGGCAATTGAACAGGCGGAGACGCGCCGCGGCAACGACGGCGTGCCTTGGGTGGGTGGTAGCAATGCGGGCGGCGCAGGCCAGTCGGCCATCCGCGTGGTCGGCGACGTCACCCGCGCAGGCTACAACCTGGTCAACGGCCGCAGCGTGACCGACACATCGTCCATCGCTGCCGCCAGTTGCGCGAGTCTGTCTTGCCAGACCTGGACCTCGCCACAGCAGGCGACCGAATGGGCCACACGGGTTCTCGGCGAACAGGTGCAGCGCACTTGCGATGCCTGCACCAAGACCGAAACGGTGCCCGGCGTCGGGCTGACGCCGCTGATCCAGGAGGAGTACGAGGCAAAGCTGGAAGCCTTGCAGGAACTGGTCTCGGGAACGCGCAACACCACCTTCGAGAACCTGCGTGCGGCTGGCAGCACCTCGCTGCCCATCACACGCGGCGTCATCGAGGCGCTGCGCGACGAGCCGGATCAAGACCTGCTGGCGCGGCGCCTGGCCTCGGAGGTCGCGCTGGCGTCGGTGCTGGAGAAGGCATTGCTGCTCCAGCGCACCCTGCTGACCGGCAAGAAGGAGCCCAACGTCGCGGCGAACCAGTTGGCGGTCGAGGCCGTGAACCACGAGAGCGACACGCTCGACCAGGAAATCCGCAACCTCAAGACCGAGCTGGAGCTGCGCCGCGAGCTGGCGAACAACTCCCCCATGGCCATCATCCAGCGCCACGGCACGCGCGCGGCTGGCTCGCGTGGCATCTACGAAGGCGATCCCATTCCCGACCGCCTTGACCGGCTCCAGAAGGGCAATCCGGGAGGCAACCCATGAACCCGACGCGCGCCAGTTGGCTGCGCCCGCGCTGGCTGCTGAATCGGCGCGCGGCGAAGGCATTGCTGTGGACGGTGGTGCTCGTCGCCGCTGCCGTGGGCGCCAACATCGTCGGCATTTTTCTCGTCGGCAGCATTGACAACTGGGAGCGCTGGCTGACGGCCACGGCGGGCTACTTCCTGGTGTGGCGGCTGTGCCTGTATGGCGCAACCGCCTACGGCTGGGTCTGGATGCGTCGCCGGCTGCTGGCGCGTGAGGCCCAACGCGGGGCGGATAGGCAGGCGCGGCGGCGACTGCTGCGCAGCGAGATCGCTGGCGTCGCCGCCATTGTGGCGCTGGAAGCCAGCCTGTTGCTGCAGGCCGCTTGAGGGGAGATCGGGGTCATGACGCTTTTCACCACCGACTACTTGGAGTACTACCTGACGCTGGTGTCGTGGATCGTCCATAACGGCATCTGGGCCGTGCTGGTGGCGAGCGGTGTATTCGCGTTGCCTTTCATTGCCATCATCGTGCAGGAGTGGCTGAAGGCCCGCGCGGAAGGCGCCGACGAAGGCAACAAGGGCGTGCTCTCGGCTGCGCGCATCGAGAACCGGGTCTTCGTCGCCATCGTGGTGGTGATGTTCGCCGGCATCCCATTCATCGACGTGGATCTCAACACCATCCGCTACGACAGCTCGCGCTCGGCCCAATGCCAGGTCAGCGTGCCGCAGCCCACCGATACCGGCTGGTCGCAGTCCTTCAGCACTATCAACAACCAGTCGGCGAAGGTGCCCGTCTGGTGGGCCTTTATGCACACACTCTCGCGAGCAGTGACCGGTGCCTCTGTGGCGGCGATTCCCTGCGGCACCGACTTGCGGCAGATGCGCATGGAGATCGACGCGACCCGCATCGACAACCCGGTGCTGGCTCAGGAAGTGGCGGATTTCTCGCGCGACTGCTACGGACCGGCGCGCGCCAAACTCTTCATGCAGCGCCCGAACCTCGATGAGGCGCAGATGCACGACGTGACCTGGATCGGCTCGCGCTTCTTCACTGACACGGGCGGCTACTACGACACCTACCGCTCCAGCACACCACGCGATGACTGGCCTTACGACAGCAACCGTGATGCTGGGCTTGCGCAGGTGGCCAGCGGTGGCGGCTATCCGTCCTGCAGGCAGTGGTGGGCCGATGGCAGCAATGGCCTGCGTGCACGCCTGCTGGGGCAGGTAAACCCAAGCCTGCTGAATCGCCTGGCGGGCTGGGCCGGATTCCTGACCCGTGCCGATGTGGACGACTCGGTGATCCGCACCATCGCCTCGCCGAGGCAGCAGAAACTGAACCAGGGCAGCGTCTATACGGACTACGGCGGTCAGATCGACAAGACCCTGCCGAACATCGTAACGCGGGCCACGGGCGACGTCGGCATGGCTTTCGGCGCGATTGCCGCGTTTCCCGCCATGGACGTGGTGCGCCAGGCGCTGCCTATGGTGCTCGCCTTGCTCAAGATGGCGCTGGTCATCTGCATCCCGCTGGTGCTGGTCGTGGGCACCTACGACCTGAAGACCGTCGTTACCGTGAGCGTCGTGCAGTTCGCGCTATTCTTCGTCGATTTCTGGTTCCAGCTCGCGCGCTGGATCGACAGCACCATCCTCGATGCGCTCTACGGCTGGGGCTTCGGCTGGAACCGGCCACACAGCAACTTCGACCCGCTGGTGGGGCTGAACAACGCCTTTGGCGACATGCTCCTGATGTTCGTCACGGGAACGATGTTTATTGTGCTGCCTACGTTCTGGATCATGGCCCTGGCTTGGGCGGGCGTTCGCGCCGGTAACGTCTTACAAGGCCTGGCTGGAGCTACCGGAGATGCCAAGGCCGCTGGCGGAAAGGGAGGAAGTACCGCAATCAGCGCGGTGCCGAAGAAGTGAGCACAGCTAATCGTCCTGGACATGAGGGTCAATGCGAAAACCATCGTAGGTGTACAGGCCGAATCCGGCAGGCCCGTTTCGCCATTCTGGTTCGGGCAGTTCATCGTTCAAGTCGGCATTGCGCGCCATCCAGGCAACCACCATGACGAACACCAGTAGCAGCGCCATCCAGAAGACTGCATAGAACAGCAATCCCAGCACAACCAGCTTGACCGTCCACAGCAGCACGGTGGCACCTGCCATCGGCACGCCCTTGGATACCAACCAGTTCGACGCCCGCCGTTCGCCACGCGCATAGGCGCGCCACCCACGGCCAAAGCTGCGGCCGAGGCGTTCTGCGGTGCTGATGCGGGTCGTCGTGCTCATGGTCGTCACCTGCTACATGTGAAATCGCTACTCCAGTTTGCTCCAATCCTGCTTGCTTGCCTGTACCAATGCGCTCCATTCGTCCGGCGGGTTCCCGCGCCCGAGCATCTTCTCGAACACGGCATACGGGTCTGATTTGCTTCCCGAAGACCGCAGAGTCTGCTCATCGTTGACCCAGGCGTACACGATGACTTTGGCCTTCGAGTCGTAGCGGAAGAACAGTCGGTATCGCCTTCCGAGCTTGGCCCGCCGCCAGTGGCGATAGGCCGATCCCATGGTGTTGCCCTGGCGGTATTCGTCGCGCGCCGGATCACTCGGCACCACGTCTTGCATCAACTGGACCAAGGCCCGGAAGAACTTGACGTTGGCGTTCGATCCGAACCCTTCCGGGTCGTTCTCTTGGGCGCGCAGCACGGCCGCGCGCAGCTTCATCATCTGCTCGATCAGGTTGTCGTGGAACAGCAGTGACCAGCCATGCTGTTGCATCAGATCTCCACGTCCTCATCGAAATCATCGCCCAGGTCCACCTTGTGCCCAGCGTGCTCCAGCATGGTGCGAGCCAGATCCTCGGGCAGGCCACGCACATTTCGGCCCGCTTCAATGTCGCGGGCCAGCAGGGTCAGAAACGCGGCAATGGCAGGGTCCTCGTGCTCGGCATCAGCGCGGGTCACGACGACTTCGCCGCCGCGCAGGTCGAACGCAACTTTGCCGCCCGTATCCACCCCCAGCGCCTGCCGGATGGACTTGGGCAGCGTGATCTGACCTTTGGAGGTCAGCGTGGCAACTTCGTGAATGGCAGGCATGGTGGCTCTCCTGATTGCGATACCCGCACGGTAAGGAAATTTCCTTACTTTGTCAATCTGAGGTCTCACGGCGTTCTCCCGAGTCCAAGAATCGGTCCATCGTAAGGCGTAAACAGCCAGCCTTCCTGCATCAATCCGGCCTGCCGCAACTCGTATTGGAGGTGGACGGCCGGCACCCGTCGCCCTATACCCAAAGGCTGTAAAGGGCCGAAATGGCAAGGGAATGGGGTGCAAGGGGAAAGGCCCTACCCGAAAAGGCGAAAAGGCCGCCCGCTTGCCCGCCACCAGGACACCCACATGCTCTCTCTGTTCCAGCGGAAACGGCCTCCGGTCGCTGCCGCTCCGTCGCCAGCACCCGTCACCGATCTCCCGAAAGGGCTGCTGCAACCGGAATCGGCCGCATCGCTGCTGGCGACACCGCGCCGGCAGAAGCTGCTGGAACACATCTGGCAGCGAACCTCGCTCTCGCGCAGGCAATTCGCCACCCTGTACCGCACGCCCCTGGAACGCTACGCCGAGCTGGTCCAGGCCTTCCCGGCCTCCGAGGCGCATCACCATGCCTACCCGGGAGGCATGCTCGACCACGGTCTCGAAATCGTCGCCTACAGCCTGAAGCTGCGGCAGTCCCATCTGCTGCCCATTGGCGCCAGTCCTGAGGACCAAGCGGCGCAGGAGGAAGCCTGGACCGCTGCAGTTGCCTATGCCGCGCTACTGCACGACGTCGGCAAGATCGCTGTCGATCTGCACGTCGAGCTAGCCGACGGCAATACCTGGCATCCGTGGCACGGCCCGCTGCGTCAACCATACCGCTTCCGCTACCGTGACGATCGCGAGTACCGGCTCCACAGCGCCGCGACAGGCTTGCTCTACCGGCAACTGCTTGACCGTGAAGTCCTGGATTGGCTCAGCTGCTATCCGTCGCTGTGGGCACCGCTGCTCTACGTCCTGGCCGGGCAGTACGAGCACGCTGGCGTGCTGGGCGAATTGGTGGTGCAGGCCGACCGTGCTTCCGTGGCCCAGGAACTGGGCGGCGACCCCACACGCGCCATGGCCGCGCCCAAGCACGCGCTGCAACGCAAGCTGCTGGAAGGGCTGCGTTACCTGCTCAAGGAGGAGCTGAAGCTGAACCAGCCCGAAGCCTCCGATGGCTGGCTCACCGATGGCGCGCTTTGGCTGGTGAGCAAGACAGTTTCCGACAAGCTGCGCGCGCACCTGCTGTCGCAGGGCGTTGACGGTATCCCGGCAAACAACACCGCCGTGTTCAACGTGCTGCAGGATCACGGCATGTTGCAGCCCACGCCGGACGGCAAAGCGATCTGGCGCGCTACCGTGACCAGTTCCACCGGCTGGACCCACTTGTTTACGTTGCTACGGCTGGCACCCGCGCTGATCTGGGAATCTGGTGAGCGACCAGCGCCCTTTGCCGGGACGGTGACGACCGACGCGGCACTGGCGGGCGAAGCTGCCGAGGCAGCGGCCACGCTTTCTGCGGACGGCGCAGCGTCCGCCTCCGAGAACCAAAACGCTCCGCCAGCGGAAGGTAGTGGCATCGTCTCGGCCTCTCCACCCAAGGCCCAGGCCAGCCCCGACGTCATGGCGGACATGCTGGCGATGGTGGGAATGGGGGATTCGTCAACCACCGAGGATGTGGAAACCGCCCCGGACGAAGTACCCGCAGCTCTCCCCGATGCGACCCAGCCGCCCTTGGCCGCCGCTGCGCCTTCGTCACCGGCCTTCACGTCCTCGACGACACAGCCATCCGGCGAGCACTTCATGGCGTGGCTGAAACATGGCATCGCCACGCGGCGGCTCATCATCAACGATGCGAAAGCGCTGGTGCATACCGTGAGCGACACCGCCTACCTGGTCAGCCCTGGCGTGTTCCAGCGCTATGCGCAGGAACACCCGCAGGTAGGCAAACTGGCCAAACAGGAGAACCTGCAGGATTGGCAGTGGGTGCAGAAGCGCTTCGAGCGACTGCAATTGCATCGCAAGCAACCAAGTGGCCTGAACATCTGGACTTGCGAAGTCACAGGCGCCAGAAAATCGAGGAAGCTACATGGCTATTTACTTATCAAACCAGAAATGGTTTTCGAATTTACGCCTCCAAATAACCCATATCTATTTTCAATGAAATTTCCCGGCCTATGAAGATCAAGATATGAAAATCATCTATCAAAATTAAATGGTCTCATCAGTATTTCCATCAGAAACACTAGATATGTGAATAGCGTTCGCACCATCGTCACCAGTGAGGTACAGGCGCAGCGCGTAGAGCAGATCGGGGGTGCGGTCGCCTGAGGGTTTCTGGATGTTGATTTTCACACGGGAGAAGAGCTTGATGTTGGACAGTGTGACAATTTCTGTCACTCGCTCGATTTTCTTGGCCAATTCCTTGGTGATTTTTTGATGCGGCTGAAGGAGAATCTTGATTTCGGGGGTGGATGATGCACGGGTGCGAAGCAGGCCGAGCAGAAGTTCAAGCGGTTCTGTCGTGGCGCGAATCCAGTTGCGAGCAGTCCACTCGTCTTTCCGGGGCGGATATTGCTTGATGTTGAGCATGATGTTCAGAGCATTCAGAATGGACTGCAAGTTGGCGAGGCTGAATTTCTCAACAAACTGCTGCTCTCGCCAGATGGCATAGGCCAAAATACTGAGCGCGTCATTTGACGGATTCGCAACGAGCTGGGATAGCAAATCTTTCTGCCATTGCTGCGAAACATCACCAAGCGCGAAGCCGACGGCTCGCAGGTCACGAATTTTCTGACCCTCAACCTGCCCGGTTATCCACTGAACGCAATTTTCAGGCGCATCCTTGTGCATACAGGCCATTAGAAATCGAATTTCATTCTTTACTTGCTCAGGAATGCCACTCTCGTTCAGCAGGGCAACGAGGTGTTCTCCTCTGGCCTCCATTGCGTCGGCAAACCCTTTCGGACATTCACGGTCTCCAGTCGAGCGCCCATCGCGCCAAACCTGAATGACAGGAAAGTAAAGTCTCTTGCGTATACTGGCAACCAGATTTTTTGCTGATTCTTCGTCAAAGTTTTTCAGACGCACTTCATCTTTGTATCTCGGCCCTGCCACTTTCCAGCCAGAGAATTTCCCATCGCGCTCCTGAAGCTCGAATGAAATTTCTGCCCCCTCAGTGAAGTCGGCGTAGCTCAGTTCATGAACAAAACTGTTCTGATGAATGAATACAGACTCATCGGTGGATTTACATGTAGCAAAGGTAAACTGCCCGCCTATTTTGTCGGTCAGCCACTTTCTGTTTACCGTGCCAGTCGTCCTCTGTTTGGGGCGGATGTAAAAATCACGGTCAAGCTGTTCAATTGCCCTTTCCACCCAGTCCAACAGATCAGAGGTTTTATTACTGTCTTGCTTCGGAAACCGCTGCAACTCCGCCCAAGTCATTGGCTGCGGATATTCCGGCGCAGGGGCATCGGTGATTTCTTCCGTGCGTCGCCAGGTAGCGCGGATGGGTGGGAAAGATTTGTCGCGCGGTGTGAAGACGAGTTTATAGGGATCATCCGCGCCGTATTCAAAGGTCAGGTTCAACTCGCAGTCAACCTTGTTTTCCAATGGGAAGGCGGGTGAATCGAGACGAGCAGAGAAACCGAAGTCGTCACCCTTATCGCCGACATAGAGCGGAAACGAGTAATGCGGCCTGCCAGCGGGCAGTGTGAAGAATTCATCAACCGGGATGGTGACGGGTTTACCCCGAATGGGTTTGACTGTCGTTCCGCGCAAAACCAGGTGGAATCGTTGCTGATGTCCATCCTTCATCACTTTGACTGAAAGCTCAGGAATCTGGTCGCGCCAAAGTGGAATATCAGCCACCTGTTGTTGTAAAGCATGTAGATGGATTCCGCCCATAACGGGGCTTTCCATCAAATTGATGCAGAACGCGAAATTCCCGATGTTTGGAATACGCTTCAGGTGTGCTGCCTCAATGAATGGGGGCTTTGCCGGGCGGATCGCATCGTGCCACCGCCCGTTGGCATCCAGCGTGATGATGTCGTAGCCGCTGCCACCTAGCCTTTCTGCTTCCTCGCCAGGGATAACAACCGGCGGGCAACGCTCCCAATAAAAGCCTTTGGTGATGGGAAGACGTTTCGCCAGGTCTTTGTCGCGCTTGGCGATGAGCTTGGTGGCGGTCGTCTTGCCGCCAATGGAATCAACGACGATGATGGCGTAACCCTCGCCCGTGATTTTGGCCGGGTCAGCTTGAGCGAACACGGCCGCCACACTTCGCGGCAACGGCTCGGCATTCGGGAAACGCGCGTTGAGGTTGCGACGGATGACTTCAAGCTCGAAATCGTTGAGAAAGTCAGGCGCAAGCCAGATGAGTGTATCGTTCTTGAACTCTTCGCGTAGCCGAGTAGTGAACGCGCGGGCGGCGGGGTCAAAAAGCTCAGTGGCGTTGTCTTTGGCGAAAAACAGATCTGGCGCAGAAATGGTGGTCGCATCGGGATTCAGCCAAACGGCATCGGAACCAAAGAGTTCGATGTCAACGGTTTCATTTTCGCGCTGCCACCTCTGCCAAAGAAAGGGGGCCGCCAGCGACTGCGCTCCTTTTCCGTCACCACTGGCATAGCGGGGATGCAGGGCTGTGATATCAACACAAATTGGTTCGGCACTCGCGCTTTGTCGCAAATGCCGGGGCATCTTGTACTTCACTTCCTTGAACAAAGGTGGCTTGGAAGTCCACGGAAGAATCTCAAACTTTTCATAATCGAATAGTAACGGTATCTCAGCAAAAAGATGCTTTCCATCAAGCCACATTTGCGCGCATTGCTGCCAAAGGCGCATGGTTTTCTCGCGGACATCCAGTTGAGAAAGGTCGCTGGTGATGTCCTCATCGAGGGTTTGCAGCCAGCGCCATGCATCCCACACGTGACGGTAATCTCGGTGTGCTAGTAGCGTGTTGTTAGGTGGCAGATTTTCCCAATTGCCGATGGCTTGCGCCTCATCAGAACGCAACCATAAGTAGATTTTTGATAGAAGCTCATCCTCTTGACCGAGACAATCACCGCGTAAATCAAGCATTTCCGCAAGGCGAATGGCAAAGGCTTTCAGCAAGCGATTTTCCGGCAGGTCGACGGATTGAAAACGACGCACAGCCTGTATGTAGGGGTTACCTGCCAGTTTTTCCCGAATGGTACGACCCGGACGATTACTCAGCTTAATAAAACTGTTGGCATCCAGTTCACGCACAGCATGAACAGGCAGTAGAGCGTGTTCGCAGCGAGGACTTTCGTTGAGAGAATGAAATAATCGCTCGACAGAAGCGCGGCAGTGTTCCGTTATGCGCCAAAGGCGGTCACGGGTTATCTCACTCGCTTCTGGCTGTGCGACTTTGGCGAGGAACCCTGACAAGGATTTCGGCAGAGCCGCGCCGGTCTTAGGATCGAAATCCGTGATTGAACCAAACCAATTCATTTGCTCAAGCAGTTTTTTGGCAAGTTTTTCTTTGGCACGGAAGTCGGTATAGATTTTTTCCAGAGTAATACTCATTGCTTGGCGTGAATCCTTCCTGCTCTGGCATTTTCTTCAAGTTTCACGCGCAGCTCATCTCGTTGCTCTGGTGTCTTTAAGTTCCACATTTTATGACGCTTGTCTGAATCTGGTTCATCTTTCATAAAAAGGGAGTGTGGCAATTCAGCATTGTCCGAGTCTCGACTGGCCGTGGATCTATCATTGGTTTCCGTGTCACCGACGTTTAGGTAATTTGCCGACTGCCAAATAAACTGACCATAGCCAAGATCACAGGCAAGGTCGAAATCCTCTGTCAGATTGAATGAGTTACTGCCGATTCCTGTAACGAGTTGTCCACGAATCCTGTCCAGGCACTCTGTCTTGCTCTTGCCGCGTGTATCAATACCCCGCAATTTGGGCATGACCTTCTGCACGAGTTGATCCTCGAAGGCGACATGCATAGCTCTGGCAAGCGCATCTTTATCGCGTGCAGCACGGACATCCGGGTAATTGGCCATGTAGTATTCAATGGATTGCCAAACGCGGTGACCGAGGGCACGGCCTGTAACCGCTAAAGAAGCATTGATTGCTTCAATGAATTTTTTGAACGGGCTGACTTGATCGTCGGAGAAGTTGCTGCCCTGTGCTAGCCAACTCTGCCACGACGTTTTGTGTAGCGCCGGGCCTCGATTTTTGTCATCAAGTGGAGCAAGCTTCAGGCGGCGTTTGAGTTCCGTCGGGCGCGGAAAGTTGATGATGATGGAACGGTCAAGCACCTTGTCCGAAAGGGACTTGGTGGTTTCGTCCTGGTTCATCGTCCCTGTCCAGAGTACATTACGACCGAGGGGGAGCTTATAGGGTTCCATGCCGGCGCCAATTTTCACCGGTATGAACGGAACATCATCACCCTTTCTGCCACGCCGCAGTTCTAGCTTGCTCAAAAACTCTGCAAAATAAAGCTCAGGGTGTGCCAGATTCATCTCATCAAGCAGAACAAGACACACTGCGTCCTGCAATCCTGGATAATCTGCTTGTTTCAACGCTTCAATCAGCTCTTTGTCCTTCTCAGGGTCAAGTGCTATTTGCTGATCTGGCGACATACTCTGCCAACGTCTAATGCGCTGTTCATATTGTTCGCGGCCTGATATCTGACTTTGCGCGAGAAAACGCAGCACCGGCTGTGCATCGAATTTATTGTCTATGGAATTGAAAAAGCCCAGCATGGATTCCTGCGAATCCCAATTAGGCTGGACAGACAGCGGCTCGAAATAAATTCCGCCAAAGTGCGAGTAGAGGCGCGGCAGTTCGGATTTTCCGGTTCCGGAAACCCCTGCCAGGACAGTGAGCGGCGACCATTCCGCTGTTTTGAGAGCTGTATGAAAAGCTTTCAAAATACGTGGATTGAAATGTAGTCCGTATGTATCGCAAGCATTACCAATCCCAGTGAGCCAAGTTAGCTCATCGATCTCGTGCTGCACCGGCTGCTTGACCTTATCCACACTGATGTGCGGCATCTCAATTTCTTTGTAGCGAGCGGTAACTTCAGCAGGGCGCTCATAAGCTGCACGCAAACGCTTGAGTTCGGCTTGCGCTTCGTTGGCTGCTCCCTCGAAGATGGATGCCCTTTGCGCCAGAGATTTGTTTTCGGCGTTGAGCTCCGAGCCTTGACGGCGCAGCTCGCCAATTTCAGCGACCGCAGCCTCATTGGTGGAAA
Organism: Bordetella petrii; assembly: GCF_000067205.1. Classification (NCBI taxonomy): domain Bacteria; kingdom Pseudomonadati; phylum Pseudomonadota; class Betaproteobacteria; order Burkholderiales; family Alcaligenaceae; genus Bordetella; species Bordetella petrii. Next base: position 4,510,090 of record NC_010170.1, on the reverse strand, counting down.
GTTGCCGTTCTAACTGGTCTGCCCGTGTTTTCTGATTTTTGGCTTCTGATTCAAGGGCTTGATACCGCTCGCGCATTTCCTCAGTAGGTCGGGTAGCAAGCTCCTCTCGTAGGCGTTTGAGTTCGTCGGCCTGGCTGTTCAGCGCACGCAGAATTTCAGCAGGGTCTTTGCCACCAAGTTGCAACTTTAACTGTTCGAACGCGCCGAGAAGTTCGTCTTGAGTTTTAAACGCCTCGCGCAGTCGAATGTTTTCCTCTTTGGCAGATTGCAGAGCAGCCTCTAGCGATTTTCGGCGATCCTCAACACGCCTCTCAACCTCATCGTCCAGTTGCTCGCTGCGCCTCTGGTTCTGCTGTTCCAGCCGTTGTTCTTTGCGTTCGAGTGTCCGCTCTGAAGTCTCAAGCTCTGCCTGTCTTCCTTCGACTTCGCTTTGCAAGGCGGAGAGTGCGCCTTTTTGTTTCTCAAATTCCGTGCGCTCTGCATTCAACTGCTTTCGAGCGTCACCCTGTTGTTTTGTCCATGCATCGCGCTCTTGGGCGATTTCTGTCCGAATGCGCTCCCGTTCGGCGTTTTCGGCATGGGCAACCGCACCCAGTCGCTTTGCTTTCAGCTCGGAAATTTCAACCTCCAACGCTGAAAGGTTTTTCTCTCGCATCTCGGCAATTGCTCTTTCGCCCTGGGCGCGCTTTTCACGCAGCTCATCATTCAGCGCGGCTCGTTCATCGGCAAAACCTGCATCACACTTTTGCTCAGCCTGCGTGACGGCCTGCTCGCGCTGCGCCAGCTTGGCCTTGTCTTGCTCGATGACTTGACGCTCTGCAGTCGCATCCCTTTCACGTGTAGCCACGGCGGTTTCACGGCTGGCGATTTCGCTTTCCTTGGTGTTTATCCAGCTCTCACGCGCGTTCAAATCGGCAAGCCGCTGGGCTTCGGTGTCGGGTTGGACGGGGCTGTTCATTTTCAAGATTCCATAAGTGTTCTGATAGTTGTGAAAGCAGCTTTGCGAAGCTGTGCGATGTTCTCTTTGGGCAATGGCAGCGGCTCGTTGCCATGCCCACGCCGAGCGATAAGGTTTGCCATATCGCCGATCAAGGACGGCTGCGTGTCATGAATTGCGGCAAGTTCATCAGCATCGCTCACCAGCAGCCATGCAAGAACGCAAGCCCCGAGCGTTTGGCTGCCGCCTTGCAATGCCTGGCGCACAGCGGATGTTTTGACGGTTCGCAGGCTCTCCGACAAGCCTTCGCAGAAACCAGCCTCAACAGCCTTGCGTTCAGCCGTGTCTTTGAGCTGCGCGTCACTGGTATCGGACGGCAGCCTGCCTGTCAAAGCTCTCTCAAATGATGACTGGATTGCGGCATAAAGGTCGCGGACATAGGCCAAAGCGTCATCCCCGTCATGGCAAGACTGGAAAAAACGTTCCGCGTGAACCAGCCGGTCTTGCAAGTTTGCGCCCAGGCGGTTGAACAACTGGTGGCCGAACTCCTCCTGAATGCTAGTGCGGGCATCCAGCAGTGCATCACCCTGCTCGTCCTTGTCTGGCGCGGTAGGAGGCGTGTCGGTAAACACGATGCCTGGCACAAGCGCATGAACGACTTCGCGCATGAACGAATCGTCAGTTAGTGCCTGCTGCGGTGCGTCTGCGCCGCCCTTGCCGTGGCCCTTCTCGTTGCGTTTGGCGTTGATAGCGAACAGGCGAGTGATGAGGTCTGAATACGCGGCCGCAACACGGCGCAAGGGATGCAAAGCGTCGTCTTGCGCTTGAAGCAAAGCTATGGCAAGAACCGTCTCTTGGAACGCGCCGCCGTCCTCAAATTCCCGCAGCTTACCTTCCCGAATCGGCCTGAAGCCAATCGGCGGCTGCTCAAGACCGAGGGCTTTCGCGGCCTGCTCAAGCAGGGCTGCGTGTTGGTCTTGCGTAGTGAATTTCAGCCTTGCAATAACGGAATCAACCGGTCTGCGGCAGCAGGTATAGAACAGCGCCCATTCGATTGCGGCATGGATTTGGGCGATGGAGCGGAACGGGCTATTCCGCAAGGGGCGCAAATTGGCGACGAGCTTCGGGTAGCGTTGCCGGTTGGCATCGTTGTCGAACGGCTCTTTTGGCGTGGCATCCTGCTTTTCTGGACGAGGAGTGCTTAATGACTGTTTCCAACCATGCAGCCACTTGCTGAGGCTTTCATCCTGCTCCAAAAGTTTCTCGAACGCATTTTCGAGAATCAAGGAGAAACCGTTGCCGAACGGGTCAGCTATACGGAACTCGCCATCGCTTTTCTGGATGGCGATAGGGCAGTCAAGGTGAAGCAGCTCGGGCTCGGCGACTATCGTGATCTGTTGGACTGCGGGCATCTTGCTGTCCTGGCCGAACGCAGACGAACGCTTTTTCATGGCGCGCAAAGTTCTGATTACATCACGCGGCGCTGGTATCGCTTTTCTGCGGTCACCATCCCAGCGGATTACCCGGAAGTCTTTGTCCTCGCATTCCTTTTTCCGCATGGGGTTTGTGTCGTCCAGCCGATGCAGAAAAGGCAGAATTCTCCCGGTGGCGAGTTCGCGAAAGACCAGCGCAGTGACAAACACCGGCGCGCGCTCATCTTCACGCTCCCGCTCAATGACGGCATTGTGTTCGTCAATCAAGTCCTTGTCTTGCAAACGAAGCAGAACGCTCTTGACCAAATCGAGTGGGATGCGGGTTTCAGCCGCCAGCGCATCGGCATCCATACGACCGGCAGCGTCGAGTAGTTTCAGGATGACACGCTCAAATGCGTTCAAGCCATTGCCATCGTCAAGAACTCTGGGCAAGGTCACGCGGTATGCGTTCAGCGGCCACGCAAGGTGGCGCGGCCTACCGATGGTCTCACCGAAGGGGGCAGGTTTGCCGTAATCAAGGAGCCTCAACATGGCAGCATCACCCCTTGCTCGCGGCATATCTGAAGGAAATCCACCAGTCCAGGCACGAACTCCTTCGCGAGTTCACTTTGTAGCAACCCCGTATCTCCAACGACCACCAGCAGCTTCTTCTGACGGCTCATGGCGACATTCAGACGGTTGTAAAGACAGAGATGGCCAAACAGCGCTCTAGCTTGTTTGTCGCGGTCATCATCCTTTGGCTGCCAGTTTTGCGGCAAGGTTCGCACCATTGAGAGGAAGACGACATCGAATTCCATGCCTTGGAAAGAGTCCACCGTTCCAACACGCAGTTGCTTGTCATCGTTCACGATCCCGCCGAATTTCCTTTTGAGTTGTTCCCTGATGCTGTCGGCCTGCGCCTTATAAAATGAAATAACACCGAAGGAGAGATCTTTCCCTGCATCCGAACTCATCCACGCCTGTAACTGGCGAGCGATGACAGTGACTTCTGCGGGGCGCGTCCAACTGGTTCCGTCCTTTTGATGTTTTCCTCTTTGTGCTGGTACATCCATCCAAACGGCAGACTTGCCGTTCGTGCCTGGCAGATCATGGGCGAAATCGCTTGCTGGTCGCCCGGAGCCAAATTGCTCCTCCGGGTCGAAGCGTTCATAGAAATTTCTACTGATAAAGCTGCCCAGCAGCGGATGCATGCGGTATTGCTTGTCCAGCGTGATGCAACGTGGTGTAACGCGGCCAGTGGTGCTGTCGATAATTGGGAAGTTCTTGTCCAGTGTTTTTAAACGCTCGGAGAACAAATACTGAAACATGGATTTTTTTAGCCAGTCATTTTCGTCCTCACCCGTTTCGCCTTCCTCCATCTGGCGAGCCACCTCTTCGTCAATGATGTGCGGCAATTGTCGATGGTCGCCGACCAGAATAATGCGCTTGCCTTGCGCCATAGCCACCATCAAATCACGAGGCGAGACACGGGCGGCTTCGTCCACGATGACATATTCGTATTCCATGCCTTTCTGGTTTTGATTGACATCGCGCCCGACAAGCCCTTTGCGTTTTTGCATTGCACGATTGACGCTCTGCTGGCTGGTGGCGGCAAAGGCAAAACTGTATTCGGACAGGGCATCTACCATGCCATAGGGGTTGCCTTCCAGTTCGGCTAGAAACTCGGCCAGCGCAGCAGATTTTTTATCCTTAGCCGAATACTCGGCGTTTTTGATGCGTTGTATGGCGAATTCTGCCAATGCAAGCACTGCGTCGTTCTGCTTTTCCACGCGAAGAATCGGTGGAGCGGTGAACCGGGCGAGGAGCCTCTTTTTCAACGCGACCAGGTTGTCCAAAAATGGCGCTGGGCCATCTTCATTGCGCCACAGACTGGCTTTGTCCAGCAGTTTGCGTTCGTCTTCTTCAAGCACATCACGCAGGTCATCCAGTGCGTCCATCGCCCTTTCTGGCCCGTCGTCAGAAAAGCTTTCATGGCGAACGCGCAGACGGCGCGCTGCATCAAGCCATTGGGTGGAGCCATCGTTGAGGTTTTCCTCGTGCGCGAGCTTTTTCGCCAAATTCGTCGACCGTCGAGCGCCGTCTTCGCCAAGAATTACACTGCCGAGCGCTGCGATTTTCCTAGCAAGGCTGGCGGCCAGCACGCGTGACGGGGCTTGGACATATTGCAGGCACAGGTTTTTTATTTCCCGTTCCTGCTCAACTTCGGCAATCTGTGGGTTTCGTTCACGTAGTTCGGCGGCCAACTTTGAACACCAATCCTCAAGATTGCGCTCGAAGGTGCTGAGATCGTCTTCCGTCGCGCCAGACCGTTTGCCGAATTTCGGCACGGGCAGGCTATTGAGCGAGAGCCGCTCGATCATGTTTTCCACCGCATCGTGCTGAAAGCCTGTCAACAGAATTTGGCCTTTGATGCTCGCGCCGCGCTTGTCGGCCATCTCGTTCAGGCGCTCCAGAATGGCAGCGATGACGGTGGTCTTGCCGGTACCGGGCGGGCCTTGGATCAACGCTATATCTGGCGTTTTTAGGGCGGCCTCGATGGCCTTTTCCTGCATGACGGTGGGCGGATTGCGAAAGACCTTGTTGCGAACGAAGGCCGTGAGCGGTTGAACTTTTTGCGATGGCCGGATCTGTGTGATTCGCCCCTGCGCCTCAATCAACAGCCCAAGCTGGGGGTTGGCGGCACGGCCTTCCAGAATGGCTTGACGGGCGGCCATGCGGCGCTTGATCTGAGCAGATTCGCCCGCCAGCGACAGGATGAGCGTGCCGAATTCCTTGGGTAGAGCCTCGGCTTTAAGCGTGAGTACGCGAGTTTCCTCGTCAAACTCTGCGACACTGAAATAGGTATTTTTCTCGCGCAGCTCGCGTTTTTCACCGAGCTTGCTGTGTTCCCCCTCCTTTTTTTCGATCCCTCTCGCAAAATCCGTGAAGCTCAGGTTTTCATCCTGCAAGTAGTCCGGCAACTCGTCCACCAGTTCAACTTCAGGTACTGCGCCTTGTCTCAGTGCGCCCCACGCAGAATCTGATGCCTGCGCAATACGAACTCCGACAGTTCCATCCCGTTTCGGCACCATCTCCGTGAATTGCAAAGCACCCACTTCGCGTGCTTGCTTGAGCAGCAGTTCACCTTCAACCTCACCAAACTCGTCCCACTTTTTCAGATAGCTTCCATCGTCCTGAGTGAGTGCTGTCATTTGCGCTTTGGCAAGAATTTGCACTTGTCCCGCCTGTGTCCAGTCCACAAAACGCAGCCGACCTTTGGCCAGGCGTAAGGTGCGGTCAGGTTCCTTCTTTGGCTTGGTTAGACGGGTGGCGATGTAGATAGTTTGGCCGCCTGGCATTGCTTTTTCGGTGGCAATGAAGCGGATACCTTCGCCAGTAACACAGAAAGCGTTTATTCGGGTCGGCTCCGCAGCTGCATCGCGTGGCGTGTCCTCGCCGACAGGTTTCAGTTCTTCATCAATCGCCGGGCCAGCAGTCAGGAAGAAAAATGCGTCGTTTCCCTGTTGGAAGCAGCAAAGTTCGCCCAGCCTCTTGTAAAGTGCCTCACCCTTCGTCCGCATCTTTTCTTGCACATACTCATCCACACCGATTTCAACATCGCCCATTTCCAGGCAGACGCCGGTGAAAAAACCGATCTTCAGCTCGATGCTGCCATCGGCGGCAGGGTTTTCAAGTTGTGCAAGCAGGGAACGCCCACTGGCAAGTTCAGCGTTGAGGCGGCGGATGTCAACAGCCGCGACGGGGCGAACGAAAACAACCGCGTCTCTCAGGCGGATTTCAAATTCATCTGCGCGGGATAGGCTGGCCTCTACCGAGAATACTGGCTGCTCTTGCAGGGCTTCGACATTGTCAGACCGCTTGATGCGGACAGTTATGATGTTGACAGGAATGTCCTGAAACTTCATTTGCAGCCCTCCACGAACTCAAAGGTGAGGTTGTCCGGGAAAGGCAGCGTGCCCCGCACGGGGACTGCGGTTTTGGCCGCGCAGTTCAGCATGGCTTCGTATGCTGTGTTATCGAAATACTCGAATGAAAACGGGTGAAAAAGCCGCTGCGGCAATCTGAACTCCGTGGCACCACCAGGAATCAGGATTTCCCAACGTGGCGTTTTGACGCGAATGAAAGCCGGGCGCGCCGCGCCACAATACGGGCATTGCGCGTATTCATCGGCGAAATGGCTCATGCCACATTCGAGGCAATCCAGCGACTGATCCGCCGCCCTCGCAAGCTCCAATGTCCAGAACGCCATTGTCGGGCGGCGGTGCGGCAGTTCACGTCCTGCACCGAAAGTTTCCTGAAACAGGCGGCGTAATCCTTCTGTTGCGACTAATACACGGGGCAGGCCTCCAACTCCTTCGTTGGAATCGTCATCTTCGTCATCCACGAAAGGCAAGAAACCAGCGAATGCCTGTTCGTTCAGATCGGTGGCAGTGCCATTGGGCGCAGGGTCGGCATCCCAGCCGTCTTCTTCATCTTCGGGCTCCAGTACTTTCTTGCCAATGAAAGGGTGGCAAAGCGCCAGTAGCTTGAATGTCATCACAGCGAAAGCCCAGCAGTCGGTTCGCGGGCGGGATTGGTCACGGCCCTGCACTACCTCCGGTGCACCGTAGCCCGGCGTATAGACGGACACACCGCCGCTGGGTAACTCCAGGCGCATATTGTCGGCATCTATGAGCCAGACATCGGTGGTGTCGTCTTCGCCAATGAAAGCGTTGTTGGTGGAAATGTCGCCATAGACCAGTCCAGCGCTGTGCAGGCGGGCGAGGATGGCAGCGCACTTGGCAAGCGCGAGCGAACGGCGGCGGGTGGAGCCAGTTTGTGCGTAATGCAGTAGTCGCAGCGCCAGGTCCTTGTCAGGAATCTTCGTCAGCCATTGGGGCAAGGCTTGGCTTTGATCTTCCAGCTTCTTTTTGCTTCTGCCGTCCAAATCGAAACTGGCGAAGGGCTTCATGCCGTTCAACAGACGCATCACATAGCCCGGCTCGTCGCGCAGGATGGCGAGTGGAAGGGAAACGGGGATGCGCCGTGGTATGGGCAACAGGCGGACGTGCTGGAAGCGCTCGCGCAGATTGGCGTTTTTGTCCGGCTGGCCGGCAGCGTCCAGCGGCTGCTTGACGGCCAAATCCGCATCCTTGGTGCGATAGACCACGCCTTGCCCACCGCGCGCAAGCTCATCGGCCATCTGATGAACATTGTTGTATTCATCCACAAGTGGCTTCAGAGCCTGGTGTTCGGCGTTACTCATCTGCAACCTCCTCACTGCACAGGCAGGCGAGGGTTTTATCGTCGCTGTGCTTGGGCGTGGGCCAGTTTTCGAGCATCTCGTGGATGCGCCGGTTGGCACTTACCGGTGCGAGGGTTCGATGCGTTTCGGCGAAACTGCTCACAAACCCGTCAGCGTTATCCAAATCGTCAGCCACCCCATCGGTGCAGAGCAATACTGCGATGCACTGCTCCCCCGGCAGCGACAAATACTGCCAGTCTTTGGCGGAGACCTTGGAGGACAGCGCAGTAGTGATATTGGAGAAGCCTTGCGTCTTGTTTTCCGACAGCGAAACCACTGATCCATCGGACTTGGCAATAGCGGCAAGTCCGTCGCCAAGCATCCCTAGGTGGATTACGCCATCCAGGTGTAGTGCGAAGAGACAGGTGGCCGCGCAATCGCGAGGTTCCAGCGGAGCGACAAGCCTCAGCCAGTTAGCTTGGATGTTGCTAAACAGCGCGTTGTGTTCGATTTCACCACCGGTGCAACAAGCCCGGGCTGCGAACTCGACGGCGAGACAGGCAGCATGGCTGCCGAAGCTGGAGAAGGGCTTGGAGCCAACTCCGTCGGACACGACGATGCCATCACCCCAAACATGGTGAAACTTCGCCCATGCATCCTGATTTGGCAAACCTTCGGCGATATGGCTCGGGCCGCGAACGCTTGCCCCAAAACTTTTCCAAAGCGTCATGCCCATTCCTCATCCGCCTGCAGCCAGTTATCGAGTACGGCGAGCACTTCTTCTGCGGCAAACACCTTTGCGCCTTTGAGCCCCTTGGAAAGATGTGGGTTGGCATCCGCGCCGATTTGGATGACGCGCAGCGTGTCCGGCGGTAGACCTTCCTGCCAGCGGCTCAGGGTCTTCACGTCGTCTCTTGTCCAGAATCCATCCGTGAGGATCAGAACCTTTCCATCCGGCTCGTTACCCAGCAGTTGAACCAGCGCCTGGCCATTGGTGCTTCCATGGCAAACCAGCATTTCGACCGGGAGATCGTCCGTGACGCTCCAGTCCGGGATGCTGCGTGCCTCGCTGCTCCAAGCACAAAGGCGGATTTCCGCCTTTCCATACCCTTGCCGCACCCATTGCGCCACGGTCGTGGCCAAGGTTCGCAGGATGAAGGGCTTGCCTCCTTCACTCATGCTGCCGGAGATGTCGCAAACCAAATGGAGCATCATGGCGTTGCCTCACTCGCTTCAGCCCGCTCAGTGATGCTGTTCATCATTGCCGTTATCTGCTCAGAAAGTGATGCACCACTCCAAAGCATCAGTCTGGCATCTTTTATTTTTTTCTTGGCCGACTCAGTATTTGGCGGAACACAGCAGGCAACGATACCGCGACCTTCAATTCCTCCGTAGAAGCGCACAAGGTTCTGCAGCTTCATAATCTGCTCTTGCGTTACATTGCCCGCCTTGCATTCCACGATATAAAGCGAATAACCGTCGGTGAATGTGATGTCCAGCTCGTTGTATTCAACACCGAAGCTCGAATAGCCTTTTGACTCTTCTAAATTCAAGTTCAGCTTGACATTGATGCGCAAGTCTTGAATGACGCCAGCATCCTCGTAGGGTTCGCACTGCAAATAAACAAACTCCTCGAACCAGCCGCCAGATAGGTATTTGGCGAAATCAGGCCATTTCTCAAATCTCAGATCCAATCCGTAGCCCTGGACGGATACTGCCTCCATGTCATCCAGCTTGAAATTGAAGCCGTCACGACAAATCTCGAATGGCCTGAATGCATTGTTATAGTCGGTAAGTTCTCTATAAAATCTACGCACCTTGTCACGATGCAACCAAAGAGCCTTGGTCAGAAGTTGGCGACTTGGCGATATATCCTTCATAAAGGAACTGCCTGCAATCTCCAATCCGTCGCTATTCAGGCGCAAAAATGTTTCGATTGAATCAATCTGCCTGATTTTTTCGCGCCGAACACTGTCAATGAATGTGACGTGACGATTCTTGCTATCAAAATAAAACGGAACAGCGCCCAGTTCACGCGCAGCAGAGAGCGCGCCAGCAAACATCAGTTTTGTGCCGCCAGTTAAATTGATTCCAATTCGTGTTTTTTCTGGAAATTGCTTTGCCAGCTTGGTGATTTGTTCGTGAACAGCACGATCATCCCAGGGGTCAACGGTAAGTTCATGCAGGTCCCGAGAGCCAATAAAGGTTCGCATACATGCAGCAGGGAAGTCTTTTGAGTTGACAAAAATGTGATGCGCCGACTCAAATTGCCGGATGCTCAACAAGGCAGGCATCCGTTGTTCACCAAAAAGATGGAATGTCACATCGAACCCGTTGGAGATGTCTCGGATCGCAGCCTGTTTTGAGCTGTGTCGCTCAAGCCACTCGGCAGGCAACGCTATGACTTCAGGTGCTTTGCCAATGATGGACGATGCTATGAGTCTTTTTTTGAGTTCAGGGTAGCTCAGCGCCGCGAGCGCCCAGACAAAGGCCATCACCGGAGTTCCTGGGCTGAGATAGAGCGTGACGAGCTTTTCACCTGGCTCCTGTTCAACCCCATCCAGCGCCCGCATTGCGCTAGCGTAAATACCTTCGGTGTCGTTGAGCTGGTAAAGTTTCTCGCTATTTAAACGGATCCTTGCGTTGCAGCCCAGGGCGGCGGCTTTCTTTTTCAGCCAGGCTTCAAAATGTTCATGTGCGACAGAGGTATTAGCGAACCTGGAGACAAACTGATTAGTAAGCTTCCAGTCTTTCTCTTGCCCCATGCTTCGTATTGACGCCAATTCAAGCGTGAACGTCTTCTGTGCCTCGATCAATTCGCTGGCATCATTATCCGTCCGGGTGTAACCCAGGATAATGATGTCCGAGTAGGACGCGCCCGCAAGGGCGCTCGCAATAGGGCCATCGGTATTCTCAAACCCCAGAGATGCGCGAAAATCGGTGATTCCATACCAGGTGAGCAGAAATCTCTTCATCGAGTGCTTTCCTGAACATATGGCCGGAACCATGTGATGTCATTCGTCATTTTGTTTACGAATACAGCTCGGCTCGGTTTTTCAATACCTTTGAACTTACCAACACCGCCACTCACAAGCGATCCGGCATCGTCTTCGTTCATGCAGTACGCCACGCGCAATTCGAAAAAGGAGAAAAGGTCTTTGCTGGCACTGGCACAGCGCTGCCAACGGTCAACAAAAATAAATACAAACGTCCCCTTTCTTGGGCCGTCCTCGGCGAGACGCTTTAACAAGTCAGCCGGGGTAGGTGGTTCGCCAGGCTTGAGCGATCTAAACGCTGGGGCTGGCTGTAGTGCTTTCTCGGAATCCAGGCCATCGATAATCAATGCTACGCGGCGATTCCCAATATCGTCTGATATCGCTTGAAGTGGTAGATCGGATATATCGTCGAACATCTTGAGGCGTGCACCGAGCATCTGCGCTGCGGCTGAGAATCCTCCTCCTGGGGGGACCCCGCGCGCGTTGAAGTACACGATTTCATCAAAGCCATCGACGAAAGTCAGACTAAAAAGCGTAGCGGACAGGAGTCCATCGTGAATGTGGTCGTTGTAGCCGCTGAATAGAACATTGAACGCGGATCGACGAGTAAGTGGTACCGTCAACGGTTTTGAATCGAATGCGAGGTTTTCGCCCAAAAGAAGAGCTTCTTCGTGCGCACAAGCTGTCTGATATTCAAAGGGAGACGGTATCTGCGGAAGGAATGCACCGCTGAAGATTTTGGTTTTTTCAGCCACCCCAGAAAGAGATGTACGCGCTATCAACTTCGTCAACAAATCACGTCGATGCTCGCTTTCTCCGGCGAATGGAATCATGAACTTCACATTGCCGGATTTGGCACCGTTAGCATTGTTGATGATGCCTTCAGGTGGGCTGCGCAGCTCTGCGGCTGCCCAGTTCCCGCCCCCGAGGATCATTGCGGAGTCTTCCTGCCCACAAGCCAGTGCGATACGGCATCCCAACTGGGTGATGATGCTTCCGATTGACTGCGCGTTGATGCCTTTCAAAGTCTGAGTAGCCAGGAGGATGTGAATACCGAACGAGCGCCCCTGTTTCAAGAGCTTCGACAGCAGCTGCTCAGCAGCTTCTGCCACCTGGCGACTTTCTGAGAACAGAATTTGGAACTCATCTATGACTAGCAGAGCGCGGGGCAACCGTACCCCGCTTGATTTACGGTATTCGCTGAAATCGTTGACATTTTTTGACTTGAATATGCGTGCACGCGTTTCCAGTTCATCCACAAGATGCCTTAATACAGTGACGCCATATTCAGGGTCACTTTCCGTAGCGACAAGGCGGGCCTGTGGGACTGGGGGCGTTGCGTAAATATTGAACTCAGTCGATTCCTTGTAATCCAGTAGATAAAGATCAAGCTCCTCGGTCGGATATTTCTCGCATAACGTGTGAATCAAAACATGGAGCAGATTGGATTTTCCCGAGCCTGTCTTCCCCGCAAGCAGTACATGATGCTCGGAGTCCGTCGCGCCCAGTCTCAGGGTCGCGAGGTCGCCGGCGCTCGTCCAGCCGATGGGAATATCAAAGCCACCAAGAGTCGTCTCTTCCTTGCCGAAGCTCGTCCAGAGATCAGCCATCGTTTTCTTGAAGCGCGTCCTAGCAGCACAATCTTCAGCGAGCCTTGCGATAAAGCCATCCAGCACATCTTGTCGCGGCCATTGCTCCGGTTGATATGTGAATGACAGCCCACCAGCCCCAGCGCGTTGCAAGAGATCATTCAGTTGCGTGGTTGAGTTTTTCAGCGTGGCGTTGAGCTTTTCATATCGCCGGTCTTCCATGCGCTGCTCATCAATTGCAATGATGGGCAGCACGCCGCAGCGTGGACCGTTTTCGCAGATGCGTCCAAGGAGCCAAAGAGATTTTTCCGATATCTGCTCTGGCACATCAAAGAGCAGTACTACCTTGTAAGGCAACGGGGCATCGGGTTGAACTGCGTTGTATTTCAACCAGTTGGATGCCTTCTCATTGAACCGCAGCTGGATCAGCTCCTCAATTTCGTCCGTCAGTTGTCCGAGCGCTGCTTCGATTTCGTCCGCACGAGTAAGAACATGACCTTGCGGCACCAATTGCTCAACCTTCAGCAATGGTAGGAACGGCTCGACCGATTGACCCTGCTGTAGGGGGTCAATCAGTGTCAACTCTACTTGACCTGCAGGCAAAGCCGACAGCAACCGCAACAAGAGACAATGCGCGAGTCTTTTCTTCTCCGCATCGCCTTGCGGAAAAACAAGAGCGCTGGAGAAGGGGAAAGAGATGACTTTTGGGGATTGACAAGAGAGCTTCTCAAAAGAGACTTGCTCCGAGCCAAGCACAAGACCTGCTGGAATTTCCGATGCCATCAATGGCTTGTCTACACAAAAATCCACGAAGGCAGGCTGATGTTGTCTAAGCTGTGCACTTGCGTTCGCTATAGCAGTTGCATTACTTTCCCACTCTCTGACAAAGCCTGCCTGCCAATTCGACTTCCTTATGCTCCGATTGCGCTCCTGGTCTTCGTTCAATGTTTTTTTAGTGGCATTGAATTCGCGGTCGATGCGCGCACAACCTTCTTGATAGTCCGCAATTGCCTTGTGTAGCTTGAAAATTACGCTCTGAAAATCCTTCGCGCTTTCACTCATTGATTCCACCCACTGTCTTTGAACTGGAGCTCGCGAACGTCATTCAAAGTTCGATCAATGGCGAGCGATTGCTGCTGGTAAGCCGCATTGAAAATGCGGAGTGAATCGACTTCCTTGAGAATCGGATCAAGTACATCAGCAACAATGGACGCGCCGAACGTATCACGCACTCCCTCGCGAAATTTTCCAGCGCACATCGCAGCCATTCCAAAGGCCTCATCAAACATTAGCTTCCTCCTCTTCCATATCACCATCGATTGGAAGTTCGAGAACATAGTCGTCAGCTACCGAGAGGTTTGGAAACAGGGGCGCGCAAATAGTCCCAGGCAACAAGTAGCTCGATTCGAACTCAGGGTTCTTGGCCCTGATTTCGCTTAGAAATGCGCGCCACTCTTCCTCGGACAACTCAATCGATCTGCAATCAACTGTCAGCTCCAAGAGGCGTGCGGTGGACGCATCCACGCCATCCATATCTCCGACATTTACTGCATGCAGGAGGACATCAACTTCAGCCCGGACTTGTGCGAGAAGGTCATGGCTAATAATTGCGAAACGTATTTTCATGGTTGCTCCTCCTCGTTTTGGCGGATGAAATCAAGACAGGACTGATCTATTTCATTTTTCCTTGGCAACATTCCCACCATTGGTGAGCCAGCTTCGCGCAAGGCGTCGCGCAGTTCTTTCTGTTTTTCTTCTGGCAAATCGTGGATATCTCGCGAGCAAAGAGTGCATTGCGCATCTGCTTGCTTGTGCCCTTCAGCCTGAAAAATCATGTGATCTTTCTGCGAATAGAGGTATTCCGCCTTGCCGCATTTCACTTCGAATGCCATCGAGCCGCCCACCGGAGCCCCCATGCCCTCACCACGCCCCAGAATGACCGGAACCCGCAAGTCGGTGACTATCAAATCTGTTTTTGTGTAGCGTCCGTTGTCGCCCACAAAGGTTCGCCCTTGCGTCTCGATCCGGCCGCCCCCGCTGTCAGAATAGTTGGAACCTCAGTTGCTGTTAGAGTCCCAAACCATTGGGGGCAAAGAGAAGGTTCCGATGAAGTATTCCGCAGAACGCCGGGAAGCCATCCTGAAGAAGTTACTGGCCCCGCACAACCGCACGGTCTCCGACCTGGCACGCGAAGAAGGCATTTCCGAGGCCACGATCTATAACTGGCGCAAACAGGCCCGCGGCCAGGGCCGTTTGTTGCCAGACCAGGCGTCGGACAGCGAGGGCTGGAGCTCGCAGGACAAGTTCAACGCCGTGCTGGAAAGCGCTGCGCTGTCCGAAGTGGAGCTGGCCGAGTACTGCCGGCGCCGGGGACTGTATGCCGAGCAGTTGCGCCGCTGGCGAACGAGTTGCGAGCAGGCCAACGCGCAGAGCCAGAGCGCCGCCCGGCAGGAGGCCGACGCGCTCAAGGCTGAACGTCGCCGCACGCGCGATTTGGAGCGCGAGCTGCGCCGCAAGAACGCCGCGCTGGCTGAGACGGCAGCATTGCTGACCTTGCGAAAAAAAGCCCGGGCGATCTGGGGGGACGAGGAAGAATGACCAATGCCCAGGATCGCCGTCAAGCTGTAGCGTTGGTCGATGAGGCTCGCCAGGCCGGTGCACGCTTGCAGAGCGCATGCATCGAACTCGGTATCGGCTTGAACACTTATCGTCGCTGGGCGACGGGCGATGAGGACAGACGCCCGCACGCCATACATGCCACGCCATCGCATGCACTGACAGACGCCGAGCGCCAGGCCGTGCTGCAGGCCTGCCACCGTCCCGAGTTCGCCAGCCTGCCGCCGGCGCAGATCGTGGTACGGCTGCTCGATGAAGAGGGCCGGTACCTGGCGTCGGAGTCGACCTTCTATCGCGTGCTGCGCCAAGCCGATGAGCAGCACCGCCGTGGCCGGGCGCGCGCGCCACGTCACGCTGGAGCACCACGGCGCCACTGTGCCGACGCACCCAACCAGCTCTGGAGCTGGGACGTCACGTACCTGCATACGCGTATCCGCGGCCGGTTCTATTACCTGTATCTGATCCTGGACATCTACAGCCGGAAAATCGTCGGGGCCGAGGTGTTTGAATCGGAGAACATGGCCAACAGTGCCACCATCATCCAGCGCGCCGTGCTGCGCGAGCAGTGTCAGCACCGACCCCTGGTATTGCATGCCGATAATGGTAGCGCCATGAAAGGCTCGACCTTGCAGGTCACGCTCGAGAAGCTGGGCATTACCGCCTCGCACAGCCGACCCCAGGTATCCAACGACAACGCGTATTCCGAGGCCCTGTTCCGCACCTGCAAGTACCGGCCCGGTTACCCGATCGACGGCTTTGCAAGCGTGCAGGCCGCACGCCTGTGGGTGCATCAGTTCATCCACTGGTACAACCATGAGCATCGCCACAGCGCCATTCGCTACTTGGCTCCGGCGCAGCGTCATGCGGGCCTGGATGCCCCCATTCTGCAAGCCCGACAGCGCCTGTACCAACAAGCCAGGCAACGCCACCCAGCACGATGGTCGGGAAAACTACGCAACTGGCAGCCCATCGGCAGCGTCTGGCTCAACCCCGAGCCGGATCAACATGAGCAAGACACCGATCCAGTATTAGAGGCCGCATGAATCAGGTTCCAACTGCCTTGACAGACGCCGGCCGCCAAGTGGCGCAAGTGCGTGCCGAACTATCTGTTCCCCGAATTCACCACTCAGGTGTATCCGTGCCTTACGTGCGACGATGTTTCGCTCTGCATCACCCTTGGCGGCTACCCATTGGTTCCGAAATTTATCGACCTGCTTGCGATACGCTGGATCACGGTCGTAAAGATATTCCTGAAGCAATCGTCTCTGCTCTGACGATAGGTTCATGCGGTCTCGCAATATATCTGGCGTCACGGGACGGCCATCTTTGGCTGGATCCCATTTCAACCAAGCATGGAATTGCGCAGCGGACGGGTTTGTCGCGAGATAAGCATCCAGTGCTCCTTGCGCGGATATCAAGCGTGCAGTGCCAGCTTCAATCGCCTGATCGACAGTTGCCAAGTGCGCATTGCATGCTTGTAGGGTCTGCTCCAGGGTATGCTCTGCCATCGCCTGCGCCTGCTTCGCAAGATCCACGCGCTGCTCCATGGATATGCGATCTTCTGTCGCCACATCAAGCTCTGCTCTTGCTTGCTCCAGCATGCTCTGAGCCTGCTCAACAGCGGCTTCTGCTTCGGCGACGGCAGAGTCCTCGCCGGAGCAGTCCGGGCAACGTCCATCGTCATCGTGCGGCTGAGAAAGGCAAGCAGATAGCGCAGACTCGGCGGAAGAAAGCGAGCTCTGACTGCCATCGAGCGCTTGCTCAGCGCCGTCAACATTTTGCGTTGCAGCTTGCTCCTGCTGGATGGAGCTTTCCAACATGCTTGCGCTGTTCTGCGCTTCTTCACGAGCCTCTGCGCATTTCTGCTCCGCAACAGCAATTTGTTCGCGGCATGCGGCCTCTAGCGCCTCGCGCACTGACTGCAGCTCGCGCACGAGGTCTTCCAAATTCTCCACTTGCCCAATTGAAACTTGTGCCATTGCGATCTCGCTGCCTCTAGCTTTGCAAATAATCTCGCAGGCGCGACGCGAGCGCTGCCAGATATGGAACCTGCTCGGACGCGTTGTCGTTGAAGTGCTGCAACTGCTGAACGAGCGCGTTGTAATCCTCCTCAAATCGCGCCCGCTTTTCGTCTTGCCAGGTGTCTCCGAGTGAAGCAAAGGCACCGTTAAGATTGCCTACAGCATCGCTGAGCGAATCAATAAATTGTTGTAATGAACATGCGAAGCGCTCAAGTTCTTCTGGATCGCCGATTGCTTGTGCCATTACCAATACCCTCCATCTTCTGTCGAAGAACTTTGTGTCACAGAGTTCTGTTTATCCTGGCGTGCTTCGATTGTGACGGGCTGGATGTCAATGGCGCTCGCTTCAGGCACATTATTTGGCGTCTGTGACTTCGTCCGAATGGTCACCGACATAGTGACAAACTTGAAGAAGTCACGTAGCTGTTTGGCGTTCTCTGCGTAGAAGAGGCGATTAGAGGTGCCTTCGATAAATTTCCCAAGCACTGCCTCGTCAGCATCAGCGCCTATCGCCATTGCCAAACGGTCACATTTTGCAGAGCGCCCGTCGCTAATGAACGCGTTCAGAGGTTTTTCCCACGCATCATTAGGCCCGCCATCAGAGACCAATACGACCGTTGGACGATACGCACGCGAAGGAACGACATCTTTGTCTTCGATCATCGCTTTGGCCATTTGCAATGCCGTGCCAAGCGGAGTCATGCCGCCAGCTGAAAGGTCCTGCCAATGAATATCGCTGGCGCTGGCAAGCGGCTGATGCAGCGCTACCTGAGAACCGAAAGTGATGATCGCAACATGGATTTCAGTTTCACCGTTCTCGGTGTCGCTGAACGTATCCAACATATCGCGAACGGCATCATTCACATTGCGGATTTTCTCTCCGCTCATGCTGCCGCTGACATCGAGAAGAAGCACGACTGGTAGAGGCTTCGCTTTCGGTGCCGTGAATTTCGACGGGTCGAATGGGATATTGCTCATATAAAAACTCCTTTATTCAAAGCTACGGTGTCCGCTCGTGTGCATGACGAAAACTTATCGTGCCGTCGCGACGGCAGAACCTACCCCTTTGCCGCCTCGGTCAAAAGATCACCAACCGAGCGCGCAACCACATACCGGGCAGGGTTCTCACCAACCCCCAGCGCAGTGAAATGCGCCTTGCCGCATTCGATCTTGGCGCTTTCCTTGTCGCGCAAATCGTCGGTAAACAGGCTGCTCTTGGTTTCCACCACAAAGTACAGGTGCTGGGTGCCGTCTTCTTCCACCAACACGGCCCAGTCGGGGTTGTAGGTACCCAGCGGCGTGGGCACTTTGAACCAGCCTGGCAGCTTGGCATAGAGCTTGATGGCGTCGTTCTTCTCCAGCCCATCGGCGAAGTCCCGCTCTGTGGTCGAGTCGTACACCACGTGCTCGTAGATCGACTTCTGGGTATCCAGCAGCATGTTCTTGAGATAGCCGGTGAGCTCCTCCTTCTCGAACAGCTCCTGCGCATAGACATGCTGGTCGCCGAGCTTCTGGTACTTGATACCATCGACCAGGGCCAAGCGCTTGCAGCGGTTAATGGTCTCGGCGGTCAATTCGATGAACTGCTGCGGATTGCGCTTGAAGTCGTCCAGGCGGCCGCTTCCCGTCAGGATGCTGACGATGGTGCGCCGGGTGAGCTGGGTGCGATCCTGAAGGTCGGTCAGCAAATCCGGCAGCTCAATATCCGCCTCGTCCAGCACCACGGTCGTCGCGCCCGCTTTCTCCGTCGCGGCGACACCCGCCTTGCCGATAGAGATGTCGGCCTTGCGCCATTGCAGCCGTGCTTTGGCAATCACCGGGGCCTTCTGCAACGCTGCGATGCAATCCGTCACCAGCTTGGCGTTATCGAACTGCACGCGGTACGTTGTCTGGTGCTTGATGCGGTCCCACAGTGCCTTGAACTCGTCGCTCAGATAAACGACCTTGCCATCCTTACCCTTGCGCAGCGGCACTTGCCTGCGCTCATCGGCATTCTTGATGTCCAGCCGGCCCGACACCTTGCGCAGCACTTCAGCAATCTGGGCTTTCTGCGCATCAAACTCGGCCGGCAGTTCCAAGGTGCCGTTTTTCAGCGCCGTTTTCAGTGAATCCTGCACCTTGCCTTTGGCATCTATATGGCCGGCGGCTTTCAGGTGCTCCCACAGTGCCTTCGATTGCTCGATGCCCAGCGGTGCGGCGTGCCCATCAGCGCCAGTCACGGCAATGGCGGCAAATTGATGCTGCTCCACAATGCCAAAGCGGATGCCTGTGTCTTTCTCGATTTCCTTCTGCAGGTTTTCGGCAAACTGTTCGTAGTTTTCCGTGGCCACCACGGTCAGGGTGTTGACCTCGAAGCCCCGTACCCGCTCGCCATCCTGGTTGACGCACAGGCGCAGGCCGCGACCAATGGTCTGGCGGCGCTCGCGCTCGGTCTGGATGTCGCGCAAGGTGCAAATCTGGAACACGTTGGGGTTGTCCCAGCCTTCCTTGAGGGCGGAGTGGGAGAAGATGAACTTCAGCGGCGTGCTGAAGGACAGCAGCTTCTCCTTCTCTTTCATGATCAGGTTGTAGGCGCGTTCGGCATTCTCCCGGTTACCCGCATTGTTCTCGGCGGTATCAAGCCAGCCGCCCTTCTTGTCGATGGAGAAATAGCCGTTGTGCACTTCTTCGGCGGCGGACTCCAGGTCGATCTCGGCAAACAAACTCTGGTAGGCCGGCAACTTGGCGGCACGGCGATATTCTTCCTCGAACATCTGCGCATACACGCCCTTGACCGGCTGGCCGTCCGCATCGTACTGACGGTACTTGTCCACCGCGTCGATGAAGAACAGGCTCAACACCTTGATCCCCAATGGACGCAGGTGCTTTTCCTTGTCCAGATGCTCCTTGATCGTGCGGCGGATCATCTCGCGTTGCACGGCCAGCGCATCCACATCACCGTGGGCCTGACCCGGCTGCAAAAACACTTCGCCGCCGGGGCAGCGCAGCTCCATGAACGCTTCGCCCTTGGCCGTATTGATCTCGCCCACCCGAAAATCGGCGTAGATCGCACGGCCATCGGCGCTCTGCTGAAGGTCGTCGCCATCGCTGACCGTCACCTCAGTCCTTTGCACGCCAGTGGCGGTCTGTTTATCCAGCTCGACCTTGGCGCTGATGCGGCCGCGCTTGTTTTCCACCTTCACCAGGCGCACGAAAGGCTTGTTGTGCGCATCCTCCACCGTGGCCGACGCCACCTCGATCTGCTTGACCAGCTTGCGCTCATAAGCATCCACGGCATCCAGGCGGAACACCATGTGGTGCTTGTCCACATGGGTAGCTGAATAGCGCAGCGTGCAGAGCGGGTTCATGGCATCCAGCGCTTCCTTGCCGCGTCCTTCAAGGCCGCCGTCCACACTTTGCGGTTCATCCACGATGATGATCGGCCGGGTGGCCTTGATCAGGTCGATGGGCTTCTCGCCGCCCGTCTTCTCGGTCTCTTTGTAGAGGTTGTTCACATCCTTCTTGTTGATGGCGCCCACCGTCACCACCATGATCTGGATGTTGGAACTAGTGGCGAAATTGCGCACCGGCCCGGGCTTGCCCGAGTCGTACAGGAAGTAATCGAAGGGCACGCCCGCGTAGAGCCCCTTGAAGTGTTCCTCGGTGATTTGCAGGGTCTTGTAGACGCCTTCCTTGATCGCCACCGAGGGCACCACGATCACGAACTTGCTGAAACCGTAGCGCTTGTTCAGCTCGAAGATCGAGCGCAGGTATACATAGGTCTTACCGGTGCCGGTCTCCATTTCCACCGTGAAGTCGCCGGAAGTCAGCGAGCCGGAAGGCGGCAGGCCACCGCGCAACTGGATGTCCGCGAGGTTCTTGAGCAGTTCATCGTCCAGCAGGGTCAAGCGGTTGCCAACGCCAAGGTCGGACTGCGCCACACCCAGTGACATCTGCACCTCATCGGGCAGTTTCATGGTCACCGTAAATTCGGTGCGGCAGACCTCCTGACCACGGAAAAGATCGCACACGGCCTCGATGGCCTGCATCTGATAGTCGAGGTTGGGCTCGAAGTGGAGTTTCATGGCGAGCCCCCTTACAAGCTGCGCACGTTCTGGATGCCGTGCTGCTCCAGAATGGCGGCGAGGTTGGTTTTGGCCACGTCGTCGGCAAAGGCGCTGTCGCGGAACACGCAAGTGGTATCGCCGGCGGGGGCCAGCTCCTTGTGCCAGCCGATGATGCCCTGGGCGAGCGCCTCTACCTGCTCGCGGGTGATGGTCTCGGCCAGGCAAGTCAGCAGCACACCGCCGCCGATGGCATGGACGTGAAGGCCCTCAATATTGCGCTGTTCGATGGGCACGCACAGGTCGAGCCCGAGCTTGAGCAGCAGTTCGTAAAGCACATCAGCCTCGCTGCGACCTTCGAGCAGATGATCCTGATGGTCGAACAGTGTGGCTTCTAGATCATCCGGCTTCGGGTTCCAGGCGCGGATATTGGAAGTATCGAGCTTGAAGACGCGGAAGCCGGTATCGCCGGCAAACAGCGGATTCTCTGCCTTTACCTTGGCGGCAGCGCGGCGAATTCGCTCTTTGGTGAGTTCCGCAATGGTGCGGGATTTGCCGAGTTTGTCGCAGAAGTCTGCTGCGGTTTTTTGCTCCCTATCTGCAGGATCAAGAGGCTCTGGCAGTTGGACAGTGATGTAACGGCGGTTGCCGCCGTCGGCAGCATTCTGGTACATGGAGGCATGCGCGGATGTCCCCGAACCAGCAAAGAAATCCAAGATGATGTCATCACCTTCGGAACCTTGCTCAATAAGACCAGCCACAAGCTCTACTGGCTTTGGGAAGTTGAAAATACGCGCATCGAACAACGCATCGATATCAGCGGTGCCGTCGCGAGTAAATACTCCATCGCCGACGATTGTGGAAAAACCTGTAAAGTCTGAATCCAATTCCGAGAGAAAAGCCTTTCGTCGTGGGCGCCCATCCGTGGATGCGGGCCACAAAATCCTGCCTTCCGAAATCAAGCGCTCCATGGTCTTTGGTTCATACCGCCACCCCATATCCGGGCAGCCATAATTAATTCCAGTCTCAGGATTAACTAAGTCGTAATGGAGATTCGGTCGCCGATCTGCAGTAGCGATCCCAACCATGTTTGCGCTGGTCCAATCCCCCCTCGGATCGCCATCTGGATTTGAGTATTGGCTCCGGTCGCGAGCGGCCCCTCTAATTGAGTTGCCGTAGCAAACTATGTACTCGTGATCAACCGACGCTCCTGTTACGGTTCGGTTGTCCTTGTTCTGTCGACTCTTCCAAATGAAACACGCAAGGAAGTTCTCTTCGCCAAAAATATCATCTGCCGCAACTCGAAGGCGCGGCAACTCTCCATCGTCGATGCTAATGAATATTGTGCCGTCTCGGCGAAGGAGGTTTCGCGCGAGCTTCAAACGCGGATAAATCATGTTCAACCAGTCGGTATGAAACCGCCCGCTGGCTTCGGTATTGCTGCTGATCTTCTGCCCGCCTTCCACCTGCCCGGTCAGTTCCAAATAGTTCTTGATGTTGTCCTGGAAGTTATCCGGGTACACAAAGTCCTTGCCGGTGTTGTAGGGCGGGTCGATATAGATCAGCTTGACCTTGCCGGCATAGCTTTTCTGCAGCAGCTTGAGCACTTCGAGGTTGTCACCCTCGATCATCAGGTTCTGGGTGGTTTCCCAATCCACGCTCTCGTCCGGACAGGGCCGAAGAGTGCCGGTACTCGGTGTCAGCGCCAATTGCCGCGCGCGGCGCTTGCCGTGCCAGTTGAGACCGTATTTCTCATCGGCATCGGTGACGGTCTGGTCACCCACCAGCGCCTTGAGCACATCCACATTCACCGCAGTGCCGTTCGGGCCTTCAGTAATGAGGTCCGGGAACAGGGCCTTGAGCTGGTCGATGTTGCCCGCCACCAGATCGGCGGACTGAGCCTCGGGGCTGGCTGCCGTGAGTTTGTTCATATTGTTCTCCATCAGTCGTTCAAGCTTTAAAGCTCAATGATTCAAAGTTGTCGGCGCGCGGCGGCCAGTTCGGCCTGCACGCGCTTGAGCGTCAGGTTCAGTTCCACCTGGCGCGCCAGTTGTTTTTCCTTGGCGGCTTGCGCTCGCAGGCGGTCGATCTCGTTCTCCAGCCGCGCACAATCAGCCAGCGCCTGCCAGCGGGCAGCCGCTTGTTCCGGGGTTGTGTCAGCCTGGTAGGTACCCGTCAGCCGTGCCGCCTGCAAGGCACACACGCGCTCCATCCAACCCTGATAAAGGGCATGCAGCGTGGTCTGGGGCTGGCGCGCTATCGACAGGGACTGCACGAAGGCGCGCTCGATTTGGGGGGCTATTGAGCGATCCACCGCCTCCGCATCTTGGACGACATCTTCGGTGATGTGGGACAGCGAAGCAGATGCTGGGTCGCCGTCGAGCACGACCTTGCCCGCTTCGTTCTGCGCCCAGCGCTTGTGCGCCAGCGAGAGGGTCAGTGCCGGGCCTTCCATCAGCAGTAACACGGGATACGGCACGGCCCGATGCACCAGTTCGGCAAGGCGAGCGAGACTGGCGGGCTTGACAGCACCACGCAGGGTCACGCCCAGCACGGCGATTTCCAGGTATTCACGCTGCGCGTCCCGGTAGCTGGGTACGCCAATGGTGTTGGGCTTGAGTGCGGCAAGCCACTGGATTTCTTCAATGGCGTCCGTGATCAGGCGCTTGTCGGATGCCGTGGGCGCACCGTTCTCCAGCAACAGCTTCTTGGGAACCCGCTGGTCTACCCGTGCGCTGTCGGGCAGTTGTAAAGCATCAAGAAGCGCGCGTGATGTTGCCATTGTCATGCCGCTTCATGCTCGGGCAGCACCACCAGAAATGCCACCACCTCGAAGTCGTCACTACCAGCGAACTCGCCCTTCATGGCGTGCGTGCCGCCAGGTGTGAAGAGGCTGGCAACGGCTCGTTCCTCATGCTTGCCGGCGACGGAGGCCACCGCGGCGGCCAGCAGCTTCTGGGCGTGGCGCATGTCCTCACCGCTTTTTGTCGCCTTGTCGAAGCGCGCGCAGGCACTGTCATCCGGCCGTTCTCGCCCCAGCGCCAGGCGCTTGAGGCGATCCAGGATGCGCTTGGCCTGCGGGTAGGGCAACAATACGTGGCCGTCATCGCCGACATGCACCAGGTAGTGCGGCGCGAGCGGGTAGTCGGACGACGCAGCGGATTTTGCCGTCGGGCCGCAGGCTTGCAGGCAAAAGATCACGCCAGGGGGAATGTCGGCATCCAGCGTGGTGGTGACCGCAAAAGCCCCCAGCGGCTGGGTGTCCAGCTTGCCGGGGTGGCTTTTAAGGAACTGCGCGAGGTCGATGCGGAAGTCGGTCAGGGTGAGGTCGGTAATCGCCACGCCAGTGGACAGGTCTTCCATGTCGATGACCGTGTCCTGCAATTTGAGCAGCTGCTTGCGCCGGTACTCCAGGTCGTTCATGGCGTTGCCGGACTGCTGCTCGATCAGGTTTTCTTCGCCCGTGGCCGAGACATCGAGCAGTACCATGCGACCGCTGACGCGCTGCTCCAGGTTGATGTATTCCTCCAGCTCCATGTTGGGCCAGAAGTTCACGAGCTGGATGCGCTGGTTGGGCGAGCCGATGCGGTCGATGCGCCCGAAGCGCTGGATGATGCGCACCGGGTTCCAGTGGATGTCGTAGTTGATCAGCCAGTCGCAGTCTTGCAGGTTCTGCCCTTCGGAGATGCAATCGGTGGCGATCAGCAAGTCGATCTCGCCGTCACCCGCCATGTCTTGCGGGCGTTCCTTGGCGCGCGGCGCGAAGGCCGAAAGCACATCGCCCATGCCTTTGCGCAGGCCCGGCAACGTGGCCTGGATGCCGGCGCTGCCGGTGACGACCGCCGCATGTATGCCCAGCGTATCCCTGGCCCAGGGGGCAAGTTGGGCGTAGAGATAGTGCGCCGTGTCCGAGAAGGCCGTGAACACGATGATCTTGCGGTTGGCTTTGCCATCGTGGGTGTTGATGGGCTGGGCACATTTGCGGGCAATCATGTCGCGCAGGGCCGCCAGCTTGGCATCACGTGCGGCATCCACTTGGCGCGCTGCCGCCAGCAGGGTCGCCAGGCGGTTGCGGTCTTCCAGCAGATCCTGCTTCCAGCGGATCAGATCCACATCGCCCAGCAGCACCTTGACCTTGCGACCGACCAGCAAGGCTTCGAACGCCGGGTCGTCGATATCGACGTCGGCAATGTCGATTTCCTCCAGTGCTTCGGCATGGGATTCGATGCGTGCCAGTGTGTTCTCTACATCCTTGAGTTGGCGCTGCACGGTCAGGGTGAAGGCCGATACACAGCTTTCCATGCGTTTGAGCACGTTCACGCGCAGCAGGTGGATCAGGCTTTCCTCACGATCCGCCTGGCGGAAGAAACCTTCGCCGCCACGCACCTGGGTGCTGTATTTGGCGTCGTAGGCCGCCTGCTTGTGGGGCAGCACATAGCGCAGCGGCGCGTAGCTGGCGAGCGTGAGCCGACGGATTTCCTGGTTGATGTCGCGGATGGCACGGAATTCGCCCGCAAGGTCCACGTCGGCCTTGATGTTGATGGGCGGCAGTCTGTCAGGGAAGCGGCCGGTCTCGCTGGTACCGTAATACTTCTCAACATGCCGCCTGGAGCGGGCAATGGTGAGATGGTCCAACAGGGTGAAGTAGTCGAACCCCAGCATTTCTACCAACTGACTGGGGGTCTTTTCAGCTTCGTCCAGCGCCAGCCAGCGATTGAATTGCGCCTGCGCCTTGCGGGTCGTGGCCTCGATGCTGGCGATGCCATGCTCCATCAGGGCGGCGTCATCGCCTTCGGTGGCAAAGGCAATCTGGTTGCGCAGGTCGGCCAGGCGATTGTTCACCGGCGTGGCCGAGAGCATCAGCACGCGGGTCTTGACGCCTTCACGGATGATGCGTCGCATCAGGCGGTCGTAGCGCGATTCCTTGCCCTTGTGCGTGGCCTTGTTGCGGAAATTGTGCGACTCGTCGATCACCACCAGGTCGTAGTTGCCCCAGTTCACATGAGACAGGTCGATGTCACCCGACAGGCCGCCATCGCGCGACAAATCGGTGTGGTTGAGCACGTCGTAGTTGAACCGATCAGCCGCAAGGATGTTGCGCTTGTCGTTGGCCTTGTAGAGCGTCCAGTTGTCGCGCAGGCGTTTGGGCGCCAGCACCAGAACGCGGTCGTTGCGCAGCTCGTGATACTTGATGATGGCCAGAGCTTCAAAGGTTTTACCCAGCCCTACACTGTCGGCGATGATGCAGCCGCCAAAGCGGTTCAGCTTGTCGATGGCACCCACCACACCATCGCGTTGAAACTTAAAGAGCTTTTTCCACACCACGGTATTACGGATGCCAGTGGCAGACTTGACGATGCGCTCCTCGTCCATCTCGTCACCGCTGTCCTGAAACAGGCGGTGCAGCATCAAGGTGTAGATAGTGAACGGGTCACGGTGTTCGCCAAGGGCTCGCAACGCCTCAAGAACGGATTCGTGCTCTTCTTCCTGACCCTCGGGGTCGGTTGAAGCAGCAGTTTGCAAGGCTGCCCACTGGTGATCGAACCATTGGGCGAGCTGCGCGGCTTCCTCGGCCGTTTCTGACGCCTGAATCAGGTTCAATGGATTGCCTGGCGTCAGGCCAAGGCCAGATGTGTTGAAGGCAAAGGAGCCCAGAACCACTTGTGCAGGTGTCCCATCCGGGCTGCGCAAGACAGCAGCCCCCTGTGGCACCGACCTCGATGCCCGCCGGAGCGCTACTTTTCCACTGATCCATTTCGCGCACTGATTGGCCAGCCAACGTGCCTGCAGACGATTGCGCGCAGCGCGGTCGCCCTCCGTGCCCAGGAGTTCGAGCGCCTCATTATCGGGAGGCACGATCAATTGGACTCGATCCAGAGCGGACAACGCCTCCCGGATTTCTGCGAAGGCGTAGAGAGAAAACGAAGGCGTTACACAGTCGAGTCGGTTGCCGTGTTTGAGGTTGGGCCTCATCAAGTCGATGACGCGCTGTGTTCCGGTGTTTTGGATCAGCTTCATGGTCGCTTCCGTTCAGTCATCAATCGACGTTTCTGCGCTTGGCGGCGCATACCCCGGCGCCAGCACCGCATTGCGCACGCCGTAGATCGCCAGATGGTCTTTCAACCAAAGCCGGTACTCCGGGCCGCGCAGGCGATGGTCGGGGGAACAGTCCACACTCCATTTGCGCAGGATGTAGCCCGCCGTGGCGGCGCGCAGCTTCATGTGCAGCGCACCACCCTGCATGCCGTAGTCCATTTCGGTGATTTCTGGCCGAGGCTGGTCGGGATGAGGGACCAGCTCCAGCTCGACAATCCGGGTCCACTGGATGTCTTGATCGCTCATCTCGTGGGACTCTACGGGCTGCCCCTTGCGCACCACAGGGCGCTTGATCCGGGTGAGGACGAAATCGCGGAACTCCTGCGATTTGCGGTCGAAGGCGCGCACGTGCCAGCGCAGGCCGTTGTCGATCAGCGCGAACGGGACGATCTCCCGCGCGGTGCGACCGCTGGAGATGGAGTGGTACTCGATGCCGAGCGGGCACTCGTAATGAATGGCCCGAGTGACGCTCGCCAAGATTGCCAGGTCAGGGTGAGTGAGCCGGGACGGGCTCTCGCTGGCCACCCACGCCTTGATGTGCATCGGTTCACCGTCGCCAAACCCCTGGGTCAGCCACGACAACACCCGCTCGGGTGGGAAATCGAAGATCGGCTGGAAGCTCGAACCCAGGACGTAGAACTTGCCTTTGCCGTCGTAGTCGATATTGCCCGGAGCCAAGTCCTTGTACAGCGCCAGATCCCTGGACGCGGCAGCGGACTGGATACCAAAACGCGCGACCAAGTCCTGGCGGCGCATCTCCCCAATGAAGCGCAGACGCAATTCCACGAACGCGAGGCGGTCACGCTGTGGCTGGGTGAGATTGGCAAGCTGTTGGTGGGGCATCCTGACTGGCTCGTTCGGGTTAGCGAATGCTCGTGTAAATTTCTGCAGAAAGTATATGGTCTGTGTGGAAAGACGTCTATAAATCTAAGTTGATTCACTAGTTAGCTGCATTATGATAACCATTTTTGAGGCGCAAATGAGTGATCCGGCGTGGACTGGCAGGCGCTTCAGTCCAGCGCAGCGCGCCAGGAGTGACGTGGACTGGACGTGCATCCAGCAGGTCACTGCGGACGAGAGCTGGTGCGAATAGATCGCTGATACGGAACAGGAGCACGACCCATGGAACTGCGACACCTTCGCTGCTTTGTGGCTCTCGCAGAAGAGCTGCACTTCACACGGGCCGCAGAGCGCCTGCATATCGAACAGCCACCCTTGTCCCGCGCCATCAAAGAGCTTGAGGATGATCTGGGTGTGGTGCTCTTCGAGCGCAACCGCCGAGGCACGGTACTGACCGAGGCGGGAGCAACGTTCCTGCAAGATGTGCGCAGAGTGTTCGCCGTCCTCAAACAGGCTCAGGAGAACGTACAGGCGGTCGCTGCGGGCCTGAGCGGAAGCCTTCGCATTGCCGTATCCGACGGTGCAATCGATCCCAGGCTGTCGGCCCTCCTGGCCCGCTGCCGCGAGGAAGAGCCGGAGATCGAGATTCGCCTGTCGGAAGTGCCGTTAGCCGATCAGTTGCGTGGTTTGCGCTCAGGCGACTTCTCGATCGGGTTTGCGCACACGGCGGAGGTCGGCGACGGCATCGTTACCGAGCCACTCTGGCACGATCCGCTGGTGGTTGCCGTGCCCGCCCGGCATCCTTTGCTTTCACACAAGGCTGTTCCGCTGCATCAGCTTGCGATCTACCCACTGGTCTTATGCGATCCGCAGGTATGCGAAGGCTACTATCGTGAACTGGCGCGGCTGCTGCGGCCTTTGGAGCGTCCACCCGACGTCGCCGAGCACGTGTCGTCATTGGACATGATGCTCACCCTGGTCGGTGCCGGCTACGGGGTAGGCTTCATCACCGAAACCAGGATCGCGGCGAGCCTGCGCCCCGACGTGGTGATCCGCCCTCTGGCCATGGATTCCGCAGTCATCACGACCTACTTGCTACGGCCCGCCGGCGAGGACTCGCCGGTGTCGGTGGAGCGATTCATCGCGCGCCTGCGCGAGCACTCGGGCGATTGATGCGGCGGCAAGGGCCGTAACTGAAGTTCGCGGCCGCTTATGGCGAGCCTTGCAGCTCACTGCCAGAGTTGAGGTTTTTTTCAGTCGCCGCCATCAACTCGCTGGCGCTGATCCCGAGCGCGGTAGCAATTTTCAGTATCAGGGGAAGCGTAGGCACATGCTCCCCGCGCTCGATCTTGCCCATGTGCGAACGCGATATTCCAGCCTGAAATGCAAAGTCGTCTTGAGCGACGCCTTGCGCGACGCGAGCGGCACGCACGGCCCGCCCGAAAGCTAATGCTGGTTCGGATTCATAGGTGGGTGTGCCAGGTGGACGACCTGGCTGAATAGTAAGCTTCTGCATCGACAGAAGCGTCAAACAAACCTCTTAAATTAACCACGTTAAACATATAGACGTTAAAGTTCTCTCTTTACTATGATGCTGGTTTTCCCTTGACCCGCTTCGTCGCTTCTGTGGGTTCTCCATGGACAACCTCACCAGCCAACCCGCCCACCTCAGGCTTGCGATAGCGCCAGGCGTATCGTCATCGCAGCTTTCGGTGCTACTCGCGCTGCAACGTGCCGAAGAACCCGAGGTCAGCATCGCGTTCTTTGAGGTTGCTGGTGACGAGTTGCTTGATGGACTCCGTGAAGGCCGCTATGACGTAGGGCTGTCGCTTCAAGGGTCGAGCGATCCGGCCATCCAAACCCAGCCCTTGTGGATTGAGCACATGGCCGTTGCGATACCGCTGAGGCTTCCCTTGCTTGAGCAGGCATCGCTCACCATCGCCGACCTCCAGAACTATCCGATCTTTCGCTGGGAGGCTGAGACCTGTTCTTCGCTGGATCGTCGGCTGCTCGCGCGTCTGCCTGCTGACCCGCAGAACCTTCAGTACGTGACTTCCTTCGAGATGATGGCGCTATGGGTTTCTGCCGGCTACGGTGTCGGGGTATCCGCACAATCGCGTATCAAGCACGCCCCTGGATGGGGAGTCAGCATGCGACCACTGGACGACGGCCCCTACGAAATCGTGGCGCACCTGCATAGGCCCCAGGGGCAAGCGAACCCTGTTTCCGAACGGTTCGAGCGCAGGGCACTGCAGATCGCAAAAGCGCTCCCTTCCTGATCGCAGTGGCTGTCGGTAGCTGCCAGCAGAAGGCGGTGGATTTATGCCTTTCGCCAAGAGGGGTGATGTGGTATATTCAGAGGCCACTTCTGGTTTTAATAACCAGAAAAAATCTTTATTAATCAATGGGTTGGCTGCCTTGGGTGATTCCCATCGCCGCTACGTTACCAACTGGGATCGGCTACGAATGGACTGGCCTATCGTTCCAGGAGAAGGTCGCGGGTTCCCAGGCGCTTGGCCTGTTTGCACTAGCCATCTTGGTGGTATTCCTCCTGCTGGTGGCGTTGTATGAGAGCTGGTCGATCCCGCTGTCCGTGATGTTGATCGTTCCAATCGGCGCTATCGGTGCCGTGCTCGCCGTCACCGTCGTCGGCATGCCCAACGACGTCTACTTCAAGGTGGGTCTGATCACCGTTATCGGTCTGGCTGCTAAGAACGCGATCCTGATCGTCGAGTTCGCAAAGGATCTGCGCAGCGAGGGACACACCGCCATGGAGGCCGCAGTGACGGCGGCGAAAATGCGCTTTCGCCCGATCCTGATGACCTCTCTGGCATTCATTCTCGGTGTCGTGCCGTTGGCCATCGCTGCGGGTGCGGGCGCAGCCAGCCAGCGCGCGCTGGGCACGGGCGTCATCGGAGGGATGTTGGCGGCGACCACTTTGGGCGTGATCTTCGTGCCGGTCTTTTATGTCTGGGTGATGAAGCAGGTCGCGCGCCTGAGTCGACGTCCGCACGACGCCGATGCGGTCCCACAGGAACGGGCTGCCGAGAAATGATCAGAGGTAGAAAAACGATGAAAGCGCAGTATTTGCTCCTAGGCGTGCTGGCGCTCGGAATGCTCTCCGCATGTTCGCTAGCGCCGGAGCACCAACGCCCGGTTGCTCCTATCCCCGCCGTGTGGCCGACGGGCGCACAGACCACAGCCAACACCTCTGACTTTGCTGAGCTGGGGTGGCGGTCGTTCGTCGTGAATGATGAAGCGCGCGGTCTCGTGCAGGCGGCACTAGAAAATAACCGGGATTTGCGCAAAGCTGTGCTCAGCATTGAGGCCGCCCGCGCCCAGTACCGGATCACCCGCGCAGCCCGACTGCCGGACGTCGGCATTTACGCTGAGGGAGAGCGCCAGCGTGGCCCGGCAGATCTCAACCCAGACGGACAATCGGGCGTGCAAAGCAGCTATCAAGTCGGTGTAGGTTTGAACGCCTACGAGATAGACCTGTTCGGACGGGTCCGCAGTCTCTCTGAAGCGGCGTTGCGAGAGTATCTCGCGACGGAAGAGGCCGCTCGGACGG
Source organism: Bordetella petrii (assembly GCF_000067205.1). Lineage (NCBI taxonomy): Bacteria > Pseudomonadati > Pseudomonadota > Betaproteobacteria > Burkholderiales > Alcaligenaceae > Bordetella > Bordetella petrii. The sequence continues at coordinate 4,478,724 of NC_010170.1, read as the reverse complement.
TCCAAATCAGCCTTATCGGCGAGGTGCTGGAAGCGTACATAGCCGCCGATGGGGCTCTGAGGCGGCTTCAGTTGACACAGGAAACCCTCACCACGCGTTTGGCTTCGCTGGAGCTCATCCGTAGTCGACATGATAGCGGGGTCGCCTCCACCCTGGACTACCAGGATGCTTTAGCGCTCACCGAGGCCGCAAGGGCGGACCTTGAACGCACTGAACGGGAGTATCAGCAAGCGCGCAACGCGCTGGCGCTGCTGGTCGGCAATGGCGCCGACCGCAACAGCTTGGTGCGCACGGTTGCCACCGGCCAGATCGTGTCCAGTGTCGTCGAGGCTGGCCTGACATCGGATCTGCTGACGCGTCGTCCTGATATTCGCGCTGCGGAATACCGCCTGATGGCGCGAAACGCCGATATTGGCGCTGCCCGTGCCGCGTTCTTTCCATCCATCACGTTGACCGGTGCATTCGGCACCGCCAGTAGCGAGTTATCGGGACTTTTTGATTCCGGCAGCCGGGCTTGGTCGTTCCTTCCGCAGATCAACCTGCCCATTTTCCGTGGGGGAGTCAATGTCGCCAATCTGGATTTGGCCAAGGTGAGACGGGATGCTGCTATCTCAGATTACGAGAAGGCCATTCAGCAGGCATTCCGCGAGGTCTCGGACGCCCTGGATGCGCGCCGGACCCTCGACCGCGAATGGCAAGCCCGTACCCGGCTCGCCGAGGCGAGTACGACCGGCCTGCGTCTGGCTGAAGCGCGGTACATCCAAGGCCTGGATGGATACATGCGCTTCTTGGACAGTCAACGAAGCAATTTCTTCGATCGGATTAGTTTGAGTGATGTATCTACGCAGTACCAGATCTCGCTTGTGCGCTTATTCAGGGCGGTAGGCGGTAGCTGGGATTCACAACAACTCGGCGATACCCCAGAAAGCATGGGTAGCACCGTAGTGACCGGATCGAAGGCAGAAGTGAATTAGATTGCCGGGCGTCGCTCTGGAAATTGGCAATGCATTCTTGCGACCTTCTTCAAGCTAGCGACCAATTCATTAATCAGCGAGTCAGGAGGAGACATGATGCATACGCTTAAGGATATCGCGGTATTTTTCGACGAGAGTGAAGCGGGACGACGCATCCTGGATACGGCCGCTCGACTGGCGGGATCACAGAATTCTCACCTGATCGCCATCACCACTACCAGATACACCGGTGCCCTTGTCGCGGACGGATTTGCCCGAGGCGAGGCTATTGCCGAGGTCATTCAACAACGACAGGCCCTCATGCATACGCACCTGATTCGCGCCGGGCAATACCTCGCCACGGTCGCCAATCGGTACGGCATTACCGCCGAGCTTCGCGTGATTCCTTACGGCGACCTGGATGTGGAGACAGGTTTGCGCTCGCTCTACTGTGACCTGTTGGTGGTCAGTCATCCAGACGCCCCTGGTGTTCCCTTCCCCTGGTCATCGGCCAGTGTGTTGCAACGGACGGGCAACCCCATTCTCATCGTTCCCCGCAGTTGGGGCACACGTCCCGTCGCCCGTCGTATTACGGTGGGGTGGAATGCCAGCCGCCAGGCTCGTCGGGCGGTCGCCGATGCGCTCCCATTGTTAATCGCCGCAGAATCGGTCAACTTACTCAGTATCGATCCAGAACACGAGGCCGAAGAGCATGAACCGGAGCCCGGCGCCGATATGGCCCTCTATTTGGCCCGTCACGGTGTGCGCGTAGATGTCCAACGCATCAGGTCGGACGGTAAGCCGACAGCCGAGGTGCTCGTCAGCCACGCCGCCGAGGTAAATTCGGACCTGATTGTTTTTGGTGCTTATAGCCGCCTCCGAATCAGTGAAGCCATCCTGGGAGGGGTGAGTCGCACGTTGCTGGCCGAGGTGCCGTTGCCCCTATTTGTGTCTCGTTGACCGGTTCGAGATAGCCATGCGACGGAATGCGAATACGGCTCCCATAGATGTACGTGGCGCTTCAAAGCGCGAAAGAACAAAGCGGCAACGCAATTGGCACCGCGACGCCCTTATCGCGGTGCTTCCGCCATCTGGAAGTAGCTCAGCGGAGGTGTTCGGTGCACATTATGCGCGCACGCTCGACGTAACTCTAATTGCCATTCTTCCAACAATCCCGATTTCGGACTCACATTCGCGTTTCACTCGGTCGCTCGCAATTGGGGCCGCGGGCTATCGGCTAAAGGAACTCGAACGTCGATACCAGATTACGATCGAAATCCTGTTGTTCGATCTCGACGTAGCGGTCACGCATCTTGCAACCCTTTCACGGCACGCGGAGTTGGTAGTCATAGACTTTGCGTACCCGGATTGCGTGCCTGCGTTGAGCTCGCCCGAGCGTTTGGCTGTAAACATGGCTTGCCCAACATTGTTCCTTGGCAAGGACGATTGGCCTTCTGAAAACAGGAGTGGACATGTGACGTAGTGGTCCTGAGTCGTATCGGTAAGGTTGTCGAACCGGCTTCGCCCGTCCGTAGCGGGATGACGGCATGCAGACTGCCGCCACTGTAGCGGCAGCCCTCTCCGGTCACATAGTCGCCCTAGAATTGGTATGCCTTCAGCGTCCCGGCGTTATTGGCATCGATCCGCTCACTGGCTTGCAGGTTGACGTTGGCAAAACCTAGTGTTAGTCGGCCCAGTTCGCTGATGCCGTCGGGCAGGCCGTTGTCGAGCCAGCAGAGTTTGAGCGCTTGCATGGTGGCGCCCAGCGGTCGCGCGAGCTTGGTCGGGACGATCCGTCAGATTGGGTGCGATCAACGCTACGAGGATGCTCATGATCACCACGACGACCATGATCTTGATTAACGAGAAGCCCCTGGTCTCTTCAAGTATCACGCCGCGTTGATCCGGGGATACAACGCCTTATGCTCAACTCTAGGTCGAATGATTTTGAACCTGAAAATATTCTCAAACTTTCGTGTCATTACGATGGTATTAATTCAGAATAATTTGGCCCTTAAAGCACCAAATAGAGCATTTGCCACAGCAATTGGCTCGAATTATCCCAAATATTAGTCACGTACTCGTAATACATACCAGAAGACCCGCGCGAGCATTGACTTTGGGGAGCATCATTCGCGTGATTTCTTCCTATACTAACGACAATCAACGGTTGGAGACTTCATTACATTCACAAGGTTTGAAGATACATCGGGTATAAAAATATCGTGATATTTGCCTGGCGCTTGCCAGGTCCATTGAATGTCATATGCAATTGAAATGGGGAGACCTCATGGATCTGCGGCACCTTCGGAGCTTTATGGCCGTCGCCGAGGAATTGCACTTCTCTCGCGCTGCAGAGCGACTACACATCGAGCCCTCGCCATTATCCCGAACGATCAAGGAACTTGAAGAGGAGTTAGGGATCGTCTTGTTCAGGCGTGACCGGCGCGGCACACAGCTGACGCACCCTGGACGAGTATTTCTTGACGAAGTACGCCATGTGTTCATGGCACTGAACCACGCCAAGCAAAGTGTGAAGGCGGCCGCGTCGGGCTACCGAAGCACTTTACGGATCGCCGTCTCCGACGGCGTGGCCCAGCCCCGTCTGGCTAGGATTCTAGCCCGCTGCCGCGAGGAAGACCCAGATATCGACGTGCGGCTCAGCGAAGTGCCGCTGTCGGTTCAACTGCGTGGGCTGCGCGACGGGACCTTCGACGCCGGTTTTTCCGGTTCCGCCGACGTAGGCGATGCCATCATCGCGCAACCGATCTGGTTTGACCCATTGGTTGTCACGGTGTCGACACGCCACCCATTACTGACATACAAAGAGATACCCCTGAACGAAGTATTGCGTTATCCGATTGTGATGTGCCATCCCGAGATATGCGCAGGATGCAACCATCAGCTCAAACGTATCCTGCGCAACGCAGACCGGGAACCGCTTGTCGTTGAATACGCCACGTCGGTCGACATGATGCTCACACTCGTAGCCGCCGGTTATGGTCTGGGATTCTCCACGACCGGGCATGTCGCGATTCGCCGGCACCCCGAGGTCGTTGCACGTGCACTGGACATTACCGGAGCTACACTGACGACGTATCTGTTGACACCCGAGATTGATCCGCCACCGCAACTGGGTGGGTTCATTGCCCGCGTTATGGAGAGCGCCGAGCTGTCCATATGAACTCTTTATGGAAAAGCGTCAGGCCGCTAATCTTTCGGTAAGTTGGCTTCGGTGGCCGCGATCAGTTCTGCGGCTGAACATTCCAAGGCCTTGGCGATTCTCAGGATGAGCACCAGGGTGGGCAGGTGTCCGCCCCGTTCGATTTTTCCCATATGGGAGCGTTCAATGCCTGCGAGATACGCCAACGTTTCCTGGGCCAAACCCCGCTGCATTCGCGCTGCGCGAACAGCGGCGCCGAAGGCTTGGGCCGGACCGCCTTCGAAGGTTTTACTGCCTCGGGGTCGCCCCTTTTTAACCGCACGCTTCTGCATCAGAAAAAGCGTCGACTATTAGCATAAACTAAACCACGTTAAATTTAACTTATCAGTGATCTTCCAACGGGCCGTTCGCACACCGTGAAGATTGGGGAAAGGCCGCCATGCGTGCGTGTACCAATCCGTCGCCGCTCAGAATCGCCGTGTCCTTCGGTACGCTATCGCCCCGACTAGCGTCGCTGCTGGTACACCAGCGCGCGGAGGAACCGCAGCCCCCCGTTCGGTTGCACGAGGTCGCGCTGGCAGAGCAGTATCGTGGCTTACTGGACGGCCGATACGATGGCGGCTTTGCGCTCACCAACTTCGCGGGATCACCCTTGCGCGCCCGCGTTCTTTGGCAGGAACAACTGGCTGTTGCCATGCCAGCGCAATCTCCTCTTCGGCTTTTCGATGCCGTGCCGCCGGAGGAAGCCGCGCGCTATCCGCTCATTCGATGGCAATCGCCGGCGTGCGAGCCGGTCAGCAGCATCGTCGACGCACTGTTCACCTCGCGCCCTGGTGGGGTCGCGGTGTGTTCCTACGAGCTGATGGCGATGCTGATTTCAAGTGGGTACGGGATTGGCGTCGGGGTGCACTCACGTATGGCGTGGATGCACACGCCGAACATCCTGGTACGCCCCTTGGCGGGTAGTGAGCCCGCCCTCAGTACATACCTTCTCGAACCTGAGTCACAGCGTCTGGCGGCGCTCGATCGTCTGGCCCAGCGGGCTCTTGCGTTCTGATCGATGCCAAAACTTATTGGAAGAGCGGCTTGGCGAGCACAGGGCCGGGATTGTCGAATACTTCCGCAGCGGGTCTGAGCAACGGCTTTGTCGAAGCCATGAACGTCCAGATCCAGGAGGCCAAGGCCAGACCCAAAGGCTATGCCACCCATGAGAGCCATGATCGCCATGGCCTACCTGCCGTGCGCCAGGCTCGAGCATTTGCCGCGCAATCCGTGGCTGGCGCTGACTGCGGCATGATCAGGTGATTTCACACGGATCGCCAGAGAGCCTGGAGAAGGCAGGAGGGGGCACTTATTTCCCATCGTATGATGGGGAATCGAACTGCTCACGATATACGGTGGAGTAAAGCATGCTTTGGAGTTTTAGCGCTGCAATAGCCGAGCCTTCAGTCTGGCATGACCATGTCATGTTCCAGCTTGTGCTATGTGGCGGCGAGTACGGGTGGGTGCAGACACAGGGGGCCGAAGTTCCATTCGCCGGGTTGAGAACGATCCTCATCCCACCAGGCACGCTTCATCGCTTTGCCGTTGAAACGGGCGAAATCGCTCATATGAAGGTCGTGTGCTTCCCGCCGAAAGATTTGCCTCGATATCTTCCGCCGCTGCATATTTCCATGCTCGACGGCCTCGCCGCGGCCGGCGTGACCGCCACAGACCACGATGGTCAAGAGTCCTGGATGAGACATTTGGCTGATTCAATCTCCGACGGATTTGGTATGGACGATATTTGGGCGCAGCGCTTACAATGGGGGGCTCTGGGATTACTGCTGACTCTGCACGCCAAGAAGCAGAACACCGCATGGGGACATACCCTCCTTCGCCATAAAGCCAAGATCAAGGAAATCATGTCCTGGATCGAAGGAAATCTCACGGAACACATTACGATAGAAAGAATTTCCGATCAGTTCGCGATCTCAAGAAGTTTGTTGACCCGCGAATTTCGCGGCCATACCGGAAAAAGCCTTGTGGGATATTGCAATGGCCGTCGTGTCCAGAAAGCGGCGATCGCGTTGGCAACCACGGAAGCCCCTGTAATCGATATTGCCCTGGACTGCGGGTTTTCAAATATCAGTCACTTCCATCGACAATTCAAGAGCCGTTTCGGGATAACGCCCGCGGTTTTCCGGCGCAAGATTTCGGAAGAAGGAAGTATTTGAAGTGGTGGATCGCGCAGCCTGAGGGTTAACTTCCACCGAGTAATCAGGAGCGTGCAGCCTTGTCATGTCGTGCTGCACCCGATCTCGATGCAATGGCATGGCCACAAAGTGGCCGATCGTACACATAACTCCTCCAATCCTGCACGACGCCAGTTTTTCTGGGGCTTATGCTGGCTCGCCTATCAGGATCAATGTGGGGGAGTCCTTCATGTCCCAAGCTGAACGTGCGCGCTCGCATATGCGGGCTGTGCCAAAGCGCTGGCCGTCCATGCGCAAGTCGACGGCTTACAGCAACAACGTCGGGGTGTCTTGCGCCTCGATGGCGCTCGATCCGCGCGGCGGTTTCGCTGGCGTGGAGATGCTCGCAAGCGTCTGTTCCCTGCCTCCCGCCACGCTTTTGCTCCCGATGGTTAGCGCTTTCATGACTGGCCAGCGTGACCAGCGGTGGATGCTCCACCCTGGCTTTTTACAGCCAGCGCAATGCCGGGCCATTGGTCGGCGATGCTGGGAACAGGGGCCTGCCCGATGACAAACAACGCCGTATCGGTCGGATTGCCGAGCGGTGCCGCTGCGGTGCGCCTGCTCGCTACACTCAGCCTGCTGTTGGCGTTCGGTAACGCTTCCGTCGAACTCTACCTGCCAGGCCTGCCGTCCATGGCGGCTGCGCTGCATGCCTCCCCCGCCGAGGCACAGTGGACGCTATCGTCGTTCCTGGTGGGCTTTGGCATTGGGCAGCTATTCTGGGGGCCGGTAGGCGACAGTTTCGGAAGACGCATCCCGCTGCTGGTAGCAATCTCCGTCTATATCGTGGCGAGTTTGGGCTGCATTCTATCCAGCAGCATCCACGAAGTGATTGCCTGGCGTTTGCTTCAGGCATTCGGCGCCTGCGCTGGTCCCGTGCTGGCCCGCGCGGTAGTGCGCGATGTCTATGGGCACCATCGATCCGCAGACATCCTGTCCCTGTTGTTGTTGGCCGCCAGTTTTGCCCCGCTGTTGCTGCCGCTCGCTGGAGGCGGGCTTCTCTGGTTTGGATGGCGGGCCATCTTCTGGGGGCAAGTCGCGTTTGGCGCGGTCGCGATGGTTGGAATGCTCTTGATGGACGAGACACTGCCCCAGGCCCGCCGCGTCTCGCTGAAACTGTCGCAAGTCGTTCTTGGTTATGCGCAGATGCTGCGCACGCGGCGCGTTCTCGGCGCCACGCTCGTCAGTGCCTTCTTCTATGGCGGCATCTACGCATTCGCAGCGGGCAGCCCTTTCTCCTACGTCACGCATTATGGCGTTCCCCCTTCGATGTACGGGTTTCTTTATGGTTTGAACGTCGTGGGCATGATGGCAATGTTCGCGGTGAACCGCAGGCTGGTCGTGCGCCTGGGCCCCGAACGGCTGTTGTTGTGGGGAACCAGCATCGCTGCCGCCGCCGGCGTTGTACAAGCCGTAGCCGGGTGGACCGGCTATGGCGGACTGTTCGGTCTGGTAGTGCCGAACGTCATCTTTTTCTCGATGGTCGGCTTCGTCACAGGAAACTCGATTGCGGTGGCCATGTCGGCATTTCCGCATCGCGCAGGTTCCGCCTCCGCCTTGGGTGGGGCCATGCAGTTCGGCGGGGGAGCGAGCGCCAGTGCGGTGCTCGGTCTGCTGGCCGACGGTACGCCCTGGCCCATGACACTCGTCATGGCGGTTTGCGGCTTTGGCGCGTTCGGCGCGGCGATCATGCTGCAGGAAGTCCCGGGTAGCGGCGTCGAGCGGGAAATCTTCCTGGCACCATTCAAGTAAAGGCTTGCCATGCGATTTGGCGTGCCGCAGCGCCTTATTGATCGATTCAACATGCTGCGGTGCTACGCGCAGTAGCCACGATTGCTCCTGGCGGGTTTGGGCGGCAGTCCAGGCCTCAGGCCGAAGAGGGCGTTGCTGAATCATGAGTGCTTCTCCTTATGCTGTAGATGACGTGCTAGCAGTCTAGGTTCGAGAGTCGCAGATGGGGTAGCGTTGATATTTGATGTTGAGCATAAGCGTTCTTGAATGCGGCTCTTGGTTACTCTTAGGAGTAACACGACGAAATTTCTGAAGTCTGTCCGGTCTGGACGGTGGTGCACCACTGGATTGCTGTAGAGGAACAACCGGCAGCGTGCACGTCATGTTCTATCAAGGCGGTGCGCCGGTGTGCGACGCTTGTGCCCACACGATGGAGTCCTCGAGCCTGCCCTTTGACGGAGACGGCTACAGGGCTACGTCAAATAACAATTCATGCGTCGCGCGCGTGCAGTAGCAGGCCGACGCGCCTATGCCGGTAAATTAACTTGCGATCATTGGCTGACATCTGTCCGCACAGCACATCGAAAGCGGTACCGCAGCCGCTCCATGCTGTGGGTGACGTGTCGTTCGAGCCGCGGCGCGGCGGGACGATTGGCCTGGTACGATTCCCGCCGATGGCTAGCGATTGGTTAGTTGTCGGTCGTCACGGCCGTTGACAATCATGCGCGTAAGGTATCGGCAAAGTAGGGTGGATTCGTCTTGGCTAAACCCTTGCAGGTGCTTGCTAAGCACGCGTCCGACGGCATGCGGGACTCTATGTGCAACTGCCACGCCTTTTACCGTCAATGTTATGTTGACCACGCGTCTGTCTTCTATGCTCCTCACTCTGCACACAAGAGACTTGGACTCCAGACGGTCCAGTGTGCGAGTCATGGAACCAGCGTCAATGTCGCTTAATGAGGCCAACTCGGCGGGGGTGCTCGCCATGCCGGCGGACACCAATACCAGCGGCATCCACTGACCCGCGGTCAGTCCGAGCGGCGCCAGTACCTCGTCCTGCGTGCGGAGCAACGAGAAATGCACCTGTCTAGTCATGGACAAGATGTCCTCGTGCTCTTCCTTACCGGTGTTTCGGACTGTTGTCATGTTGACGACTCGTAGCTCTTCAAGTTTGCGCCGCGAAGTACGCCAGGATGTGACCAAACTTGTTCGTCTGTGTACATATGACGTTCCAAAAATTCCTTATGGCTCGGGCCTGTCATTGACGGAAAGGCTCCGCTCCTGACGGCCGTGTGTGGACACTCATACCAGCTCGACAGCTGCATGCACGCAAGCTTAGGATGGAGACGTACATGTGCCGGAAACTCCGCAACTTAAGTTAGTATACGGCTGGATACTAATTTGGGTGAGGCGCCATGGCAATTAAATGTCTCGACCGCCCACCCCTTTACATGGATGGGCACACTTAATGACGCACCAATTAGCCGCCGTATCCCTACAGCTAGCGGACATCCAGCGCCTGGTGGCGTCCGACATGGGGCAGGTAGACGCCTTGATTCGAGGACGCCTGCATTCGCGCGTGGACTTGATCGTGGAGGTCGTCGAGCACCTCATCGCGGCGGGGGGGAAGCGATTACGTCCCATGCTCGTAATATTGGCCGGGCGGGCATGTGGTGGCCATGGCCAGGGACTGCATAAGCTCGCTACTATCATCGAGTTCATTCATACCTCGACCTTGCTGCATGACGATGTCGTTGACGAATCATCCATGCGCAGAGGCCGCAGCACCGCCAATGCCATCTGGGGCAGCCTGCCTGCAGTGCTGGTCGGGGACTTTCTCTATTCGCGCAGTTTCCAGTTGATGGTGGAACTGGGCAGCATGCAGATCATGCAGATCATTGGAAAGACGACGAACCAACTCGCCGAAGGCGAAATCCTCCAGCTGCTACACGTTCACAATCCAGATGTGGATGAGGCAGCCTACATGCAGGTGATCAAACACAAGACGGCTGTACTGTTCGCCGCAAGTACTACGGCAGGTGCGATCCTGGCGGGGGCCGATAGGGAGCTACAACGTCGGATGGAGGTATTCGGGGAGCATCTGGGCTATGCTTTCCAGATTACAGACGATGTACTTGACTATACGGCAGATGCCGAGCAATTGGGCAAGAATCTCGGCGACGACTTGGCCGAGGGCAAGGTGACGCTACCGCTGATCCACGCTATGAACTTCAGCCAAGGCGCGCAGCGCAATCGACTGCGGGAGATCGTGCAGAACGGTGGCATGGACGCGATGGACGTGGTGATGGAGGCCATACAGTCCACCGGTGCTGTCGACTACAGTCGGCGCCGAGCGCACGAGCACGCCCGGATCGCCGTTTCAATGCTGGGGGGAGTTGCGACAACCGACTCGGTAGCAGCCCTGCGGGCTTTAGCTGCCTACGCTGTGGAACGAAGTTACTAACTTGAATGCCTGGAGATAGAAGTGGAAACTCGGAATGCGCACTTCACATGAGGCAGGCCAGGAACGCGTCCTCGACGAGTAGACCAAAGGCTTCAACGCCTAAAACGGCAATCCTTGCGAGCGATAGAAAGCCCAAGCCACGGCGTACGCGGGATCCTGACATGCGTCGTGCCGCTATCCAGCAGGCGGCGTTAGACGTTTTTTCCGAGTGTGGCTACACCCGGGCGACGATGCGTGAGATCGCCCGCCGGGCTGGGGTTACGCATGGGTTGGTGCAGCGCCATTTTGGCTCCAAGGAGGCGCTGTTCCTTGCGACGGTGCCTGGGACGCGCGACTGGGAAAGTGTCATCATCCAAGAGGGCAAGGGAAGCCTCGCGGAAAGGATCGCTGCGGCATTCACTGACCGCGGCGAGGCCGGAACGGGCTTGGATGCACTTGTGGCCTTGCTCAGGAGCACAGCGTCCGATATCGGTGCAGCCAAGAAGTTGTACGGCGTTATGCGTGACGGCGGGGCGGCGCTTTACGAACCTTATCTGAAGGGCAAGGACGTCGCCCTGCAAAGCGATGTCATCCTGGCGGTAATGATCGGCTTTACGTTTAGTCGCCACGTTGCCGGCGTTGGGCGTCTCGCGGAACTTTCGACTGCGGATCTCAAACGATGCCTGGCACAAACGTTAGTAGGACTGTTGCCGCGTTGAGCTCTTATGCGAGTGAAGGCGTAGGGATCGTTGATCATCAAGTGCGGGTATGTGGCGTTGAATTATCAGGCATGTAGACGCTGACCGGAAAGGGTGAGGTTTACAATACGACGGTACAGCGTATCTCTATCTAGGTACGCCGGAGTACTTGAAGCGATCAGCCAGTTAGCGCGTAACGAATTAGGCTGCGCAATAGTTTCCTGGTCGAGCGTGGCGGCCCGCTTCGGGTCGAGCAGCGCGCGGATGGACAGCCCCCCTCCAGTAGAGCGCCGAGCAACTCTACCCGGGCCTCGATTCGTGGAGTAGCGCCATCGAAATACCCCGTATAAGGTCTCGCGTGTTTCTTTGTCGTCCCGCTGTATCAGTTCGGCTATCTCCGTATTACGTGCTGCCTCGACCGGTATCTCCGGCATTAGTGAGACACGACCGCTTCCCATGTGACGGGCGGCACGCATCAGAATCTGATCAACGATTGTGGAGGCGACATCGGTGCGTTGCATGACCACTTTCAGAATTGTCTCGATAAATGCACATCGGTTCTAGCCAGGGCCCACATTAAGAGTGCTGGGATTGAAAATCTGAGACACCTCGGCGCGACGCTATCGGTCCTTCCTCAAATATGAGTGGATAAAGCTGTTCACCACCATCTCGACCCATGCGGTCGTTTTTTGAGGTGATAGCGACTTGTCCGGATGGGTCAGGTTAAAAAGGTGCGGTTCGCTACGGATAGAACTGATGAAAACCAGCGCCAACTCCTCAGTTTTAAGTGCCCCAAGCTCCAGCTCTCTAGACGTTACGGCGATATCGAGATACCGAGCAACAATGGACACGACCGCATTCGGTCCAGCCTCGTAGAACTTATGGGCCAATCGAGGGAAGCGCGGAGCCTCCGCGATCACAATCCTGTACAGAGCCAGTTTCTCTGGCGTTAGCACGATATCGAGGTAGGCGGATCCCAGCGCTGCAAGCGTATCTTTGAGCTTGCCGGACTGGAAGCGGATCGCGCTCACTTTGTCCGAGAAGCTCTGGCATTCGGCCTCAATGACGGCCGAAAACAGCGTCTCTTTATTGGCATAATGCGCATAGACCGTGGATTTCGAGACACCGGCCATCTGCTGAATCATGTCAGTGGTAGCACTGAACCCATGCGTGAGAAAGACTTTTCGAGCTGCCTGGAGAACCGTGTGCGATTTTGAACCAGGTTCTGGGCCAAAATATCGCCCTGGCATGCCCTGAGCAAATGGCGTCATCTGGATACACCTCCTACTGATCGAGCCGTTAACATTCCGCCGTTGCTGGAGCTAGCATCCCATACCGATCGGTACAGTTCACATCTACAACCTGATGAAGGACGGCAAGTTTCCCAAAGCTTTGCGTCTTGGGATCCGGGCTGTGGGCTGGGACTCCGCCGAGATCGACCAGTGGATTGCCGACCGCCTTAATGAACGTGCTTGACTGTTCTCTAGTTGCAACGATGAGGAGCACGTCATGCTGGTAATCTCCGTGATATCCACCAAAGGCGGCGTGGGCAAGACCACCTCGGCAGCCAATCTCGGTGGCCTCGCCGCCGACGCCGGATTGCGTGTGCTGATGCTCGATCTCGACGTGCGGGCCACGCTGTCTTCCTATTACGAACTGGCTCACCGCGCGCCGGGCGGTATCTACGAGCAGCTCGCCTTCAACGAGCGCGACCTCGACCAGTTCGTGTCCCATACCGTCGTCGCGGGCCTGGACCTGGTGCTGATCGACACCCAGGGTGCACGCTCGGTGCTGTTGGAGATGGCGGTGCTCGCCTCCAGCCTGGCGCTGTCGCCCGTGACCCCGGAAATCCTCGCGGCCCGTGAGCTGCGGCGCGGTACCATGCAGTTGCTGGAGGACATCGCGCCCCCGCCGCTGCATCTGCTGCTCATCAATCGTGTTCACCCCGTGTCTGCCAACGCTCGGCTGATCCAGCAGGCGCTGCACGACTTGTTTCAGGATCACACGGGCATCCGCGTGCTGGGCACCGACGTGCCGGCCATCGAGTCCTATCCGCGCGCCGCAACCCGCGGCCTGCCGGTGCATCGCATTGAACATCGCCAGCCACCGGGCAGAGTCGCGCCCGCCGCGCTGGACACCATGCGCGCGCTCGCCGGCGAACTGTTCCCACAGTGGCAAGACAGATTTGCCCTCGTGTCCGGCCGTCCTTCCCGTTCTATTGAAACCGGGAGGCCCCATGGCGAACGCACATGAGCTGTCCCGTGGCCACAAGCGGCTGCGCGCCCTGATCGAGTTCGCGGTGAGCGAAGGCTGGCACGTGAAGCGCACACGGGGCGGACACCTCAAGTTCACCAAGGCCGGCTGCGCCGCCATCTATACCAGTTCGACAGCGAGCGACTACCGGGCCGACCTCAACGCCCGTGCGCAGATCCGCCGCGCCGAGCGCGAGGCGCGCATGGCCCGGCCTGCCAACGCTGAGGGATGCGGCCATGGCTGAGATGACCTCCCACGACATGGCCGGCAAGCTGCTTGCCGCCGGGTTCGAGCGAAGTGGGCCATCGGCCACGACCTTGAGCGACCCGATCGCCGACACACCGATGGTCGTGACACTGGATCAGTTGCGGCCCTACGACCACGACCCGCGCAAAAAGCGCAACTCGGCCTACGATGAAATCAAGGCTTCCATCCGCGAGCGTGGCCTGGATGCTGCGCCCGCCATCACACGCCGTCCTGGCGAGGCGCACTACATCATCCGCAACGGCGGCAACACCAGGCTGGCGATCCTGCGTGAACTCTGGGCGGAGACCAAGGACGAACGCTTTTTCCGCATATCGTGCCTGTTCCGGCCGTGGCCAGCGCGCGGAGAGATCGTCGCGCTGACCGGGCACCTCGCCGAGAACGAACTACGCGGCGGCCTCACGTTTATCGAGCGCGCCCTGGGCATCGAGAAAGCCCGCGAGTTCTATGAAGCGGAAAGCAACACCACCCTGAGCCAGTCCGAGCTGGCCCGCAGCCTGGCCGCCGACGGTTTCCCCGTGCAGCAGTCGCACATCAGCCGCATGGCCGATGCAGTGCGCTACCTGCTGCCCGCGATCCCGACCGTGCTCTATGGTGGCCTCGGTCGCCACCAGGTCGAGCGGCTATCGGTCATGCGCAAAGCCAGCGAGCGCACATGGGAGCACTATGCCAAGGGCCGCTCCCTGCCGCTGGACTTCGACAGCTTCTTTCTGGAAGTGCTGTCGCAGTTCGACGCCCAGGCCGACGAGTTCTCGCCGCAGCGTGTGCAGGACGAGTTCTCGCCGCAGCGTGTGCAGGACGAGTTGATCGGTCAGATGTCCGAGCTGCTGGGCATCGACTATGACGTGCTTGCCCTGGACCTGACCGAATCCGAGAGCCGCCACCGCGCCCTGGTCAGCGACCCCACCCCGCCATCGGCGCCGCCGGCATTGCCTGACCCTGGGGCCATCGCACGGCCGCCAATCGAACCGGCACCGTCCACCGCTACACCGGCACCTGCTGCCGGCCTCTCTGCCGCCGCGCCGACAAGGCCCCAGGACGACGGGGCCCCGCGCGAGGCATTCGCGGCCAGTCCTGCGGCAGCGGCTGGCGATCTGCTTGACGAGCACATCATCTCTCCGGCACCCACGACGGAGCGGCTCCAGTCCATCCAACGCATGGTCGCCGATCATCTGGGCGATGCGCTTCCGCCCGACTTCTCGGCCAACGTGCTGCAGTCGATTCCCGTGCAGGCCGGTGGCCTCTATCCCATCTCGGACATCTGGCATATCGACCCTGGCCTCGACACACCCGATCGCCTGCGCATCCACATCGCGCAGTTCGCGCGCGAGATCGCGGGCGAGGCCGACCTGGACGCGTGTGTCGAGGATCGTTCTGATGGTATCGGGTTCGCGGCCAAGAACGCCGCAGCGCGGGCGGCGCTGGAGAAGTTCGGGGACCTGCCGCAGGACGTGCTCGAAGGCGCTCGCCGCTCGAAGTTTGCGCCGCCCGTCGTGCGCCCCGGCCTGCAACAGCGCAGTGATAGCGCTGCCGCAGCCGCACCTCCCACCGACGAAAGCGCTGCCGCAGATCTGGCCGAGGCCAGCACCGGCGAGGACGAACAGGCATGAGCGCCCCGAACCGCGAACTGCGCTACTTCCGTGGTCTGGAACAGCCAGCCTTCATGCGGCTGGAACACGCGGCCTCTCTAAAAGGCCTTTTAAGGCCTTTTAAAGGTAAAGGGGACTTCGAGGCCTGGGCCAACCAGTGCTTCGCCATGCGCGACGAGTTGATCGCCCTGGCGCAGCGACAGGTGCTGCCACAGGCGTGCGGGCATCCCTTCCACCTGCTTCCCGTCGAGCTGGCCCAGCAGACCACTGGCGCAGGAACGACCTTTCTACGCTGGCGCAAGCACGATCGATCGGCCATGGGCGTGGCCCTGTGGCAGGCGCTGATAGCGAGCACCAGCACGCCGGTCAACCTGCTGGCCGATCTGCACGCGATCGAGCTGCGGCGCATCACGCTGAACATGCAGATCAGCCTGCTGCACACCCTGGGCAGGCAAGCACAGGAATGCGCCAGCAAGGCCGCGCAGGCGGACGACACCTACCTGCGCCGGCTCAAGTCCACCCCACCCGCAATGCGCGATCGGCGATTGCGCCAGACATCCGAGCACGCACCCGTGTTCAGCGAGGCACGGGTATTTCAACCACCACGGAGATATCAACATGAGCACACAATTCATCGGCGAGGGCAACATCGGCTCGCCTCCCGAGTACCGCGAATTCCCCAACGGCAACGACGATCCTCGCCGGTTGCTCCGGCTGAACGTGTACTTCGACAACCCCGTTCCCACCAAAGGCGGCGAGTTCGAGGACCGCGGCGGCTTCTGGGCGCCGGTGGAACTCTGGCACCACGACGCCGACCGCTGGCAGCAACTCTACCAGAAGGGCATGCGGGTGCTGGTCGTCGGCCGCATGGAGCGCGCCCCCTGGACCGACAACGAAGATCAGCCGCGTGAGACTTGGCAGATCAACGCGCGCAGTGTCGGCATCCTGCCGTACCGCATCGAGTACGTCACCCTCAGCCCGAAGCCACAGGAGGCAGAGCCGAAGCCCCCAGGCCACCCAGGAACCAGCGGCACCGAAGGAAACGAAGCGCAGGAAGTGACCGTACATGGAGGGCGGCTGCTGCAGTGCTTCGCCGCCCTCCATGCGCTGCGAACTATCCCCAGGGGATAGCTCCACCAACGTCCACCGACTTCCAGGCGATCCAGGAAATCGTGGCTATCGGCCCGCACACGTCTGGCCACGCGCCTTCCTCCGTACATGCCATTTCATCGGCGTGAAAGCGGTTGCCGCCGCATGCGGCTTGTTTGCTGCTGCCAGGGGCGGCGCTCGGCATCCTCGATCCCAGCAACTCATGAACTACGGGAATCGGATGGACGGACATGCGGCTGTTTCTTTGCGAGAAGCCCTCCCAGGGCAAAGACATCGGCCGGATTCTAGGAGCCACGCAGCGCGGTGAAGGCTGCCATCGGCGCCTGGCAGGCGAAACGGCTCAGCTGCCCACCGTCACGCCCTTCCATGCCTACGTGCAGTGGCAGGCTGGGCAGGACCGCCCGGCCGCCCAGGCCTATTGGCGGCGTGCATTGGTGGCGCTGCATGAGCCGCTGCTGCTAGCACGCGCGGTGCGGCCGCTGGACGGGACTGCGCCGGGACTGGGCCGACTTGAACGCAGCTTCACGTCGGAACTGACCGGGAAACTCGCGCGTTATGCTCAGACACAGCGCGTGACACTCAACACCGTGGTGCAAGGCGCGACCTTGCTTGCGCTCGCTAGCGTGGTGCGGCGCGGCCAACCGGTGCTCGGCGTGACCGTGGCTGGGCGCCACGCGCCGCTGCCTGGCATCCTCGATATGAAGGGGCTATTCATCAACACGGTGCCGCTGGCAATGGCGTTGCCCGCCATGAGCGAGACGGGTGATTGGCTGCGCGCGTTGCAGCAGGAGAATCTGCAGTTGCGTGACAATGCTTTCCTGCCATTGGTGGACATCCATGCGTGCAGTTCGGTGCCGCGCGGTCTGCCGCTGTTCGACGTGATTTTCGTGTTCGAGAATCATCCGGTGGGAGAATCATTGCAGCGCGACTTGGAGCACCTGGGAGTGAGCCGGG
The DNA here is from genome assembly GCF_000067205.1 of Bordetella petrii. Taxonomy (NCBI): domain Bacteria; kingdom Pseudomonadati; phylum Pseudomonadota; class Betaproteobacteria; order Burkholderiales; family Alcaligenaceae; genus Bordetella; species Bordetella petrii. Next base: position 4,461,329 of record NC_010170.1, on the reverse strand, counting down.
TACAGTCGCAGCACCGTAACGGCTATCCTCTCACCGTGATCGTGTGGCCTGAGGAGAGCATGCGCTTTCTCATCCTGCACGAAGGCAGCGCGCTGGATGCGGCTCAGGCAGGCGCCATCTTCGAGCGCATGCAGCGGGTTCTGGAGACATGGGTGGAGGGCGGTGGCCGGTTGCTGGGCGAGATAGCGTTCACGCAGCATGTGCCAGATGCTCGAGACTCCATGGTGGTCCCGGCTGCGATATCGGCCGTGGCGCTTCCGGCGAAGGATGCGCCTGCGCTGCCGCATGTCGATATCGTGAATTCGGACGCAGAGTTGGGGGGGCTGCATCGGGCGGTGGAGCATTGGGCCACGCGCACGCCACACGCCGTGGCTGTGGTATGTGAGGGTCAGGCACTGAGCTATGGCGAGCTCAACGCGCGTGCAAATCGGCTGGCGCGCCGGTTGGTGGCGGTCGGCGTGGGACCAGACCGTCTAGTGGGACTGGCGTTGGGGCGTTCGCACGACCTGATCGTCGCCATTCTGGCCACGCTCAAGGCCGGTGGCGCCTATCTGCCGCTAGATCCGGATTACCCGGCGCAGCGTCTGGCCTACCTGCTTCAGGATGCCCAACCCACGGTGATCTTGGCTCACGCCCACTACGCTGGCACACTGATCGGCTTGGCGCCTGAGCTGCCGTTACTGAAGTTGGATGTGCTGACAGGGGATGACACGCACGCCGAGAGTAGCGGTTGGGCCCGAGCGAGCGACCTGACTAACACCGAGATCGATACCGCGGCCAATCTAGACCTGTCGGTGCATCCAAGTCAGCTTGCTTATTGCATTTATACTTCTGGCTCCACCGGTCAGCCCAAGGGCGCTTTGTTGACCCACGCAAACGTGCAGCGGCTATTCAACGCTGCTCGGGTGCGCTTCGACTTCGGCGCGCAGGACGTATGGACGCTGTTCCACAGCTACGCCTTTGATTTCTCCGTATGGGAGATCTTTGGCGCGTTGGGCCACGGCGGCCGCCTCGTGATCGTACCGTTTCAGAACAGCCGCTCGCCGGAGGACTTGCTGGCGCTGCTGGAGCGCGAGCAAGTTACGGTGCTGAACCAGACGCCTTCGGCTTTTCGTCAATTGTTGGACGTGCCCGGCGTCTATGTGCGCCTGCGTGCAGTGCCGCTGCGCTACGTGATCTTCGGCGGTGAGACACTCGATCCGCGCAGCCTGGTGCGCTGGTTCGAGGAGATGGGCGAGAACGCACCAGCGTTGGTCAACATGTACGGCATTACCGAAACAACGGTGCACGTCACCCACCATCCTGTGTAGCCTGACGAGGTGCATGCCGCGTCCCGCCGTATCGGCGTGCCGCTGCCCGATCTGCATGCACACGTGCTCGACGCCAACCTGGAGCCGGTGCCGCCCCGTTTCGAGGGCGAACTGTACGTGGCCGGGCCGGGGCTGGCGCGAGGCTATCTGGGACGGCCTGGGCTTAGCGCCGAGCGCTTCGTACCCGATCCGCAGGGTGCGCAGGGCGCTCGCCTCTACCGCACCGGGGACCTTGTACGACAGGTATCGGGCGGCGGGCTGGAATACCTGGGACGCATAGACACTCAAGTCAAGCTGCGCGGTTTCCGCATCGAGATCGGCGAGGTCGAGGCCGCTCTGAAGCAGCTCGACGGCGTAGCCGACGCAGTGGCAGTGGTACAGGGCGAGGACGAAGCGCAGAGGCTGGTGGCCTACGTGGTCGCGGTCAGGCAGGGGGCCGCGCTGCAAGCTGGTCTTTTTGACGCCACCGCGCTGGATCACCTGCGTCAGGCGCTACGCCAGGTTGTGCCGGGCTACATGGTGCCGGCGCAGCTGGTGCCGTTGGCGCGCCTACCGCTCACTGAAAACGGCAAGCTTGATCGGCGTGCCTTGCCGGCAGTGGACCTGGTGTCACTGGACGACACGGACGAAGTCGGGCCTGCCGACGAGATCGAGCGTAAGCTTGCGGCGATCTGGTGCAGCGTGCTGGAGGTCGAGCGGGTGGGGGTGACGCGCAACTTCTTGGACGCGGGTGGCCATTCGCTGAGCGCGGTCAAGGTGGCGGCGCAGATCCGCCAGAAGCTAGACGTGGAGGTGCCGCTGACCATTGTGTTCGACCAGCCCACCATACGCCTGCTGGCGGACTGGATCAGGCAAGCACGCGCTGCGGATCCCGTCGACGCGCGCATGGACGACATGCTGGCCTTGCTGGAGGAGGTCAAGCCGCTCGGGTAGCCAACGAGGGCGGCGGCGGTTTAACTGCGCGTCTCACGCATGTAGCGCTGCGGCGTGGCGCCCAACGTACGCCGGAACATCGTGCTGAAGGCGTTAGCGGTGGCGTAGCCCATGTCTTGGGCCACGCTGCTGACCGACTGTCCCAGCGATAGCTGGCAGACCGCCTCTGAGAGGCGCAACTGCTGGCGCCACTGCACGAATGTCAGTCCGGTTTGCTCCTTGAATAGGCGGCTCAGGGTGCGCACACTGGTGCCGGCGCGCTCGCCGAGCAGCGCCATGGGGTCGTTGTTGGCCGGGGAGCGGATCAGGACTTCACATACTTTGAGCAGCCGCTTGTCGCGTGGCAGAGGAAGCTTGCCATGCACGATCACCTCGGCCTCCTGCAACTGGCGCAGCAGCAGCGGCACGATCATGGCCGCGTTGCTCTCGGGCGGGTAGACGGGCGGGTCCTGCAGCATCTTGAGGATGAGCTCGCGAAGCAGCGGCGTGACGCGAATCTGTCGGCACTCCGCCCAGAGCCAGGGTGCGGCGTCGGGCTCGATGCGCAGCCAGCGCATGGCCACCTGGCCAATCATGTGGAGTTCGTGGTCTACGCCGGGCGCGATCCACAGCGCCTGGCGCGGCGCCAGCGTCCAGCCGCCCTGCGAAGTCAGAACCCGCACCACGCCGCTGGTGGCGTGCACCAGTTGGCCTTGTTCGTGGCTGTGCCAGATCTCGCGGCTGCCGTGCTCGTAGTCGTGGCCGCCGGCCATCACCGGTCGCTCCTGTCGCCGGTAGCCTTTTGCAAAACGCTGTCGCCAGATGTTGTCCATTTTGAGTAGATATTGGAATTTCTACGCTAGACAGCCATATTGCGGCCGGAACGCGTAGAAATTTGGCCGCCTGAATGAATGGTTTGCGAGGTTAAATAATAATAATTCGCATTTCAGTCGGAGCAAGTCGCCCGATCCCTTAGTCTGCAGCGCCCTCACAGGAGTTCGCCCGAGCATGCACGCACCGCGTCATTACAGCTTTACGCTTCCGTCGGCTCTGACCGTCGCCCTGGTCGCTTGCTGGGGTAGCTACGCCCATGCTCAGAGCACCGGGCAGCAGCCCGCCAACACTGCATCCGAGCCGGAATCCGTCAACGCCATCGGTGCCAGCCAGGTCTCCGGCCCGGTGCGTACGCTGCCGGCAGTGACGGTCACCGGCGCGCCCGAATCGCTGCGCAGCGATCTGATGCCAGTATACGCCGGGGGGCAAGTGGCGCGCGGCGGTTCGCTCGGGCTGCTGGGCAACCGCGACGTGATGGATACACCATTCTCGCTCACCAGCTACACGGCGCAAGCTATGCAAGACCAGCAGGCGCGCAGTATCAACGATGTGGTCAAGAACGACGCTTCGGTGCGTACGATCTGGTCTGACAGCAGCTACGGTAGCCAATTTATGATCCGCGGTTTCCCGGTGCAAGGCCAGGACATGGCGGTCAACGGGCTCTACGGCATCATTCCTCCGCAGTTCAGCGGGGGCGTGGAGCTCTTCGAGCGGGTGGAAGTGCTGCGCGGCCCCACCGCGCTGCTCAATGGCATGGCGCCCACCGGCGCGGTGGGCGGCACGATCAACTTGGTGACCAAGCGCGCTACCGACACGCCCATTGCGCAGGTCACCGGCAGCTATGCTTCGGACAGCCAGTTCAGTGGTCACATCGACTTGGCTCGGCGCCTCGGCGAGCGCAACCAAGTTGGCATACGCTTCAACGGCCTCTACCGCGACGGCGACACTACCGTCGACAAACAGGGCCAGCGTCTGGCGCTGGCCGGGCTGGGCCTGGACTATCGTGGCGAGCGTGTGCGGCTTTCGGCCGACTTGGGTTACCAGAATCTCAAGAGTGACAACCCCGGCCGCCCGATCTACCTGGACAGTGGCAATTTCGACGTCCCGCGCGCGCCCAAGGGCAGCAGTAACCTGGGCCAATCCTGGTACAACGCCAAGTCCGAAGACACCTTCGGCATGGTGCGCGGCGAGGTCGACCTGACGCCTAATCTCACGGCCTACGCTGCGGCAGGCGGGCGCAAGAACCGCTTTCTGGGTCTCTACGACTTCATCTACCTGCAGAACGAGGACGGCGATTTCCGCGGCAGACAGTACTACCAGCCCACTTATGCTGACACCTGGACCGCGCAGGGCGGACTGACCGGCAAGCTCAAGACTGGGCCGCTGAACCACACGCTGGATCTGTCCTTCACCACGCTGGACATCGAATCGGGTGTGTTGGCTCAGGTTCCCGCCGACTATTCGGGCTCTAATCTCTACGACCCGATTTCAGTACCCAAACCCAGCCTGGACGCCTTCAGTAGCCATGCGCCCAAGACGGCTCACAGCAAGCTGAGCAGCGTGGCGCTGGCCGACACCATTACGATGCTGGACGAGCGGGTGCAGCTCACCGCCGGCGTGCGGCGCCAGAGCGTCAAGGTGGACAACTACAGCGCAGTCACAGGCGCCAAGACCACGTCCTACGACGAGCACGCCTACTCGCCTTCGGTGGCGCTGCTGGTCAAGCCGTGGCAGCACGTGTCCTTTTACGGCAACTACATCCAGGGTCTCAGTCAGGGGCCGAGCGCGCCCGCGGCGGCGACCAACGCCGGCACGGTGTTCGCTCCGATCAAGACGAAGCAGTACGAAATCGGCGCCAAGGCGGAGTTCGACGGCTTTGGCGCGACCATCGCCTACTTCCAGATCAAGCAGCCCAGCGGTTTCCTGGACGGCTCCAACACCTACGTCATGGATGGCGAGCAGCGCAACCGTGGCGTGGAGATCAACGCCTTTGGCGAAGTGGCGCGCGGTGTACGGCTGCTGGGCGGGGTGTCGTTCATCGACGGTGAGCTCGCCAAAACTCAAGGAGGTACCAACGACGGCAACAAGGCGATAGGCGTGCCCGATACCATGCTCAACCTGGGCGTTGAGTGGGACTTGCCCTACGTCAGCGGCCTGACGGTCTCGGCGCGTTATCTCTACACTGACTCGCAGTACGTCAATGCGGCTAATACGCAGGAGATCCCCAGTTGGAACCGAGTCGACGTCGGGCTGCGGTACAAGACGCGGCTGCTGGATCGCAATGTGACACTGCGCGCTAATGTCGAGAACCTGTTCAATAAAGACTACTGGGCCGGTGCGACCTCCAACTTCGGACTGGCGCGCGGAGTGTCGCGCACCTTCCTGCTCTCGGCTACGGTGGATTTCTGAAGCAGACGCAACACATGGCGCACACGTGCGCAACTGTCAGCCCCCGTCGTCCGGCGCCCGATTCGGGAGGCAGCGCGGCGGGGCTGGGCTGCGTGCCGGCGCTTGAGCGCCGACGCTTCTGTCTCGGGGGCGTGGCGTATCTAGCCTGGGCCGGCACGGTGCCCCTGGGCGCCCTGGCGCGGACGGATTCAGCACAGACGCTAGGCACGCGAGGTGCTCGCATCGCCTGCACCGACTGGGCCGCGGCCGAGAGTCTGGCGCTACTGGGCTGCATGCCCATCGCCGTGCCGGAGCTGGCGGTATATCGACTCTGGCTGCCCGAGCCCCCCTTGCCGGCGAACGTGGCCGATCTGGGCTCGCGCAGCGAACCCAATCTGGAGCTATTGGCCGCACTTGCACCTGAGCGCATCGTGGTCTCCAGCTGGCAGGCCGGTCTGCTGGGACAGTTCGGCCGCATCGCGCCAACCGAGGTGGCTCACATCTTCGACGGCTGCGCCGATCCCTACCTGCGTATACGCGAGCTGCTGCTGCAGATGGGCACTGCAACTGGCTTGGAGGCGCAGGCGCAGATGCGGCTTCGTGAGTTTGACACCGAAATTGAGTGCCTGCGCGCGCAGCTCGCTGCCGGCGCCGATGCCGCTCGGTCGGTGTACATGGCCGTGTTGCACGAGAACGGCGCCCAGGCCTTCGTCTACGGCCAGGGCAGTTGGGTGAACCGCGTGCTGGGCCAGCTCGGACTACGCAATGCCTGGAGCGCACGCACCACCTTCTATGGCAACAGTCTGGTGGGCATTGCGGCGCTGGCAGCGGAGCCTGAAGCAGTTATCTTGTATCTGGATCAGGGGGCACGCACGCGCCGCGCCGAGGCGCTGCTGCGCGACAGCACGCTCTGGCGTAGTCTGCCGGCGGTAGCGAGCGGGCGTGCGCACGCCATCGCATCCTTCTATGCGCTGGGCGGCCTGGCCTCGGCGCAGCGCTGCGCCCGGCTTGTGGTCGGGGCGCTGACCGAGCGGGGGCACGGTTGACCATGCGAGCCCTTTTGTCCGGGCCTGCGGCCGCTTTGCCCCCCGTGCGCTGGCTGGTGTTGGCCGTGCTGGCGGCGCTGGCGGTCGGCCTCACGCTGCGCAGCCTGGCCGCACTCGCGCCCCTGGGCGAATGGGGCGCCATCGCCGCGGGACGCCAGGGTGGGGTGCAGGCGCTGATCCTGGCGCACGTGGCGCTGCCGCGCGTGACCATGAGCATCGTGATGGGCGCAGCCCTGGGCCTGGCGGGGCTGCTGTTGCAGCAGGCGCTGCGCAATCCGCTGGCTGACCCGGCCACGCTGGGGGTGTCCTCGGGCGCCTACCTGGCCATGGCCGGCGCCGCGCTGTATGCGCCGGCCCTGCTGGACTGGAGCCCGGAGGCGGTGGCGCTGGGCGGCGGCGTGTTGGCTTGCCTGCTGGTGATGGCCGTGGCGCGTGGTTCGCAGTTCTCGACCATCAGCGTGATCCTAGCGGGGCTGATCGTTTCGCTATTCTGCGGCGCCGCCGCCGCCGCGCTCACGCTGATGAATCACGAATATCTGAGCGGGCTTTTCATCTGGCAGACCGGCTCGTTGGCGCAGAACGGCTGGTACCGGGTGGGGCGTGCGCTGCCTCAACTCGCATTGCTGGCCGTGGTGGCCTGGCTGCTGCGCCGGCCGCTAGCCCTGCTGGCGTTGGAGGATGCGCACGCTGCTTCGCTCGGCCTGCACGTCTCGCGCGTGCGCGCCGCCGCCATCGCCGTCGGCGTGGCCATCAGCGCGGTGAGCGTGGCTGCGGTGGGCGTGATCGGCTTCATCGGGCTGATGGCGCCCAACCTCGCCCGCATGCTGGGAGCGCGCACGCTGCGCCAGGGCATGGCGGTAGCTCCGGTGGTTGGCGCGCTGCTGCTCTGGCTTACCGACCAGGGCGTGCAGTTAATGGAGCGTTCGGCCGGTTCCATGCCCACCGGCAGTGCCTGCGCGCTGGTGGGTGCGCCGCTGCTGCTTTGGCTGCTGCTGCGCCAGCGCGGCGCTCTGGGAGGGCGCCCGGCGGCGGCGGACAGCGTGGCGCTGCAGCGGCGCCTCGCGGCTGGACCGATCCTAGCACTGTGCGCGCTGGCGTGCGTCACCTCTGTGTTGGCGGGGCTGCTGCTGGGGCGTGGTGCTAGCGGCTGGGCCGGTGTCGACGAGATCGCCTGGGTTGGCATATGGGACTGGCGCGCACCGCGAGTGGCTGCCGCCGCTGTGGCCGGCGCCATGCTGGCGTTAGCTGGCACGCTGCTGCAGCGGCTCACCGGCAACCCGCTGGCGAGCCCCGAAGTGCTGGGCGTCTCGGCCGGCGCCTCGCTGGGCGTTATTGCCCTGCTGTTGCTTACCGCCGACCTGGGTGCGCAGGGCATGCTGGCGGCTTCCTGCGTCGGCGCCATGGCGACGCTGGCGGCGGTGGTGGCGCTCAACTGGCGCTTCGGCTTCGCGCCTGAGCGGCTTCTGCTGGTGGGCGCGGCGCTCTCTACGCTGTTCAGTGCCTGCGCGGCCTTTCTGCTTACCAGCGGCGATCCCCGTGCCGCGGCACTGTTGACTTGGATGTCGGGCTCGACCTACCGCGTTACCAGCGCCAGCATTGCGCCCGGCCTGCTGCTGCTAGTACTTGGCTACGGTAGCGCGCTGGCTGGCCAGCGCTGGCTCGACATCCTGCCGCTGGGGCGCGCCGGCGCTGTGGCGCTGGGCGTGAACGTTACACTGGCGCGCCTGTACTTCCTGGCGATCATCGCGGTCGTGACGGCAAGTGCGACCATCCTGGTGGGCCCGCTGACCTTCGTCGGACTACTGGCACCGCACATCGTGCGCGGGCTGGGCCTGACGCGGCCACTGCCGCTGCTGGCCGGCGCCGTGCTCGGCGGCGCGACTATCATGGTGGCTGCCGACTGGCTCGGCCGCACCGTGATTTTTCCCTGGCAGATTCCGGCCGGACTCATCGCCATGCTGGCGGGCGGCCCGGTCTTCCTATGGCTCTTGTGGAGAAACAAATGAATCCACCCATGCCCGCGGCGCGCGCTGCGCACGACGCCTCGCTCCTGGGCGAGATCATGCGGCTGCTCAGGCCATTCTGGAAGGTCGCCCTGCTGGCGACCACCATGGGGGCCCTGAGTGGCCTGTCCACGGCGTGGCTGCTGGCCACGGTCAATCGCGCGTTGCATTCGCCTGAAGGCGCTACCCTGACGCTGCTACTGCTTTTTGCCGGCCTGTGCGCCGTGACTATCGCCGGAGAGATCGCCTCCGATCTTGGCAACAGCCTGGTCGGACAGAACGTGGTAGCTAAGCTGCGCAAGGATCTGTCGGATAAGATCCTCTCAGCGCCCATTGCGGAGATCGAGCGCTTCCGCGTGCACCGCATCACCACCACGTTAAACCAGGATATTGACACCATCAGCACCTTCACCTTCGGTTTTTCGGGTTTGGCGATCGCGGTGGCCATCACGGTGGGCTGCTTTGCTTATCTGGCCGTGCTCTCGCCGCTGCTGAGCCTGATCGCGCTGGGCGCTATCGCCTTCGGCAGCTGGGTGCACGCGGCGGCGCGTCAGCGCGGGCGCAAGGGTTTCGAGGCGGCGCGCGACGTGCAGGACGAGCTGCAGCGCCAGTACCGAGCCATCACCGAGGGTGCCAAGGAGCTGCGCATCGACCGCGGTCGGCGCCGCCATATCCGCGATGCTCAGCTCAAGGTCACCATAGAGCGCATCCGCGACCTGCGCATACGCGCCATGCGGGTGTTCATGTCGGCCAACGCATTCGGCTCGGCGCTGTTCTTCATCGTCATCGGCATGGTGCTCGCGCTGCAGGGGCAACTGGCCACGGCTACGCCGGTACTCTCGGGCTTTGTCATCGTACTGCTGTACGTAAAGGGGCCGCTTACCCAGCTGATCTCGTCGCTGCCGCTGCTAGGTCAGACGCAGGTGGCCATACGCCGCGTGGCCGAGCTCTCCCTGCGCTTCTCCAATCCCGAGGCCGATATGTTTCCGGCTACTGCTGCGCCGGTACCGGCACGGGTGCCCGGCGCTATCGAGCTCAAGGGTGTGCGCTATGCCTATCCCACAGACCAGGGCGCCAGCATGTTCACGCTGGGCCCTATTGACCTGCGCATCGAGGAAAACGAGATGCTGTTTCTGGTGGGCGAGAACGGTAGCGGCAAGACCACGTTGATCAAGCTGCTCCTGGGACTCTATGAGCCCCAGGAGGGCATGATTCTGCTCGACGGTGCGCCGGTAGTGGCTCAGAACCGCGACGACTATCGCCAACTCTTTAGCACCGTGTTCGCCGACTACTATCTGTTCGACACTATGGTGGTGGGGCAGCAGGCGGCAGCCGAAGCGGCCGGCTACCTCGAGCGGCTCGAGCTCAGTCACAAGGTCTCGCTGGCCGAGGGAAAGTTCTCTACTACCGATCTGTCCACCGGACAGCGCAAACGCCTAGCCCTGGTGCATGCTTATCTCGAAAAGCGTCCTGTGGTGGTGTTCGACGAATGGGCGGCAGACCAGGATCCCGCCTTCCGGCGTGTGTTCTATACCGAGATACTGCCAGATCTCAAGCGCGAAGGCCGCACGCTGATCGTGATTTCGCACGACGACCGCTACTTTCACGTAGCCGACCGCGTGGTGCACATGTCTAACGGCCAGATCGTCAGCACCGAGACCCATAGGCATCCGGTCGCGCTGGCGACAACGGGATCGTGAGCATGCCGACCGATGCGCTGCTGGCCGTGGAGAACGTGGCCTTCGAAATTGAGGGCCGCACCATCCTGCATCCGCTGAGGATGGCGGTGGGTGCGGGCCGCATGGTGGGGGTGATCGGGCACAACGGCTCGGGCAAGTCCACGCTGGGTAAGATCCTGGCGCGGCAGGTGCGGCCATCAGCCGGCTCGCTCCAGGTGCTGGGCCAGTGCGCCGAAGCCATCGGCGCGCGCGGGTTCGCCCGCTTGGTGGCCTATCTGCCGCAGCAGATTCCGCCCGCGGTGGGTATGACGGTGCGCGAACTGGTGGCAATGGGGCGCTATCCCTGGTTGGGCGCGTTCAAGTCACCCACGCAGCACGACATCGACAAGGTGGAGGAAGGCATGGCCACCACGCTGGTGAACGGCCTAGCCGGCCGCCTGGTGGATACGCTTTCGGGCGGCGAACGCCAACGCGTGTGGTTGGGCATGCTGGTGGCGCAGCAGGCCCGCATCCTGGTGTTGGACGAGCCCACGTCAGCGCTGGACATCCGCCACCAGGTCGAGGTGCTGTCGTTGCTGCGCAGCCTGTGCGCGCGTCAGAACGTGGGGTGGTCGTGATACTGCACGATGTCTACATGGCTGGGCGCTACTGCGACGAGCTGATCGCGCTGCGTCAGGGGCGCATCGTGGCACGCGGCGAGCCGGCTCGTATCCTCACACCGCAGACGCTGCACGCCATCTACGAGGTGGACATGGACGTGATGGTGCACCCGGGCACGGGCGATAGGGTGGTATGTCTGAGCCGATAGGACGTTCAACGGCTACGGCCAAATGCGTGTCGCGGCTTCACAACTGTCCATACGCCGTTCGCAGACCGCAGTCTGCAGCGGCGCGTCGCAAAGCGATGACAATTTTATCGACTTGAGTAATAATACGTTTCATTATCACTATCAGTGCCGTGCTTCACGGCCGGTTGCTTAGCGCTCCCGGTCCCATCCGAGCTTTCAAGGGGCGTGATGGAACTGAGCAGACGGGCTTTCATCGTTGGACTGGCCGCCGCGGTTGGGCCTGCGGCGGCGTTGGCGGCGGCCGAGGCGCTGGGTGCGCCTCTCGTACCACGAGGCGACCCAGTGCTCGTCGAACGCGTACGGGCGCAGCCCGCCGACTTGGGGCGCGGGCGTAGCGTGGCAGTGGTGGGAGCCGGTATCGCCGGCTTGGTTACAGCGTACGAGCTGGCACGGCTAGGATTCGACGTCAGCGTGCTGGAGGCTGGCTCCAAAGCCGGCGGACGCATCAAGACCCTACGCGCCGGCGACTCATTGTGCTACGACGATGGCACGGTACAGCACGCCGGCTTTGCTTCTGACCTGTACTTCAATGCGGGCGCAGCCCGCATCCCCAGTACCCACCGTGCTTTGCTGGGCTACTGCCGCGAACTGGGTGTGGCGCTCGAGGTTATCTCGCTAATATCGCGCAGCGCGCTGTGCGTGGTTCAAGAGGGCGGGGGCGACCGGCGCTACACGGTGGGGCAACTCCAAGGCGACGCGCGCGGGTTACTCTCCGAGTTGCTGGCCAAGTGCGCCAGCCAGGGCGCGCTCAATTCCCAGCTCGATGCCGAAGACCGGCACAAGCTGCTAGGCTTGCTGCGCGACTTTGGCGACCTGCGGGTCGACGGCAGTTTCGCGGGGTCGCGCCGCTCGGGCTATGCCGTCAGTCCCGCGGCGGGTGAAGTCGCGGGTACCCTGCGCGACTCGCTGGAACTGCGTACACTGCTCGATCGCCGCCTTTGGTATCCGCTCTGGTATGACGAGCATCTCGAATACCAGCCGACAATGATGCAGCCCATAGGCGGCATGGACGCCATCAGCGAAGCCTTCGCGCGTGCGCTGGGTCCACGCTTGTTGCTGGGCGGGACTGCCATTCGCATTGACAACATCTCGGACGGTGCGCGTATCGTCTACCAACGCGACGGCGCAGCGGGCGAGAGCGTGCTGCAGACCGACTATGCCGTGGTGACCTGCCCGCTGCCGGTGCTGTCCACCCTGCACAACAATCTGCCGAGCGATTTTCTAAGGGCCGCCGCCAGTATCGATTACCTGCCGGCCTACAAGATTGGCTGGCAGTCGCCGCGCTTCTGGGAGGAGCGCGACGGCATTTACGGCGGTATTTCTTTCCTAGACGACGACACGAGCCTGGTCTGGTATCCCAGCCACGGCCTGTTCGAACCACGCGGGCTGTTGGTGGGCGCCTACACCCATGGCGCGCCGGCGCAGCGCTACGCTGACCTGCCGCTGGCGGGTCAGTACGAAAAATCGCGCCGCTCGCTTGAGCGGCTGCACCCGGGCCAGGCCGAACAACTGAGCCAGCCAATGTGCGTGGCCTGGCACAAGCTGTCTTTTAGTCGTGGCGGTTGAACCCCGGCATACAGCGCGTGAATCTGCCCGACGACAAGCCTGGCGCTGCCACGAACACCAGTCCCTTGCGCGGCAGTGGTCGCACGGCGGTTTTCATCAAGGACGGCTGCGTCGCCTGCGGCCAACTGGTGCAGCGCCTGCAGACTTCGGGGGCCGAGTTCGACCTTTACATGGTCGGCAGCCGCCAGGACGATACGCGCATCCGCGACTGGGCCAAGCGCGCGCAGATCGACCCGGCCCGCGTGCGCAGCGGCAGCATCACCCTCAACCACGACGGCGGCCGCTGGCTGTCGCTGGGCCTGCCCGGCGACTTGCCAGCGGTCGTGCGCGAGGTGAACGGCCAATGGCAGCGCCAGCCGTAACGGCGCCGCTGCGCGCACTGGTGTTCGCTGCTGGCCTGTACGTCAGCACCGTCTATGCCCAGGAGGTTCCGCCACCGGCCTACCAGCTTGCCGCCCAGCGCGCGGGCATCCCCTCGACGGTGCTCTACGCCGTGGCCCTGCAAGAGAGCGGCATCCGACGCAACGGGCGCATCGTCCCGTGGCCTTGGTCCCTCAACGTCGCCGGCCAGTCGCACCGCTATGCGACCCGGGCCGACGCCTGCGCGGGTTTGCAGCGGGCTATGCGCGCCACGCCACATACGCGCATCGACGCGGGCCTTGGGCAGATCAACCTCGGCTACCACCAGCAGCGCTACAGCACCGCGTGCGACCTGCTCGACCCGTACCGCAATCTGGTGGTCAACGTCGAGACCGTTCAGGGCCTGGAGCGGCTGCGCGCTCTGGCGCCCGGCGTCCCGCTAGCCCCTGTGTCCGGCGACGACCTGGCCGAGCGCCTGGGCCTGCGGCACTACCCGGCGCTGATCACGGCCACCGGCATCGAGCAATGAAGCCATGTCGGGGAAACAGCCGGTTGAAGTTCTGCTTCGCCCAGCGGTGGAGCTATACACCGTCGCAGCGTGTACAGGCGCCGCGTTTCTGTCCCTGGTGGCCCCGTGGTCGCTCGCGCTGAGTCCGGCGATGGGTGTCGGCAGCGCGCTGGCGTTTGGCGCCTACGGTGCCATCCGCTACCGCGATGCCCGAGTTATCCTGCGGTACCGGTGCAACATCCGCCGCCTGCCGCGCTACGTGATGACCAGCCGCGACGTGCCGGTCAGCCAGCAGCGGCTCTTCATTGGTCGGGGTTTTCTCTGGGAGCAGAAGCACACCCATAGGCTGATGCAGACGTACCGACCGGAGTTCCGCCGCTACGTGGAGCCGACGCCGGCCTACCGGCTGGCGCGTCGCCTGGAGGCACGGCTGGAGTTCGCGCCGTTTCCGCTTTCACGTCTGCCTAGGCTCACAGGCTGGGATGTGCCTTTCAACCCTGTGCGGCCGCTGCCGCCCGTGGGGGGGCCTGCCGCGGCTTCACGGTATCGAGCCGGAGGAAGTGGACGTCAGCCTGCCGCTAGGGGAGCGCGTCGGGCATTCACTGGTGCTGGGCACGACGCGCGTGGGCAAGACGCGGCTCGCCGAGCTGTTCGTGACGCAGGACATCCGCCGCAAGAACGCCGCTGGCGAACATGAGGTGGTCATCGTCATCGACCCCAAGGGCGATGCCGACCTCCTGAAGCGCATGTACGTCGAGGCCAAGCGCGCGGGCCGCGACGGTGAGTTCTACATCTTCCATTTGGGCTGGCCGGAAATCAGCGCCCGCTACAACGCGGTGGGTCGCTTCGGACGCATCTCGGAATTCGCCACGCGCATCGCGGGACAGCTCTCCGGCGAAGGCAACAGCGCGGCGTTTCGCGAGTTCGCTTGGCGCTTCGTTAATATCATCGCCCGCGCCTTAGTGGAACAGGGGCAGCGCCCGGACTACATGCTGATCCAGCGGCACGTCATCAACATCGACGCGCTGTTCATCGAGTACGCCCAGCACTACTTCGCCAAGACCGAGCCCAAGGCCTGGGAGGTGATCGTCCAGATCGAGGCCAAGCTCAACGAGAAAAACATTCCCAGGAACATGATCGGGCGGGAGAAGCGCGTCGTCGCCTTGGAGCAGTACCTGAGCCAGGCACGCAACTACGACCCCGTGCTCGATGGCCTGCGCTCGGCGGTCCGGTACGACAAGACCTACTTCGACAAGATCGTCGCATCACTGTTGCCCCTCTTGGAGAAGCTCACTAGCGGCAAGATCGCCCAGCTCCTCGCCCCGAACTACTCCGACCTGGCCGATCCACGCCCGATCTTTGATTGGATGCAAGTCATCAGAAAGCGCGCCGTGGTCTATGTGGGCCTGGATGCACTCTCGGACGCTGAATTCGCCGCAGCGGTCGGCAATTCCATGTTCTCGGATCTCGTATCCGTCGCGGGGCACATCTACAAGCATGGGATCGACGACGGCGTGCCCGGCGCATCGGCGGGCACGCGCGTGCCGATCAACGTCCACGCGGACGAATTCAACGAGTTGATGGGCGACGAGTTCATGCCGCTCATCAACAAGGGTGGCGGTGCCGGCCTGCAAGTTACTGCGTACACGCAGACGCTATCGGACATTGAAGCCCGCATTGGCAACCGCGCGAAAGCCGGTCAGGTGATCGGCAACTTCAACAACCTGTTCATGCTGCGGGTTCGGGAAACCGCCACCGCGGAATTGCTGACCCGTCAATTGCCCAAGGTCGAGGTCTATACCACTACCATCGTCTCCGGCGCGACCGATGCCTCGGACAGCCGATTCAGCACGGTGCGGGTTTTCTTTTTGGCTTCCACGCCAAGCTCGGCTGCATCGAGCAGTGCATTCAGATCATCTAGGGCGTGTTAACACTAATTGCGTTCTGATAGATCAGATGTGAAAGTGCAGGCATGGAGATCACCCCCGAGCAATTCAAACGCATCGAACACTGCTTGCCAGTGCAGCGTGGCAACGTCAGGCTGAGCAATCTGCAAGTGGTCAATGCCATGCTGTATGTGGCCGAACACGGCTGCAAGTGGCGCGGGCTGCCCAATCGGTTCGGCAATTGGCACACGATCTACACGCGCATGCGCCGCTGGACCAAAGCAGGTGTGCTGGACAAGATGTTCGAGGAGCTGCAGCGCGAGCAGCTGGTGCGCGTGAAGATCGAGGTGGTTTCGTTGGACTCCACGAGTATCAAGGTGCATCCCGATGGAACTGGCGCTCTAAAAAAAACGGCCCACAGGCCATCGGCAAGTCCCGAGGCGGATGGAACACCGAGATTCATATGGTTGCCGCGGATGCTCGAACGGCCGTGACGTTCTGCCTGTCGCCTGGACAGGCCCACGATGCCCCCGAGGGAAGGCGCCTGCTGCAAAGCCTTGGGCCTGCAAGCCGCCCAATTCACCTGCTCATGGATCGGGCGTACGAGGGCAACGAGACGCGCCAACTGGCCCTTGATCTGGGGTTCATCCCAGTAGTGCCACCGGTGAGGACCCGGATCGAGCCTTGGGAATACGACCGGGTGATGTACAAGCGCCGCAACGAGGTCGAGAGGCTGTTTCGGCGACTGAAGGGCTACCGTCGAATTTTCTCTCGGTTCGAGAAGCTCGATGCAATGTACCTGGGCTTCCTCAGCTTTGTGCTGGTGGCTGATGGTCTTCGCGGTTTGTGTTAACAGGCCCTAGTTCCGAAGGCGTGGCCCAGGCGTTGCTCCAGCAATTGGGGTGAGCACGTGGCGATGCAGACGCGACCGATTCCATCCACGCAAGAACCGCTGCCGGTCATCGGTGTGGGTACCTATCGCGGTTTCGATGTCGCGCCGACAGGCGCCGATGGTGACCGGCTTGCCCGGGTGCTGGAGGCACTGTGCGCGGCTGGCGGTACGCTGATCGACAGCTCGCCCATGTACGGCCGGGCGGAACGGACAGTGGGGGAACTGCTGGATTCATACCTCCCTGCGGCTTCCCCCTTCCTCGCAACCAAGGTGTGGATCACGGGGCGGGAGGCGGGTGTCCGGCAGACCGAACGATCATTCAAGCTTTTGCGCGCCGATGTCATCGACCTGATGCAGATCCACAACCTGCAGGACTGGCAGACCCATCTGCCAACGCTGCGCGCCCTCAAGGAGGCCGGGCGCATCCGCTACATCGGCATCACCCACTACACCCATTCGGCCTACGCCGAGGTAGAGCGGATTCTGCATGCGACGCCTGTCGATTTCCTCCAAATCAACTACTCACTGGAAGAACGCGAGGCGGAATCCAGGCTGCTGGGGTTGGCCGAAGCCAGAGGTGTGGCGGTGCTGTGCAACCGGCCCTTCGGCGGGGGCGGCCTGCTGCGCCGCCTGCGCTCGAAGCCGCTGCCGGCCTGGGCTGAGGAGGTGGGAGCGCAGTCCTGGGCGCAACTGGCAATCAAGTTCGTGCTCGCCCATCCGGCCATCACCTGTGCCATACCTGGTACGGGTAACCCGATCTCGATCGCGGAAGATATTGCGGCCGCGAACGGCCCGCCACTCACCGCGCAACAGCGTGCGACGCTGGTCGAAGCCATCCGCTGAACTCGACCCGGGACGTTCCACTTCACACAGGTTCGATGCCCACGAAGCCGGCATCCGGGTAGCGTGCACCGGCCACGCCGCTCGGCTCGAACAGGTTATCCAGTGCCGAGATTTCGCTGGCATCCAACACCACGCCTCCGGCTTCCACATTGCTTTCCAGATAAGGGATGCGCCGGGTGCCCGGAATGGGGATCACGTGCGGGTGCTTGCCCAGCAGCCAGGCCAGCGCGACCTGCGCGCTGCTGAGGCCACGCGCCTGCGCGAACGCAGCCAGTGCATCGACCAGGCGGCGGTTGTGAGCCTCGGCCTCGCCGGCGAAACGCGGGTTGTGCTTGCGGAAATCGTTGTCGGCCAGTTCGCTGGTCTGGACAGTGCCAGTCAGGAAGGCGCGGCCCAGCGGACTATAGGCGACGAAGGCCGCGCCCAGTTCGGCGCAGGCGGCCAGCATGCCCGTCTCCGGTTCGCGGCTCCACAGGGAATATTCGCTCTGCACCGCCGCGACGGGGTGCACGGCGTGGGCGCGCCGCAGCGTGTCCTCCGACACCTCGGACAGCCCGATCGCCCCGACCTTGCCCGCGGCCACCAGCTCGCCCAGGGCACCCGCCACGTCCTCGATGGGCACGGCGGGGTCGCGGCGATGGCAGTAGTACAGGTCGATGCGCTCCACGCCCAGGCGGCGCAGCGATGCCTCGCAGGCAGCGCGGATGTAGGCCGGGGAGTTGTCGATGCGGCGCTCGTACTGGCCGGCCGCGCGCACGATGCCGAACTTGGTGGCCAGCACCACCTGCCTGCGCCGGGCGGCCCCGCCTTCGGCGATGAAGCGGCCCAGCAGTTCCTCGTTGTGGCCCAGGCCGTAGGTGTCGGCCGTGTCGAACAGCGTCACGCCCAGCTCCAGCGCACGCGCCAAGGTGCGCAGTGAACTGGCGTCGTCGCTTTCGCCATAGAACTCGCTCATGCCCATGCAGCCCAGGCCGAGGGCGGAAACGAGGGGGCCTGAAGCACCTAACTTGCGTTGTTGCATCAAAAAAACTCCTTGTCGTGGTAAAGGCTGAGGTGCGGTTTACCGCAGCGTGCGTGGTCAAACCTCGCCCATCATGCCGCTGCGCACTTCCAGTAGATGCTCGCGTATGGAAGCACTGGCCGCTTCGGCATCACGCTGGCGTAGCGCATCCACGATGGCGCGGTGCTGGGCGCGGTAGCGTGCCAGCCGCTCGGGCGTGAGGCTACGCTGCTTGAGCGACTCCCACTCGGGCTGCTTGCGCACGCCGTTGATGGCGTCGTAGAGATCGGTCAACAGATTGTTGTGGGCCGCGCCGAGAATGGCCTGGTGCAGCATGCCGTCCCAGTGCTCGAAGTCGAGCACGGTGCTTGCCTTCTCGCTCTCATCGAGGCAATGCACGATCTGCTGCAAGTCCCGCCCCGATGCGCGCGTGGCGGCCAGTTCGACGAACTGGGGCTCGATCAGCAGCCGCAGCTCCATGACCTCGGCCGGACTTGCGCCGTGAATGCGTTGCAGCAGCGACTCCGCGCCGTTGCCGGTAGGCAACGGGGTTTCGGCTACGAAAGTGCCGCGCCCGACGTGGCGCGTTATCAAGCCTTGGCCTTCCAAATCGTCCATCACCTTGCGCAGCGTGTTGCGCGCGATGCCGAACTGTTCCACCAGATCGCGTTCGGCGGGAAGGCGGTAGCCGGCGGGCCATGTGCCATCTGCGATGCGCTTGCGCACATGCTGCATCAGCGCGGCGCTGCCGTGCTGGGCCTTGCTGCGCAAGCCTTGGCCTGCAGGTGTGTTTGCCATTTCAACAAGAACCCCATAAATTGAACCAATTGTAGTCCAATATGCGGCCGGATTCATAGGGGTTTTCCCTGATATTGCGGCATTGCACGATGACTTGGTGCATCTAGTCGTAGATAATGGTTCACGTCAAATGACATTGGCTCATTATTGGATCATAATATGAAGCTACTCACTTTCCGCAATGCCTCCGGCCAACCCCGCGTGGCTCAACTGACCACCGATGGCGCGGTGCAGCCGCTGGCCTACGCTGATGGTCGCTCTGTAGACGACCTGGCCGCTTTGATCGCTAGTGGCGCCGCACTCGCCTCGCTCAAGGCCGATGGCCCGGCTCAGGCGCTGGCGTCCGTCAAGCTGCTGGCCCCCATCCCCCGGCCTGCGCGCAACATCTTCTGCGTCGGCAAGAACTACACCAACCACGCGCAGGAGTTCACCAAGAGCGGCTTCGACGCCGGCCAGACCGCCGCCGACGCGATCCCGACCGACCCGATCGTGTTCTCCAAGACGCCGGAGACGGTGATCGCCCACGGCGAGCGCATCTGGGATGCGGCCGGCGTGAGCGACGCGCTCGACTACGAGGCCGAACTGGCCGTCATCATCGGCAAGGGCGGGCGTGGCATCGCCAAGGCCGATGCGCTGAACCACGTCTGGGGCTACACCATCATCAACGACGTGACCGCGCGCGACTGGCAGAAACGCCACAAGCAATGGCACCTGGGCAAGTCCTTCGACACCTTCGGCCCGCTGGGGCCGGTGGCGGTCACCGCCGACGAGATCGACGGCGGCAACCTCGACCTGAAGGCCTGGGTCAACGGCGAGCTGCGCCAGGACGCCAATACCCGTGACCTGATTTTCGACATCCCCACGCTGATCGAGACGATCTCCAAGGGCATCACCCTGGTGCCCGGCGACATCATCGCCACCGGCACGCCCGAGGGCGTGGGCATCGGTTTCAACCCGCCGCGCTTTCTCAAGCGCGGGGATGTGGTCGCCATCGAAATCTCCGGCATCGGCCGGCTGGAGAATGAAATCGGCGAAATCGGCGAAATCGGCGAGGTGCGGGCATGAGTTCGGCACGGATCAACGGCTTGTGGGTCGAAGACTCGGGCGGCAGCGGCGAGGCCGTGCTGTGCATCCACGGCCTGGGCGGCACGTCCAACTTCTGGTCGCCCATTCTGTCCGCCTTTGGCGAGCGGCGCGTCATCCGTCCTGACCTCGCGGGCGCGGGACGCAGCCCGGAGGCACCTGACGGCTTGAGCATTGCGCACCACGTCGAATCGCTGGTGGGGGTGCTCGATGCCCTGGGCATCGAGCAGGCCCATGTGGTCGCCCATTCGATGGGAACCATCATTGCCCAGCATCTGGCGGTGGCCCACCCCGGCCGCGTGCGCTCGCTGGCACTGTTCGGCCCGCTGGCCGCGCCGGCCGATGCCGCGCGCGAGCCGACCCGCAAGCGCGCCGAACTGGCGCGCAGCGGCCCGGCCGCGCTGCAGGAGATTGCCGACGCCATCGTCAAGGCCGCCACCAGCGCCGAGACCAAGGCCGAGCGCCCGGTGGCGCTGGCGCTGGTGCGCGAGTCGGTGATGCGCCAGCCGCCCGAGGGCTACGCCCGCAACTGCGAGGCCCTGGCCGAGGCCCAGGCCGCCGCGATCGAGCCACTGAAGATCCCCGTGCTGCTCGTGACCGGCGACGAGGACGGCGTTGGCACGCCGGCAGGCACGGCGGCGCTGGCCGGTCGGCTGACCGATGCGCGCTCCTACGTACTACAAGGCTGCGGCCACTGGACGACCTACGAAAAGCCGTTCGAGAGCATCCGCATCCTCACGGATTTCTACACGCCATAGAGCGTGGCATTGCAACAACCTCCAGGAGACGAACCATGACCACGATCGCCATCACCAATGTGTCCATCTTCGACGGCAGCGGCGCCGACCCCTATCCGGGAGAAGTGCTGGTCGAGGGCAACCGCATCAAGTCGATTGCGCGCCGGGGCGAATACCTCGAAACCGGCGACGCCAAGATCATCGACGGCCACGGTGCCTTCCTCATGCCGGGCATGACCGAAGGCCACACCCACTTCGCGTGGAACGACCAGCCCAGCCTGTCGGCCATCCAGTTCATGCCGCCCGAGGAGCACATCCTCTGGTGCGTGCGCGTGGCCAAACGCTATCTGGAGATGGGCTGGACGAGTGCGCTGGGCGCCGCCACGGCCAAGCCGCGCCTGGACGTGGTGACGCGCAACGTGATCGAAGCGGGAGCCTTTCCCGGCCCGCGCTATCTCGCCGGCAGCCAGGAAATCACCACGCCGGGCGGCCTGGGCGACAACACGTTGCCGCACCTGCCCGATCCGGGCATGAACTTCGGCGCCGTCTGTAACGGCCCGGAGGACATGCGCCGCATCGTGCGGATGTTCGTCAAGCTCGGTGTGGATCACCTGAAGATCAATCTCTCGGGCGAATACATCGCCGGCATCCCCGCCGAGTCCAACCCCTTTTCGGAAGAAGAGATCGCCATGCTGGCGTCCGAGGCGCGGATCGCCGGCAAGCGCGTGGCAGCCCATGCGCGCTCCAACGAGTCGGTCAAGGCGTGCGTCAAGCACGGCTTCGAGCTGGTGTTCCACGCCAGCTTCGCCGACGAGGAAGCGCTGGACATGTTGGAAGCCAACAAGGACAAGCATTTTGTCGTGCCGGGTCTGGGCTGGCTGGTCAACACGCTCTACAACGCTTCGGAGTACGGCGTCACCGAGGACATTGCCTCCAAGATGGGCTACAAGCGCGAACTGGAGGTCGCCACTGAAAGCCTGAGCAAGATGCACAAGCGCGGCATTCGCGTGCTGCCCGGCGGCGACTATGGCTTTGCCTGGATGCCGCACGGCACCAATGCGCGCGACCTGGAGTACCTGGTCAAGTACGTCGGCATGACCCCCAAGGAGGCGCTGGTGGCGGCCACCAGGTACGGCGGCGAGTTGATGCAGCGGCCCGACGAACTGGGCTTGGTCAAGGAAGGCTACCTGGCCGACATCCTGCTGGTCGATGGCAATCCGATCGAGAACCTGGCGCTGCTGCAAGACCCGCAGAAGATTTTGCTGGTCATGAAGGACGGCGAAATCTACAAGAACCAGCGCACCTTGCTGCCCCCGCGAGGCGTGATCCGTTCTGTCTATGGCGGCAACCCGTTGGTTGAGGCCGGCGTGCGCAAGGAAGCCCCTGCCGACCCGATGAACTCCAGGACGACCGATCTGGTCGCCAAGTAAGCGAGGGAAAGCTGGCATCCCGGTTCGGCATGCGTGCGGACGGAATGATCTCCAGCTCCTCGACAGTTTTCGCGGGGCAAAGCTGCCCCAACGCCCCCATGTCTTTGACTTCCAGGTCTTGCCTACAGGCAGGAACGGTGGACGCTGCCTGGGCGCTTTCCGGTCAACACAAGGAGAGACCCAATATGAAAACAAGGATGCGTCCAGCCCTGCTTTTGGGCCTTGTTGCAGCAGCCGGTCTAGGGCACTTGCCAGTGTCAGCCGCAGACGGCTATCCGCTCAAGGCGATCACCATGATCGTCCCGTTTCCTCCCGGTGGCGCTGTCGACATTGCGGCACGTCCTGTCGCCGAAGCGATGTCGCGCTACCTGAAACAGCCCGTCATCATCGAAAATCGACCAGGCGCCGGAGGTGGTATTGGCATGGCGCAGGTCGCCAAGGCTCGCCCGGACGGATACACCGTACTGCTGGCACTGTCTTCGATCGTCCTATTGCCTGAGGCCGATGCCGTGCGCAAGCGCCGGCCGATGTTCGAGCTAGGGCCTGTTAACACAAACCGCGAAGACCATCAGCCACCAGCACAAAGCTGAGGAAGCCCAGGTACATTGCATCGAGAGCGGATCCGCCAATCTTCTTACCCATTCAATGGATCGACCATGACATCCTCCAATCCACGCCAGAAACGCAAGCTGCCAGACTTCCTCACCGAGGGGCCGTTCATTCGGACGTTCATACCCAAGGCCAATGCAGAGCAGTTCATTGCGAACTACATCGGCCAGATGGGCGGCGAAGTGCAGTACGATTTCTTGTTCGAGAAAATCGATTCCCGCATCATCGCAATCAAATCTCCTCACGGAAGCGTTTCCGTGCTGTTTACTGACGATTACGATGCCCTGCCCGACTACACCAAGAACACGCGCGCCATGTACTACGGCGACATTCGCGGCGCGTTGGACGCCGCCCGCAGCGCGGGCCTGAAGATTCTTCAGGAATTCACCAAGACCCCTGGTGGCGCGCAAGGGCGTATCGAAATGGCACCGGGTTACAACATCGAAGTCATCGAAGTGGCTCCGGAATTGTTGAGGCCCTGACAATCCCAGATTCCGCAGCGAAGCTGCCGATCTATTCCCCCGCCTTCAGGGCAGGGGCGAAAGCGGCAAGCGATTCCATTCATCCTGCTGCGCCAGGGGAACACGATAGTGAGCAACGAAGCATTTCACTGCAGCGCGTACGTGTCGCGTGCGGGCTTCGACGGACATCGGGCGATGGGCGTTCGGCAAACAGCGCAACGTCGGATCCCCAATCACAAGCGAGAAGAAGTGGTCGGAGGCCAGCCTGGGATCGATGATGTGCAAGGATTGGCACCGGTGGGCATCGCGCAAGACCTCTTCCATTGCCTTCCGATAAGGCTCGACAATTTTCTGCCAAAACTGCGCTCCAAGGCGCGGTGCGTGGTCGATCGGCAGCAGGAGCATGCGATAGATACCGAGTGTCGATCGGTGCAACGCCAGTTTCAGCAGTCGTGAGGCGATCACCAGCAAATCGTCAAGGACATCCTTGCCGGAGCAGCGCATGATGTCTTGCGGGCGAGGCATTCTTCTTTCGAGCTCTTCCAGTGCGGCCGCAAAAAGCCGCTCTTTGCTGTCAAACTTTGCGTATATCGTCGCTTTGGTGGTATGCGCACAAGCAGCGATGGTCTCCATGCTCGTGCCAAAGTAGCCGCGGTGCGAAAAGCTGCTACAGGCTGCTTCAAGAATGACCTGGGCCTTTGCCGGATCCGGCTGGCGACCTCTCTTTTTCATTGCTCGTGCCCCTAAACTATGCATAGCGTCACGTTCGTGACTGTCTATCGCCATCACGACTGCGGGCAGGACGACAGGTCAGAAGCAGGGCGTCAGCTGCAGTCCATGGCGCGCTCAGTCCTCCAGCACAAACCGAATCACGCGCTCAAGCAATTGCTGATTCACCATCGTGCTGAGCTGAGGGTTGCGTAGCGTGCGGGCGGACAGACCCTCCAGCAGCGCACCAACGATCTCGCATCGTGCTTCGATATCGGATGCCCTGTTGCCGAGCAGATCCCGAAAGGCATGGCGCACTTCGACATCGTTCTCTTGAATGAGATGCGCGACTTCCGAATTGCGGCTCGCTTCGGCAAGGATCTCCATTGTCAACGCCGCGCGCCCAGGATCCATGTAACGCGGAACGCTGCGGGGCAATTCCTTGACGATCGCCGTGACGGCATCCGATCCTTGTGACGAGCTTCTGACGTCTTCGATGAGCTGCGCCAGTTCGGTGTGCTCGCGCGCCACGATGCCGGCGATGATCCCATCCTTGCCGCCGAAGAAATGGTGAATATGGCCCGCGCTCATCCCCGCAGCGGCCGAGATCTGCGACATGCTGGTGCGGTGAAAGCCTTCGCGCCGGACGCATTCGGCTGCAGCGGTGATCACCTGCTCCTTGCGTCGCTTGGCGATGGGCGTCTCGCTGGATTGCTTCGTGCTCTTCATTCTAATTTCTCATAAGTACGGAACCTGCCGTTCAGACCGGAGCAATTGAAGCCGCCGGCACACATGCGCTTCCATCCCATCTAGTGTACACTTCCGCTGGGTGGGCCGAGCGACCTAATTTCAGGTAAAGGCCCCGCCAGTCCGTGTCACTTAACTTTCGACCCCTGGGCCGAGCGTGCGCTGCAAGCACAAGTTAGGTGGGCCATGCCACCTAGATAATGCGTATTGTCCCTATGATCAAGAACAGAAGAACTTCTTCGGCCGTGCGTGTCGCAGTGCTTGTCACCCTGTCAGCGGGTTTGGCGGCTTGCGGTAAGGAAGACGCCTCCCAGCAGCAGGCTTCGGCTCCCGAAGTGGGTGTCATCGAACTGGCACCTCAGCCACTGGTGCTTACCACCGAGCTACCGGGCCGCACCACGGCCTACCTGGTTTCGGAAGTGCGTCCTCAAGTGACCGGAATCCTGCTCGAACGCCAGTTCCAGGAAGGCAGCGAGGTCAAGGCCGGCCAGGTGCTGTACCAGATCAATCCAGCCCCGTTCCGCGCCACGCTCTCGCGTGCCCAAGCCAGCCTGGATTCCGCCAAGCTCCTCGCCGACCGTTATGACCGTCTGATCGAGACCCGGGCGATCAGTCAGCAAGAGCGCGACGACGCCCGATCGCAATACCTGCAAGCGCGCGCAGCGGTCGAGAGCGCGCGTATCGATCTGGACTTCACCCGCATCACCGCACCGATTTCCGGGCGCATTGGCCGCTCGTCGGTGACCCAGGGCGCGCTCGTGACGGCCAATCAGGCCGACGCCTTGGCGACGGTCCAGCAGTTGGACCCAATTTACGTGGACGTGGTGCAGCCGTCGATCACCTTGCTGCAACTGCGCCAGGACCTGGCGAGCGGCCGCCTCAAGAGTGCTGGTGACGGCCAGGCCGAAGTCCATCTCAAGCTGGAAAATGGCCAGGATTACGCGCACGCGGGCAAGCTGCAGTTCTCGGAAGTCAGCGTCGATCCAGGCACGGGAGCGGTGACGCTGCGGGCGGTGTTCCCCAATCCAGACGGCATCCTGTTGCCGGGCATGTTCGTGCGCGCCCAGTTGCAGGAAGGCCGTCGCGAAAATGCGCTCCTGGTACCGCAGCGAGGGGTCACCCGGGACAGTCAGGGCAAGCCAGTTGCCCTGGTAGTCGATGACAAGAACATCGTGCAACAGCGCACGCTCGTCACCGAGCGCAGCCTCGATGGCCAGTGGCTGATCGGCGGCGGCCTGTCCGCGGGCGATCGCGTCATCGTCGATGGCGTCCAGCGTGCACGTCCCGGTGCGCAAGTCAAAGCCGTCCCCGTGTCGGCTACCCCGACGGGAGCCCCCGCCGCCGACGCGTCGCCCGCACCTCAGGCGAGCAAGTAAGGGATACCCATGTCCAGATTTTTCATCGACCGCCCCATCTTCGCGTGGGTCGTGGCCATCGTCATCATGCTTGCCGGCGCACTGTCGATTCTGTCGTTGCCGGTCAACCAGTACCCCAACATCGCCCCGCCAGCTATCGGCATCATCGCCAACTACCCCGGCGCATCCGCCCAGACCGTACAAGACACGGTCACCCAGGTCATTGAGCAGCAGCTCAATGGCTTGGACGGCCTGCGCTACATCCGCTCGGAAAGCAATGCCGACGGCAGCGTCACCATCGTTGTGACCTTCGAGCAGGGCGTCAATCCTGACATTGCGCAGGTGCAGGTGCAAAACAAACTGTCCCTAGCAACGCCGATGTTGCCCCAAGCGGTCCAGCAGCTGGGCCTGCGCGTGGTCAAGTACCAGGTCAACTTCATGTTGGTGGCGGCCCTGATCTCAGAGGATGGCCGGCTGGACAACTACGCGTTGGCCGACCAGATCGTCTCGCAGTTGCAGGATCCGTTGACCCGCACCGCGGGCGTGGGTGACTTCTTCGTGATGGGCTCGCAAAACGCCATGCGCGTATGGCTCGATCCGCTCAAGCTCAACAACTACGCCCTCACGCCGGGGGATGTGATCGCAGCCATCGAGGAGCAGAACGTCCAGGTCTCCTCGGGACAGTTGGGAGGACGCCCCACTGCGGGCAAGGTGGAGCTCAATGCGACGGTGATCGGCAAGACGCTGCTGCAGACGCCCGAACAGTTTGGCGCCATGCTGCTCAAGGTCAACACCGACGGCTCCCAGGTGCGCCTGCGTGATGTCGCCGACGTCGCCCTGGGAGCCGACAACTTCTCGATCACGACCCGCTACAACGGCAAGCCCAGCGCCGGTATCGCGCTGCGCCTGGCCAGTGGCGGCAATACCCTGGAAGCCGTCAAGGCCGTGCAGGAAACCCTTTCGCGTCTGGAACCGACGCTTCCGCCTGGGGTGAAGGTCGTCTACCCATACAACACCGCACCGGTGGTAAGCGAATCGATCAACGGCGTGGTGCATACGCTGCTCGAAGCGATCGTGCTGGTGTTCGTGATCATGTATCTGTTCCTGCAGAACTGGCGGGCCACGCTGATCCCAACGCTCGCCGTGCCGGTGGTCTTGCTGGGCACGTTTGGCGTCATGGCCGCCGTCGGCTTCACCATCAATACGCTGACCATGTTCGGCCTGGTGCTGGCCATCGGCCTGCTGGTCGACGATGCCATCGTTGTGGTCGAGAACGTCGAGCGCCTGATGGTCGAGGAAGGGCTGTCGCCACTCGAAGCGACTCGCAAGTCCATGGAGCAGATCTCTGGCGCACTGGTAGGCATTGGACTGGTGCTCTCTGCGGTGTTCATCCCGATGGCTTTCTTCGGTGGCTCCACCGGCGTGATCTACCGCCAATTCTCGCTGACCATCGTCACAGCCATGACACTGTCGGTGTTCGTCGCCCTGATCTTCACGCCTGCCCTGTGCGCGACGATGCTCAAGCCCGTGCACGGGCACCACGAGAAGAAGGGCTTCTTCGGCTGGTTCAACCGCATGTTCGAGCGCAATGCCCAGCGCTATGAATCAGGGGTCACGCGAGTGGTCGCGGGACGGGGCCGCTACATGCTGGCCTTCGCGTTGATCGTTGGCGCGCTGGCGGTGCTGTTCCCAATGATGCCGACCTCGTTCCTTCCGGATGAAGATCAGGGCACCATGGTGGTGCAGGTCGAGTTGCCGACCAACAGCACGGCCGATCAGACCGATCAACTGCTCAATGAGCTCAGCACCTATCTGCTTGAGGAAGAAGGCGATGTCGTGGACTCCGTCTTTGCGGTCAATGGTTTCAGCTTCGCGGGCCGGGGCCAGAACTCGGGCCTGGCCTTCGTTCAGCTCAAACCTTGGGAAGAACGCAAGCGAAGCGTCTTTGACCTTCAGGCCAGTGCGATGCAGCGCTTCAGCGAGGTCAAGGCAGGCACCGCGCTGGCCTTTGCTCCGCCGGCCATTCAGGAACTGGGCAACGCCACGGGCTTCAACCTGTTCCTGCAGGATTACCGCGGCGAGGGCCACGAACAGCTGATGCAGGTGCGCGGCCAGTTCCTCGCCGAGGCATCCAAGCACCCGGCACTGACGCTGGTGCGTCCCAATGGCAAGCCCGACGAGCCGCAGTACCAGGTCATCATCGACGATGAGAAGGCGCGCGCCCTGGGCGTGACCTTGGCCGAAGTCAACCGCACGATGTCCACCGCCTGGGGCTCCTCCTACGTGAACGACTTCATCGACCGCGGCCGCGTCAAACGCGTGTATGTCCAAGGCATCCCCCAGGCCCGCATCACGCCGGAGGACTTCAACAAATGGTACGTGCGCAACAAGAACGGTCAGATGGTCTC
Organism: Bordetella petrii; assembly: GCF_000067205.1. Lineage (NCBI taxonomy): Bacteria > Pseudomonadati > Pseudomonadota > Betaproteobacteria > Burkholderiales > Alcaligenaceae > Bordetella > Bordetella petrii. The sequence continues at coordinate 4,432,919 of NC_010170.1, read as the reverse complement.
GTTTGCGTCGTTTGCCACCGGAAAATGGGTCTATGGATCCCCCAAGCTGGAGCGCTATAACGGTGTGCCGGCCATTGAGATCCTTGGCGAGCCGGCGCCCGGCTACAGTTCCGGTGACGCGATGCGCGCGGTCGAGGAGATCGCGGCCAAGCTGCCCAGTGGTGTGAGCCTGGCGTGGACCGGCCTGTCCTACGAGGAACGTCTGTCCGGCTCACAGGCTCCTGCCCTTTACGCGCTGTCGATCGTCGCGGTGTTCCTGTGTCTGGCAGCCCTCTACGAGAGCTGGTCGATTCCCTTCTCGGTGCTCCTGGTGGTTCCGCTAGGCGTGATCGGCACGGTTGCGGCCACGTTGATGCGCGGGTTGGAGAACGACGCGTTCTTCCAGATCGGTCTGCTGACTACTGTCGGGCTCTGCGCCAAGAACGCGATCCTGATCGTCGAGTTTGCCAAGGATCTGCACGAGAAGGGCGGTCGAACCCTGGTGCAAGCGGCGATCGAGGCCTCTCGGCTGCGACTGCGCCCGATCATCATGACCTCGCTGGCCTTCACCATGGGCGTGATTCCGCTGGCCATCTCCAGTGGCGCCAGCTCCGGCAGCAAGCACGCCATCGGCACCGGCGTGATCGGCGGCATGGTCACGGCTACTTTCCTGGCGATCTTCTTCATTCCGCTGTTCTACGTGGTGGTGTCGTCCTTGTTCACGAAGAAAGCCCGCAACACATCGGCTACAACGGCTGAGGAGCCAAGCGCATGATTTCGCCTCTTACCCGCACTGCGCTGGCGGTGCTCACCAGCAGCGTGCTGGCCGGTTGCGTCAGCCTGGCGCCCGAGTACCAGCGGCCCGCCGCGCCCATTGCCCAACAATGGCCGGCAGACTCTGCCGTCGATGCCACGCACGTGGCGGCACCTGTGGACCTGTCCTGGCAGACGCTGTTCGCAGACCCGAAGCTGCGCCAGACCGTGGACCTGGCGCTGGAAAACAATCGGGATCTGCGCAAGGCCGTGCTGAACATCGAACGCGCCAGGGCGCTCTATCGCATACAGCGCGCCGATCTGTTGCCTGAGGTCAGTGCAGGTGTGTCGGGGAACTCCGGCCGCACCCCCGCCTCGGTGTCGTCCACGGGAACGGCGGTGACGAGCCATAGTTACCGCGCCGACCTCAACATCGGCTGGGAGCTGGATCTCTTCGGACGTGTGCGCAGCCTCAGCGATCAAGCCTTGCAGGACTATTTCGCCACCGAGGCGGCGCAGTACGCCACGCGCCTGGGCCTGATCAGCGAGGTATCCACCACGTATCTGACCTTGGCCGCTGACCGTGAGCAACTGGCATTGGCCGAGGAAACGCTACGCAGCCGTCAGGACGCCTACGACATGCAGCGCCAGCTGCGCGACATCGGTAATGCCTCCGATCTCGCACTGCGCCAGGCCGAAAGCGAACTGGAGGCTGCGCGCGATCAAGCCCTGGCGTTGCAGGCAAGCGTCGCCACTGATCGTAACGCCCTGGAACTGCTCGTAGGTGCGCCGCTGCCTGCCGATGGCCAGCCTGACCGCCCTCTGGAATCGATGCTGGCCGTGCAGGACCTGCCGGCCGGATTGCCGTCGGACCTCCTACAGCGCCGCCCGGACATCCTGGCTGCCGAGTACCGGCTCCAAGGTGCCAATGCCAACATCGGCGCCGCGCGCGCCGCCTTCTTCCCCAGCATCAGCTTGACAGGGGGGATTGGACGGGCGAGCGACTCCCTGTCGAATCTGTTCGATGGCGGGACCCGTGCATGGAACTTCCTGCCACAGATCAGCGTACCGATCTTCAGCGGCGGCCGCCTTCGGGCCAACCTCGCAGTCGCCAAGGTGGACCGCGATCTCGCGGTCGCCGACTACGAGCACGCCATCCAAGGCGCTTTCCGCGAGGTGGCGGACGCGCTGGCCATTGGCAGCCGGCTCGATGGACGCCTGGACGCGCAAAAGCGCCGGGTCGACGCTGCAAGCGAGGCCTATGCACTGGTGCAGCGCCGCTACGACAACGGCGTCTCCAGCTATCTGGAGGTGCTTGACGCGCAACGTACGTTGTATGCCGCCCAGCAGAACTGGATCACCACGAGACTGGCGCGCCAGTCCAACGTGATCACCCTGTACAAGGCGCTGGGCGGCGATTTCGCGCCGGCCAGCGCCGCTTCTCCCACTTCCGGCGAATCCGTCGCCATTCGTCACCCGTGAGGTCGATATGTCCCAAATGCTCAAGGATATTGCGGTGTTCTTCGACGTCAGCGATGGCGGAGAACAGATGTTGGAGAAGGCCGCGAGACTGGCAGAAGCGCAAAACGCACGCTTGATCGGGATCACCAGTACCGAGGCAAACCATGCGGAGTCAAGCCCTTCGGACGGCTTCGCTCGAGGCGCAGCGATTCATGAGGTGATCGAACGCCTGCAAGCAGCATCTGCCGTGCACCTGCTCAACGCCGCCCAGGCGTTGAAGGAAGTGGCAGACCGCCACGGCGTGTCGCCCGAATTTCGCGTGATCCCCTACGTAGAATCGGGCGTCGGCATGGCGCTGCATTCCTTGTATTGCGATGTGCTGGTGGTCAGCCACCCCAAGGCACCCGGAGCGCCGTTTGCCTGGTCGGCCATTGACGTGCTGCAACAAACGGGTGTGCCGTTGCTGCTCGTTCCCGACGATTGGAATGGCCAGCAAATCGGCCGGCGGATTGTCGTGGCCTGGAACGCAAGCCGTCAGGCGCGCCGTGCCGCCGCTGATGCTCTGCCATTGCTGATTGCCGCCGAAGCCGTCGATCTGCTGATCGTCGACGCCGCGCGCAAAGCTGAATGGCATGGTGAGGAGCCCGGATCGGACATGGCTCACTATCTGGCTCGCCATGACGTTGTGGTCAATCTCGAACGCATCGATTCGGCAAGCAAACCTGTGGCAGAGGTCATCCGCGACCATGCCCTGGCCATGGGAGCCGATCTGATCGTCTTTGGCGCCTACAGCCGCCCCAGGATCAGTGAAGTAGTACTGGGAGGCGTCAGTCGCACGCTGCTCGCTGACGTGCCGTTGCCGTTGTTCGTGTCCCACTGAACACTCCAAGGACGTTGGCAGTGGCAGTGACCAAGGTTCCCCCGAGAGTAGGCCCCTGCACGCCAGAGGAGATTCTGGATGCTGCAGAATGGTGCTTCCTGCACTTGGGGGTCGCCGGTACCAGCACGGCCTTGATCGCAGCTCGTACGCGATGCGCGCGCAGCTTGGTGAGCGCACACTTCCCGTCGCCACGCAGCATCCTGCAGGAAGTGCTTTATCGTGGCCGGCTACCGCTTATCGGCCACCTGCGGCGAGTGAAGGCGACACAGACGCAGCTGATTCCTGCGCTGCGCTCCGCACTTCAACTCTGCCTCAACGATATCCTGCACAACGAACGCGTGCGGGCGACTCAGGAGATTCTGCTCTTCCATTGCGACCTGCGCCATCTGCCCAAGGATGTCCTCGAACAGCAGATCAAGGAGTCCGCTGAAGCCATGGCACTGCTGCGGTCGATCGCCGTTGACGCCAAGAGGGCGGGCGAGCTCAGAGAGAATATTTGCCCGGAATCCTGGGCGTCGATTCTTGGCCAGTTGCTCAGCGGCGCGGTTCGCCTTTGCTTGATGGAGCACACCGAGGACGCCCGCACTGAGGCATGGCGCACAGCAACACGCGCCATGGAAACAGCGTTTTTAATGGCGGGACCGCTCCAATCGGGCGAGGAAGCGGCATTGTTGAAGCGCGATTCATCGGCATAGGATGGCAGGTCAAAGAAAAATAGATGCGCTGGAAACCCGTGAGCGGATACTCGATGCCGCTGAATGGTGTTTCTGTGCTTATGGAGTGTCCCACGCTAGCCTGGAAGCGATCGCCGAAAAGGCCAGCTGTACCCGTGGCGCAATCTACTGGCATTTTTCCGGTCACGCCGACCTCATCAAAGGCATCATGGAGAGAGGGCTGCCGCCCTATACGAAGCGCTTGGAGGCGCTCTCATATGCCCCCTCCCCCTTGATTCAGAAGATACGCGAATGCTTACAGGAGTGCTTCGCAGCGATTGACGGCGATCAGCACGTGCGTAACGCGCTGACCATCCTTCTCTTGCGAAATGATTTCCTTGGCTTGCGCGAGCCATTTCTGGACAGCCGCTACCAAGAATCCATTGAGGTCACTGCGCCGCTCGCTCTCGCTTTCAGGCGCGCGATATCCAACGGCGAGATGAGTAGCGCTCTTGATCCCGAGATCTGCGCCGAGATGATCAACAGCACCATGCTTGGCATCTTACGTCGGAGCTTGTTGCGCAACAGCTGCGTTTTAGCGGGCACCGGCGCCGACGTTCTGGAGATGGCTTTCGCACTGATTGCCGGGATATCTCATCGCCCTCATGAATGAGAATTGAAAGATCTTTGTCATTAATTCCTCGCCGCGACAAACAATAGTGCGAAAGGCCTTGGGGCAATAGTTGGGCCAGATTTTGGTTCTTTTATATGCTTGCTTGTTTGAGAGCTAGATTCGTAAATCACCACGTTGTTCAGTGCAATCATGGGACTCGTCGACCGGCCTCCGAGCCCCATATGGAGTCGGTTCCTGTTGTAGTGGCGCTGCAATTCGGACATTGCGCCGCTCCAACGGTATGTATTCAGCCGTTGCGGGCATTCAAGTGGGTCGGCACGCGATCGAAACAATCTCCCAGTGCAATGTGCGGCAGTACCTAGCAGTATTGACCTTTCCGACCGGGGCGGATACTGCTGAAGGCGACCCGGAAGTGGTCACCGACTACCACGCGAGCATAGCCGCCGCCAGCATTGCCATGGCGCCTCGGGTCGACCCCGTCTACAGATCGCCGGAGGTCGCCGAGTTTGTTGATGTCCAAGTGCGGCGAATCTGCCGAGCTTTCGGACTAGGGCGTGTTAACACTAATTGCGTTCTGATAGATCAGATGTGAAAGTGCAGGCATGGAGATCACCCCCGAGCAATTCAAACGCATCGAACACTGCTTGCCAGTGCAGCGTGGCAACGTCAGGCTGAGCAATCTGCAAGTGGTCAATGCCATGCTGTATGTGGCCGAACACGGCTGCAAGTGGCGCGGGCTGCCCAATCGGTTCGGCAATTGGCACACGATCTACACGCGCATGCGCCGCTGGACCAAAGCAGGTGTGCTGGACAAGATGTTCGAGGAGCTGCAGCGCGAGCAGCTGGTGCGCGTGAAGATCGAGGTGGTTTCGTTGGACTCCACGAGTATCAAGGTGCATCCCGATGGAACTGGCGCTCTAAAAAAAACGGCCCACAGGCCATCGGCAAGTCCCGAGGCGGATGGAACACCAAGATTCATATGGTTGCCGCGGATGCTCGAACGGCCGTGACGTTCTGCCTGTCGCCTGGACAGGCCCACGATGCCCCCGAGGGAAGGCGCCTGCTGCAAAGCCTTGGGCCTGCAAGCCGCCCAATTCACCTGCTCATGGATCGGGCGTACGAGGGCAACGAGACGCGCCAACTGGCCCTTGATCTGGGGTTCATCCCAGTAGTGCCACCGGTGAGGACCCGGATCGAGCCTTGGGAATACGACCGGGTGATGTACAAGCGCCGCAACGAGGTCGAGAGGCTGTTTCGGCGACTGAAGGGCTACCGTCGAATTTTCTCTCGGTTCGAGAAGCTCGATGCAATGTACCTGGGCTTCCTCAGCTTTGTGCTGGTGGCTGATGGTCTTCGCGGTTTGTGTTAACAGGCCCTAATTTCTAAGAGAGCCGCGAGTTAGCGGATAGCCAACGCGGCACCGCGACCCGCACAACTTGCATCGCCCGGTCATCAGGCCGCCTGCTACGGGCGGGCACGATGGTGTCCCTTGGGTCACGTCCACTTGCACTGCGTGTCCTATCTCGCTCCTTCATCGCTCGACGCATAAAGAGATTCCCATTCCGCCGCCGATACACAAGGTTGCAAGACCGCGGCGAACGTCGCGCCGCTGCATTTCGTGTAGCAGCGTCGTCAAGATGCGAGCGCCGCTGGCTCCGATCGGATGGCCTATGGCGATCGCACCACCGTTGACGTTGGTCTTTTCTGGGTCCAGGCCGAGCGCGTCAGCCACGGCGAGCGCTTGGACCGCAAAGGCTTCGGTCGCCTCCACAAGGTCCAGGTCGGCGACGCTCCACCCCGCCTTCTTCAAGGCAGCATGCGTGGCCGGTATTGGGCCCAGCCCCATCAACGCGGGATCGACACCGGCGCTGGCCCAGCTCACAATTCGGGCTAGTACCGGTGCCTGACGTGCGCGAGCTTGGTTGCCGGACATCAGGACTAACGCCGCGGCTCCATCATTGATTCCAGAGGCGTTTCCTGCCGTGACCGTTCCGTTCTTGCGGAATGCTGGCTGCAGGCTGGATAGGCGCTCAGGCGTGGCATCGGATTTGATGTATTCGTCATGCGCAAAGTACGTCTTGCCCTTTCGGCCTTCGATCACCACAGGGACGATCTCGCTCTCGAAGCGGCCTTCCCGCTGAGCCAGGTTCGCGCGGTGCTGGCTCAGGGTTGCATAGGCATCTTGCCGCGCGCGGTCGATTCCCTGTGCCTGGGCAATGTTTTCAGCGGTGATTCCCATCGGATAGCCGCCGAACGCATCCGTCAAACCATCCAGCGCCATCGTGTCCAAGAAGGCTACATCGCCCATCTTCAGCGGCGCACGAAGGCTGCGTGCGTGTGGAGCGAGCGACATGCTTTCTTGGCCTCCTGCGACGATGACCTCTGCGTGACCACCGCCGATGGCTTGCGCGGCCAGTGCGATCGCCCTAAGACCTGAGCCGCATACCTGATTGACGCCCCAGGCGGGCACCTCTTTGGGAATGCCTGCGGCGATTGAAGCCTGCCGTGCCGGGTTCTGGCCCTGCGCTGCGGTCAGTACCTGACCCATAATGACTTCCGATACGGCATCTGCATCAACACCTGCATCGGCCAAAGCCGCCTCGATCGCAATCTGCCCCAGGCGATGCGCTGGTACGGTTGCCAAAGCCCCCATGAAACTGCCAACGGGCGTTCGACGCGCCGCGCTAATGATCACTTCCATCCTGCTCTCCAGGTTAGTCCGGCAATATTCTCCGCTTGCGGCGATCAGTCGCCGTCGCGATGAACGACCGCCCCGGTCCGAGCGTAGATGATCTCAAGGTCTACGTCGGGCGCCATCTCGATCAGCGCCAAGCCTTGGGGCGTGATATCGAACACGCCAAGCTCGGTGATCACCCGGTCGACCACGCCCACGCCGGTCAGCGGCAACGTGCATTCGGTCAGGATCTTGTGCTCGCCGCCTTTGGCGGTGTGCTCCATCAGCACCACTACGCGCCGCACGCCGGCCACCAGGTCCATCGCCCCGCCCATGCCCTTGACCATCTTGCCCGGCACCATCCAGTTGGCCAAGTCGCCCTTGTCGGTCACTTGCATGGCCCCCAGGATCGCCAGATCAACGTGGCCGCCGCGGATCATGGCGAAGGAATCGTGGCTGCCGAAGTAGCTCGCGCCGCTGTGGGCCGTCACGGTCTGCTTGCCGGCATTGATCAGATCGGCATCGACTTCATCCTCGACAGGGAACGGGCCGATGCCGAGCAGGCCGTTTTCCGACTGCAGCCAGACGTCTATGCGTTGGGGTATGTGGTTGGCCACCAGCGTAGGCAGGCCGATCCCGAGGTTGACATACATGCCATCGGCGAGTTCACGCGCTGCGCGTGCCGCCATTTCATCGCGGGTCCATGCCATTAGGGATGGTCTGAAGTAGTCAGGTATTTCTGGCTGACTCCAGCCTTTGCCGATTTCAAAACGGTGATTCGGCTAAAAAACGTTCAAATCATCCCCTCTTTCCGGTTTATAGCCGGCGCGAGCACCTCGCGCCGGCCATTTCCCGCATTACAGACGCACCTCTCCTGCATTCGTCAGCAAATGTCGGCGCGCCATCCACAGGTTCGACAGCGCGAACAGTGTCACCAACTGCGCGGTGTTCTTCGCAAGGCCACGGAAGCGTGTCTTCACGTAGCCGAATTGGCGCTTGATCACCCGGAACGGGTGCTCGACTTTGGCGCGCACCTGGGCCTTAGATTTCTCGATCTTGCGCTTGGCTTTGTACAGCGCACTGCGCTTACTCAGCTTCTTGTACGTACTGCGGCGGGCCGCAATCTGCCAGATCACCTCCCGGCCTTCATGTTCCGGGCGTTTCTCTACGCCGGTGTAACCCGCGTCGGCGCTGACCATGTTTTCCTTTCCATGCAGCAGTTTGTCGACCTGGGTAACGTCAGCAACGTTGGCTGCCGTCCCCACCACGCTGTGCACCAGGCCAGACTCGGCATCCGCGTCGATGTGGGCCTTCATGCCGAAGTAATACTGATTGCCCTTCTTGGTCTGGTGCATTTCCGGGTCACGCTTACCGTCCTTGTTCTTGGTCGAACTCGGCGCATGGATCAGCGTGGCATCGACGATAGTGCCTTGGCGCAACGACAAACCGCGGTCGCCCAGATAACCATTGATCACCGCCAGAATCCCAGCCGCCAATTCGTGCTTCTCCAGCAGGCGACGGAAGTTGAGGATGGTGGTTTCGTCGGGAATGCGTTCCAGGCTCAGCCCGGCAAACTGGCGCAGGATCGTGGTCTCGTACAACGCTTCCTCCATCGCCGGATCGCTGTAGCCGAACCAGTTCTGCATCAAATGTACGCGCAGCATCGCCATCAGCTGATACGCCGGACGACCACCTTCACCCTTGGGGTAGTGCGGCTCGATCAGGGCAATCAAACCCTTCCACGGCACCACCTGATCCATCTCGATCAGGAACAACTCTTTGCGGGTCTGCTTGCGCTTGCCGGCGTACTCGGCGTCGGCGAAGGTCATTTGCTTCATCGGGAAACTCGGGCAACGGGATCGGCGTATTTCACCAGATTCGGGAAGTCTTTTTCAGACCATCCCTAGAGCCTCGCGCACTGACTGCAGCTCGCGCACGAGGTCTTCCAAATTCTCCACTTGCCCAATTGAAACTTGTGCCATTGCGATCTCGCTGCCTCTAGCTTTGCAAATAATCTCGCAGGCGCGACGCGAGCGCTGCCAGATATGGAACCTGCTCGGACGCGTTGTCGTTGAAGTGCTGCAACTGCTGAACGAGCGCGTTGTAATCCTCCTCAAATCGCGCCCGCTTTTCGTCTTGCCAGGTGTCTCCGAGTGAAGCAAAGGCACCGTTAAGATTGCCTACAGCATCGCTGAGCGAATCAATAAATTGTTGTAATGAACATGCGAAGCGCTCAAGTTCTTCTGGATCGCCGATTGCTTGTGCCATTACCAATACCCTCCATCTTCTGTCGAAGAACTTTGTGTCACAGAGTTCTGTTTATCCTGGCGTGCTTCGATTGTGACGGGCTGGATGTCAATGACGCTCGCTTCAGGCACATTATTTGGCGTCTGTGACTTCGTCCGAATGGTCACCGACATAGTGACAAACTTGAAGAAGTCACGTAGCTGTTTGGCGTTCTCTGCGTAGAAGAGGCGATTAGAGGTGCCTTCGATAAATTTCCCAAGCACTGCCTCGTCAGCATCAGCGCCTATCGCCATTGCCAAACGGTCACATTTTGCAGAGCGCCCGTCGCTAATGAACGCGTTCAGAGGTTTTTCCCACGCATCATTAGGCCCGCCATCAGAGACCAATACGACCGTTGGACGATACGCACGCGAAGGAACGACATCTTTGTCTTCGATCATCGCTTTGGCCATTTGCAATGCCGTGCCAAGCGGAGTCATGCCGCCAGCTGAAAGGTCCTGCCAATGAATATCGCTGGCGCTGGCAAGCGGCTGATGCAGCGCTACCTGAGAACCGAAAGTGATGATCGCCACATGGATTTCAGTTTCACCGTTCTCGGTGTCGCTGAAGGTAGTCGGACGACGCGGCGGATTTTGCCGTCGGGCCGCAGGCTTGCAGGCAAAAGATCACGGCAGGGGGAATGTCGGCATCCAGCGTGGTGGTGACCGCAAAAGCACCCAGCGGCTGGGTGTCCAGCTTGCCGGGGTGGCTTTTAAGGAACTGCGCGAGGTCGATGCGGAAGTCGGTCAGGGTGAGGTCGGTGATCGCCACGCCGGTGGACAGATCTTCCATGTCGATCACCGTGTCCTGCAGCTTGAGCAGTTGCTTGCGCCGGTACTCCAGATCGTTCATGGCGTTGCCGGACTGCTGTTCGATCAGGTTTTCTTCGCCGGTGGCCGAGATATCGAGCAGCACCATGCGCCCGCTGACGCGCTGTTCCAGGTTGATGTATTCCTCCAGTTCCATGTTGGGCCAGAAGTTCACGAGCTGGATGCGTTGGTTGGGCGAGCCTATGCGGTCGATACGCCCGAAGCGCTGGATGATGCGCACCGGGTTCCAGTGGATGTCGTAGTTGATGAGCCAGTCGCAATCTTGGAGGTTCTGCCCCTCGGAGATGCAGTCGGTGGCGATCAGCAGGTCGATTTCGCCTTCATCCGCCATCTCTTGCGGACGTTCCTTGGCGCGCGGCGCGAAGGCTGAAAGCACATCCCCCATGTTTTTTCGCAGACCCGGCAAGGTGGCCTGAATGCCGGCACTGCCGGTAACGACCGCCGCGTGCATGCCCAGCGTATCCCTGGCCCAGGAGGCAAGTTGGGCGTAGAGATAGTGCGCCGTGTCCGAGAAGGCCGTGAACACGATGATCTTGCGGTTGGCTTTGCCATCGTGGGTGTTGATGGGTTCGGCACATTTGCGGGCAATCATGTCGCGCAAGGCCGCTAGCTTGGCATCACGTGCGGCATCCACTTGGCGCGCTGCCGCCAGCAGGGTCGCCAGGCGGTTGCGGTCTTCCAGCAGATCCTGCTTCCAGCGGATCAGATCCACATCGCCCAGCAGCACCTTGACCTTGCGACCGACCAGCAAGGCCTCGAACGCCGGGTCGTCGATATCGACGTCGGCAATGTCGATTTCCTCCAGTGCTTCGGCATGGGATTCGATGCGTGCCAGTGTGTTCTCTACATCCTTGAGTTGGCGCTGCACGGTCAGGGTGAAGGCCGATACACAGCTTTCCATGCGTTTGAGCACGTTCACGCGCAGCAGGTGGATCAGGCTTTCCTCGCGATCCGCCTGGCGGAAGAAACCTTCGCCGCCACGCACCTGGGTGCTGTATTTGGCGTCGTAGGCCGCTTGCTTGTGGGGCAGCACATAGCGCAGCGGCGCGTAACTGGCGAGCGTGAGCCGACGGATTTCCTGGTTGATGTCGCGGATGGCACGGAATTCGCCCGCAAGGTCCACGTCGGCCTTGATGTTGATGGGCGGCAGTCTGTCAGGGAAGCGGCCGGTCTCGCTGGTACCGTAATACTTCTCAACATGCCGCCTGGAGCGGGCAATGGTGAGATGGTCTAACAGGGTGAAGTAGTCGAACCCCAGCATTTCTACCAACTGACTGGGGGTCTTTTCAGCTTCGTCCAGCGCCAGCCAGCGATTGAATTGCGCCTGCGCCTTGCGGGTCGTGGCCTCGATACTGACGATGCCATGCTCCATCAGGGCAGCGTCATCGCCTTCGGTGGCAAAGGCAATCTGGTTGCGCAGGTCGGCCAGGCGATTGTTCACCGGCGTGGCCGAGAGCATCAGCACGCGGGTCTTGACGCCTTCACGGATGATGCGTCGCATTAGGCGGTCGTAGCGCGATTCCTTGCCCTTGTGCGTGGCCTTGTTGCGGAAATTGTGCGACTCGTCGATCACCACCAGGTCGTAGTTGCCCCAGTTCACATGAGACAGGTCGATGTCACCCGACAGGCCGCCATCGCGCGACAAATCGGTGTGGTTGAGCACGTCGTAGTTGAACCGATCAGCCGCAAGGATGTTGCGCTTGTCGTTGGCCTTGTAGAGCGTCCAGTTGTCGCGCAGGCGTTTGGGCGCCAGCACCAGCACGCGGTCGTTGCGCAGCTCGTGATACTTGATGATGGCCAGGGCTTCGAAGGTTTTGCCCAGCCCTACGCTGTCGGCAATGATGCAGCCACCAAAGCGATTCAGCTTGTCGATGGCCCCCACTACACCATCGCGCTGAAACTTGAAGAGCTTCTTCCACACCACGGTATTGCGAATGCCGGTGGCAGACTTGACGATGCGCTCCTCGTCCATCTCGTCACCGCTGTCCTGAAACAAGCGGTGCAGCATCAAGGTGTAGATGGTGAAGGGATCGCGGTGCTCACCCAGGCCTCGCAGCGCCTCAAGAACGGATTCGTGATCCTTGTCCTGACCCTCAGGGTCAGTTAAACCAGCAGTTTGCAAGCCTGCCCACTGCTGATCGAACCATTGGGCGAGCTGCGCTGCTTCCTCGGTCGTTTCTGACGCCTGAATGAGGTTCAATGGGTTGCCTGGCGTCAGTCCAAGGCCAGATGTGTTGAAGGCAAACGAGCCCAGGACCACTTGTGCAGGAGCCCCGTCCGGGCCGCGCATGACAGCAGCCCCCTGTGGCACCGACCTTGATGCTCGCCGGAGCGCCACTTTTTCACTGATCCATTTCGCGCACTGATTGGCCAGCCAACGTGCCTGCAGACGATTGCGCGCTGCACGGTCGCCCTCCGTTCCCAAGAGTTCAAGAGCCTCGTTATCAGGAGGCACAATCAATTGAACTTGATCTAAAGCGGATAACGCCTCCCGAATTTCCGCAAAGGCGTAAAGCGAGAACGAAGGCGTTACACAGTCGAGTCGGTTGCCGTGTTTTAGGTGGGGCCTCATCAAGTCGATGACGCGCTGTGTTCCGGTGTTTTGGATCAGCTTCATGGTCGCTTCCGTTCAGTCATCAATCGACGTTTCTGCGCTTGGCGGTGCATACCCCGGCGCAAGCACTGCATTGCGCACGCCATAAATGGCGAGATGGTCTTTCAACCAGAGCCGATACTCAGGGCCGCGCAGGCTGTGGTCAGGGGAGCAGTCCACACTCCACTTGCGCAGGATGTAGCCGGCCGTGGCGGCTCGCAGCTTCATGTGCAGCACGCCGTCCTGCATGCCGTAGTCCATTTCAGTGATTTCGGGCCGGGGCTGATCTGGATGGGGCATCAGTTCCAGCTCGACGATCCGGGTCCACTGAATGTCTTGGTCGCTCATCTCATGGGGAGCCACTGACCGGTCCTTGAGGATGACGGGACGTTTGATCCGGGTGATGACGAAGTCCCGGAAATCCTGGGACTTGCGATCGAAGGCGCGAACGTGCCAGCGCAGACCGTTGTCGATTAACGCAAACGGGACAATCTCCCGCTCTGTGCGACCACTTGAGATGGAGTGGTATTCGATGCTCAGCGGGCCTTCCTGGTGGATTGCCCGGGTCACATGCGCCAGGATGTCCAAGTCAGGATGAGTGAGCCGGGACGGGCTTTCGCTGGCGACCCATGCCTTGAGCCGCATTGGCTCGCCATCACCGAAGCCCTGAGTCAGCCATGAGAGCACCCGCTCTGGCGGGAAGTCGAAGACGGGCTGAAAGCTAGGCCCCAGCACGTAGGACTTGCCCTTGGCGTCGTAGTCGATGTTGCCGGGAGCCAGCTCTTTGTACAGCGCCAAGTCCCTGGATGCCGCGGCGGACTGAATGCCAAACCGCGTGACCAAGTCCTGGCGACGCATCTCCCCAATGAAGCGCACGCGCAGCTCCACGAACGCGAGCCGGTCGCGCTGTGGCTGGGTGAGATCTGCAAGCTTTTCGTGGGACATCCTGGTTGGCTCGTTCGGGTTAGCGAATGCTTGTATAGATTGTTGCAGAAAGTATATGGTCTGCGTTGAAAGTCGTCTATCAATCTATGTTGGTTTGTTGATATGCTGCATTATGATGACCATTTTGATGTGAAATGGATGATCCGGCATGGCTGAAGTTGCCGAGGAGCCCGATCAAGCATGCTCGTGGAGGAGGCTTGTCTCTTTGTGCTGCACTGCCTTGACGTGAGCTGCCGGTGCGCCTGCCATCGAAGCGAAGCGTGCATCGCTCGGCATTTTTGAGCGGCAACCCAGACGACCAATGGCTGTTGGGGGGCTCTGATGAAGGTGACCAAGCAGGATGGCGAGATGGTCACTTCATTTTTAGGACTTCACCACACGATTCGGGAGGCATGCCCTGCATGGAGTTGCGACACCTTCGTTGCTTTACGGCACTGGCCGAAGAGCTGCATTTCACCCGAGCCGCCGAGCGGCTGCATATCGAGCAGCCCCCTCTGTCCCGAGCCATCAAGGAGCTGGAAGACGAACTGGGGGTCAGTCTTTTCGACAGGGATCGACGCGGAACTCGGCTGACTCCGGCAGGCGCTGCCTTTTTGCTGGATATCCGCAGACTCTTCACTGTTCTGGACCAGGCCAGAGAAAACGTCAGGGCCATCGCGGCCGGTCAAAAAGGCAGCCTACGCATCGCCATATCCGATGGCGCAGCCGATCAGCGGCTGTCTGCGTTCCTCGCCCATTGCCGTGAGGATGAGCCCGAGATTGAGGTGAGGCTGTCCGAAGTCCCGCTGGCTGATCAGTTGCGTGGGCTGCGGTCGGGCGATTTCACGATAGGGTTCGCTCACACGGCCGAAGTTGGCGATGGCATATGTGCTGAACCAATCTGGCAAGACCCATTGGTGATCGCCATGCCGATCCGCCACGAATTGCTTGCCCATAAAGAGATACCGCTTCACAAGCTCGGGGAGCACCCGCTGATCCTATGTGACCCGCAGGTGTGCGAGGGCTACTGCCGCGAGTTGACACGTCTTCTGCGTCCCTTGGAGCGGGAGCCAAACATTGTCGAGCACGCGTCGTCTTTGGACATGATGCTTACGCTGGTCGGAGCAGGCTACGGCATTGGGTTCACCACGGCGGCGAGGATGGCAACCAGTCAGCGCACTGATGTGGTTGCTCGGCCCTTGGCCCTGGATTCGGCTGTGATCAATACCTACCTGCTGCGCCCGAGCAATGACGCCTTGTCCCCGTCCCTGGAGCGGTTCATTGCCCGCCTGCGCTCGCAAGGCGGCAGCGCAGCAAATCAGTGAGGCCAACGTTCCCGATGGACCAGCCATGGCTTCCAGTAGCTGTAGGTAGACTGCAGTGGACACACGTCTGTTGCCAGATGGCTGGAACTGGTACACTGACTGGCCGGTTGCAGTGTGCCGAACCGGAAAAATCCATTTTTAATCAATGGGTTGGATGCGCGGATTTGTTCCCATCACCCGCTCCAATCACGCTCAGCATCAGCCTATCGGCCCCGTCACATTTATCCGCCCGGATAACGGCGGCGCTCGCCGCGCAACCCGGTCACAGGTAATCAAGCGGCAGCGCGGTGGTGTATTTAAGCTCTTCCATCGCAAAACTCGAACTGACATCAGACAGTTCGGCCACCTGAATGAGCTTTTTATAAACCAGGTCGAACCCGGCGATATCGGGCACCACCACCTTCAGAAGGTAGTCGGTTTCGCCGGTCATGCGATAGAGCTCCATGACTTCCGGCATGTCTTTGACGCCCAACGAGAATTTTTCAAGCCAATTGAGGTCATGGCGGTTCGTTTTTACCGATACGAACACCGTGACTCCCAGCCCCACCTTGTTATTGTCCAGCAGGCAAACCTGGCGGCGAATAAGGCCGGATGCCTGCAAGTGCTGGATCCGCTTCCAGCACGCGGTGGGCGAAAGGTGGACCCGTTCCGCGATTTCGTTGTTCGACAGGCGTGCATCTGCCTGAAGCATTGCGAGGATGCATCGATCTTTCTTGTCCATAGCCTTGATCCCCGCGCTTGAGCCGTGCCGTGTCAAATGTTGCCAGGGGCCGTTGCCGTTGCGCGGTCTGGAGGTAATGCCTGAGATCGATGTTATAGGCCGCTCCAGGGCTGGGACGATACAATTCATCGCGCCACACTTACAAGAAATCTTATATTTACACCGACACGTCGGAGCCGCGATGAAAGAGGTAGACCTTACTCTTACACAGACATTCTTCCTCGTCGCGCAGGAGGGCACTTATTCCGCCGCGGCGCGCAGGCTGAACATTACCTACCAATCGGTGGCCAACCATATCCGGCGCCTGGAGCAGCGCGTTGGCGAGAAGCTGGTGGTGGCCGGGCGTGGCGCCAAGTCGATCAAGCTTACGCCGCGCGGCACCAGTCTTTACCGGCTGCTGGCGCCAGAGTTCGACGTCATGCTGACGCGTCTGGGCAGCCTGATCGACAAAGAACGGCCCGTGATTCGCATCGGCATGCCGCACGCGATTTTCTTCTACCTGCTGCCGCCCGTGCTGACGGAGTTTCGCCGGATGTATCCCGAAGTCGAGATTGTCGGCTACGAAAAGGACGTGCTGCTGCCGGAGCTTATTCGCAATGGTTCGCTGGATGTCTGTTTGAGCGAACGCCATTTTGGCGACACTGTGATTCGGCAGCGCGTTATCTGCCACTATCAGCCGACGCTGGTGTTTCCGTCGGACTGGCCGGCGCCGCCGAACGAGGCGGCAGTTCCAGAATGGGCGCTCGAACGGCCGCTGGTGACCTATGAGCCCGGGCAGATGCTCCGGAACATTGCGCTGGACTATTTGTCGGTTGGCAACGAACTGCCAAAGGTCGCGGTGTCTACCTCGACCAGTATGAGCGTCAAGCGTTGCGTCGACGAGGGCCTGGGTTTTGCGTTGCTGCCCACATGGTGCATCGACGAGTCGGACAAGCGCCTGAACTGCACTGCGCTGCCGAATGCAGAGCGAATTCCCATCTACTTCGGTGAAGCCATGTTCCTGAAGTCGAACCCGTTCGTCCGCTCGCTGCATAAGCTCTGTCTGGAGATATTTCCCAAGATCATCGAAGAGCGGGCGGGCCGCTGGGGCTCTGTTCGTACCAGCACCCGCAAGCGCGGCCGGCCCGGCGCGCGAGGCTGACGCATTTCATCCGTGCCGGGCGCGACATCCATGATGGCGCCCGGCGTGGGGTGGGTCAGGCCCTGAGCGCCACTAGCACTTCGTTGAGCATCTGCTTCGCATCTCCGAACAGCATGCGGTTGTTCTCTTTGTAGAACAGCGGATTGTCCACACCCGCGTAACCTGAAGCCATCGACCGCTTCATCACGATGGAGTTTCGGGCTTTCCACACTTCAAGCACCGGCATGCCGGCGATCGGGCTGGTCGGGTCTTGCGCCGCGCCGGGGTTGACGATGTCGTTGGCGCCGATCACCATGGCCACGTCGGTGTCCGGGAATTCCTCGTTGATTTCGTCCATCTCCATCACGATGTCGTAGGGAACCTTGGCCTCGGCCAGCAGTACGTTCATGTGGCCCGGCATGCGGCCGGCCACCGGGTGTATGGCAAAGCGCACCGTCACGCCTTTTTCGCGCAGAATCCTGGCAATCTCGTATACCGTGTGCTGGGCCTGGGCGACGGCCATGCCGTAACCGGGCACGATAATCACGCTTCTGGCCTCGCGCAGCATGTCGGTGGTTTCGCCGGCGTTGACCGCCACCACTTCGCCCTGCGGCTGCGCGGTCTTGCCGCCGGGGGCCGCCTTGTTCGGCGTGCCCGCGCCGAAGCCGCCCGCGATCACGCTGACGAAGTTGCGGTTCATGGCCTGGCACATGATGTACGAGAGAATGGCGCCCGACGAGCCCACCAAAGCGCCGGTGACAATAAGCAGGTCATTGTTCAACATGAAACCGGTGGCGGCCGCCGCCCACCCCGAGTAGCTGTTCAACATGGACACTACTACCGGCATGTCGGCCCCGCCGATGGCCATGACCATGTGCACACCAAACAGCAGCGCAATCAGCGTCATGACGACCAGGGCCGTCATGCCCGCGCCGGGTGTGGCGGCGTCCAGGAACTGACCGCCGAACCAGATTGCCAGCAACAGCGCCGCCAGGTTGAGCCAGTGGCGGCCCGGCAGTAGCACCGGCTTGCCGCCGATCTTGCCATTGAGTTTTCCAAAAGCGATCAACGAGCCGCTGAACGTTATGGCGCCGATCAGAATGCCGACGTAGATCTCCACCTCGTGGATGGTCTGCTCTGCGCCCTGGAAATGCAGGGATGTATCGACGTAGCTGGCGAACCCGACCAGGCAGGCGGCCAGGCCCACCAGGCTGTGCATTAGTGCGACCAGTTCGGGCATTTGCGTCATTTTGACGGTTTTCGCGGCGTAAAGGCCGATGCCACCGCCGATGACCAGCGCGGCGACAATCCACGCAATGCCTGCGGGGCTGACGCGCGGGCCGAATACGGTGGCCAGCACGGCCAACACCATGCCGGTCATGCCGAACAGGTTGCCCCGGCGAGAAGTTTCCGGGTTGGACAGGCCCCCCAGGCTGAGAACGAAAAGAATGGCCGCGCCCAGATAAGCGACGGTAGCGAGCGATTGGGACATTACGGGTTTTCCTTGTGCTCTGTGGCTATTACTTGCGGAACATGGCGAGCATGCGGCGCGTGACGGCAAAGCCGCCGAACATATTGGTGGCCGTGAGCACCAGGGCGGCAAAGGCTAGCCCAAGGATCAGTTCATCCGGCCGGCCCGCGGCGCCGGCTTCGGGCGGCGCGATCTGCACCAGCGCGCCGATCGCAATAATGCTGGAGATCGCGTTGGTGACGCTCATGAGCGGCGTATGTAGTGCGGGCGTGACGTTCCACACCACCATGTAGCCGATGAAGCAGGCCAGCACGAATACCGTGAAGTGGCCAAGGAAGGCCGTGGGCGCGTAGGCGCCTATGCAGGCAAACAACACGGCCGCCACGGCGAACACAAGGGCCAATGTCCTGGCCGGCAAGGGCGAGCGGGCGCCATGGCGGTGCCCGCTCTTCTTCTCGACCACGGGCGCGGCCGCCGCCTTGACCGCAGGCGCGGGAGCCTGTTTCAGGGGTGGGGCCGGCCAGGTGACGACGCCTTCCTTGATCACCGTCAGGCCTCGGATCGCGTCATCTTCCATGTTGACGACAGCCCGCCCGTCTTTCGCTTTGCACAACTCTTCGGTCAGGCGCAGCAGGTTGGTGGCGTACAGCGTGGAGGACTGCCTGGCCATGCGCGAGGCCAGGTCGGTATAGCCGATGATGGTCACGCCATGGCGCATCACGGCCTTGCCGGGCACGGTAAGTTCGCAGTTGCCGCCCTGTTCGGCAGCCATGTCCACGATGACGCTGCCGGGCCTCATGGTTTGCACCATGTCGGCGGTGATAAGCTTGGGCGCTGGCTTGCCGGGAATGAGGGCGGTGGTGATGATGATGTCCGCATCCCTGGCCTGCCGGGCATACATCTGGCGCTGGGCAGCCTGGAAGCCCTCGCTCATGACTCTGGCGTATCCGCCGCCGCCCGAGCCGTCTTCTTCGTAGTCGACCTTGACGAATTCGCCGCCCAGCGACTTGACCTGGTCGGCCACTTCGGCCCGGGTGTCATTTGCGCGCACGATGGCGCCCAGGTTGGCCGCCGTGCCAATGGCTGCCAGTCCGGCCACGCCAGCGCCGGCGACGAAGACCTTGGCCGGGGAAACTTTGCCCGCCGCGGTGATCTGGCCGTTGAAGTAGCGGCCAAAGGCGTTGGCCGCCTCGATGACCGCGCGATAGCCGCTGACGCTCGCGGTAGAGCTCAGCGCGTCCATCTTCTGCGCGCGGGAGAGCATGCGGGGCAGGCAGTCGATAGCCAGTACCGTCGCGTGCCTGGAAGCCAACTGCTGCATCAGTTCGGGGGATTGAGCCGGCCAGATGAAGCCGGCCAGCATGCCGCCCTCGCGGATTAAGCAGGCCTCTTCGAGGCTGGGCGGACGCACCTTGAAGATGATGTCCGAGGTGGCCCACAGAGTCGCTGCATCGCTGATGATCTCGGCTCCCGCGGCGCGATATGCATCATCGCTGAAGTCCGCGGCTTCGCCCGCGGCGGACTCGACGGCGACGGTAAAGCCGAGCTTGACCAGCTTTTCTACGACGTCGGGCACCGTGGCCACGCGTTTTTCCAAAGGCAGTGTTTCTCGTGGCACGCCTATGCGTTGGGATCCGCTGTCTGGCGGGTAAATTGAAGTACAGGGCATGAGTCGCTCTCGTCAGGTTTGAAAATCGGTGCGGTATGGGGGTTGACTGCAAAGATGTTCTAGCTTTCAGTTCCTTGAGAGAATTGTCGGAATTCGACGGTGATTTTTTTTCTCTTTTCTGCTCCGGAAACGCTGAAAAATCGAAGAGTTTTCACCGGCGATCCTCATAAACTTCAGTCACGTCAGCAGTGCCCGTCGAATTCCCATGGCAGCGCTGGCGAGATACCCACGGAGATCGAAATTCATGAGGGAAAGCACTCAACTCGTCAGCGCCGGGCGGCATCCGGAACGTTTTGGAGGCCTGGTGAATACTCCGATCTGCAGGGCGTCGACGATACTCGCCGGCAGCATGGCGCAATGGGAGGACATGAAGCGCGCCCGCGCCGCGCAGGAGCCGGGCGCTACTACCTATGGCCGCTACGGAACCGCCACCGCCCATGCGTTCGAAGAGGCCATGGCCGAGCTCGAAGGCGGCTACCGGTCGCTGGTCTTTCCGTCGGGGCTGGCGGCCATTGCTACGGCGCTCACGGCTCTGCTCAAGGTTGGCGACCACATCCTGGTGCCCTACAGCGCCTATTGCCCAACCCGCTCGTTTCTTGAAGGCGTGCTTGGCCGCTACGGGGTGCAAGTGCAGGTTTACGAACCTGCCTGCGGCAACGGCGTCGAATCGCTCATGCGGCCCAATACGCGCGTCGTGTTTGTTGAATCTCCGGGGTCCGAGACACTGGAAATCCAGGATGTTCCCGCCATAGTCGCGGCCGCCCACGCGCACGGTGCTTGGGTCGTCATGGACAACACCTGGGCCACTCCGTTGTTCTTCAAGGCCTTTGAGCATGGCGTCGATGTCTCCATCCACGCCGCGACCAAATACATCGTGGGGCATTCGGATGCCATGCTAGGCGTCGTGACCTGCAACGAAACTACCTGGCCGAAGATCCGGGAGACGGCAGAAAACATGGGCCAGACAGCCAGCCCGGACGATATTTTCCTGGCGTTGCGCGGGCTGCGCACCATGGGCGTGCGCCTGCAGAAACATATGGAATCGGGACTGCGCGTGGCCCGGTGGCTGCAGGAGCAACCCGAGGTCGAGGCTGTGGTGCACCCGGCATTGCCGTCACATCCCGGCCATGCCATCTGGAAACGGGATTTCAAAGGCGCCAGCGGCTTGTTTACGGTGGTTCTACGTGCAAGTGGCGACAAATCTGTGGCGGCCTTTGTCGATACGCTGAGCCATTTCGGACTTGGCGTGTCGTGGGGAGGCTATGAAAGCCTGGCCATACCGTTCAGCCCGGGTAAGCACCATGGCGATCGATGGCCGCACAAGGGCCGGGCGGTACGCATG
The DNA here is from genome assembly GCF_000067205.1 of Bordetella petrii. Classification (NCBI taxonomy): domain Bacteria; kingdom Pseudomonadati; phylum Pseudomonadota; class Betaproteobacteria; order Burkholderiales; family Alcaligenaceae; genus Bordetella; species Bordetella petrii. Next base: position 4,411,604 of record NC_010170.1, on the reverse strand, counting down.
CATGTGGGGCTTGAAGATCCGGAAGATCTGATCGCCGACTTGAAGAAAGGCCTGGCCGCGATGGTTGCCTGCAACGAGGCGACGTAGCAAGATAATCGGGCAAATGTTGTCTGCTCTACTGGTTCGGCCATTTTTTTTTTTTACTGGAGAGATGCATGAGCAAGATGAAGATCACGGGGTCCTTCGTGGCTCTGGTTACTCCCTTTAATAAAGACGGCAGCCCCGATTTCGAAGCTTTCCGGGATCTGCTGAAGTTCCAGGAAGACAATGGCACCACCGCCGTGCTCATCATGGGTTCCACGGGCGAGGTGTCCATGCTGTCTCAGAAAGAGCGCCAGGACATCATCGTGGAAACCGCGAAGATGAAAACCGGCAAGATGAAGCTCTTCTATGGTTGCACCGGCAACAATACCGAAACCACCATGGATTACCTGCGCTTCGCGCGGGACAACGGCGCGGACGGCGCCATTCTGGCCGCCCCCGCCTATATTTGCGCATCTGAATCGGACATCGAAAGCTATTTTCTGGAAGTGGCCGACGCAACCGATCTGCCGCTGGGTATCTACAACAACCCGCCGCGCGTCAAGAGCGACCTGCACTGGGACCAGTTGCTGCGTATCTTCAAGCACCCCAATTACGTGGTGCACAAAGAGTCCACCACGCGCGTGGGCCAGGTGGCGCAAGTGCTATATGGCGCGCCAGATGTATCCGTGATGTGCTGCGATTCGCCCAATCTGGGCCTGGTGGTTCCCACCATGAGCCTGGGCGGCCACGGCACGGCCAACATGACCGGAAACATTGCTCCGGCGGAGCTGGCAGAGATTTCCCGGCCGTGGACGTCGCCCGAGGTCAGCACCAGCTTCCGGGAGTCGTATCTGCGCAATCTGCAATTGCTGCACTACTCGTACTCTGCCATCAACCCCGTGGCCATCAAGTCGCTGATGAAGGCCGTGGGCCTGCCGGCGGGCGAGCTGCGCAAGCCGCTGCGCGCCCTGGAAGGCGAACCCTTGCTCAAGGGATTGCGCGTCATTAAGGCGCTGGGCCTGGACAAGAAGTACGGCTGGAACTCCCTGCAGCTGAAGGCTGCTTGATTCGAAGCAAAAGCGTCTGGCTTGGGCTGCGCTTGCAGGATAGGAACCACTATGGATTTGGGAATTCGAGGCCGTCATGCACTGGTGTTTGGCGGCAGCAAGGGAATGGGCCGCGCCTGCGCCCATCAACTGGCGAGCGAAGGCGTCAATGTGACCATCGCCGCGCGCACGGAAAGCACATTGGCCAAGGCGGCCGACGAAATCACGGCGGCCACGGGCACCCGCGTCCGATATGTGGTTGCCGACATTACGACGGATGAAGGGCGCGGCGCGGCGCTTTCGGCGTGCGCCACGCCCGATATCCTGGTGAACAACGCGGACGGGGCGCCGCCCGGCGACTTTCGCCAGTGGACCCAGGCTGACTGGCATTCGGCTCTTGATTCCATGGCCCTCGGGCCGATAGACATGATTCGGCGGGTCGTGGACGGCATGATGGAGCGCCGCTTTGGCCGCATTGTGAACATTGTTTCACGCAGCGTTAAAGCCCCGCAGCTTGAGCTGGGCCTATCCAATGGCGCACGCTCCTGCCTGGTGGGGTTCGTGGCGGGCCTGGCCCGCCAGACGGTGCGGCACAACGTCACCATTAATAACCTGTTGCCGGGCGTCTTCGCTACCGATGCGCAGCGGCATCACATAGAAGGCATGCTGGAGCCAGGCGGCAAGACGTTTGAACAGCTCTGGACGGAGCGGGGAGCCAATAATCCCGCCGGACGCTACGGAGAACCCGAAGAGCTGGGCGCGCTTTGCGCCTATATCTGCGCCGCGCAAGCCGGCTATATATGCGGCCAGAATATCTTAATAGATGGCGCAGCCTATCCGGGCACGTACTGATTCGCTTACGATCCCGCTTCAATGCCTCCGCTCTCATGAATTGCGAGCCCGAGGATGCGACGCGGTATTCGATGCCTAACCATTTCAGTGAGAGTTCGTCATGCGCAATACCTCTTTTCGTTCTCGCCGCTTTTGCATGAAGGGCATTGCGGCTGTCGTCGGTGGCCTGGCCTTGGCAGCTTCATTACCGGCGCACGCTCAGCCGGATGCGTCGTATCCCAGCCGCCCGATTACCATCGTGGTGCCTCATCCTCCCGGCGGCTCGGTCGATGGGCTGGCGCGCATTTTTGCCGTCAAGCTTGGCGAGGAACTCAAGCAATCGATCATCATCGACAACAGGGCGGGCGCCTCTGGAATGGTGGGCGCTGGCGTGGTCGCGCGTGCGCAGCCAGATGGTTATACCCTTTACTTGAACGCCTCGATCCACAATATCAACCCGTTGCTCTACGGGAAGAAAATGACCTTCGATGCGGTGAAGGATTTCACCCCCATCAGCGGTCTGGCCCAGGGCGCGTTGATACTTAGCGTAAACAACGATGTCCCCGCGAAGACGGTGAAGGAATTCGTGAGCGTCGTGAAGGCGGCGCCCGACAAATATAACTTCGCGACCACGGGTTTCGGTTCGGCGGGCCACCTGGCCATTGCGCAGTTCGCCTACGAGGCCGGCCTTTCCAATTTGCAGATTCCGATCGTGCTGTACAAGGGCGGCGGCCCGGCCTTGACCGACCTGATTGGCGGCCAGGTTCACGCACTGGCCGATCCCATGCTTTCTTCGTTGCCCATGGTTCAGGGTGGCAAGATACGCGCCCTGGCGGTAACCGGCGACAGGCGCAGCCCGCTGTTGCCGGATGTTCCGACGATGCAAGAGGCCGGACTTAAAGATTTCGAGTTCTATTCCTGGTATGGGCTGTGGGCGCCTGCCGGCCTGCCGGAGCCGGTTCTAAAACGGTTGGATGCCGCCGCGCAGAACGTTATGCAGTCCGCCAGCATGAAAGAGCAGCTTGGCAACCTGGGATTTGAAAGTTCGTACCGGAACAGTGCGGACTTCGCGCAGTACATTCAATCCGAAACGGCCAAGTACGGCGCCATTATCAAGCAGGCCAATATCACCGCGGAATAGCGGTAGGCGCTTGTAAGCCAGAGGCCCCGTAGAGGGGCCTCTGGGCGTTCAGGCAAAGGTATCTGCGTTTTGCGCCGCAGGGCTATGCGGCGCGATTCCATTTGCCAATTTTCGGCGGCTTCAAGGCCTGGACCGGCGGCGCGGCATCTTCCCAAAGCACGACCTCTACCAGGGCTGATTGGGCGCTGCTTCCCTGAGCCAACCGGGAAGTGCCCACGTCGATAGTCAACACGTTGGGGTTGCCGTGTATTTCAAGCTTCTCGTCGGCAGCGTCGAACCAGGCGCCCGTAGGCAGAACTACCACGCCCGGCTTGAGGCCGGTATCGATAACCGCGGTGGCAAGGCAAGCGCCCCGGTCGTTGTATATCTTGACGAGGTCATGCTGGCCGATGCGCCGCGCTTTGGCATCCGACGGCGAGATGCGCAGGGCTTCCCGGCCATTGATCTTGAGGTCCACGGACGCAGCGCCGCCATCCATTTGTGAATGGAGTTTGCCGGCGGGTTGGGGGGTGAGCAGGTGCAGGGGCCACTGCGCAGCCTTGGGTGATCCTAACCACTCGTCGGGCGCCAGCCAGGCCGGGTGGGGCGGGCAATCGGCATACCCGAATCCGGCGATTTTCTCCGAATACAGTTCAATACGGCCGGAGGGCGTACGCAGCGGCTTGCCTGCGGGATCGAGGCGGAAATCCTCGAACAGTACAAATGGCTTTTCAGGCTCGGGAATTTCCACGAACCCCTGGCTCCAGAAGGCATCGAATTCTGGGGCCACATAGCCATTGTCGCGCCAGTTACTGGCCATAGATTCGAAGATGTGCCGCAGCCACTCCATTTCCGTGCGGCCCGCCGTGAAACGGTGTTCGTAGCCGCCGCGCGCGGCCAGTTCCCTGTATATGTCGAAGTCATTGCGGCTGGAGCCCACCGGCGCCAGCGCCTGGTGCATGGCGAATACATAGCGGTCGCGCGTGGACCCGCCTATATCGTTTCTTTCCAGCGTGGTGGTGGCTGGCAGCACAATATCCGAGCGGCGCGCCATGGGCGTCCACCAGATTTCGTGAGCGACGATGGTTTGGGGGCGGCTCCAGGCGCGGCTGAACCGATTCAGGTCTTGTTGATGATGGAAGGGATTGCCACCGGCCCAGTAAACCATCTTGATGTCTGGGTAAATGCCTTCCCGCCCGTTGAATTCGTACTGCTGGCCGGGATGCAGAAGCATGTCTGTGACTCGTGCAACAGGAATTACCGAGCCGGTCGGATTGCGCCCCGATTCCACAGCGGGCCCCGCGATTTCCATGCGCGGGTTTCCGGCACCGTTCATGGAGGCGTGCCCAAATGCGAAGCCGCCGCCCGGCAGCCCGATCTGCCCCAGCGCGGCCGCGAGCGCGATGCTGGCCCAGTAGGGCTGTTCGCCCCGATGGGCGCGCTGCAATGACCATGCACAAGTCAGCAGCGTGCGGGTGTTGCGTGCCTGGCGCGCCAGCGCGCGGATCGTTTCGGCAGGAACATCGCAGATCGCCTGAGCCCACTCGGGCGTCTTGGGAATGCCGTCCGTCTTGCCTTCGAGATAGTCGCGCAAGGCCGGAAATCCAACGCAATGGATCTGCAGGAACTCCTGGTCGTGGATGCCATCGGTGATCAACGCGTGGATCATCGCGAGCATCAAGGCGGCGTCTGTATTGGGGCGGATGGGAATCCAGCGTGCCCGCACGCCGGGCGGAACATCCGCCTTGGTCGGGCTGACGACGACGAATTCAATGCCTGCCGCAGCCGCACGTTCGAGTTGCCCGGGTACGGGATGGTCTCCGGCGCCGCCCGATGTGATCTGCGTGTTGCGCAGCGGCATGCCGCCGAATGCAATCAACAGCCGCGTGTGACTCGTGACGCTGTTCCAGTCCGTCACGCGGCCGGTTACCGGCGCATAGGTGCCGATAACGTGCGGCAGCAGAAACTGCGCGGCACCCCAGCTGTAGTTGCCCGCCTGGTTCGTACAGCCGCCGCCGGCATTCAGGAACCGGTGCGTCTGAGTGCGGGCATGGTGCAGCCGGCCCGCCGACGACCAGCCATACGAGCCGCCGAAAATCGCTTCGTTGCCGTGCTCTGCCCGGACTCGCTGGAGTTCCGAGTCGACCGCCGCAAGGGCCTCGTCCCAGCTGACTTCCACGTATTCGTCGCGCCCGCGTTCGCTGCCATCGGACTGGTGTCGGTGGCGCAGCCACCCCTTTCGAATGGCTGGACGGTCGATTCGCAGCGGCGAGTGGACCATGGCCGGCATCGACCGAAGAATGTCCGAGGGCGCGCTGTCGCGCGCAAACGGCTCGCAGTCTATCAGCCTGCCGCCTTGCGTGACCGCGGTGAAGGCGCCCCAATGAGAGAGCGAGGGAAAGCGGCGGATCTGTTCAGGCATGATTTTGACAAGGTTCTCTGGTCCAGGGCTTGCGCAGTCCAACGCCGCTGGACGGATTTGTGGGCATCCGAATCTCTGTCAATGCTAACAATACCGCGGGTGAATATTTTTTCCCTTCGCGCGGCCCGGCGCCGAAACAACGAAATAAATTTCACGACAATATCCCTTACTCTAGAATGCGGACAGGCGTGGCGCTGTCAAGCCGTGCCTGACGCCAACCTCTGGAACTGGATTCATGGAATACCTGCCTCAACTGCTCACGCTGTCTGGCATTGTGTTTTTGGCCTGCATCAGCCCCGGGCCGGATTTCGTCGCGGTTACCTCCAATGCGCTCAACGACCGGCGCTCCGGCGTGTTCGTGGGCCTGGGCATCGCATGCGCGGTCGTCATCTGGGCGACCTTGGCCATTCTTGGATTTGGGCTGCTGATCAAAGAGTTGTTCTGGCTCTATGAGGCCATTCGCCTGATTGGCGCGGTTTACCTGATCTACCTTGGCGCGCGGATGTTGATGGCTTCTTTCAAGGCCCGCAGCAGCGCGCCGCAACTGAATGGCGTGCCGCGGGCCGGAGCCTTCCAGGCCTGGCGCCAGGGGTTCATGGTTGGCATCACCAATCCGAAGACGGCAACCTTCTTTGCCACCTTGTTCGTGACCGTGCTGCCCGTGGGCGCGCCGGCCTGGGTATATGCCGGCGTGGTGGCAATTGCCGGCCTGATCACGGCCGGATGGCTGGGAGCGCTCGCCACATTTTTCTCGGTGGGTCGCGTCCGGTCTGTCTATGCGCGGGTGAGCCGCGTCGTCGACGCCTTGATGGGCGCCGCGCTTGTGGCGCTGGGAATCCGGCTGGCCAGCAACCGGTGACGCAGGCAGGCGCCATTACCCGCCGGATTGCTGGTGTTCCATGGAAGTGGGCCAGACACCTTCCGTGGTGAGCCGTTTCACGGTATCTACAAGCAGGCGCATGACGCTCATTACCGCCATGGTCTTGGGCGTGCTTGGGTTGGTGCAAAGATAAACCGAGCGGGTGAGCGCGGGCTTTTCTATGTGAAGCGCCCGCACGTCGGCGGCAGAGTTCTCGCCGACCAGAGAGGAATAAGAGAGAATCGTGGTTCCCACGCCCGACGCGGCCAGCCCGATCAGTTGCGATGTGGTGTTGACCTCGGCGGCAATGGTAAGACGCTGGCCCGCGCGTTGCAGGTAGTCTTCCAGCCGGACGCGCAGGCTGTGGGTACGCGAGGGCAGGATCATGGGGAAATCGCCCATTTCCGACAGATGTATCGTCTTGCGCCGCAGGCCGGCGGCGCCCAGATGCCGCCGGATTTGCGAAGCGGAACTGATGAAGACCAGTTCTTCGTCGATGAGGTGGGTGTAGTTCAGGTCTCGCCGTTCGTCCTGGGCGAAGGTCATGCCGACGTCGATGTCACCCTTTTGCAGATGCTCGGGAATGTAGCCCGAGCTCAGTTCGATGACCTGCAGGCGTATCTGCGGCCAGCGCGACAGCACATCTGAAACCACCGGAACGGTAAGAAAGCGAGCCAGGGACTGAGGCAGGCCGACAGCTACCTGCCCGTTGGGCACGCGCGCCTGCTGGCTGATTTCTTCGTAGGCCAGTTCGGTGCGCAGCAGGATGTCTTTAGCGTGCGCCCGCAGGCGCTCTCCGGCGTCGGTCAGGGCGACGCCTTTGGGCAGCCGCTCGAAAAGCGGGGTGCCCAGTTGCTCTTCTAGTTGTTTGATAAGCACGCTGAGCGCGGGCTGGGTCATGTGTTGCATTTGCGCGGCCCGCGAGATGGAGCCGGCGGCGGCGACCGACAAGAAGTGCCGCAGGTCGCGCAGATCGATGGACATGGCTACAGATTCCGAAAGTCGGCAATGGCGAAGACGGGTATCCATAATTTTATATGGACTCTATAAAAACATAGTATTTGACGTATATGTATCGTGCGCCGATAGTAGCGATCGAACAGCAATGGCCGACCCACAAGGCCATGCGAGACCCCACAGGAGACAGATCATGCATGTTCGTGACCGCCGCAGATTCGTATTGAGTTCCGCCGCCATCCTGGCTGCTGGCATGCTGCCGGGCAAGGCAGTCATGGCCCAACTGGCGGCAGAGCACGCCACGATACGCATCGTGGTGCCGTTCTCGGCCGCCGGCCCCACCGACTTTATTGCCCGCCTGTTCGCTCAGGCGCTGTCGGAAGAGCTGAAAACCACCGTCATCGTCGAGAACAAGCCGGGCGCGTCGGGGAACATCGGCACGCAGTTCGTGGTGGACGGGCCCGCGGAAGGAACCATGCTGGTTCACACGACGGCGGCCATGCAGGCCGTCAACCCCATTCTGTATCCCAATTTGCGGTTCGACCCGGCCAAAGACCTGATTCCCGTCGGGATTACTGGGTCGTTGGCCAATGTGCTGGTCGTGCATCCCGATTCGGGCGTGAAGACGATCGAAGAGCTGGTCGAGAAGGGCAAGAAAACCGAGCTGACGTACGCGACCTTCGGGCCGGGCACTTCGCCGCACATTTATGGCGAGCTGCTGCGCGGGCTGACCGGCATCAAGGCCATACCCATTGCCTACAAGGGAAGCGGCAACGCCAAGGCCGATATGCTGGCCGGCCGGATCGACTTCATGTTCGACAGCATGACCACCGCGGTAACGACGGTGGAGAGCGGTCATTTGCTCGGGCTGGCCATTACGTCGCAAGAACGATCCGCCTTGTTGCCGAACGTGCCGACCCTGAAGGAAAAAGGGTACGGCCGGTTGAATCTGAATTTCTGGTTCACGCTGCAGGTGTCAGCCAAGACACCGCCAGAGGTGGTGCAGCGCCTGCGCACCGCGGTAGCCAAGGCGGCCCAGAACCCGGCCTATCGCAAGGGTGTGGCCGAGCGCGGCGTGGATACCTTTACGGTGCCGGCCGATGATGTGGAGCGTTTCGTGCGCGAAGACACCGCGGTTTGGCGCAACGCCGTGGTTGAGATGGGCATCAAGGCGGAATGACGGATATACGCGTTCAAGCAGGAACTGAGCAATGCAACCCTTAGCTGGATTGAAGGTTGTCGATTTTTCCAAGGTGCTGGCAGGGCCATTGTGCGGCCAGTATCTTGGCGAACTGGGCGCCGAAGTCATCAAAGTAGAGCCTGTCGAACTCGGCGACGATACCCGGGGCTGGACCCCTACTGTCGAGGGAGAGTCGACGATTTTCCTGGCGGTTAATCACAATAAGCGCAGCATCGCGCTGGATCTCAAGTCAGACCAGGGCGGCGAGATCGCCCGCCGCCTGGTGCGCGATGCCGATATTGTGCTGCAAGGGTTCGGCAGCGGCACGGCGCAGCGGCTGGGCATCGACCGCGATACGCTGATGGCGCTCAACCCCCGGCTTATCTATTGCGAGATCAGCGGCTATGGCCGGGACGGCCCGATGGGCAACGAGCCGGGCTACGACGTAATGCTGCAAGCTTTCAGCGGCATGATCAGTACCCTGGGCCATCCGGGTGGCGATTATGCGCGCGCCAGTTTTTCGCCGGTGGACATCGGCACGGCAATGTTCGGCCTGAGTGGCGTGCTGGCAGCGGTTATCGAGCGGCAACGCACGGGCAAGGGCGTATACGTGGAGCTGGCGCTGCTGGACACGGCGCTGGGGTTCATGAGCTACATGGCGCAAACCTACTGGCATACCGGCCGGGACCCTCAGCGGATGGGAACGGCGCATCCCAGCATGTGCCCGTACCAGGCATTTCAGGCCAAGGACGGCCCGCTGATGCTGGGCGCCGGCAACGATGCGCAATGGCGCCGGTTCTGCGACGCGGCGGGCATGCCAGAGTATGCCGATCATCCCGACTTCTCGACCAACGCGCGGCGGCTCGCCAACCTGGCGCGCACGGTGCAGATCGTGCAGGAGAAAATCGCCACGCGCACGGTGTCGGAGTGGGTGGCGCTGCTGAGCCGCATCAAGGTTTCTTGCTCGCCCATACATACGCTGGGGCAGGCGTTGAGCCATCCGCAAGTTCAGGCGCGCGGCCTGATCGAGAAAACGGAGCACCCGGTGGTGGGACCGCTCAAGCAGATTGGTCTGCCTGTGAAATTTCAGGGGCGTTCCCGCGAAGCCGTGTGCCCGCCGCCCATGCATGGGCAGCATACCCAGGAGATATTGCAGGAATTGGGATACGACGTTGCCGACGTCGCGGCGCTGCTCGACGCGTCGGTAGTCCGGCAATGGAAAGGCGCCGAAACCAGGCCATCAGGAGAAGCATGATGATTCGCTATGAAGTACGGGACCAGGTCGCCGAGATTCTGTTCGACAATCCGCCGGTGAACGCTCTGTCAGAGCAGATGCTGGATGATTATCTCGCCGCCCTGCAGCAGGCCGCGCAGGCGGCGGATGTGCGCGCCGTCATCGTGGGCAGCGCGGTGCCCGGGCGATTCTGCGCCGGGTTGAACCTGATGGCCATTCATAAGGGCGACCATGCACGGGTCAGGAACTTGCTTGAACGCCTGTACGTGCGCAATGTGGATACGCAATTCCACATGGGCAAGCCCACCATTGCCGCCGTGGACGGAACGGCACGGGGCGGCGGCATGACGCTGGCGGTATCGTGCGACATGATCGTGGCATCGGAAAGCGCGGACTTCGGTTATCCCGAGATCGACGCCGGCGTGCCGCCATCGATTCACTTTTCACATCTGCCAAGCATTGTCGGCCGCCATCGTGCGTTCGAACTGTTGTTCACGGGGCGGGTATTCGACGCACACGAGGCCGCCAGGCTGGGGCTGGTGTCGAGGTTGGCGCCATCGGGGCAGGCCATGGCGGCAGCCCGGGAGCTTGCCGCCACGCTGTGCGCCAAGCCGCCCGAGGTGGTGCGCCACGGCCGCCAGGCATTCATGCATGCTAACGACAACGGCTATCGCGCCGCCGTGCGGGCGGCCGCCGACAGCTTTTGCGTCGCGGCCGCGCGGCCCAGCGCCCGGGAAGGCATTGCTGCTTTTGTCGAAAAGCGCAAACCCGTATGGCCCTCTGAAACCTGAAGTATTCGGGCCAGGAAACCGGCCGTCTTCCCGCGGCGGCCGCCCTGGCCAAAACGCCATGGATACTAGCAGGAACTCTGATTGACGTAGCTGTCTTCACGGGTTACACCGTGGCGAGGTACACGCAGCATCGGCCTGATCGCATTACAGAAGTTGTTTCGCAGTCGCAACGCAACATCAAGAATGCCCCAGGAGACAAGATGACTACTTCAATACGACGTTTCGCGTTTCTGCTGTGTTTGTGTCTAGGGTTCTTGCAACCCGCCATGGCCGAGAATATCTCGATTGCCACGGGTGGCACCGGGGGCGTTTATTACCCGATTGGCGGCGGCATTGCATCGATGCTGTCGAAGAAAGTGCCCGGTATGGAGGCCACCGCCGAGGTTACCGGCGGGTCGGTGGACAATCTCAAGCTTATCGACGGCGATGATTCCTACATCGGGCTGACCATGTCCGATGCCGCCACCGACGCCTACAAGGGCGAAGGAAAATTCAAGGGCCACAAGGTGCCGGTGCGCACGCTGATGATTCTTTATCCGAATCGCATGCATGTGGTGACAGTGGACGGGCGTGGCATCGAAAAAATGGCCGACCTGAAGGGCAAGCGTATTTCCACCGGTTCGCCCGGCAGCGCGACCGAGGTCATGGCATTCCGCATGCTCGAGGCAGCCGGCCTGGACAAGGACAAGGACGTCGATCGTGAACGGCTTGGCGTTGCCGAATCGGTGAACGCCATGAAAGACAACAAGATCGATGCCTTTTTCTGGGTAGGCGGGCTGCCCACCGCGGCTGTAACCGACCTGGCCAATACGCCGGGCACGAAGATAAAACTGATCGACAATGCGTATCTGGTTCCCGCCATGAACAAGAAATACGGGAACCTGTATGTCGAAGATACGATTCCGCAGGCAACTTACCGCGGCATGGATCATGACAACAAGCAGGCCACCGTCATGAACATACTGGTTGCCAACGAGAAGATGAGCGACGAGGTTGCGTACAACATTGTCAAGACCATCTTCGACAGCCGCGACGAACTGATCGCGGTGCACAAGGATACGGCCGAGTTCAAGCTGGAGAACCAGAAGGCCGCGGCTTCGCCGGTTCCGTTCCATCCGGGGGCGGTCAAGTATTTCACCGAGAAAGGCGTCAAGCTCGATTGAGCAGAGCTTCATGCTGCCCCAGCCGCGAGGTTGGGGCAGTTTCATGGCTCGCCCGATGACCACGCCAAGGCACGCAGATGCCGAATTCCACCCCGGGGAATACCAGTATGAATGTACCCGCTGAACCGACTTCCACGGCCGCCGTCAGCGACGAGGCCTTGCGCAAGGCCGAGCAATACATCGAAGAAGAAGAGGGCGCCGCCAACCACATGGGCGGCAAGCTGGGCATATTTCTGGCCGCCGCGGCGGTGATTATGTCGCTGTTCCACCTGTATGCCGCCTATGCCATTGTGCCGACGCAGATATTGCGTCCCATACACGTGGCATTCGTGATGTTCCTGACGTTTCTCATGTTCCCGGTCAGCAAGCGGTTCCGGCATCGCATCATGTGGTGGGATTGGGCCGTGGCCGTGCTGGCGATCGCCATTGCGGTGTACTTGATCGTGGGCGGCGACGATTTCACCGATCGGAATACCAGCCCGAACACCTGGGATGTGATATTTGGCGTGGCGCTGATTCTCATGGTGCTGGAGAGCATGCGCCGCACCATCGGATGGATATTGCCCGTCATTTCGAGCTGTTTCCTGGCGTATGCCGTGCTGGGCAACTACCTGCCGCATCCCTGGACGCACAAGGGTTACGGCGTCGACCGTATTGTCGGCTTCATGTACATGACGCTGGAGGGCATATACGGCGTGGCCGTGGATGTGTCCTCGTCGCTGATCATCCTGTTCACGATATTCGGGGCGTTCCTGCAGTTTTCAGGGGCCGGCAAGTTCTATATAGATTTTTCGTTCTCGGCCATGGGCGGCAAACCCGCGGGCGCGGGGCGCACGGTGGTGCTGGCGTCGTTTCTGCTGGGCGGGCCTTCGGGCTCGGGCGTGGCCACCACGGTAACCTTGGGCACGGTGGCCTGGCCGATGCTTTCCAAGGTGGGCTACGAGCGCAATGCCGCTGGCGGCCTGCTGGCCGCCGGCGGCCTGGGCGCGATTATTTCGCCGCCGGTGATGGGAGCGGCGGCGTTCATCATTGCAGAGTTCCTGAAGATCTCGTATCTGGACGTGCTGCTGATGGCGGTTATTCCGACCTGCCTGTTTTACTTTGCGCTATTCCTGATGGTCGAGATAGATGTGCGCAAGTACGGTATGGGCGAGATCATCTTCGAGAAGGTCGACACGGTATGGAACCTGACCCGGCATTATTGGTTCCACTTCCTGTCGTTGATCTCTATTGTGGCATTCATGATGTGGGGGTTTTCTCCCGTCCTGTCGGTGTTCTGGGCCACGGTCGTGTCTTTCCTGACCAGTTTCCTGCGCCCGGACACGGCCATGATTCCTTATGACTTGTTTCGCGGCAAGGGGCCAATAGCGAAGTTGTTTTTCCAGTCGCCCCTGATCCAGGCCCTGAAAGCGGGGGCGACTGGCATGCTGAGCGTGGGCACGACCTGCGCCGGCGCCGGCATCATCGTGGGTGTGGTGACACTGACCGGCCTGGGCCTGAAGTTCAGCGGCATTGTCATCGACTACGCGGGCGGCTCGTTGCTGCTGACCGCCATCTATACCGCGCTGGTGGTATGGGTGATTGGCCTGGCGGTGCCGGTGACGGCGTCGTACATTATTTGCGCCGTCATTGCCGCGCCTGCGTTGATCAAGCTGGGCGTGCCGGACTTCGCCGCGCACATGTTCATTTTCTACTACGCGGTGTTGTCCGAGGTTTCGCCGCCCACGGCGTTGTCGCCGTTCGCGGCTTCGGCGATCACGGGCGGCGATCCGTACAAGACCACCATGCAATGCTGGAAGTACACGATGCCCGCATTCCTGGTGCCGTTCATGTTCGTGCTGGATCCCACCGGACAGGGGTTGCTGCTGATGGGTTCGACCAAGGCCCTGGCCACGGCGAACTGGTGGTCGGTCGCTGAAGTCACGATAACGGCTGTTGCGGGTATTTTTGCGCTGGCGGTGGGCTTCCAGGGGTGGTTCGTGAAGCGCGCCACGATGCTCGAGCGCGCCCTGTTCTGCATTGCCGGATTTGCCCTCGTGTATCCGGGCAGGGTGGCCGACGTGGTGGGATTCGGCCTGGTGTTGATTGCATTGGCCTGCCACTGGCGGCGCAGGCGCACGCCCCCCGCGGCGGTGGCCTGATCGGGCGCACGCGATCGCCCGGCGGCGGGACTAAATCCGGGTTTCCCAGGTGTGCACCGGAAGTGTCCACAGGGGGGGCATCTGCGAGAACGGCGGCACGGTATGAACCAGCCGGGCCAGGGCCAACCGGCTGTTGGTGCCGATTTTGTTGAAAATGGCTTTCAGGTGCGCCTTGACAGTATCGAGGCTCACATTCATCGCGGCGGCGATGGCCTCGTTGGATTTCCCTTGCGCCAACCACACGGCCGTTTCGATCTGCCGTTGAGTCAATCCGGGAAAGGCATAACGCAGCCGGTCTTCTGGCGTGATTTTCTCAACAGTGCGCTGCTGCGCCTGGCGGTAGACGCGGTGCACGTGCCCGCGGTAGGTCTGCAACCAGTCGCGCTCGGCATCGCTGAATGCGGGCTTGCCGATGACGCGATGCGCGCCGAGATCCAGCAGATATTCCCCCTGTTGAATAAGCACGCCCATGATGCGGCGGGCGCCCGATGGCAGGAAGACTTCGCGGGCCATGGGAAGCGCCATGAATTCTTCATCGCTGAAGATGTCCGACTCGCGGATAGCGCGGTTGCCATAGAAAGCAGGATCTTTCTGCCAGAACGGGTGGCTGCCCGCATGACGCGCATACGCCTGGAAGGCCGCCTTGCGCCGGTCGGGTGCCTCGTCAACGGATAACAGCGAGCGCAGCTCTCCGCTGTTGAAGTGAATTTCGGTCCAGGAGACCAGGTCGGCGTTGGTTAACCGGCTTACCCCTTCGAAAAGGATGCCGGGCAGTGTCAGCAGGTCGGGTTCGGATTCATAGAGTCGTACGATTTCCCGCAGCAAAATGGAATCGGTCATGACTACCCTTTAGGGTAATGGAATCTCTCGACTGCAAATTCTATATTAGCGTCCTTGTCGTGTCGGCTAAATCAACAAGAACGTTATGGATAACGCCTTGAACTGCATTCACCGGATGTCGCTAACCGAGATCAACGCGCGCAGGCTCATACAGCGTGGCGCGGCAAGCGCGTTGATAACCCTGTTAATTGGCGTGGCTGCGTCATCAGCACAGGCGGCCGACGTGTTGCTGGTGGGCAGCGGCGGCGCGGGCGGCGGCGATGGAACAGATGGTTACATAAGCGGCGGCAATGGCGGATCGGATTTCTTTCTTCCGGGGGCCGGGGGAGCGGCCGGCGTGCCGTTGCCCACGCAAACCATCCCGGGTACGGCCGATGGCAGCAGCCTCTTGCCCAGTTATGAATATGTTGGAATCGGCGGCGGGGGCGGCGGAGGCGACGGCGGCGACCTGGGCGGCCTTCATGGAGAGGTTGGCGGCGCCGGGGCAATCAACCTCGATGGAACCGCGCTTAACGTCGACAACACGTTGTTCGTCGGCGGCGCCGGTGGGGGCGGCGGGTCCGGCGGGGCCGGCAGCACGCGCGGCGGCACCGGCGGCGCCGGGGGCGCCGGAACCCTCACGGCCACGGGCGGCGCCACCATTACGGTCGGCACCCAGCTGTACATCGGCGGCCTGCCTGGCGCGGGGGGCAACTGTGGCTGTTCGGGCAATGGTGGGGCTGGCGGGGCCGGTGTATTCAACCTGGGCGACGGCAGCACGCTCAACCTGACCGGTGCGGCATTCACCATCAACGGCGCAGGTACCTTGAACATCGGCAGCGCCACCGCGAATGAAACGAGCGCGGGCACGATCACCGGACTGGCCGGCAGCATCGACAACGCCGGCGCTATCAACTTCAACCAGTCGGATGCGCTTTACACTTTTTCCACGGCGATCTCGGGCTCTGGCACTGTTACCCAGAACGGCAGCGGAACCACCGTGCTTACTGGCGCGAATACCTATTCCGGCGGCACGTTCGTCAATGCTGGCACGATCAATTTCTCCAATGCCGGCAACCTGGGCTTGGGCAAGATCACCCTGGACGGCGGCGGCTTGCAATGGGCCGCCGGCAATACCGACGACATTTCCGGCAAGTTGATCGTGCTGGGCGCGAGCGGCGGCAAGCTGGACACCAACGGCAATGACGTTACGCTGGCCACCGGCATCGGCGGCCTGGGAGGGCTGACCAAGACGGGCGCCGGCACGCTGACGCTGACGGACGTCAGCACCTACACGGGCGCCACCACGATCGACCAGGGCACATTGGCGCTGGCCGGCACGGGCGCCCTGGCGTCGGCCACATCTGTGGCGCTGACGTCGGCCGCAACGGTATTTGATATGTCGGCCGGCGGCAACCAGTCTCTGGCGCACCTGTCGGGCGTGGCGGGCAGCCAGGTGGCGCTGGGCGCCAACACACTAACCTTGACCGACAATACATCGCAGATCTTCAGTGGCAGCCTGACCGGCAGCGGCGGCCTGGTCAAGCTGGGCTCCGGGGTGCTTACGCTTAATGGTGCAAGCGGCAGCTTTACCGGCACCACGACCATCGCGGGCGGTACGTTGGCGGTTGGCGACGAGGCTCATGCCGGCGCGGTGCTGGGCGGGAGTGTCCTGGTGGATCCCCTGGGTACGTTGATCGGCCACGGTACGGTGCTGGGCGACCTCACCAACGGCGGCGTGGTCGCCCCGGGCGGCTCTATTGGCACATTGACCGTGGGCGGCAACTACTCGCAGTCGAACAACGGCACGCTGGCCATCGAGGTCAGCCCGACCACCGCATCGCGGCTGCGCGTCGGCGGCAGCGCGGCGCTGGATGGCACGCTGGCAGTCATGTTCGCGCCCGGCACCTACTCGGCGCGGCAGTACACCTTGCTGAGCGCCGCCAATGGCGTAACAGGCCGCTTCGCCAACGTGGACATGACAACAGCCGGCGCCAATCTGGGAAAACTGCAGTCGTCCATCACCTATGGCGCCAACAACGTCGGCCTGACCCTCGCGGATGATTCGCTGGTGGTGGCGCCGGTTAACACGTCGATCTACACCGCGTTGGCCACGACCGCTGTCTTGCAGGCACAGGGCGCCAATGCAAGCTTGTTCGAGCGGCTGGCCAACGTGCAGCGCGGCGTGGAAACCTCCAGGAACGCCTGGGTCAGGTTTACTGGCGCCCGCAACAAGGTGGACGGCACCGGCGACGAGCCGGGATTCCAGGCGCATACCTATGGGTTCCTTGCGGGTGTAGACCGCCAGTTCGGCAGCGCGACGGTAGGCGTTGCTGGCGGCTATTCGCATACGTCCATCAACGAAGATGATACGGGCGCGTCCGGCGACATCGACACGCTGCGGCTCGCGCTATACGCTAGCCAGCCGGTAGGGCGCGTCAACCTGTCGGCTACGATGGGTTATGGGCTGGATTTCCTGTCGCAGAAGCGTCCGTTTGGTGGATTTGGCACGGCCGAAGGCGACCATACCGGCCACGAATTCACGGCCGCCACGCAGGCTAGTGTGCCGATGCAAGTGGGCGGATTCGTGCTGACGCCGCATGCCGGGCTTCGGTATGCCTATGTGCGCGCCAATGGGTTCAGCGAAAGCGGTGCGCACGGGCAAGATCTGGACGTGGATTCGGACGACGTGCATAGCCTGCAGCCATACGTGGGCATGACGCTGGACAAGCAGTTCGGCGATGCGCAGCGGCCTATGAACCTGCAGTTCCGGCTGGGCTATGCGCATGAGGTGCTGAGCAGTGGCCGCGCCACGGCAGTGCAAAGCCAGGACGGCACGGTTTTCACGGCCAAGGGCACCGACCTGCCGCGCTCATTCCTGACCACGGGCGCCAGTATTCGCCTGATGGCATCCAAGTCCACGACAGTAGCGCTGGGGGCGGACGCCATCATCAATACCGGGCATGCTTCGGCGCAAACGGCATATATCCGGCTGAATCACCGGTTCTAGGGCGACTGGCCCTGGGCATCGGCCCCGATTGACGATGGTGGGGCGGACAGGTTAAACCCCACACAGGTCATCGATTTCAGCATCACCGGACAATAAACATGCTCCGTACTATTGCCGCGTGCGCGCTCGCGTTGCTTGCCGGTTGTTCGACCTCGGCCGTCGACGTCGATAAGGCGCCGCGCGCCGATGCCTCCGCGCTTCTGGATCAGGCCCTGGCGTCGCCGGCGATTGATCGAGGCACGGTGCGAATCGCCCGGGACGCAGGCGTGCTGGGGCAGGACCAGACCGTGCTTGTCTATCTGGATAGCAGGCACGTGGCTAACGTCAAGGCCGGGCGGGTACTTGAGTTGCATGTGCCGGCAGGCGCGCATAACCTGGGCGTGCAGGCGGGCGATGCCAGCCGGTCGATTCGTTATGTAGATGTATACGTGCAGGCAGGCCGCGTGCACGACTTTCGCATCTCGGCGTCTTCGTCGTCCGACTGGAACATTACTGCCTTGAAGTGACCCGGCGCTTCGCCCGCCGCCCGTGCGGGAGTTCGCCTACCATCGTCCTCCTGCGCCACCTCCGCCGCTTGAGCCTCCGCCAAAGCTTCCCCCGGAACTGCCGCCGCCACTGCTGCCCGATCCGCCGGAAGACGAACTGCTGCTCTTTTGCAGCTTCGCCAGCGCGACCATGCCCAGCGACACCGCGTAATCGCAGAAGGCGCATTCCTGCATGCGCTCTCCGGTGCCGGCGCGCGTGTAGGTTGCCCGTTGGCGCACCTTTATTTCGGGCCGCTGCAAGGTCTGGCCATGGCACTTGGGGCAGATTTCATACTGGCCGGCCTTGCCTCCGGCAAAGCCCGTGATGTGTGTATTGGCGGTTTCCTGGTCTTGCCAGATTTCGTAGGATCGGGCGCCCAGCTTTTCTTCCCGTATCTGCTGTTCGGTCAGGTACTTTTTCACGTCCGCTTGCTTGAGGGAATCGCGGTTGACGCGGAGCCATTTGCCTGTTGCGCCAGGCGGCTGGTCGCGCAGGCGGGAGTTCCTGCTGTTTCTGGGCAGGTTATAGAACGCCTTGTAGGCCAGCGGGGCCAGCAACAGCGGCAGCAGGCTGAGGCGGGTGAAGGCAACCTGCATGTCCAGCCCGGTTTTCGTGTCGCGGGTGCTTTTTTTCAGGAATTCGACGCATCCATAGTAGTGAAACAGCAGCAGCAGCGACCCGAAGGCGGCGGCGAAGTAGGGCAGGTTGCGGAACTGGTAGACGCGCTCGACCACATCCAGAAAGACAAATACAAACAGGCTGAGGAACAGGGAAAACAGGAAGAAAAACAATGCGAACCAGAACGAGCGGGCCTTGTAGGGCGCGGTCTTGATGGCGAATTTCTTTTGCACCCGCTTGCGCGCCAGGCTCATCCAGCCGAACCCGAACGCAAAAATGGCCAGCACATACAAAGTGTGTTCCAGCATTGCGGCGTGCCGGTTCCAGAAACCGGGCCGATATGCCTGCAAGCCCGCCAGCTCCATTTCGTGCGAGGGCGACAGGAACACCCCTTCGACTGCCTTGGCGGCGGCCAGCACGGCCATGTTGGTGTTGCCGTCTTTCAGGTATGGCACCAGGTAGGTTTCGCCGATCTGCTTGAGCAGTGCGTCGGGAAAGATGCCTTCTACGCCGTATCCCGTAATGAAGCGGTATTCGTGCCTGTCCAGGGCAAGAAACAGCAGCAGGCCATTGTTGCTGCCCTGTTTGCCTATGCCCCAGTGGGAGAACAGATTCAGGGCGAAGTCGAAATCGCTGTCGCCCTGGTAGTCGTTCACGACCACAATGGCAAATTCACTGCCGTTGGCGCGCTCGATGCCGGCGCTGATGGCGTCCAGCTGGGCGCGGGTATCGCTGTCGAGGTTGCCGTCGGGATCGCTGACGTAATGGTCGTTGCCCTGAGATTTCGGGTTGGGAACCGATTCGACCGAGTACTGGGCCTGGGCGCCCAGGCACCACAACAGGCCGATCAGGGCAAGAACCAGGAAG
Organism: Bordetella petrii; assembly: GCF_000067205.1. Classification (NCBI taxonomy): domain Bacteria; kingdom Pseudomonadati; phylum Pseudomonadota; class Betaproteobacteria; order Burkholderiales; family Alcaligenaceae; genus Bordetella; species Bordetella petrii. The sequence continues at coordinate 4,391,997 of NC_010170.1, read as the reverse complement.
CCGGGCTTGTTACGCATGAGGCACGACCTTATCGCAAGGATTATTTTTCGTTGATGATGCCGCTGCTTACCTGCTGCAGCGCCGCCATGAAGCGCTGCGCCGCCGCCGACAGGGACCGCCGTTTTCTTACCAGAATGCCGATCTCGCGCGTGGCTACTGGAGAATGTAGCGCCACGCTTTGCAGCCGTGTTGTGTCCATCAGGCGCAGCGCCAACTGCGGCACTGCCGCGATGCCCACCCCCGCGGCCACCATCGCGCCCACGACCGAGATATTGTCGGCGACATAATTCGCATCCGGCGCGCGCCCCGACGCCGCCAGTATCCGGTCGGTAACGACGCGGATGCTGCTGGCCGGACCGCTGGCAACGAACGGCCGGTCGGCGAATACGCTCCAGTCCGCCCGCTTGCGGCGCGCCAGGGGGTCGTCGACCGGGCAGATCAGCACGAACTGCTCTTTTAGCAGCGCAGCGAACGCTACGTCTGCCGGCTGGCCGGTTATTTCGATGGAAATACCCAGGTCGGCCTTGCCCTCGGCTACGGCCTGGGTTACCTGGCGCGCCGAGGCAGCCTGGATAACCAGGCGCACCTGGGGATGTGACTGCCGCAGCGCCTGGGCAGCCGCCGGCAGCAGCGCGGCCGCTACCGAGGGCAGCGCCCAGATGTTGACGCTGCCGCGTCGGCCAGCGATGAATTCGGACAGGTCGCTGAGCGAATCGCGAAATTCGGACAGCATGCGTTGGGCAATGGGCACTAGTTCCGTGCCCGCGTCGGTCAGCGCCACGCCGTGCTTGTCGCGGTCGAAGAGCTTGGCGTTGAGTTTTTGCTCGGCAGCCTGCACCCGCCTGCTGAGCGCAGGCTGCGAAACGTGCGCGTGCTGGGCCGCCATGCGGAAGTTGCGGGTTTCGGCCACCAGCAGCACGGCTTCCAGTTCAGGGATGGTGAGGGTAAACCGCGGACGGGTCATGGTGATGTGTTTTTATTATTACCGAGATATGAATTAATCATTTTACGCATTATGCCTATCTGCGCATACTGCAGACATCAGCTTCGCGGCCAGGATGGCCAGCATGCCTTTCGGCAGGCCCGCGGGCGTGGAAACCCAGACGGAGACAGGCATGGACAAGCCGCGCACGCGATTGCGCATCGGGGTGGGGGCGGGCATGGCCGATGACCGTATCGGCCCGGCGCTGCAATTGCTGGAAGAATGCGACCCCGACTACCTGGTGTGCGAGTGCCTGGCCGAACGCACCATCGCGCGCGAAACGCTGTCGCGCCGGCACGATGGCGCGCGAGGCTACAACCCGATGTTGGAAGAGCGCATGCGCGCCTTCCTGCCGCTGTGCCGGCAAAAAGGGGTGCGGCTGGTATCCAATATGGGCGCGGCAAACCCGGCGGGCGCGGCCCAGGCGGCACTGGAGATCGGCCGGGAACTGGGATGGCGCGAGCTGCGCTGCGCGGCGGTCGTGGGCGACGATGTCATCGACCGGGTGCGGGCACACCCCGAGCTGGCGCTGATGGACCGCAAACTGCCGCTGGAAGATATTCTGCCGCGCCTGGCGTCGGCCAACGCGTACCTGGGCGCCGACGTCGTGCGCGACGCGCTGGCCACTGGCGCGCAGGTGGTGATGACGGGGCGCGTGGCCGACCCGTCGCTGTTCCTGGGCGTGGCCCTGCATCACCACCACTGGGCCTACGATGATCTGCCGCGCCTGGCGGCGGGCACGATCATGGGGCATTTGCTGGAGTGTTCGGCACAGATTACCGGCGGGTATTTCGCCGACCCGGGCAAGAAAGACGTGCCGCGGCTGGCCGAGCTGCCGTATCCCTACGCAGACTTGTACAGCGACGGCGAATTGTTCATTGGCAAGCCAGACGGCTCTGGCGGCCGGCTGGATCGCATGACCTGCGCCGAGCAGGCCTTGTACGAGATCCACGATCCCAGCGGCTACGTCACGCCCGACTGCGTGCTGAGCCTGGACGGCCTGCACTTCGAGGAGCTGACGCCAGACCGCGTGGCCGTGCGGGGCATCGGTGCACGCGCGCGTACAGACACCTATAAGGTTGTGGTCGGCTATTTCGACGGCTGGATAGGCACGGGCGAAGTTGCCTATGCCGGGGTCAATGCGATTGCCCGCGCGCAGCTGGCCGCGGACGTCGTGAAAGAACGGTTCCGCCTGGACGGCGGCGCCGCCAGCGAGATTCAGGTCGACCTGATCGGCGTCAGCAGCCTGCATGGCAGCCACGCGGCGTCACTGTCCAGTGATCCGTACGAAGTGCGTCTGCGCGTGGCGGCGCGCTGCCCCGACAAGAAAAGCGCTCATCTGCTGGGCGACCATGTGCGGCAGTTGAACATGCAGGGTCCCTATGGCGCGGGCGGCCCGGTGAATCTGGGCGCCAAGGAAATCATCGCGGTAGACGCCGTGCTGATTCCTCGCGATTGGGTCAACCCGCAAGTGATCACCATGGGAGCATAGCGATGGGCATCCTGGTTCATGACCTGGCGCACGCGCGTGCCGGAGACAAGGGCAACACGTCCAGTATTGCCGTCATTGCCTACGACGAGGCCGGCTGGCAGGTGTTGCGCCGCGCACTCACCGCCGAACGGGTGGCACAGGCCTTTGCGCACCTGGGCGCCGGGCCGGTCAGACGCTACGAGATCGCCAGCCTGAAGGCATTGAATTTCGTCATTCCCGACGTGCTGGCTGGCGGCGTGACCCGTTCGCTGCGGCTGGACCCGCACGGCAAATCATTGAGCGCGCTGATGCTGGGCATAGAGCTGCCCGGCGGCCCCGCGTAATTCGCAAGAGGCCAATATATGTACCCCCCCGCGGAACCCCTGCAGACCGAGGTCTTTGCCCGGCTGCCCGAGTCGCTGTACTTGACCGACCAGCCTTCTTCATGGCTGGCCGCGCGCCATGTGAAGATGCATTCGTTTCTGGAAGGCCCGGCCTTCGATCGCGCCGGCAACCTGTGGTGCGTGGATCTGGCGCACGGGCGCATTCTACGGGTAGACCCCGCTGGCACCTTCGAGGTGGTGGTCAGCTACGAGGGGGAACCCAATGGCCTGAAAATTCACCGGGACGGGCGTATTTTCGTTGCCGATCACCTGCACGGCCTGATGCTGGTGGACCCGCAGGCCCGCACCATACAGCCTTATATGCAGCATGTGCAGCGCGAAGGGCTGCGCGGCCTGAACGACTTGTTCTTCGCGTCCAACAGCGACCTGTACTTTACCGACCAGGGCGAGAGCGCGCTGGAGAACCCGACCGGTCGCGTGTTCCGCCTGAGGGCGGACGGCAAGACCGTAGACCTGCTGATGGACGGACTGGCCGGACCGAACGGGTTGGTGCTGAACAGGGCAGAAAACGTGCTGTACGTGGCGATTACGCACGACAACGCCATTTATGCCCTGCGGCTGGAGCCTGGCGGGGGCATGAAGAAGGCCAGTCGCTACATCCAGTTGTCGGGCAGCACCGCGGGCCCCGACGGCCTGGCGCTGGACGAGGCAGGCAACCTGGCGGTGGTGCACGCCCAGGCCGGCACGGTGTGGCTGTTCAGCCCACTGGGCGAGCCGTTGTACCGCATCCGCTCGTGCGCGGGCCTGCGCACCACCAATGTGGCCTTTGGGGGAGACGACCGCCGCAGCCTGTACATCACCGAGGCAGAGCAGGGCGTTATTCTGCGCGCGCGCCTGCCGCATCCGGGCAGGCCGATGTATTCCCACTCAAACTGAGCAGAACAACATTATCAGGAGACAACGCCATGAAATTGCACCGATTGATCGCCGGTCTGGTCCTGGGGCTGGCCGCCGCGACGGCCGCCCAGGCGGCGGCGCCGTGGCCGGCGCGCCCGATCCGCCTGATTGCCACGTACGGGCCGGGCAGTTCTATCGACATCATCGCCCGCCTGGTGGCCAAGCCGCTGTCGGAACAGCTGGGCCAGACCGTGATCGTCGAGAACAAGCCCGGCGCCGGCGGCGACCTGGGCACCGACATCATCGCCAAGGCAGAGAAAGACGGCTACACGATTGGCTTTGCGTCTGCCGGGCCTATTACGGTGAATCCGAACGCGCGCGCCAGGATGCCGTACGATTCGATGAAGGACCTGGCGCCTGTGGCGCTGATCGCCACGGGGCCGAACGTCATTCTGGTCAATCCGTCGCTGCCCGTAAAAAACCTGCAAGAGCTGATCGCCTACATCAAGGCCAACCCCGACAAGGTGAGTTTCGCATCGGCAGGCGTGGGCACCAGCGGCCACATCGCGGGCGAGCTGTTCCAGCATCTGTCGAAAACCAATATCCTGCACGTGCCCTACAAGGGCAACAGCGAGGCCATTACCGACACATTAGGCGGCCGCACTCAGATCGTCATCAGCGGCGTGCCGCCGATTCTCTCGTTCGTGAAATCGGGACAGCTGCGGGCGGTCGCGGTTGCCGACACCAAGCGTTCGCCCTTGCTGCCCGACGTGCCTACGGTGGGAGAGGCGGGTCTGCCCGGCGCGGAAAGCGTAGCCTGGTACGGCATCGTGGCGCCGGCCGGCACGCCAGCCGAAATCCTGGATCGCCTGCATGATGAAATCGCCAAGGCGGTGGCCAGCCCCGACGTGCAGGCCAAGTTCGCCAGCCTGGGCATCGTGGCGGCTTCCGACACGCGGGCCGAGTTCGGCAAGCGCATGACCGATGAGTACGCCCGCTTCAAGGCGTTGTTCAAGCAGATCAACCTTGTGATGGATTGAAGGGCCATGCCGCGCACTGTGTTGATAACGGGCGCCAGCGGGCTGGTGGGAACCGCCGCCGTCGATTCTTTTCTGCACGCGGGGTGGGACGTCATCGCGGTTTCCCGGCGTCGGCCCGAGGTGTTCAGCCAGCGGGCGTTCACGCACCTGCCGGTAGATCTGCAAGATGCCGCGGCCTGCCAGGCAGCCTTGGGCGGCCTGCGGCAAGTAAGCCACGTGGTCTATGCCGCGGTTTACGAAAAACCCACCCTGATAGCAGGCTGGCGCGACCCTGAGCAGATGTCCACCAACCTGGCGATGATCCGGAACACGATCGAGCCGCTTGCCCAGGCGGCCCATCTGGAACATGTGACTCTGCTGCAGGGCACCAAGGCGTATGGGGTGCATCTGCATCCCATACGCCTCCCCGCGCGCGAGCGCGAGTCTCGCGACGATCATCCCAACTCGTACTGGTTTCAGGAAGACTACATTCGTGACAAGGCCGCGCAATGCGGTTTTGGCTGGACGATATTCCGCCCCGTTATTGTGTTGGGCCCCAATGTGGGCGTGGCCATGAACACCGTGCCCGTCATCGGCATCTACGCCTCGCTGTGCCGTGAAGAGGGGCGGCCGTTCTGCTACCCCGGCCATGTGCCGTATCCGCGCGAGGCAGTAGATGCACGGCTGATAGGCGACGCGGCGGTGTGGGCGGCAGGCAATCCGCAGGCCTGGGGCGAGCACTACAACCTGACCAACGGCGAAGTCTTCAGTTGGCGTGATCTATGGCCCGGGCTGGCCGCCTTCCTGGGCGTACAGCCGGGTCCGGACACGCCCTTGCGCCTGGCGGAGTACCTACCCAGCCGCGCGGCGTTGTGGGACGAAATCGTCAAGAAACACGGGCTGCGGCCGATGAGCATGGCGCAACTGCTGGGCCAGTCGCATTATTCGGCCGATGCCCGCTTCGGTTATGGGCTGCAGGCCGCACCGCCGCCCGCGTTCGTGAGCTCGGTGAAGATCAAGCAGGCGGGTTTCACGCAGGTGTACGACACCGAGGCCTGCGTGCAGCACTGGCTGCGGGTGCTGGCTGACAGGAAGTTCATTCCGGAGTTTGCCGCTGCCTGATGGCGGGCCGGACGAGACCCAGCCCGCCCCGGCCCGCCCCGGATTCAACCGGCCAGCATCAGATCGAGATTCTGCACGGCGGCGCCCGATGCGCCTTTGCCCAGGTTGTCGAACACCGCCGAAAGCAGCACCTGGCCATGGCTGGCATTGGCGAACACGCCCAGCCTGATGTCGTTGGTGCCGTTCAGCGCCTGCGGGTCCAGGTGCGTCATGGCCTGCGCCTGCTCCAGTGGCGTGACTTCGACATGGCGCGAGCCAGCGTAGTGATTCTGCAGGCAGGCGTGCAGGCGCTGGCCATCGACGCCCGCTGGCAGCAGGCGCAGTTCGACGGGTACGGTCAGCACGATACCCTGGCGGTAGGCGCCATAAGCCGGCACGAAGATGGGACGGTTACCCAGGCCCGCGTGCAGCTCGATTTCAGGGGTGTGCTTGTGTTCCAGCGCCAGGCCATACACCTGGGAGGGGGCTACGCCGGACGCGGCGCCCGACTCATGCGCGTCAATGGCGGCGCGGCCTCCGCCTGAATAGCCGGAGATGGCGTGGATGGCTACCGGGTAGTCGCGCGGCAACAAGCCAGCCTGCAGCAGCGGCCGCAGCAATGCGATGGCCCCGGTGGGATAGCAGCCCGGGTTGGTGACGCGCTTGGCCTGGGCGATGCGTTGCGGCTGGTCCGAGGCCATCTCGGGAAACCCGTAAACCCAGCCGGCCTGGGTACGGTGCGCGGAACTGGCGTCGATCACCCGCACGGCGGGGTTCTGGATGAAGCCGACTGACTCGCGCGCGGCGGCGTCGGGCAGGCACAGGATGGCGATGTCGCTGGCGTTGATGGCCTCGGCGCGGCGCCGGGCGTCTTTACGGTCGGCGGCCGGCAGGGTCAACACCCGGATGCCGGCCCGGCCGCGCAGGCGGTCGTGAATTTGCAGCCCGGTGGTGCCCTGGTCGCCGTCGATGAAAACAGTCGGGGTAGTCATGATGTGCTCGCCTGTAGATCTTTCACGAAATGGACAACGGCTTTATCTTCCACCTTGGCATAAAATCGGGAAAGTTGAATTTATTGATCGTCTGATTCATTTTTACTGAATCTGGGAATCTGGAATTCCATGCGCGAAATCAGCCTCGACCGTCTACGCACCTTGGTGGTCATTGCCGACCACGGATCGTTCGCCGCCGCGGCGCAGGTGCTGCACCTGGCGCCGCCCACGGTCAGTCTGCATATCGCCGAGCTCGAAAGCCGCATCGGCGCGCCGCTGTTGTCGCGCAAACGAGGCAATGTCCGGCCGTCGGCCGTGGGCGAGGTGCTGGTAGAGCGGGCGCGCCGCCTGCTGTCCGAAGTGGAAGCGACGCTGGACGACGTCAGCCGGCAGGTGCAGGGCCTGGCGGGGCGCGTGCGCCTGGGGGCATCCACCGGCGCCATCGCGCACCTGTTGCCTCAGGCCGTCACACGGCTGCGCGAACAGCATCCGGACATCGACGTGCAGATCGCGGTGCTGACCTCCCAGGAAACGCTGGCGCGTCTGGCGCAGGGCAAATTGGACATTGGGTTGGTGGCGTTGCCGCAGGCGCCGGTTGCGGGGCTGGCGATCCGCCCGTGGCGCCGCGATCCGGTCATGGCCTTCGTGCCGGCCGACTGGCGCGCGCCGGCACGCGTTACGCCCGCCTGGCTGGCGGGGCGGCCGCTGATACTCAACGACGCCAATACGCGCTTGTCGCGGCTGACATCCGAATGGTTCGCGCGCGCGGGGTTCCGGCCGGTGCCGCGTATCGAACTGAACTTCAACGACGCCATCAAGAGCCTGGTGGCCGCGGGCTATGGCGCAGCGCTTCTGCCGCATGAGGCAGGAGCGCCGCATACCGATGCGCGCATCGCCATGCGAACCTTGCGGCCGGCCATGTGGCGCGAGTTGGGCGTCGCCTACCGGGCCGGGCAAAACGAGCGCGCCACGCAGCATGTGCTGGATGCGCTCTGGCAATTGAAAGCGGGCGCGGCCCGCTAGCATGGGGCGGACCTAGCCGGCCGCCTGCTGCTCGAACTGCGCTTTCAGCATTTCGTAGATCGCGATGGTCAACGGGCTGATGGTGTCGCCGCGCGTCCATAGCATGTAGGTCATGGGCGGCAGCGGCGGCAGGCCGTCGGCCTCGCCCAGCACGCGCATGTCGGCGCCCAGAAACTCCACGCTGCGCGCCGTGACGCCGAGCCCGGCGCGCACCGCCGCCTTGATGCCCACCAGGGTCGGCGCGACGTAGTTGATGCGCCAGGTCAGTCGTGTCTGGCCCAGCGCATCGAGCGCCAGCCGGCGGAAAATACTGGGCTCGTCGGCCAGGATCAGCGGCAGGGGCGCGCGGCGGTTGTAGATGTAGTCGGCGGCGCATATCCAGGCGGTGGGCGAGGTGCGCAGCGCGAAGCCGGTCAGCTCGGGGCTGGATCGCGTAGAGATGGTGAGGTCGATGTCGCCCGAGTTCAGCGCGTCCATCAGGAAGGGGCTGCGATCGACCCGGATTTCCATGCGCACCCGGGGCGCATGGCGCGCGATGTGCGTCAGCACTGGCGGAAGAATGGTGTCGGCCACGTCCAGCGGCGCGCCCAGCTTGATCTGGCCTTCCATCTGGTTGCGTCCGATACTGCGCAGGGCTTCGTCGTTGATGGCCAGCAGCCGGCGTCCGTAGTCGGCCAATTGCTGGCCCTGCGCCGTCAGGACGCGCCGCCGCCCCTTTTTCTGGAACAGCGGGCAGCCCATCTGGTTTTCCAGCCGTTGCATCTGCTGCGTAACGGCCGACTGCGTCTTGAACAGGGCCTGCGCGGCGCCCGAGAATGTATTAGCTTTTTCCACAGTCACCAGGGTGCGCAGTAAATCCAGGTCGAGATTCTTCATAGGGATTACCCTTGTCGGTGCGGGCGCCGATGACGGCTCTTCATAGACAACATATTAAAGTTGCTTATGTATTTCTTATAACAATTAATTTGTGGGCCGGGGTGGCGCCACCTATAGTCGTTGGCACTACAGGAGGCCAACATGACTCAAGCCCATGAAAAGCAGGCAGCCATTGCCCGCTTCATCGACACCGCAAAACAGCACACTGGCGGCGACGTCAGCCGCGCAGACCTCGACGCCGTACTCGACGCGCTGGTGGGCATCGCCTCCCGGCAGGAATGGTGGTCGGCGCAGGACTACCCGGCGCCCGAAGGCGACGAACTGCAGGCCCGCTACCTGATTCACGAAGAGCCGGACAGCACCTACGCGCTGTACTTGAACGTGATGAAGCCCGGCAAGAAAATCGTGCCGCACAACCACACGACCTGGGCCTGTATCGCCGCCGTGGAGGGCACGGAAAGCAACTACCTGTACGAACGCACCGACGACGGCAGCCAGCCCGGCCACGCGACGTTGCGTGAAACCGGCGTGAAGCTGGTGTCGCCCGGACAGGGCATTGCCTTGCTGGCCGACGACATCCATGCGGTGCGCATTGAAGACGCCAACATCCGGCATCTGCACATGTACGGGCTGGCGCTCGAAAAACTCGACCAGCGCCTGGCGTACGACCTGGAAAACAACACCTGCAAGGTCATGTCGGTGGGTGTGAAGACGCGCCGGAGCGCGTAATGAAAGCCCGGTCGACGCGGCTGGCGCATATGGGCCGGCCGGCCTCGGGGTGGGCAAATACCCCTATCGTGAAGGGCAGCACCTATCTTTTCGAGAGCCTGGAACAGTGGCGCGGCGCGCGCAAGCAACGCGAAACGCAGCGGGTGCTGTCGTACGGCGCGCGCGGCAACGAGACCGTGTACGCACTGGAAGACGCGATCACCGAGCTGGAGGGCGGCTACCGGACCAAGCTGTTTCCGACGGGGCTGGCGGCCATCGCCTCGACCCTGCTGGCGTGCCTGAAGGCGGGCGATCATGTGCTGATCTCGGAAGGCGTGTACGAGCCGGTCAGGCGCCTGTGCGCGACACAGCTTGTGCATTACGGTATCGAATACAGCTTCTTCAGCCCGCACGATGCCGATTGGCAGCGCCATCTGCGGCCATCGACTCGCATGGTGTACGTCGAATCGCCCGGCTCGCTGCTGTACGACATGCTGGATCTGCCAGCCATCGCGCAGATCTGCCACGAGCGCGGCATTCTGCTGTGCGCCGACAACACCTGGGGTTCGGGGCTGGCGTATCGGCCGCTCGCGCTGGGGTGCGACATATCGGTGGTGGCGGCGACCAAATACCTGGGCGGCCATTCCGACGTGATGATGGGGTCGGTGACCACCACCCGCGCGTGTTTCGATGCCATCGAGAATGTCAGCATCAACCTGGGGCAAACAGTGGCGGCGGAAGACGCCTTTCTGGTGCTGCGCGGGTTGCGCACGCTGGACCTGAGGCTGCGGCGCCACGCGCAGAGCGCGCTGGATGTTGCCGGCTGGCTGGCGGGGCAGGCGGCCATCAGCGCCGTGTTTCACCCCGCCTTGCCGGGCGACCGCAACCATGCCTTGTGGCGCCGGGATGCGTCGGGCAGCAACGGTTTGCTGACGATTGAATTCAACCCGGAATTTTCCCAGGCAACGGTAGAGGCCGCCATCGGGGAGCTGCAGTTATTCGGCATCGGGTCGTCCTGGGGCGGGTTCGAGAGCCTGGTGCTGCCGGTAGACCCTGCCAGCACGAGATTCGCCGGGCAGGCCACGCCGCCCGGCTACCTGCTGCGCCTGCACATTGGCCTGGAAGAACCGGCGGACCTGAAAGAAGACTTGGGCAGGATGCTGGCCGTCTTGCCTGGTTTGTCACAACAACAAGCGATTGCATGATGATAGATTCGACCCCGCAGTACGTCGACGCGCGTGAACTGAAAGCCTGGATACACGATGAGGCCGAGCTGGCTCTGCTGGACGTGCGCGAGCACGGCCAGTTCGGCGAGAACCATTTGTTTTTTGCGGTGCCGCTGCCGTACAGCGAACTGGAACTGCATATTGCCCGGCTGGTGCCGCGCAAGGGCACGCGCACGGTGATCTACGGCGATGCCAGAACGGCCGGCGCCGTGCTGGCGGCGGCCCAGGCGCTCGAACGCCTGGGGTATAGCCAGGTGCACGTGCTGCGCGGCGGGATCGAGGCGTGGCGCGAGGCGGGCTACGCCTCGTTCGCGGGCGTGAACCTGCCCAGCAAGACTTTCGGCGAAATCGCCGAACACATCTACCATACCCCTAGCGTGTCGGCGGCGCAGCTGCACGACATGCTCAACGATCCGGACCGGAACGTCATCGTGCTGGATGGCCGCCCGGTGGCCGAGTACCGCAAGATGAACATCCCGGGGGCGATCTGTTGCCCGAACGGCGAGCTGGCGTTGCGCATTGGCGAACTGGCGCCCGATCCGGACACCAAGGTCGTGATCAACTGCGCCGGCCGCACGCGCAGCATTATCGGGGCGCAGACGCTGATCAACCTGGGCATACCCAACGAAGTCTACGCACTGGAAAACGGCACGCAAGGCTGGTATTTGGCTGACCTGCCGCTGGAGCACCAGTCCAGCCGCGTGTATCCCGAGCGGATACCGGCGCAAAGCTTGAGCAGCCTGCGGCAGAGATCGCGCCAGCTACAGGAAAAATTCGGCGTGACCGTGGTGGATGCCGGCCAGGTGCGCGCGTGGCTCGAAGACGACGCCTGCAATGTGTTCCTGTGCGACGTGCGCACCGAAGAAGAACACCGGCAGGGCGGCGTGCCCGGCCGGGCGCAGCACACCCCGGGCGGCCAGCTGATCCAGGCGACCGACCAGTACATCGGCGTGCGCAAGGCCCGAGTGGTGTTGTGCGATACCGACGGCATACGGGCGCCCGTGGTGGCAAGCTGGCTGAAGCAGCTTGGTTGGAATGTCAGCCTGCTGCAAGAGCCGCAGCAGTTGGACGGCGTGCCCGCCGTGCCGGCCGCGGCGCCGGCGCTGTCGCATACGCAAGATATCCCCGCGGCACAGTTGGCGGCATTCGTTGCCGGCAACCCCGGTGTGGCCATCCTGGATGCCCGGCCCAGCATGCAGTTTCGCAAAGCCAGTCTGCAAGCTGCCACATGGACGATACGTCCGATCATCATGCAGCAGCTGGAAGGCCATGCCAACGGCCCGGTGCTTCTGCTGGGCGACAACCGCGCAAAGCTGGCCTGGCTGGCCAGCGACCTGGAGCGCGCCGGCCGCGCCGATATCCATCTGTGCGTTGTCGATGACGCCGGCTTGCGAGCTTCCGGACTGCCCATGTCCGCGCGCCCCGAACTGCCGGACGAGGCGTGCATCGACTATCTGTTTTTTGTGCACGACCGCCACGACGGCAATAAAGCGGCGGCGCGCAAGTATCTGGAATGGGAAACCAACCTGGTGTCCCAGATCGATGAGCAGGAACGCAAGACGTTCTCAGTGGGCGGCTAGCCCCGATTACAGGAGAAAAGGCATGCATTACCGGTCAATCAAGACAGTTGTGTTGGGTACGATTCTGCTGTCCGCGGTGTGGGGCAGCCAGGCTTCGGCCAATCAGTGGGACACGATCAAGGCGCGCGGCACCATCGTGTGCGGCACGCAGAATGCCAGTTCGCCGTATGGCTTCCAGGATCCGGTCAAGCGCGAATACGTGGGATACGACGTCGACATGTGCAAGGCGATTGCCAAGGAGCTGGGCTTGAAGCTGCAGCACAAGCCGGTATCGACCGAAGCCCGCATCCCGGAAGTGAAGATGGGCCGGGTCGACATGATGGCGGGCGCCGTGGCATGGCTGCCCAAGCGCGCCGAGCAGGTCGATTTCAGCGACCAGTACCTGCAGGGCTATATCAAGGTGCTGGTGAAGGCGGATTCCGGCATCAAGACGCTGGCCGACCTGAAGGGCAAGAAGGTGTGCGCTTCGTCGGGCTCCAGCTCCGCCGCTATTGCTGAGAAGGTCTTGCAGGGCGCGAATGTGCTGACGTTCCAGAATATCGCGCAGTGCTACGTGGGCCTGCAGAGCGGCAAGGTTGAAGCCATGACGGCTGGCGAGCTGGTGCTGCGCCGTTTCCTGAACGATTCCGTGAAAGAAGGCAAACCCACTGCGTTGCTGGACGAGCCGACCTACACCGAGCATATCGGCATCATCGTCAAGCAGGGCGAGGCGGCGTTGCTGGCGCAGATCAACCAGGCTATCGCCGCGCTGGACAAGTCGGGCGAGCTGACCCGGATCTATGACAAGTGGATGGGCCAGGAGTCGATCTACAAAATGCAGCGCGACTTCAAGGTGGAATCGGTGTCGGCGGCCGCCCAGGCTGACGCGTCGAAGTAGCAGGCAACCGGAGCAAGAGGGCGTGTGGCGCCCTCGCCATTTTTCTTATGGATTTTTCGTTTTCCATGCTGTCAGATCCCGAGGTCGTGGGCATGCTTACGACCGGGATCACCGTTACCCTGCGGCTTTTCGCCGGCGCGCTGGCGGGCGGGTTTCTGCTGGCGATGGTGCTCACGGGCATCAACCTGATTCCGTCGCGCCTGGTGCGCGCGGTGGTGGCGCTGTATGTGGAATACCACCGCAACGTGCCGACCGTGGTGCAGATTCTGGTGTGGTACTTCGGCATGCCCGAGATCTTGCCAGAGGCTATCCGCGTCTGGATCAACCAGGGCAACACGGAGTTTTCTTTTGCGCTGATTGCGTTGTCGTTGAATGTCAGTGCGTACTACTACGAGGACATTCGTTCGGGTATCCGGGCGATTCCGGCGACGCAGGTCGAGGCGGCGCGTTCGATCGGCCTGGGTGCCGTGCAGGCGCTGATTTATGTGGTGCTGCCGCAGGCAGTGCGCTATGCCGTGCCGCCCATCATCAACCGGTCGATCATCTTGTTCAAGGACACCAGCCTGGCGATGGTGATCGGAGTTACCGACCTTACCTACCAGACCAAGCGGATCGAGAACGCCACGTTCCAGACGTTCCAGATATTCATGATCTCGACCTTGATCTACCTGTGCATGGCCCTGTTGATTTCCGCCCTGGGCGCGCATCTCGCGCGCAAGTATCCGGCCAGTTTCAAGAGTTGAGCATGATCGAGTTCCTGCATACTTACGGCATGCTGTTCTTGGTGGGGTCCTGGCCTAACGGTCCCATTGGCGGCTTTGCCGGCACCCTGATTCTTGCGGCCCTGGGCCTCGCGGGCGCATTTCCTGCCGCGCTGGTCATCGGCGTGGCGCGCACCAGCGGCAGTGCCCCCCTGAAGTGGCTGTCATCGGCATGGGTGCATACTTTCCGCGCTATTCCGCTGATCATGATTGTGTTCTGGGCGTACTTCCTGCTGCCCGTGATGATCGGCTTCGAGGTGCCGCCATTCTCGACCGCGCTGGCCGCGATTATTGTCTACGAGTCGGCCTTCCTGGCCGAGATCGTGCGGGCCGGCATCCAGTCGGTGCCCGCGGGCCAGGTCGAGGCGGCCCGGGCGGTCGGACTCGGGTATTTCCAGACATTGTGGTCGGTACAACTGCCTCAGGCGTTGAGCAACATGATTCCGTCGTTGGTCAACCAGTTCGTATCGACTATCAAGGCGACGTCTATTGTTTACATCATCGGCGTGCAAGAGGCGGCGTTTTCCGCGCAGCAGATCAATAGCATCGAGTTGACCGGCGCGCTGCGCACCTACCTGGTGCTGGCCCTGTTCTATTTCCTGTTGTGTGCGTTGTTGTCCCGGCTTGCCAGGCGGCTCGAACTGCACCTGCAACACAAGCGCATGGGGCTGGCGATATAGCCCCATCGGTAACGGAGAGAGCGATGATCCAGTTCGAAGGCGTCAACAAGTGGTACAAGCGATACCACGCCCTGAACAATATCTGCGGTGAAGTGCGGGCCGGCGAGGTGCTGGTGGTGTGCGGGCCATCCGGCTCGGGCAAGTCGACCATGATCCGCACCATAAACAAACTGGAAGAAATCCAGAGCGGCACCATCCGGGTGGAAGGCCAGAGCATCTGCGGCGAAAAGGTCGACATCAACCGGCTGCGCGCCAAGATCGGCTTCGTATTCCAGCAGTTCAACCTTTTTCCGCATTTGTCGGTGAAGGACAACATTGCACTGTCGCCGGTAAAAGTAGGCGGCATGGCCCGTAAAGAGGCCCACGCGCTGGCCGAGGAATTGCTGCACAAGGTGGGCCTGGGCGACAAGCTCGATGCCATGCCGGCCAATCTGTCGGGCGGCCAGCAGCAGCGCGTGGCCATCGCGCGGGCGCTGGCGCAGAAGCCGACGTTGTTGTTGTTCGACGAGCCCACCAGCGCGCTCGATCCGGAAATGGTGGGTGAAGTCTTGAACGTGATGAAAAGCCTGGCTGCCGAGGGCATGACGATGGTGTGCGTCACGCACGAAATGAACTTTGCCCGCGAAGTCGCCGACCGAGTCTGGTTTATGGATCGGGGCGAAATCCTGGAAGACGCTCCGCCCGCGGAATTCTTCTCGCGCCCGCGGCACGAGCGCGCCCGGAAGTTCCTGGCGGACATCATCCACTGAGCTTGCGGGAAAGGCCCGGCGGCTGGCTTTCTGGTGTTTGGGCCAGCCGCTACGCTCAATGATCGCCCAGCATGGACTTGGCGTATTGGATACCCACGCCAAAGGCGCCGCCAAACTTGCGGGCGATGCCCGTTGTCAGGTCATACGTTTCGAGGCGCGCCCAGTCACGTTGCAATTCCAGCAAGTAGGTCAGCGAGGTGATAGGGCGGGCGCCGGCCTGAATCATACGTTGCACGGCTCGTTCGTGCGCCTCGGCGGTGCAGTCGCCGCAGGCGTCGGTCACTACGTAGACTTCGTAGCCCTGCTCCAGAGCCGACAGCACAGGGCCATTGCAGCACACGGACGTCCAGAGGCCAGCCATCACCAGGCGGGTTTTGCCGGTCGCGTTGATGCGCGCGATCAGGTTTTCGTCTTCCCAGCCGTTCGAGGTGGTTCGGTCAACGATGTCCGCATCGGGAAAGGCGTCCGTGATTTCATCGAGCACCGGGCCCGCAAAGGTGTCCTTGGAAATCGTCGTGATAACCGTCGGTACCTTGAAGCCCTTGGCGGTGTTCGCCAGGATGGCCGTATTAGTGCGCAGGTTCGTCACGTCGATGGATTTGGTGTTGAACGCCATTTCTGACTGATGATCGATCAGGATCAGGGCGTGGTCGTGTGAGCTCAGCAGGCTTCGGGCTGGTTTCGGGGTGGCTCTTACGCTCATGGGAACCTCGATAGTTTGGTTTCGCCGCGCGGCTCGGCGGCAGCAGAGTGAACACCGAAGATGGGCCGGCCCGCGATCGATTCGGTGTGCGGAAATTCTAGGTGTGCAGCAAGGCGTGCGCGCGCGCCATGGCGTGAAAAGACGTGTGCTTGTCCTGATCCGTGGCCGCGTCTGCGTTGTCCGGCCGATGAGCAGATGCTGAAATTCATTTGCGCGCCGAACCTTACAGCGGCGCGCCCCGACCAACGCAGCCCTTGCCCGGCATCCCGCGCCGAACCACGGGCCGTCCCACCAGGAGAAATACCATGGCCGAAACCATTGCCGGCATCCGCATCCCGGACAGCGTCATCGCGCGCGCCGCGACCGAACTTGTCCGCGATACTGAAGACGATCTGCTGTATCACCACAGCCGCCGGGTGTTCTTGTGGGGCGCGTTGACCGGCGAGCGCCGCGGCCTGGAGTACGACCCGGAACTGCTGTACTTGGGCGCCATGTTCCACGACATGGGATTGACCCAGCCCTATGCCAGCACTGACCTGCGATTCGAGGTGGATGGCGCTAACGCGGCGCGCGATTTCATGAAAAGCCATGGCGTGGCCGAGCGCGAGATCGAAGATGTATGGACGGCCATCGCCCTGCACACCACGCCCGGCATTCCCGAGCACATGCGGTCCACCATAGCGCTGGTAACGGCGGGTGTTGAAATGGACGTGCTGGGCATCGCCTTTCACGATTTCACGCATGAGCAGCGCGAGCATGTTTGCTGCCACCATCCGCGCGAAGCGAACTTCAAAGAGAACATCATCGATCACTTCGCGGAAGGTATCCGAAGCAAGCCCTTGACGACCTTTGGCAATGTCAAGGCCGATGTGCTGGCCCTGAAAGACCCTGGCTATAAGCGCATGAATTTTTGCTCCATCATTCTCGATTCGGCCTGGCCGAATTGAGACAGCCTCGGCAACCAGAACTCAGACTATGGAGCATCGAAAGTGATCGATAAAAAATCGGCCAATGGCGGGGCATGTCCCGCCATGACTCATGCCGCCGGCGCACCGGTGGCCGACAATCTCAACATTCTGACTGCGGGGCCGCGCGGCCCCGCGTTGCTGCAGGACATCTGGCTGATTGAAAAGCTGGCTCATTTCGACCGTGAAGTGATCCCCGAGCGGCGCATGCACGCGAAAGGATGGGGGGCGCATGGCACGTTTACGGTCACGCAGGATATCAGCCGGTACACCAAGGCAAGAGTGTTCTCGCAGGTGGGAAAACAAACGCCGGTGTTTGCGCGCTTTTCCACGGTGGCTGGTGAGCGCGGCGCGGCTGACGCCGAGCGCGATATTCGCGGTTTTGCGGTTAAGTTCTACACCGAGGAAGGCAATTGGGACATCGTGGGCAACAATACGCCGGTGTTTTTCTTCCGTGATCCGCTACGTTTTCCGGACCTCAATCATGCCATCAAACGGGACCCGCGAACCGGCCTGCGTTCGGCCGACAACAATTGGGACTTCTGGTCGCTGCTGCCCGAGGCGCTGCATCAGGTGACCATTGTGATGTCGGACCGCGGCATACCTAAATCGTTGCGGCATATGCACGGCTTTGGCAGTCACACGTTTTCAATGATAAATGCACTGAACGAGCGCGTGTGGGTGAAGTTCCACTTTCGGTGTCAGCAGGAAGTTGAAGGCATCACCGACGAGAAGGCGGCGGCCATGGTGGCGAACGACCGTGAAAGCCACGGGCGCGACCTGCTGGAAGCCATCGAGCGGGGCGATTTCCCGCGCTGGAAGTTGTTCATCCAGGTCATGACGCAAGAGCAGGCGCGCAGCCACCGGCACAATCCGTTTGACTTGACCAAGGTATGGCCAAAGGGCGAATACCCTCTGATCGAAGTGGGTGTAATGGAGCTTAACCGCTACCCGGATAATTATTTTGCGGAAGTCGAGCAGGCGGCGTTCTCTCCCGCCAATGTGGTGCCGGGTATCGGCTTTTCGCCCGACCGGATGCTGCAGGCCCGGTTGTTTTCGTATGGCGACGCGCAGCGCTACCGCCTGGGAGCGAACTTCAATCATATACCGGTCAATGCGCCGCAATGCCCGTTCCACAGTTATCACCGCGATGGCGCCATGCGCATCGACGGCAACCTGGGCGCGATGCCCAACTATTGGCCTAACAGCAAAGGCGCGTGGATCGGCAACGTGCCGTCGCTGCAAGAACCGCCGTTGGCCGTAGAGGGCGTTGCCGATCATTGGGATCATCGGATCGACGATGACCATTTCGAGCAGCCCGGCAATTTGTTTCGCCTGATGTCGCCGGCCCAACGGCAATTGCTATGCGAGAACACGGCGCGCGCCATGGGCGATGCACGCCTGGAAGTGAAGCGGCGCCACATCGAGAACTGTGCCAAGGCCGACCCGGAGTATGGGGCAGGTATTGCACGGGCCCTGGGCCTGTAACTGAGGAAGGCCGGCCTGGGCAGTGTTAGCGGCCCTGCACGCTGCGCTGGCGGAAGCTGGCGCGGTACTGGGCCGGCGTTACGCCCAGCCGTTCGCTGAACACGATGCGCATTCTATCGACCGTGCCGAATCCGCATTCGTAGGCAACGGTCTTGAGTGGGCGCTCGCTGGCTTCCAGCATCATGCGCGCGGCGTCGATGCGGGCGCGCTGCACGAACTCGTGTGGGGTCATGCCGGCTTCTTGCACGAAATAGCGCGCCAGGTTGCGTGGGCTCATGCCGACTTCGGCGGCCAGCGACTCCAGCGTGTGCCGCTGGCCGATGTGCGTCATGACATGCGCCTGGATGCGGGCTACAGGCGATACCGGGTCGGCCGGGGCGGTCAGGTAGGGGCTGAACTGCGACTGTCCGCCCTGGCGTTGCGCGACGACGACCAGCCGCTTGGCCACGGCCACCGCGATTTCCGTGCCATGGTGTTGGCTGACCAGCGCCAGGGCCAGGTCGATGCCGGCCGTCACGCCAGCCGAGGTAACCAGCCTGTCGTCGCGCACATAAATAGCATCGGGTTCGACCTGAGCGCGCGGAAAGCGCGCCGCCAGCGTGGACGCATTCTGCCAATGGGTGGTGACGCGGCGGTGGTCCAGCAGGCCCGCGTGGCCCAGGATAAATGCCCCGGTGCAAATCGCGCCATAGATGCCGGCGCGCTGCGTGGCCGCGCGCAGCCACGCGACGAACCTGGCGTCCGGCTTCGCGTCGGGCAATGCGGGGCCGCCTGCCACCAGCAAAATGTCGAAAGCCGCGCCTGCTTCTTCAAACGACAGGTCGGCCAGTATTTGCATGCGGTTCGACGCGCGAAAAGGGCCCCGATCGGCAGCGACCAGCACAGTTTCATACCGGTCTTGTGGGGGCAGGTAGCCGTTCGCTTCATGAAAGACATCCACCGGTCCGGCCACATCCAACGCCTGGACGCCGTCGTGGATAGCAAGCGCGACGGTACGACTGGGCATCATGTTTCTCCTGGGAGCGGGGCTGGCGCGTTGGCCGCCGGGGCTTGTCTGCGGGCCGATGTCAGGGCAACTGGTGTGGCTGGTCTTCAGCTTCCAGGCGATGAGGCACGATCGCCTGAGCAAGAAAATGGGGTCGCAGACCTGAAGGAATTGATATTTTTATGGTCAAACGGACAAACTTTCGAAAAATATCACATAAATTTCGTTGCTTGTGATTTCGATGAGGCAGTTTTAGATTTGATCAGTGATGTTTTGTCGCTAATCAAATGCGTATAGGGCGGCGCCCCCTATTCTGGCGGTGCTGTCTTCTGGGGGAGACGGCAACGGCAGAAAACCGTTCCGTGTATGAACCTACTCACTGAGCCATCTGAATGAGCAAGCTAGGGATCTGGGTGGATTATGAGCAGAAGATCGTCTGCAACGAACTGCGTCGTCAAAACCTCATTTCTTTCAACGACTGGGTTTTAGACGCACGTCATTGCAGGGCGACCTTCTCGCCCATCACCTATCAAGGATATCGCCTCTGGGCGCTGCCTTGCCTGAGCCTCATGCGCAGGCATTCTTTGCTGGCTCGTGTGTTGGCCGTCGCAGTCCGCTGGATGGCAGCGGACATCAAGTATCAAGAAGGGATAAGCACCCGCCTTCATTTACGAGGCTGGCTGGTGCGCCGCTGCATCTTCTGGCCAGCCAACCGGCTGCTTGGAAGTTGTGCATCCTTGAAGGGGCTTGATTTCCGCCATCGCCAGCGCTGCGTCCGGCGGGATCACTTGTCCTTAGGTTCATTGGACTCAATCGATCTATAAATTAGGCTCTATCCGCATCATGAAAAAAGCAATTCTCAGTACCCTGGTTTCCACGTGCCTGGCAGCCATGGCGGGCGCCGCAACGGCCGCCGACACCGGTAATATCAAGTTCATCGGTGACATCACCACCTCGGCATGTGCAATTGGCGGCGGCCAGCAAGGCGCCGACATGACCGTCTACATGGGCAGCATCCCGAGCTCCTACTTCGCGGCTATCGGCGACCGTGGCCCCATGACCGACTTCTCGATCACGCTGATCGGTTGCGACACCACGGTGTCCAACACCGCCTCGCTCAGCTTCACGCCGGCCGCCGGCAGTGTGGTTGGCACCGGCCTGCTGAGCCTGGAAAACGCCGCGGGCGCCCAAGGTGTGGCCGTGGGCCTGGCCGAACAGAATGGCAACGACATCGTTGTCGGCGGCCCCGCGGTCAGCTACAACCTGGTCGATGGCTCCAACGTGCTGAACTTCAAGGCCTTCTACGAAGCCACGTCGGCCACGATCGTTGCCGGTCCGGCCAATGCTCGTGCGGTGTTCGCGGTTGCTTATCCGTAAGCAGGCGGGTTGCGCATGCCGGTTCGCATCACGGACCGGTTGACGTAGAAAGACGGCAGCCGCTTAGGCGCTGCCGTCCCCGGCGAGCAAGCGCACGGGGCCGACCTGCCAACGGCGGCCTGCAACTTCGCCACGCGCCCCAGCTGTGGGAACCGCGTGATGGGCTTCTTTCCGAGCACTTCCCGTTGTTCGCAACCGTCGATGCTTGCGCGGCATGGTCATGCCTCGCGGGCGGGCGGCCTGCACGCTGCGCGCCTTCCATAGTTGTTCTTTTTGTCAGCGCGGTCTGCCGCCAAGCTTGGCGGCAGGCCGGCGCGCGAGTTTGAAGTTCGTTACATGAAAACCCTAATTCAACGGTTGTTCCTGGCCGCGACAGTCGTGGGCATGCTGGCCGGCGGTGTTGCACAGGCTGCCGTCCAGCTTTCCAGCACGCGCGTCATCATGAACGCCGAGCAACAACACGTGTCGGTCTTTGCCAAGAACCTGTCCAGTGAGCCCTATGTGGTCCAGACCTGGATAGACGGTTCGGCCGAAGAGATGGACACGCCCTTTTTCGTTACCCCGCCCTTGAGCCGCTTCGATGGCGACGTGGAACGCCGCCTGACCATTACGCGTGTGGGCGAGGGGTTGCCGGAAGACCGCGAATCCTATTACTGGATCAACGTGCTAGAAATTCCGCAGAAAAAAGACCGTGAAGAAAATGTTCTGTCGCTGGCGATGCATACGCGCATCAAGCTGTTCTATCGCCCCGCCGGCATTCAGAAATTGCCGCGCGACCGCGAATTGCTGAAGTGGTCGGTGGCGCGCGAAGGCACTACCTGCCAGCTGGTGGCCGAGAACAGTTCCGCATTTCTGGTGAACTTCGCGCGCATCGAGTTTCCTGGGGAAGCCAACGAGTTCGGCCGCGGCGTGGTGGCCGCGCCGCTGGCCCCTACCCGCATACCCCTGAGCAAATGCCCGGCCGCGGCTGGCGCCCAAGTGATCCCGCACGTGGTCAATGACTATGGCGTGATCGAACCCTGGCCGGCAGCAGTGGCCAGCCCTGAAGCGACCGGGCGTTGATTGCCATGCGTTGCCCGATCGGTTTGTCCGCGGGGGTGGCGGTGGCGATGGCTGCCTGTAGCGCCCTCAGCATCGCCCAGGAACAGGGCGGCGATGCCGCGATGTTCGACGAAAGCTTTTTGTATCGCGCGCCTGGACAGGCGGGCGGCGTAGACCTGTCGGTATTTGCCTATTCCAGCCGTGTGCTGCCCGGATCGAAATCGGTGCTGCTGCAACTGAATGAACGGGCCATCGGCAATCGCGTCGTCGAATTCATTGTGGTTCCTGGCAAAGAGGATGCGCAGCCCTGTTACTCGGTGGCGGCCTTGCGTGAGTTGGGCGTGAAGGTCGAGGCATTTCCCGAGCTGCAGAAAATGGACGAGAACGAGTGCGGTCGTGCGCTCGAGATCATTCCTTCGGCCAAGGCCAGTTACGACCAGGATGCGAATATCCTGCGCCTGTCGATTCCCCAAGCCGCCCTGGGCCGTCAGGCGCGCGGCGTCGTGCCGGTAGAACGATGGGATTCCGGCACGACGGCCCTGTGGTCGTCTTACCGCATGTCGTACAACCATATGCGCTCCACGGGCGGGCCGGGCAGCTACAGCAACGACACGCTTTACCTGGGCTTTCGCAACGGCCTGAACCTGGGGGCCTGGCGCATACGCGGCAACGGCAGCTACTACGAAAACGGCTACAGCACCGACTGGGACTGGAGCGACCTGTACGCCGAGCGCGACATCGTCTCCTGGCGCGGGCGGCTGCGCCTGGGCGACAGCGCGACCGAAGGAAGGATTTTTGATTCGGTGCGCTTCCGGGGCATACAGCTGCGCTCGGACGACGGTATGCTGCCGGACAGCCAGCGCGGCTATGCGCCCGTGATACGCGGCATTGCGCCCAGCAATGCCAAAGTGACCGTGCGCCAGAATGGGTATGTGCTTTACACGACCTTCGTGCCGGCCGGCCCGTTTGTCATCGATGACTTGTACTCCACGCCGGGCGGCGGCGACCTGGAGGTTGAGATCGATGAAATGGGCGGCCGCACCACGCGGTACTTCCAGCCGTTCTCGGCGCTACCCACGATGATGCGGGAAGGCATCTGGAACTATAACTTCATGGTGGGCGAGCATCGCCACAATTACGATACCAGCCGTCCCCTGATGGGGCAGCTGACGCTGGCCTACGGGCTGCCCTGGGGGCTGACGGCGTATGGCGGCTGGACCTTGGCCCAGCACGGGTACCACGCCGGGGCGTTCGGCCTGGCGGCCAACCTGCGCCACCTGGGGGCGGTGTCGGCCGACATTACCAGTTCGCGGTCCCGCGATGTGCGGGGCAACAGCATGTCCGGGTCTGCGGTGAGCGTACAGTACGCCAAGTCGTTTCCTGGCAGCGGCACCGATTTCACCCTGGCCAGTTACCGCTATAACTCCTCGGGCTACCGCAGCCTGAACGACGTGGTGCGAGACCGGGCCGAGCAGTACGACTACATTGGCTATGACCGCGAGCACGAGTACCAGTTGTCGATGCAACAGCGGCTGGGCCGGATGGGTTCGCTGTCGTTCAACTATTACGGCATTGCGTACCGCAATGCGCCTCGCAATGCGCGCTACGCGCAAGTGGGGTATTCGAGTTCGCTGGGCCGGCTGGGCTATTCGCTGAACTACGCCCTGAGCCGCAGCCCCTGGAACGCCCGCGAATCCACACTGATGCTGACGCTTAGCATACCCCTGGGCGGCAGCCATACGGCCAGCTACGCCATGAACCGCACCGACAACCAGGGCACGAACCACAGTGTGAGCCTCAGCGGCGCGATGCTCGACGATTATTCGCTGACCTACGCCCTGCAAGCAGGCGTCACCCGCGGCGAGGGCCAGGACAACGGCAACACCGGCTACGGCTCGTTGGGGTATTCCTCGCCGGTGGGCCTGGCTACCGTCAGCCATGCCTATTCGCGCAATTCATCAAACACCTACCTGGACATCAGCGGGTCCATTCTGGCGGACAGCAAGGGCGTGCTGTTTGGGCAGTCGCTGGGTGAGACGGCGGTCATCGTCGAGGCGCCCGGCGCGGCCGGCGTGGCGATCGATGCGCTGCCAGGGGTGCGCACCAACTCGGCCGGGCGGGCGCTGGTTCCGTATGCCAGTCCTTACCGCGAGAACCGCATTTCGCTCGACGCCGGGGAGGGCCTGGACGGTGCGCATCTCAAGCAGAACGTGCAGACCGTGGTGCCGACGCGCGGCGCGATCGTGGTGGCGAAGTTCGATACCGAGATCGGGCGCACGGTGCTTGCCGTGCTGAAAGACGGCTCGGGCCGGGTGGTGCCGTTCGGCGCCGCTGTCCACGGTGACGACGGCCGGCAGCGCGGCATAGTCGGGCCGGTTGGCCGCGCCTGGCTGACAGGGCTGCAGGGTATGCAGCGCTTCACCGCGAAATGGGGTGAGCAGGGCGATCAGCAGTGCAGTTTCGAGATAGACGTGTCCGCCGACCAGGATGCCGCCGGACAGGCAAAGGAGTTGATATGCACCCATTGAAGCGTGCATTGGAGGCGGCGCGCCGCCGCGGCCCGCGGGCCCATTGGTGGGCGGGCATGGGCTTGGCGCTTGCCCTGGCGTGCGCAGCGGGCGCGGCACAGGCCGCGTGCGGCCGCAATACCGGCGGCGCCGGCCCCAGCGGCAATCAATACGACGGCTACAACGGCGCGCTTTTCCAGATTGCGGTGCCGGCGGGGCGGACGACCTACGCCTTGCCCGCCTATCCCGTGGCTGGCGAGATACTGTTTGCGTCGGAAGTCATGCTGCCGACCCTGGGCGAAGGGCGGGCGCAAGGGCAGGCCGCGCCGCTATACGATTGCGCGGCCGGCGCGATCGAGGAATTCAGGGGCGGATCAGCGCTGCTTCCCGGCCACACCAATTTGTACGACTCGGGCGTGCAGGGCATCGGATATCGCGTCTATTATTACTACGTCAGCGATTCGGAAAACGTGGCGGCTCCCGTGACGAACACGAACACCTACAAGCGCGGCGTGCTGGTATTTCCCTTCAACGGTTCGCCATTGGGCAACAACCTGAAAGCGCGTATTGAATTCGTGGCGACGGGAGGACCGATCTCCCCGGGGCAATTGGCTCCTTCCAAGATCTATGGCCAGGCGTCGGTCAGCAACACTAATGGTGTCACCGTGCAGCAGCCGTATCGGGTGTTCCTGGCGAGCGCCATTTCCGTCACGCCGCCCACTTGCGACATTAAGAATCCGACCGCACTGGCTGTCAGGCTGCCCAGCGTGCCGGTGCATTTGCTGACGCGCGACGAAGGGCGCGGCATTACCTCTACGACCCTGGACGTGGCTTGCAGCTCGCCCAGCGAGGTTTCCCCTACTGTCACGGTGACGGCAAGCAATACTGTCAGCGGTTATCCGGCCACCCTGGGAAACCTGGAAACGGGCACAAATGCCGCGAAAGGCGTTGGGGTGCAGTTATGGCTGTACGACCCGGCCGCAGGCACGTTTCGCAACCCGACCTTCGGCGCAGTCACGCACGGGATGGGGGCCGCAGTGGAAAGTTTGCCGTCTAGCCGCTGGCAGTTCCGCGTAGGAGGCAGCTATTTACCGGTAGACGCCACCGTGACGGCCGGAAGAGTCAGCGCGAGCGCCATCCTGAAGTTCACCTATCCTTGACCACCCTGGCGGGACGACATGCAAACCTTGCCCGATACGCCGATACTGCGCGAAAAGCTGGCCACCATCATTGCCACGACTTGCCGCTGCGAGCGCGAGCCGCTGCTGGAAGACCAGGAGTTCAGCGCGGTCATCACACAGTTCGATTCACTGGCCATTCTGGAAATACTGCTGGAGATCGAGACCGAGTTCGGACTGACCACCGACGAGATGCTGCCTACCCATCACGACGTGGGGGCGCAGGAATTCACCAGCGTGTTTCCCAAGAACCTGAGTGCGCTGATTGTGTACATGCATGAGGTGGTCGAGCGCCGTTCAGCCAGCCCCAGGGCTGGCGAGCCAACGACCGCGCCGGGCGCCTCAGGTGTTGCCCGTGGCGCCGCACAGCGGGACAACGACGCGGAGCAGGCAGAATGACGCGGCGCAAAGTCGTCGTGACGGCGGTGGGCGTGGCCTCGCCAGTGGGCGGCTCGGCGCAGTCGACATTCGATGCGCTCAACGCCGGCGCCTGCGGTATACGCAGGCATCCCGATGCGCGCATCGAGCGCAGCGTGGGTTATGTCGAGCAAGACGTGGCTGCGGGCCTGCATCCCGGCCAGGCCCGCATGCTGGACCGCGTGACCCTGATCGCCAACTACGCGGCGAACCAGGCTCTGGAGGCCGCCGCGCTGGATGCGGGCCAGCAGGCTGAGTGCGGCGTGTTCATCGGCACCGGCATCGGCGGCGTTTCTACGCTGTGCGAGGCCGTGGAGGCTTATCACGGCGTGGTGCCCAAGCGGGCCGTGCTGGTGGTTCCGGCCGTGATGCCGCAGGCGGTTGCCGCGCAGATCGCACAGGGGCTGCAGTCCACCGCCGAGGCACAAACCTACGCAACGGCCTGCTCGGCCGGAGCGGTGGCCATTGGCGAGGCGTACCGGCGCATTCGCGATGGCTATCTCGACGTGGCGATCGCCGGCGGGTCGGAATCCATGTTCTCCCCCATGTTGATGGCGGCATGGATGCAGCTGCATGTGCTATGCGCCGAGCCGGGGCCTGGCCAGGCCGGGTATTGCCGGCCATTCAGCCATAAACGCACGGGGTTCGCTCTGGCCGAGGGCGCGGCGATGCTGGTGCTGGAATCCGCCGAGCACGCGCAGGCGCGCAACGCGACGGTCATCGCCGAAATCTGCGGCTACGGCGTCAGCAACGACGGCACCCATCCGGTGCGCCCAGATCCCCGTGGCCAGGCCCTGGCCATGTCGCGCTGCCTGCTAGACGGCGGACTGACGGCCGCAGATGTCGGATACATCAACGCTCACGCCACAGGCACCCTGGCAGGCGATCGCATCGAGACCGCCGCGATCAAGCAGGTGTTTGGCGCGCGGGCCGGCCACCTGCCGGTCAGCAGCATCAAGGGCGCGGTCGGGCACACGATCGGCGCGGCGGGAGCCATCGAGGCCGTTGTGACCGCCATGGCCGTGCAGCAGGGCGTGGTGCCGCCCACCCTGTTCTACGCAAGCGGCGACCCGCAATGCGACCTGGATTACGTGGCTGAAGGCGCGCGCCAGGTGCCCGACTTGCGCGTCGCCATCAGCAATTCCTTCGGCATGGGGGGCAACAACGCCGTGCTGGCCTTTCGTAAAGCGGCCTGAGCGCGGGCTGCGCTACGTCGAGAATGGCGGCTGCCTTGGTGAAGCTGCCCAGTTCGGCAACGTGGACGAAGTATTCGAGCTGGCGTAGGTCCATGGCTGGCTCCATTGGCGCCGCTGCGCCCGCGCGGCGACTGCGTGGTTTCTTCCGAGGCGAACAGGCATTAGTATGGACTTTTTCCCGCCTTGTCTTCCCTCGCCCAAGGAGCCTTCCCATGGCCAGCTTGACAATCAATGGCAATTCCCAAGACGTAGACGCACCCGACGACATGCCCCTGCTCTGGGTCATTCGCGATCGCCTGGGCATGACCGGAACCAAGTTCGGTTGCGGCATGGCCATGTGCGGCGCCTGTACGGTGCACCTGGACGGTGCGCCCATTCGGTCTTGCGTGACACCCATTTCGGCGGCGGCCGGCAAGCAGATCACGACGATCGAAGCCGTGGGCGAGGACGACGTGGGGCGCGCGGTGCAGCAGGCCTGGACCGAGATCGGCGTGCCGCAATGCGGCTACTGCCAGTCGGGCCAGATCATGTCCGCCACGGCGCTGATCAAGAGCAATCCCGCGCCTACCGACGCGGACATCGATGCGGCCATGAGCGGCAATATCTGCCGCTGCGGCACCTACCCGCGCATCCGCGCCGCCATCAAGCAGGCCGCCGCGGCCAAGGGAGCCGCCAAATGAACGGGTTCTATCGGATGTTCCCGCAGAGTGGTGTCAATGGCGCGCCCGGCGTCGCCGGTGAACTGCCTGCCTCGCCGGGCCGGCGCGACTGGCTGAAGACCGCCGGGGCATTGACCGGCCTGGTGTTGACCGTAGGCGCCAGCGGCATCGTGCGCGCCGCCGAAGGCGACAAGGCCGAGAAAAAATACGGCGCCGACGGCATGCCGCATGGCACCGTTGACGATCCACAGGTGTTCGTGTCCATCGGCGCCGATGGCATCGTGACCATCATCGCGCATCGCGCCGAAATGGGCACCGGGGTGCGCACGGGGCTGCCCATGGTGGTGGCCGATGAGCTCGAGGCCGACTGGGACCGGGTTCGCGTCATCCAGGCCCCGGGCGACGAGCCACGCTACGGCAACCAGGATACCGACGGCTCGCGCAGCACGAGGCATTTTTTCCAGCCGATGCGCCGCGTGGGCGCGGCTGCCCGCGCCATGCTGGAAGCCGCCGCCGCCAAGCAATGGGGCGTGCCGGTGGCGGAGGTTGCCGCGCGCAATCATGAGGTTGTTCACGAAAAAACCGGGCGCAAGCTGGGCTACGGCGAACTGGCCGAGGCCGCGGCCGCGCTGCCGGTGCCCGGCGCCGAGGCGTTGCGCCTGAAGCAGCCTGGCCAGTTCCGTTACATCGGCAAGCAAAGCACGCGCAGCGCCGATATCCAGGCCATCGTTTCGGGCAAGACCCATTTCGGTATCGATACGCGGCTGGATGACATGCTGTACGCTGTTGTTGCGCGGCCCGCGGTGCTGGGCGGCAAGGTCAAGCGCTACAACGCCGATGCCGCCATGAAGGTGCCGGGCGTGGTGAAGGTGGTGGAGCTTCCGGCCGGGCCCACCCCTCCGGTATTCGCGCCACTGGGCGGAGTGGCCGTCATCGCCAAAGATACCTGGGCGGCATTGAAGGGCCGCCAGGCGCTCGAGATCGAATGGGACGACGGTCCCAATGCCAGCTACGATTCCGAGGCTTTTCGCAAGACCTTGAGCGAAGGCGCGCGCAAGCCGGCCAAGGCGGTGCGCAACGATGGCGATGCCATGCAGGCGCTGCAGGGGGCGGCCCGGCGCATTGAAGCCGAATACTACCTGCCGCACCTGGCCCACGCGTCAATGGAGCCGCCCGCGGCCACGGCGCGCATTGCCGAAGGCAAGTGCGAAGTCTGGGCGTGCGTGCAGTCCCCCTACGGCACGCGCGAGAATGTGGCCAAGCACTTGGGCATGGACATCGCGGCGGTGACGGTGCACCAGACTTTGCTGGGCGGGGCGTTCGGGCGCAAGTCGAAGTCGGACTTCGTGGTCGAGGCGGCGCTGCTGTCGCGCGCGATGGACGGCAGGCCAGTGAAGGTGACCTGGGCGCGTGAAGACGACATTACCAACGACTACTTCCATACGGTATCGGTCGAGCGCCTGGAGGCGGGCTTCGATGCCCAGGGCAAGGCGGTGGCCTGGCTGCACCGCACCGCGGCGCCGACCATCGGCTCTACCTTCGTCGCCAATGCGCAAGGCCAGCAACCCTTTGAACTGGGCATGTCGGCGGTGAACATTCCGTTCGACATCGCCAACTTCCGTGTCGAGTCGGTGCCGGTTCCCGCGCATACGCGCATCGGCTGGTTCCGTTCCGTATCCAACATTCCGCACGTATTCGCGGTGCAGAGCTTCGCGGCCGAGATGGCTCATGCGCTGGGGCGCGACCACCGCGACTATCTGCTCGAACTCATCGGCCCGCCGCGCAAGATATCGCCCGCCGATATGTCCGATGGCTGGAACTACGGCGAGTCGCCGGTCGACTATCCGCTGGACACCGGCCGCATGCGCCACGTGATCGAGGTGGCGACCCGCGAGGCCGGCTGGGGGCGCAAGCTCGAACCGGGGCGCGGGCTGGGGCTGGCCGTCAGCTACAGTTTCGTGACGTACATTGCCACGGTGGTCGAGGTGGCGGTGGGCGCGGATGGCAGCCTGGCGGTGGAGCAGGTGCATGTGGCGGTGGATTGTGGGCCGCAGGTGCAGCCCGACCGCGTGCGCGCGCAGGCCGAGGGCGCGTGCATCATGGGCCTGAGCCTGGCCACGCGCAGCGAAATCTCGTTTGCGAAGGGGCGCACCAACCAGACGAATTTCCATCAGTACGAGGTCGCGCGCATGCCGGAGGCGCCGCGCGACATCAAGGTGCATCTGGTGGAGCACGACTACGGCACGCCGATGGGGGGCGTGGGCGAACCGGCGGTTCCACCGTTTGCGCCGGCCCTGTGCAACGCCATCTTCGCCGCGACTGGCAAGCGTATCCGCAACCTGCCCATACGCGACCAGCTCAAGACCTGAGCATGCGGTTGCGCGCAATGGCCGCCGGCTGGCGGCCGTTGCGGGCAGGCCGTCGCGCTGACTTACAAGCCCACGCCGTCGCGCTGGCGCGTCGCGCGGTAGAAGCGCCAGAACAGCAACGCGGCGCTGGCGCGATAGGGCGCCCAGGCTTCGGCGATGCCGATCAGGCGTTTGCGGTCGGGATATTGCCCCGGCGTCAGGGCGTCGCCAACGGCCTTCTGCAAGGCGATGTCGCCGGCGGGAAAGATGTCGGGATGACCCGCGCAGAACATCAGATAGATCTCGGCGGTCCAGGGGCCGATGCCTTTGTGGCGGGTGAGTTCGGCGATGGCGGCGTCGGCTGGCATCGCCTCGATGGCGGGCAGATCCAGCTCGCCGGCCGACAGCGCGCGCGCGAGCTGGGTCAGGGCGCGGAACTTGCCCTGCGAAAGGCCCACCCCCTGCAGACCGTGTTCGCCCAGCGCCAGGAAGCCGCCGGGGGTCGTGGCCTGCGGCAGGGCTTCCAGCCGGCGCCAGATGGCGTCGGCAGAGGCCACCGAGACCATCTGGCCGCAGACAATGCGCGCCAGGCCCGCGAAGCCGCCCGGACGCGCGCGCAGCGGGACAGCGCCGGCGGCGTCGCGCACCGCGCGCAGGCGCGGGTCGAGCTTCACGAGTCGGCGCAGGTGCAGGTCGACCATGGCCTGGGTGGTCAGACGGGGTGGGGCGGCAGCGGGCATGGCAGGCCTGGAGTGGACGGTGCCGGGTACTTTACCGCGCGGCCCCTTCTCGATCCAGGTGCCTGGCGTCCGGAAGGCGGCGGCGTCTCAGGCTTCGGAAACCGGGCCGGGCGGGCGGCGTTCGGGCAGCAGCGCCTGGACTTCGATTTCGACGTCCACGTCCTGGACCAGCCGCGCCTGCACGGTGGATCGCGCGGGCAGCGAGTGGCCGAAACGCGCGGCGTAGACTTTATTGAAGTCATTGAAGAGCGCCAGGTCGGACAGCCACACCGTGGCGCGCACTACGTCTGACAGGCGGCACCCGGCCTTGGCCAGCGTCTCGGCGATGCGGTCGAGTACGGCTTCGGTCTGCGTGACGATATCGCCGCGCACAATCTGTCCCGATGCATCGACGGGGATCTGGCCCGAGGCGAACAGGAAGCCGTTGGCCATGACCGCGCGCGACAGGGGCAGGGGCGTGGTGGAGGAAAGGCGGGAAATGCGCGACATGGCGGCACCTCGTCGAGAATGGGTCAGGGTGCCGCCAACCCTAGCACAGGACGCCGGGCCGCGCCCAGCCGGCCCGGCCGGCTGGCACTACGAGTTGTGCTTGTGCTGCGGCTTGCCGTGCCGCGAGGTGGACGCCATTTTCTCGAGTTCCTTTTTATCCATGGATTCGTACATGGATTTCGAAGCGCCCTTCAGGCTGCTTTTTTTCTGTTCGCCGCGCTTTGCGGCCAGGGCGGCCCCGGCCGCCTTTTGCTGGGCTTGGGATTTCGCGGGCATGGGTAGCCTCCGTGCGTCGAGTGAGTAGGCTGCCCGAACACGCAAGCAGCATGCCTGCGGCATCGCGCGACGACGGCGGGCACGTCGCTTGCGAAGGCCAGGTATTCATTGCCACGACCATGAGGTCCCATCATGCGCTATCGCCTGAATGACCAACCCGGCACGTCGCCCGAGCGGCGCAACCATGACCGCAGCTCCAACTCGGGCTACCCGGGCGGCGGCCAAACCTACAACCAGGAACGCGACCCGTACGGGCGTCGCTATGACGACCCGGTGGCCGGCGAGCAGGCCCGCCGTGAAACGCGCGAAACCTATTCGCGGCCTGACAGCTGGAAGAACGACCCCCAATGGCAAGGCCAGGGCGTGGGCCAGGGCGATTACCCAGGGCGCTCGGGGCTGACCTTTCCGTATCAGAGCCAGCCGCGCACGCCGGTATATCCAAAAGGCTACGTGCGCTCGGATGAGTACATCCACGACGACCTGTGCGAACGCCTGAGCCGAAGCGGCCTGGATGTCAGCGACGTGTCGGTGGAGGTAACCGCGGGCAAGGTCGTGTTGAGCGGCAACGTGCCCTCGCGCTGGATCAAGCACGCCGTGGAAGACGCGGCCGGCGACACGCGTGGCGTCAGCCAGGTCGAGAACCAGATCCGCGTGGGACCGGCGGTGCGGTGAAGCGCCGGCTTGGAAGGCTAGTGGCGCCGGGCCAGGCGATTTTCTACCTGATGACCGTCAAGCCTGCCTGAACTCCCGGAGCGGATTCCAGGGTCTCATTGCCAGCAGGGGCGCACGCGGCGCGCGAAAACATCTGACGGCGGCAGAGGATTTCATCCCGCTATGCGCTCGCACGCGTCGGCGCATCGCCGGCAGGTAGCCGCACAATCGTCCATGCCGTCCAGCGCGTCGCAGCTGTCGGCGCACTGCCGGCATAGGGATGCGCAATCGGCGCAGATGTGCTGGTGATGCGGCACGCCGATCAACATGAAGTGCGCGGCCGTACGGCAGCTTTCCGAGCAGGCCATCATCAGGCGGAAGTGGGCCGGGTCGACGTGCGGGCCGCCGTGTTCCAGGCAATGGCTCATGGCCATGCCCAGGCAGGACTGGTAGCAATTCAGGCATTCGTCGATGCAGATCTGCAGCTGGGCAGAACGAGGGGACATGGCAGGCTCCTGTCGATTGATATTGGGCGCAGGAGCACTCAGCAAAACGCATGCCGTCGCACAGCGGGAAGCGAGGCGAGTCTGATAGGGGCCGCGTGTGTTCGCCGGCCTTTGATTAGTTGTCGCCCATGCCGGGCACACCGACGCGGATGCGCTGCGAGTAGGGCAAGGAAGAAGCCGCGTCGCGGGCGCGTTCGGTGTAGCGGCCGCGCTGCCGGTATTCCTGAAGGCTGTCCGCTCCGCGCAGCGCGCCCAGCTTGTACAGGTACTCGGGCAGGTAGCCCGAAGCCAGCAGGCGATAGTCGAGCGGCAGGCCAGTCACGATGCGGTTGACCATGCGGTAGACCAGGGTGGTGCAGTTGGCGGTCAGTGTGTTGTAGAAGCGCGGCTGGCTGGTCAGGCGGTTGGCCTGGTTGAGATATTCGACAAACAGGGCCCTCATGTCGGCGGGCGACATCTGCACGCGGTACAGGTAGCCGTCTTCGTGGCGGACATTCGTGCGCACTTGCAGGATGTCGCGTTCGTCCGCCGCCACGATACTTAGTTCGTATTGGCGGAAGAAGCCGCCGAGCTCTGAAAAGCGGTCGTTGTTCTTGCGGCGTATTTCCACCGAGAACACCAGGTAATCGCCGTCGGCGAAGCCGAATGAAACCAGCGTATGGGCGATGGCGGTATGCGACCAGTACGACAGCGCGAGGTCGATGGAACGGATCGCCGCGAGGCTGTAGCGTCGTGTTTCCCAGCATTCGTCGAAGTCTTGCGGGCCGCGCCAATGGAAGTTGCGTACGTTGTACAGCGTGGCGGTGTCGCCCGATATTTCGCCGTGCAACAGGCGCGCCACACTGGGTTCCCAGTCGCGCTGTTGCGAGGGCTTCAACGACAGCCACCACGCGGCCAGCGCGGCCGCCGGCAGTGCGAACAACGCCGCGCCCGCCCAGACTCCCGCGCCCACCAGCACGCATGCGGCCAAGGCAACCAGTACCCAAATGATGATCAGAGCACAAGTAAAGGGGACGCGTACTGGACGCTGTACCCACAGGGCCAACGCGCCCCAGATGGCCACCGCGACGACGACGAGGATGAAGCTCGCTTGGCCTGCCACGTGCGCTCCCGAGAGATAGTCAGGCGCATGCTAGCAATAGCGTAACCGTCAGGTCTACAGACTTTATATATAAGAGACGAAGGGCTTGGGGCGGCACGGCTAGGCGCCCTTCGACCCGGGCCAAGGGGCGGCGCCGCAGGTCGATATTGTTTCAAATTTTCATTTTACTAGTGCACTAATTGTGCATTTTCTTTCGTATTTGTTAATGAAACGTAAGAAAAAACAGTAGCTGTTAGGCGTCACCGGAATTAATACAAGCTCTGCCTAGAATTCGGGTTTCTGCGGCAGTTACGCGAAGATAGGCTGTTTTAGGCTCCGGGTTATCCCGGATATGACCGATCACCATGGAATTTGCCGATATCC
The DNA here is from genome assembly GCF_000067205.1 of Bordetella petrii. Lineage (NCBI taxonomy): Bacteria > Pseudomonadati > Pseudomonadota > Betaproteobacteria > Burkholderiales > Alcaligenaceae > Bordetella > Bordetella petrii. The sequence continues at coordinate 4,357,720 of NC_010170.1, read as the reverse complement.
TGACCGCGCTGGATCCTCGTCTGCCTTGTGGAGAAGACCTGGAATATGACGCCGAGTTCCTGCAATTGCAGCAGGCGGCAGTGGAACGCAGCGAACAGCAGTTCGGGTCGACCATCATCCCGGCTCAACCTCCCGATTGGCGCGAAGTCGAAAAGCTGTCGCGCGGTCTGCTGGAACGCACGCGCGACGTGCGCATCATGGGTTATCTGACCCAGGCCTGGACCGAAGTCCGCGGCTTGCCGGGTTATGCCGATGGGCTGACGCTGGTGGCCGATACCCTCGAACGCTATTGGGAGGCGGTGCATCCTCGCCTGGACAGCGTGGGCGAAAACGATCCCATGCCGCGCATCAACGCGCTGGCGTCTTTGGGTGACCTGGCCGGCTGCGCGCGCAGCGCCCGATCGAGCCGCCTGGTCAATGGCGTGCACGGGCAACTGTCATTACGCGATGCTGAATCCGTACTGGACGGCAGCCGTTCCGATCCCGATTTCTATCCGGGCGGACGCGCGCGTTTGGTTGAACATTTGCGCCAGGCATCGCTGCAGCAGGACGCCGATCTGGCGGGCTTGCTAACTGCGATGCAGGCCTTGCGCCGCATTCAGGGCCAGGTGGCTGACAAGCTGGGCCAGGAATGGGTGCCGGATTATGCGGGCATCTTGCGTACGCTGGACGTGGTGGCGCAGGTTCTGGTTGATGGCGGCCCTGTTGCATCGAGCGAAGAAAAAGTCGGGGACATAGCACCTTCGGTCTCCGCGGCGGCCGCGCCGGCGCCCAATGCGCCGGCCCCCGCGGTGCGCTGGCAAGACGCGCAGATCCAGTCGCGCGAAGAGGCGGCGGCCATGCTGGCCAAGGTGTGCGCGTATTTCGAGGTGAACGAGCCCAGCCATCCGGCGCCGTATCTGATTCGCCGGGCGCAGCAACTGATTGCAATGAGCTTTCACGACATCATGAAGAATCTGGCGCCGCAGGGCCTCGAGCAGTTCGAGGCCTGGCTGCCCAGGGATCCCAACGGCGGCCCTGGCGCTTGAGACGCCTGGACATTCGCACCAATTTCAGGACAGGAGAAGCACACATGGCAACGACACTGAAGGGAAGCGGACAAAAGTTCATTGCGCGCAACCGTGCCCCGCGCGTGCAAATCGAATACGACGTGGAAATCTACGGCGCGGAACGCAAGATCCAGCTGCCGTTCGTCATGGGCGTGCTGGCCGACCTGGCGGGCAAATCGGTCGAGCCGCAGCCTGATGTGGCCGAGCGCAAGTTCCTGGACATCGACATCGACAACTTCGACGAGCGCATGAAATCGATCCAGCCGCGGGCCGCGTTCCAGGTGCCCAACACGCTGACCGGCGAAGGCAACCTGAACGTCGACATCACCTTCGAAAGCATCGACGACTTTTCGCCCGCCACGGTGGCGCGCAAGGTCGGCGCGCTGAACGAACTGCTGGATGCCCGCACGCAGCTGGCCAACTTGCTGACCTACATGGACGGCAAGACCGGCGCCGAGGAACTGATCGGCAAGGTGCTGAAGAACCCGGCGCTGATGAATGCGCTGGCGGCCGCGCCCAACCCGGACGCCGCCGCGCCCAAGGCGGACGAGCCCGAAGCCGATCCGGCCGCGAAGTAAACCATAACGGAGATCGCGATGACTGCTGTGGCTAAACGCGCGGATGCCCGCACCGCCGAAACACTGGAAGCGGACGGCCTGTCCGCCCTGCTGAAGAAAGAATTCAAGCCCAAGACCGAACAGGCGCGCGAGGCGGTGGAACACGCCGTGCGCACGCTGGCGCACCAGGCTCTGGAGAACAGCGGCGTGGCCGTGTCGGCCGACGCCTACCGGACCATTCAGGCGATCATCGCCGAGATCGACCGCAAGCTGTCGGACCAGATCAACCTGGTGCTGCACCACGCCGACTTCCAGCAGCTGGAAGGCGCCTGGCGCGGGCTGCACTATCTGGTGACCAATACCGAGACCGACGAGCTGCTGAAGATTCGTGTGATGTGCATCTCGAAGAAAGAGCTGGGCCGCACGCTCAAGCGCCACAAGGGCGTGGGCTGGGACCAGAGCCCCATTTTCAAGCGCGTGTACGAAGAAGAGTACGGCCAGTTCGGCGGCGAGCCTATCGGCTGCCTGGTGGGCGACTACCACTTCGACCACAGCCCGCCCGACGTGGAGCTGCTGAGCGAAATGGCGCGCATTTCCGCGGCCGCGCACTGCCCGTTCATCGCGGGCGCTTCGCCCAACGTGATGCAGATGGACTCATGGCAAGAGCTGGCCAATCCGCGCGACCTGACCAAGATCTTCACCAACACCGAATACGCCGCCTGGCGCAGCCTGCGTGAGTCGGAAGACTCGCGCTACATCGGACTGGCGATGCCGCGCTTCCTGGCGCGCCTGCCCTACGGCGCGCGCACCAATCCGGTTGACGAGTTCGATTTCGAGGAAGACACCGACGGCGCCAACCACGACCGCTACGCCTGGGCCAACTCGGCCTATGCGATGGCAGCCAACATCAACCGTTCGTTCAAGCTGTACGGCTGGTGCACGTCGATCCGCGGCGTGGAATCGGGCGGGGCGGTGGAAAACCTGCCGTGCCATACGTTCCCCACCGACGACGGCGGCGTGGACATGAAGTGCCCCACCGAGATCGCCATCAGCGACCGCCGCGAGGCCGAGCTGGCCAAGAACGGCTTCATGCCGCTGGTGCACCGCAAGAATTCCGACTTTGCGGCGTTCATTGGCGCGCAGTCGCTGCAGAAACCGCATGAATACTACGACGCCGATGCGTCGGCCAATGCCAAGCTGTCGGCGCGCCTGCCGTACCTGTTCGCGTGCTGCCGTTTCGCGCACTACCTGAAGTGCATTGTGCGCGACAAGATCGGCTCGTTCCGCGAGCGCGACGACATGGAGCGCTGGTTGAACGACTGGATCATGAATTACGTGGATGGCGATCCGGTTAATTCGTCGCAGGAAACCAAGGCCCGCAAGCCGCTGGCCGCAGCCGAAGTCCAGGTGCAGGAAATCGAGGACAACCCCGGCTATTACTCCGCCAAGTTTTTCTTGCGGCCGCACTACCAGCTCGAAGGGCTGACGGTGTCGCTGCGCCTTGTGTCCAAGCTTCCGTCGCTCAAGAAGAACGACGGTTGATGGACATTTTTTTCAGGGCACGTCGTGCCGTGACCGCAACTTAGGGAGAAGGAAGTGGCTGTTGACATGTTCATGAAGATCGACGGAGCCAATGGCGAGTCGAAAGATTCCAACCACAAAAACTGGAGCGATATCGTTTCGTTCTCGTGGGGAGCCACCCAACCCGGCAACATGGCCAGCGGCGGCGGCCTGGGCGCCGGCAAGGCCAGCTTCAATGACCTGCACGTCGTTGCCCGCATTGACAAGGCGGCTCCTGCCGTCATGAAGCATTGCGCCAGCGGCAAGCACCTGGGCAGGGTCGAACTGTCGGTGTGCAAGGCAGGCGGCCAGCAAGTCGAATACACGAAGATCACGTTGGAAGACGTGCTCGTGTCGTCGGTGCAGCTGTCGGGCGAGATGAACTCGGAATCCGTGGTGGTGAACTACGCCTTCCAGGCCGCCAAGGTCAAACAGCAATACTGGGAGCAAACGGAGCAGGGCGGCAAGGGCGCGGAAAGCCTGGTCGCCTGGGATATCAAGCAGAACAAGGAAGTGGGCTAAGCCGGTTCGCTGGTCTTCTCTCAGGGCGGCGCGCGGTTCCCAGGGGCTGTTGTTACGGGCGCCAGGGGCCGCACGCCGGCTTTTCGTTTCTTTCCGCGGTGCCTTGTCATGACCAAACCCGCAGTTGCGCTGCGCGAGAGCAGCTTGTCCCAGCACCTGGAAACGATCCAGGGGCAGATACGCCGCCAGCCGGCGGATGCTGACCTGCGTGCGCAGTTGTTCCAGTTGATGGCCGTGCAGGGCGACTGGAACCGTGCGTCCGAACAATTGAAGCTATGCGCGCAGCTGAATGCCCAGGCCCAGCCCATGGCCATGCTGTACGAGCAGGCCATCGCGGCCGAGCGGCATCGCGAAAGCGTGCTGGCCGGGCATGCGCAGCCCGTGAGCTTCGGCGCGCCGCCAGAGTGGTTCGACGATCTGGCGCGGGCGCTGAGTTTCGATGCCGGCGATCCGGCGCAGGCTGCCGAGTTGCGCAGCCGCGCCTATGAGGCCGCGCAGGCGCGGGCCGGGCGGCTGGAAGGGGCCGATGGCGCGGCGCCGGCGGATTTTGAATGGATCAGCGACGGCGATAACCGGCTGGGGCCGGTGTTCGAATTCATTTCCGGCGGCCGCTACGGGTGGCTGCCGTTCAGCGCCTTGCGCAGCGTGCGCCTGCTGGCGCCGGAAGGCTTGTGCGACGTCGTGTGGGCGCAGGCGGAAATCACGCTGGACGATGGGCGGACCCAGCATGGGCTGGTGCCGGCCCGCTATCCCGCGCCGGCCGGCCAGGCACTGGCCGATCTGGCCGACGGAATCAAGCTGGGCCGCATGACCGACTGGCAGGCGCTGTATGGCGACATGTACGCGGGCGTCGGCCAGAAAATGTGGGTAACCGACCAGGGCGAGTACGCCCTGCTCGATGTGCGCGGGCTGGAGATGAGCTGATGGCGCAATCCGATACGGCCAGCCTGCGTCCGTGGGATCAGTTGCCGCGCAACGAACGCGTGGCGCGCGACCGCTTGCAGCCGTCGTTGCTGGATCGCCTGATGGACAACGATCCGTCCAAGCGCCAGGAAACCCGCGAATCGGCCATGCTCACCCATGCCGAGCTGCGCTTGGCGGTGCTGCGCGACCTGCGGTGGCTGCTCAACACGGTGAATCTGCAGACGACCGACGATTTGTCGCCATACCGATGCGTGCCCGATTCCACTCTGAACTTCGGCGTGCGGGCGATGGCGGGCAAGCGCATGTCGGAGATCGACTGGGTCGATGTGGAAGACTCGATCCGCAATGCCATCGCTTCGTTCGAACCGCGCATCCTGGATTCGTCGGTGGAAGTGCGCTGCGTGACCGACACCGGCACGCTGGAGCATCACAATGTGCTGAGCCTGGAAATCAAGGGAATGCTGTGGTGCGTGCCGCACCCCATGGAATTCCTGTTCCGCACCGACATCGATCTGGAAAGCGGCCACATGGACCTGCGCGATCTCGGGGGAGTTTCCTGATGGACGCGCGCCTGCTCGACTACTACAACCGCGAGCTGGTGTACATGCGCGAGATGGGCGCGGAGTTCGCCCAGATGTACCCCAAGGTGGCGGGCCGGTTGGGCATGCACGGCACCGAGGTGGCCGACCCCTACGTCGAGCGCCTGCTGGAAGGGTTCAGTTTCCTGACTGCGCGCATCCACCTGAAGATGGATGCGGAATTTCCCCGCTTCTCGCAACGCCTGCTGGAAGTGGTGTACCCCAATTATCTTGCGCCCACGCCGGCCATGGCGGTGGTGCAGTTTTCGCCCAGCATGAATGAGGGCACGCTGGCGCGCGGTTTCGACCTGCCGCGCGGCACGCTGTTGCGCGGCAGGGTGCCGCGCGGCGAACAGACGTCCTGCGAGTTCATGACCGGGCATGCGGTGCGGCTGTGGCCTTTGCGCGTGGCCGAGGCCGAGTTCACCGGACCTCCGCCCGACCTGCCGTTGACCCGGCTGGGCCTGGGCGGCCGTAACGGCCGGGTGCTGAGCGCGCTGCGCATGCGCATCGAGGTGTGCGGCGGCGTGCGGCTGGAAGACATGGATCTCGACCAGCTGGTCTTCCATCTGGCAGGGCAGGACCTGCAGATGCAGCGCCTGCTGGAGATCATCATGGGGCATACGGTTGCGGTGCTGGGCCACGACAGCGCGCGACCGGTGACTTGGATCAACAAGCTTGCGCCCACCAGCGTGCGCCATGAAGGGTTCGACGACGAGCAGGCCCTGTTGCCGGCCGACTCGCGCGTCTTCCAGGGCTACCGCCTGTTGCAGGAATATTTTGCTTTTCCGCGCCGCTATTTATTCTTCAGCCTGAACGACCTGAAGCGCGGGCTGCGCACGCCGGCGCTGGCCGGCGGCGAGCGCCGTGAGACGCGCTCGTTCGATTTGACGATGCTGTTCTCGACCGCCGCGCCGGAACTGGAAGGGGCGATTGCGGCCGAGCACCTGGCGCTGCACTGCGCGCCGGTGATCAATTTGTTTCCGAAGCGCGCCGACCGTATCGCGGTGACGCCGCGCACCAATGAATATCATCTGGTGGTCGACCGCACACGGCCGCTGGATTATGAGGTGTTCGGCGTGACGCGGGTGGTGGGCCATGCCTCGGCCGAACGCCCCGAGCAGGAGTTCCGCTCGTTCTACGGCACGCTGGGCAGCGATCCCGACGATTACGGCGCCTATTATTCGCTGCGCCGCGAGCCGCGGCTATTGTCGGACCACGCCCAGCGCAACGGCACCCGCACCGGCTATACGGGCAGCGAGGTCTTCGTCTCGCTGGTGGATCGCCATGAAGCGCCGTTCTCGGGCCAGCTGCGCCACTTGACGCTGGAGACGCTGTGCACCAACCGCGATCTGGCGATGCTGCTGCCGCTGGGCACCGAGACCGACTTCACGTTGCGGGTGTCGGCGCCAGTGGGCGCGGTGAAGGTGCTGCACGGCCCGACACGGCCGCATACGGCGCTGGCCGAGAATGCCGCCACCTGGCACCTGATCAGCCACCTGGGCCTGAACTACCTGAGCCTGATCGACCTGGATGCCGAGCAGGGCGCACAGACGCTGCGCGAGATGCTGCATGTATACGGCAACCTGGCCGATCCGGTGGTGCGCAAGCATATCGGGGGTGTACGGCATGTGCAGGCCGAACCCATGCACCACCGCCTGCCGGTGCCCGGCCCTATTGTGTACGGGCGCGGAGTGCGCATTGGCCTGCAGGTCGATGAAACGGCGTTTTCGGGCATCAGTCCGTACCTGTTCGGCGCGGTGCTCGAACAGTTTTTTGCGCGCCATGTGTCACTGAACATGATGTCGGAACTGGTGCTGTCTACCTTGCAGCGCGGCGAAATCGCCCGCTGGAAACCCCGCATGGGCGCGCGCCCCGCGGTTTAGGGCCAACTGGCCCATTGGGGCCGAGAGATTGAAAGGAATCGTGCCATGAAAAGCGCTGCGGCCAACCGTCAATACCCCGTCTACGATCCGGTGCACCTGATCGGCACTGTTACACGTCGCGAAGAAGATGGCAGTTTCTCTGTCGACTGCGATGGCCGTGCCTGGCGCGCCCGGCAGGCAGCCAGCTGCCTGCTGGCGCCGCAGATGGGCGACCAGGTGCTGATCAGCGGCCCGGACGCCGCGCGCGTGTACTTGATCGCCGTGATCGAGCAGGCCGACCCGGGCGTCGCGCGGCTGGAAACCGAAGGCGACATGGTGCTGCGCTCGCGCGCGGGCAGCGTGGCGCTGGAAAGTACACAGGCGGTGCGGCTGGCGGGGCGGGGCGCCGTCAACATCGATACTGCGTCGTTGAAAGTGCAGGCCGAGGATGCGCATTGCGTGGCCGCGAAGATGAAATACCTGGGCGCCGAGATGACAGCCACGGTAGGCACCACGCGCCTGATCGGCAAGGTGTACGAGGCGGTGATGGACCGCCTGTCATTCCTGTCGCGCGTGAGTTTCCGCACGACCGAGGAAGTGGAGCATGTGCGCGCCGGTTCGCTGGACTACCGGGCCGAGAAGAGCGCCCGGGTGCATGCCTCGTACACCATGGTAACCGGCGAGAACCTGGTGAAGGTCGACGCCAAGCAGATTCACATGGGGTAAACGTGGCCAGCCTGGCGACCGAACCGGAACAGGCCGCGCCCGACCTCGGGCAGGCGCGGCGGGAGCCCGCCGTGCCGCCGCCGCCCGGCGCCGGGGCGTCCGGGCTGCCGCCCGGATTCTGGCGCGCGCTGGAGAAGGAGCCCTACGCTCACGACCTGTTCAATACGCTGCGCTGGATCGACGCGCGCGCCGGCGCGCGCTTGCCGCTGGGCCGCGATACCGTGGCTCGCAACGAACCGGTACGCTTGCGGCAAGAGCCGTCGATGGCCTTTGCGCCGTCGACCCTGGCGGCCGCGCGCCCGGCGCGGGCCGGACGGCCACCGGAGCTGTCGATCTACAGTTTCGGACTGTTCGGGCCGAACGGCCCGTTGCCGCTGCATCTGACCGAGTACGCGCGCGAGCGCATGCACCATTACGGCGACCAGACGCTGTCGGCGTTCGCCGACATATTCCATCACCGCCTGATCCTGCTGTTCTACCGGGCCTGGGCCGACGCGCAGAGCACAGTCAGCCTGGACCGCAAGGAAGAGCGCTTTACCCGCTACGTGGCCAGCTTGCTGCACATGGGCATGCCGTCGCTGCTGCGCCGCGATACGGTAATGGACCACGCCAAGTTCTATATGGCCGGCCACCTGGTCCGGCAGACGCGCAACCCGGAGGGGCTGAAGCAGATTCTGCAGAGTTTTTTCTCGGTGCCGGTGCGCATCGCGGAGTTCGTGCCGCAATGGATACGCCTGGAGCCGTCGCAACGGCTGGGCCTGGGAAGCAGCCTGGGCCTGGGCAGGGACACCATTCTGGGCACGGCGGTGCGCGATGCCCAGCACAAGTTTCGCATCGAGCTCGGCCCGCTGGGACGCGCCGAGTACGCCAGTTTTTTGCCGGGCGGGCGGCGCGCGCGCCAGTTGTTGCACTGGGTGCGCGATTACATCGGCGTAGAGCTGGCGTGGGATGTGCGGCCGGTGCTCAAGCGGCAGGATGTGCGGGGCGTGGCGCTGGGCGCGGCCCAGCCGCTGGGCCTGTCGTCTTGGCTAGGCAAGCGCCGGTCCGAGCAGGGCGACGCGCGCGACCTGCTGCTGGACTACGAAAGCCGCGACCGCGCCGCGCGCCGGGCCGCAACCCCAACCCAACCACAGGAGGTGACCGCGTGACCCACGACATGATCTACGACGGCCAGCGCGTGAGCTGGCCCGGCCATGGCACTTTCCGCGCCACCAGCGGACTGCCGGGATTCCAGTTGCCGGGCGAGTCGTGCACTGCGGAAAGCGGGCCGGTGCCGCCCGGTTTCTACAAGATCTACCTGGCCGACCAGGGCGTAGCCAAGGACGATGGCCGCGACGCCTGCAACCTGAAGCCCGCCTGGGGCATACAGTCGATTCCGCGGGGCGCGGCGGCCGGCGACTGCGAGCAACCGTGGTCCAACTGGGGCACCAACCGCGCGCGCCTGGAGCCGGCCGACGCGGCTACCCGCAATCGATGCGCGCCGGCGCGCGGCGGCTTTTACCTGCACGATTCCACCAAGGGCTACAGCCATGGCTGCATCGAAGTGGAGGGCCGCATTTTTCCGCTGCTGCGCACCTACGCGCGCGGCAATCGCCAGGCCACGATGATCATCAAGGTCGAGTATGCGGTCGGCCGCGTTACCAATGGAGGCACGCTTGTCGAATAACTTTCCACGCCTGGCGGCCGCGCTGGCGGCCATGGCATGCGCCGCGGCGGCCCAGGCGGCCGGCGCCATCAAGGTCGAGAATGCGCTGGCGGCTTGCGTGGACGTGCAGCCGGGCATGCGCGCCACCACCGATGGGCAGGTGCTGCTGCAGGCTGCCCTGGACGTGAAGCAGTCCATCGGCCGCTGCGGCTGCAAATCGGCCATCGCCACGTATGCGTCGCACGTCGAGCTGGACGATGGGCACCGCAGCTTTTTGCAGCGCGGAGCGTTGCGCGTCAAGCAGTCGGGCGCTCGCACCCTGACCCTGGCCAGCGATGAAAAACTGGTGGGCGACCGCAATGTGGTGCTTTCGCTGGGCTGCGCCGCGCCCGATTGATTCCCTTACCCTGACGCTGAGCACAATAACGATATGTCCGACATCGGCCGCCTCGATCTTTTCGGCAAACTCGATCCGCTGCTGTACCAGGCGCTGGAAGGCGCCACTTCGTTCTGCAAGCTGCGCGGCAATCCGTATGTCGAGCTGGTGCACTGGATACACCAGATCGTGCACACGCAAGACAGCGACCTGCACCGCATTGCTCGCCGCTTCGACCTCGACATGGGGGCGCTGCAGGCGGACCTGACCGCCGCGCTGGACCAACTGCCGCGCGGCGCGGGTTCGGTGTCCGATTTGTCGGAACACATCGACCATGCGGTCGAGCGCGCCTGGGTGCTGGGCTCGTTGCGCTATGGCGCCGGGCGCATCCGCGGCGGGCACTTGATGGCCGGCCTGGTCAAGACGTATGCCCTGCGCAATGTGCTGCTGGGCATGTCCGACCAGTTCTCGCGCATTGTGCCCGATGTGCTGCTGGAACAGCTGGACGATATTGTGCGCGGGTCGCCCGAAGATGCCACGGCCCAGCCGGCCGAGGCGGTGGCCGGCGGCGGCGCGCCCGCCGAGGGCGGCTCGGCGCTGGCCAAGTATGCCGTGGACCTGACCGCCCGGGCGCGGGCTGGCGAGATCGACCCCGTGTCGGGACGAGACGAGGAAATCCGCCAGATCGTCGACATTCTGATGCGGCGCCGCCAGAACAATCCGCTGCTGGCCGGCGAAGCCGGCGTGGGCAAGACCGCGGTGGTGGAAGGCCTGGCCTTGCGCCTGGCCAGCGGCGACGTGCCGCCCCCTTTGCGCGAGGTGTCGCTGTATCTGCTGGACATTGGCCTGCTGCAGGCAGGCGCTGGTGTGAAGGGCGAGTTCGAGCAGCGCCTGCGTGGCGTGATCGATGAGGTGCAGGCCAGCCCCAGCCCCATCGTGCTGTTCATCGACGAAATCCACACCCTGGTGGGGGCGGGCGGCGCGGCCGGCACGGGCGACGCCGCCAACTTGCTCAAGCCCGCGCTGGCGCGCGGGCAGTTGCGCACCATCGGCGCCACCACATGGTCGGAGTATAAGAAATACATCGAGAAAGATCCCGCGCTGACGCGGCGCTTCCAGGTCGTGCAGATCCACGAGCCGGCCGAACCGCGCGCGTTGGGCATGCTGCGCGGCCTGGCGGCCACGCTTGAGGCGCATCACCAGGTGTTGCTGCTGGATGAGGCCATCGAGGCAGCGGTGTCGTTGTCGCATCGCTATATTCCCGCGCGGCAGTTGCCCGACAAGGCCGTGGCGCTGCTGGACACCGCCTGCGCGCGCGTGGCGGTCAGCCAGCATGCGGTGCCGGCGGCGCTGGAAGACGCGCGCCGGCGTATCGAGGCGCTGGAGATCGAGCAGCGCATTGCGGCGCGCGAAGCCCGCCTGGGAGCCGGCGCCGAAGCGCGCGTGACCCAGCTGGCCGGCGAGCTGGCCCAGGCGCGCGCCCACGAAACCGAACTGGCGCAGCGCTGGGAGTCCAAGCGTGCGCTGGCGGCGCGGGTATTCGAGCTGCGCCGGGCGCTGGACCAGGACGCGGCGCCGGCTGTCGAAACCGTGGAAGCCGCCGCCGCCGCAGAGGGCGAGGTCGGGGCGCGAGAACACCCCACCGCCGCGACGCCCGCGCAGGATCCGGCCCGTTTGCGCGCTGAATTGGCGCAGGCGCAGGAGGAACTGGCCCAGCGCCAGGGCGAAGCCGCGCTGATCTATCCCGCGGTGGACGCGGCCGCTGTGGCGTCGGTGGTCGCTGACTGGACGGGCATCCCGGTGGGCCGCATGGTACGCGACGAGGCCCAGTCGGTGCTGCGACTGGCCGATACGCTGGAGCAGCGCGTGATCGGGCAGCGCCACGGCCTGGAGGCCATTGCGCGGCGCATCCAGACCTCGCGCGCCCGGCTGACGGACCCGAACAAGCCCGTTGGCGTGTTTCTGCTGTGCGGTCCGAGCGGCGTGGGCAAGACCGAAACCGCGCTGGCGCTGGCCGAGGCGCTATACGGCGGCGAGCAGAACCTGATCGCCATCAACATGAGCGAATTCCAGGAATCGCACACGGTGTCGACGCTGAAAGGCGCGCCGCCCGGATACGTCGGCTATGGCGAAGGCGGCGTGCTGACCGAGGCCGTGCGGCGGCGGCCGTACAGCGTGGTGTTGCTCGACGAGGTCGAGAAGGCCCATGCCGACGTGCACGAGATCTTCTTCCAGGTGTTCGACAAGGGCTGGATGGAAGACGGCGAGGGCCGCTATATCGATTTTCGCAACACCATCATCATCCTGACATCGAACGTGGGCACCGAGCTGATCGCCAGCCTGTGCCGCGACCCGGCGCTGATGCCCGATGCCGATGGCCTGGCGGCGGCGCTGCGCGAGCCCCTGCTGAAGGCGTTTCCGGCGGCCTTGCTGGGGCGGCTGGTGGCAGTGCCTTATATGCCGCTGTCGGACGAGATGCTGGCGCGCATTGTGGATCTGCAGTTCGACCGCGTGCGCCAGCGGCTGCTCGACAACCACGGCATCGCGCTTACTGTCAGCCCCGAGGCCACGGCGCTGGTGGTGGCGCGATGCACGGAAGTGGAGTCCGGCGGCCGCATGGTCGATGCGATTCTGACCAATACGGTGCTGCCGCAGATCAGCCGCGAGCTGCTGACCGCATCCATGGAAGGGCGCGAGGTGCGCGCGGTGGCGCTGGAAGCCGCCGAAGGCGACTTCCGCTACCGGTACGAATAGTGGCGCGGGCCGCGCCGCTATTTGCGCGGCGGCTTGCCGGCGGCGTCGGGCTCTTCTGGCTGGCGTGCGCGCGCGGGCCGCATGTAGCCGCCGTATTCGCGCAGATGGTCGCGCGCGGCGTGGGCGCTGTCATCGCGCGGGCGCGGGGTGAGGGTGTCGGTGACCGGATCCGAGCGGTGGGGGTCCAGCGGGTCGTGCGAGGGCAGCGTCGAGGGAGTCTGGTCCGAGAAGACGCTGTCGGCGGAATCGGCGTCGGGACTGCCCAGCATGTCCAGCGGGTCGCGCAGGGGGCCGCGCACATTGGCGTCGCCGCGCGGCAATTGGCTTAGCGGGTCTTCCGGGTTGCGCGCCTGGGCGGATTCCAGGTCGAACGGGTGCGCCGAGACGTCGGGCACGCTGCCTACCGGCAGGGTGCCGGGGCCGAACAGGTCGCTGAATACATCGGCCGGGTCGGACTGCGGTGCCTGGGGCTCGGCGGCCAGGGGTGGATCCAGGTCGGCGAACGGCGCGTCAAATCGCGCCGGGGCCGAGGGAAATGGCGCGGGGGGCTCGGGCAGCGGTTGCGCCGGTTCGGGCGCAGTGTCCGCGGTCTCGCGGGTGTCTGGCGCAGGCGGGGCCGGCAGCGTGTCGGACGCCTGGGCGGGTGTCGCGGGCGTGGGTTCTATATAGGTGTCAGGCGTCTTGGAAATTTCCGGCGCCGTATAGGAGGGCGGGGAGGCTGGATGGACGGTGTGCGTATCGGGGGGCGCGAGATCGGCGCCTTCGAGCAACGGACTTTCGAGCAGGGGATCGGGCTCGGGCGGCGCGGCCTGCGCGGATGCCGCGGCGGTGGCGGCGGCCGCAGCCATGGCTGCCGGGGCAGTGGCCATGGGCGCGTCGGGGTCTTCGGCCTTGAGCGTGTATGGGCCGATGGCGAGTTCGTCGCCCGGCGCCAGCGGCACTTCCTGGTCGCGCGTGATGGCGCGGCCGTTGATGCTGACGCGGCTCATGCCGCTGAGGTTGACCAGATAGCAGGCGCCGTCGCTGATGCGCAACGCGGCCTGGATGCGGCAGATGCCGCGGTCGTTGTCGGGCAGGACCAGGTGGTTGTCGGCCGAGCGTCCCAGCGTGCCGCCGGGAGCCTGGAATACCGCCGACAGCGGGGCGGAGCCCGGGTCGTCGCTACGTGGCTGTACGGTGAGTCTCATGCAGAAAATCTCCGGTGCATCGCGCGCATGGATGCGGGTGCGAACGCCCCGATGATAGCCACCGTTGCTGGCAGAAATGATTTCCGGAATATATCCAAGCGCGAAAAACCCAGGGGGGTTCCGTAACAGTAGTAACTATTTCTGTATTTGCACGACAGTTTCTTGTTTTTCCCTTGTCATACACGCTTTCTCCATAATCCCAGGGGGCATTCCGCGAATTATGGTGTTCCGCAAGACCGCTATTTCTATTGTGAGAGGGCTCTGCGCGAGCCTTGCTGCCCTGGTGCTGCTGGCCGGGTGTTCTTCCACCGCCAGGCAGGTGCCTGTTCCCTATGCCATCGAGCTGACCGCTGATCCGCAGGTGAATCCGGACGTGCACGGGCGCCCGTCGCCAGTGCAGATCACGGTTTATGAACTGACCTCGTCCAGCGCTTTCGAGTCGCGCGATTTCTTTTCGCTGCAATCCGATCCGCAGGCCGCGCTAGGCAAAGAACTGCTGAACACCGACCAGGCCATCCTGCGGCCGGGCGAAACCAAGACCCTGAAGTATTCCGGCAGCGCCCAAGCCCGCGTCGTGGGCATTGTGGCCGCCTACCGCGACCTCGAGAAAAGCCACTGGCGGCTGGTCGTGCCGCTGCCCGAAGCGCAGAACACCAATATATATAAGGTATGGCAGTTCTCGCCCAACGAAGAAATGATCAAGGTGTCGGTCAAGGACAACAGCCTGGCCGTGGTCGACCGGGAGCGTTCCTGGTGGCCGTTCTAGGCGCGGGCCGGTGCGCCGGCCGCCAGCGCCTGCCCGCAACTTCAACGCAAGCATAGCCATGGCAGAGAAGAGCAAAGTCGTATGGTCCGAGGGGATGTTCCTGCGGCCTCAGCATTTCCAGCAGTTCGAGCGCTACCTGGAAGGGTTGCTGCAGCAGCGCGCCGCTTCGCTGCACGGGTTTTTCTGGGGGTTCAGCCACCTCGCCCTGGACCGTGACGCGCTGGCCGTGGGCAAGCTGGTGCTCACGCAGGCCAGCGGCGTGCTGCCCGACGGCACGCCGTTTGAATTTTCACACCCCGATGACGCGCCGCAGGCGCTGGAAGTGCCCGAGCACGCCCAGGACGTGCGCGTCATGCTCGCGCTGCCGCGCATTCGGCCGGGCGCCACCGACGTGCAGTATGAAGACGAGGCCGATTCGCTGGCGCGCTACCTGGTGCAGGAAGCCGAGGTCGAAGATTCCGGCTCGGTCGGGCTGGAGCCGGCGCTGTTGCAGCTGGGCCGGCTGCGGCTGCGCCTGATGCTCGAAACCGACCTGGGCGACGAATGGCTGGGCCTGGGCGTGGTCCGGGTGATCGAACGCCGCGCGGACAACCGCGTGGTGCTGGACGAACGCTACATCCCGCCGTGGCTGGCGGCTGGCGCGCATCCGTTGCTGCTGGGTTTCGTGCAGGAGCTGTACGGCCTGCTGAACGCGCGCAGCGAGGCCCTGGCCATGCGCTTGTCGCAACCCGGGCGCGGCGGCGTGTCCGAGGTGTCCGACTTCATGCTGCTGGAAACCGTCAACCGCTACATCGGCGCGCTATGGCACGCGCGCCAGGCCGAGTGGCTGCACCCCGAGCGCCTGTTCCACGACTGGCTGATGCTGGCCTGCGACCTTGCCACGTACACGGCTGCGTCGCGCCGCCCCGAGGTGCTGCCCGAATACCGGCACGACGATCTGCAGACCACGTTCGAGATGTTGATGAACGAGCTGCGCCGCTCGCTGTCGGCGGTGCTGGAGCAGCATGCCCTGCAGATCCCGCTGCAGGACCGCGGCCAGGGCGTGCGCGTGGCGCAGATTCCCGACCTGGAACTGCTGCGCACGGCGGGCTTCGTGCTGGCGGTGCACGCCGACATGCCGTCGGACACGGTGCGCTCGCGCTTCCCCGCGCAGGTCAAGATAGGCCCCGTCGAGCGCATTCGCGACCTGGTGCACCTGCAGCTGCCCGGCGTGACGGTGCGCGCGCTGCCGGTGGCGCCGCGGCAGATTCCGTACAGCGCGGGCCACGTGTATTTCGAATTGGACAAGGGTGGGGATTTCTGGAAGCAGCTGGAGCGCACGGGCGCGCTGGCGCTGCACCTGGCCGGCGAATTCCCCGGCTTGTCCATGGAATTCTGGGCGTTGCGCGACTAGGACCCCGGCCGGAGACATCATGCACGCTTCCGATACCGCCATGCCCGGCCCGCTGGGTTCAGGCATGCCCGAAGGCTCCGCGTCGGCATCAAGCCGGCTGCGCCCTTACGAATATGTGATCAGCGGCTCGAATCCGCTAGTGGCGGCGGCCAACCCGCTGCTTGACCTGATTCCGCAGATTCGCGCCACCACATCGCACCCGTCGCCGGCCATGCTGCGCGAACACCTGCTGGACGAGATCCGGCAGTTCGAATTGCGCGCCCAGCAGGCCGGCATTTCCAATGAAACCATCCTGGGGGCGCGCTACTGTTTGTGCACGGCGCTGGACGAGGCGGCGGCCCTGACGCCCTGGGGAGGCAACGGCGTCTGGTCGGCCCATAGCCTGCTGGTGACGTTCCACAACGAAACCTGGGGCGGCGAGAAGTTCTTCCAGCTGCTGGCCAAACTGTCGCAGAACCCCAGCCAGCACCTGGACCTGCTCGAATTGCTGTACTACTGCCTGGTGCTGGGTTTCGAAGGCCGTTACCGGGTAGCCGATAATGGCCGCTCGCAGCTCGAGACGCTGCGCCAGCGCCTGCTGCGCATTCTGCGCAGCGCGCGCGGCGAGTACCCGCGAGCGCTGTCGCCGCACTGGCAGGACGTGCCGGCCCAGACTCAGCTGCGGCGCCTGCCGGTGCCGCTATGGGTATTCGGCGCGCTGGCCGCCGTATTGGCGCTGGCCATCTACTGGGGGCTGGCCTGGAGCCTGAGCAACCAGTCGGATGCCGTATTCACGGCCATCAGCAATGTGAAGCCGCCCACCGTGCAGATTGCCCCGACGCGCCGGCCCGCGCCGTCGCCACGGCTGGCGGTATTTTTGGCACCCGAGATCCGCGACGACCTGGTCACGGTACGTGACGAGGTCGACCGCAGTGTGGTGGTGCTGCGCGGCGACGGCCTGTTCGAATCCGGCTCGGCCGAGGTGCGCGAGCAGTACCTGCCGGTGCTGTCCCGTGTGGCTGACGCCTTGCGCGAGACCCAGGGCAACATCCTGGTGCGCGGCTATACCGACAACATTCCCATGCGCGGCGCGCGCTACCCGTCGAACTGGCACTTGTCGCAGGCGCGCGCGGATGCGGTAAAGGAACTGCTGGAAGCGCGCCTGGACAATCCGCAACGCGTGCGCGCCGAGGGGCGCGGCGATGCCGATCCGGTGGCGCCCAACGATACGGCGGCGGGGCGGTCGCGTAATCGCCGCGTCGAAATCACGCTGATGGTGCCGCCGGTGCCTCGGGAAGATACGGTCGAGGGTGCGCGGCAATGATTCATAACGTATTCGGTTTCTTGTTCAGCCGGGGCTTGTGGAATTTCTTCGGCCTGGTGGCCCTGGCGCTGCTGATATGGATCGCCGGCCCGTTGCTTGCCATCGGCGCGACGCGGCCGCTGGAAAGCGAGACGACGCGCATCATCGTCATCGCCGTGCTGTTCGGCCTGTGGCTGCTGCGCATCTTGTGGCGCAAATGGCGCGAAGGCCGCCTGAACGCGCAACTGCTGGGCCAGTTGCGCAAGCCGGCAACCAAGAAAAAGGCCGAGCCCGAGCCCGGCAACCCCGAGATCCGCCAGCTGGAAGAGCGCTTCAATGAGGCGGTGGAGTTGCTGCGCAAGACGCGCTTCGAGGGCAACAAACGGCGCCTGTCGCTCGACCGCTTTTCGAAGCAGTACCTGTACCAGCTGCCCTGGTACGTGATCATTGGCGCGCCGGGGGCCGGCAAGACCACGGCCCTGGTGAATTCCGGCCTGAATTTCCCGCTGGCCGACCGCTTTGGCAAGGTAGCGCTGCGCGGGGTGGGCGGCACGCGCAACTGCGATTGGTGGTTCACCGACGATGCAGTGTTGCTGGATACCGCCGGCCGTTACACCACCCACGAAAGCGACGCCACCGGCGACGAGGAAGAGTGGAAGGGCTTTTTGCGGCTGCTGTCGAAATTCCGCGGCCGCCAGCCCATCAATGGCGCGATGCTGACTGTCAGCGTCGAAGACCTGCTGGCCGCGTCCGATGCCGAGCGCGTGCAGCACGCGGCGGTGCTGCGGCGCCGGCTGCAAGAGCTGCGCGAGCAGCTGGGTATCCAGTTTCCGGTATATGTGCTGGTGACCAAGGCCGACCTGCTGTCGGGCTTCGAGGAGTACTTCGCATCGTTCAACCGCGAAGACCTGTCGCAGGTGTGGGGCTTCACGCTGCCGTACACCCGCACGCAGGAAGCGGATTTCGATCTGTATGACGCCTTCCACGCCGAGTACGAATTGCTGAAGCGGCGCCTGGACGATGCGCTGCCCGAAGTGCTGGCCGCCGAAACCGACGCATCGCGCCGCGCGCTTGCCTATATGCTGCCGCAGCAGTTCGCCGGACTGCAGGCGGTACTGGGGCACTTCCTGAGCGACGTGTTCGCCACCTCGAAGTACGAGGCGCGCCTGGTGCCGCGCGGCGTGTATTTCACCAGCGGCACGCAGGGTGGCGAGACGTTCGACCAGGTTACCGGCTATCTGAAGCGCTATCTGCGCATCGACGGCGGGCCGGCGCCCGCGGCCAGCGTGCCGGGCGAAGGCGACGGCCGCAGCTACTTCTTAAAGGGCCTGTTGCAGGACGTGATTTTCCGCGAGGCGGGCCTGGCCGGGCGCAACCTGCGTTGGGAACGCCGCTACCGCCGCCTGCATTGGGCCGGCTATGGCCTGATCGCCGCGCTGTTCGTCGCGCTGCTGGTGGGCTGGGTGGTCAGCTACCGCAGTAACAAGGCTTATGTGGCCGAGGTATCGCGCCGCGTGCCCACGGTGGAAAAGCTGGGCCGCGATATCAAGATCACCCAGGCGGGCGACGTGCTGGGCCTGATGCCGTTTCTGGACAGCCTCTGGTATTTGCCCCGCCACGCCAACTTCGAACTGGATTCGCCGCCCCTGAACTACCAGTTCGGCCTGTACCAGGGCCAGAAGGTGCAGGCGGCCGCGCAGGGCGTGTACCGCGGCACGCTGGAACAGGTGCTGGTGCCGCAGATCGCCCGGCGGGTAGAGACCGCGTTGCGCAAGGCTGCCCCCGACGATCTGGAGTTCTCGTATGAGGCGCTGCGCGCCTACCTGATGCTCTACGAGGCCGACCACTACGATGCCGAGTTCATGCATGCCTGGCTGCTGTCCGACATGCAGAAGACCCTGCCCGAGGGCTACACGCGCCGCCAGTACGACCTGATGTCGCTGCACCTGCGCAATCTGGTGCAGGGCCGCGTGCTGTCGTCGCCGTTCCCGCGCGACGACGAGCTGGTCAAGCAGGCGCGCGAGCGGCTGGCCCGCTACACGCTGGCCCAGCGCGCCTACAGCCGCCTGCGCCGCATGCTGGCCAACACCGACCAGGGGCCGCAGCAGACCGCCATTACGCTGGGCGGGCCGCAGGCCAGCGCGGTGTTCGTGCGCAAGAGCGGCAAGCCGCTGACCGACGGAATCCCGTCGCTGTACAGCTACAACGGCTACTGGAAAGTGTTCAACCAGCGCGTGACGCGGGTGGCCGACCTGCTGCGCCAGGATGACGCGTGGGTGCTGAACATCGAGGCGCCGGGCATTCTGGACCAGCGCGCGCAGCAGCAGTTGATCGTGGACATCAAGCGGCTGTACATGAACGACTACGTCGAACAGTGGGATGGCTACCTGAACGACCTGCAGCTGGCGCCCACTACCTCGCTGCTGCAGAATATCCAGATGGCGCGCACTCTGTCCGCGCCAGAGTCGCCGCTGGTGAAGCTGGTGCAGGGGGTGGCGCGAGAGACTTCGCTGCTGCGCGACACTGGCGACGGGCAGTCGCTGATGGATCAGGCGCGCAACCGGGTCAGCAGCACGCGCGAGGCCCTGGAGCAGATGTTCGGTCCTACCGGTCCCAGCGCCGCGATGCGCGCCGATGCATCGGACGAAAAGCTGGAGCGCATCGTCGACCTGCATTTCGAACCGTATCGCCGCCTGGCGCAAAGCGACGGCCAGGGCGCGCCGCCCGCCATCACCGCCACCACCGGTCTGATCAATGAGCTGTACACCTACCTGACGGCGGCCGACGCGGCGCTGCGCAGCGCCAGCCCGGCGCCGGGCTCGGACGTGGTCACCAAGCTGCGCGCCGAAGCGGGCCGCCTGCCCGAGCCGCTGCGCGACCTGCTCAATACGCTGTCGGTGAAGGCGTCGGGCGAAATCTCCGAGGCCACGCGCGAGCGCATGGGCGACACCGTGACGGCGACCATTGGCGTGTTTTGCCGGCAGTCGATCGCGGGCCGCTATCCGTTCGCCAGCGGCTCGTCGCGCGATGTGGCGCCCAACGACATGGCGCGGCTGTTCGGGCCCAACGGCATGATGGATGATTTCTTCCAGAAGCACCTGGCCTCGCAGATCGACGTGTCCGGGTCGCGCTGGCGTTTCAAGCCGGGCATCGACGGCAAGCAGGGCGACAAGGCGGCCTACCTGGATTCGTTCCAACGCGCCAGCGTCATCCGAGATGTGTATTTCACCGCGGGCAACCCGCTGCCTTCGTACCGCGTTGCGATCCGGCCGCTCGAAATGGATGCCCAGATCACGCAGTTCCTGATGGATGTGGACGGCCAGACGGTGCGCTACGCGCATGGGCCGCAGGTGGCCACTAATGTGCAATGGCCGGGGCCGCGCGGCACCAACCAGGCGCGCATCGAGCTGACGCCGCAGGCCGGCCCGGCCGGGCTGTCGGCATCGGGGCCGTGGGCCTTGAACCGCCTGCTGGACAAGGCGCAGCTGCGGCGCGGTTCGTCGCCCGAGGTGACGATTGCCACTTTCGACATCAATGGCCGCAAGGTGGTGCTGGAGATCACGGCCAGCAGCGTGAAAAGTCCTTTCCATCTTGCCGAGATGCAGGGGTTCGCCTGCCCTGGCAAGTAAGTGGCTTCATCCCGTGTGAACAGGTTCTGGACGGAATTCACGATGGACGATGCAACGGAGAAACTGGGCTGGTACGGGAAGATTCCCGCCGCGGGCGATTTCGTGCACCGCCGCCTGCCGCGCGAACTGATCGCGTGGTGGGACCGCTGGCTGCAGTACGGGCTGGCTGCGCTGAAGCAGGCGCCCGACGACAGCGCGGCGCGCAGCTTCGCGGCCGCCCCGATCTGGAATTTCGCCATTCCGTCGGGGCCCAGCGGCAACGGGGCGCAGTTGGGCTGCATCGCGCCCAGTCGCGACCGGGTAGGGCGTGGCTACCCCCTGTGCGTAATCATGGCGATTCCCGCCGACGCATACCACAGCAGCATGCTGGATGGCGCCACCGAGTATTACCGGCAGATCGGCGCCAGCATGCTGTCGGCGGTGCGGCACGGCTGCGCGGCCGAGCAGTTCGACCGCGAGCTGCTGGATATTCGCGTGCCGGGCGCGGCGCGGCCCGTGGAACGGTCCAGCGGCAGCGACATCATGGATATCTTGAATGCCGGGCTGGACGGCGGCGCCGAACCGGTGGCCTCGCACAGCCTGGCGGCCTGGCCCGACCTGCCGTTCTGCTTCAACCCCAGTTCGCATACCAGTTACTGGTGGACCAACCAGGTCGACGGCGCGGCGCTGCAGACCTACGTGCACGGCGGTTCGCTGAACGCCGCGCTGTTCACCCGATTGTTCGCATCGCTGCCGGCCTGGCGCTAGGGCAGCGAGCTGACATGCCCGGAGCCCGATTATGAGCGCATCTTTCGCCACTTTGCCGAACCGCCACACGCCCGCGGGCGACGCGTACGGCCACCGGCCCCTGAGCGCGATTGCGGCAGCCGCCAGCGGCGGCGTGCCACAGGCGCGGATCCGCCGCGTGCTGGCGGACGTGGCCGCGCCGCTGGCCGAATTGCACGCCAAAGGCCGCGTGCACGGCGCCATCGCCATGAGCACCGTCGGCCTGGACACCACCGGCAAGGCGCACTTGCTGGTGCCGCCGCTGGAACCCACGGCCGATGCCGACGGCGGCGCGCGCATGGAAGGCTATGCCGCGTTCGAGCAGTACACCGACGACCCCGAACAGCCCTGCGGCCCCTGGACCGACATTTACGCCTTGAGCGCGCTGGCCCATAGCTTGCTGGTGGGCTTTGCGCCGCCGGCCGCGCTGGCACGCTGCGTCAAGGACACATACGAGCCGCTGGCCGGGCGTGACCTGGGCGCTTACGATCCTGGCTTTTTGCAGGCGGTGGACCGCGGGCTGTCGATGAAGCATGCCGCGCGCCCGCAGGACATGGATGCCTTCGCGCAGGCCTTCGAGCTTGCGCCGGCGCCAGTGCCTCAGCCACCCGCCGAACCGCCAGCCCTGACCCCCGATCCCGAACCCGCGCTGCCGCCGGTGGCGGCCGCCGCCAAGCCGGCGCCGGGCCCGCGCGTGCCCTTGCTGGTATTGCTGGGGGTATTGGCGACGGTGGCGTTTGCTGTTTACCTGTGGCTGCGCCCGGAAGCGACTGCCCCGCAGTCGGCTCGCCAGGACCCTGCGCCTGCAGAAGCGCCCACCGCGCCGCCGTCACAGGCGCCGGTGCCGACGCCGCCCGCGCTGTCCGACCTGAACGCGCCGCGCGAGGCCAGCCCGGCCGCGCCGCCTGCGGAAGGTGCCGCGCCCGCCGCGCCACCCGCTCAGGAGCCGGCCGACGCGCCGTTCGCACCGGCACAGCC
The DNA here is from genome assembly GCF_000067205.1 of Bordetella petrii. Classification (NCBI taxonomy): domain Bacteria; kingdom Pseudomonadati; phylum Pseudomonadota; class Betaproteobacteria; order Burkholderiales; family Alcaligenaceae; genus Bordetella; species Bordetella petrii. The sequence goes on along the minus strand of NC_010170.1, from coordinate 4,335,164 downwards.
GCCAAGCGCTACGGCGCCAACTCCAGCGCCCGCGGACGCCGCGTCGCCGTCAGCCGGGTCTTCGTCTGCCGCGAATCCGGTACCCGGCGAGAATCCGCCGGGTGCGCCGGTGGGGGCGGCCGCCACGCCTGAGGCGGGTGGTCAGGCTGGGGCGGCTGAGAGCGCGCCGGCCGATGCCGCCGCGGCGACCGGCGCCACGGCCGAGGGCGCAGCCAATGCCGAGGGCGCTGCTTCGGCGGAAGCTGCCGATGCCGCCGCTGCGCCCGAAGAAGCGCCGCCCGCGTCAGTGGCGGTGCGAGTGCATGTGCAACCGTGGGGCGAGGTGCTGGTGGATGGCCGTTCGCGCGGCATCAGCCCGCCGTTGACCGAACTGACGTTGACGCCGGGACGACATCGCGTCACCATCCGCAACCCTGCCGCGCCCGACTACGAAACTTCCATCAATGTCAGCGCCGGCGGCTCGGCATCGATTTCCCACGTGTTCGAGTAAGCCTCAGGAGGCCGCGCCGCCGTCGTCCGGCGTGCCGGCCTCTTCCACGACATCGGCGGTGAACATATAGCCCCAGCCGTGCACGGCCTTGATTGGCAGGCGCATATGGTTGACGGCCGCCTTGCGGCGCATGCGGCTGATCATCACATCGACAAAGCGGCCGCGCCGCTCGCCGTCGGCCGCTTCGCCCGATTGCACGCCATCGGCAATCAGCGTTTCGCGGCTGACTTTCTTGTCGGGGGCGCGCACCAGGCGCAGCAAGAAGCTGCGTTCCGCCGTGGTCAGCGTCAATTCCTGGCCGTTGGGCGCGACCAGGCTCCAGCCCTTGCTGGCTAGTCGCCAGCCGGGCACGCTGGGAGCAGCGGCAGGCGGTTCGGCGGGCTCGGCGGCGGGGCTGGCGGCTTCCACTGCTGCCAGCTTCGGCGCCGCGGTTTCGGCCGCGACGGGCGGCGCGACTTCGGTAATGCGGCGCAGCAATGACTGGAACACCGCGGCCAGCTCCATGCCGCTGGCGCCCACGTCCAGGCAGGCGTCCGCGCCGCACAGCAGCGTGCGCACGCGCGCTTCGCTGTCAGCAAAGGTGGCCAGGACAATGATCCCGAGGGTGTGCCGCATGGCGCGCAACTGCGCCGCGGCTATGTGAATCTTGGGTAGCGAGCCAGTCAGGACGATCAGCGAAACGGAGCCGTGCTGGGCCACATGGGTATACAACTCGGCCAGTTCTGTATAGCGGTGGATTTGGAATCCCAGGTGCTCCAGGTCGGCGATCTGCTGTGGGTGGGTGGTGTCGTCTCCAACAAGAAAGAGGACATCCAGCGAGTTATTCATGATTCCCTTCCGGATGGGGAGGAGCCAGGTGCGGGTAGCGCGCCGCATCTGACATGCTGCGGCACGAGGCTTGCGTGAGGTTGGGGGTAGGGGTGGTGGCGCTGGATGGGCCGTGGCAATGCACGGCCGGCGCCCGATTCGCGAGGATCAAGAAAATCGGCGTTATCGGCTGGAGCGAGGTCTGGCTGCTGATGTAGTGTGACGCTGTTTGTCATTTAACCTCAAATGTGTATCTATGTGAATAGAAACGCCAAATTGATACAATTCGCCTTACAGCCCGTTTGTTGTTGCGCAAACGGGCGGTTTATCAGCGGCCGCCTCGCGGTACAGTAGATGACTCGTGTTGATCTACGGAGCATCCACATGCCGATTCCTACGCCTGTCCGCGGCGTGCTGCTTGCCGCCCTGGCACTTGCTCTGGCCGGCTGCGCCAACACTACCGGCCAGGCCGAAGCCCGAGGAGCAGCCGCGGCAAATGCCGCGACCAGCGCCGATTCGCTGGCCCAGACCCACTGGGAGCTCACCCGCTGGACAGCGTCCGATGGTTCCCTGCGGGCCATTCCGCACGGAGACAACGGAGAGCCTATACAACTTACTTTCCTGGCTCAGAACGGCAATTATCGGGTTAACGGATTTTCGGGCTGTAATCGCTATATGGGCAGTTACAAGCTGCAAGGTGGGAAACTGTCAATTTCGGCTCCCGCCAGCACCCGCATGGCGTGCCCGGCGCCGGAACGCGCCCGGCTCGAACACGACTATCTCGGCGCGCTGGCCAGCATCCAGACCTTCACGCTGGATAGCGGCGGGGCTCCCCGCCACCTGACCTTCAATGTCCGCAGCGGCGAGGTCCTGGAGTTCACGCGCCGCCAAGACCCGCCCACGCCCCAATGACCGTGTCCGCCTGCCAATGTGGCAGGCACTTGCTTACCAAATAGTGCGTTCTGGTCACCAAAATCGCCAACCATGCCCGCTGTTGTCAATATTGCCGCTTATAAATTCGTTGTCCTGGATAACCTGCCAACCCTGCGCGCCGATGTGCTGGCGCAAGCCGGGGCCGTCAACCTCAAAGGCACTGTGCTGCTGGCCGAGGAAGGCATCAATTTATTCCTGGCCGGCTCGCGTGACAAGATTGACACATTCTTGCAATGGTTGCGCGCGGATTCCCGGTTGGCCGACTTGGAGGCGAAGTTTAGCCTGTCGGAGACCGTGCCATTTCGCCGCCTGCGGGTGAAAATCAAGCGCGAGATCATCCGGATGGATCACCCCGCCATTCAGCCGCAGTCCGGCCGGGCGCCGGCCGTGTCGCCCGCCACGCTGGCGCGCTGGCTGGAGCAGGGCGTCGACGATCAGGGGCGGCCGGTGGTGATGCTGGACACGCGCAATGCTTTTGAGGTGGACGCCGGAACCTTCGAAGGGGCGGTCGATTGGCGCATCGAGCGCTTCACCCAGTTCCCTGCTGCCGTGCAGGCGCATCGCGACAGCCTGCGCGGCAAGACCGTGGTCAGCTTTTGTACGGGAGGAATCCGCTGCGAGAAGGCCGCGCTGTACATGGCTGAATCGGGTGTCGAGCACGTGTACCAGCTCGACGGCGGCATCCTGAAATACTTCGAGGAAACCGGCGGCAAGGGCTTCAACGGCAATTGCTTCGTTTTTGACGAGCGTGTCGCGCTGGACCCGGCGCTGGCGCCGGCGGGCGCCGTGGCGCAGCTCGCCACGGCCTAGCCGCCCTGGGGGCGGTGCCCCTGCTTAGCGTACCCGCATGCCGGGCTGCGCGCCGGGCCAGGGTTCGAGCACGTAAATGCCCGCATCGACTCCCTCGTCGGCGTGGCTGGCCGCCAGCACCATGCCTTCGGACACGCCGAACTTCATCTTGCGCGGCGCCAGGTTGGCCACCATGACGGTGAGTTTGCCCACCAGGTCTTCGGGGCGGTAGGCGGATTTGATGCCCGAGAACACGTTGCGGTGCCGCCCCTCGCCGACATCGAGCGTGAGTTGCAACAGCTTGGTCGAGCCTTCGACGTGCTGGCAATCGACGATTTTGGCGATGCGCAGGTCGATCTTGGCGAAGTCGTCGATGGTGATGGTGTCGGCCACGGCTTCGCCGCCGGGCAGCGCAGCCGCCGGCACGGGCTGCGCCGGGGGCTCGAACAATTGGTCGAGCAGCGCGGGGTCGACCCGCTGCATCAAGTGCTTGAACGGCGCCACGCGCTCCGGCAGCGCGGCCGCGTCGGCCCAGGTAAACGGTTGCGCCGCGCCGAACAGTTCGCGCGCCACACGGTTGGCCAGTGCCGGCAGCACCGGCGCCAGCATGACCGAAAGGGCCTTGAAGCCGGCCAGCGAGCGCGAGCAGATGTCTTGCAGCCGGGCCTTCTGGGCGGCGTCGGCGGCGCCGATGCCCTTAGCCAGCACCCACGGCTGGGCCGTGTCGAAGGCCTGGTTGATGCCGTCGGCGTAGGCCATGATCTCGCGGATGGCGCGGTTGTATTCGCGCGCCTCGAAGGCCGCACGGATGGACTCGGCCCGGGCGGCGAATTCGGCCGACAGGGCCGCGGTATCGCCTTCGTAGGCCAGCGCGCCATCGAAATGCTTGGTGATGAAATTCGCGGCCCGGCTGGCGATGTTGACGTACTTGCCGACCAGGTCGCTGTTGACGCGCGCGACGAAGTCGTCGGGGTTGAAGTCGATGTCTTCGACCCGGGCGTTCAGTTTGGCGGCGATGTAATAGCGCAGCCATTCGGCGTTCATGCCGATGTCCAGGTAGCGCAGCGGCGAGATGCCGGTGCCGCGGCTCTTGGACATTTTCTCGCCGCTGACCGTGATGAACCCGTGCACGTTGAGCGCATCGGGCGTCTTGCGGCCGGCGAACTTCAACATGGCCGGCCAGAACAGCGCGTGGAAATAGATGATGTCTTTGCCGATGAAGTGCACCTGTTCGGTGCTGCCCTGCGGGTCGAGCAGGGCGTCGAAGTCGAGCCCCTGCTTGGCGCAATACGATTTCAGCGACGCCAGATAGCCGACGGGCGCGTCGAGCCATACGTAAAAGTACTTGCCCGGCGCGTCGGGGATTTCAATGCCGAAGTACGGCGCGTCGCGCGAGATGTCCCAGTCGCCGAGCTTGGCCTGGCCGTCGTCGCCGCCCAGCCACTCGCGCGTTTTGGCCTGCACCTCGGGCTGCAGGTGCTTGTTGCCGGCCGCATTGACGCCGGTGGTCCAGTGCTGCAGGAATTCAACGCAGCGCGGGTCGGACAGCTTGAAGAAGAAATGTTCGGATGACTTCAGCACCGGCGTGGCGCCCGTGAGCGCCGAATACGGATTGATGAGATCGGTGGGCGCGTAGACCGCGCCACAGACTTCGCAGGAATCGCCGTACTGGTCTTTGGCGTGGCACTTGGGGCATTCGCCCTTGATGTAGCGGTCGGCCAGGAACATGCCCTTGACCGGGTCGTAGAACTGTTCGATGGCGCGTGTTTCGATCAGGTTGGCGGCCTGCAGGGCGCGATAGATGTCTTGCGACAGCGCGACGTTTTCGGCGGAATCGGTGGAGTGCCAGTGGTCGAAGCGGATATGGAAGCCGTCCAGGTAGCGCGGGCGTTCGGCCGCATAGCGGGCCACCAGCTCTTGGGGCGAAATGCCTTCTTTTTCGGCCTTGAGCATGATGGGCGCGCCGTGCGCGTCGTCGGCCCCCACGAAATGCACCGTGTGGCCCGCCATGCGCATCGAGCGGACCCAGATGTCGGCCTGGATGTATTCCATGATGTGGCCGATGTGGAAAGATCCGTTGGCGTAGGGCAGCGCGGTCGTGACGAACAGGGTGCGGGACATATCGAGATGGACGGTTCGGGAAAGGGGTAGCCGGCTATTTTAGCGGCCCGCGGCAGGCAAGGGGCAGCCTGCCGGCCGCGTAAAGCACACGCCCCTGCGCCGGGCCAGGCCGGGGCAGGGGCGGAATGAAGGGCGGCGGGGCTGTTTAGCGGACTTCGCGCACTTCGACGTCGATGACGTCGCCGCGGGCGGGCGCGAAGGGCGCGGGGCCCGGGGCGGCGCCGGGGCGGAACGCGCCCGGCCGCGCGCCCTGGCGCTGGCTCCAGTAGGCGCGCACGCCGAACGGCTTGCCGCGGACCTTGGCCACGACGTACAGGATGCCGACCGCGATGGCGGTCGAGATCATGAACACCAGGGCCATGGCCATGCCGAACAGGGCCAGCACGGCGAACGCCACGGCGCGGAGGAATCGGGAGAAAGTATCGATCATGATGGTCGGATGCAAAACAGGACAAAAGGTTCCCGCGTATCCGCTATCCTTGTGGGTAGCGGCCGGCGCAAAGCCGTCCTGCCTATGGAATCAGAGTAATGAGTATAACGACAGCACAGGTCCGTGCGGCGTTGCGGGCCGTAACAGACCCCTTTTCGGGCCGGGAGCTGGCTTCATTTGTAAAAGATAGTGACATCCTGCTGGATGGCGCGGCAGTAACAGTCACCGCGATCCTCGGCTATCCGGCCGGTTTCGTGGCCGGGCAGCTCGAAGACGCCGCGCGGCAGGCCCTGGCCGCGGCGGGCCTGCCCGGCGCGCAGGTGACCGTGCAATGGTCGGTGGCCGCGCATGCCGTACAGCGTGGGTTGAAGCCGCTGCCCACCGTGCGCAACATCATCGCGGTCGCCTCGGGCAAGGGCGGCGTGGGCAAGAGCACCACGGCAGTCAATCTGGCGTTGGCCCTGGCGGCCGATGGCGCGCACGTCGGCATTCTCGATGCCGATATCTACGGCCCCAGCGTGCCCACCATGCTGGGCATCTCGGGCCGGCCTGCCAGCCACGACAACAAGACCATGGAGCCGCTGCAAGGACATGGCCTGCAGGCCAATTCCATTGGCTTTCTCATCGATGCCGACGCGCCGGCCATCTGGCGCGGTCCCATGGTGACCCAGGCGTTCGAGCAGATGCTGCGCCAGACCAACTGGCGCGACCTCGATTACCTGGTCATCGACATGCCGCCGGGTACGGGCGACCTGGCGTTGACGCTGGCCCAGAAAGTGCCGGTGGTGGGCGCCGTCATCGTCACCACCCCGCAAGACCTGGCGTTGCAGGACGCTCGCAAGGGCCTGCGCATGTTCCAGAAGGTCGACGTGCCCATCCTGGGCATCGTCGAAAACATGGCCGTGCATATTTGCAGCCAGTGCGGGCACGCCGAACATATTTTCGGAGAGGGGGGCGGCCAGCGCATGGCAGCGCAGTACCAGGCGCCGTGGCTGGGCAGCCTGCCGCTGGCGCTGGACATCCGCGAGCAGGCCGACGCCGGGCGGCCCAGCGTGGTGGCCGATCCCGATGGCGAGGCGGCGCGGCGCTACCGTGACATCGCCCGCAAGCTGGCCGCCGGCGTGGCGGCGTTGCCGCGCGACATGGCCGGCCGGTTGCCGCCTGTCGTCGTCCAGCCGCCGACGACCTGAAGTATGCGGGTAGGGGCCGCCCTGCTGCTGACCGCCCTGTGGGGCGCGGCTGCCAGCGCCTACGCGAAGGCGCCCGAGGTCGTCATCGATCCGGGCGGCGTGCCTGCGGCCGCGCTGCAGTCCATTACCGAGGCGGTCGCCGCCATCACCCGGCTGGCCGAAGACCAGGACGGCGGAGAAATCAACCGCCTGCGCCGCCGCGCCCGCGACGCCACGCTGGCCGCGCTGGCCACCCAGGGCTACTTCTCGCCGGTCGTCACGCTGGAGACTGGCACCGACGTGGGCGGCGAGACCTGGGACATCTCCATCCAGCCCGGCAAGCGCGCCCGCGTGGCGTCGGTCGACCTGAAGTTCACCGGGCGCGTTACGCGGCCCGAATACGCCGACCGGATAGCCGAACTGCGCGAGGCGTGGTCGTTGCCGGTGGGCCAGCCGTTCATCAACAGCGAGTGGAACAGGGCCAAGGCAAGCCTGCTCGATGCCGTGGCTTCGCGCGACTTCATGCTCGCGCGGCTGACCGCCTCTGACGCGGCGGTGTATGCCGAGAGCGCCGAAGTGAACCTGACCGTCACCATCGACAGCGGCCCGCTGGTGCGCATGGGAGAACTGAACACACAGGGCCTGCGACGCGTGCCCGATTCGCTGGTGCGCCGATATGTGCGCTATACGCCGGGCGATGCGTATCGCCAGGACAAGCTCGATGGCTGGCAGCAAGACCTGCAGTCCACGGCGTTTTTCCGCGGTGCCTTCGTTACCCTGGACACGTCGCCGTCCGATGATTCGCCGGTTGCGCCTGAGCACGCGGCGCCCCAGGGCGTGGCGCAGTCCGGGCGTGCCCGCGCGCCCGGCTCGCAGGACCTGGCCGCCGCCACGCCCCAGGGCGAGCCGCTCGTGGCGGGCGGCCCAGGTGCGGCCCGGCCCGCCGCCGCGCTCGATTCCGATGGGGTCGTGACCCTGCCGGTCGACGTGCGCGTAGTCGAGGCGCCGGCGCGGCGGCTGGCGGCTTCCCTGGGCGTGGACAGCGATGCCGGCGTGCGCGCCGAAATCACGTACCGGCAGAATGTGGTGTTTGGCCAGCCTGTTACGCTGGAAAGCGGCATAGGCGTCGACCGCCTGCGCCAGCGCGCCTATCTCGATTTCCACCTGCCGCCCGATGAAAAAGGCCAGCGCGACTCCATCGGGCTGCTGGCCGACCACACCGACATCCAAGGCCTGGATGTGCGGCGTTTTGCCCTGGGCGCCACGCGGCTGCGCGAACGCAGGGGCGCGGGCGACAGCCGGGTCGAATACGAAAACCGCTGGGGCGTGCTGCTGGCGCACGACCACGTCAAGATCGACGGGGGCGACGAATACGACTTGCCCAGCGCGACGCTTACCTCCGAGTGGCTGCGCCGCGACGTCGACAACAAATACGATCCGCGTGAAGGCACCCTGATCGCGGTGGGCGGCGGGGTAGGGGTGGTGCTCGACACCGGGCGGCCGTTTCTTCGGGCGCGCCTGCGAGGCCAGCGGTGGTGGCCGGTGGGCCAGCGCGACGTGCTGACGGTGCGCGGCGAAGTCGGCCGGGTGTGGTCCGATTCGCAAACCAGCGTGCCGGACGATTTCGGTTTTCGCACCGGCGGCGCGCGCTCCATCCGCGGCTATCGGTACCAGAGCATCGGCGTTGACAAGGACGACGCCGTAGTGGGCGCGCCGACGCTCGCAGTGGCCAGCATCGAGTACGACCATTATTTCGACGAGCGCTGGGGCATGGCGGTATTCGTGGATGCGGGCGACGCGGCCGAATCGTTCGGCGAAATGCAGATGCATGTCGGCTACGGCGTGGGCGCGCGCCTGCGCACCCCTGCCGGCCCGCTGTTCCTGGACCTGGCCTACGGCCAGCGCGAGCGTGACCTGCGCCTGCACTTTTCGCTGGGGATCGCCTTTTGAACCGCCTGCGAGCCCTGCTGCGCCACCTGCTGATCTGGTGGCTGCCCCTGCCGGTCATGCTGGTGGTGCTGCTGTGCGCGTTTGCCCTGTGGCTGGCCGGCACCGAACCGGGCACGCGCGTGTTGCTGGGCGTGGTGGCGCAACAGTTCGACGGCCGCGCCGAACAGGTGCGCGGCAGCGTGCTGGACGGGCTGCGCGTGGGCCGGCTGCAGCTGGCCTTGCCTGGCGCCGACGTCGATATCGCGGGGCTGCGGCTCGACGTGCAGTGGCGCGACCTGGGCCACCGCCTGCTGCATGTGCGCGAGTTGTCGGCCGACAGTGTGCAGGTGGCCGTGGCGTCGTCTTCCGCCGAGCCGCCCCCGGATGAGCCGCTGGCCGTTCCATCGCTGCCGGTGGAGCTCGCGCTCGACCGCCTGGCCTTGGGCACGCTGGACCTCATCATCGACGGCTCCGCGGTGCCAGTGTCAATTAGTAATCTGGTCGTCAGCGGCCAGGCTGGCGCCGATGGCGCGCGCCTGAATCTGGCCAGCTTGCGCCTGCAACACGCCCAGGCGGCCGCCGCGCTGCAAGGGCAGTTCAACCTGCAGCAGATGGCCTCGCCCTGGCCGATGTGGGCGCATCTGGATATCGACGCGCAAGGCGTAGGGGCCGATTCGCCCTTGTGCGCCAGTCACATGCTGGCTGGCCTGCCGGCCAAGGCAGCACCGGCCAAGGCAGCACCCGATGACGCGGCGGCCGGCGCCGCGGCTTGCGCGGCCACGCTGCGGGTCGATGCGGAAGGCTCGCTCGACCAGCTCGATCTGCGCCTGGACGGCGCCACGGCCGATGGCGCGCTGACACTGCTGGCGCAGGCCGGCCTGGCATTCGGCCAGCCTTTTCCGGTGCGCACCGCCAACCTGAACCTGCGCCTGGCCGACAAATCCGGCCTGGTCGTCACGCTGGACCGCCAGCCGCAAGCCGCCAGCCCTGGCGTCGACCGAGTGGTCGCCACGCTCGATGCCGAACGGCTGGACCTGGGTCGCCTGGTGGGCGACGCGATTCCGCCGGCGCTGTTGAGCGCGCGCATGGCTGTGGACGCCCAGGTCGCCGGCGCGTACGAGCTGCGGCAGGCGTACGTGCAGGCCGACATCGCTCAAGGCAGCCGCTGGAACCGCCAGCCGCTGTCCGGCACACTGGCCGGTCGCCTGGATGCCATGCCGGCGCCCGCTCAGCCGCTGGCGCCCGATGCCGCCGCCATGCCAACCGCGGATCCCCTGGCAGGCTACCAGTTGCGCGACCTGCGGCTCGACCTGGCCCTGGGCCCGAATCGCGTGCGCGCGCAGGGCCAGCTGAGCCAGGGCGACGGGGCCTTGACCCTGGATGCAAATACGCCGCGGCTGGATGCCTTCTGGCCCGGCCTGCCCGGCGGCGCCACTTTACGGGGCAAGCTCGAAGGGCGCCTGGAGCAGCACCGCGGCCAACTCAACGCCCGCTACACGCCTGCCGATGCGCGCGCCGACACGCTGGGCCGCGCGCCCATGCAGGCCGAGATCGTCTTCGCCGGCGGCTGGGGCACGGGCCAGGATGGCCAGGCCGATGGCGGGCAGCCAGGCTGGCGCGGCCGCATCGAACGGCTGACGGCCAGTTCAATGAACTTCAGCGCCGCCCTGCAGCCCCTGGCATTGTCTTTCGTGCCCGATGCGGCCGCGCCGCGCTGGCAATGGCAGGTGGGCGCCACCCAACTGGCCGTAACGCTGCCCGACAAACAGCGCGTGCTGATCGACCACCAGGGGTCGCGTGGCGGACCGGGCCGTTGGGAAACCGCGGGGCGCGCCGACAACCTGGTCATTACCCGCTCGATGCTCAGGCAGATCATTCGCGCCACGGATCCGCAGGCGGCCGCCCGCGCAGACCAAGGCCGGCAGCGCGTCAACGCGCAGGTGCCCGATGGCCAGCGCCGCATTGCCCTCGATGCCTCCTGGGATCTTAAATTCGCCGGTGCGCTGTCGGGCCGCGCTCGCGTCACGCGCCGCGATGGCGACCTGCGCATTCCGGGCGATCCGCCCATTCCGCTGGGCCTGACCGACCTGGTGCTCGACGTGGCGGCCAGGCCCACCGGCGCCAGCACCAGCAGCGTGAACGCGACGCTGGATGTGCGTACCCGCAAGATGGGCGTGCTGTCCGGCTCGGCCACGGCCATCCTGGTGGCGCGGCCTGGCGGCGGGCTGGCGCTCGACACCGCGCGTCCGATGCAGGTGCGCCTGGATGCCGATATCGCCGACCTGGCGTGGGTCGACCTGTTCGTCGGCGACACCATGGAAGTGCGCGGCAAGTTGCAGGCCAACGTGGCGGCGCAAGGCACGCCTGGCGGCAAATGGAGCGCCTCGGGCGCCATCCGCGGCCAGTCGCTGCGCGTAGTGCGTATCGACGACGGGGTGCGGTTGGTCGACGGGACGCTGGCGGCGCATCTGCAGGACACCCGGCTGATTCTCGATTCGCTGCGTTTCCCGGCCTCGCTGCGCGTCATGCCCGACGAATGGCGCACGCGCGAATGGGTGACCAGCAATGCCGACGCCAAAGGCGGCTATGTCGAAGCCAGCGGCCAATGGGACTTGCTGCAGGCGCAGGGGGCGGTGCACCTGAAGCTGCACCGCTTCCCCGCGCTGCAGCGTTCCGACCGCTATGCCATGGTGTCGGGCGTCGTCGATATCGATGCCCAGTTGCCGCGCATTTCCATTTCGGGCGACCTGACGGCCGACGCGGGCTGGTTCAGCCTGGAAATCCTGCAGGGCGTGCCCAGCCTGGACGACGACGTGCGAGTCATCCACGCGGGCGACGACGAGCAGGCGCGCGCTTCGCCCCTGCAGATGTCCATGGACCTGAAGTTCGACATGGGGCCGCGTTTCTACATTACGGGCATGGGGCTGGACGCCGGGCTGCTGGGGTCTATACAGATCCGCATGGCGGACGGCCGCCTGACCGGCATCGGCGCGCTGCGCACGCGCGGCGGGGGCATCGAAGCCTATGGGCAGAAGCTGCGGCTGCGGCGCGGCACCCTGACGTTCCAGGGCCGGCTGGACAATCCGCTGCTCGACATCGAGGCGCTGCGCACCGGAGAACAGGTCGAGGCCGGCGTGCGGGTCAGCGGCACGGCGCAGCGCCCGCGCATCGACCTGGTGTCGTACCCCGAGGTCAGCGATGTCGAAAAGCTGTCGTGGCTGATTTTGGGGCGCGGCCCCGACGAAGGGGGCAGCGACGCCGCCCTGCTGCTGTCGGTGGGTACCGCGCTGCTGGGCGGCGGACAGCCGTTCTACCGGCAGTTGGGGCTGGACGAACTCAGTATCCGCTCGGGCACCATCGGCAGCTCGGGCAGCCTGTTGCCCGACCGCACCGTGGCCAGCCAGATCAACTTGGACAGCAACAGCGAGCTGGCCACCCAGTTCATCGTGGCCAGCAAGCACTTCGCCAATGGCATTACGCTCAGCGTCGAGCAGGCCATGGCCGGCTCGGAAACGGTGGGCCGGGCCAGCTACCGGCTGTCGCGCCGGCTGTCGCTGGACCTGAAGGCGGGCACTATCAGCGGCATTGCGCTGGTCTACCGCACCTTTTTCGCCGACTGAACCGGGCGCCTTTGATTCCGGCCTGGGCGCCACCGGGCGGCAAGACGATAAAATAGCCTGCAACCAACCTGGGCACTTCTCACCATGAGCATCAAAAGCGACCGCTGGATCCGCCGCGCGGCCGAAGCCGGCATGATCGAACCCTTCGAGGCCGGCCAGGTCCGCACCGCCAATGGCGGCCGTATCGTCAGCTATGGCACCAGCAGCTACGGCTATGACGTGCGCTGCGCAGACGAATTCAAGATCTTCACCAACATCAATTCCACCATCGTCGATCCCAAGCAGTTCGACGAGAAATCGTTCGTCGATTTCAAGGGCGATGTCTGCATCATTCCGCCCAACTCGTTCGCGCTGGCGCGCACGGTGGAGTACTTCCGCATTCCGCGCAGCGTGCTGACCATCTGCCTGGGCAAAAGCACCTATGCGCGTTGCGGCATCATCGTCAATGTCACGCCGCTTGAACCCGAATGGGAAGGCCACGTCACGCTCGAGTTCTCCAACACCACGCCGCTGCCGGCCAAGATCTACGCGGGCGAAGGCTGCGCGCAGATGCTGTTCCTGGAAAGCGACGAAGTCTGCGAAACCTCGTACCGCGACCGTGGCGGCAAATACCAGGGCCAGCGCGGCGTCACGCTGCCGCGCACCTGATCAGGCGGCCAGCGGCCGGCAGTCGAGCCGGTATTCGATGTCCCATTCGGTTTCGCCGGCCAGCACGAAACCGTGGCGTAGATAAAAGCGGTTAGCGTCGCTGCCGCGCAGCGCGCCCACCCGCAATGCGCGCCCCGCCGCTTGGGCCTGCCCGATAATGTCCCGCAAGACGCGGCTGCCCACGCCGCGGCCGCTTTCCACCGGCAGCAGGTACAGGTGATCCAGCCGCAGCGCGTCGTCCTGGGGGCGCAGGGCGTAGAACCCGATGCGCCGGCCGTCCAGGTGTATGCCGCGGGTGTGGGCCGGCTCGAACGTGGCGCGCAGCCGCTCGCGCGAGCGGCGCGCATCGTAACGGCCCAGGCGTTCCAGGCTGGGCCGCATGGCGGCGGCTCGCAGGTCTGCCAGCGCGTCGAAATCCTGTTCGGTCACGGGCAGGTACGCCAGGCTGGCGGTCATGGCGGACTATTCTCTACTGTGGAAATCGCATCGTAACCCTGGTCCGTGAACTGCAGGATGCACAGGCCATGGCCGAACGGGTCGCACAAGTGGGCAATGCGGCCCCAGGCGTGGGTATGCGGAGGGTCTTCCAGAATGGCGCCGGCCGCCACCGCAGTGCTGGTGGCGGCATCGACATCATCCACGACGAAGTCCAGATGCACCGGCGTCCAGTGGCGCGCGTAGTCGCGGCCGCCCGCCACCGTGCCGGCCGGCCGCGACCCTTGCGCCTTGCGCAGCAAGTAAATGGGCGCGCCCGCGCCCGCCAGCTCGGCGCCATCGCCGCCGAAGCGGCGCGTCACCTCCAGGCCGAAAGCATCGCGGTAGAACTGGATGGCCCGGTCCAGGTCGTCGACATCAATATTGACCAGTACTTGCATTACGGCCTCCGCACTCGCTGTGGCGTTGCACGTGTGCAACAAAAAGGCGTGTCTCGAAGTGTCCAGTATGGCGCTGCGGCGCCCGCCCTACAAGACGGCCGTCCCCAGGGGAAAGCGCCCCGCAACCAGGCATCTGTGGGGGCGTGACATGGCGTGCGCGTTCGTAACGAGGCTCAAACTACCCCGGGTGTCGGGCTGTGGCCGGCGGGGGCGGTAAATATAATGGAACTACCTAATCGCGCGGGTTGCCGGCGCAGGAGCCAACGATGTTCGGTTTCCAGAAAAATACGCAGCAAGTAGACGAAGAGGTGCAAGACGAGTTCATCGAGCGCGTCAACAGCGCGGCCGAGGCCTTCCTGGCGGCCGTGCCCGGCACCTCGGCCCTGGACTACTCTATCGAGAGCGTGGCGGCACTGGACGCCGTGCTCGAAGAGGCTCACCAGGGTCGGTTGACCCTGACGCCCATGCAGACGGTGGGCGCCGCCGCCTATCTGTACGAAGTCGGCCGCCGCCATTTCGGCGGGCTGTACGAGGTCTGCGACGACGAAGACCCGGTGGTGCTGGTGACCGGCGAGCCCGAGTTCGATGTTTGCCTGTGCGCTATTTCCAAGGTCGAGCGGCGCGTGCGCAACGGCGCCGCCGACACGCTGCCGGCGTTTTTCCAGCACTACGTGCGCGCCGTCAACGCGCGCGCCTCCGACACCATCCGGTGAACCGCCAGGCCCGGGCGTGCGGCCCGGCGCCTCGGCCGTCCTGCGCCGCCACGCAAAGCGGCCTACAATTCCCTTCCACGCGGCGCTGCGCACCCGCGCCGGCGCCCTGCCCACCTGCGGTCCCCGACTCGCAGTACACTCGCCTCCGTTTTGCCTCGCCCCCTGGAGCGCCCGCATGAAATTCCGCTTCCCCATTTTCATCATCGACGAAGACTATCGTTCCGAGAATGCCTCGGGCCTGGGGATTCGCGCGCTTGCAACGGCCATCGAGGCCGAGGGCGTCGAGGTGATCGGCGTCACGAGCTACGGCGACCTCAGCTCGTTCGCCCAGCAACAGAGCCGCGCCAGCGCGTTCATCCTGTCGATCGACGACGAAGAGTTCGACGTCGATTCGCCCGAGGACGTGGCGGGCGCCATCAAGAAACTGCGCGCCTTCATAGGCGAGCTGCGCTTTCGCAACGCCGACATCCCCATCTACCTGTACGGCGAGACGCGCACGTCCGAGCACATACCCAACGACATCCTGCGCGAACTGCACGGCTTCATTCATATGTTTGAAGACACGCCTGAGTTCGTGGCGCGCCACATCATCCGCGAAGCTCGCAGCTATGTCGACAGTCTGCCGCCGCCGTTCTTCCGCGAACTGGTCAACTACGCGCAAGATGGATCTTATTCGTGGCACTGCCCCGGCCATTCGGGCGGGGTGGCGTTCCTGAAGAGCCCGGTGGGGCAAATGTTCCACCAGTTCTTCGGCGAGAACATGCTGCGCGCCGACGTCTGCAACGCCGTGGACGAACTCGGGCAACTGCTGGACCACACCGGCCCGGTGGCCGAATCCGAACTGAACGCGGCGCGCATCTTCCATGCCGACCACTGTTTCTTCGTTACCAACGGCACCTCCACGTCCAACAAAGTGGTCTGGCATGCCAACGTCGCCGCCGGCGACGTGGTGGTGGTCGACCGCAATTGCCACAAGTCGATCCTGCACGCCATTACCATGACGGGCGCGATCCCGGTGTTCCTGCGGCCCACCCGCAACCACCTGGGCATCATCGGGCCGATTCCGCTCGAGGAATTCGACCCCGAGAACATCAAGAAGAAAATCGAAGCCAACCCATTCGCGCGCGAGGCCGCCAACAAGAAGCCGCGCATCCTGACGCTGACGCAAAGCACCTACGACGGCGTCATCTATAACGTGGAGATGATCAAAAAGCAGCTGGGCGACTATGTAGACACCCTGCATTTCGACGAAGCCTGGCTGCCGCACGCCTCGTTCCACGAGTTCTACCAGGATATGCACGCCATTGGCCAGGGCCGCCCGCGCCCGCAGCAGCCGATGGTGTTCGCCACGCACTCGACGCACAAGCTGCTGGCCGGTATTTCGCAGGCCTCGCAGATCATCGTGCAGGAATCCGAGACCCGCAAGCTCGACCGCAACGTGTTCAACGAAGCGTACCTGATGCACACCTCCACTTCGCCGCAGTACGCCATCATCGCGTCGTGCGACGTGGCGGCGGCCATGATGGAACCGCCGGGCGGCACCGCGCTGGTCGAAGAAAGCATCCGCGAAGCCATGGACTTCCGCCGCGCCATGCGCAAGGTGGAATCCGAGTTCGGCAAGAACGACTGGTGGTTCAAGGTGTGGGGCCCCAATCGCCTGGTGTCGGAAGGCATCGGCAATCGCGACGACTGGGTGCTGGAGGCCAACGACCATTGGCACGGCTTCGGCGAGCTGGCCGACGGCTTCAACATGCTGGACCCGATCAAGGCCACCGTGATCACCCCGGGGCTGGACATGTCGGGCAGCTTCGGCGACACCGGCATTCCGGCTGCGCTGGTGTCGAAATACCTGACCGAGCACGGCGTGGTGGTGGAAAAAACCGGCCTGTACTCGTTCTTCATCCTGTTCACCATCGGCATTACCAAGGGCCGCTGGAACACGCTGCTGACCGCCCTGCAGCAGTTCAAGGATGACTACGACCGCAACCAGCCGCTGTGGCGCATTCTGCCGGAATTCTGCCGCGATCATCGCCGCTACGAGCGCATGGGCCTGCGCGACCTCTGCCAGCAGATCCACGAGGCCTACCGCACCAAAGACGTGGCCCGCCTGACCACCGAGATGTATCTCAGTGACATGGTGCCGGCCCTCAAGCCGTCGGACGCTTTTGCGCGCATGGCGCACCGCGAGGTCGAACGGGTCGAGATCGACCAGCTCGAAGGCCGGGTGACCGGGGTGCTGCTCACGCCTTATCCCCCGGGCATCCCGCTGCTGATCCCGGGCGAACGCTTTAACCGCACCATCGTGCAATACCTGCAGTTCGCCCGCGAGTTCAACGAGCGCTTTCCCGGCTTCGAGACTTACATCCACGGCCTGGCCGAAGATACCGCGCCGGACGGCTCCAAGCGGTACTACGTGGACTGCCTGATCGAAGATTGAGCCGTGCACGGTCCGATACGCGCCCGCCGATGTTCGACGTAGCCGTGATCGGCGCCGGCGCGGCCGGCATGATGTGCGCCGCCGTGGCTGGCCAGCGCGGCCTGCGGGTCGTGCTGGTCGACCACGCCGAGCGCCTGGCCGAGAAAATCCGCATATCTGGCGGGGGGCGCTGCAACTTCACCAATGTGGGGGCAGGGCCGGCGAATTTTTTGTCCGACAACCCGCATTTTTGCCGTTCCGCGCTGGCGGGCTACACGCCGCAGGACTTCCTGGCGTTGGTGCGCAGCCATCGCATCGCGTGGCACGAGAAGCATCGGGGCCAACTGTTCTGCGACGACAGCAGCGAATCCATCATCGAGATGCTGCGCGCCGAATGCCAGGCTGGACGGGTTCAATGGCGCATGCCGTGCCGCGTGGCCGAGGTGGGCCGCGACGAGGCCGGCTACGTGTTGCGCACCAGCCAGGGCGAGATTCGCGCGGCCAAGCTGGTGGTGGCCACCGGCGGCATGGCCATTCCGCAGCTGGGAGCTACCGATTTCGGCCTGAAGCTGGCGCGCCAGTTCGGCCTGAAGGTCATCGAGCCGCGGCCGGCGCTGGTGCCCCTGACGTTCGACCCGCAGCAGTGGCGTCCATTTGCCGAACTGTCTGGCGTGGCGTTGGAGGTTGCGCTCAGCACGGGCACGGGCCGTGGCCGCGGTGAATTCGTGG
Organism: Bordetella petrii; assembly: GCF_000067205.1. Taxonomy (NCBI): domain Bacteria; kingdom Pseudomonadati; phylum Pseudomonadota; class Betaproteobacteria; order Burkholderiales; family Alcaligenaceae; genus Bordetella; species Bordetella petrii. The sequence goes on along the minus strand of NC_010170.1, from coordinate 4,317,495 downwards.
AAGACCTGCTGTTCACACACCGCGGCCTGTCCGGGCCGGCGATCTTGCAGATTTCCAGCTACTGGCAGCCGGGCGAGGCCATCGTGCTGGACCTGGCGGCGGGGCGCGACCTGGCGGACGAGCTGATTGCCGCCAAGCCGGGCAACCGGCAGCAATTGCACACTGTGCTGGGCAACCTGTGGCCGCGCCGCCTGGCCGACCAATGGTTGCGGGTAGCCGGGCAGGCGGGGCAGCCAGGCCTGGCCGAGTGGCGCCTGGCTGATACGCCCGATAAAACCTTGCGCGCGCTAGGGCAGGGCATTCATCAATGGCGGCTGGTGCCCAGCGGCACGGCCGGGTACAAAAAAGCCGAGGTCATGCGCGGCGGTGTCGACACGCGCGGCCTGGACCAGAAATCGATGCAGGCGCGCCAGGTGCCCGGCTTGTATTTCATCGGCGAGGCGGTCGATGTCACCGGCTGGCTGGGCGGCTACAACTTCCAGTGGGCCTGGGCCTCGGGCGTGGCCTGCGGACGCGCGCTGTAGCAAAGCGGGCCCGTGGCGCCTTTGTTATTGTTATATTGAATAAAAATAACTATCATTTCAATTTCATTTAACGACTTATGAAAAGAGCCGCAACGCCCATATCGCGATGGCGACGCGAGTGGCGGCCCATCGCTACCTGGTCGGACTGCGCCAGCGGCCGCGGCGTGCCGACCCGGCTGGTGCGCGCGTAAGCCGGGCATACGAGTTGCTGCATGAGCCGGCGGTCGACACCGTTCTCAAGCCCGAACTGGAGAGTTGCATGCCCTATGTCTTGCCCGAACTACCGTACGCGTACGATGCGCTGGAACCGCACATCGATGCGCTGACCATGGAAATCCACTACACCAAGCACCACCAGACGTATATCAACAACCTGAACGCCGCCCTGGAGGGCGCGGGTTTGCCGTCCGACGAGCCGGTCGACGCACTGGTGGCGCGTATCGACACCCTGCCCGAGCCGGTGCGCGGGGCGGTGCGCAACAACGGCGGCGGCCACGCCAATCACAGCCTGTTCTGGACCGTGATGTCGCCGCAGGGCGGCGGCAAGCCGCAGGGCCGCTTGGCCGCGGCCATCGATGCCGACCTGGGCGGCCTGGACGCGTTTCGCGATGCCTTTACCAAGGCGGCGTTGACGCGCTTCGGCAGCGGTTGGGCCTGGCTGAGCGTGACTTCCCAAGGCAAGCTGGTGGTGGAGAGCACCGCCAACCAGGATAGTCCGCTGATGCAGGGCAATACGCCCGTGCTGGGGCTGGACGTGTGGGAACACGCGTATTACCTGAAATACCAGAACCGCCGCCCGGAATACATCTCCGCGTTCTTCAACGTGATCGATTGGGTCGAAGTCTCGCGCCGCTACGACTCCGCCAAGGCATAGCGGCGTCGCCACCCTCCCGGGGGCGCCCGGTTTTCTTCCCCCAGAACTGAGTCGCCCGGACGGCCCATCGGATATGAACACTTTCAGCCGCCACCGCATGCGCCCGCAGGCCACCAGTATCAGCGTCTGGACGCTGGCCTTGCTGGTGGCCTGCCTGGCGGTGCACGCCCTGTGGGCCTATCTGATACCGCGCGCCCCGCATGTGGCCGACGCACTGGCCGGCGGGCTGTTGGCCGCCGGCGCCACTGCGCTGGGCACGGTGCCGGTGATGTTCTCACAGACGCTGCCCGAGAAAGTACAGGACACCATGTTCGGCTTTGGGGCGGGCGTCATGCTGGCGGCCTGCGCGTTTTCACTGGTGGCGCCGGGCATCGCGGCGGCGGGCGAGCTGGGTCATGGCCCCTGGGGCGCCGGCCTGGTGGTGGGCGCGGCGGTGCTGCTGGGCGCGGCCACGCTGTTGCTGATGGAGCGCCTGTTGCCGCATGAGCATTTCATCAAGGGCAAGGAAGGCATCGAAGTCCATCGCCTGCGCCGCACCTGGCTGTTCGTGTTTGCCATTGCTCTGCACAACGTGCCCGAAGGCCTGGCGATAGGCGTAGGTTACGTGGGCAATGATCCGCTGCGGGGCAGCGCGCTGGCCACGGGCATCGCCATCCAGGACGTGCCCGAGGGGCTGGTGGTGTCGCTGGCGCTGCTGGCGGCCGGCTACCGCCGCAGCTTTGCGGTGGCCCTGGGCATGCTGTCCGGGCTGATCGAGCCGGTGGGGGCAGTATTGGGCGCTGTGGTGGTGGGCTGGTCGGCCGTGCTGCTGCCCTGGGGCCTGGGCTTTGCCGCGGGCGCCATGCTGTTCGTGATCAGCCACGAGATCATTCCCGAATCGCACCGCAAGGGGCATGAGGTGTATGCCACCTGCGGGCTGATGATCGGTTTCGTGCTGATGATGCTGCTGGACACCGCGCTGGGCTAGCGCGGCATCGCGGTTCAGTCGGGGTGCAGCGCCTGCGCCGGAACCGCCCCGGGCTTGGGCTGCCCTACCGACTGTTCTACTGCCGGCAGGCTGTGCGCAATGCCCTTGTGGCAGTCGATGCAGGTCTGGCCTTCCTGCAGGCCTTGCTGATGCATGCGGGCCGAGCGCGAGCTTTGGCCAGAGTAGTCGAAGTAGCTGTAGTCGTGGCAGTTGCGGCATTCCTGGGAATTGTTCGCCTTCATGCGCCGCCATTCGTTCTGCGCGAGCTTGGCGCGCTTAGCCTCGAATTTCTCGGGTGTGTCGATGGTGCCCAGGAAATGGTGCAGCAGCTCGTTAGAGGCGTACAGCTTGCGCAGCATTTTCGGTCCCCATTCCTTGGGCACGTGGCAGTCCGAACATACGGCCCGCACGCCGGTGCGGTTGGAATAGTGCACGGTATTGCGGTATTCCTGGTACACGTTCCGGTTCATTTCATGGCAGGAAATGCAGAACGCCGCGGTATTGGTCCATTCCATGAACGTGTTGAAGCCGCCCCAGAACATGATGCCCAGCGCGAACGCCAGTCCCAGTCCGCTGACTGCCCGTGCCCACGCGCGGCGCGGCAAGGTCTTGATCCACTTGAGGTTCATGATGCACGCTCGCTCAATTCAGGCCTTTGACGCGCTGGAAGGTGTTCTCGACCAGCGGCTTGGCGTCGCTTTGGGTGACATGGCATTGCTGGCAGAAATAGCGCGACGGGCTGACCGACGACAGCTCGCGGCCTTGCGCGTCGCGGAAGTGGGTGATGGAAATCTTGGGCGAGTTGGTAGCCTGCGCGCGCGCCCATGCGTGGCAGTCCAGGCATTTGTTGAATTTCAGCGTCACGGGGTAGTTGCTGCTGGCGTGCGGCACCAGCGGCGGCTGCTGCACGAAGTCGCGCGGCAGCGTGGCGCCCGCGTCGAGCTCCTGACGATAGTGGCCGGCTTCGTGTTCGACATCCGCGACGCTGTTCTGGCGCAGGCTTTGCACCGTGGAAGGGTCGTCGGCCAGGGCCGGCGGCATGCCGATCATCAGGCCCGCGAGCAGGCCGAGGGCGGTCTTGTACAAGGCGCGTTTCATGATTTACTCCTATGGCGGAACCGGTGGCTCATGCGGAATACCTGTTGAGGGCAGACGTCGATGCAGCGGCCGCAAGTGGTGCAGTCGGCGTCGAGAATGACGGGGTGGTCCTGGCCGGCGGCCTTGAGCGCGGGGCGGATGACCTGCGGCTCGGGGCAGATGCTGTAGCAGTCCATGCAGTCGTCGCATGCGGCGCGGCCCGCGGCGTTTACGCGCAGCAGCGCGCGCCTGCCCAGCAGGCCATAGAACGCCCCTACCGGGCATATGTGTCCGCACCAACCGCGCGGCGTCACCAGCAGGTCGTACAGAAAAATGCCCAACACCAGCGCCCACACGGCGCCGAAGCCGAATACCAGCGCCCGGTGCAGCATCGATACCGGGTTGACCCATTCCCATGCGATGGTGCCGGTGACGGCCGAAGCCAGCAGCGTGCCGATCATTACCCACAGGCGCAGGGACTTGGATGGCGTGCGCCCGGGCGGACGCAGTTTCAATTTACGGCGCAGCCAGGACGCGGTATCGGTAACCACATTGACGGGACACACCCACGAGCAATACACGCGTCCGCCGAACAACAGGTAAAAGCCCAATACGATGCCGGCGCCGAGCAGCGCCGTGTCCAGCGGCGCGTGGCCCGCGAACAGGCTTTGCAGCAGCTGGTACGGGTCGGTCAGGGGCAGCCAGTCGAGCGTCAGGCTGGACGACAGGTTGCCCTTCACGGGCCACCAGTCGCGTTGCAGCACGCCGCGGCGCAACAGCCATGCGCTGGCCGGCCCGATCAGGAACAGCGCCAGCAGGCCCGCCTGCACGGTGCGGCGCAGCAGCAGCCAGCGATGGGCGCGCAGCCAGCCCTTGCCGGCGATGGCGGCGGCGGTGGGGTTGCGCCCCGCAACGTTGGGCCGCCTGGGTTTGGGGGAAACGGTGTTCACGGCTTGCCGCCTCCGTCTGGTATTGCGGGCACGTCGTCCAGGCCGCGCACCGGCAGATGGACTTGCTCGCCAATGACCGAGCCGCCGGCCTTTTCGGCTTCTTCCCAGCCCTTGCGGTAGTGGCCGGCGGTTGAGCCCTGGGCCAGCTGGTGCGGCAGCACCTTGATGGCCGAAGCGCCAGGCAGCACGCAACTTTGCTCGCATTTTCCGCAGCCGGTGCAGTGGTCGGAGTGCACCGTGGGCAGCAGCATGGCGTGGCGGTCGGAGCGCGGGTTGTGGCGCAATTCGAGCGTGATGGCTTCGTCGATCAGGGGGCAGACGCGATAGCACACGTCGCAGCGCAGGCCCTGGAAGTTCAGGCAGGATTCCTGGTCGATGAGCACGGCCAGGCCCATGCGCGCGTCTTCGATGCGGGTCAGGCCGTGGTCCAGCGCGCCGGTCGGGCAGGCTGGCACGCAAGGGATGTCATCGCACATTTCACAGGGCACGCTGCGTGCGTCAAAATAAGGTGTGCCGGAAGGAACCGGCGTGCCCAGGGTAGCCAGCTTCAGGGTGTCGTAGGGGCAAGCGCGCACGCACAGCCCGCAGCGCACGCAGGCCGCCAGGAACTCTTCTTCAGACAGCGCGCCGGGCGGGCGCAAGGCAGTGGCCGGCAGCGAGCCGGCCTGCCTGGCGTACAAACCCAGGCCCAGCGCTACCGCGCAGGCGCCGCCCATGGCCGCCGCCGACTGCTGCAGAAACTGTCGGCGGCCCGAAGGCTTGATGGAAGTGGAATCCGTCATGGCTGGTCAGTGGGATGCAATGCCAAGGGCCGGGTTCAGGCCTTCTGCACCTTGACGGCGCATTTCTTGAAGTCGGTTTCTTTTGACAGCGGGCAGGTGGCGTCCAGCGTCAGCTTGTTGACCAGGCGTCCCTCATCGAAGAAAGGCATGTACACCAGTCCGCGGGGCGGCTTGTTGCGGCCGCGCGTTTCCAGGCTGGCAAACACTTCGCCCCGGCGCGACGCGATCTTGCATTGCATGCCGCGCTGCAGTCCGCGCTCCTTGGCGTCGTCGGGGTGCATGAACAGCACCGCTTCTGGTACCGCACGGTGCAGTTCGGGCACGCGCCGCGTCATTGAGCCGGTGTGCCAGTGTTCCAGCACGCGCCCGGTGCACAGCCACAGGTCGTAATCCTGGTCGGGCACCTCGGCCGGCGGCTGGTAGGGCAGGGCGAAGATATTGGCTTTACCGTCTTTGTTGCCGTAGAAGCGTACGCCTTCGCCCTGCTTCACGTAGGGGTCGTAGCCTTCGCGGAAGCGCCACAGTGTTTCCTTGCCGTCGACCACAGGCCAGCGCAGGCCGCGGGCCCGGTGGTAAAGATCGAAGTCGGCCAGGTCATGGGCGTGCCCGCGGCCGAACTGCGCGTATTCTTCGAACAGGCCCTTCTGCACATAGAAGCCGAAGTGCTGCGACTCGTCGTTCATGTAGCCGTCGATGGCGTGCTTGTTTACGACGCCCACGTCCGCCAGCGGGTAGCGGTTGACCACGCCATTGGCATAGAGCACGTCGTAGAGCGTCTTGCCGCGGTATTCGGGTTTTTTGTCGAGCAGTTCGGCCGGCCACACTTCTTCAATCTTGAAGCGCTTGGCGAATTCCAGGTACTGCCACAGGTCGGAGCGCGACTCGCCTGGCGCCCTGACCTGCTGCCGCCAGAACTGGGTGCGGCGCTCGGCATTGCCATAGGCGCCTTCTTTTTCGACCCACATGGCCGTGGGCAGGATCAGGTCGGCCGACAGGGCCGACACCGTGGGGTAGGGATCGGACACCACCACGAACGCTTCCGGGTTGCGCCAGCCGGGGTAGATTTCATCGTTGATGTTCGGGCCGGCCTGCATGTTGTTGGTGGTGGAGGTCCAGTAGCACTTGAGCTTGCCGTCTTTCAGCGCGCGGCTCTGCGCCACCGCGTGCAGGCCCACCTTGGCCGGAATGGTGCCTTCGGGCAGTTGCCACAGTTCTTCGGCGATTTTGCGGTGCGCGGGGTTGCCGACCACCATGTCGGCCGGCAGGCGGTGGGCAAAGGTGCCCACTTCGCGCGCGGTGCCGCAGGCCGATGGCTGGCCCGTCAGCGAGAACGGGCCGCAACCCGGCTGGGAAATCTTGCCGGTCAGCAGGTGCACGTTGTAGATCATGTTGTTGACCCACGTGCCGCGCGCATGCTGGTTGAAGCCCATCGTCCAGAACGAGACGATTTTTTTGTCGGGATCGGCGTACAGCTCGGCCATCCGCTGCAGCTTCTCGGCGGGCACGCCCGACAACCGGGCGGTGTAGTCCAGCGTGTAAGTGGAGACGAATGCGGCGAATTCTTCGAAGGTGGCGGGTGTGGCGGCGCCGGGGTCGCCCTTGGGCTTGCCGTCGGCGCCGGGATAGCCGTTCGAGGTGGCCGATTGTTCGCGCGGATCGTTCGGCCGCAGGCCGTAGCCGATGTCGGTGGCGCCGACCTTGAAGTTGACGTGCTGTTCGACGAATTCGCGGTTGACCCGTCCGTTCTGGATCAGGTAGTTGCACAGGTAGTTCAGGATGGCCAGGTCGGTTTGCGGCACGAAGATCATGCCGTTGTCAGCCAGTTCGAAACTGCGATGCTCGAATGTGGACAGCACATGCACTTCGCTGCCCGCGTGCGTCAGGCGGCGGTCGGTGATGCGGCTCCAGAGTATGGGGTGCATCTCGGCCATGTTCGATCCCCACAGCACGAAGGCATCGGCGTGCTCGATGTCGTCGTAGCAGCCCATGGGTTCGTCGATGCCGAAGGTGCGCATGAAGCCCACCACCGCGCTGGCCATGCAATGGCGCGCGTTGGGGTCGAGGTTGTTGCTGCGAAAGCCCGCCTTGTACAGCTTCGAGGCGGCGTAACCTTCCCAGATGGTCCATTGGCCCGAGCCGAACATGGCGATGGCGTCGGGGCCGCCCGCGGCCAGCGCCTGTTTCCATTTCTGCGCCATGATGTCGAAGGCTTCGTCCCAGCTGATGGGGGTGAATTCGCCGTTCTTGTCGTATGCGCCGTTTTTCTTGCGCAGCATGGGCCGGGTGAGGCGGTCGGCGCCGTACATGATTTTGGACAGGAAGTAGCCCTTGATGCAGTTCAGACCGCGATTGACCGGCGCTTCGGGATCGCCCTGGGTGGCCACGACGCGATCGTTCTGCACGCCTACCAGCACCGAACAGCCGGTGCCGCAGAAGCGGCAGGGCGCCTTGTCCCATCGCACCTGCAAGGGCGGGCTGCCGGCCTGGGCCAGGGCGGCGGCGGGCAGGCTCATGCCGGCCGTGGCGGCCGCGGCGGCCACGGCGTTGGTCTTGATGAATTCGCGTCGGTTCAGTGACATGATGGAGCTTCCTGTGCCGGAGATCGGTGGAGAGAGGGCAGTTGGCTGGCAGGCGGCGCGTCGTCTTCGCCGTATTCGTAAGCCAGGGTGGCCGACAGCACGCAAGGAACTTTGTGGGCGGCCAGGATGGAGTCGGCGGTGCTGTAGCCCGGGCCGTCTTCGATGGTGATGATGAGCTTGCCGGTGGCGGCGTCTTGCGCATGCACCTGCACGCCCGGGATGGCGGCCAGCGCGCTTTCGGCGGCGGGCAGGCTGTGCGGCGCGATGCGCAGGACCAGGCTGACGATTCTCATGTGGCCTCCGGAATCAGGGCTGCCACCGGGCAGGCCGGCAGGCAATCGCCGCAGCCGGTGCAGCGGCCGGTATCGACATGGGGCTGGGTGGGGCCGCCCGCGCGCGGGCGGAAGCGAAGGGCGCCGACGCTGCAGGTTTCGCCGCACAGGCGGCATTCGATGCCGCGGCGGGCTAGGCAGGCGGCCGTTACCCGGGCGCGCCATGGCCGGCCCTGCGCGGCGGCTGACCCGGGCAGTATCGGCCCGGGCTTCAGGCCAGTGAGCAACTGGCGTCGAGTGAACCCCATAACTAAGATCCCCTAAAACCTGTAGGGAAGTATGGGTATTGAGCCGGATTTGCCGCTTGACAGCAGTCAAGCGGGTTTGGCCGCCGTTGATAGCTGTCAATCTTGCCGCTGAAGACGGGCGTCCGGCCGGCCGCCGACCCCGGGCAAGCGACAATTTTGCCGGCCCGGGCTTTCGATGTATGCTTCACGCCGCTGTCATGCAAGTGCGGGAGAGAGCGGCCTGGGTCTATACGGGCCGCCGCCGAAGGCGCAATTCGCCCGGAATCGCTCAGGTAACCCATACCGCGCTGCATCAGCCCGCCCGGCTCTCCGCCGGCGCCGGCTGAAACAGCACTCTGGAGAGACCTGGCGCCATGGTGGTTAACGTGCGCAGCCCAGGCGCCGAAGGTGCAAACCCGCGTCCCAGCGGGGCAACTCTCAGGCAAAAGGACAGAGGGGCGGAAAATCCAGCTGGCTTCTGGCGCTTTCCGCTCCCAGGCCGGCATATTCCGTAACCCTGGCGATGCCGCCGCACCGGAGCCTGCCCCATGTCCGCTTCCCTCAAACGCACCCCGCTGGCCGACGCCCACGTCGCCGCCGGCGCCCGCATGGTCGATTTCGGCGGCTGGGACATGCCGCTGGCGTATGGCTCGCAGCTCGAAGAACACCATGCCGTGCGCCGCGACGCCGGCATGTTCGACGTGTCCCACATGCTGAACGTCGACGTCACCGGTCCGGACGCCACTGCATTTCTGCGGCGCCTGGTGGCCAACGACGTGGCTCGCCTTACGGTGCCCGGCAAGGCGTTGTACAGCTGCATGCTCAACCCGCAGGGCGGCATCATCGACGACCTGATCGTCTATTTCTTCGCTGCCGACCAATGGCGCGTGGTGGTAAACGCCGCCACGGCCGACAAAGACGTTGCCTGGATGCAGCGCGTGGCCGCGGCGGGCAGCTACGACGTCGCCATCGCGCCGCGCCGCGACCTGGCCATGGTGGCCGTGCAGGGGCCCAACGCCCGTGCCCGCGTCTGGGCCGCCCGGCCGGCCTGGCAGGCCGCCACCGAGCCGCTGACGCCTTTCGTGGCGGCCCAGGTGGCCGACGACACCCTGGTGGCGCGCACCGGCTACACCGGCGAAGACGGTTTCGAGATCGTGCTGCCGGCCGACCAGGTGGTGGCCTTGTGGAACGATCTGCTGGCCCAGGGCGTGCGCCCCTGCGGGCTGGGCGCGCGCGACACGCTGCGCCTCGAGGCCGGCATGAACCTGTATGGCCAGGACATGGACGAGCTCACCCAGCCCGATCAGGCAGGCCTGACCTGGACGGTGTCGCTGAAAGACCCCGAGCGCCGTTTCGTGGGGCGCGATGCCCTGGAACAGTTCGCCGCGCCCCGCGGCTTCGTGGGCCTGAAGCTGCAAGAGCGCGGCGTAATGCGCGCCCACATGGCGGTATACACGCCCCTGGGCGAGGGCGAAATCACCAGCGGCACGATGTCGCCCACGCTCGGCGTGTCGGTGGCGTTCGCCCGCGTGCCCCAGGGCGTGCAGCCTGGCCAGACGGTCGAGGTCGATATCCGCGGCAAGCGGGTGCCGGCCCTGGTATGCAAATTGCCGTTCGTGCGCCATGGCAAGGCGGTCGAACACTCGTAAACTGCCACCATGCGCCGGCAGGGGTGCCGGCGCATGCGCGCAATTCCCATCCTAGGAGCTTCCATGAGCCTGCCCACCGACCGCAAATACACCGAATCCCATGAATGGGTCAAAGCCGAGGGCGACGTGTTCGCCGTTGGCATTACAGACAACGCCCAGGAACAATTGGGCGACCTCGTCTTCGTTGGCGATGTCAACGTCGGCGCCAAGCTGAAGGCCGGCGCCACGGCTGGCGTGGTCGAATCGGTCAAGGCCGCTTCCGACATTTACGCGCCCGTGTCGGGCGAGATCGTGGCTTTTAACGACGAACTCGAAAGCACGCCCAACCTGATCAACGAATCGGCGTTTTCCACGTGGATCTTCAAGATCCGGCCCGACAACGCGGCCGACGTCGACAAACTGCTGGACGCTGCCGGCTACGAAGCCGTCGCCAACGGCTGACCCTGGCCGACGCCGCGCGGGCGCTTCGTCCGCGCGGCCATTTTTCCGCACCCGAGATACCCCCATGTCGCGCGCCCTAGACCCCCACACCGATTTCATTCCCCGCCACATCGGCCCCACCGCGGCCGACCAGGAAAAAATGCTCGCGGCCATTGGCTGCGGCAGCCTCGATGCCTTGCTGCAGGAAGTCGTGCCGCCGGCCATCCGCAGCCAGGGTCCGCTGGCGCTGCCCGCCTCGCGCAGCGAATCCGACGTGCTGGCCGACCTGAAGGCGGTCGCCGGGCGCAATCGCATCTACCGTAATTACATCGGCCAGGGCTACTACGGCACCCACACGCCCAACGTGGTGCTGCGCAACGTGCTCGAAAACCCGGCCTGGTACACCGCTTATACGCCGTACCAGCCCGAGATTTCACAGGGCCGGCTCGAAGCCCTGCTCAACTACCAGACCATGGTGGCCGACCTGACCGGGCTGGACATCTCCAACGCATCGTTGCTGGATGAAGGCACGGCCGCGGCCGAAGCCATGACGCTGGCGCGGCGGGGGTCGAAATCGGCCAGCCAGGTGTTCTTCGTGTCGGCGCACTGCCATCCGCAAACCATCGAAGTGGTGCGCACGCGCGCCGAAGGCCTGGGCATCGAGGTCGCGCTGGGCGATGAGGCCCAGGGCTTGCCCGAGTGCTTCGGCGTACTGCTGCAATACCCGCACAGCCTGGGTGGCGTGGCCGACTATCGCGCGCTGGCAGAGGCCGCGCACGCGCAGGGCGCGGTGGTGGCTTGCGCCACCGACCTGCTGGCCCTGGCCCTGATGACGCCGCCCGGCGAATGGGGCGCCGACATCGCCATCGGCTCGTCGCAGCGGTTCGGCGTGCCGTTCGGTTTTGGCGGCCCGCATGCCGGCTTCATGGCCTGCAAGGACGCCTATAAGCGCAACATGCCGGGCCGCCTGGTGGGCGTGTCCAAAGACGCGCAGGGCAATCCCGCGCTGCGGCTGGCCTTGCAGACTCGCGAACAGCACATCCGCCGCGAGAAGGCCACCTCCAACATCTGCACCGCCCAGGTGCTGCTGGCCGTAATGGCCGGCCTGTATGCCGTGTGGCATGGCCCGGACGGCATTCGCCGCATTGCCACCCGCGTGCATCGCTATACCGCGATCTTGCGCGCCGCGCTGACGCAGCTGGGCATCAAGGTGGTCAACGACACCTTCTTCGACACGCTGTTGCTGGAAACCGGCGTGGCGACGCCGGCCATTGTCGAGGCCGCGGTGTGCGAACACATCAATCTGCGCCGCGTCGACGGCGCACGGCTGGCGGTCTCGCTGGACGAAACCGTTACGGCCGCCGACCTGCAGGCCCTGGTCAATGTGTTCGCGGCCGGCTTGCAGAAAGACGACCTCGCACTCGACATCGACGCGCACGACGCCGCCGCGCCCGGCGGTATTCCCGCTGCGCTGCAGCGCCAGGGCGGCATTCTGGCGCATCCGGTGTTCTCGAGCATCCAGTCTGAAACCGACATGCTGCGCTACCTGCGCAAGCTGGCCGACAAAGACCTGGCGCTGGACCGCAGCATGATCCCGCTGGGCTCGTGCACCATGAAGCTGAACGCCACGGCCGAGATGATCCCCATCACCTGGCCCGAGTTCGCGCTCATCCATCCTTATGCGCCGGCCGACCAGAGCGCAGGCTATCGCGAACTCATCGAACGCCTGTCGAAGGCGCTGTGCGAAATTACCGGGTACGACGACATCAGTCTGCAGCCGAATTCCGGCGCTCAGGGCGAGTATGCCGGCTTGCTGGCCATCCGCGGCTACCACCGCGCCAACGGCCAGGCGCAGCGTAACGTGTGCCTGATCCCCGCTTCGGCGCACGGCACCAACCCGGCCTCGGCACAATTGGCCGGCATGGAAGTCGTGGTGGTGGCATCCGACGCCAATGGCAACGTCGACCTCGACGACCTGCGCGCCAAGCTGACCCAGGTGGGCGACCGCCTGGCCGCGCTGATGATCACGTATCCGTCTACGCACGGCGTATTCGAAGAATCGATCACCCATATCTGCGACCTGGTGCACCAGGCCGGCGGCCAGGTGTACCTGGATGGCGCCAACATGAACGCCATGGTGGGCGTCGCGCGTCCCGGCAAGTTCGGCTCGGACGTGTCGCACCTGAACCTGCACAAGACGTTCTGCATACCGCACGGCGGCGGCGGCCCCGGCGTGGGCCCGGTGGCGGTGCGTTCGCACCTGGCGCCCTTCCTGCCAGGAGTGCTCAATGCGCAGGGCAAGCTGGGCGGCGAAACGGGAATCGGGCCGGTGGCGGCGGCGCCGTACGGCTCGGCCGGTATCCTGCCGATTTCGTATGCCTACATTGCCCTGATGGGCGCCGACGGCCTGCGCCGCGCCACCGAGGTGGCCATTCTCAATGCCAACTACGTGGCCGCGCGCCTGCGCGACTACTATCCCGTGCTGTATGCCGGCCGCAACGGCCGGGTGGCGCACGAGTGCATTCTGGATGTGCGCCCGCTGAAAGACAGCAGCGGCATCAGCGCCGAAGACATCGCCAAGCGCCTGATGGACTACGGCTTCCATGCCCCCACCATGAGCTTCCCGGTGGCCGGGACGCTCATGGTCGAGCCCACCGAGTCCGAGGGCCTGGCCGAGCTCGAGCGCTTCATCGACGCGATGATCGCCATTCGCGAAGAAATCGCGCAGGTCGAGCGTGGCGAGCGCGACCGCGACGACAACGTGCTGAAGAACGCCCCGCACACGGCGCAGATGCTGCTGGCAGAAGAGTGGCTGCACGACTACCCGCGTCAGCAGGCGGCATATCCGGTGGCCTCGCTGCGCGATGCCAAGTACTGGCCTCCGGTGGCGCGCGTGGACAACGCCTACGGCGATCGCAACCTGGTGTGCGCTTGCCTGCCGGTCGAGGCCTACGCCTGAGCTTCGGGCGCGCGGGGTCTCAGGGCGGCGGCGCGGCGGGGGGACCCGCCAGCGAGCGGGCGCGCGCGACGCCGGTCATGACGGTGTCGCGGGTGGGATCGCCGGCGGGCAGAGTCGCCGCCAGGCGCTCCCAGTAGTCCACCGCGTCGGCGTACCTCCCGCTTTCGAAAGCGGCGATGCCGGCCAGGGTCAGGCTGACCGCTTCTTCGGGATCGCCCGCCAGCGCTTCGTCGACCAGGGCCTGCAATCGAGGCGTCCATTGCTGGTCGTCGGCGAAGTACAGAGCCTGTGCCCAATGGCCCAGCCACTCTGGCGGGCGGCCCGCCCGGGTGACGGCCTGTTCGAAGGCGCCGGCCGCATCGGCCCAGCGGTCCTGGGCCATGTAGGTGCGGCCCAGGAAGAACCAGGCCTCGGGGGTTTCGGGAGCCGCCGCCAGCGCGGCTTCGAGGCGCGCCGTCATGTGTTCGATGCTTTCATTGGCGTGGCCGGCGTACTGCTGCGCCTGCAGCACCTGGTCGAGCGCGCCCCAGCGCCAGTACAGCGCGGTTGCGCCTGCCGGCACCAGCAAGGCGGCTGCCAGCGCCAAGGCCATGCCCGCCTTGCCGCGCGCCGCGGGGGCGGGCTGGCCTGCGGTGTCGGCCAACAGAGCGCGCGCCGCTTCGGCGCGGGCGGCCTCGAACTGGGCCTGAGTGAGCAGGCCGGTTTGGCGCTGCGCCTGCAGCGCCTGCAGGCGTTCGCCGTACAGCGCCACATTGAGCGCCGCGCGGTCGGTATCCCTGGCCGGATCGCGCGCCCGCAGCAGCGGAACAAGCACGAATGCCGTGGCCAGCGTCAGCAGCAGCGCGGCGGGTAGCCAGAACTGGATCATGGCGCGGTCTCGTCGTTGCGGCTGGCGCCCAGCAGATCGGCCAGCCGCCGGTGTTCGTCTTCTGTCAGCGCGACGTTGCGCACGCGGCGTCCGCGTGCGACCAGCACGCCCACCAGTCCCGCACCCGCCAGCAGCAATACGGCGGGGCCAAGCCAGAGCATGACCGTACGCAGGTCGAAGGGAGGCCGGTACAGCACGAAATCGCCATAGCGTGCCACCATGAAGTCGATGATCTGGGCTTCGCTACGGCCTTCCTCCAGCATGCGGCTGACTTCGCGGCGCAGGTCCTGGGCGATGGGAGAATTGGAGTCGGCAATATTCTGGTTCTGGCACTTGGGGCAGCGCAGCACCTCGGTCAGGTGCTTGTAGCGGGCGTGTTCGGCCTCGCTGCTGAATTCATGCACATCGATGGCGGCCCGGGCCGGGCCCGCCAGCAGGCATCCCCATAGAACGACAGCCATCAGGCGTTTCATCGGGAAGCCTCGTCAAGTAACTGACGATAGACGGGCTCGAGCCTTTCGCGCCAGACGGTGTCGTCGATGACGCCGACGAACTTGTCCCGGATGACGCCCCGGGCGTCGACAAGAAACGTTTCGGGCGCGCCGTACACGCCGAGGTCCAGGCCTAGTGTGCCGGCGGCGTCTTCGATGTTCAGGCGGTAGGGGTTGTGCAGCGTGCTCAGCCACCGCTGAGCAGAGACTCGGTCGTCTTTGTAGTTCACGCCGTGAATCACCACGCCGGACTGCGACAGGCGGTTCAGCACGGGATGCTCCTGGCGACACGAGGGGCACCAGGTAGCCCAGACGTTGACCAGCGCCGGTGTGCCCAGGATGTCTTGGCGGGTCAGGGTGCGCGCGTCATCGAGCGAAAGCAGGGTGAACTCGGGAAACGGCTTGCCCACCAGGGCTGACGGCAGCCTCGCGGGATCGAGGAACAGGCCGCGGTAGAGCAGCGCCGCAACCCCCAGGAACAGCACCAATGGCAGTAGTCGCAGCAGTTTCTTCATGGGTGTTCTCCCGCGTTCAAGGCGGCCGGCGCGGTGCCGGGTACGCGGCGGCGATAACGGCGGTCGGTGGCCGCCAGCAGGCCGCCCGCGGCCATCAACAGCGCGCCCAGCCAGATCCAGCGCACGAAGGGCTTGATGTGCACGCGCACGGCCCACGCGCCGTTGTCGAGCGGCTCGCCCAGGGCGGTGAAGAGGTCGCGCGTGAAGCCCGCGAAAATGGCGGCTTCGGTCATGGCGTTCTGTTGCGCGTGGTACACGCGTTTTTCGGGGTGCAGCGTGGCAACGTGCCGTCCGTCGCGCAAGATCTGCATGGTGCCGCGCTCGGCGACGAAGTTCGGGCCAGGGCGTGCCGTCGTGCCCTCGAATACGAACCGGTAGCCGCCGAGTTCCACGGCATCGCCGGGCGCCATGCGCAGGTCGCGTTCGAGGTTGCCTGCGCTGTTGAGCACCACGCCCAGCGCGCACATGGCCAGCCCCAGGTGCGCCAGTTGCATACCCCAGTAGCTGCGTCCCAGGGCCGGCAGACCGCGCCGCAGGCCCAGGTGGCGGGTCTTGTCGACAATGTCGCGCAAGGCGCCCAGCACGATCCAGGCGGCCAGCAGGCATACGGCCCCGACTGTCCAACGCGAATCGCGCGCCAGCGCGGCCGCGCCGGCGGCGAACGCGAGGCTGGCTGCCAGCACGGGCCCCAGCATGCCCGCCAGCCAGCGCGGCGGGGTGTCTTTCCAGCGCGCGGCGACGCCCAGCGCGGTGGCCGCCATCAGCAGCGCCATCAGCGGCACGAACAAAGCGTTGAAATAAGGGGGGCCGACCGACAGCTTGGCGCCGGTCAGCGCGTCGAGCACCAGCGGATACAGCGTGCCTAGCAGGATCATGGCCGCGGCCACGGACAGCAGCAGGTTGTTGATCAGCAACAGGGTTTCGCGCGACCACGTGCCGAAGCTGGCTGCGCTGGCCACTGCCGGCGCGCGCAAGGCGAACAAAGCCAGCGAGCCACCCACCACCACCAGCAGGAAGCACAGAATGAACACGCCACGCGCCGGGTCGGTGGCAAAGGCGTGCACCGAGGTCAGCACGCCCGAGCGCACCAGGAACGTGCCCAGCAGGCTCAGCGAAAACGCGGCAATGGCAAGCAGCACCGTCCAGCTCTTGAAGACGCCGCGCTTCTCGGTGGCGGCCAGGGAATGAATCAGGGCCGTGCCCACCAGCCATGGCATGAACGAGGCGTTCTCGACCGGGTCCCAGAACCACCAGCCGCCCCAGCCCAGCTCGTAATAGGCCCACCACGACCCCAGCGCGATGCCCAGTCCCAGGAAGGCCCAGGCGACCAGTGTCCAGGGCCGCGACCAGCGCGCCCATGCGGCGTCGAGCCGGCCGTCGAGCAGCGCGGCAATGGCGAACGCGAAGGCTACGGAGAAGCCGACATAGCCCATATAGAGCATGGGAGGGTGCACGATGAGGCCGAAGTCCTGCAGCAACGGGTTGAGGTCGTTGCCGTCGGCAGGAACATCGGGCAGCAGACGTTCGAAAGGATTCGAGGTGGCGATGAGAAACAGCAGGAACCCCACGCTGATCATGCCCATGACCGCCAGCACGCGGGCCCGCATGGTGCGGGGCAATTGGCGCGAGCCCACGCATACGGCACAAGACCAGCCCGCCAGCAGCAACGCCCACAGCAGCAGCGAGCCTTCATGTGCGCCCCAGATGGCGCTGAATTTGTAGTACCAGGGCAGGGCGCTGTTGGCATTGCGGGCCACGTACGCCACCGAGAAGTCGTCGCCCAGGAAAGCGTGCGCAAGCGCCGCGAACGCCAGCAGCAGGAAAGTGAACTGGCCCCACGCAGTCGGTGCGGCCAGCGCGATCCAGCGCGGGTTGCCGCGCCAGGCTCCCGCCAGGGGCAGGCTGGCCTGCACCGCGGCCAGACAAAGCGCCAGGGCCAGCGACAGCAACCCGAGTTCGGGGATCATGGTTGCGGCTCCGCGGCGGGTGTGCCGCCCGACGTGGCCGCGCCTTGCTTCAGGGCGTGCGCCGCTTCGGGAGGCATGTAGTTCTGGTCGTGCTTGGCCAGCACTTCATCGGCTTGCAGCATGCCCTGCGCATCAAGCTTGCCCAGGGCGACGATGCCCTGGCCTTCGCGGAACAGGTCGGGCAGGATGCCATCGTAGCGCACGAGTACCTGCTGAACGCCGTCGGTAATGCCGAACTGCACCGCCAGGCTGTCCGGCGCGCGGCGCAGCGACCCGTCTTGCACCAGGCCGCCGGCGCGGATGCGTGTGTGCAGCGGCGCTTCGCCGGCGGCGATCTGGCTGGGGGAATAAAACAGGTTGATATTCTGCTGCAGGGCGGCCAGAGCCAGCGCGACGGCGACGCCCACCCCACCTGCCAGGGCCGCCAGCATGACCAGCCGTCTCTTGCGCTGGGGGGTCATCGTGCCGCCTCGCGGCGCAGTCGCCGTGCCAGTAATTTGAGATAGCGGCGCCGCGCCAGCAGCGGCAGCAGCGCGTTCCAGGCCAATAGCGCCAGGCACAGGGCGTACGAGGCCCACACAAAAATGCCATGGCCGTCCATGGCGAGAAAGTCGTTCAGCGAGACGAAGGGAGTCATGCGGGGCCTTTTTCGAGCAGGCGCGCGATTTCGTCGCCGACCCAGCGCGCGTCGGCTTCGCGCTTGAGTACTTCGAGCCGCATGCGCGACAGCAGCACGGCGGCGAAGAAGCAATAGAAGCCGAGCGTCGCCACCAGCAGCGGAAGCCACATCTGCGGCGGCATGGCGGGCTTTTGGGCCAGCGAGAACGTGGCGGGTTGATGCAGGGTGTTCCACCAGACGACCGAGTATTTGATGATGGGGATGTTCACCACCCCCACCACGGCCAGCAGCGCACAGGCGCGCGCCGCGCTTTGGCGATGCGCAATGGCCTGCCCCAGCGCGATGATGCCGAAGTAGAGGAACAGCAGGATCAGCATCGAGGTCAGGCGCGCGTCCCAGACCCAGTAGGCGCCCCAGGTGGGCTTGCCCCATAAGGCGCCGCTGACCAGGGCGATCACGGCCATCCAGGCGCCGATGGGGGCGGCTTGCTGCAAGGCTACGTCGGCGAGCTTGATTTTCCAGACCAGGCCCACCGCGCCCGCGACGGCCAGCATGATGTAGACGGACTGCGCCAACAGGGCGGCCGGTACATGCACATAGATGATGCGGAAGCTGTGACCCTGCTGGTAATCGGACGGCGCGAAGACCAGGCCCCAGACCAGCCCGGCGGCAATCAGCACGGCGCCGGCGCCGGCCAGCCAGGGCAGGCAGCGTCCGCTGATGCGGTAGAACCACTTGGGCGATCCCAATCGGTGCAGCCAGGTCCAGTTCATGGCAATGGCCTTTCAGGTGCGAGCGGACATGGCCAGCGTCATTCGCCGGCGCTGATGGTCAAGCCGGCTGCAATGGCGAACGGAGCCAGCGCCAGCGCCAGCGCGGCCAGGCAACCTAGCCACAGCAGATGGCCGAGGGCCGGCAGGCCTTGCAGCGTGGCTTGCAGGGCGCCGCTGCCCAGGATAAGCACGGGTATGTACAGCGGCAGGATCAGCAGTGCTAGCAAGAGCCCGCCGCGGCGCAAGGAAACGGTAAGCGCCGCGCCCACGGCGCCCAGCAGGCTGAGTACCGGCGTGCCGAGCAGCAGCGACGCCATCAGCACGGGCAGGCAGCCGGCCGGCAAGCCCAGCATCAGGGCGAGCAAGGGCGCCAGCATGACCAGCGCCAGGCCGCTGCCCAGCCAATGCGCCGCCACCTTGGCCAGCACCAGTATGGGCATGGGATGCGGCGACAGCAGCCATTGTTCGAGCGAACCGTCGTCCAGGTCGGAGCGGAACAGGCTGTCGAGCGAAAGCAGCACCGCCAGCAGCGCCGCCACCCACAGGATGCCGGGGGCCATGCGCTGCAGTAGTTGGCTTTGCGGCCCCACCGCCAGGGGAAACAAGGCGGTGACCAAGGCAAAGAAAACCAGGGGATTGGCAAGTTCCGCAGGACGGCGGCATAGCAGATTCAGCTCACGGATGAATAAGAGGATAAAGATCTTGTTCATGCGGCGTACTGTCCGAGATCAAGCTCGCGGTAGGCCGGCGGACGGTGAGCCAGCTGGTGATGGCTGGTCAGCACCACAACGCCGCCGCCCGCACAGTGCGCGGCCAGGTGTTGTTCAAGTTGCGCCACGCCCTGCCGGTCGAGCGCGGTAAAGGGTTCGTCGAGAATCCACAGCGGCGGGCCGCCGGGCAGGTACAGGCGCGCCAGCGCCACGCGCCGCTGCTGTCCGGCCGACAAGGCGTGGCAAGGCACATCTTCGAAGCCGGCCAGGCCGGCCGCGGCCAGCGCCTGCCAGATGGCGTCGCGCGCCGTCGGCGCGTGCAGGGCGCCCAGCCATGAGAGGTTTTCGTGTGCGGTCAACAGACCCTTGATGCCGGCCGCATGGCCGATCCACAGCAGGCGGCGGGCCGCGGGGCCGTGCCAGTGCACGCTGCCGGCCGCCGGCCGCAGCAGGCCAGCCAAGAGGCGCAGCAGGCTGGTTTTGCCGCTGCCGTTGGGGCCGCTGACCTGCAGCATGTCGCCGGGCGCCAGCGTCAGGTGCAGCCGTCTGAACAGCCGCCGTTCGCCGCGTTCGCAGGCCAGGCCCGAGGCGCTGAGCAGTGGCGCTACGCCGGCGCGCGGGTTTGGGTGAGCGGCTAAGGGCGCTTGCATGACGCGGTGCTCAGTGCGATGTGCCCTCGGCGTACTCGATCTTGTTGCCCACGTTGTACTTGCCGGAGGGTTTGTTCATGGGAATGCGCTTGATCTCTTGCAAGCTGTGGCTGTCGTAGATGATCAGCGCGCCGTCGGTGTCCCAGACGCTGAGCAGCAGGTAGCGTCCGTCGCGGGTGAACTCGACATGGGCGGCGTTCTTGCCGGGCATGGGCCGCAGCGTGTGGGCCACGGCCAGCGTCTGCTTGTCGATCAGGTGCACGGCGTCGTTGTCGGGGCCGAAGAAGACGTCGGTCCAGGCATAGGGCGAGTTGCGGTGGCTGCGCATGAAGAAGCCGGGCCCTTCGGTGGGGATTTCCTTGATGACGTTCCAGGTATGCAGGTCAAGCACCGAGATCAGCCCCTTGCTGATGTTGGGCGTGGCGAACACCCAGCTGTCGCCGCGTTGCCAGTAAATGCCCGAACCCAGGTGCGGCATGCCCGGCAGGGCGATGTCGCGGATGGTGGCGCCGCTGTCCAGGTCGATGACCTGGCCGCCATGGGCCTTGCGCGAAGTGGCGAGCAGGTAGCGATGGTCGGGCGTGAAGGAGAAGTCGTCGAGGAAGTCGCGGGCCGGAATCCGGCGCGGGATGAAATCGGGCTGACCGGCATAGGAAAGTTCCCAGACTTCCTGAACGTCTTTCAGGGCGACCACGAAACTCTGGCGCCGCGGCGCCGTATACACCGCGCTTACGCGCGAGGGCATGCCATCGGCCAGTGGCGTGGCGATGCTGCCCACCAGAGACAGGTCGCGAGCATCGAGCAGCACCAGCCCGCCCGGCAGGTAATTGCCGACCAGCACCCAGCGGCCGTCGCCGCTGACGGCCAGGTTGCGGGTGTTGAGCCCGGCGCGGATCTCGGCCACCATAGTCAGGTTGTGGAGGTCGTACTTGCTGATCCAGCCGTCGCGCGACGCAAAGTAGACGTAGCGGCCGTCGGGCGAGAACTTGGGGCCGCCGTGCAGGGCGAAGTGCGACGGGAATCGGGCCAGCGGCTCGAACTGGTCGCCGTCGAGTATGACGACATGATGATTGCCGGCCTCGACCACGACGAACAGGTTGAGCGGATCGGCGCCATGCTGCGGAGTGTCAGGCAGCGTGCCTGGGTTGGCCAGTTGACGGTGGCTGGCGCCAATGTCGGCATCGCTCCAGGTGGGCGGGGTGGCGGGCGGCTGGTACAGGTAGTCGGCCAGGGCTTCGGTTTGCGCGGCGTCGAGCACCTGGTCGAAGCCGGCCATCTGGCTGGCCGGACGGCCTTGCCGGATGGTTTGCAATGCCTCGGTGCGCTTGATGCGCGCCAGGCTTTCTGGCAGCAGGGCCGGCCCCGTGCCGCCCAGGCGGTCGGCGCCATGGCAGGTTTCGCAATGCTGCTGGTAAAGCTGCGCGGCGTTTTGCGCCAGGGCCGCTCCGGACGGCAGCCAGGCTGCCAGCAGCAACAGGCTGGTGCTCAGCCGCATAGCTGCTCCTGTAGATTGGGCAATGGCCGCAGGTTGGCCCGCAGCCGGCCGGGGTATTCGGTGTCGCGGTCGGCCATGAGGTCGACAACATGGCCCACCACGGTGAGGGTGGGCGTGCCCAGGCGATGGCTGCGCGCCATGTCGCCCAGGTTGCGCAGGGTGCCGCGCAGCATGCGCTGGTCGTGGCGCGTGCCGTTGGCCACCAGCATGGCGGGCGTGTCGGCCGGCCGGCCAGCGGCAATGAGTTCGCGCGAGATTTCTTCGAGGCTGCCCAGACCCATGTAGAACACCAGCGTGCAGCCCGGGTCGGTCATGGTGTGCCAAGGCAGCGCCAGCGTGCCATTGCCCTGGACGTGGCCGGTGATGAACTGACAAGAATGCGCCACGCCCCGGTGCGTGAGCGGAATGCCGGCGTAGGCGGTACAGCCAGAAGCCGCGGTGACGCCAGGCACCAGCTGGCAATCAACGCCGTGCGTGAGCAGGAAGTCGATTTCTTCGCCGCCGCGCCCGAAAATGAAGGGGTCGCCGCCTTTCAGGCGCGCCACCCGCATGCCGTGACGCGCCAGCCGCAGCAGCAGTTCGTTGATTTCTTCCTGGGGCAGGCTGTGGCGGCCGCTGGCCTTGCCAACGTAATAGTGGCGACAGGAAGTAGGCAGCAGGTCGAGCAAGGCCTGGCTGACCAGACGGTCGTAGACGAGCGCGTCGGCCTGCAGCAGCAGGCTCCAGGCAGCCACGGTGAGCAGACCGGGGTCTCCGGGGCCTGCGCCCACCAGGGCCACTTCGCCCGGGCGGAACGTGCGCTGCAGCGCGGGGGGCAGGGTAATGGGATGAGGCAGGACGCAGTCGGGAAGGGTCATGGTGGCAAGCTGTTGTATGAGGTCTCAGGCCGGCTGCCTGGCCGGGGCGCAGGACTGGGCGGCCGGCGGTTCGATTTCCGTGTCGCTGAGATGGCAGCCGGGGTCTGCGCCCCACAGATCGCCCGCCGCCCAGGCGCGCGTGCGGGTGTTGCCATTGCAGACGGGCAGCCATCGGCAGCTTGCGCAGCGCCCGCCCACGGGACGGGGATGTTGGCGCAACTGCTGCAGCAAGGGATGTGGATGGGTGATCCAGATATCGCGGAAGGATTGCCGCCGTACGTTGCCGACCTGGTGCTGCCACCAGTAAGTGTCGGGATGCACGTCGCCGGTGTTGTCGATATTGGCGATGCCGCTGCCTGAGGCGTTGCCGCCCCAGGCGCGCAGCATGCTCTCGAGCCGCGCGGCGTGCTGCGGCATGCGCCGTTGCACCCATTGCAGCAGCAAGATGGCGTCGGCATCGTTGTTGCCGGTGACGAAATCGGTGTCGAGGCCGGCGCCGATGTCGGCCCAGGCGCGCTCAAACAGCAAATGCACCGCGTCGCGCGTTATCTGGCGCTGGGCGTCGAACTTGCTGCTGCGTTTGCCGCGGCCGCTGTAGTTCAGGTGCGACAAATAGAATTTCTGCACGCCATGCTCGCGCATCAGGCCGAGGATGGCGGGAAGTTGTTCGCTGTTGTGCTGCGTAAGCGTGGTGCGCAGGCCGACGCGAATGCCATGTCGGCGGCACAGGTCGATGGCCCGCATGGCCGCGGCAAAGCTGCCGGGCATCTGGCGCCAGGCATCGTGAACCTCTTGCAGGCCATCGATGCTGATGCCGACGTAGTCGAACTGCGCCGCCGCGATTTGTTCGATGTTGTGCGCGTCGATCAGGGTGCCGTTGCTGGACAAGGCCACGAAAAAGCCTTTTACGCGCGCGTGGCCGGCAAGCTGGAAGAGGTCGGGGCGCAGCAGGGGCTCGCCGCCGGACAGGATCAGCACGCGCACGCCGGCGTCGTGCAGGTCGTCGATGACGCGCAGCGCTTCTTCGGTGTTCAGCTCATTGCGGAACGGGCTGTCGGCCGAGGTGGCATAGCAATGTTTGCAGGTGAGGTTGCAGCGCCTGAGCAGGTTCCAGATGACCACGGGAGGGCGCAGGACGGGCGTGGCGGGGCCGCCAGATGCCGGCGCGGCTTCCGGTTGGGCAAGGGCGCGCAGGTAGTGGCTGATTCTCAACATGGGAGTTCTCTGGATGGCGGCGGGTTGCCATATCGGCCCGCCGGGGCATGCGTGCAGCATCGCCGAGCCGTGCGGCATGCGCCTTGACCGCAGACAATAAGATCTGACGCGGCCTGCGCCGCTAGCGGGCCGGCGCCAGGCGCAGGCCGGTTTTCTTCAGGATGCGCGTGCTGACCAGCATGTCGTCGGCAAGTGTGGAGCGGCCGAGCAGTGCGCGGATGTGTTCCCGATACTGCTCGATTTCGGCGGCGCTGCGCCCATGCACCATGGCGAACAGGTTGTAGCGCCAGGCCCGCCGGCGCGGCCGCCGGTAGCAGTGGCTGACGAAGGGCAGCGCGCCGACTTGCGCGCCGAGCCGGTCGATTTTTTCGTCGTCGACATCCCAGACCGTCATGCCGTTGTGCACATAGCCCAGGCGGTAATGGTTGGGCACTGCTGCGATTCGGCGTATGGCGCCCGCGTCCACCAGGCGGCGCAGCAGGGCCAGCGTGGCGGACGGACTGAGGCCCAGCCGTACTCCCAGCCAGGTCCAGGGGTCGGCCACCAGCGGCAGGCCGGCCTCGGTAAGCTGGATCAGTCGCTCGGCCAAAAGGGCGTCAGACGGGGAAATGCAGGCCGACATGATAGGTTTGCTCTTTGGGCAGGTTGAGCACGGCCAGGCCCGTGCGCTGCTCGATGCGTTCAATAACGCGCGCGATCTCGCGCTGCGACGGACAGGCCAGTACGAACCACATATTCCAGGTGTGGTCACGCAGGTAGTTGTGCGCGACCTCGGGCATGGCGGCCAGCATGCCGGCGACTTCGTCGATGCGCGCCGAGGGCACGCACAATGCTGCCAGCGTAAAGGCGCCGCCGAGAGGTTCTACGTCGAACATGGGGCCGAAGCGGGTCAGCGTGCCGTCGTCCAGCCAGGCGCGCACCCTGGCGCGCAACTGCGCCGCCGGCACTCCGAGTTCGGCGCTCAGGGCATCCCATGGCCGCGGCACCAGCGGCAGGCCATGCTGCAGCCGGTTCAGCAGGAGCCGGTCGAGTTCATCCATGCGAACCTTCCAGGACGTAACGGCCGCCGCCTTGCTTGAAGGCGCGCGCGCTGAACAGCAGACGGTGCGGCAGATGATTCAGGCCCGCCTGTCGAAGCAGCTGGCCGACCTGCTGCCGGACATCTGTACGCTGCTGGCCGTGCACCATGCAGAACAGGTTGTAGGGCCAGTGGGGCAGGCGGCGCGGGCGCTGGTAGCAGAGATTGACGCCGGGGGCGTGGCCAAGTTGCTGGCCGGCCTGGTCGACCAGATGGTCGGGTACGTCGATGACCAACATGGCGTTGGCCCGAAAACCCAGGGCGCGATGATTCAACACCAGGCCGATGCGGCGGAACAGGCCGTCATCGTTCCATTGCCGCATCTGGTCGAGCACGGCGTCTTCGGTGGCGCTGATTTCTGCGGCCAGCTGCTGGTAAGGCCGCGCCGTCAGCGGCAGCCCGGTTTCGAGCAGGCGCCGCAGCTGCAGCGCCTGGGAGGGGGCAAGCGACGGGACGCGCGTCATGCCGGCGCCTCCAGCGGGAAACCGAGGTCGACGCGGTAGGCCTGCACCATGGGAAGATCGAGCGGGACCAGTCCGGTGGTCGTGGCGATCTCGGCGAGGATCTGGTCGATACGGGCGCGGCAGGGCGCGGTGATGACGAACCAGAGGTTGTAGCGATGGGTGCGCAAGTAGTTGTGGTTCACTTCGGGATATTCGCTGACGCGCGCCGCCACGTTGTCGATGTCGCGCGGCGGTACAGCCAGGGCGGCCAGGGTGCTGGCGCCCGCCTGGCGGTGGTCGAACACCGGGCCGACCCGGTTCAGCATGCCGTGTTCCCGCAGGCGCGCCAGGCAGTCGAGCAACTGCGCCTCGCTGCACCCCAGTGCCTGCGCCATGGCCTGGTAGGGCCGCGCGCATAGCGGCATGCCATGCTGGTACGCGTTCGCGGCCCGCAGTGCCAGGTCGTCGAAGACGGTGTCACAGGCCGGTTGCATGAGCCCTGCTGGTAAAGAAGATGCCGCTGGGGCTGTCTGCCGGCAGCGTGGCGGTGCGTTGCAGCGAATAGGGGTCCCATACCTGGATTTCGCCGCCGTCGCGCACGGACATCCATAGCTGGTCGCCGCGGGCGGTGAATTCCATGTGCAGCACGGCGGGGCCGGGCCGCAGCGTGGCGACCACACGCAGGGTATCGGTGTCGATGACCTGCACCACGTCGTTGTCGGGATGCGCGAAGTTCACCCATACCTGGCGGCCGTCGGGGCGGGCCATGACGAACACGGGTTGCCCCGCTACGTCGATGGCGGCGGCCTGGCGCCAGGAGCCGGTGTCCATGGCCAGCACCTGGTGGTGGCCGACCGCCGGTACGAAGGTTCGGGCGCCCGCGACCGTCCAGCCTTCGAGGTGCGGCATTTTGTACACCGGAAGCTTGCGTTCGCCGCGTCCGTAGTGGTCAAGCACGCGTCGCACGCCCCGTTCTGGATGCCACAGGTCGAGTTGCGCCATGCCATTTTCGCCGAACAGGCCGGCCAGGTAATAGCGGCCGTCGGGAGTGAGCAGGGCGTCGTACGGCTGGTTGCCGATGCCGGTATGGCGCGTGACCAGGGGCTCGCCGGCGCGGCTGAAGTCGGCCACCCAGATTTCGCCGGTGTCGAACAAGCTGTAGATGAAGCGCTGGCCAGGCGCGTCGGCAACGCCCACGACACGCGAACGGCGCTGGGTGCCGGGTACTACGCTGGCTGGGATATCGGCCACTTGCGCCAGCGTGCGTGCGTCGAACACCTTGACGCCGCCGGGTTCGTAGTTGCCCACGGCGATCAGGGTGCCGTCCTGGCTGATCGCGCCGCCTATGCTGTTGCCGCCCTGCACGATGCGCCGGTCGACGCGCCGGGCAAGCAGGTCGACTTTGGTCAGCCCGCCGTCGCGGCCGAACACGTAGGCGTAGCGCTGGTCCCGCGAAAATACCACCGAGGCGTGCGACAGGTCGCCCAGGCCCTGCACGCGGCCCAGGCTGGTGCGGCCAGAGCTTTCAATGATTTGCAGGCTGCCGGTGGCACGCTCGATGACGACGCCGAGATCGCCGGTACCGCGCAGCGCGGGCTGCGCGCAACCGCCCAGCAACAAGCTGGCCAGCAAGAGCAGCAGGATGCGGATCATGGGGGAGGGTTTCCTTGCAGGAGACGGTCGGCCAGCCAGGCGATGTCTTGCGTGTCGAGCAGGGCATCCCAGTTGGGCATGGGAGTGCCCGGGCGGCCAAGGGTAATGGTGGCGATGAGCAGCTCGCGCGGCTTGCCGGCCAGCGCCTCGCGCGTCAACGGCGGCCCCAGGCCGCCGGTCAGGCGCAGGCCGTGGCACGAGCCGCAGTCTTGCCGCAGCAGGTGTTCGAGCTGGCGCTGCCGCAGCATGTCTGGGTCGGCGTGGGCCGCGCCCGCCACGGCACAGGCCGCCAGCATGCCGGCCAGGTGGGTTGCGATATAGCGGTGGCGCGCCATGAGCCGCTACGGGCGCCTACTGGCGCGCCGCGGTGATGTCGGCCGCGGCGCCAATGCCCAGGTGGTAGCCCAAAGATACGTGGTGATAGCGGCCGGCGCTATGGTCGTCGTGGATGGCCACGCCGAAGTTGTAGGTCTTGCCCGGCTCGAGATTGACATCGCCCTCGCCGCCCGTGAGTTTGCGGGTGAACTCGACCGTCCAGATGTCGCCGTCGAGCTTGCCCTGCGCCGCCACCAGGGCCTGGCCGCCTTCCATGACGCGCTCGCCGGCGATATAGCCGTCGTAGCCCTTGTTTTCACCGCTGCGCCATTGGTTCAGATCGTAGAACACGCCGTCGGCAAGCGATCCGCCCTTGACGTACTTGGTTTTGCTGTCGGCCGCGCCGGGCATGGTGCGCGCGTCGCCATGGCAGGCGCCCCAGCAGCCGCCGGCATTGGCCAGCTCGACCTTGCCGCCCGCTTCAAGCATGTAGGCGAGCTTGATCGGGTTGGTGGCGTCCATCGCGGCCGCGCCCGAAGCCTGCGGCTGGGTCCAGCTGAAGCGCAAATACAGGTGCTGGTCGTCGTGGGCAGCCTGCACCTTGACCCGGATCGAAGGCGCCTTGCCGGCTATGGGGGAGGGCTCCAGCTTCTGGCCGCTGGCGATCAGCTGGCCCATGTTGGCGACTTCTTCAGAGTGACACTCGATGCAGGTCTCGCCCTTTTTCAGGGCGCGCGCGCCGCCGTGTTCGGTGCCTTTGGTTATCCATTCCGCGGCCGAGATGCCCGGATAGAACAGGGTGATTTCGGTGCCGGGCACGGCGCTCCAGTTGGCCGGGGCAGCAGCCTGGGCGGCGCTGGCGGCCAGGATGAGCGCGGCGCCCATGGCGCCGCCGAGCAGGGTTTTTTTCATACCGGGATTCCTTTTTTTCAGTGAGGCGGGCGGCTATTCTTCGTCTTCGTCGGTCATGCCCTGAGGCTTGTGGTGCGCGATACCTTTGTGGCAGTCGATGCAGGTCATGTTGTCTTCGGCGGCCATGGCATGCTGCTTGCGCGCGCGCTGCTTCTGTACGTCGCTGTTCATGCTTTCCAGGCTATGGCAGTTGCGGCACTCCCGGGAATCGGATGCCTTCATGCGCCGCCATTCGTGGCGCGCCAGTTCGAGCCGCTTGGCTTCGAACTTTTCACGTGTGTCGATGGTGCCGACCAGCTTGCCCCACAGTTCTTTGGATGCCTGGACCTTGCGGATCATTTTGTAGGTCCAGTCTTTGGGGACGTGGCAATCGGGGCAGGTGGCGCGCACGCCCGTGCGATTGCTGTAATGGATGGTTTCTTTGTATTCGGGATAGACGTTATCGCGCATCTCGTGGCACGAAATGCAGAACGCCTCGGTGTTGGTGGCTTCCAGGGCAGTGTTGAAGCCGCCCCAGAACACGATGCCCAGTACTATGCCCGCCAGCAGCAGCAAGCCGACTGAGTGGGTTGCGCTGGGACGCCGCAACCGTGCTAGGAAACCTTTCTTGCCGTTGGTTTGTGTCATGATGGGCTAGGCGGTTCCCCACAACAGGGAACCGCCAACTAGTGGAAACGGCGTGGATCAGTAGACGTCGTGCATGGTGTTGTAGACGTTGAACTTGCCAGTGGGCGTGACCACGGCCGGATCAGTGATGACGCGCTTGAGTTTGAGGGTCTTGTCGTCGTAGATCACGATGGCGGATTGGTCGGTCTTGCCGCCCCACAGCGAGATCCAGACTTCGTCGCCTGCCTCGTTGTATTCGGGCTGCACCGCGCGCCGGATGGCCTTGCTTTCGGGCAGGCCCGAATCCTTGGCCACATTGAGCCGGGTAGGCGGCTTGGACAGGTCGTCGAGGTTGAACACGTAGACCGATTCGGCGACTTCGCGCTCGGGGTTCATGGGCGCGTCGGCCCAGAAGTGCTTGGACTTCGGGTGCGTCTTGACGAACAGGTTGCCCGCGCCCGGCATCTTCAGCTCTTGCACGACCTTCCAGTTGTGCTGCTTGAATTTGGCGTGCTCGGATTTGTCAGACGCGGTGGAGATCAGCGACACCACTTCGTCGCCCAGGTGGCCGGTGGCCCAGACCGGACCGAACTGCTTGTGCACGAAGTTGGCGCCACGGCCCGGGTGGGGAATCTTGGCGGTGTCGACCAGGGCCGCGAGCTTGCCAGTCTTGGTGTCGACCGCGGCCACCTTGTTCGAGGCGTTGGCTGCCACCATGAAATAACGGCCCGAGGCGTCCCAGCCGCCGTCGTGCAGGAACTTCGCCGACTCGATGGTGGTGGTTTTCAGGTTTTTCAGGTCGGTGTAGTCCACCAGCAGGATCTGGCCGGTTTCCTTTACGTTGACCACCCATTCGGGTTTTTGCAGCGAGGCCACGATGGAGGCGACACGCGGTTCAGGATGGTATTCGCCGTCGACCGTCTGGCCGCGCGTCGATACGATCTTGATGGGCTCGAGCGTTTCACCGTCCATGATGGAATACTGAGGCGGCCAGTACGTGCCGCCGATCAGGTATTTGTCTTCGTAGCCCTTGAACTTGGACACGTCGACCGAGCGCGCGTCGGAACCCAGGCGCACCGTGGCCACGGTGGTGGGCTCTTCGAACCACATGTCGATGATGGTGGTGAGGCCGTCGCGGCCCACGGTGTACACATAGCGGCCGGATGCCGACAGGCGCGAGATGTGCACCGCGTAGCCGGTGTCGAGGATCTTCCAGATCTTGTGGTTGTCGCCGTCGACAAGCGCCAGCTTGCCCGCGTCGCGCAGCGTGATGGCGAAAACGTTCTTGAGGTTGACCTTGTTGAGCTGCTTCTTGGGGCGCTCGGACACCGGAACGATGAGCTTCCAGCTGTCTTTCATGTCTTGCAGCGAGAACTCCGGCGGTACGTCGGGAGTCTGCTGGATGTAGCGCGCCATCAGGTTGATTTCCTGTTCGGTCAGGATATCGTCATAGTTGACCATGCCGCCTTCGGTGCCGTAGGCGATGATGTTTTCCAGCCGCTTGGTACCCAGCTGCAGCGTGCCGCCTTCGGTCTTGGCGCCGCTGGCGTCGGTCTTGGCCCAGTGGGGTTCGAGGTTCTTGCCCGTGGCGCCCTTGCGCAGCACGCCGTGACAGCCGGCGCAGCGCTCAAAGTAGATTTGCTTGGCAGTTTCTTTCTCGGCGTCTGTCATGGCCGGCGCTTCGGCGTGGACGCTGGCCGCGCCCAGCAACGATGCGCTGGCGATGAGGCCTGCCAGCAGGGTTTTTTTCGGACGGATCATGGGTACTTCTCCTTGAGGAGTCGCTGGCCGCAGCCCCCCGGGACCGCAGCGTTTGTGGGTAATCGGCGAATCACTGGACTCTTGGGGCGGATCGTACTTAAACCCTACTGGCCTCATGCTTGACTGCAGTCAATTGAAGCGACGCGGCGTTGACTGCAATCAAGACCTGCCGCCAGATGTCTTGAGAAGGCCTGTCGGCGGCGGGTAAGGTCACCTTTGATCTATGACATGAACGAAGGAAATAGCATGACCCAACTCGCGGCCGGCCTGGCAGGCCCGGCGCCCGATGCGCCCTATTACCAGTCCCTGGGCAACGAGGAGCAATTGTTCGAGCTGGCATGGCGGCACGGCATGCCCGTGCTGGTAAAAGGCCCCACGGGCTGCGGCAAGACGCGCTTCGTACAGCACATGGCGCACCGCCTGGGCCTGCCGCTGTATACCGTGGCGTGCCATGATGACCTCAGTTCCACCGACCTGGTTGGGCGCCACCTGATCGGGACCGACGGCACATGGTGGCAAGACGGCCCGCTGACGCGGGCGGTGCGTGAAGGCGGCATCTGCTATCTGGACGAAATTGTCGAGGCGCGCCAGGACACCGCGGTGGTGTTGCACCCCCTGGCCGACGATCGCCGCGAGCTGTATATCGAGCGTACGGGCGAGACACTACAGGCGCCGCCTGGCTTCATGCTGGTGGTGTCGTACAACCCCGGCTACCAGAACCTGCTCAAAGGCATGAAGCCCAGCACGCGCCAGCGCTTCGTGGCCTTGCGCTTCGGGTATCCGCCGCCGGCCGAAGAGCGCGCTATCGTCGCTGCCGAGGCGCAGGTCGACGAGGCCCTGGCGGCCCGGGTGGTAGAGTTGGGCCAGGCGCTGCGCCGGCTTGAGAACCACGACCTCGAAGAGGTTGCCTCGACCCGTCTGCTGATCTTCGCCGCACGCATGATCCGCAGCGGCATGCCGGCGCGCGAAGCCTGCCTGGCCTGCCTGGCCGAGCCGTTGTCCGACGACCCCCAGACGGTGGCCGCCTTGATGGACGTGGTCGATGTCCATTTCGCTTGATGCCGGCCTGCCAGCCGCGCGCCGCTTGCCCGGCGACCTGGCGATGTGGTTTTTCATCCTGGCCGAGCTGGCGGTGTTCGGCATTCTGATCCTTGCCTTTGTGGTGGCCCAGGCACTGCAGCCCGAGCCCTTTCAGACCGGCCGCCAGGCGCTGGATTCCTCGACCGGGCTGGCCCTGACGCTGAGCCTGCTGACCGCCGGCTGGTGCGCGGCCCAGGCGCTCGCCAGAGCACGGCAGGGCCGCGGCGGCGCGGCCTTGCTGCTGTGCGCGGCGCTGGCCGCGGCGTCGTGCTATGTGGCGTTCAAGCTTACCGAGTACCGCCACCTGGTCCATCTCGGCCTGGGACTGGAGCACGACACCTTCTTCACGCTGTACTGGATACTGACCGGCTTTCATTTCCTGCACGTGCTGCTCGGCATGCTGATACTGGCGTGGCTGGCGTGGCGCTGCCGGGCCGGCGCGTACGGGCCGGGGCGCAGCGCCGGCATGGAGTCGGGCGTGCTGTATTGGCACATGATCGACCTGGTGTGGGTGTTGCTGTTTCCCGTGGTCTACCTGCTGGGGGCGGCATGAGCGAAACCGTGCGCTTGCTGTGCTACTGGATCGGCCTGGTGCTGCTGACGGCGGCCACCGTCAGCGTTGCCGGCGGCATATCGCCGCCTTGGCCGCAGCTATGTGTGACCGCCCTGGCCGTAGCCAAGGCGTGGCTGATTATCGACGGCTTCATGGAGCTTCGCCATGCTCCGCGCGCGTGGCGCGCGCTGCTGCTGGCCTGGCCGGTCGCCATGGCGGCGGGCGTGCTGTTGGCCTTGCGGCAGGCCGGATATTGACTGCCGACAGGCCCGCGCGCCGACTACTTTTCTTTCTTGATTGCAGTCAAGCGGGGCGGAAGGCCCCGCTTCCTAGAATGAAGTCCACCTGTAACCACGCGGAATCATCATGCCGGAAACTTTTACCAAAGGCATGGCCAGGAATATCTACTTCGGTGGAAGCGTGTTCTTCATCTTGATATTCCTGGCCCTGACTTTCCATACCGAAAAACAATTTCCCGAACGCACCAACGAAGCCCAGATGACCGAAGCCGTGGTGCGCGGCAAGCTGGTCTGGGAACAAAACAACTGTGTGGGCTGCCACACCATCCTGGGTGAGGGCGCCTACTTCGCCCCCGAGCTGGGCAACGTGTACGAACGCCGTGGTGGCGATCAGGACTTCCATTCATTCCTGCGCGCCTGGATGAGCGCCCAGCCACTGGGCGTGCCGGGGCGCCGTGCCATGCCGCAATTCCATCTGTCCGATCGGCAGGTCGACGACTTGGCCGAGTTCCTGAAATGGACCTCGAAAATCAACAACTACAACTGGCCTCCCAACCGTGAGGGCTGAACCATGAACGCCGCTAATCCGCATCTCAAGTTCGCCTCGCAAGCCGTTGCGAAGCCCTATTTCGTGTTCGCCCTCATCCTGTTCGTAGGGCAGATCCTGTTTGGTCTGGTAATGGGCCTGCAGTACGTGGTGGGCGATTTCCTGTTTCCCGTCATTCCGTTCAACGTCGCGCGCATGGTGCACACCAACCTGCTCATCGTGTGGCTGTTGTTCGGCTTCATGGGTGCAGCCTACTACCTCATTCCCGAAGAAGCCGACCGCGAGCTGCACAGCCCGAAACTGGCGCTAGCGCTGTTCTGGATATTCGCTGTGGCCGGCGTGCTGACCATCCTCGGCTATCTGTTGCTGCCCTATGCCGGGCTGGCTGCGCTCACGGGCAACGACGTGCTGCCCACCATGGGGCGCGAGTTCCTCGAACAGCCCACCATTACCAAGGCGGGCATCGTGGTGGTGGCCCTGGGCTTCCTGTACAACATCGGCATGACCCTGCTCAAGGGCCGCAAGACCGCCATCAGCATGGTCATGATGACCGGCCTGATCGGCCTGGCGGTGCTGTTCCTGTTCTCGTTCTACAACCCCGAGAACCTGGCGCGCGACAAGTACTACTGGTGGTGGGTGGTGCACCTGTGGGTCGAAGGCGTGTGGGAACTGATCATGGGTTCCATGCTGGCCTTCGTACTCATCAAGATCACCGGCGTCGACCGCGAGGTCGTCGAGAAGTGGCTGTACGTCATCATTGGCATGGCGCTGATCACTGGCATCATCGGCACCGGCCACCACTACTTCTGGATCGGCGCGCCCGGCGTGTGGCTGTGGCTGGGTTCGATTTTCTCGGCCCTGGAACCGCTGCCGTTCTTCGCCATGGTGCTGTTCGCCTGGAACATGATGAACCGTCGCCGCCGGCAGCACCCCAACCGCGCCGCCTCGTACTGGGCCATTGGCACCACGGTCACGGCGTTCCTGGGTGCGGGCGTGTGGGGCTTCCTGCACACCCTGGCGCCGGTGAACTACTACACCCACGGCACGCAAATCACCGCGGCCCACGGCCACCTGGCGTTCTACGGCGCCTACGTCATGATCGTGCTTACCATGATCTCGTACGCCATGCCGCGCCTGCGCGGCGTCGGCGAGGCGCCGCCCGCCTGCGCGCAGCGAATGGAACTGTGGGGTTTCTGGTTAATGACCATCTCGATGCTGGCCATTACCCTGCTGCTCACCGCGGCCGGCGTGGTGCAGGTGTGGCTGCAGCGCATGCCCGCCGATCCCGCCGCCATGTCGTTCATGAACACCATGGAGCAACTGGCGCTGTTCTTCTGGCTGCGCCTGGGGGCCGGGGTGGTGTTCCTGGCGGGGCTGGTCTGCTATCTGCTCAGCTTCCGCCAGCGTGGCAGTGTGGTCAGCCAGCAGGCCATGGCCGGCGCCTGACGCGGCTGCCGCAAGGTGCCTGGGGTGCCTGGCTTCCCGCGCGGGCGCCAGGCACCTTCAGGTCAACGGCCCGGCGCGTCGGCGCGGGGCCGTTTTTTATTTGACGAACAGGGGGCATGCTTGGGCTTCGAGTTGGAAGAATGGGTGGGCGGGCTGTGGCACCGCTTCATCACGCGCCAGGCCAGCCATGAGTTTCCCGACGCGCGCGTGCTGTTGGCCGACATGCAGCGCAGCCTGGCGGTGCTGTTTCGCGCCATGGGCGGCGCCGGCGGCATTGCGCTTGAAACCGCCGATCCGCGCGCTCTGACGCTGCGGCGCAATCTGCTGCAGCACATTGCGGGCGCGGGCCGATATGGCGCGCTGGCTTGGCGCGATGCCGACACGCTGCGCTTGCCGGGCCAACTGGCCGCTTACCCAGAGGCCCCGCTCAACGCCGAGCTGTATCGGTGGCTGGCGCTGCTGGCCGGGCAGGCGGATCGCATGCGGCATTGGGGGCACGACAACCAGCGCTGGACGCAGGCCTTGCTGCAGCGTTACCCGGCGTTGCGCCCGCGTTATCGGCGCCTGGTCGAGGCGCACCTGCGCCTGCGGCCCGACCCGTCGGCGTTAAGGCGCGACGAAGCCGCGCTCGAGCACGCCGTGCGGCAGGCCCTGCACGAGCCGGGCAGCATCGCCGAGTTTCCACGCGCCGAGCGCGCTCCGTGGCCGGTGCCGATGTGGTTGTACCCGCCCCAGCATGCCGGCCAGCCACAGGCCGCCGAACTGGACGACGAACCCGGCGCACAGCAGCCCGCCGCTAATGCACGCGCCTCGGTGCGCAAGCGGGCCAAGCGCGTCGACGACCATTCCGGCAAAGACGGGCTGCTGCTGATACGCCTGGAAAACCTGTTCAGCTGGTCCGAGCACGTAGACCTCGACCGGCGCGGCGACGACAGCGAAAACCCCGATGCCGCGCGCGTGGCCGAAGACCTGGACGAATTGGCGATGTCGCGCCGGCGCACGCGCCAGAGCGGTGGCCTTAAGCTCGACCTAGACCTGCCGCCCGCCGATGCCGACGACCTGCCGCTGGGCGGCCCATTGGTGCTGCCCGAGTGGGATTACCGCCGCCAGCGCCTGCAAGACAATTTCGTGCGGGTGCAGATGATGTCGCCGCGCCTGTCCGAGCCGGCCGCGCTGCCAGCCCGCCTGGCGCCGCTGGCGCGGCGTCTGCGCCGACAGTTCGAGCACTTGCGCAGCGACCGCCAGTGGCTGCGCCAGCAGCCAATGGGCGCCGAACTGGACATGCAAGCCTGGATCGATTTCCAGGTGGAGCGCCGCCATGGGCATTGCGCCGAACGAGGGTGGTTTCTGGAACGCCGGCAAACCCGGCGCGATCTGGCCTGTCTGCTGCTGGCCGACCTGTCGATGTCCACGGACGCCCATCTCGATGACGAACACCGTGTCATCGACGTTATCGGCGACAGCCTGCTGCTGTTCGGCGAGGCGCTGTCGGCGGTGGGCGACCCGTTCGCCCTGTACGGGTTTTCGTCGCTGCGCCGGCAACAGGTGCGCATGCTGGAACTTAAAACCTTCCGCCAGCGCTATGGCGATGAAACGCGTGGCCGTATCCAGGCGCTGCGGCCCGGCTACTACACGCGCATGGGTGCGGCGCTGCGGCAAGCCACGCGGCTGCTGGCGGCCAATCCGCGCCGTCGCAAGCTGCTATTGCTGGTAACCGACGGCAAACCCAACGACCTGGACCGCTACGAAGGCCGCTACGGCGTCGAAGACACCCGCCAGGCCGTGATCGAGGCCCGCCGTGAGGGGGTGCTGCCGTTTTGCATCACCATTGACCGCGAGGCGGGCAGCTATCTGCCTTATATGTTCGGCGCGCACGGGTACACGCTGATTCGCCAGCCGCAGCAGCTGCCGTATCGGCTGCCCCAGCTGTACCGCCAGCTGACTCAACCGTAGCGGCCCCGGGGCTGCGTGTGCCGGTGTATCGGCCTGGGCGCTATCAGCTCAAGGTGCGCGGCAGCCAGTAGATCATCACGCCGCAAAATACGGTAAGGCCGACGCAGAACCACTGGAAGCGCCGCAGGCGGCGCCGGCGGGCGAGTTCGGCATTCGCCGGCAGGGGCATGCCGCAATGCGGGCAATCGTGCGCGCCGGGGGGCGCAGCGTGCTGGCAGTACAGGCAATGAGGCATGGCAGGCGGGATTACTCGAAAAGTTCCAGGCGCTGGCTGTTCAGCA
Organism: Bordetella petrii; assembly: GCF_000067205.1. Classification (NCBI taxonomy): domain Bacteria; kingdom Pseudomonadati; phylum Pseudomonadota; class Betaproteobacteria; order Burkholderiales; family Alcaligenaceae; genus Bordetella; species Bordetella petrii. The sequence goes on along the minus strand of NC_010170.1, from coordinate 4,281,128 downwards.
CACAGATGTGATGGCCCTGCTGGGTGATGATGCCTTCGTCGATCAGGCGGCGGATGATGCGCGAGAAGGTTTCGGGCTGGATCGACAGGTGGCCGGCCACCAGCCGCTTGGCCATGGGCAACTCGAAACTGTTGCTGTCGGGGCGGCGCGCCAGCTGCGTCAACAAGTAGCGCACTACGCGGTGGGTGGCGTTCTTTAGCGACAGGGTCTCGATTTCATTGATGCGCTGGTGCAGCCGTATGCACAGCTTGCCCAGCAGGGCGAACGTCAGTTTGCTGTTGTTCTGCAGCAGTTCCATATAAGTATTGTTGGAAAACCGGTACAGCTGCGAAGGCGCGATGGCCTGCGCCGACGCGACGTAATCGGGGGTGTCCATCAGCATCATGGCTTCGGCGAAGGTCTGGCGGGCGCCGATGACGTCAAATACTTTTTCCTGGCCGTCCGGCGTCAGGCGATAGATTTTCACCGTGCCGGCGATCACGAAATAGAAAGCATGGGCAGGTTCGCCCTGATGGAACAGCTTTTCACCCTTGTCGACGTTGAGCAGCCGGGCCGTTTCCAGCAGGGTGTCGAGCTGCGCTTCGCTCAGGGGTTCGAACAGGTGGTGGCTGCGCAGGATCTGATGATGGACGCGATGAAGCTGCATGATGAAGTGGGGTGGTAGGAGAAGAACCTGGGTGTTACTCAGGAGCGGGGGGAGCGGGGCCGCTGGCCACGCCCGGCACCACCTGGAACGCGATGCCGCGTGCCGCCAGGGTGTCGCGCACGGTGTCGTGCTCTTGGCTGACGGCGTTGCCGGCAAGCAGCAGCAGCACCCGTTTGCCCGGGCTGGCCAAGTCGGCCAGTTGCTGGCTGCAGCACGGGCCGGCGCCCGTGGCCGGCGGGCGTGGTGCGATACGGTCGGCGTCGCGGCGGCACAGGTCGACGATGGCGGGCGGCACGCCGGGCCCGCCCAGCACGATGTCGGCTTGCTGCATCAGGCGCAGCGCGCGGAAGGTGAGCAGGTCGGGGTCGCCCGGACCGGCGCCCACCCAGTAGACCTCGCCAGATACCTGCGGCGCGGCGCCGGCCAGCCGGGCTTCGAGCAGTTGCCGCGCCAGGTCGGGCTGGCCGCCGAGCAAGGCCTCGGCCACCGGGCCCTGGAAGGTGTCTTCCCAGAAGATGCGGCGCTGCTGCACATTGGGCAGCCGTGCCTTGACCTGGCTGCGGAATTGCCTGGCCAAGCCAGCCAGCTGGCCGTAGCGGGCCGACAACGAGGTTTCGATCTTGGCGCGCACCAGCCGGGCCAGAACCGGGGCATGGCCGCCACTGCCCACCGCCACCACCAGTGGTGAACGATCGACGATGGCGGGAAAGATGGCGCTGCACAGGGTGGGGGAGTCGACCACGTTGACCGGGATGCCGCGCGCCTGGGCCTGCGCCGATACGGCGGCGTTGAGCCCGGCCTGGTCGGTGGCGGCAACTGCCAGGGCGACGCCGTCGAGGTCGGTGTGGGCGTAGGCGCGCTGGCGCAGGTCGGCGGCCAGGGCGGGAAGTTCGGGATGCACGCGCAGGGCCACCACGCGCAGTCGCGCGCCGGCGTCGTGCAGTAGCCGCGCCTTGCGCAATGCCACGCTTCCCCCACCGACGACCAGGACGGTGCGGCCTTGCAGGGAGTGGAAAAGCGGAAGGAATTCCATGGCGGCTTGGCATCGCGCCCTGGATGCCGGGCCGGGGTGGCCGGCCGAGGCGCGCAACGCCAGACAGTCTACGGCCTTCGCTTGCGCAAAGTGCCCGCCCGGTAGGCGGAAACTTTGCGAAAAATCATATCAATGCAAATCGGACTGGTATCAGCGCGATGTGTTGGACAGTGCCTCGGCGAACAGGGGAACTGCGGCCAGGAAGGTCCTGATGAGGTAGTCGGCGCCACTATTGCCGATACCGCCGTAGGCGTTCACGTCCATTTCGAGTACCGCCTGGTTGTCGGTATCAAGGTAGGCGCGAGCCCAGCGGTTGCGCAGGTTCCACTCGTTCAGCACCTGCAGCGCCACGGGCTGCTGCGACGCAAAGCTGGCGCGCAGCAGCAGGTCGTCGCAGGCGTTCTCGATGTCGCAATCGTTGAACTCGATGCGCAGGCTTGAAGCGCCGCTGTCGCCCGGCTCGATAGTCATCAGCGGATAGCCTTGTTCGCCGGCGCCGGTTTCATACGTGAAGCCGGCTTCGTCCAGGATGCCGCCCACCACGACAGGGTCCAGCGCGCTGAGCAGGGCGCCGTCGGCGGCAGACGTTTCTTCTTCATCGTCGTCGCCCAGGCCGCCCAGCATGCTGTTGAACAGCTCGTCGGCGGGCATTTCGTTGCCGTTCAGGCTGGCTTTGCCGTCGGCATACTGGAACGAGGCCACGAGTTTGTCGCCGTCGTTCTTGCCAAGGTTCAGCATTTCCGCCATGCCGGACAGCGAGCGGACCTGGTCGTCGGCTTCGGCGGACGCCTGCTGCGCGTCCAGCCCCTGGCCCTGCATGTACTGGGCGATCAGTTCCTGCATCATGGGCTTGGACAGCGCGACCTGCGCGTCGATGCGCTTGATGGCTTGCCGCAGCATGGCTTGCATGCCTTCGCCTGCCGGCGCGGCGGCATCCGGGTCCGGGAGCTTGGTCAGGTCGATGGTCAGGGCGAGACGGCTTTCGCCCTTGGCGGTTTGCCAGGAAACCGGGTCCAGGCGCATCGACGGATTGCCGGCGAGCAGTTGGCGGCCCAGTTGCATCAGGGCTTGGCGGCGCGCGTCGGTCAGCACGGGACTGGCGGCGTCGCTTTCGCCGCCGCTTTCGCCGGCTTCGCGGATGATCTGGTTGTAAAGCTTGGACAGTTCATTAACGGCTTTGCCATCCAGGCGTTCGAACTTCAGGCTGGCCTGGCCTTTGCCGAAGTCTTTGCCGTTGACCTGGATCTGGCCCACCCGGTAGCCCGCGTCCAGGTTCAGGTTGCTGCCGCTTTCGGTGAGCGCGACGGTGTAGCCCAGGCCTTGCAGCGCAACCTGGGTGTTCGTGTCCGGATTCTGAATGTCGATGCGTTCGACCAGGGCGCTGGAAGTGCCGATGCCCAGGCCGAACTGGCCCATGCGGGTGTCCACGTCGAACGCCAGGCCTGCCATGTCCAGCTTGACCGGCTGTTCGTTCTTGGTGGCGTCGAGCGTGATCCGATCGATGGCCATGTGGCCCTGAGTGCCCTGGGTGGCACGGACGTAGCTGCCTTCGGCATGCGCGCCGCTGAATTTCAGCACGTCGCCGTCTTTGCTGAATTCGATGGGAGCCAGCCCGGCGGTGCCGGTGGAATCGCCGTTGTACGAAATGATGGTGTCGCTCCACAGGGGCGTCGCGCCCTGGGTCAACTCGAACAGCGGCTTGAGATCTTCATTGGCGGCCAGTTCGGCATGCACGAAGGCCAGCGCGGGCATCACCCGGCCTCGCGTGACGGCGCCCAAGGGAAAGGGGCCGTGCTGGATCTGCGACACGAATTCGGCCGTGCCCTGCGGGAGGTCATCCGGGCCGCCGGGACCCTTGGCCAGCGAAATGCCGTAGCGGGCCTGGCTGGTGAAGAAATGGCGTTCGTAGTCGATCTGCTTGATCGTGATGCCAAAGCCCATGCCAGCCAGGGCATCGGCCAGCTTCTGGTTCGCTTCTTCCAGGCGGGCTGGCGCTTCGGCCTCGATGCGCTTGCCCGTGTACCAGGTTGCGCCCAGCCAGCCCGCAGCCAGCACAATGACCACGCCTGCTGTGATCCCCACTGCCTTTTTCATCGTATTGTCCAACTCGAGTTATGGATGCGGTCCGGACAGCGGCGCGAAGCCGGCGGACCGGGGCGAGCCCCGCCCGCGGCGAGTATAACGATGCAGGAAGTTGCGGTCGCTTCGGTTGGGTTACCAGACGTATCGGGTCACGACAAAATGCCGCTCAGAGCGGGTCCAATGGGTAGATTGGCCGGCGCACGTGCTTGAACTCGACCTGGCTGTAGTCGGATGTGGTGACGCCTACCCCGGTGCACGCAATGATTTCAGTGGCCATGTCGGCGAAACCCGCGCGCCAGTGCACGCGGCTTTTCAGCGCCACGTAGCGTTTCTGGAGCGGGTCGATGCCCGCCGACAGCAGGCAGTTGACGTCGAACGGCTCTTGATGGCGCGAAACAATGACGATCTGCACGCGGCCGGTGTCGAACACCACGGTCAGCCCGGTGTCGTTGCGCACACCGCGGTACATGGGGCCGCGGTTCAGGTATACGCCGTCGAACACCAGCTTGACCCGGCCGGTGACCGACAGCGGCTGGCTTTGCTGCTTGAGCGCGGGCATGGGCAGCTTGGCGCCCAGCGAGAGAGTGAGTTCGGCGCCCACGCCGGCGGCGGCGGCCTGCTGCGCGGCCTGCGGATCGCACAGCGCATAGAACGCCACATTATCAAGCTCTTGCCGCAGGATTTCGGCCAGCACTTCGGTGGTGTCCATGGTGCCGCCCGAGCCCGTGTTGTCGAAGTGATCGAGCAGAATCACGAGCCCTTGCTCGATGGCCTTGGCGCGCGCAATGGCGGGGGCCAGCGGTTCGCAATGGAATACCCACTGCTCGCGGCCGTTCCAGGCGGCGTCGAGCAGTTCGTCGCGGTAGCGCTCGGCCGCGGGCAGGTCGCCGTTGGTGCAGACGACCGCGCTCAGGCCGGCTTCGCGAATGTCGGCGTGCGGAAAGCCCACGAACACCGAGGCCGCCAGCACGCCCTGGGACTCCAGCGCCCGGCAACGGTCTTGCAGCGATTTGTTGGGGTCGGCATGGGTGCCCTGGCACATGATGTGCGGCAGCATGGGCTTGTTGGCCCAGGCCATGACGGGGCGGATCTCTTTCTTGAGTGTGCGGGCAATGACGTCGGCTGCGCGCACGCCGCTGGCGCGGATGTCGACGTGGGGGTAGGTGTGAAAGCCCGTAACCACGGTGGCGTGGCGCACAATGTCGTCGTAGACGTTGGCGTGCATATCGAGCGTGACGCCCACCGGGGTGTCGGGGTCGATTTCGCGCAGACGGCGCAGCAGGTTGCCTTCGGCGTCTTCGACGCCTTCGGCCACCATGGCGCCGTGCAGGTCGAGCAAGATGGCGTCGTAGCCGCCGCGCCGCACTTCGTCGAGCACGAGTTCGCACAGGCGCTGGTAGGTGTCGGCGTCGGTGGGCGCGCTGGGCCAGGACTCGGCCGCCACCGGGACGACGATCTCGGCGCCTTCGCGGCGCGCGACTTCAATATAGCCGCCCAGGCCGCTGTCGGTGTTTTCGTAGGCGCGGATGGCGCGCTCGCCTGCGAGGATTTCGGGGCTGCCCCGGAAGAACCGTTCCAGCGGCGTGGCCACGGGGGAAAACGTATTGGTCTCGTGCTTGATCATCGCCAGCAGCCAACGCATGATGTCGTGCTCCAAGTGGGTTCAATTCAATACGGCGGTGTCGGGCACCGAAGGCGCCCGACACCTGGAAAATTCACTATGCAGGCGCCGCGCTTTGAAGGCGGGCGTCAGCCAGTGGCCTGAAGTTGCGGAAGTCCCAGCCGCGCCCGGGCGCGGCGTCGATCAGGGCGCGGGTGTAGTCGTGCGTGGGCTGGGTCAGCACCACCTCGGCGGCGCCCGTTTCCACCACGGCGCCGCGCTGCATCACCATGATGGTGTCGCAGATCTGCGCGGCCACACGCAGGTCGTGCGTGATGAACAGCACGCCTACGCCCGTGCGCTGGCGGATTTGCTCGAGCAGTTCGAGCACCTGCGCCTGCACCGAGACGTCGAGCGCCGACACGGCTTCGTCGGCTACCAGCACTTCGGGTTCCATGACCAGGGCGCGCGCGATGCAGATGCGCTGCCGCTGGCCGCCCGAGAACTGGTGCGGATAGCGCTCCATGGCATCGGCGCCCAGTCCCACCACACGCAGTGTTTCGGCGGCCCGCGCCAGCGCGCGTTCGCGGGGCTCGCCGAAATTCAGCAGCCCTTCGATGATGGAGTCGCCCACCTTGCGGCGCGGGTTGAGCGAGCGGTAGGGGTCCTGGAAGACGATCTGGATGCGGCGGCGCACCGGCCGCAGCTCGGCGCCCGACAGGGTGGAGATGTCGTCGCCGCCGATCAGCATGCTGCCGGCCGAGGGCTCGATCAGGCGCAGGATGCAGCGCGCCACGGTTGATTTGCCCGAGCCGGATTCGCCCACGATGCCGAGGATTTCGCCTTTGCGCAACACCAGGTTGACGTCGCTGGCGGCCTGCACCGTGCGCCCGGCACCGCCCCATAAGCGCCGCTTTTCGGTGTAGATGCGGCCCAGACCCTGCACGCGCAACACGGGGCTGCCGGCCGGCGCTTCGCGACGCACCGGCACCAGGCTGGGCACCGACGACACCAGGCGGCGCGTATAGCTTTGCTGGGGGCGGGCCAGGATGTCGTCGCGCGTGCCGGTTTCGATGAGATCGCCACGGTTCATGACGACGATGCGGTCGGCGATCTCGGCCACCACGCCGAAGTCGTGCGTAATGAACAGCACGGCCGTGCGATGCTTGACCTGCAGCTCTTTGATGAGCGCGAGGATCTGCTTTTGCGTGGTGACATCCAGCGCCGTGGTGGGCTCGTCGGCGATCAGCAGACGCGGTTCCAGAATGAGCGCCATGGCAATGACAATGCGTTGGCGCTGCCCGCCGGACAACTGATGCGGATAGGAATCGTAGATGCGCTCGACGTCGGGCAGGTGCACCGAGCGGAACATGTCGAGCACCTTGGCGCGCCTTTCGGCGCGCGCCATGCGGCGGTGCAGCCGCAAGACTTCGTCGACCTGGCGGCCCACGGTATGCACCGGATTGAGCGCCGTCATGGGTTCCTGGAACACCATGGCCATGCGGGTGGCGCGCAGTTCGCGCAGGCGCCGCGGCGAGGCGCTGATGACGTCTTCGCCTTCGACGCGCACCGCGCCGCTGGGCTGCAGCACGCCGGGCGGCAGCAGGCCCATGACGGCCAGCGAGCTGACCGACTTGCCCGAGCCCGATTCGCCTACCACGCAGACGGTTTCGCCAGCGTGGACGTCCAGGCTGAGATTGCGCACGACCCGGTTGCCGGCGCCCGCCACTTCGACCGACAGGTTGCGGATGGCCAGCACGGCATCGGTGGTGTCGCCGGCGGGAGGATGGGGAGAATAGGCCATGGCGTCAGATCCTGCGCACCATTTTGGGGTCGAGCGCATCGCGCAGCGCGTCGCCCAGGATATTGACGCTGAGCACCGTCAGCGACAGGAACAGGCCGGGAAACAGGATCAGGCCCGGCAGCATGCGGAAGTACATGCGGCCTTCGGACATGATGTTGCCCCAGGAAGGGATTTCGGGCGGAATGCCCGCGCCCAGGAAACTGAGGATGGCTTCGGTGAGCATGGCGGACGCAAACACGTAGGTGCCCTGCACGGTCAGGGGCGCCACGGTACTGGGCACCATGTGCCGCCATAGCAGCAGCGGCAGCGGCGTGCCCAGCGCCAGGGCGGCCTCTACATAGGGTTCGCCGCGCACGCTGAGGATCTGCCCGCGCACCAGCCGCACCACCCGCGGGATTTCCGGGATGGTGATGGCCACCAGCACGGTGGCCAGGCCGGCCCCGGTGACGGACACCAGCGCGATGGCCAGCAGGATGCCGGGAATCGCCATGATGGCGTCCATAACGCGCATGATGGGGCCGTCGAGCGAGCGGAACCAGCCGGCCACCAGGCCGATGGCCAGGCCCGCCACCACGCTGATGACGGCCGCGCCCAGCCCGGCGGTGAGCGACACGCGCGCGCCATACACCACGCGCGACCAGACGTCGCGCCCGAAGGCGTCGGTGCCCAGCAGAAAGCCGCCGAAGGGCGGCTTCAGGCGGTTGCCCGGGTCGATCGCCGTGGGGTTGACCGTGCCCAGCCACGGCGCGAGCAGCGCCGCGGCCACGATCAGCAGCAGCACGACCAGCGCCAGCAGCACGGGCCAGCTTTTCAGTGAATGGCGCACGCGGCGCCAGGCGGTGGCGCGCGGATCGCCGTGAGGCGCGTCGGCGGCCTGGGCGATGGCTTCGGATTGCGTGGCCATGGTCAGTACCTGATGCGCGGGTCGAATAGCGTGTAGGCGCAGTCGACCACCAGATTGATGAAGACGTAGACGAAGGCGAAGAACAGCGTCAGCCCCTGGATGACTGGATAGTCGCGCGCCAGCACGGCTTCGACCACCAGCCGTCCCAGCCCGGGAATGTTGAAGACCGATTCGGTGACCACCACGCCGCTAATGAGCAGGGCGATGCCCACCCCGACCACGGTGGCGATGGGCACGGCGGCGTTGCGCAGCGCATGCCCGAGCAGCACGCCGGTTTCGCCCAGGCCCTTGGCGCGCGCGGTGCGGATGAAGTCTTCGCCCATGACTTCGATGACGCTGGTGCGGGTGATGCGGGCAATAAGCGCCACGTAGATGGTGGACAGCGCCAGGGCCGGCAGGATCAGGCGGTGCAGGAACGGCCAGAAGCCGGCTGACAGGGGCGTGTAGCCCTGCACCTTGAACCAGTCGAGTTCGATGGCGAAGGCCCATATGAGCAGGTAGGCGGTGACGAACACCGGTACCGAGAAGCCCAGCACCGAAAAACCCATGACCATGCGGTCGAGCAGCCGCCCCTGGCGCCAGGCGGCCAGGATGCCCAGCGGGATGGCGACGGCCAGGGTGAACACCAAGGTCAGCAGCGCCAGGCTGAGCGAGGGTTCGAGCCGCTGGCCGATGAGCTGGCGCACCGGTACGCCCGACATCAGCGAGGTGCCGATGTCACCCTGCACCAGCCGCCCGGCCCACAGGAAAAACTGCTTGAACAGGGGCTGGTCGAGCCCCATGACCTGACGGATCTGCTCGATGCGCTCGGGCGTGGCGCCATCGCCCGCCATGATGACGGCGGGATCGCCAGGGCTGAGCCGGAGGATCGCGAAGACGACCACGGCCACCAGCACCAGCACGGGGATGGTGGCCAGCAGCCGCCGCAGGATGAATGCCAGCATCGGGACCTCTCGCCAGGATCAGGGCGCTTTCTTGACGTTCCAGAACGCCATGATGGGGGCGTGCACCAGGCCGCTGAGTTTGATCGAGTAGGCCGTCGGCACCGACATCTGGCCGAGCGGTACGTACAGGCCCTCGTCGATGCCGATGCGCTGCACTTCGTCGGCGATTTTCTTCTGCTCGGCCGGGTCGGAGGTCAGGGCCAGCTTGGTGCGCAGCGCTTCGATCTGCGGGAAGTCGGGCCAGCCGAACCAGGCCTTGTCGCCATTGGCCGAGGCGGGCGCGGAGCGGACCGGGTCCATGATGTCGGTGGCGTACCAGTTGGTGTTGTGGATGTTCCAGCCGCCAGCGTCGGGAGCGGCCTTGGAGGCGCGGCGCGCCACCACGCTCTGCCAGTCCATGGCGGCCAGGTTGACGTTGAAGCCGGCCTTGCGCAGGGCCTGCGCCATGACGACCGGCTGCGGGCTGAGCGTGCCGACATCGGTGGCGTGCATGACCAGGATAGGCGTGTTGTCGTAGCCGGCTTCCTTCAGCAGCTCGCGGGCCTTCTCGATGTTGGACGGCACCACGACATCCTTGCCGATGTCGCTCTCGAAGGGCGTGCCGCAGCCCCACAGCGAGGCGCAGGTCTGGTAGTACTTGGGATTGCCCACCAGCGCCTTCATGACGTCTTCCTGGCCGATGGCGTACATGGCGGCCTGGCGGATCTTTTTGTTGTTGAAGGGCGGATACTTGAAGTTGAAGCGGTACATCGTGAAGTAGCCGACCGGGCTGAGCGATTCGACCTTGAAGTCGGCGTTGCCGTCCAGCATGGGCAGCAGGTCGTACGGGAACTGCTCGACGTAGTCGATCTCGCCGCCCATCAGCGCGTTGGCGGTGGTGAGAGCGTCGGGCATGACGTTCCAGACGACCTTGTCGACGTTGACCACCTTGCCGCCGGCCAGGCCGCTGGCGGGCTCCTTGCGCGGCACGTAGTCGGTGTTCTTGACGTACACCGTGGTGACGCCCGGCTTGAATTCGGCCACCTTGAAGGGGCCCGAGCCAGTCATGTCGGTGATGGGCTTGCCGACCGGGATCTCGGCGATGCGCTTGGGCATCATGAAGGCCGCCGTGCCGGTGGGCTTGGACAGGGCGCGCAGGGCCAGGTCGGTGGGCTCGGTCATGACGATGCGGAAGGTGTTGTCGTCGACCACGTCGATGCTGGAGGTGAACTTCAGCAGCGTGCGGCCCATGCCGTCGCCGGCGGCCCAGCGCTTGATGGAGGCGACGCAGTCCTCGGCCTTGACCGGCTGGCCGTCATGCCACTTGAGGCCGGCGCGCAGGGTCATGGTGTAGGTCTTGCCGTCGGGCGAGACTTCCCATTTTTCGAGCATCTGCGGCTGCACCTTGTTGTCGGCGTCGGTGGCCAGCAGTGTGTCGTAGATCATGTAGCCATGCCACGTGGTGATGTACGCGGTGGTGGCATGGGGGTCAGTGAGGCGCAATGGCGAATGCATGACCGCCCGGATGACGGTTTCTGCGTGCGCGCCGCCTGCCGCCACGAGCGCTGCACCGGCCAACAGGGCCGCACGAACGAGCTTCAGCATGGATATTCCCCTTTCAGTCGTTAGGACGGCGGTGGTGCCGCCGTGGTAGCCGGCGCGCCGCCTGCCGCGGCGCGCCAGGGTCAGGCATTGGCCGGGCGGGCCGAAAAAGCCGGGCCGCAAGGCGCCATTCTGATGCCGTGGCGCAGCCGTGTCCATGGCTGTTGAGCCGCATCCATCAACATCGAGCCGGGCGCCGCGCAGACCAGGATGGCATGGGCGATGGAAGTGAAGTCGGCGCGGAAGTGCGCCGAGCTCTTGAGCACCAGTATGGCTTGCCGGGTGGGTTCGATGCCCGCGAAGCGGAACATTTCCTGGTCGGCCATCTGGACCTTGTTCGAGGCCACCACGATGCGCACGCCATCCAGGCGCAGGCAGGCGCTGGGGCCGAGGTCCATATGAAAGCCGCGGTAGAACGCGCCATGCGTGTCGAAGCGGCCATCGGAGATTTTTTCGACCAGGAAGTCGGCTTCGAGCGGCTCGTCATCGGGAATACCCGAGTGTCCACCCAGTGCGATGCGGACGGTATTGCCGGCGCCCGCCCGGCGGGCCGCCAGCGCGGCGGCCGGATCGACGATCAGGCCAAGGGCCGCGTCGGTGGCGCGGTGGCGCAGCAGCGCGCGCAGGATGCCGGTGGTGTCGGAGCTGCCGCCGGCGCCGGGGTTGTCTTGCACGTCGGCGATGATGACCGGCTTGGTGCTGTCGCGCGCCATCGCCATGGCGGTTTGCACGGCTTCGTCGGGCGTGTGGATTTTGCCGCCGAAATCGGCTTCGGCGTTGAGCACGGCGCGCGCCATGGCGTCGGCCGTGGCATCGGCGTCGGCCTGGGTGTCGCTGTAGGCCCAGACCGTGGGCGCGCATTCGGGGAAGTCGGCGGCCGGGAAGCCGGTGGCGAACGACAGGCTGATGACGGTTTCGCGCGTTTCGAGGTCTTCGAGCAGTTTATACAGGCTGCGCGCGGGCTCGATGTCGGTGGACTGCCAGCACAGCGAGATCAGGTAGGGGATGCTGCGCAGCGCTACATACGGGCGTGGCATGCCGTGCAGCCGGCGATCGAGCAACTGCGCCGCGCGCATGCCGGTGTCGGCCATGTCGATGTGCGGGTAGGTACGGTAGCAGACCAGGCTGTCGGCATGCGCCACCATGGTGCGCGTGACGTTGGCGTGCAGGTCGAGACTGGCGACGATGGGCAGCGACGGGCCCACCAGCGCGCGCACGCGGCGCAATAGTTCACCTTCGCCGTCGTCGAGGTGCTCGGCCACCATGGCGCCGTGCAGGTCGAGATAGACGGCGTCCAGCGGCAGGGCCTGGCGCAAGCCGTCGAGGATCATGCCGCTGATGCGCTCGTAGGCGTCGCGCGTGACGTGGCCAGAAGGACTGGCCGCCGCCCAGGTGGTGGGCACCAGGGTGTGTTCGCGCATGGCGTCGATGAAGCCGGCGATGGGGATGTTGGCGCCCGCCACGGCCTCGAACATGGCGGGCCCCGACACCAGCTTGGGCCATCCGCCGCCTTTGTCGGCGAATTCTTCCCAAGTGGCGCGCGATGGCGCGAAGGTGTTGGTTTCGTGCTGGAACCCGCCTATCCCGATGCGCATCGGAGTGATCCCCTTTAGGAGCTTGCGTTCGCGTGGAAGAATCCCGGATAGGAGAATTCTGCTGAAGAAATGCGCGTACGGCAATAAGGCGATGCCCGCAAGCGGCCCGCTACTTGGCCACCGGCATGGTGAACTCGGCTCCTTTGTCGATGCTGTCGGGCCAGCGCTGCATGACGCTCTTGTAGCGGGTATAGAACCGCACTCCTTCTTCGCCGTAGGCGTGGTGGTCGCCGAACAGCGAGCGCTTCCAGCCGCCGAACGAGTGCCACGCCATGGGCACCGGGATGGGCACGTTGATGCCCACCATGCCCACCTTGATCTGCCGCGCGAAGGCGCGGGCGATGCCGCCGTCGGAGGTGAAGCAGGCCACGCCGTTGGCGAATTCGTGCGCGTTGATGAGTTCCACGGCGGCCGCGAAATCGGGCACGCGCACCACGCACAGCACCGGGCCGAAAATTTCTTCGCGGTAGATGTTCATTTGCGGCGTGACCTGGTCGAACAGCGTGCCGCCCAGGAAGAAGCCCTTGCCGGCGAACGCCTGCTCGCGGCCGTCGACCACCAGCTTCGCGCCGGCGGCCACGCCGTCTTCAATGTAGCCGACCACCTTGGCGCGGTGCTGGGCCGTGACCAGCGGCCCCATCTCGGCATCGGCTTCCATGCCGTTCTTGATGACCAGCGCGCGCACCCGCGGCGTCAGCCGTTCGATGAGCGTGTCGGCCACTTCGCCCACCGCCACGGCGACCGAAATGGCCATGCAGCGTTCGCCGGCCGACCCGTAGGCCGCGCCGATGAGCGCGTCGGTGACCTGGTCGAGGTTGGCGTCGGGCATTACCACCATGTGGTTCTTGGCCCCGCCCAGCGCCTGCACGCGCTTGCCGCGGCGCGTGCCTTCGGCGTAGATGTATTCGGCGATGGGCGTCGAGCCGACGAACGACAGCGCTTCGACGTCGGGGTGCGCGATCAGCGCGTCGACGGCCTGCTTGTCGCCTTGCACCACGTTGAACACGCCGTCGGGCAGGCCCGCTTCGGTGAGCAGCTCGGCCAGGCGCAACGATACCGACGGGTCGCGCTCGGAGGGCTTCAGGATGAACGTGTTGCCGCAGGCCAGCGCCACCGGGAACATCCAGCAAGGCACCATCATGGGGAAATTGAACGGCGTGATGCCGGCCACCACCCCCAGCGGCTGGCGCATGCTCCAGTTGTCGATGCCGCCGCCGATCTGGTCGGTGTACTGGCCTTTGAGCAGTTGCGGCGCCGCGCAGGCGAATTCGACCACCTCGATGCCGCGCACCACTTCGCCCTTGGCGTCGGAAAACACCTTGCCGTGTTCGGCGGTGATCAGCGCGGCCAGTTCGTCCTGGTGCTTGTCGAGCAGTGTCTTGAAGTTGAACAGGATGCGGGCGCGCTTGAGCGCCGGCATTTCCGACCAGGCGGGGAACGCCGCGCGCGCCGCGGCCACAGCCGCGTCGACCTCGGCGGGCGAGGCCAGCGGGATGGAACTGCTGACCTCGCCGGTGGCGGGGTTGAAGCCTTCGGCGTAGCGGCCGCTGCGGCCCTCGCAGGCCTGGCCGGCGATGAAATGAGTGAGCTTCTTCATGGGATTCAGGCGATTTCCTTCAGTACCTTGCCGATCGACTGGAACATCTCGGCGATTTGTGATTCTTCAATAATGAGCGGCGGCGAGACCGCCAGCGTGTCGCCCGTGTAGCGCACCATCAGGCCGCTGTCGAAGCACTTCTGGAAGGCTTCGGCGGCGCGCGCGCCGGGCGCGCCGTCGCGCGGGGCCAGCTCGATGCCGGCCACCAGGCCGATGTTGCGCACGTCGATGACGTTGGGCGCGCCTTTCAGGGTGTGGGCGGCGGCCTCGAATGCCGGGGCCAGCGTGCGCGCGCGCGTGAAGAGCTGCTCGCGCCGGTAGAGGTCGAGCGTGGCCAGGATGGCGGCCGCTGCCAGCGGGTGCGCCGAGTACGTGTAGCCGTGGAAGAACTCGATGCCGCCTTGCGCGCCGTTGACGATGGCATCGTGCACTTCGCGCCTGACCGCCACCGCGCCCGCCGGCACCGCGGCGTTGCTGATGCCCTTGGCCATGGTGATCAGGTCGGGCGTGACGCCGAAGAATTCGCTGGCGGTGGCGGCGCCCAGCCGCCCGTAGCCGGTGATGACTTCGTCGAAGATCAGCAGGATGCCGTACTTGGCGGTGATTTCGCGCAGGCGCTCGAGATAGCCTTGGGGAGGCACCAGCACGCCGGTCGAGCCCGCCATGGGTTCGACGATGACGGCCGCGATGGTGGACGGGTCGTGCAGCGCCACGATGCGTTCGAGATCGTCAGCCAGGTGGGCGCCCCAGGCCGGCTGGCCCTTCGAGAACGCGTTGTGTTCCAGGCTGTGGGTGTGGGGCAGGTGGTCGACGGCCGGCAGCAGGGCGCCCGAGAATGTCTTGCGGTTGGGCGAGATGCCGCCCACGGAGATGCCGCCGAAACCCACGCCGTGATAGCCGCGTTCGCGGCCGATCAGGCGGGTGCGCTGGGCGTCGCCGCGGGCGCGGTGGTAGGCCAGGGCGATTTTCAGCGCCGTATCGACCGACTCCGACCCCGAGTTGGTGAAGAAGATGCGGTCCATGCCCTGCGGCATCAGGCCCGCTACCGCCGAGGCGGCTTCGAAGGCCAGGGGATGGCCCAGCTGGAAGCCCGGCGCGTAGTCGAGCGAGCCGGCCTGCCGCGCGATGGCCTGGACGATTTCTTCGCGGCAGTGGCCGGCGTTGACGCACCACAGGCCCGAGGTGCCGTCGAGGATCTGGCGGCCGTCGACCGACGTGTAGTACATGCCCTTGGCGCCAGCGAGCATGCGGGGTTGGGACTTGAATTGCCGGTTGGCGGTGAACGGCATCCAGAGGTGGGACAGGTCGGGCAGGCCGGTGGGGGCATTCATGGTGCGGGCTCCAGGGAGAACCTGCATGGCGGGCGCGGCCTGTACGGCACGGGCGCGGCACTGACGGCAGGATTACAGCCATTCTGACGGTGCGCGGCCCGCCTGGAAATATACAATCTACGTAAAACTCACTAACTGTACAGGTAACAGCCGTCATACTGTATTGATTGCTGACTGCCGTATCCGCCATGTTCGATTTCCAGCCCGTTCGCGCGCGCAACCATGCCCCCACGCTGGTCGACCAGATCGTCGATGCCTATGTGCGCGCGATTCAGGCCCAGGTGTTGCGGCCAGGCATGGCCGTGCCTTCGGTGCGCGAGTTTGCCCGCACTTACGAGGTCAGCACGTTTACCGTGGCCGGCGCCTATGGCCGGCTGGTGGCCCAAGGCTGGCTGGCGGCCCGGCCAGGGGCGGGCTACCGGGTGGCGGCACGGGCGCGCGCCGCCGAGCCGGCCCCGGCGGCCTGGCAGCCGCCTCGCTTGAACGCGGGCTGGCTGCTGTCGGATATCTACGCCGATCACTCCATTCCCATCAAGTCCGGCTGCGGATGGTTGCCCGGCGAATGGCTGAACGAAGAGGGCCTGCACCAGGCGCTGCGGCACCTGGGCCGGGTGCCGGCCCTGCGCATCGCCGGTTATGGGCATCCCCAGGGGTATGCGCCGCTGCGCGAAGCCGTGGCGGCCGGCCTGGCGGCCCACGGGCTGGACGTGGCCGCCGACCAGGTCGTGCTGACGCAGGGCGTCACGCATGGGCTGGACCTGGTGATTCGCACGCTGCTGCGGCCCGGCGATACCGTGGCCGTGGAGCAGCCGTGCTATGCCAACCTGCTGCAGTTATTGCGCCTGGCCGGCCTGCGCGTGGTCAGCGTGCCGCGCACGACCGACGGCCTGGATTGCGACGCGTTGCATCGCCTGGCGGCCGACCACCGGCCGCGCGCCTTGTTCGTCAATACCGTGCTGCAGAATCCGTCGGGCGCGGTCATGAGCATGGCCAACGCGTTCCGCGTGCTGCAAGCGGCGCAGCAACACGATTTCTGGATCGTCGAAGACGATATTTCGCGCGAACTGATGCCCGGCGTCGCGCCGCTGCTGGCCGCGCTGGATGGCGGACAGCGGGTGGTGTACCTGGGCGGCTATTCGAAGGTGATCAGCCCGTCGGTGCGGGTCGGCTACGTGGCGGCGCATCGCGACCTGATGCGCGACATCGCCCGCACCAAGATGGCCGTGGGGCTGACCTCGCCCGAAATCATGGAGCGGGTGGTGCACCAGGTGATCCGGGAGGGGCGCTACCGGGCCCACATCGTGCGCACGCGCGAGCGCCTGGCGCAGGCCCATGCCCACGTCGGGCAACGCATGGATGAACTGGGCATGCGGGTGTGGACGCGGCCGCAAGCCGGGTTGTTCGTGTGGGCCAGCCTGCCCCGGCACGCCGGCGGCGCCAACGCGCTGGCCGAGCTGGCGTTGCGCGACGGCATCTGGCTGGCGCCCGGTTCGTATTTCGACCCGGCCGAGCAGGACGTGCCCTGGATACGCTTTAACGTGGCGTATTCGCAGGCGCCGCAGCTGTGGAGCTTCTTGCGCGATGCCGGCCGCGCGGCTCAGGCCTGGCGTTCGTAGACGACGAAGTCGTAGTCGTAGCCGTTCTCGGCGGGTTGCGGCTGGCGCGAGGCCTCGCGCCATGCGAACGAGGGCAGGTAGGGAAAGAAGGCATCGCCCTCGACGTGCGCGTGCACTTCGGTGGCGATGACGCGGGCCGCCAGCGGCAGCGCCTGCGCGTAGATCTGGGCACCGCCAATGACATAGGCGTCGGGGGCGTCGCCACAGGCCTCGACGGCGGCCTGCAGTGTGGGCACCACTGTGGCGCCCGGCGCGGCGTAGCGCAGGTTGCGGCTGATGACCACGTTGGTGCGCCCGGGCAGCGGCCGCCCCAGCGATTCCCAGGTCTTGCGGCCCATGATAATGGGGCTGCCCAGCGTGGTGCGCTTGAAGTGCGCCAGGTCGCCGGGCAACTTCCAGGGCAGGGTGTTGTCGCGCCCGATGACGCGGTTATCGGAATAGGCAACGACCAGGGTCAGGCGGGGCGGGGCGGACATGAGCGGATTCTGGAGAGTTGCGATGCCGGACGCGGATGTCATACCGCCATCGGCGCGGTCAGGGCCGGATGGTGCTGATAACCTTCCAGCGCGAAGTCTGTGGGTTCAACCTGCTCCAGCCATTGTGGTTCGTAGCGCCCGGTGACCGCGTAGTCGGGAATGCGGTCGGACAGCACCAGGCGCGGCGCTTCGTAGGGCTCGCGCGTGAGTTGTTCGCGCAGCATCGGCAAGTGGTTTTCGTAGATGTGCGCATCGCCGATGAAGTACGAGAACCAGCGCGGGGTGTAGCCGGTCAGCCGGCCCACCAGGTGCAGCAGGGCCGCGCCTTCGGTCAGGTTGAACGGCGTGCCCAGCCCCACGTCGTTCGAGCGTATATACAGGCACAGCGAGATTTCGCGCGTGGTGGCGTTGGGCAGGAACTGATACAGCAGATGGCAGGGCGGCAGCGCCATTTCTTCGATCTGCGCCCAGTTCCAGCCATGGAACAGGATGCGGCGGTCTTGCGGGTTGCTGTGGATGGTGTCCAGGCACTGGCGCAGTTGGTCTACTGCCTTGTACAGCAGCACGTGCGGCGCGCCGTTCTCGTCGAGTTGCGCCACTTGCGCGTAGCCGCGGCCGAGAGCGTCGCGGATCTGCGCATCGTTGGCCAGCGGCAGCAGCTTGTAGGCTGGCCAGCGGCGCCATTGCACGCCATAAACGGGCCCCAGGTCGTCGGGCCCTTCGCGATACGGGTTGGCCAGCCAATTGGCGTTTTCGTTGGCGTTCTGGTCCCACACTTTGCAGCCCAGCGCACGGAAATCGGCGGCGCTGCGCGCGCCGCGCATGAACCCCACCAGTTCGCCCACCGCCGATTTGAAAGCCAGTTTTTTGGTTGTGACCGCGGGAAAGCCCTGCTGCAGGTCAAAGCGCAGCGCCGCGCCGGGCAGGGACAACGTGCGGATGCCAGTGCGGTTTTCCTGCCACGAGCCGTGGTCGAGAATCGATTGGATGAGCGAGAGGTATTGTTTCATGGTGACGCGCCCGCCGCGGCGGGCATGGCCGGGCCCGGATCAGGCGGCCTGGGTTTCCTGGGTATCGACGATGTCCACCGAGAACGTCAGTTCGGCGGTTTTTTCAAGCATGGCCGAAGCCGAGCAGTATTTTTCGTGCGACAACTGCACCGCGCGTTCGACGGCGGCGCGCGGCAGGTTCTTGCCGGTGACGGTGAAGGCGAAGTGGATGCGCGTGAACACCTTGGGGTCGGTGTCGGCGCGGTCGGCCGACAGCTTGACGCTGCAGCCCGCGACCGCATGGCGGCCGCGCTTGAGGATCAGCACCACGTCATAGGCGGTGCAGCCGCCGGTGCCGGCCAGCAGCAGTTCCATGGGGCGGGGCGCCAGGTTGTGGCCGCCGCCGTCGACGGCGCCATCCATGGTGGCGACGTGGCCGCTGCCGGTGGTGGCCACGAAGAGCATGCCATCGGGGCCGCCCCAGTTGATCGTGCAGTCCATGAGGGTTCCTTGAGCGTTGAGCGCAGACAAGTTCCGATGATACCTGTTGCGTACAATTCCCGATGGAGAACCCCGCCGTCCAGCAGGGTGGGGACCCCACCCAGGAGCCCTCCATGTCCGTTGCCTCTACGTCTTCCGGTTTCACGCCTTTCTCGCGCCGGCGCGGCCCGCTCGATCCGCTGTTTGCTGAAGTCGACCGCGCGCTGCGCGTGCTGTCGGGCGCGGCCTCATCCGCACGGCCATACCCTGCCAGCGCGGCCGAGCCCGTGCCGCCGCTGTCCGACCAGCAAAAGCGCCATGCCGCCGGGCTGATGCGCGTGAACCACGTGGGTGAAGTCTGCGCCCAGGCGCTTTACCGCGGGCAGGCCGCGGCATGCCGCGAGGCTCCCGTGCGCGAGCTGCTGCTGCATGCCGCCGCCGAAGAAGTCGACCACCTGGCCTGGTGCGGCCGGCGGCTCGAAGAACTGGGCAGCCGGCCCAGCCTGCTCAACCCCCTGTGGTATGCGGGTTCGTTCACGCTGGGGGTGCTGGCCAGCTGCGCCGGCACCGCGCGCAATCTGGGCTTCATGGCCGAAACCGAACGCCAGGTCGAGGCCCACCTCGATGGCCACCTGCGCAGCCTGCCCGAGGCCGATCAGCGCTCGCGCCAAATCGTCAGCCAGATGAAAGACGACGAAGCCCAGCACCGCGCCAGCGCCGAGCGCGCGGGCGGCGTGCCGTTGCCCGCCCCGGTGCGTGGCGCCATGCGCGCCATGTCGCGCCTCATGACTTCCACGGCGTACTGGATCTGACCTTGCCTCTGGCTGGGGCAAAACTTGGTGCATTGCACCATTTTGATCCGCCCCAAAGCCGGAATACCTCAGAGCGACCGAGCTAAGTTATTGAAAAATATAGGGGTAAGCCCGCAAGGGTTTACCCTTTTGGCAAAAACCCTCTGCAACGTGAAGCCAATGCTGGCGCTGCTTTTGAGCCGGTATTGCGGCAAAGCCACAACCCGCGCGTATTTGACTCACTGGCCCAAAAAAATTTCTTGCATCGCACAAAACAATGCGCTACGATTCAGTCATGGATGTTGAAAACGCAGTCGGTGCGGTGCAAACCCCGAAGCGTAGCGGTAGAACCTGAAGCAGTGTTCACCCCAACATGCCCCGGTTGTCTCCTCCACCCTCCTCCTTTGGTGGATTTAGCCCGAGATCGCAAGATCTCGGGCTTTTTTTTGGCATGAACGCCATGCGTCCCTGATATTTAAGGCGCAGGCCGGTCGGCTCGATTCCAAGGGGCAGGTTGTCCTAGTGTTTACCCTTAAAAATGCCCCTTGCGACGGCGCGGAAAGAATTACAATGATTTTCTGCGCACGCCAGTGCGGGCGGGTGGCCAGGCCTCTGGTTACGTTCTGTGGGGCAGGCTTGCACTTGTACAGGTCTCGCATATAAGGCCGTTACACGCGCTCTCGATAATGATGTGCTTCATGAAAAATCACCCAACTAAGGTGCTTCCGTGACCTGGCTGTACATCTGCGTGGTGGCGTTCATGGTGGGGGGACTCATCGTGGCGTCCGAACGTTGGCATGGCGCCTTCACCGGCGACAGCGACCTCAGCAAGCCCCAAGCCTCGCATACGCGCGCCACGCCTCGTGTGGGCGGGCTGGCCGTGCTGGCCGGCTCGCTGGCGGGCCTGCTGGTGCTGGGCCCCAGCAACATGACCCTTACCTGGCTGTGGCCGGCGTTGTTCGTGGCCGTGCTGCCGGTGTTCGTGGCCGGCCTGCTCGAAGACATTACCAAAGACATCGGCGCCAGCAAGCGCCTGCTCGCCGCCTTTCTGTCGGCCGCCATTGCGTGGTGGCTGCTGGGCGGCGTCAGCCGCGTGGGCATCGGCCCGGTCGACTGGGTGCTGGCGTTCTGGCCCATTTCGCTGCTGTTCACCATGTTCGCGGTGGGCGGCTGTACGCACGCCCTGAACATCGTCGATGGCATGAACGGCCTGGCGGGTATGGTGGCCACGCTGATGGCCGTGTCTATCGCGCTGGTGGCGCTGCAGGTGGGCGACATGCCTATTTCCATGATCGCTGCCGCGCTGGCGTCGGCCACCCTGGGCTTCCTGGTCTGGAATTTCCCGTTCGGCCGCGTGTTCCTGGGCGACGGCGGCGCGTATTTCCTGGGCTTCATGCTGGCCGAACTGGCGGTGCTGCTGGTGGTGCGCAATCCGTCGGTGTCGCCGTTCTACGCGCTCGCGGTGCTGTTCTACCCCGTTTTCGAAACCGGATTTTCCATCTGGCGGCGCCGCTTCAAGCGCGGCGTGCCGGTCGACCAGCCCGATGCCCTGCACTTGCACCAACTGGTGTTCCGGCGGCTGGTGCGCGTCACCTTCAGCCGCGGCCGCCGCCATGCGGTGCCGGCGCTGTGCAATGCGCTGGCCTCGCCCTATATGTGGGTGCTGGCGCTGATCGGCCTGGTGCCGGCCACGATCTGGTGGGACAACCCCTGGATCCTCACCCTGAGCCTGCTGGTGTTCGCCGCGGCGTACATCTGGCTGTATGTGCGGCTGGTGTCATGGCGCCGGCCGGGTTGGTTGCTGTTGCCGCGCACCCACTGACAATCCTGTTCGGAAGGCCCCGCGACGGGTCGAGGGGCCGTCGTTACAATTCCCCTGTTCCTTATTTCAAGTGCCGTGAGTTCAACGCGGCAAAGGGAGAGCTATCTTGCGTATCGATGAGGTAAAACTTGCCGTGGTCGGACTCGGTTATGTCGGGCTGCCACTGGCCGTGGAGTTCGGCAAGAAGCGTCCGGTGATCGGTTTCGACATCAACGTCAAGCGCATCGACGCCCTGAAGGCGGGGCATGACCACACGCTGGAGGTCGACGACGCGGAGCTGGCCGAAGCCAAGCACCTGACCTACACCGCCGACCGCGCCGAATTGGCCAAGGCCAACGTGTACATCGTTACCGTGCCCACGCCCATCGACGACTACAAGCAACCCGACCTGACGCCGCTGGTCAAGGCCAGCGAGACCATCGGCGCGGTGCTCAAGCGCGGCGACATCGTCATCTACGAGTCCACCGTGTATCCGGGCGCCACTGAAGAAGACTGCGTGCCGGTGCTCGAGCGCGTTTCGGGCCTGAAGTTCAACGAAGATTTCTACGCCGGCTACAGCCCCGAGCGCATCAATCCGGGCGACAAGGCGCACCGCGTCAATACCATCAAGAAGGTCACCTCGGGCTCGACGCCCGAAGTCGCCGACCTGGTCGATACGCTGTACAACGAAATCATCACGGCCGGCACCCACAAGGCGTCGAGCATCCGCGTGGCCGAGGCCGCCAAGGTCATCGAGAACACGCAGCGCGACGTGAACATCGCGCTCATCAACGAGCTGGCCCTGATCTTCAACAAGATGGGTATCGATACCGAAGCCGTGCTGCAGGCGGCCGGAACCAAGTGGAACTTCCTGCCGTTCCGCCCCGGCCTGGTGGGCGGGCACTGCATTGGCGTCGATCCCTACTACCTGACCCACAAGGCGCAGGCCATCGGCTATCACCCCGAAATCATCCTGGCGGGCCGCCGCCTGAACGACTCCATGGGCAGCTATGTGGTGTCGCAGCTGGTGAAGTGCATGACCAAGCAGCGCATCCACGTGCAGGGCGCGCGCGTGCTGGTCATGGGCCTGACCTTCAAGGAAAACTGCCCCGACCTGCGCAATACGCGGGTGGTGGACATCGTGAACGAGCTGGGCGAATACAACGTCGACGTGGATGTCTACGACCCCTGGGTCGACCCTGAAGAGGCCCGCCACGAATACGACATTACGCCGGTGGCCCAGCCCGAGGCCGGCAAGTACGACGCCATCATCCTGGCGGTTTCGCATCACCAGTTCGTAGAAATGGGCGCGGCCGCGATCCGCAAGCTGGGCAAGGCCCAACACGTGCTGTACGACCTGAAGTACGTGCTGTCGTCCGACGAATCCGACCTGCGCCTGTAAGGAGTTTGCATGACCGATCGCTACCAACGCATCCAGCAGGAACTGCGCCAGGCGCCCCGCAAGTGGCTGGTGACCGGCTGCGCCGGATTCATCGGGTCGAACCTGCTTGAAACCCTGCTCAAGCTCGACCAGACCGTGGTGGGCCTGGACAACTTCGCCACCGGGCACCGGCACAACCTGGATGAAGTCCGCAATTCGGTCGAGCCTGCCCAGTGGGCGCGCTTTACCTTCGTGGAAGGCGATATCCGCGACCTGGCTGCGTGCCAGCGGGCCGCCGAAGGCGTCGACCACGTGCTGCACCAGGCCGCGCTGGGCTCGGTGCCGCGCTCGCTGAACGACCCGATCACCACCAACGATGTCAATATCGGCGGCTTCCTGAACATGTTGGTGGCCGCGCGCGACGCCAAGGTCAAGACCTTCGTCTATGCCGCGTCCAGCTCCACCTACGGCGACCATCCCGGGCTGCCCAAGGTCGAAGACACCATCGGCAAGCCGCTGTCGCCGTACGCCGTGACCAAGTACGTCAACGAGCTCTACGCCGACGTGTTCGCGCGTTCGTACGGCCTGGCCAGCGTGGGGTTGCGCTACTTCAACGTGTTCGGCAAGCGCCAGGACCCGGAAGGCGCCTACGCGGCGGTGATCCCCAAATGGACGGCCGCCATGATCCGCGGCGACGACGTGGTCATCAATGGCGACGGCGAAACCAGCCGCGATTTCTGCTTTGTTGAAAACGCGGTACAGGCGAACCTGCTGGGCGCGCTGGCCCCCGAAGAGGGCGTGAACCAGGTCTACAACGTGGCGTACGGCGGCCGCACCACGCTCAACCAGCTGTACAAGTTCCTGGCCCAGACGCTGGGCGGCGAGGGCGTGCGCTACGACAAACCGCCGGTATATGCCGATTTCCGCGCGGGCGACGTGCGCCATTCGCAGGCCGACATAGCCAAGGGGGGTAAGCTGCTGGGCTACCAGCCGGCCTACGACATCCTGCGCGGGCTGCAAACCGCCATGCCCTGGTATATCCGGTTCCTGCGTTGAATCGTCTCTGCCCAAGGCAACATTGAAAGCGCTCATCCGCAGGCTCAACGCGATCCACCCCGACCACCAGCGCATTTTCAGGGGGGCATTCCGGGTCGCGGTCTTCCTGGTGCTGGGCAAGGCCGCCGGCGCCATAAAAGAAATGGCCGTGGCGTACCGGTACGGCATCAGCGACGCCGTCGATGCCTACCAGTTCACCATGACCATGGCCAACTGGCTGCCGGTCACCATTGTCGGCGTGCTGGGGGTGGTGCTGATCCCGGTGCTGGTGCGCCTGCGGCGCACGGGCGGACACGAGCGCGACCTGTTCGTGCGCGAGCTGCAGGGGGCGGTGCTGGCGGGCGGCCTGGTGCTTGCCGCGCTGACGGCGCTGGCGTGGCCCTGGGTGCTGCAGTGGCTGGGCAGCGGCTTGTCGGGCCCGGTGGCGGCCATGAGCACGCAACTGCTCTATGCCTTCGTGCCCGTCACTGTGCTGCTGTTGATCGCGGGCATCAGCGGCGCGCGGCTGCGCGCGCACGAGCGCCATGTCAATACACTGCTCGACAGTATGCCGGCCGTCACCACCCTGGCGTGGGTGATGCTGGCGGCAGTGTCGGCCGACGACGTCGGCCCGCTGCTGTGGGGCACCCTGGTGGGCTACGCCATCCAGGCCGCGTGGCTGGCCTGGCTGGCCGCCCGCGCCGATGGCGGCTTCTGGGGGGCGCCGCGCTTGTCGCTGACCTCGCCGCACTGGCCTGAGCTTATGAGCGCGGCCGGCATCATGCTGGTGGGCCAGGTGGCCATGAGCTTTGTCGGGCCGCTCGACCAATACACCGCCGCCAACCTGGGCGACAACGCCAACGCCACACTGGGCTATGCCAGCCGCCTGCTGTCGCTGCTGCTGGGCATTGGCGCGGTATCGGTGGGGCGCGCCGCGCTGCCCGTGCTGGCCGACGTGCAAAGCCGCGGCGACGCGGCGCGCGCTCGCTCCATGGCGTTGAAGTGGTCGGTGCTGATGATGGGCGCCGGCGCCGCCGCCGTGGCCGTGGCCTGGGTACTGGCGCCGTGGGGCGTGGGAGTGCTGTTCGAGCGCGGCGCGTTCACCGCCGAGAACACGCAGGCCGTGGCGCAGGTGTTGCGCTGGGGCCTGTTGCAGTTGCCGTTCTATTTTGGCGTGCTGATTCTGGTGCAGCTGCTGGCCAGCCAGAACCGCTATCGCGTCATGGCCCTGATCGCCGTGGCCAACTTCCTGTTGAAGGTTGTGCTGAACGCCATGCTGGCGCCGCGCATGGGCACCGCCGGCATCATGCTGGCCACCAGCCTGATGTACGCGCTGTCGTTCGCCTGCTATGTCATGGTGGCCTGGCGGCCCCACGAACCGGCCCCGCCCCGGGAGACCCCCTGATGGACACGCGCCATGACCCGCCGCGCGTTCTGGTCTTCATTCATTCGCTGCATGGCGGCGGCGCCGAGCGCGTGGCCGCCGACCTGACCGCGCATTGGGCCGCGGCGGGGTGGCAGGTCATGCTGGTGACGCAGGCCGATGCGTCGGGCGACGCTTACGCGCTGCATCCGGCCGTGCGGCGCGAGATTCTGCACACGGAAGGCGCGGGCGGCGGGCTGCGCGGCATATTGGCCAACGTGCGGCGTGTGCGCGCCCTGCGCCGCGTGCTGCGCAGCTTCCGGCCCGACATCGTGCTGGGCATGATGACCACCGCTTCGGTGCTGGCGGTGCTGGCCGCGCGCGGGCTGCCGTGCCGGGTCATCGCCACCGAGCACACTCATCCGCCGTCGCAGGCGCTGTCGGGCCTGTGGCAGCGCCTGCGGCGCCTGACTTATCCGCGCGCCGCGCGGGTTGTGGCGCTGACGCGCGGCACGGCCGACTGGCTGGCGCGCCACGTGCCCGGTTCGCGGCTGGCCGTTATTCCCAACCCCGTGCATTGGCCGCTGGCAAGCGGCGAACCGATGTTGCCGCCGCCGCCCGCCGGCGAGCGGCGGCGCCTGCTGGCGGTGGGCCGCCTGCACCCCGACAAGGGCTTCGACCTGCTGATCCAGGCCTATGCCCGGATTGCCGGCCAGCATCCCGACTGGGACCTGGTCATCCTGGGCGAAGGCGATGAGCGGCGGCGCCTGCAGGCGCAGATCGATGCCGCCGGCCTGCAGGAGCGGGTGACGATGCCCGGGCGGGTCGGCAACGTGGGCGACTGGTACCGCGAGTCCGACCTGTACGTGCTGAGCTCGCGTTTCGAAGGCTTGTCCAATACATTGCTGGAATCGCTGGCCAGCGGCCTGCCCGCGGTATGTTTCGATTGCGATACGGGGCCGCGCGAAGTGGTGCGCGACGGCATCGACGGCGTGCTGGTGCGGCCCAATGGCGATGTGCCGGCCCTGGCCGCGGCGCTGTCGGCGCTGATGGACGACGCCGCCGCCCGCCAGGCCCTGTCGGCGCGCGCCATCGACGCGCGCGAGCGGTTTTCGGCCCAGCGCGTGTTGGGCCTGTGGCAGGAAATTTTTGACGACGTGCGCAAGCCGGGGCCTGGCAAGCCTGGCCCGGCATAACTCACACAAGCGCGGAAGACACGATCATGTGCGGAATAGTCGGAATCTGGGGGCCTTTGCAAGACAAGGCGCAAGTGTTGGCCGATAGCTGCCGGCGCATACGCCATCGCGGCCCCGACAGCCAGGGGCTATGGGAAGACTCCGGCGCCGACCTGGCGCTGGCCCATGTGCGCCTGGCCATCCTGGACCTTACCGAGGCCGGACACCAGCCCATGGTGTCGGCCTGCGGGCGCTACGTGCTGGTGCTCAACGGCGAAATCTACAACCACATGGCGCTGCGCGAGCGTCTGGAGCAGGCCGGGCAGGCGCCGGACTGGCGCGGGCATTCCGATACCGAGACCGTGCTGGCGGGCTTTGCGGCGCTGGGCGTCGAGGCCACGCTGCAGGCGGCCGTGGGCATGTATGCCATCGCGCTATGGGACCGTCAGCGCCGCACGCTGACGCTGGCGCGCGACCGCATGGGCGAGAAGCCGCTGTATTACGGCTACAGCGGCGCCAATTTCGTGTTTGCCTCGGAACTGAAAGGTCTGATGCCTATTCCGGGCTTCGGGCGCGAGCTCAGCCGGGCCGCACTGGCCTCGCTGATGCGCCACAACTACATTCCCGCGCCGCAGTCCATTTATGAAGGCATCGCCAAGCTGCCGCCTGGCACCTGGCTGGAGATCTCCGAGGCCGACATGCGCGGCCGCCGCCTGGCGCAGCCGCGCGTGTACTGGTCGGCCCTGCAGGCCGCCGACCAGGGTCTGCAGGCGCCGCGCAGCTTCGGCTCGGACGCGCAGGCCGCCGACGCGCTGGAGGCGCTGTTGTCGCAGGCGGTGGGCGGCCAGATGCTGTCGGACGTCAGCCTGGGCGCGTTCCTGTCGGGCGGCATCGATTCTTCGACCATCGTGGCGCTGATGCAGGCGCAAAGCCGGCAACCGGTGCGCACCTTCGCCATCGGCTTTCACGAAAAAGGCTACAACGAGGCCGAGCATGCCAAAGCGGTGGCGCGGCACCTGGGCACCGAGCACACCGAACTCTACGTCACGGCCGATGACGCGCTGGCCGTAGTGCCCACGCTGGCCGATATGTACGACGAGCCGTTTGCCGACTCGTCGCAGATTCCCACCTCGCTGGTCACGCGTATGGCGCGCCAGCACGTTACCGTGGCGCTGTCGGGCGATGGCGGCGATGAATTGTTCGGCGGTTATTCGCGTTATTTCCGCGTGCGCGACTGGTGGCGCCAGTGCGAGCGCATGCCGGGCCCGGCGCGCCATGCGCTGGGCGCGCTGCTGGGCGCATCGGGCGCGCTGCCGGGCCGCGGCGCATGGCGCGGCAAGGTGGCCAAGTTTGGCGAGATGTTGCGCGCCGACACGCGCGGCGACTTCTACCGCCTGTTCGTGTCGTACTGGGGCGACCCGGGCCGCGTGGTCAAGGGCGGCGTCGAGCCGCCGTCGCTGTTCGAGCAGCCGATGGACGGCACGGCCTTCGATGTGATGATGAAGCTCGACGCGGTCACCTACCTGCCCGACGACATCCTGGTGAAGGTCGATCGCGCCGCCATGGCGGTCAGCCTGGAGACGCGGGTGCCTCTGCTGGACCACCGCGTGTACGAGTTCGCCTGGCAATTGCCTTTCGAATACAAGGTGCGTGGCGATACCGGCAAATGGCTGTTGCGCCAGGTGCTGTACCGCCATGTGCCCCAGGCGCTGGTCGACCGCCCCAAGCGCGGCTTCGCCGTGCCGCTGGCTGGCTGGCTGCGCGGGCCGCTGCGCGACTGGGCCGAAGCCTTGCTCGACCCGGCCCGCCTGCGGCAGGAAGGCTGGTTCGAACCCGAACCCATTGTGCGCAAATGGCGCGAACATGTGTCTGGCCACCGCAACTGGGACAGCCGCCTGTGGGGCGTGCTGATGATGCAGGCCTGGCTGGACCGCTATCACGCCGGCATGGCCGGCGAACAGGATACTGGTACATGAAGATACTGCTGCTGGTCAGTTCCATGCACGCGGGCGGCGCCGAACGGGTCGCCGCCACGCTGGTCAATGCCTGGACCGATCGCGGCGACACCGTGACCCTGGTGCCGACGTATTCTTCCAAGGGAACGTGTTTTTATCCGCTGTCCGACGCCGTGGACCTGGTCTGGCTGGCCGACCGGGCCGGCACGCGGGCCTCGGGGCCGCTGGCTGCCTGGCAGCGCCTGCGCGCCCTGCGAGCGCTGATCCGCGAAAAGAATCCCGACGTGGTGGTGTCGTTCCTGACCAACGTCAACGTGGCCGCCATCCTGGCCACGCGCGGCCTTGGCGTGCCGTTGATCGTGTGCGAGCGCACCAACCCGGTGGCCGAGCGCAGCACCGGCAAAGTGTGGCGCGCGCTGCGCCGGCTGTTTTATCCACGTGCCGACATGGTGACGGTGCAGGCCGAAGATACCGTCGAGCCCTTTGCCTGCCAGGTGCCGGGCATCAAGCAGTTGAAGGTCATTCCCAATCCGCTGCCGCCCGAGTTGCTGGAAGCGCCGCTGGTCGACGCCCAGTCGCCCGCGCCGCGCAGGCGCCTGCTGGCTATGGGCCGCCTGGCGCCCGCCAAGCAGTTCGATTTGCTGGTGGACGCGTACGCCGGGCTGGCGGCCGATTTTTCCGACTGGGATCTGTGGATATGGGGCGAAGGTCCCTTGCGCGAAGACCTGCAGGCGCGCATCGATGCCGCAGGCCTGCAGGCGCGGGTGCAGTTGCCGGGGCGCACCGGCGAGCCCTGGGACGAACTCGCCAGGGGCCATGCCTTCGTGCTCAGCTCGGCGGTCGAGGGGTTTCCCAATGTGCTGCTGGAAGCCATGGCGTTGGGGCTGCCCTGCGTGGCGTTCGACTGCCCCAGCGGCCCCCGTGAAATGACCCGCGACGGCCAGGACGCCGTGCTGGTGCCGGCGGGCGACCAGGCACAACTGCGCGAGGCCCTGCGGCGCGTATTGGCCGATCCCGATCTGCGGCGCGACCTCGGCGCGCGCGCGGCCGCGTCGGTGCGGCGCCGCTATGCCTTGCCGGCGGTGCTGGCCGAATGGGACACGCTGTTCGACGCGGTGCGGGGCAAGGCATGACGCTGCCGGCCATTCTGCGCGTGACACACGTTATCACCGGCCTGGGGCAGGGCGGCGCCGAATCGGTATTGTTCCGCCTGGCCACGTACCCGGACCAGCGCGTGCGCCACAGCATCGTGTCGTTGACCGATGAGGGCGTGTACGGCGCGCGCTTGCGCAACGCCGGCGTTGCCGTGCATGCGCTGGGCATGCCGCGCGGGCGCCTGACGCTCGACGGCTTCCTGGCGTTGCGCCGGTTGCTGGCGCGCGAGCGGCCCGACGCGGTGCAGACCTGGATGTACCACGCCGACCTGATTGGCGGGCTTGCGGCGCGCCTGGCGGGCGTGCGGGCGCTGGCATGGGGCATACGCAATTCCGGCGCCCACCTGCAACGCAGCAGCCGTTCGGCGCGCCTGGTGCTAAAGCTGTGCGCCTTGCTGTCGGGCCGCCTGCCCGCGGCTATTGTGTGCGCCGCGCGCGATTCCGCCGTGCGGCACCGGCAATATGGCTACCGCGCCGACCGCCTGGTGGTGATCGCCAACGGCTACGATTTGTCGCGCTACCAGCCCGATGCCGCGGCTGGCCGGCGCATGCGCGAGCTGTGGCAGGTTGCCGAGGGCACGCCGCTGGTCGGCTGCGTGGCCCGCTGGGATCCCCTGAAAGATCACGCCAACCTGCTGGGCGCGGTAGCGTCCCTGACGCGCGGCGGGCGCGATCGCGGCCTGCAGTGCGTGCTGATCGGCCGCGGCATGTCGCCCGGCAATGCCGACCTGATGGCGCTGATCGACAACCTGGGACTGCGAGGCCGCATTCTGCTGGCCGGCCCCAGCGACGACGTGCCGGCCGTGATGAATGCGCTGGACCTGCATGTGTTGTCGAGCTGCGCCGAAGGCTTTCCCAATGTCGTGGCCGAGGCCTTGGCTTGCGGCACCCCCTGCGTGGTGACGAACGTGGGCGACGCGGCGCACATAGTCGGGGCGACGGCTCCGGTGGTGCCGCCCGAGCAGCCCGAGGCGCTGGCGCAAGGCGTGGCCGCCGCACTGGACGACATCGCCGCGCGCGGCCGCGAGGCGGTTGGCGCACCGGGCCGGGCGCGCGTGCTGGCGGAATTCGACCTGGCGCACATGGTGACGGCCTACGAGGCCCTGTGGCGCCGCATTGCCGGAGCCCGCGCATGACTTCCGCCGCCGCTCCGCGCCTGCTGTTCGTGGTGAACAATCCCGCGTTCTTCCTGTCGCATCGGCTGCCGCTGGCGCTGGCCGCGCAGCGTGCCGGCTATGACGTGCATGTGGCCACCATGGCGGGCGACAGTGTGCCTCGCATCACCGCCCACGGCCTGGCGCACCATGCCATTCCCATGACACGCAGCGGCAAGCACCCGCTGCAGGAGCTGCGCACGGTGTGGGCGCTTTACCGCCTGTTTCGCCGGTTGCGTCCGGCGCTGGTGCATCTGGTCACCATCAAGCCCGTGTTGTATGGCGGCATCGCGGCGCGGTTGGCGCGCGTGCCGGCCATGGTGTCGGCCATTTCCGGCCTGGGTTTCGTATTCGTGGCGCGCGGCGCCCGCGCGGCGCTGGTGCGGCAAGTGGTGGCCGCGCTGTACCGCCTGGCGCTGGGCCATCGCAACAGCCGCATCGTGTTCCAGAACACCAACGATCGCGCGGTGCTGTGCGGCCTGGGGGCGGCGCGCCCGGAACAGGCCGTGATGATCCGCGGTTCGGGCGTCGACCTGGCCGATTATCCGGCGCTGGCCGAGCCGCCGCCGCCGGTGGCCGCGCTGATGGTGGCGCGCCTGCTGCGCGACAAGGGCGTGCTGGAATTCGTGGAGGCCGCGCGTCTGCTGCGCAGCCGCGGGGCCGCCGTGCGCATGTTGCTGGCCGGCGGCGTCGACCCCGGCAATCCGGCGTCGGTGTCGCAGGCCGATGTCGACGGCTGGCGGCGCGAAGGGTGCATCGAGGCGCTGGGCGAACGCAGCGACATTGCCGCGCTATACGCGGCGTCGCATATTGCGGTGCTGCCTTCCTACCGTGAAGGGTTGCCCCGCTCGCTGATCGAGGCCGCGGCCTGCGGCCGCGCGGTGGTGACCACCGATGTGCCGGGTTGCCGCGACGCCATCGAGCCCGGCGAGACCGGCCTGCTGGTGCCGCCGCGCGACGCGGCGGCCCTGGCCGATGCCATCGAACGCCTGGCGGCCGATGCGGCGCTGCGGCAGCAGATGGGCCAGGCGGGCCGGCGCCTGGCCGAACGCGAGTTCGACGTCGACGACGTGTGCCGTCAGCATCTGGATATCTATCGCGGCCTGCTGCTGGCGATGCGCCAGCCCTAGGGGCATAGCGGGTATAGCGGGGTAGAACGAGGCATGGGGGCCGATGAGGCCCGGCGCTGCGCGATGTGGCTTAGCGCCGCGACAGCGAATCGATCCAGTAGCGGGTGGAGGGGTCCTGGTCGCCGGAAGTATCGGCCGACGGCGCGTCGAGCTCGCGGATGATGCGCTTGGCCAGCAGCTTGCCGAATTCCACGCCCCATTGGTCGAAAGGGTTGATGCCCCACAGCACGCCCTGTGCAAACACCTTGTGCTCGTATAGTGCCAGCAGGGCGCCCAGCGAATAGGCGTCCAGGCGCGGCAGCACGATAAGGTTCGACGGCCGCCCGCCTGGATGGACGCGATGGCGCGCCAGCACTTCGGCGCGTTGCAGGTCGGGCTCGTGCTCGCGGATTTCCTGCAGGATGTCTTCGTACGATTTGCCGCGCAGCAGGGCCGAGCGCTGGGCCAGGCAATTGGCGATCAGCATGTTGTGGTGCCGCGCATAGGCGTGGTCGGGCCGTTCGCACACGATGAAGTCGACCGGCGCGCCGGTGGTGTCCTGGTGCAGCCACTGGAAGAACGTGTGTTGGCAGTCGGTGCCCGGCATGCCCCAGACGACCGGGCCGGTGGGCACGCCCACCGGCGTGCCGTCGCGCGAGGCCACCTTGCCCAGCGATTCCATTTCGAGCTGCTGGGCCCATGGCACCAGGTGCATCAGGCGCGAATCGTACGGGGTGATCGCCAGCGTGGCATAACCCAGCACGCTGCGGTTGGCCAGGCCAGCCAGGGCCATTTGCAGTGGCGCATTCTTGCGCAGCGGCGCCTGCAGGAAATGCTGGTCCATGGCGGCGGCGCCGGCCAGCAACTGGTCGAGCGCCTCGTTGCCCAGCGCCAGCGCGATAGGCAGGCCGATGGCCGACCACAGCGAATAGCGGCCTCCCACCCAGTCCCAGAAGCGGAATACGCGGTCGGGCGAGATGCCGAAATCGAGCGCCGCGTCGACATTGGCGGTAACCGCCACCACGTGCTTGATGGGATCGGCCACGCCGGCATCGCGCAGCCAGTTCATGGCGACTTCGGCGTTGGCCAGGGGTTCGGTGGTGGTGAACGATTTCGAGGCAACAATGACCAGCGTGCGGCGCGGGTCGAGTTGGCCGATGGCGTCGGCGACGGCGTGCGAATCGACGTTCGAGGCGAACTGGATATTGCGGCGCAGGCCGCCGTGCCGCAATGCGCGCGTCACCATGCGCGGGCCCCAGTCGCTGCCGCCGATGCCCAGGTGCAGCACGCAGTCGTAGGCCAGGGATTGGTCGAGCTCGCGCACGAAGCGCCGCACGCGCTCGCGTTCGGCCAGGATGTCCTGGGCCACCGCCGGCGGCGGGTTGTCGGCGCGCAGCGCGGTGTGCCAGGCGGGTCGCCGTTCGGTCCAGTTGGCTTCGCCGCCGTCGTACAGCTGGGCGCGCGCGGCGTCGAAGTTCTGCTGCGCCAGCAGGTCTTGCGCGGCATTGTCCAGCGAATCGGATTGGGGCTGGGCGGTGAGGTCGACGCGCAGGCCGGCCGCCTCGATGATGCGCAGGCGCTCGCCGCCGCGCGAGGCGCTTTTCGCCGCCTGGGAAAACGCCAGCCACGCGGGACTGGACGGCAGGTAATTGGCCATGGTCGAACGCGTAAAAGGTCAGAAGGGCAGGGCCGCGCCAGGGGCGAGGCGCAGCAGTTGCCCGCGGAAGTCGTCCTGGATGCGCGCCAGCGCCTCGGGCGTGTCGGCCTCGAAGCGCAGCACCACCACCGGCGTGGTGTTAGAGGCGCGCGCCAGGCCGAAGCCGTCGGCATATTCGGCGCGCACGCCGTCGATGGTGACCACGCGCAGGGCGTCGTCGAACTTGCCTTGTTTCTGCAATGCCCGCACCAGCGCGTAGGGCTCGCCTTCGGCCATTTCGAGCTTGAGTTCGGGCGTGGACAGAGCCTGTGGCAAGGCTTCGAGCAGTTGCGACGGGTTGGCCTGGCGCGACACGATTTCAAGCAGGCGCGCGCCGGTATACAGGCCGTCGTCGAAGCCGTACCAGCGTTCTTTGAAGAAAATGTGGCCGCTCATCTCGCCAGCCAGCGGCGCGCCGGTCTCGGCCAGCTTGGCTTTCACGAGCGAATGCCCGGTTTGCCACATCAGGGGCTGCCCGCCGGCTTCCTGCACGGCCAGGCCCACGTGGCGGCTGCACTTGACGTCGTAGATGATGGTGGCGCCGGGACAGCGCTGCAGCACGTCGCGCGCGAACAGGATCAGCTGGCGGTCGGGCCAGATGATCTGCCCGGACTTGGTGACCACGCCCAGCCGGTCGCCGTCGCCGTCGAAGGCCAGGCCGATTTCGCAGTCGGTGCGCGCCAGGTGGTCGATGAGGTCTTGCAGGTTGTGGGGGTCGGCCGGGTCGGGGTGGTGGTTGGGAAAGGTGCCGTCGACTTCGCAATACAGCTCGTCGACCTGGCAGCCCAGGGCCCGGAACAGTTGCGGCGCCACCGCCCCGGCCACGCCGTTGCCGCAGTCGATGGCGATTTTGAGGGGGCGCGCCAGCTTGACGTCGCCCACGATGCGCTCGATGTACTCGCCCATCAGGTCGAGCTCGCGGCGGCTGCCGCGACGGGCCGCGGGCGCGGCGTCGGGGGCATTCATGGCGGCGCGCAACGCCTGCACCCCGGGGCCGTACAGGGCCTTGCCGGCCATCATCATTTTGAAGCCGTTGTACTGGGGAGGGTTGTGGCTGCCCGTAATGGCCACGCCCGAGCCGGTGCCCTGGGTATAGGCCGCGTAGTACACCAGCGGCGTGGGCACCTGGCCGATGTCGAGGGTGTCGATGCCGCCCTCCAGAATGCCGTCTTGCAGCGCTTGCGACAGTTCGGGACTGCTGAGGCGGCCGTC
Organism: Bordetella petrii; assembly: GCF_000067205.1. Classification (NCBI taxonomy): domain Bacteria; kingdom Pseudomonadati; phylum Pseudomonadota; class Betaproteobacteria; order Burkholderiales; family Alcaligenaceae; genus Bordetella; species Bordetella petrii. The sequence goes on along the minus strand of NC_010170.1, from coordinate 4,246,624 downwards.
GCGGCCCACCACCAGGGCGCCGACGCCCTGTTCGCGCGCCTGGTCGGCCAGTGCGCGCCCCAGCGCGCGGGCAAACCCGGCGTCCAGGGGGGACGGCACCGTGCCGCGGATGTCGTAAGCCTTGAAGACCGATTCGGGATAGCGGGCGATATGATCCAAGCGTGTTCCTTGATGGTGGCATGCCCGGGCGCCGCCTGCGGCGGACGCCCAGGAGTGGAATTATCCTCGATTCGCCCGCCAAGCAAACCTTGTGCCCGGCTCGTCCTACAATAAACGGCACTTCCACTGCCGCCCGGTTACGGCCGGGCCCTCGATACCGGCTTGTGTCCATGACCCTACTGAACGAACTGCAGTCTTTGCTGGGCCCGGCCCATGTGCTGGCCGGCGCCGATGCCGAACCTTACCTGCAAGACTGGCGCCGCCGCTATCGGGGCAGCGCGCAGGCGGTCATCCGGCCCGGGTCCACCGACGAGGTGGCCCAGGCGGTGCGCCTGTGCGCCAGGCACGGCGCCCCGGTGGTGCCGCAGGGCGGCAATACCGGCCTGTGCGGCGGCGCCACGCCCGACGACTCGGGCCAGGCCGTGCTGCTGTCCACCGCGCGGTTGAACCGCGTGCGCGCCATCGACACCGACAACGACACCATCACGGTCGAGGCCGGCTGCATCCTGCAGGCGGTGCAGCAGGCCGCGGCCGACGCAGGCCGCCTGTTTCCCTTGAGCCTGGCGGCCGAGGGCAGCTGCACGATCGGCGGCAACCTGGCCACCAATGCCGGCGGCACCCAGGTGCTGCGCTACGGCAACGCGCGCGAACTCGCGCTGGGCCTGGAAGTGGTCACGGCCGAAGGCGAAATCTGGAACGGCCTGCGCGGCCTGCGCAAAGACAATACCGGCTACGACCTGCGCGATCTGTACATCGGCAGCGAAGGCACACTGGGCATCATCACGGCGGCCACGCTCAAGCTGTATCCGCGGCCCGTAGCGTCGTGCACGGCGTTGCTGGCGCTGGACTCGATCGATGCGGCCGTCGAACTGCTGTCGCGCGCGCGGGCCGGCTTCGGCGCCTCGCTGACCGGTTTCGAGCTCATGGCGGGCGATTGCCTGCAAAGCGTGGTGAAGCTGTTCCCGCAGCAGCGCCTGCCGTTCGAGGGCGAATCGGCCGCGTCGTCCTGGTTCGCCCTGCTGGAGCTGTCCGACAGCGAAAGCGAGGCGCATGCTCGCGAGCGGTTCGAGGCGGTGCTGGGTGCGGCCATCGAGGACGGCCTGGTCACCGATGCCGCCATTGCCGCCAGCGTGGCCCAAAGCAAGGCCCTATGGCACCTGCGCGAAAGCATTCCGCTGGCCGAAGCCGAGCTGGGCAAGGGCGTCAAGCACGATGTGTCCATTCCCATTTCATCCATCGCCGGCTTCGTGCACAAGACCAACGCGCTGCTGCAGCAGCGGTTTCCCAACGTGCGCAACGTGGTGTTCGGGCACCTGGGCGACGGCAACCTGCACTACAACGTGGCGCGCGCGCCGGGCCAGACCGAGGCCGACCTGCTGGCCCTGCAGCAAGACATTTACGACGTGGTGCATCGCAGCGTGCAAGAGCATGCGGGTTCGATCAGCGCCGAGCACGGTATCGGCCAGCTCAAGCGCGACGAACTGCCGCATTACAAGAGCCCGCTCGAACTGGCGTTAATGAAACGGGTGAAGCAGGCGCTCGATCCGCGCGGGCTGATGAACCCCGGCAAGGTGCTGCAGGGCTGAAATGAAAACCCGCCCGTACCGGCGCCTCTGACACATGGCAGCGATTCCCGCCAACGCGCGTTACCGGGTGCTGGTCGTCGAAGACGACCTCACCATCGCGGGCAACTTGTATCGCTTTCTTGAGGTCAACGGCTTCGTGCCCGACGTAGCCTACGACGGCCGCACCGCCCTGCGCATGCTCCAGGACCAGCGTTTCGATGCCATGGTGCTGGACGTGGGCCTGCCCGGCCTGGACGGCTACCAAGTGCTGCAGACCCTGCGCGCCGAGCGGCGCCAGGCGATCCCGGTGCTGATTCTCACCGCGCGCGATGCGCTGGACGACAAACTGGAAGGCTTTTCGCACGGCGCCGACGACTACCTGACCAAGCCCTTTGCGCTGGCCGAGGTGCAGGCGCGCCTGCTTGCCCTGATCCACCGCGCCCAGGGCGCCGTGGTGGACGCCGTGCGCGAGTTCGGCCCGCTGCAGTTCGACGGACGCACCCGCGCCGTGCTGGTGGCGGGCCAGCCGGTGCGCCTGACCCGCAAGTCGGGCCAGATTGTCGAGGCGCTGCTGCGCGATCCGGGCCGCATCGTGTCGCGCGAAGAACTCGAATCGGTGTTGTGGGGCGATGAACCGCCTTCGCCCGACGCGCTGCGCAGCCAGATGCATTTGCTGCGCCGGGCGCTGGCCGATGCCGGGTTCGACGGAATCGAAACCGTGCATGGCATAGGCTGGCGATTGGTGTTGCCCGAGGCGCGCCCATGAAAGGCGGCACGCTGACACAGCGGGTGGTGTGGGCGCTGACCGGCGCGGTGGCGGTATTCGTGGCCGCGCTGGCGCTGTTGGCCTACCTGACGTTCGACCAGATGGAAGACGGCCTGGTCGAGCAGATCCTCACCACCGAAACCGACCGGGTGGCGCAGCACGTGGCGGCCGACCCGCAGTTCCTGCCTCCCCACGGCGCGCGCGAGCTGGGCGGCTCGATGCGTGCCTGGCTGCACCAGGGCGCCGTGCGCGACGACATGCCTGCCGAACTCGACGGCCTGCCGCCGGGGCTGCATTTGCTGCAGCCCGGTGTCGAGACCTGGCACGTAATGGTGGCCGACACGGCGCGCGGCCGCCTGTATGTACTGTACGACGCCACCGATCACGAAGCGCGGGTGCGCGACTTCGGCCTGATCGTGCTGGGCATGGGGGCGTTGTGCGTCATGGCGGCGTATGCGCTGTCGCGCCGGGTGGCGGGCGTGGCGGTGGGGCCGTTGCTCGACCTGACCGGGCGGCTGTCGAACTGGGCGCCCGGCTCGCCGGACCTGGCCGTGACCCGCGATGACGAAGCCGGGCGGCTGATCGAGGCGTTCAACCGGGTGCAGAACCAGGTCGACCGCTCGATCGCGCGCGAGCGCGAATTTGCGGCGAACCTCAGCCACGAGGTGCGCACGCCGCTGGCGGCAATTCGTTCCGACAGCGAAATCATGCTGCTGGACGCGGCGCTGCCGGCCGACTCGCGCCAGCGCCTGGAGCGCATCACGGCCAATGTCGACCATATCGTTGCTTCGCTCGAAAGCGCGCGCTCCATGGCGCGCGACCAACCCCGCCCGGCCGAGCGCGTCGACCTGGCGGCCTGCATGGACGACGCCTGGCGCGGCCTGGAAGTCGAGGCCGACGTCGCCGGGCTGGCGTTCCACAACCTTATTCCGGGTGGCATCGAGCACACGCTGGATCGCTATGCCCTGCTGACGGTGCTGCGCAACCTGGTGCGCAACGCCATCGAACACGCGGCGCCGGCCACCCTGACCGCCGGCCTGACGCACGATGGCGCGCTGGAGCTGCGCGACAACGGCAAGGGCATTGCCCCCGAAGAGCTGCCGTTCGTGTTCCAGCGCTATTACAGCGGCCGGCTGGGCGACACGGCGGGGGCCACGCCCGACGACAGCGGTTTTCCGCGCGGCCTGGGGCTGGCCATTGCCAAGCGCGTGTGCGACATGCAGGGCTGGGACCTGCGCGTCGAGTCTGAACGCGCAGGCGCGGGGCAGGGCACCTGCTTCGTGCTGCGCTTTGCCTGATCAAACAGATCGGGCCGGCGCGAGCCGGCCCGTGCGTCTGGGACGCCGCCTGCGCCGAAACTCAGCGCGCCGGTAGCACCGTGCCCGATGATTCCCCGAACCCGATGCGCGGATAGCCGGGCTTCTGGCAGTGCGCGCGGATGATCACCTGGTCGCCATCTTGCAGGAAGGTGCGCTGCTCGCCCCACGGCAGGTTGATGGGCGTCTTTCCGCCTTGCGTCAGCTCTAGCAGCGAGCCGGCCTGGTCGGGCTCGGGGCCCGACAACGTGCCCGTGCCGAGCAGGTCGCCCGGCTGCAGGTTGCAGCCGTTGACTGTGTGGTGCGCGATCAGTTGCGCGATGTTCCAGTAGGCGTCGCGGAAATTGCTGGCGGACAGGTGCGCCGGCGGATGGCTTGCGGCGCGCGACGTTTCGGTGGCCAGCAGGACCTCCATCTGCACATCGTAGGCGCCTTGCGCGCGGTTGGTGTCCGACGACAGGTAAGGCAGGGGCTGCGGGTCGCCGGCCGGACGGGTCCAGGCGGCGCGGAAGGGCTCCAGCGCTTCCAGGGTGACGATCCAGGGCGAGATGGTCGAAGCGAAATTCTTGGCCAGGAAGGGGCCCAGCGGCTGGTATTCCCAGGCCTGGATGTCGCGCGCCGACCAGTCGTTCAGGATGCACAGGCCGAAGACGTGGTCGTCGGCGCGGTCCAGCGCGATACGGTCGCCCTGCGCATTGCCCTGGCCGACAAACACGCCCAGTTCGAGTTCGTAGTCGAGCCGCTTGCACGGGCCGAACTGCGGGGCTTCGCCTTCGGCGGCGGGGCGGGTCTGGCCCACCGGGCGCGGAAAGCGCTGCTCGACGCCCACGCTGGAGGCGCGGCCGTGATAGCCGATGGGCACCCATTTGTAGTTGGGCAGCAGCGGGTTGTCGGGGCGGAACTGCTTGCCCACGGCCGTGGCGTGGTGCAGCGAAATATAGAAGTCGGTGTAGTCGCCGATGCGCGCCGGCGTGGTGTATTCGGCGTCGGCCTGCGCCGCCAGCAGCGGCTCGATGCGGGCCTGCAGCGGCGAGCCGGCGCGCAGGGCGCGCGACAAGGCCAGCCGCAGCGCGCTCCAGTGCGCGCGGCCCAGCGCCATCAGGGCATTCAGGCTGTCGCCCGTGCAGGCGGCCAGCGCTTCGGCGGCCTGGCCTTCGAACAGGTTCAGGCCCGCCAGGGCGGACAGGTCGACAATGCGGTCGCCGATGGCCACGCCCGGCCGGAAGGCCTCTTGCGAGCCGCGGCGGCGGAACACTGCGTAGGGCAGGTTCTGCACCGGAAAGCCGGTGGCGGCGTCGTTGGCGCTGGCTACCCAGCTGGTCAGGGCGGCGTCGTGGGTTTCGTTCAGAGTGGTCATGGGCGGATCAGGGTTGGGCCGGGTCGAAGTGCTTGTTCAGCCCTTGCCAGCATTCGTAGTAGTCGCTTTGCAGCTGGGCGCTGGCCAGCGCTTGCGCGGTGGGGCGGATGACGCGGCGGGTCTCGAACATGAACGCCATCGTATCGCGGATGTAGTGCGCCTGGCTCGTGTCGGCGGCGGTGGCTTTCTCGAAGGTGTCCGCATCCGGCCCGTGTCCGCTCATGCAATTGTGCAGGCTGGCGCCGCCGGGCGCGAAACCCTCGGCCTTGGCGTCGTACACGCCATGGATCAGCCCCATGAATTCGCTGGCCACATTGCGGTGGAACCAGGGCGGCCGGAAGGTGTTTTCCATGGCCAGCACGCGCGGCGGGAAGATGGCGAAGTCCATGTTGGCCGTGCCCGGGGTGTCCGAGGGCGAGGTCAGCACGGTGAAAATGGACGGATCGGGATGGTCGAAACTGATCGACCCGATGGTGTTGAAATGGCGCAGGTCGTATTTGTAGGGGGCGTGCGTGCCATGCCAGGCCACCACGTCCAGCGGCGAATGGCCGATGGCGGCGCGCCAGAAGCCGCCGGTGAACTTGGCTATCAGTTCGAAATCGCCTTCGATGTCTTCGTAGCAGGCCACCGGGGTCTGGAAGTCGCGCGCGTTGGCCAGGCAGTTCGAGCCTATCGGGCCGAGTTCGGGCAGGTGCAGCGCGGCGCCGAAGTTCTCCAGCATGTAGCCGCGCGCCTGCCCGTCGGGCAGGTCGACGCGCAGCCGCACACCGCGCGGAATCACGGCAATTTCCAGGGGCTCGACCTCGATAATGCCGAGCTCGGTGGCCAGGCGCAGCCGCCCTTGTTGCGGCACGATCAGCAGTTCGCCATCGGCGTTGTAGAAATAGCGGCCTTGCATGGAACGGTTGGCGGCGTACAGATGAATGCCGACGCCGCCGTGCTCGCCTGGCCCGCCGTTGCCGCCCCAGGTTTGCACCCCTTCGATGAAATCGGTGGGGGCGTCGGGCAAGGGCAGGGGGCTCCAGCGCAACTGGTTGGGCGTGACTGGGGCCGCGCCGAAATCGCTGAGCCAGCGCGCCGCGCCGTCGAACGGCTCGAACGGCCGGTGCTGCGCGGCGGGCCGGATGCGGTATAGCCACGAACGGCGGTTTTCGGCGCGCGGGGCGGTAAAGGCGGTGCCCGACAGTTGTTCCGCGTACAGGCCGTACGGGCAGCGCTGTGGGGAATTACGGCCGGCCGGCAGGGCGCCGGGCAGGGCCTCGGTGGCCCAGTCGTTGCCGAACCCGGATTGATATTGCAGGGGCATGATGTCTCTCTCTTGGGGAGCGCGTCTTGGGGCGCGCGTCAGGCATGCCCTATTTTCGGAAAAAAGCCTGGGTCTGGCTATGGGAATACCAAAATATCGACTATAAATTTCATGAATATCCATGGGCGCACGCCGCGAGGACTCTGCATGGCCGAACTCCGCAACATCGATCTGAACCTGCTGGTGGTGTTCCAGCACTTGCTGGAAGAGCGCAATATCTCGGCCGTGGCGCGGCGCCTGGATCTGTCGCAGCCCGCCGTCAGCAATGCCTTGCGGCGCCTGCGCGCCACGCTGGGCGACGACCTGTTCGTGCGCACGCCGCAAGGCATGCAGCCCACGCCGCAGGCAGAACGCCTGGGCGGACCAGTAGGCGAAGCGCTTGCGCTGCTGTCGCACACGCTCGAGGCCACCCAGGATTTCCACCCCGCCGACAGCCAGCGGCGCTTTCGCATCGCCATGTCGGACGTGGGCGAAATCCACTTCATGCCCCGCCTGATGGAACAGTGCGCACGCCATGCGCCCGCGATCCGCATCGATTCGCTGCGCCTGGCGGGCGCCGACCTGCGCCGCGAAATGGATGCCGGCCGGGTCGACCTGGCTATCGGCGCGTTTGAAGACCTGGGCAGCGGCATCATGCAGCGCATGCTGTTTCGGCAGGGCTACGCCACGTTGTTCCGGCTTGGCCATCCCACCGCCCACGAGGGCATGGGGCTGAAGGCCTTTCGCGCCGAGAGCCACCTGGTCGTGTCGCGCGCGGCGCCGTACGGGCAGGTGAACCAGGCGCTGGAAAAAGCCGGCGTGGCGCTCGAATCGAATTTCAGCGTGCCGCATTTTTCGGCGGTGCCATACATCGTTGCCACCACCGACCTGCTGGCTACCGTGCCGCGCAAGCTGGCGGCCAGTACGGCGCCGTATTTCAAGCTGGGCATGCTGACGCCGCCGTTGCGCGTGCCGGCGCTACAGACCAACCTGTACTGGCACCGGCGCTTTCATCGCGACACCGGCAACCAATGGCTGCGTGCGTTGGTGGTAGAGGCGTTCGCCGACGCCGCCTGAGCCGTTCGGCTAGCGGGGCGGCGCGGCCAGCGCCACGGCTTCCACTTCGACTTTCAGGCCGTAGTGCAGCGGCCCGGTAGGCACGACGGCGCGGGCCGGGCGCGCCGCGCCGGCCCATTCGGCGTATACCGCGTTAAAGGCCGGCCAGTTGTCGACGCTGTCGATATACACGCGCACCTGCACCAGTTGGCCGATGCCGCTGCCCGCTTCGGCCAGCGCGGCGGCAAGGTTGTCCAGCGCCTGGCGCGCCTGCGCCGGGAAGGAAGCGCCGCTCATCGGGGCGCCGTCGGGGCCGATGGGCAATTGGCCCGATACATAGACCATGCCATTGGCCACACAGGCATGGCTGTAGTGGCCGCCCGGCGCGGGCAGTCCGGCGGGCGACAGATAGCGGGGGGAGGGCGTGGCGGTCATGGTCGGTGGCATGTGGAAAAAGGTCGGGCGTTGCGGGGCGGCCTACCAGCCGTAGCTGCGTTCCCACACCTGCAAGGCGCCGTCGGGGCCCAGCGCGTGGTACTGCGGAAATTGCGCGCCAGTGGCGCAGGCATGGTTGGGCAGGACGCGCAGGCGCGTGCCTATCGGATAGCGGGCCGCCAGGTCGCCGCCGTCCTGGGCGGCCATGATGCCGTGTTCTTGATTGGCGCCGATGAGTGTGCAGCCGGGCAGCGGCTCGCCATCCAGCGTGCACACCTGGCCGTAGCCAAAATCGCGCTTTTGCTTGCGCGTGCCCTGGTCGCGGCTCATGGCCATCCAGCCGGCGTCAACAATGACCCAGCCCTTGTCGGCCTGGTGGCCGATGACCGTGGTCAGCACGCTTAGCGCCAGTTCATCGCAGCGGCACACGCCGATGTTGTGCATGACCAGGTCAAAAAATACGTATACGCCGGCACGCACTTCGGTAACGCCAGCCAGTTGCTCGGCCGACAGCGCGGTGGGCGTGGAGCCCACGCTGACCACCGGGCAGGGCAGCCCCGCGGCCCGCAGCCGCTCGGCGGCCTGCACGCAGCCGGCGCGTTCTTGCTCGGCCATGGCGGCCAGGGCTGCCGGGGTGTCCAGATCGTAGCTGGAGCCGGCGTGCGTCATGACCCCGCCCAGCGTCATGCCGCCTTCGTGCAGCGCCGCGCCCACCTCCAGCAGCGCGGCTTCGCCCGGCTTGATGCCCGAGCGATGGCCGTCTGTGTCGATTTCTATCCACACTTCGAACACCTCGCCATGTTCGCGTCCGAAGGCGGCTATTGCCCGCGCGGCGGCGGCGTTGTCGGTGATGATTTTCAGGTCGCAGCCGCGCCGGCGCAGGGCCAGCGCGGCGGGCAGGCGCTGCGGCACCATGCCGACGGCGTACAGGATGTCGGCGATGCCGGCCTCGAAGAACTGTTCGGCTTCTTTCAGCGTGGACACCGTGATGCCGCGCGCGCCGGCGGCCAGCTGGGCCTGCGCCACGGGCGTGCACTTGCTGGTCTTGACGTGGGGGCGCAGCGCGACGCCCAGCGTGTTCATGCGCTGCTGCATGCGGTCGATGTTGGCTTGCATGCGCGCCACGTCGATGATGGCGGCGGGCGTGTCCAGGTCTTGCAGGGAATCGGAGGGCAGGGTCATGAGGGCAGTGGTGTGGTCGGATTCAGTTCAGGAATTCTTGCCGGGCTTTCAGGGCCGGTACGTCGTCGCGCAGGCCGCGCTCGATCAGCGTTGTCACCGCCTGTGGCCCGGCGGCCGCGCCTTGGGGCAAGTCTACGCCTACCGCCTGCATCTGCGCGGCGAAGCCCGCGTCGGCGACGGCTGCCTGCAGGGCTAGCCGCAGCCGCGCCATGGCGCCATCCGGCGTGCCGCGGGGCGCGAAGATCGCGTTCCATGATCGCGCGTCCAGCGGATAGCCGGCGTCGGCCGCCGTGCCCACGTCCGGCAGTTGCGCCAGGCGTTGGTTCGACAACACCGCGATAGCCTTGAGCCGGCCGCCGGCGATTTGCGGCAGCGACGTGGTGGTCTGGTCGCACATGAAGTCGGTCTGCCCGCCCATCAAGTCGCTGATGGCGGGCGCCACGCCGCGATACGGTACGTGCGTGGCGGGCAGTTTCAGCGCCGACAGCAGCAGCACGCAGCCGTAATGCGAGATCGACCCGACGCCGGCGCTGCCGTAGGTGGCCTGGTCGCCCTTGGACGCCAGCCACGCGGCAAACTGTGCCAGGTCGCCGGCGGGGAAGTCGGCGCGGGCCAGCAGCAGCATGGGCGCCGAGCCGGCCAGCCCCACGGGCTGGAAGTCCGCCAGCGGGTCATAAGGCAGTTTCGGGTACACCGCCACATTGGCGACGTGGGTGCCCAGCGTGCCGAAACCCAGCGTGTAGCCGTCGGGCGTGGCGCGCGCCACGCGTTGCAGGCCGATGGTGCCGCCTGCCCCGCCCACGTTCTCGACCACCACCGACTGGCCCAGCGTCGCGCCCATGTGCTGCGCGACGCCGCGCGCCAGCGCATCGCTGGGTCCGCCAGCCGGGAACGGCACGACCAGGGTGATGGCGCGCTGCGGATAGGCGTTCTGTCGGGCGTCCGTGCCCGCGTCGGCGGCGGTTGCGGGCGCGGCGGCCACGGCCAGGGCGGCCAGAGCAGGCGCGCAGTATCGAAGCCGGATCATGATGGTGTCTCCTGTGGGTCAGCGAGCCGTGGCCCGGAAGGTCCGCAGCCATGGCAATGCGGCGTCCAGGGTGGGCGATTGCAGTTCCGGCGCGGGGGCGTCTTGCGGCAGGGCCAGCCCCACGCGGTTGTGCCAGTAGGTGCGCAGGCCGACGCGCGAGGTGCCAAACATGTCGTAGCCCGAGCCCGCGATGAAGGCAGCGTCGGCTGCCGGCACGTCCAGGATGTCCAGCGCCAGTTGATACGGGCGCGGGTCGGGCTTGTAGTAGCCGGCCTCTTCCGAGGTGACCACGGCGTCCCAGTCGATGCCGAGCAGGGCGGCGGCCTGGTGGCCCAGCCGTTGCGAGCAGTTGGTGACCACCGCCACCTTGCAGTGCGGGCGCAGGGCTTGCAGCAGTTCGCGCGCTCCGCTCCAGCAGGGCAGTGTGCGCCAGCCGGCCTGCAGCGCGGCGGGCGCGCTGTCGGGCAGGCCGGTGGCCTGCGCGGCCTGGCGCACCAGCTGTTCGTAGGGCTCGTAGCGGCCGCAGCCATAGGTCAGGCGCAGATACTCCGCGCGCCAGGCCCGTCCCGCGGATTCCGAACCCGCGGCGGCGTTCCAGACAGTCCAGGAATCGAGCAGCGCCGTCAGCAGGTCGAAAAGCACGGCGCGGGGATAAGCAGCAGTATTGGCGGGCATGAGGCGGTCCGGGTGAGCAGTGACGGCTGCACTATAGGCCTGATAACCGCCGGTGTGATTTAATGATTCTTCATCAATCGTTAAGCTACGCTGAATGTTGAAAATCGAAGACCTGCAACTGGTCTCGGCATTGGCACAGGCGCCCTCGCTCAGCGCCACGGCGCGCGCGCTGAACGTCACGCCGCCCGCGTTGTCGATGCGGCTGCGCAAGCTCGAGGCCGCGCTGGGCCTGGCGCTGGCGGTGCGCACCGCGCGCCGCCTGAGCCTGACCCCCGAAGGCGAGCGCTTCGCCCGCGAGGCGGCGGCGTTGCTGGCGCAGTTGCAGGCCCTGCCCGAGTCGCTGCAGCGCGACGACAGCCGGCTGGCCGGCACGCTGCGCATCGCCGCGCCCTTCGGCTACGGCCGGCGCCATATCGCGCCGGTGCTGGCGCGGCTGGCGCTGCGCCATCCCGGCTTGCGCGTGCAACTGGATCTGCGCGAAACGCCCTGGCCCGATCACCACGATGCCGACGCCGTCGTGCACATCGGCGTGGTGCGCGACTCTTCGTGGGTGGCGCGCCGCCTGGCCCCGAACGAGCGCTGGCTGTGCGCCAGCCCGCAATACCTGGAACGCCATGGCGCGCCGCGCGAACCGCGCGACCTGCTGCGGCATCGCTGCATCTGCATCCGCGAAAACAACGAAGATGTCACCTTGTGGCGCTTCCGGCGGCCCGGGCGGCGCGCGGCGGGACAGAAGGCCTTCGAGACGGTGCGGGTGACGCCGGATTACGTCTCGAACGACGGCAACGTGGCGCGCGCCTGGGCCGAGCAGGGGCTGGGCATGGTGGTGCGCTCGCAGTGGGATGCCGAGCCCGCGGTGGCGCGCGGCGCCCTGGTGCGCGTGCTGCCGGCCTGGCAGCTGGACCCGGCCCCGGTCACGCTGCTGGTGCCGGGGCGCAAGGGGCGCAGCGCGCGGGTGAAGGCGCTGCTGGAGTGTTTTGACGAGCCTTCATGAGGCTTTCCTGAGGACTTCCTCGGGCCTTCTTCGGGCCTTTCTCGGGCCTTCCTCGGGCCTTCCTCGGGCTGTCACCAGGGCTTCACGAGCCCTTCGGGTTTCAGCCGGCTTCGCCGCCCGGCAGCACCGAACGCCGCGCGCGCGCCAGCGCGTCGCGAATGATGTCCATGTCGCCGATGTGATTGGCCAGCAACAAGATCAGGGCGGCGTTCAGCTCGGCGCTCTGGGCGTCGCTCAGGTCGCGGTGCGTGTCGATCAGTGCCTCGTAGAATGCATCCGGGGCCGGCAGGTTGGTGTCGATCGTCAGGGGCATGGTGTCGGTTCCTTCAGGCATGGCCCATTGCCCGCGCCAGGGCGCCGGCGATGGCGGCCGCGTCGAACGTGCGGCGGCGCGCCGCCACGTGCTGGTCGGGCCGCAACAGGTAGCAGGTGTCCGGGCGGGCATCGTAGCGCTGCGTCAGGCAGCCCTCGTGGTCGTATACGGTGTCGATGCCCGGCGCGGCTTCCAGCGGCACGCTGCCGTCGCCCACCAGCACGATGCGCAGCGGCACGCTGCTGTCGTGGCGCAGGTTCTGCAGCGCCTGCAGCGTGGCGCCGTCGGGTTGGCTGCCGCCGCAGAATAGCGCCAGCGCGAAGCGGCCGTCCAGGAACGCGAGCCACCAGGCGTCGCTGCCGTCGGCCGCGCGCACCGGCGCATCCAGCGCCACCGCGCCGGGCGCGAGCCGCCCCGCGTAGGTGTCGTCGTCCGGCGTATTGAGCGGCGAATCAGCATACGTGCTGGGTAGCGACAGCCGCCCGCTGTTGACCAGCGCGCGGGCAAAGGGATGCTCGCGCGCGAGGTTCAGTACCGCGTTGCGGAAGTTGCGGCTGACCTCGCTCTTGGGCGTGATGAAGTCGGTAGAGCGCGTGGAGTTCAGCAGGTTTTCGTCAGCCGCCTGTTCGCGCTCAAGGGCATAGGTGTCGATCAGCGATTCGGGCGCCGCGCCGTCCAGCACGGCCTGCAGTTTCCAGGCCAGGTTGTCGGCGTCTTGCACGCCGCTGTTGGCGCCGCGCGCGCCGAAGGGCGACACGCGGTGCGCGGCGTCGCCCGCGAACACCACGCGCCCGTGGCGAAAGGCGTCCATGCGCTCGCACGCGAAGGTATATACGCTGACCCATTCCAGCTCGAACTGGGTATCGGCTCCCAGCAGGGCGCGGATGCGCGGCAGCACGTTGGCCGGTTTTACCGCCTCGACGGGGTCGGCGTTCCAGCCCAGTTGGAAATCGATGCGCCAGACGTTGTCGGGCTGCATGTGCAGCAGCACCGACTGGTTGGGGTGGAAGGGCGGGTCGAACCAGAACCAGCGTTCGGCCGGAAAGTCGGCCGTCATCTTGACGTCGGCGATCAGGAAGCGGTCTTTGAAGACGCGGCCATGGCTTTCCTGGCCCAGCAGCTTGCGCACCGGCGAGCGCGCGCCGTCGCAGGCGATCAGCCATTCGGCCTGCAGCGCATAGGGGCCGTCGGGCGTTTCGACCGACAGCGCCACGCCGTCGGGGCGCTGCGTCACGCCCACGACTTTGCTTTTCCAGCGCAGGTCGATCAGCGGGTGCGCGCAGGCGGCCTCGTGCAGGAAGCCTTCCACATAGTATTGCTGCAGGTTCACGAACGCGGGGCGGCGGTGGCCTGGCTCGGGCAGCAGGTCGAAGCGCCAGACTTCCTGGTCGCGGAAAAACACTTTGCCCACGTGCCACGACACGCCCTTGCCGGCCATGCGCTGGCCCACGCCCAGGCGGTCCCATATTTCGAGGGTGCGCTTGGCGAAGCAGATGGCGCGCGAGCCGGTGGACAGGCGGTAGTCGTCATCCAGCACCACCACGCGCACGCCGCGCTGCGCGAGGTCGAGCGCCGTGGTCAGGCCCACCGGGCCCGCGCCCACGACCACCACGCGGTGCGAGGCGGGCGACGGGCACGACTGGTCGGCGTGTTTCTGATAGGCGAACTCCAGCGCCTGGTAATCGATGTCGGTCACGCAGTGTCTCCTGAGGGCGAGGCGGGCTCGCCACGGCGCGCCGCCGCGCCCTCTGAGGGGCGCTGGCGCGGCCTGTGCAGCTTATGACGGGCGTATTTTTTCTCAGCCTTCCAGCTGTTGCCACATTTCCAGGTCGCGCTTGTCCGTCCAGATGCGCGGGTGGTCGTACCCGGTGGCTTCGTCGTAGGCGCGCGATACGTCGAACGGCATGCAGTGGTCGAAAATGACCCAGTCGCTGTAGCGCGGGCGCATGAAGTCGTACACCTCGCGATAGATGGTCTTGAGGTCTTTGCCGTCGGCCACGCCGCGGTTCACGGCGCTGTACAGGTCGGTCAGGAAGGCGCGGGTGCCGGCCAGGCCCTGGCGCACTTCGGTGGCGTTCTTCAGCGAGGGGCCGCGGCCGGGCACCATTTTCTCGGCGTTGAACGTGGCCAGCGCGTCCAGCGTGGCGGGCCAATCGCGGAAGTAGGCGTCGCCGCAATACGGGGTGGACTGGTATTCGACCAGGTCGCCGGCGAACAGGATTTTCTGTTCGGGCAGCCAGGCGATGGTGTCGCCCTTGGTGTGGCCGCGTCCCACTTGCAGCAGATGGACTTCGAGGTTGCCCAGGTTGACGGTCATGGAGCCCTGGAAGGTCATGGTGGGCCAGACCAGGCCGGGCGGGATCGATTCGGCGTTGCGGAACAGGCGCGGGAAACGGCCGATTTCGCTGGCTTTGTCTTGTTCGCCGCGCTCGGCGATAAGGTCGTAGGTGTCGCGGCTGGCCAGGATTTCCTGGGCGTTGTAGGCCGAGGCGCCGAATACGCGCACGGCGTGGTAGTGCGACAGCAGGATGTATTTGATGGGCTTGTCGGTGACTTCGCGGATGCGGCGGATCACGTCCTGGGCCATGACGGGCGTGGCCTGGGTGTCTACCACCATGACGGCTTCGTCGCCGATGATGACGCCGGTGTTGGGGTCGCCTTCGGCGGTGTAGGCGTAGGCGTTGTCGGACAGTTTGTCGAACGATACGACTTTGTCGGTAAGGTCGGCGTGCGAGGCGAATTGCTTGCTCACGGTGTCTCCTGGTGTGTCATGGGGCCGGCCGCGGCGGGGCGGCGGCGATGAAGGGGAATATAGTCTTTGGTTCGTTGTTATGCAATACGTTTGCTATAAACGAACGAATGGGAGGTGGCTTGGCTAGGTGGGGGCTTGGACGGGGCTGTGATGGTCGTTGTTGGGTCGTTTGCGGGGGGAAGCGTTGCGATTGCCCTGGTTGTTTGCTTGGGCCGTTCCGCGGCGTGTGGCCGGGCGGCAGCGGCGCCCGTGCGCCGGGCTCGGGCGCAAGCACGCGCCCTCGGCCTGCTGCGCAGGCTGCCCCGCCGCCCAACGCGCCGCCGCCGCCCGGCCACACGCCATGGAACTGGGGCGGGGGCATGCCGGGGGCGCTTGTGTGCGGTGGCGTGTTGGGGGGCCTTTGGCTGGTTGCCTTTTAGTTGGCTTCCTTTTAACTGGCTGCCTTTATTCGCTGGTTGCCGTTACTTGGGGGGCTACCGTTTCTGGCAGGAGGGGCAGTAATACGTGGCGCGCTGGCCCTGGACCAGGCGGCGGATGGGGGTGCCGCAGACGCGGCAGGGCAGGCCGGCACGTTCGTAGACGGCGGCGTGGATTTCGAAGTAGCTGCCGGGCTGGCCGCTGGCGCCTACGTAGTCGCGCAGGGTGCTGCCGCCCGAGGCCAGTGCGTCGGCCAGGGTGGCGCGCACCATGTCGGCCAGCCGCGCGCAGCGCGCCCGCGAGATGCGCCGCGCCGGGGTGCGGGGGTCGATGCCGGCGCGGAACAGGCTCTCTGACGCATAGATGTTGCCTACGCCCACTACGGCGTCGCCGGCCAGCAGGGCCTGCTTGACGGCGATGGCGCGGTTGCGGAACTGGCTGTGCAGCCATGCGCCGTCGAAGCGCGGGTCGAAGGGTTCGATGCCCAGCCTGGCCAGCAGCGGGTGGGCGGCAATGGGCCCGGCCGTATCGGGGTGCCACAGCACTGCGCCGAAGCGCCGCGGGTCGTGCAGCCGCAAGGTGGCGTGGTCGAAGATCCAGTCGACGTGGTCGTGCTTGCGCGGCGCTTCGCCGGCCGGCACGCTGCGCAGCGATCCCGACATGCCCAGGTGCACGATCTGCGTGCCGTGTTCGAAGCGCAGCAGCAGGTACTTGCCGCGGCGCGCGCATTCGAGCACGGCGCGGCCGGACAGCAGGCCGGGAAGGTCGGCGGGAATGGGCCAGCGCATGCGCGATTCGCGCACCAGCAGGCGCCGCAGGGTCTTGCCGGTGATGACGGCGTCGATCCCTCGGCGCGTGGTTTCGACTTCGGGGAGTTCCGGCATGAGCCAGTGTAAGATGATCGATTACGTGTACAGATGATTGTGCCATCAACCGGACAGGCCGCGTGAAGTCGTCGCTTAAACAAGTTCATTCCGTCGTTACCGTGCTGGCGTTGGCGCTGGCGGGTTTGCAGCCCTTGCCGGCCCTGGCGGCCGACCGGCTTCCGGGCGATGCCACCGGGCCGCGCCTGGTGCCCCAGTCGCGCACGCCCGAAACACAGGTCATTCGCCTGCGCCCGGGCCAGACGCCGCTGGTCACGCTGACCGCCGATATTTTTTATCGGGTGCTGGCCTCTGAAATCGCTGCTCAGCGCGGCATGTACGGCACGGCCGCGTCCACGCTGGTGAACCTCGCGCGCGAGACCGGCGATCCGCGGCTGGCGCGGCGCGCCCTGGAATTCCAGCTGGCTGGCGGCAACCTGCCCGGCGCGCTGGATGCCGCGCGCGAATGGTCGCGGCTGGCGCCCGCCGACGTCGAAGCCTCGTCTACCGAACTGGCGCTGGCGGCGGCCAATGGGCAAACCGCGGGGCTGTCTACCGCGTTGCGCTCGCGCATCGATGCGTCGGCCGACAAGCCCGCCGCTATTGCCCAGGCGCTGGGCGTGCTGGGCCGCCTGAACGATCGCCGGCTGGCCCTGCGCATTCTCGATGAATCGCTCAGCCCCCCGGTGCGCAAGCTGCCCGAGGCGCACCTGGCGCTGGCCGACGTGGCCCAGGCCGCGGGCGACTACAGCCGCGCCGCCGACGAAGCCCGCGCCGCGCTGGCGGCAGCCCCCGATTCCGAACCCGCGGCCCAACGCGTGCTCGAATATGGCGCGCGGGTCGACCCGCAGCGCGCGGAAATCGAGGCGCGGGTGTTCCTGGCCAAGCATCCCGATGCGCGCAAGCTGCACCTGTCGCTGGCCGGCCAGATGGCCGACCGGGGCGACTACGACAGCGCGCTGGCTGAACTACAGGCCATGTCGCGCCGCTCGCCCGAAGATTTCGACCTGCTGTTCATGCAGGCGCAGCTGGCCTACAAGGCCGGCCGCAAAGACCAGGCGCGCGTGTTGCTGGAACAATATCTCGACGTGCAGAACCAGCGCCAAGAGGCCATCACGCCGGGCGCCTCCGATGCCGGCGCGGCCGAGGCCGACGCGCGCGTGCTGCTGTCGCGCATTGCCGAAGACCAGGGCCGCTACGACGAAGCCATCGCCCAGCTGGGCCAGGTCGACGACCCGTCTCTGCGCTATTCGGCCCAGATGCGCCAGGCCGGGCTGCGCGCCAAGCAGGGCCGCATCGACGAGGCCCTGTCCATGATCGAGGCCGCCCAGCCGCACGACGAAGACGACCAGGTGCAGGGCGTGCTGACCAAGGCGCAGATCCTGCGCGAGGCCGGCCGCGTCGACGACGCGGTGGCCACGCTGGAAGCCGCCAACCAGGCCCAGCCCGACACGGTCGAAATCAAGTACGAGCTGGCCATGCTGTACGAACGCCAGGGCCGCTACGACGAGCTCGAAACGCAGCTGCGCCAGGTCATCGCGCTGGACCCCGACCACGCCCATGCCTACAACGCGCTGGGCTATACGCTGGCCGACCGCAACCAGCGCCTGCCCGAGGCGCTCGACCTCATCACGCAAGCGCTCGAACTGCAGCCCGACGACCCCTTCATTCTGGACAGCATGGGTTGGGTCAAATTTCGCATGGGCGACAAGCCGGCCGCGCTCGACTATCTCTCGCGCGCGTATGCGCAGCGTCCCGAGGCCGACATTGCCGCCCACCTGGCCGAGGTGCTGTGGGCCGAAGGCAAGCGCCAGCAAGCCGAAGAGATGCTGCATGCCGGCTACAAGAAAGATCCCAAGAACGAAACGCTGCTCGACACCGCCAGGCGGCTGGGGGTCAAGCTGTGATGGCAGCGGCGGGTAGCCTGTGCCAGACGGCCTGGCGCGTGCGCGGCTGGCTGGCGGCGGGGCTGTGCGCCTTGCTGGCCGGCTGCGCCAGCGTGCCCGACGCGCCGTCCGGCACCGCCGAAGGCGCTTTTTCGCGCGGCGGCCGCTTCGCCATCACCATGACGGAATCCTCGGGCGAGCAGCAGGCGGTGCAGGGCGGCTTCACATGGCGCGACGACGGCCGGCGCTACCAGCTCGACCTCACCAATCCGCTGGGCTCCACCGAAGCCCGCGTGGAAGGGCGGCCCGGCCACGCCACCCTGACCAAGGCCGACGGCACGGTGCTGCAGGCCGACACCCCCGATGCGCTGGTTGAAGAGGCGTTGGGCAGCCCCGTGCCGGTGTCCGGCTTGCGCGACTGGCTGCGCGGCCGGGTGGCCGACGACGCGCCGGCCGGCAAGCTGCAAAGCGATGCCCAAGGTCGTCCGCTGTCGTTCGAGCAAGACGGCTGGCAGGCGCGCCTGTCGCGCTACGACGACCAGGGCCCCGGCCTGCTGGTGCTGCAGCGTACCGAGCCGGGGCGCCGCATCGTCGTGCGGCTGGCCGTCAGCCAGCCCTGAGCGCTGGCCATGTTGTACGACGTTCCCGCGCCGGCCAAGCTGAACCTGTTCCTGCATGTGGTGGGGCGCCGGCCCGACGGCTACCATCTGCTGCAGACCGTGTTCGGCTTCATCGACTTGTGCGACACCCTGCATTTCGAGGCGCGGGCCGATGGCCGCATCGAGCGCGCCGCCGACCTGCCTGGCGTGCCGCCCGAACACGACCTGACCCTGCGCGCCGCGCGCGCGCTGCAGCAGGCCACCGGCACCCGCCAGGGCGCCGTCATCAGCCTGGAAAAACGCATTCCGCAAGGGGGCGGGCTGGGCGGCGGCTCCAGCGATGCCGCCACTACCCTGATCGCCCTGAACCGCCTGTGGGGCACGGGGCTGTCGCGCAGCGACCTGATGGCCCTGGCGCTGCCCCTGGGCGCCGACGTGCCGGTGTTCGTGTATGGCCAGCCGGCGTTTGCCGAAGGCGTGGGCGAGCAACTGGCCCCGGTGGCGCTGCCGCCGGCCGTGTACCTGGTCGTGCAACCCGACGCCAGCGTGCCCACGGCTGGCATTTTTGCCGACCCCGATTTGACACGTGACACACCTTCAGTCACAATAGCGGACTTTCTTGCTTCGCAAGATTTCGATGTGGCCGGCAGTGCCGGCGGCGGTCGGGATCTTTTTGGCAGAAACGACTTGGAACCGGTGGTCTACCGGCGTTACCCTGAAGTTCTCGGGGCGGCGCAGTGGCTGTCGGGGCGTGGCATACACGCCCGCATGTCGGGGTCTGGCGCGTGTTTGTTCGCCCGGTACGCCACCATGCAGCAAGCCGTTTTGGCGCAGCAGGAAATTACCGCTACAATGCGCGTCGCCGGTGAAACTGCCGGCCACACGCAGCCAGGGTTCCGGTTAGTGCGGGCATGTCCCGGGTTGGCCGAGCATCCGTTGCGGAACTGGATCGCAAGATAGTTGGGGAGTCGCCAAGCTGGTTAAGGCACCGGATTTTGATTCCGGCATGCGAAGGTTCGAATCCTTCCTCCCCAGCCACCAAATATCAATAAAAAAGCTGTTGAACGCGCCTGTCAGACACTGGCCACGGTTCAGCAGCTTTTTTTATTTGCCGGTTTTCCGGCTGCAGCACACGTTCGCGTCATAAACGACCATCGCAGCTTCCATCATGGCAAACGACAGCTTCATGATCTTCACGGGTACGGCCAACACGCGGCTGGCCGTGGATGTAGTCAACCACCTCGACATGTCCCTGGGCAAAATGACGGTGGGCCGCTTCTCCGATGGCGAAGTCATGGTCGAGATCAACGAGAACGTGCGCGGCAAAGACGTTTTCGTACTGCAGCCCACCTGTGCGCCCACCAACGACAACCTGATGGAAATCATGGTCATGGTCGACGCCTTGCGCCGCGCGTCGGCGGGCCGCATCACCGCCGCCATTCCGTACTTCGGTTATGCCCGCCAGGACCGCCGCCCGCGTTCGGCGCGCGTGGCCATCTCGGCCAAGGTCGTGGCCAACATGCTGCAAGTGGCCGGAGTCGACCGCGTGCTCACCATGGACCTGCACGCCGACCAGATCCAGGGCTTTTTCGATATTCCGGTCGACAACATCTACGCCGGCCCCATTTTGCTGGGCGACATCTGGCGCCGCAATTTCTCGAACCTGGTGGTCGTGTCGCCCGACATCGGCGGCGTGGTTCGCGCCCGCGCGCTGGCCAAGCAGCTCGAGGCCGACCTGGCCATCATCGACAAGCGCCGCCCGCGCGCCAATGTGTCCGAAGTCATGAACATCATCGGCGAAGTCGATGGCCGCACCTGCATCATCATGGACGACATGGTCGACACCGCCGGCACGCTGTGCAAGGCGGCGCAGGCCCTGAAAGACCGCGGCGCCGGCGCCGTCTACGCCTATTGCACGCACCCCGTGCTGTCGGGCGGCGCCATCGACCGCATCGAAGCGTCGGAACTCGACGAGCTCGTCGTCACCGACACCATTCCGCTGTCCGAGCAAGGCCAGGCCAGCGGTAAAATCCGCCAGCTGTCGTGCGCGGCACTGCTGGGCGAGACCATTCTGCGTATTTCCAACGCCGAATCGGTCAGCTCGCTGTTCGTCGATTAACCCGGCGCCAGCACCGAAACCCGAATTTGCCTGCCTGCTGGTCGCGGCAGACGGGCGAACAACACGGCGCGCATGTCGCGCGCCGTGCCACTTAACCGGCAGCTTCGCCGCTGCCAGATTGTCTGGAGTCATCCATGAAATTCAATGCCACTGCGCGTAGCGTCCAGGGTTCGAGTGCGAGCCGCCGCCTGCGCCGCGCGGGCCGCGTTCCCGCCATCGTTTATGGCGGGTCGGCTGCCCCCCTGAACATCGAACTCGACCACAACGAGATCTACCACGCCCTGCGCAAGGAAGAATTCCACGCCTCGATCCTGCAAATGCAGCTCGACGGCAAGGAAGAAGCCGTGCTGCTGCGTTCGGTTCAATGGCACGCCTACAAGCCGCAAGTTCTGCACGTCGACTTCCAGCGCGTCGACGCCAACCAGGCCCTGCACACCAAGGTGCCCCTGCACTTCATCAACGGCGAAAACTCGCCCGCGGTCAAGCTCAGCAGCGCCATCATCAGCCACGTGGTTACCGAACTGGAAATCACCTGCCTGCCGGCCGCGCTGCCCCAGTACATCGAAGTCGACCTGGGCAACCTGCTGGGCGGCGGCTCGGTCCACCTGTCTGACGTCAAGCTGCCCAAGGGTGTCACCTATGTGGCCCACGGCAGCGATGCCAACCCGGTGCTGGCCTCGGCGCTGGTCAAGGGCGGCGGCGCTGCCGCTGCCGACGAAGGCGGCGACGCCGCGGCCGCGGAAACCCCGGCTGCCTAAGCCCCCTGGCCCCCAGCAACCCTAGGGGCCGGGCCGAAACCCTGCGCGTGCGGCTTGCATGCGCAGGGTTTTTTGTGTTTTATACATGCCCATCATGTCTACCGCCATCCGCCTGATCGCGGGCCTGGGCAACCCCGGGCCCGATTACGAAACCACCCGCCACAACGCCGGCTTCTGGCTGGCCGACCATCTGGCCGACGACCTGCGCGCCACCTTCGCGCTGGAAAAAAGCTTCTTCGGCATGGTGGCCAAGGCGCGCCACGCGGGCGAGAACGTGCTGCTGGTCAAGCCGATCACGTACATGAACCGCTCGGGGCAGGCTGTGGGGGCGCTGGCGCGCTTCTACAAACTGGCGCCCGAACAGGTGCTGGTGCTGCATGACGAACTGGACCTGCTGCCGGGCCAGGTCAAGCTCAAGCAGGGCGGCGGGCATGCCGGCCACAATGGCCTGAAAGACATCCAGGCTGCCCTGGGCAGCCCCAATTTCTGGCGGCTGCGCATCGGCATCGGCCACCCCCGCACACTGGGCCTGGCCCAGCAGGTGGCCGATTTCGTGCTGCATCCGCCCCGGCGCGACGAACAAACCGCAATCGACGACGTTATCCACCGCTGCCGCGCCGTGGTGCCGGCCATGCTGGACGGCGACTTCGCGCTTGCCACACGCCAGCTGCACAGCGGCAACGGGGCCTGAGCCACATGCCTGCGGCCCCAGCAACCTTGCCCGCCAGGCTGCGGTTCCGCGACGAGCTGGCCGATTTCCTGCGCTTCCTGTTCGCCCCGGATGTGCGGCGCCTGCCTGGCCGGCGCACGCCCAGCGGGCTGCGTAACGACTGGCTGCCTGACGTGCCGCTGCGCCGGTTACTGGCCTGGGCAGCCGTTCTGTGGGGCCTGAATTTCTTCGCGCTGGGGCCCATCGCCGTCACGGCGGCGGGCGCGGGCGGCGCCGTGCATCGCATCGACCCATCCGCCATTCCCTGGTTGAACGCGGTGCTGTGGGCGCCGCTGATCGAGGAAATGCTGTTTCGCTACGGCCTGCGCCGCCCCAGGCAGGCGCTGTGGGTATGCCCGGCCATCCTGCCGCCGCTGCTGTGGGGCGTGCACGGCTGGACGCTGGCGTGGGCGGCCGCGGTCGTGCTGCTGGCCTGCCTGCCGCTGCGGCGCGCCAAGGTGGCGCGGGCGCGCTGGCAAATGGGCTGGCGCCGCCGTTACCTGATGCGCTTTGGCATGGTCTACCACCTGTCGTCGGTCGCGTTCGCGGTGGTGCACCTGAACAATTTCGTGCTGGTCGACACAGCCTACTGGATGCTGCCCCTGCTGGTGCTGCCGCAATGGGCCACCGGCCTGGTGCTGGGCTGGATCCGCGTGCGGCGCGGCATCGGCGCGTCCGTGGCGCTGCATAGCATCTTCAATGCCGGACCGATGCTGTTGATTGTGGTGGTGCTGGGAATAGGGTAGTGGCATCACGCCCTCTCCCACACACACGCCCTCAATCCGGCAAGGGGCTCACCTTGTAGGCGCAACGGCGCGCTTGCCGCAGCAGGTGCTCGGTTCGCTCCACCTTCGCCTGCAGCACCTGTTCAAACACCATCAGTTCCGCCCGACAGAACCCCTGGCACGCCGTGGCAGCGGCGCAGATCGGGCAATGGTTCTCTATGAACAGAAAGGCGCCGTCTTCCAGTTCTTCGTACTCGGCCATATAGCCTTCCCGCGAGCGCAACCGGGCCAGGCGTGCCACGCGTTCTTTCAAGTCTGGCGCGCCGCTCATCTCGCGCAAATACCCCTCACGGCTTTTCTGTTCGCGCATGTCGATCAGGCGTTCGATGGCCTGCTCGCCAAAAGCCTGGCGCACCGTGTCGATCAGTTGGACCGTCAGGTCCGCGTGCGCGTCGGGAAAGCGTCCATGGCCGGCGGCCGTCAGTTTCCAGAACTGGCTGGGACGGCCCACACCACGCGCTTCCGAGTAGGCCTCGGCCAGGCCTGACGCGGCCAGCTTGGTGAACTGCTGGCGCGCGGCTTCGGCTGTCATGCCCAGCATTGCGCCCGCGTCGGCCGCCTGTAGGGGGCCGCGCGTCTTCAGCAGGTACAGCAGCCGGTCGGCGGTCGACGATCCTGTGCTCATCGAATTTTCCAAGTGTTGTGTTGACAAATACGGGACGTGCTTACTAATATTCAAAGTAAATTCTTGTTTTATTAATGTAGTGCATCCCGCCAATCCTGGCAACGATGCGTATCGCCCCTCTGTTCGGAAATTCTCATGTCTACGCAACAAGAAGGAAGCTGGCGGGATCTGTTCTCCGGCAAGAACCTGGGATGTTCCATCGCGTTGTCGGGCGGGGTGGCACTGCATGCCATCAACATCTACGTCGCCACGACGGTGCTGCCGTCCGTGGTCCAGGACATCGGCGGTCTCGATCTCTACGCCTGGAACACCACCCTGTTCGTGGTGGCCTCCATCCTGGGGTCGGCGCTGACGGCCAGGCTGCTGGCAATGGCGGGCTCGCGCGGCGCGTATGCCACCGCCGGTGTGCTTTTTATCGCGGGCAGCCTGGTGTGTGCGCTGGCGCCAGCCATGCCGGTGATGTTGCTGGGCCGCACCCTGCAGGGGCTGGGCGGCGGCTTTCTGTTCGCGTTGTGCTACGCAATGATCTATGCCGTATTCGATGAGCGGCTATGGCCCCGGGCAATGGCCCTGATCTCCGGCATGTGGGGGGTGGCGACCCTGCTGGGCCCCGCAGTGGGCGGAGTGTTTGCGCAAATGGATGCATGGCGGGCGGCGTTCGGCTCGCTGGCGCCGCTGACGCTGCTGTACGCACTGCTCGTGTGGCTGGTGTTGCCTGCCCGCACGCGCGGCCAGGCCGGCCAATCCACCAGGCTGCCCGTCACGCAATTGCTGTTGCTGACGGTGGCGGTGCTGGCGGTCAGCGCGGGCAGCATCTCACCCGATCCCAGGTGGAACCTGGGTGGCCTTGGGCTGGCCGTCATCCTGGTGTGGCTGCTGGTGCGCAAGGATTTCACCAGCGACACGCGGCTTTTGCCCAAGAATGCCCTGCGCCTGACTTCGCCCTTGCTGCCGCTGTATCTCACCATAGGCTTGCTGGTAATGGGCATGACCAGCGAGACCTTCGTGCCGTACTTCCTGCAAACCCTGCATGCCCGCACGCCGCTACTGTCGGGCTACATGGCCGCGCTGATGGCGGCGGGCTGGACGGTGTCTGAAATCTGGAGTTCGGGGTGGACGGGAGCCGCCCTGCGCCGGGCCATCGTCAGCGGCCCGGCGCTGGTGCTGGCCGGCATGGTCATCCTGGCATTCACCATGCCCCTGCATGCGCAAGGCGACGGCCTCGTGCTGGCGTGCGCCAGCCTGGGGCTCGCGCTGGTGGGCTTCGGCATCGGACTGGGCTGGCCGCACCTGCTGACCCGTATTCTGCAAGTCGCGCCCGCCGGTGACCAGGATGCCGCCGCGACATCGATCACCACGGTGCAGTTATTTGCCACGGCCCTGGGGTCGGCGCTGGCCGGCATGCTGGCCAACCTGGGCGGCTTGAGCGAACCGGGCGGCGTCGCAGGCACCTCGGGCGCGGCATGGTGGCTGTTTTCCGTATTGGCGCTCGCGCCGTTGCTGGCGATCTTCAGCGCCGCGCGCGTCGCTACCGCCATCAGGCAGGGCGCGGCCCTGCGCAGCGGCCCGCCGGGAGACGAGGCGACGACGTTGTCGTCGCCACAAGTTGCGAAGTGGTAAATCCTTGACCAGCATCCCCGCCGCTTGCCAGAGCATCCCTCGGGTAAAATCCCCGCTTTCATGGACAAAACGTGGACAAAATCGCCGCGGCGCCGGTAGGCCCGGCGGGCGGTTCCACGGCCTGACAGACAGCCGCCGGTTAGCGCCGGCGCAGGTCGGGCGCTTCCACCACGCCCACGTTGGGTTCGATGGTGCCTAGATAAATCAAGGACTTACATGGCTCTGCAATGCGGCATCGTCGGCCTGCCCAACGTGGGCAAATCGACGCTTTTCAACGCCCTGACCCGCGCGGGCATCGCGGCGGAAAACTACCCCTTCTGCACCATCGAGCCCAACGTGGGCGTGGTGGAAGTGCCCGATCCGCGCCTGCAGAAGCTGGCCGAGATTGTCGGGCCCGAGCGCATCCTGCCGGCCACGGTAGAGTTCGTCGACATCGCCGGCCTGGTGGCTGGCGCCAGCCAGGGCGAAGGCCTGGGCAACCAGTTCCTGTCGCACATCCGCGAGACCGACGCCATCGTCAACGTGGTGCGCTGCTTCGAAGACCCCAACGTCATCCACGTGGCGGGCAAGGTCGATCCGATTGCCGACATCGAAGTCATCGAGACCGAACTGGCGCTGGCCGACCTGCAGACGGCCGAGAAGGCCCTGCACCGCCATTCCAAGACCGCGCGCTCGGGCGACAAGGAAGCGCAGCGCCTGGTGGCCGCGCTGGAAAAATGCATTGCCGCGCTCAACCAGGCCAAGCCGGTGCGCTCGGTCGACCTTAGCGACGAAGAAGCCGCGCTGATCAAGCAGCTGTGCTTCATTACCGCCAAGCCCGCCATGTACGTGGGCAACGTCAGCGACGATGGTTTCACCAACAACCCGCTGCTGGAGCGCCTGACCGAGTTCGCCGCCGCGCGGAACGCGCCGGTGGTGGCCATTTGCGCGGCCATCGAATCCGAAATCGTCGACCTGCCCGACGAAGACCGCCAGGCCTTCCTGGCCGACATGGGCATGGACGAGCCGGGCCTGAACCGCCTGATCCGCGCCGCCTTCAAGCTGCTGGGCCTGCAAACCTACTTCACCGCGGGCGTGAAAGAAGTGCGCGCCTGGACCATCCCCATCGGCGCCACCGCGCCGCAAGCCGCCGGCGTCATCCACACCGACTTCGAACGCGGCTTCATCCGCGCGCAGACGATTTCCTTCGACGACTTCATCGCCTGCAAAGGCGAACAGGGCGCGAAAGAAGCGGGCAAGATGCGTGCGGAAGGGAAAGAGTATGTGGTGCAGGATGGGGACGTGATGAACTTCTTGTTTAACGTCTGACGGTTTTCGCTGGATCTCGCCAGGTGTCTGACTCCCGCAGGGTGTCAGACACCGAGGTATGGAGCGTCTGCACACATCGGTGTCAGGCCCATTGTTGGGGTACTCGTGTTCAACCGTGGGGGGTACATCTCCCCTCAGTGGAGTCCAACGATGCCCGAGAATCTACTCACCGACCTCAAGGTCAGGTCGGCCAAATCGACTGATTGAAAGTGGAAACTTTCAGACGGCGGGGGCCTGTTCCTGCTGGTCAAAGCCACCGGTGGCAAGCTCTGGCGGTGGAAGTACCGCCTGCAAGGCAAGGAAAACCTCTTTGCTATTGGCGGTTTTCCTCAAGTACGTCTCGCGGAGGCGAGCGGCTGGCTACCGGGGCTATCCGGAAACCTCATTGTGCTCGCGGCTGATTGCGCTGGCCGCTTGCTGTCTAGGGAAAGCGGCGGATGCCGAGTGGGGCGAGTTCGACTTTGAGGATGCGCTGTGGCGTCGGCCTGGGGCGAAGATGAAAGCGCGGCGTGACCATGTCAGCCCGTTGTCAACGCAGGCCATTGCGGCACTAAAAGACTTGCAGCGCATCACGGGTGGACGCTATCTGTTCCCGCATCGGAGCGGCAAAGGTTTCACTACGCCAATCGACTGACCTACGCGATGCGCGACATAAGCCTGGGCCGGGGTGCGACGCCGCATTGCTGGCGAACGACCTTTTCAACTCGGGTCAATGAGAACGGATACCGGCCTGATGCAATTGAGCGGCAGCTTGCCCACGTGGAAAGCAGCAAGGTCCGGACGACGTAAAACAGGCGCTGCTGCTGGATCAGAGATGGGCGCAGGGAATGGGGTAGCCACTTTGGTGTATTGAGGTAATTTTTATTGGATTACCCCATTTGTTGTCGCCGCATCAAGGTTTCCCCTGGTTGTTCGGCAATGCTTATAACTGGCTGATATTATTGTAAGTCAATGTGTCTTTGGGCTTGTGCGCATGAAACGCTGCGTTGTCGGTGTTCAGCAACTGGATTGCCCGCCACCGCAGGGCGGCGAGATTCCCAGCATCTTGTTCCCTTCCTTGGCGTCGCTGGCTGCCGTGCTATCGGATGACAACCGCCACCTGCTGCACCTGATCCACAACAAGCAGCCTAAGTCTTTGACGGAGCTGGCTGAGCTCAGCGGCCGCAAGGTGCCAAACCTGTCGCGCACTCTGAAGACGATGGCCGATTACGGACTGGTTTCACTGCAACGCAATGTTCGCGATGTTCAGCCGACTGCGTTAGCAACCGAATTTCTGGTTGTGTTGGATTGAGTGTCATGGACGAAGAGGATGACGTCGCTACACAGCTCCAAGGTCGCGCGTCGAGCACCGAACGACAGGCAGGAACAATGGGGAAAGGCAGCATGGAAGGAACTACATCCTATGAATAAGCAGACGCTCAGCGAACGTGACATCTGCACCAAGTTCATCACGCCAGCGTTAGAAAAGGCCGGATGGGACGTCCTGACCCAGGTGCGAGAAGAGTTCCTGCTGACCAAGGGACGCATTATCGTGCGCGGCAAACTGCACACACGTGGTCAGCACAAGCGCGCCGACTATGTGCTTTTCCACAAGCCCAACCTGCCCATCGCCGTCATCGAAGCCAAGGACAACAAGCATGCCATCGGCTCGGGCATGCAACAGGCCCTTGGCTATGCCGAAATGCTGCAAGTGCCTTTCGTATTCAGCAGCAATGGAGATGGCTTCCTGTTCCACAACAAGATCGCCAAGGACGGCGTGATCGAGCGCGAACTGAGCCTGGACGAGTTCCCCAATGCCGATACGCTGTGGCAATGGTGGGCACAGCATCAAGGGCTGAGCACACAGCAACAGGCCCTGGTTGCCCAGGATTACTACAGCGACGGCAGCAACAAGACGCCCCGTTACTATCAATTGCTCGCCATCAACAAGACCATCGAGGCGATAGCCAAAGAGCAGAAACGCATTCTGCTGGTGATGGCCACGGGCACAGGCAAGACCTATACCGCCTTCCAGATCATCTGGCGGTTGTGGAAGTCGCGCGCCAAGAAACGCATCCTGTTCCTGGCTGACCGCAACATCCTGGTCGATCAGACCATGACCAACGACTTCAAGCCGTTCGGCGCTGCGATGACCAAGATCCAGAAGCGGCAGGCCAACAAGTCCTATGAAATCTACCTATCGCTTTACCAGGCCGTCACCGGTAACGAAGAAGAACGGAACATCTACAAGCAGTTCAGTCCGGAATTCTTCGATCTGATCGTGATCGACGAATGCCACCGAGGCAGCGCCGCCGAAGATTCGGCCTGGCGCGAGATCCTGACGTATTTCCATTCCGCCACACAGATCGGCCTGACCGCTACGCCCAAGGAAACCAAGGACGTATCCAATATCGACTATTTCGGCGAGCCCATTTATACCTACTCGCTACGCCAGGGCATCGACGATGGCTTTCTCGCACCCTACAAGGTAGTGCGCATCGATCTGGACAAAGACCTGACCGGCTGGCGTCCCGACAAGGGCATGCTTGACAAGCACGGCAACGAGATCGAAGACCGTATCTATAACCAGCGTGATTTTGACAAGACGCTGGTACTGGAACAGCGCACGCACGTGGTGGCGCGCAAGATCAGTGAATACCTGAAGGCCAGCAACCGCTTCGACAAGACCATCGTCTTCTGCGACAACATCGACCATGCCGAACGCATGCGCCAGGCGCTGGTCAACGAAAATGCCGACCTGGTCGCGCAGAACCACCGCTATGTCGTGCGCATCACCGGCGACAATGAAGAAGGCAAGATGGAGTTGGATAACTTCATCTTCCCGGAAAGCAAATACCCCGTTATCGCGACCACTTCCAAGCTGATGACCACGGGCGTTGATGCCCAGACCTGCAAGCTCATCGTGCTGGATCAGCGCATCCAGTCGATGACCGAATTCAAGCAGATCATCGGTCGAGGAACGCGTATCAACGAAGACTTCGACAAATATTGGTTCACTATCCTTGATTTCAAGAAAGCGACCGAACTGTTCGCCGATCCGGCTTTCGACGGCGATCCGGTGCAGATCTATGAGCCAGGCCCAGGCGAGCCACCGCTTCCTCCAGATGAAGAAGATGGGGAGGCGTCGCCTGACGATGAATTCACCTATCCCACGCCGGACGACAACCCCACGTCCCCCGGCGGCGTAGCCGAACCCTTGCCAGGTGAGGAAGGCAGCAACGTGCGCCGTTACGTTGTCTCCAACGTCGAGGTCAAGGTGGTGGCCGAGCGGGTGCAGTACTTCGACGCCAACGGTAAACTGATCACCGAGTCCCTGAAGGACTACACCCGCAACACCCTGGCCAAGGAGTTCGCGTCGCTCGACGATTTCCTGCGCCATTGGAGCAAGGCCGAGAAGAAGCAGGCCGTCATCGACGAGTTGGCTCATCAAGGCATCTTCTGACGTTGCCCGCGAATTTCGGATCCCTTAACTGAGCGAGATTATGCCACCCGTTGGTTCTGGGCGGCGTACCAGTCCCGCTCGAATTGCATCGGGCTGACGTAGCCCAACGTCGAGTGCAAGCGCGAATGATTGTAGAAGCTCAACCAGTCGATTACCTCGTCCATCGCTTCGCGACGCGTTGCAAAGCGCTGGCCGAGGATGCGTGCACGCTTGAGCGATCCCCACAGGCTCTCGGTCGGTGCGTTGTCCCAGCAATTGCCTCGACGGCTCATCGAACTGCGCATGCCGTAGCCCTTGAGCAGGTCCTGGAAGTCATGACTGCAATACTGGCTGCCACGGTCACTGTGGAGGATCAGGCCCGCTTGCGGACGGCGGCGAAACCACGCCATACGCAGCGCATCAGACACCAGCTCCGTGCGCATGTGCGGCTGCATCGACCAGCCCACCACCTGACGGCTGAACAGGTCGAGAATGACGGTCAGAAACAGCCAACCCTCGTCCGTCCAGATGTACGTGATGTCCGTAG
Source organism: Bordetella petrii (assembly GCF_000067205.1). NCBI lineage: Bacteria > Pseudomonadati > Pseudomonadota > Betaproteobacteria > Burkholderiales > Alcaligenaceae > Bordetella > Bordetella petrii. Next base: position 4,216,085 of record NC_010170.1, on the reverse strand, counting down.
TCCAGACCTGGTCGGGACGCGCGGGAGAGAAGTCTCGTTGCAGCAGGTCCGGTGCGACCGGCAGGCTGTGTTTGCTGTCGGTCGTGACCTTGAACCGGCGTTTGGTCTTCGCCTTGATGCCGTGCAGCTTCATGAGCCGCTGGACACGATCCTTGCTGACGCGAATGCCCTGGACCAGCAGTTGCTTCCACACGCGCGGCCAGCCGTACTCGCCTTTGGATTCAGCGTGCACGGCCTTGATGTGCACCAGCAGAGCGTCGTTGCTGATGCGTCGGCGCGGTCGGTCAGTATCGACATCCCGCACCTTGCGCGCGTGGTAACCGCTGGGGCTGACACCCAGCACCTGGCAGCTCAGGGACACCGGCCATTGTCGGCTGTGAAGCTCGATCCAGGCGTACTTCATGCCGACACCTTCGCAAAGTACGCCGTGGCTTTTCCCAATATGTCGCGCTCCATCTTCACGCGTGCCAACTCCGCGCGCAGCCGGGCAATCTCCATCTGTTCTGGAGAAACCTGTTTGCCTGCGCCGTTCAGCTTCCCAGCGGCATCGGCCTTCACCCAGTTGTGCAGCGTCTTCGGGCTGATGCCCAGTATCTTCGCCACCGCCGCCATGCTCTGGCCGCCGCGGACCATGCGCACGGCTTCCAGCATGAATTCCTGCGTATATCGAGCTCTCGGATTACCCATCTTTCCTCCCTCCTTGCGTGAGTTTTACACACTCAGCAAGGGATCCATTTTTTGCGGGCAAGCTCACTTCTTCGAGGCTTTGGCCGACGAGGTGGACAAGCAATCCGGCAAGGATTTCGACCCCTTCGATCTGCTATGCCACGTGGCCTGGGATCAACCTCCGCTCACACGCAAGGAGCGGGCCGAACAGGTCAAGAAGCGCCATTACTTCGCCAAGTACGGCGAGCAAGCGCAAAAGGTGCTCGAAGCCTTGCTCGACAAGTATGCCGACGAAGGCGTGGCCGCCATCGAGGAAACGCAAATCCTCACCATCGCTCCCTTCAACCGCCTGGGCACACCGATCGAACTGGTGCGTGCCTTTGGCGGCAAGACCCAATACCAACAGGCCGTGGGCGAGCTCGAGCGTGAGCTCTACCGTGCCTGACCAGAACTAGACCCAGGAAGTATTCATGTCACTTGCAACTCTTATCAAAGCCATCCAGGACATCATGCGCAAGGATGTCGGCGTCGATGGCGATGCCCAGCGCATCAGCCAGATCTGCTGGCTGTTGTTCCTGAAGATCTTCGACGACAAGGAACAGGAGTGGGAACTGACCCAGTCCAGCTACCGTTCGCCACTGCAGAGCCGCTTTCGCTGGAGCAACTGGGCCAAGGATCCGGAAGGTATGACCGGCGAAGAGCTGATCGACTTCGTCAACAACGACCTTTTTCCTGCCTTGAAACAGCTCGCCACCAAGGCGGGCGTGTCCGCGCAAGGCCGGGTGATCGGCTCGGTGTTCGAGGATGCCTACAACTACATGAAGTCCGGCACGCTGCTGCGCCAGGTGATCAACACCATTGAAGAGGACGTGGATTTCAACTCGTCCAGCGACCGGCACCTGTTCAACGACGTCTACGAGAAAATCCTCTCCGACCTGCAGTCGGCCGGCAACGCGGGCGAGTACTACACGCCACGCGCGGTCACGCAGTTCATAGTCGATATCCTCGACCCGAAACTCGGCGAGAGCATCCTCGACCCGGCCTGCGGCACGGGTGGATTCCTGACCTGCGCCATCGAACACCTCAAGAAGCAGGTCAAGACGCCAGATGACAACCGGCTGCTGCAAGAGAACATCCATGGCGTCGAGAAGAAGCCCCTGCCGCACATGCTCGCCATGACCAACATGATGCTGCACGGCATCGACGTGCCTACCCGGATCCGCCACGACAACACGCTCTCTCGCCCCTTCAAGGACTACGGCCCACGCGACCGGGTGGACATCATCATCACCAACCCGCCGTTCGGCGGCATGGAAGAAGATGGTATTGAGAAAAACTTCCTCGCCAAGCACCAGACCCGCGAGACTGCTGACCTGTTCATGGCATTGATCACGCACCTGCTCAAGCACGACACCGGGCGCGCCGCCGTGGTGCTCCCGGACGGCTTCCTGTTCGGCGAAGGGGTGAAAACCACGCTCAAGCGCGAGCTGCTGGAAGAGTTCAACCTGCATACCATCGTGCGCCTGCCCAAAGGCGTGTTCGCCCCTTATACCAGCATCGCCACCAATATCCTGTTCTTCGAAAAGGGCGGCCCGACCCAGGACGTATGGTTCTTCGAGCACCCCTACCCGGAAGGCTATAAGAGCTATTCCCGCTCCAAGCCGCTCACCATCGAGGAATTCGACCTCGAGAAAGATTGGTGGGGCGGTCACGCACGCAAAGGGCGGAAGACGACCGAGAACGCCTGGAAGGTCTCGGCCAAGGATCTTGCTGCTCGTAACTACAACTTGGACTGCAAGAACCCGCATGAGGTCGCTGTCGAGCATGGTGACCCCGATGAGTTGATGGCCGAATACCTGGACATCACCCGTCAGTTGCAAGTTGCCCAGCAAGCACTGAAAACCGAGCTGCTGGCTGCGCTCAAGGCTACCGATGGGGGAGTAGCATGAGCACGCATTTGCCAACTGACTATCCAGCGTTATTCGCTGATATCAAGCGGCGCATTCGCCATGCCCAGACGCGAGCCGTGCTGGCAGTCAACGCCGAACTGCTCCGCCTGTATTGGGATATCGGCGCGCTAATCGACCAGCGCCAGAAACAGGAAGGCTGGGGGGCCGCTGTCATCCCCCGACTGGCGAAAGACCTGCACAATGAGTTGCCGGAAGAAAAGGGGTTTTCAGAGCGCAACATCAAGCGCATGTTGGCCTTCTACCGGGAGTACCCCCATCTGGGTGCCCGCACAGCGGGCACAGAAGTGCCACAGCCCGTGGCACAAATGGCCGGCGGGAAGAAAAGGCCACAGACCGTGGCACAAACCGCGGACATGGCCTCGATATTTCCGCCCGAGCTTCTGCTTTCTGTGCCCTGGGGCCACCACGCCGAGCTGATCGCCAAGGTCAAGGATGCGAGCACGCGCCAGTGGTATATGCGCGCCACCCTTGAAAATGGTTGGAGCCGCAACATTCTGGTGATGCAGATCGAAACCACCGCACACCGTCGCCAGGGCAACGCCGCCAGCAACTTCGCGCTGCGCCTGCCCTCGCCGGATTCCGATCTCGTGCAACAAACCCTAAAAGACCCCTACCTGTTCGACTTTCTGACCCTGGAAGCGGGCTTCCATGAGCGCGAGCTGGAAACCGGGCTGATTGCTCACCTGGAGAAATTCCTGCTGGAGCTTGGCCAGGGGTTCGCCTTCGTCGGGCGCCAGTATCACCTCGACCTTGGCGGCGATGACTTCTACATCGACCTACTGTTTTACCACCTAAAACTGCGCTGCTATGTGGTCATCGACCTCAAGCGCGGTGATTTCAAGCCCGAATACGCCGGCAAGATGAATTTCTACTGCAACGTTGTTGACGACCAATTGCGCCACGAGAGCGACAAACCCACCATCGGCCTGATCCTTTGCCAACAGCCCAATCGCGTACTGGCCGAGTACGCGCTGCGTGGCGTGGACAAGCCCATCGGCGTGTCCAGTTTCGAGATTACCCGCGCCCTGCCGAAGACCCTGAAAAGCGCTTTGCCCAGCATCGAACAGATCGAGCGCGAACTGGGGGGCGAGCATGAATAAGCATACCGCCGAACTGCTGGAAAAGCACTTCGACACTGCCTTTGCTGCACCCGATGGCATCAAGAAACTGCGTGAGCTGATCCTGACGTTGGCTATGCAGGGCAAGCTGGTGTCACAAGATCCGAGCGAGCAGCCTGCAAGCGATCTGCTGCAAGAAATCGAAGCTGAGAAACAGCAACTGGTGAAGGAAGGTCAGATCAAGAAACCCAAGCCGCTGCCACCAGTGGCTGAAGAAGAAAAGCCGTACGCCCTGCCGCAGGGGTGGGAGTGGGCAAGGCTTGGCGAAATTACGGACATAATTCGCGGCATCACTTTTCCTGCAAGCGAAAAAACCAAAGAGCCAGCAAGTGGCCGCATTGCTTGCCTGAGAACGGCGAACGTGCAAAAGAAAATTGAATGGAGCGATCTTCTTTATATTGACCGCACATTCATGTCCAAGAACTCCCAGCTTGTACGACAAGACGATATCGTAATGTCAATGGCAAATAGCCGTGAATTAGTTGGGAAAGTTGCAGTTGTTTCAGAAATGCCGGTGAACGAGGCGACATTTGGTGGATTTCTTGGTGTACTTCGCACGCACAAGGTGGCTCCTCTTTATGTTCTTCATTTACTCAATACATCCTATGCGCGTTCGTCACTTATTGACGCAGCAAGTCAGACGACAAATATTGCTAACATTTCCCTGGGAAAGCTGAATCCCTTCTTGGTTCCTGTACCTCCAATCTCTGAGCAGCACCGTATCGTCGCCAAAATCGACGAACTGATGGCGCGTTGCGATGAACTGGAAAAACTGCGTACTGCACAACAGGGAGCGCGCCTGACCGTTCATGCCGCAGCCATCAAGCAACTGCTGAACGTCGCTGAACCTGGGCAGCACCAGCGCGCCCAGACCTTCCTCGCCGAACACTTCGGCGAGCTCTACACCATCAAGGGAAACGTCGCCGAACTACGCAAGGCCATCCTGCAACTGGCCGTCATGGGCAAGCTTGTCCCCCAAGACCCGAATGACCAGCCCGCCAGTGAGCTGCTGAAAGAGATCGAAGCCGAGAAACAGCGGCTGGTGCAGGAAGGCAAAATAAAAAAAACCAAGCCATTGCCGCCGGTGACGGAAGAAGAAAAGCCTTATGCGTTGCCGCAGGGGTGGGAGTGGGTGAGATTCGGAGATTTAACAACAGAAATTTCCACAGGGCCTTTCGGCTCCATGATTCACAAAAGTGATTACATCGTTGATGGGGTTCCTTTGGTCAATCCATCACACATGGTTGATGGAAAAATATTTCATGATCCATCAGTTACCGTTTCTGAGATTATGGCCAAAAAACTTGACTCGCACAGATTAAATACGAATGACATAGTTATGGCTAGACGAGGTGAAATGGGGCGATGTGCCATTGTTACTGCCGAGTCCGATGGCTTTTTATGCGGGACTGGTAGCTTTGTCTTGCGTTTTGTCGATCGCATTTATCGGCAATATATATTGACCATTTTCAAAACAGAAATTACCCGGGAGTTTTTGGGAGGAAACTCCGTTGGAACAACCATGACGAATCTTAATCACGGCATTCTTAACAAGATGCCAGTATCGCTTCCTCCTCACCCTGAGCAAACTCGTATTGTCACTAAAATCGACGAACTGATGGTGATGTGTGATGCACTGGATCAGCAGATAGAAGCGACCAGCAGCAAACGGACTGAACTTCTAAACGCACTGATACACGCGCACTCACAGGCCAAGGAAGAACCGCCACCAGTTGTTCGGCCATCCGCAACCGTCAACAACCTGGCGGACTATCGTGCCGCCATCGGTTGCTACACGCTTGGCAAGCTCGCCAATGCTCAATATTTTGGGCGCACTGCCGCTGCCAAAGTGTTGTATCTGGCTCAGGCACATGTGGGGCTGAAGTTGAATTTGCAGCCAGAGCGTGAAGCCGCTGGCCCGTTGGATAAATGGATTTATGATTTCGAGCGGCAAGGCCAAGGCAAGCATTGGTTCGAGGTCAATGAAAAGCTGCTACCCAACGGTAGGAAGAAGACGGAATACCGCTGCTTGTCTGCGTTGTCCGAGCCTGCCGCCAAAGCTGAATCGCTGATGTCATCAGGCCAGAAGACTGAATTTGACCGCCTGATCTACGCCCTGGCAGGCAAGACGACCAAAGAAGTCGAGATCATCGCCACACTTTTTGCCGTCTGGAACGATTTCTTGATCGATGGCACCCAGCCGACCGACGAACAGATCATTACCGATATGCGCGAAAATTGGCACGAGCGCAAAGGTCGTTTTTCACCGTCTGATCTCAAACCTTGGCTTTCCTGGTTACGCAAAGAAAACTTCGTCCCACGCGGGTTGTCGCCAAGAACCACGCAGCAACAGCGGCTAGGCCTTTGATTCTAGAAGGGGCTTTCATGCGCATCACGGCAACCCATCTTGTACGGTGGTCAGACAGACGTGAAGCACAAGGAATGCTTCCTGTCCTGGTAAGGCGGCTGATTTCGGCAACGGCTCGGATTACGGCGATCGCCATGCCGGGAGGTGAGTCGGTTAGCGCTCCCGGCTGGGATGGGGTGATCTCTGTGGAGCAAGGAAATCCATGGATTCCTGCTGGGATCAGCTACTGGGAGTTGGGCACATCAAAAGATCCAGCATCCAAAGCCTGCAGTGATTTTGACCTGCTCCCCGTGGTTAGTACGAAATCGATGTAGAGTCCGTTCACAAAGGAACGGCAATGAAGAAACGATTTACGGAAGAACAGATCATCGGGGTGCTGAAGGAGGCCGAGGCAGGGGCCAAGGTGGCCGAACTGTGCCGCAAGCACGGGATCTCGGAGGCCACCTACTACAACTGGAAGGCGAAGTTCGGCGGTATGACCGTCTCGGACGTCCAGCGCCTGAAGGAACTGGAGCAAGAGAACAACAAGCTCAAGAAGCTGTTGGCTGAATCGATGCTGGACAAGGCTGCGCTTCAGGACCTTTTGAGCCGAAAGTAGCAAGCCCGCAGGCCAAACGCGAAGCGGTCAGAACGTTGATGACCGAGCGCGGCATGGGTATCACCCGGGCCTGCGGGCTGGTAGGCATTTCCCGGTCGCTATTCGCTTATGAAAGTAAGCGTACGGGCGATGTAGCATTGACCGAGCGCATGAAGGAGATGGCAGCGCTCAAGCGACGCTACGGCTATCGGCGCATCCATATTCTGCTGCGCCGTGAAGGCTGGCAGACGAATCACAAGCGGGTCTGGCGGCTTTACAGCCAAGCCGGCTTGAGCGTTCGTAAGCGTCGCGGCAAGCGCATCGCTCCCGCAGAGCGGGTAGTTCGTCCCGTTGCGACGGCGCCGAATCAGAGCTGGTCGATGGACTTCGTGTCCGACGGTCTGGCCTATGGCCGCAGGTTCCGGTGCTTGAACATCGTCGATGACTACACGCGCGAGTGTCTTGCCATCGAGGTCGATACATCACTGCCGGGATTGCGGGTGGCGCAGGTGCTGCAACGGCTTGCGGAACTGCATGGGCTGCCCAAATCCATCACCGTAGACAACGGCCCAGAGTTTGCCGGCAGGGCCCTGGACGCTTGGGCCTATCAGGTCGGCGTGAAGCTGTCGTTCATCAGACCAGGCAAACCCGTGGAGAATGCATACATCGAGAGCTTCAACGGTAAATTCCGCGATGAATGCCTCAATGAGCATTGGTTCATGTCGTTGCGCCAAGCCAAATCCTTGATCGAAGACTGGCGCGTCGAGTACAACACCGAACGCCCGCATAGCGCGCTGAGATACTTAACGCCGGAGCAGTTTGCTCAGGCGCATCGACAACAACGGTTTTTAACCCTGGACTCTATGTCGGTGCCGTACTAAGTCTGGGGGCAGGTCACTGCCAGCCATTGCACTCCAGCGGCGTGAGGCGAGCATCGAGCATGAGCGAGGCGGGCGTGGTGAACAGGGCATCTTGCCCCAGCGGGTTGTGGCGGGTGTGATGGTCTGCCATGAGAGTTCTCCAAGGTCTGGGCCACAGCGGCCCGTTCCCCTGCATCTCATCGCGTACCGCTCCAGGCGTCAGCCAACAATGCGGTCTGCGCCATACCCGTTTTATCCGGCAGGCGCAGCGCTGGCACCGGCATCCAGACTGATCTATCATCCCGATAGCCCTATGGGGGTACAACTGGGGGCACTTCCAGCGATTCCCGCAAAGGCCGTGGCCCGATTTCCGCGCGAAACCTAGCGTTCACAGGCCTTTGCCGACCGATCAACGTTTAAACGTGTGATCAACGTCTGACGTTTTTTTTCGGAAATTAGGAGCGCTTGGTAGCGCTCCGCGCCATGCTCGTCAGGTGTCTGACTCCCGTAAGGGTGTCGGACACCGGGGCATAAAGCTTCAGCACACATCGGTGTCTGACACCCTCCGGGAGTCAGACACCTGATGCATCGGTAATCCCCCCCATTTATAGCGATTGCCAGAAGTAGGAATGCTATACGGTCATGGCCAACCGCTGTTTCGGGGTAAATCCGCCCAGAGCCATGTTTGGGCGCTCGTGATTGTAGGACCACATCCACTGAGTAGCGGCGCGCTGAACGTGGTCCAGGTCGTCCCAGTGATACTGGGACAGCCACTCGTAGCGTACGGTTCTGTTGAACCGCTCCACATAGGCATTTTGCTGCGGCTTGCCTGGCTGGATGTATTCAAGCTTAATATCCCAGGCGCCAGCCCACTCGACGATCGCTGCACTCAGGTATTCTGGGCCGTTGTCGCAGCGAATAGCCGAAGGCTTTCCCCGCCATCCGATAATCTGCTTGAGCGTGCGGATCACGCGCTCGGACGGTAGCGAAAAGTCGACCTCAATGCCCAGGGCCTCCCGATTGAAGTCGTCGATAACGTTCAACACGCGGATGCTGCGCCCATCGCCAAGTTGGTCGTGCATGAAGTCCATCGACCATACCTGGTTCACGTGTGTCGGAACGGTCAGTGGCTCAGGCGTGTGCCGAACCAGCCGTTTGCGCGGCTTGATCCGTAGGTTCAACTCGAGTTCGCGGTAGATCCGGTACACGCGCTTATGGTTCCAGGCAAAACCTCGGACATTGCGTAGGTACAGAAAGCACAGCCCGAAGCCCCAATTGCGATGGTTGTCCGTCAGACGTAGCAGCCAATCGGCGATTTCCTTGTTCTCGGCGTCAGTCTTGGCGACGTACCGATAGCAGGCCTGGCTGATGCTGAACGCTTCGCAAGCTATCCGGATCGATACGCCGCGATCTTGCACGGCACGTTGGGCCATCTCGCGGCGGCGAGATGGCCTCACCACTTTTTTCGAGCGCCTCCGTCACGATCTCGGCTTTGAGCTTCTCCTCGACATACATCTTGCGCAACCGCGCGTTCTCAGCCTCGAGCTCCTTCATGCGCGCCATCAGCGATACATCCATGCCGCCGTACTTCGACCGCCACTTGTAGAACGTGGCCGAGCTGATGCCCAGATCCCGGCATAGCTCCGGCACCGCCAGACCCGCCTCGACGCGTTTAATCGCTTCGATGATCTGGCTATCCGTGAATCGCGACTTCTTCATGCTGTAGAACTCCTCAATGAGAAAATTCTACTTCTGGCTGCAGCGCTTTTGCGGGGGGATTACCCATCCGGTTCACCTTCCCCGCGCCTGCGCGCGAACACCGCTCGCAACTGTCCCATCACCGCCTTCACCGCCGCTGCGCGCTTGAGGTCGGTGTGCACAACCAGCCAAATATCTCGCGACACCAGCCGCGTTTCCGGCGTCACCGGAACCAGCGCGGCATCCGTCATTCCCATGAAATCGGGCAGCGCGGCGATGCCCGCGCCGCTGCGCGCGGCGGCTTGCTGGATGTCCAGGCTGCCGGAGTAGAACGCGAACACCCGCCCGGCCGCGTAGCGTTCTAGCGCTGCCTGTTGCGGGGCCTTTGCCAGCGGGCCGTCTGAGCCGATGAAGCGCCAGTCTGCTTCGCTGGTGTGCGCCAGGTAGGCGGGGCTGGCGTACAGGCGGAAGTCCACCTTGCCCAGCTTGGCAATTGTGAGATCGCCTTTTTCTGGGCGGGACAGCCGGATGGCGAGGTCGGCTTCGGCGCGGTCGAGCGAGGCGGCACGGGCTTCGCCGATGATGCGGATGGTCAGGCCGGGATGGCGCTGCTGCAGTTCCACCAGCGGCGCGGTCAGGGCCTGCGCCGCCAGGGCGGGCGGGGCGCTGACGCTGACGGTGCCGGACAACTCGGAGCGTGCGCTGTCGGCGCGTCGCTGGACGGCGCGCGCTTCGTGATCCATTTTCGCGGCGATGGCCGCGATGCGTTCGCCGTCGGCTGTCAGGGTCCAGCGGCGGCCGCGCCGGTCGACCAGCAACATGCCCAAGGACGCTTCCAGCGCCGCGATGCGGCGCGCCACGGTGGCGTGTTCGACCGCCAGCATCCGTGCCGCGGCGGACAGCGAGCCGGCCGTGGCCAGGGTGTGGAAGTGACGCAGGTCGTCCCAGTTCATCGGTTAATTTCTTCACAATTGATGTGAGTGTTTAGGGAATTTACTCGCATTTGGCCTGGTGGGACTATGCTGGCTCGTACATTGGAGGTCAGCCATGGATCAGCAAGTGCAACTCGTCGCCACGGGCGATGTGGGCAATTTCATTGTTGTGGACTGCGCCCCGCAGGCGCCGGGACCTGGCGAGATCCGCCTGCGCCACGACGGCATCGGCGTGAATTTTATCGACATCTACCATCGCATGGGCCTGTATCCCTTGCCGCTGCCCGCGGTTCTGGGCGTGGAGGGGGCGGGAACGGTGGAGGCGGTGGGCGAGGGCGTGAGCAATGTGCGCGTGGGCGAGCGGGTGGCCTATGCCGGCATTCCCGGCGCTTATGCGGCCACGCGGCTGTTGCCGGCGTGGCGTGCGATCAGCCTGCCGGACGGCATCGACACCAAGGTGGCCGCCGTGTCTTTTCTGCGCGGCATGACCGCGCACATGCTGTTGACGCGCGTTTACCCGGCCGCGCGCGGCACGATCGTGCTGGTTCATGCCGCCGCGGGCGGCCTGGGCGCCACGCTGACCCGCTGGGCGCATGACCTGGGCTGCACGGTCATCGGCACGGCCAGCTCGCCCGAGAAAGCCAGCCTGGCGCGCGAACACGGCGCGGACCATGTGATCGTGGGCCGCGCGGCGGACGTAGCGGCGGAAGTGGCCCGGCTGACGGACAGCAGGGGCGTCGATTTCGCGGTCGATGGCATAGGCGGCGATATGCTGCGCAAGACGCTGGCCAGCACCCGGCCCCTGGGCGTGGTGGCGTCGGTGGGGCAGGCGGGCGGCCCGATTCCGCCTGTTGCGGTGAGCGAGCTGCGGCCGATGCTGGTGCGCCCCAGCATCATGGCCTATGCGGCGGACCAGGAAGCGTACGCCGTGGCCGCGCAGGCGGTAATCGCGGCAATACGGCAGGGCATTGTGCGGGGCGCCGCGCACGAGTATCCGCTGGCACGCGCGGCCCAGGCGCATGGCGACCTGGAGTCCGGCAAGACGACTGGCAGTGTGATGCTGGCGCCCTGAACCTGTCACCGTGACGCGAACGCCATCTCAATCGCTGAATACTTCGTGCGCGCCGGCGGCGCCGCGGCGCCAGTAGCTGGCGGCGCGGATGCGCGACTTGTCGATGCCGCGCTCTTGCACCAGGTGCTGGCGTATGCCGCGGATGGCGGCGGATTCGCCAGCGGCCCATATGTAGCCTTCGCCCTCGGGCAACTGCAGGCGGCGCACCACGCGTTCCAGTACGGGCGGGCCGCCGCCCGCGTCGGCGCTGTCATGCACCCATTGCAGGCTGAGGTCGGCGCGGGTGGGCAAGGCAATGCGCGCGTTGGGATGGCGGGTTTCAATGACGGCCAGCACGCGCGTGCCGGCCGGAAGTTCTTCCAGGCGGCGAGCAATGGCGGGCAGGGCGGTTTCGTCGCCGATGAGCAGGTGCCAGTCGAAGTCGGGCGGAATCACGAACGAGCCGCGCGGGCCCGCCACGCCCAGGTACTGTCCGGGCGCGGCCTGGGCCGCCCAACTGGCCGCGGGACCATGCCCATGCAGCACGAAATCAATATCCAGTTCGCCCGCCGCGGCGTCGTAGCGGCGCGGCGTGTAGTCGCGCGTGACCGGGCGCGGGGCATCGTCGGCATATACCGGCCCTTGCGGACCGATGGCGGGCAAGGCGGGCGGGCCGTCGCCCGCCGGCAGGAACAGCTTGACGTGGTCATCGAACGAGGCCGACACAAAGCCGGCGAGTTCGTCGCCCGCCAGGGTGACGCGCAGCAGGTAGGGCCCGACGCGCTGTACGCGGCGCACCCGCAGCAGGCGCGCCTTGAGCGCGTGCCGTACTTTCTGCACGGCAAGACGGTCGGAAGAAAGTGATGGGGTCATGAGTATCCTTTGCACAGTCGGCGCTAAGCCGGATCACAGGACTCCTTGCCCAGGATCTCGGCCGCGGCGCGCCGCAGGATGGCGGCCACGCGGCGCTGCTCGGCGGCGTCGGCATCGGTGCTGTGCAGCAGCGCTTCTTTCAGGGCGCGCCGCGCTTCGACGAATTCCCGCAGCCAGCCGCTGGCCTGCTCGGCTTCCTGCACACCGGCCTCGCCTTGCCAGGCCTGCTTCATCCAGGCCATCTTGCGGGCGGCGTGCTGCAGGCCCGCGAACAACAGCGCGGCCCGCTCGCGGTTGGCATCCAGGTGGGCCAGGCCGGACGCGGCCAGGTGGTAGCGCTTGCGGTTGCCGTGGGCTTGCACGGTGGTGTAGTCCAGCTCTTCCAGATAGGTGAGGGCCGGGTAGATGACGCCGGGGCTGGGGGTATAGAAACCGTTCGAGCGGGTTTCCAGTTCCTTGATCAACTCATAGCCGTGGCGGGGCTGTTCTTCCAGCAGCGCCAGCAGCATCAATTGCAGTTCGTCGGAGCCGAACTTGCGGCCGCGCATCATCATGCCGTTGCCGTCGCCGCCCATGCCGTGGCCGTCGCCCATGCGGCCGTGGCCGCCGTGGTGCCCGCGTCGGCCGCTCGGGTGCAGGTGATGGGGAAACCGGCCCATGCCGAAGGCACGCTGGCCGAAAATTTCGTGAAAAAAGGTGTGCATGATGCGTCCCTCTGTATCGTAAGATATATCGTACGATATATATCCGCCCCGCTAGTGTCAAGCTTTACATGGACAGCGGGGCGCGGCCGGGCCCGTGCCGGCGCCCGGGGGGGCAGGCACACTTTTCGTCGAGCGATCCGGGCATTTCGTCGAAAAATACTTGTCCGATCAAATCTCGAAACGGAGAATCGGGGAGCCAGGCAGGCGCCTGCGCATCTCTTGCCCGCCAGGGCACGCAAACATGCGTGCGGCGCGGCTTCTCTGGAAATTCAAGAACATGCAGCGAGCTCAGTCCGTCCGACGTGGCCTTTCCGTGAACGTTCCTTCAATGCGCCAGACCGCGCTGCGCATGGCGATCGTGTCGGCATTGGGGGCATGCGGCTGGGCGGCAGCGACGGCGGCGCAGGCGGCCCAGTGCTGGTCGACGACCGACAACAACGAAGTGCCTGCCGGCAATTACAGCTATGCCTTTACTCAGTGCAGCGGCGACGACGCGGACGACGACAATAAAACGGGCGAGACCGGGCCGGACGTGCCCATGACGGTGTACGGGGATTTCAGCGCCGATTCGACGATCTACAGCGAAGGCGCCGGCTATGACGGATTCACGGGATCACCTGGCGTGGTCACGGCGTACTCCCGGGGCGGTCAAGGCTATGACGAGGGCTCGGGCGGGCAGTCTGGCTACGTGACCGTGACCAACTACGGCAACATCACCTACGACGGCACGGCCGCTAATACGTTCAACAGCCTGGTCCAGGCGCGGTCGCTGGGAGGCTCGGGCGCGACCGACAATCACAACAACGACTCCAACGGCGGCGACGGCGGACTCGGGCAAGCCGTGTCCGTCACCAACTCCGGCACGCTCACCATGAACAGCTCGGCGCTTACCTCCGAGGAAGGCCTGTTCGGCATTTATGCATTGGCGGCTGGCGGAAACGGCGGCAATCAGAATGATCCCACCTTGGACTATGGAGATCAGTGGGGCGGCAATGGCGGCAACGCCAGCACGGTGACGGTTACCGATACAGGCGTCATCAACCTGGGCAACAGTGCCGCGCGTCTGCTCACCAATACCGCGGGCGCGGCGATTTTCGCGCAGTCGGCCGGCGGGCAAGGTGGCGACAATAACGGCAACGCGGGAACCGGCGGAACGGTGCAGGTGGTGCACAAAGGCAGCACTTCGAGCTACTGGCAGGCGTATGCCGATGCCCAGGTCTTCGGCATCAATGCCCTGAGCATCGGCGGCGACGGAACCGCATCGTCGGACAACAGCGACAACGGCGGCAACGGCGGTGGCGACTCAAGCAGCTGGACTCAGCAGGTCACCGTGGATGCGTACGGCTCCATCGTCCTCGATGTGGCGAATTCGTCCTCGGACGTGACGGTGGAAGGCGCGGGTATCGCCGCCCGGGCCATCGGGGGCAAAGGCGGCATGGGGCCTCCCAAAGACCACTCGGGCGGCAACGGCGGCACGGGCGGTTCGGCCATCGTGAACATGTATTCCGAGGCCAGCGTAACGACCCACGGCGACAACATCCTGGGTGTCGTGGCGCAAAGCCTGGGCGGCCAGGGCGGCGACGGAGGCGATGGCACGGCGCTGGCCGGCCAGGGCGGTGGCGGCGGATTCGGCGGAAACGCCAGCGATGTCTATATCTCGGCGCAATCTGGCGCCGCCATTTCCACGACGGGCGATTTCGCGACCGGCATGTTGGCGCATTCCATCGGCGGCGGCGGCGGCACGGGCGGCGATTTCGTGGCCGTGCTCGGAGGGCAGGGCGGTAACGGCGGCAACGGCGGTGATGCTGGCCAGGCCGCCATTTCCAGCCTGGCCACCCTGTCTACCACCGGCGATCATGCCTACGGCATGCTGGCGCAATCCATTGCCGGCAGCGGCGGCGCGGGCGGCGTGGATACTTCCGCGGCCGTGGCGCTGGGGGGCGATGGCGCCGGAGGCGGCGCCGCCAACCAGGTCAACATTACGAACTACGGAACGATCACCACGGGCGGGTACAGCGCGCATGGCATCGTCGCCCAGTCCATCGGCGGCGGCGGCGGCGCGGCGGGCAGCGCCAACGGCGCGCTCAGTGTGGGCGGCAACGCCGCCGGTGAAACGCCCTCTTCGGGCGGCAGTGTATGGATCAACAACCAGGCGGCGATCACCACCACGGGCGATGCCGCGGTGGGGATGCTGGCGCAATCGATCGGCGGCGGGGGCGGCAGCGGGGGCGATGCCAACGGCGTGGTCACCGTGGGCGGCTCGGGCGCCAGCGCCGGCGATGGCGGCACGGTGTCTATCGCGCAGGGGTTTGGCAACATCCAGACATTCGGCAACTACAGCGCGGGCGTGCTGGCCCAGTCGGTGGGCGGCGGCGGCGGCAACGGCGGCGACACGCTGTCGCTGTCGGCGGGCGCCGCGCTTGCCATCGGCGGCACGGGCAGCAGCGGCGGCAATGGAGGCTCGGTGTGCATCGCCAATGACAGCGCCTGCGATATTCCGCCGTACGGTTTTCTTACCACCGTCGCCACTCACGGCAATTACGCGCCGGGTGTCATCGCGCAAAGCGTGGGCGGCGGCGGCGGCAACGGCGGCAGCACCAAGACGGACGCTGTGGAATCGTTCCTGGCCCTGCAACTGGGCGGCAAGGCGGGCGGCGGCGGCGTGGGCGGCAGTTCCGTCGTCAGCCTCGAAAGCCTGGTTGCCGCCACCGGGGGCGCGCATTCAATTGGCGTGTTGTCGCAATCGATCGGCGGGGGCGGCGGCACGGGGGGCGCGGCCAACTATACGACCGAAGACCTCGGTTTCACCGCGGCAGTGGTGGTGGGCGGGGGTGGGGGCGCTGGCGGCGATGGTGGCGCATCGACGGTCAAGCTGACCAAGTCTTTTGTCGGCACGGGCATGGACTTTGCCAGCCCGGACATCGACCCGGAAACCTATGCGCCCAATGACGCGTTCGGCATCCTGGCCCAGAGCATCGGCGGCGGCGGCGGCAGCGGCGGCAGTTCGGTGGCCAACGAGCTGGTCGCGGCGGTGCCCACCGGTGAAGGCGCATCGGTGGCCTTCACGTTCTCGGCGGCCGTGGGCGGCAATGGCGGCAGCGGCGGAGACGCCTGCCCGGCAGGGGATGCCACGTGCGCGACGAGCGTGACGTTGGTCCAGGGCACTACCGTGGCCACGCTGGGCGATGGATCGCATGGCGTAGTGGCGCAGAGCATCGGCGGGGGCGGCGGCAATGGGGGCGATGCGTCCACGCTGTCGGCGCTGCTGGGCGACGAAAACACGCTTTCGCTGCAGGCCGGCATGTCGTTGGGCGGGCAGGGCTCGGCGGGCGGCGACGGCGCGACGGTGAATGTCAGCTTGGGCGACAGCGGCGCCGCCTACGCGGCCGCGCCGCCGTCGCTGCGGTTGCCGCCTTCCGCCAGCGGCGTGCCGGCATCCAGCATCATTACCTATGGCAACTATGCCAATGGCGTGCTGGCCCAAAGCATCGGCGGCGGCGGCGGCAACGGGGGCGTGGGCAGCAGCAATTCCTACGCCCATGGCGGACCCGCCACGCTGAAGGTGAACCTGGCGCTGGGCGGCACGGGCGGCAGTGGCGGCGTGGGCGGCGACGTGAACATTACGTTGAACCCCAACTTCACCATCCGCACGCTCGGTTCCGGCTCGCGAGGCATTGTCGCGCAGTCGATCGGCGGCGGAGGCGGCGCGTCCCAGGGCGGCACCATGAGCGTGGCGGCGGGCCTGGACGAAGATTCGCCCAGCGGCCGCCTGCAACTGGGGTTGGGAGCCAACGGTGGCTCGGGCAATGTGGCGGGCAAGGTCGCCGCGACCCTGCTGGGCGCCATCCGCACCGAGGGCGGCGATGCCGACGGCGTGCTGCTGCAGTCCATCGGCGGCGGGGGCGGGCTGGGCGGGTCGATCGGCGCGGACGCGTCGTCGAACCCCATCCTGGACCGCATCGGCATTCATAGCGACAACTCGGCGCGGCTGGACGATACCGGCGCGACGTACGTCTTTGGCGTCGACGTGGGCGGCACGGGCGGAACGGGTGGCCATGGGGGCGAGGTCGACCTGACCTTCGCCGGCCAGATTGCCACCAGCGGCGACTGGGCCGACGGCCTGGTGGCGCAGTCTATCGGGGGCGGCGGCGGCACCGGGGGATCGTCGACGGCCACGGGCAGCAAGGTCAGCGCCAACGCGACGATCGGCGTGGGCGGAAACGGCGGCGTCGCGGGCGACGGCGGCACCATCACCGCCTATTTCGACGGCTCGCACAACAACAAGATTGCCACGGCGGGCTACAGCGCCTACGGGGTGCTGCTGCAATCCATTGGCGGCGGCGGTGGCCAGGGCGCCGACGGCTCGGACCAGGCGCACGGCACGATCACGGTCGGCGCGTCATTCGGCGGCTCGGGGGGCATCGCTGGCGATGGCGGCACGATCCAGTCGCCCGAGGGCCAGGATGCCGGCTGGCTGGCCGTGGCCACGCAAGGCGACGACGCCGTCGGCCTGGCGATGCAGTCGATCGGCGGCGGCGGGGGCATTGGCGGCGCGGGCAACAGCAGCTCCAGGTACCTGGAACAGGACAGCCACGCCATGCAACTGTCGGTGGGCGGCAACGGCGGCCTGGCCGGCGCGGGCGGAACCGTGGACATGACTTTCGGCATTAATGCCAGCACACAGGGCGACCGGGCCTACGGCCTGTTGGCGCAATCGATAGGCGGTGGCGGCGGCCTGGCGGGCGCGGGCTCGGCCAACAACCTGACTTCGGTGACGCTGGGCGGACGCAACGGCGCAACCGGCGATGGGGGCGCGGTGAGCCTGGCGCTGAACGCCGGCAGCGTGATCAGCACCACGGGCGCGGGCGCGCATGCGCTGGTCGCGCAGTCGATCGGCGGCGGGGGCGGTATTGCCGGCGATACGGCGCAGGCGGTGCAACTGGACGCGAGCCACTGGCAGCCCTCGGGCACGAACTCCGGCGGCTCGGCCGTCACTGGAGGCAGCGGCAACGGGAGCGCGGTGACCGTCGACGTGAACGGCAGCATTGTCACCAGCGGCGCTGGCGCGTTCGGCATTCTCGCCCAATCCATCGGCGGCGGGGGCGGGCTGGGCGGCGGGCTCGTTCCGGACGGCGCGGGCGACGGCGGCACGATCTCACAGGGTTTCGCCGGCAGCACTGGCGGCTCGGGCTCGGGGGCGGAGGTCACGGTGACGCAGGCAGGCAGCATTGTCGTTGCGGGCGCGGGCTCCACGGGTATTTTTGCGCAAAGCGCCGGCGGTGACGGCGCGGGCGCCGTCACTGTCAACGTCAATGGTTCGGTGACTGGTGGCAGTGGCTCCAGCGGCTACGGCGTGTGGGTGGCGAGTCCAGCGCAGAATGTGCTGAACGTGGGCGCCGATGGCCAGATCATTGCGGGGCAGGGGGGCGCGGCGGTGCGGCACGATGGCGCCGCCCTGAGCGGCGCGGGCGCGGCGCTGGCCCCGGCCGGCGCCGCCACGCTCGCTATCAACAATGCGGGCAGCATCCGCGGCAATATCGAATGCCAGAACGGCGGTGGCGTCGCCTGCGATGTCGACAACGCGCGCGGCGGTTTCCTGGGTGATGCCACCCTGTACCAGGCCAATATCGACAACGCCGGCCGGGTGGTCATCGGCAAGGCCGGCGCGTTCGACACGCTGACGGTTACCGGCGACTTCACGCTGCAGTCTGGCGGCATCCTGCAGGCCGATGTGGATTTCGAGCGCCTGAAAGCGCCGCACATGGTCGTGCAGGGCGACACCCGCCTGGATGGCCAGCTGGATGTGCAACCCATTACCTTGCTTCCCGGACGCGAGGTCACGGTGGCCACGCTGGAAGGCGGCATCCAGGGGGTACCCCAGGTGCTGGACAGCGCGGTGATCGACTACGACGCCAGGCTGCAGGGCAATAGCGTGCGCGTGCGCGCCGCGAGCGCCGATTTCGCGGCGCCGTCGATGGGGCTGGGCGACAATCCTCGCGCGGTGGCGCGCCACCTGCAGCGCGCCTGGGATCTGGGCGGCAATGCCGCCATGGCGCCGCTGTTCGCCGCGCTGGATACGGCCTCGCGGGGCGGCGCGGACGCCTATTCCGATCAGCTGTCAGATCTGTCGCCCGGCGTGGCGGTTGCGCCGGCCGCGCAGATGCAGGCCAGCATGGCGCGCTTCGCTGGCGCCATGATGTCGTGTCCCGCGTTCCTTGCCGGTGACGCCCTGACCGGCGAGCAGGACTGCCTTTGGGGCCAGGTGTCGGGCCTGAGCACCAACCAGGATGGTGACGGCGGCGTGTCGGGATTTTCGCTGGATGGCGTGACGTACCAGTTCGGTGGGCAGCGCCAGGTCAGCCCGGGCTGGTTTCTCGGCGGTTCGGTCGCCTACGAGAACACCCACTTGCGTGGCGACGACGGCCGCGTCAGCGGCAAAGGCGACAGCGGCTACGCCGGCGTGGTGCTCAAGCGCGAGGCCGGACCCTGGACCTTCTCCGCGGGCCTGGGTGGCGGCTACGGGCAGTACGACGTCGACCGCCGGATCCGCATCCCCGGCCTGCAGAGTACCGCCAGGTCCAGCCCGGACATCTACGGCGCCGCGCTGCGCCTGCGCATTGCGCGCACCTTCGCCAGCGACCAGTTCTACCTGAAGCCCTATGTCGACCTGGACGCGCTGTACACCCACATGCCCCGCTACAGCGAATCGGGCAACGCCCTGCATCTGGATGTGGAAAGCAGCAATGAGTTCGTGCTGGGCCTGTCGCCCATGCTGGAGGTGGGCGGCAAGGTCTCGCTGGACAACGGCGCCGTCATGCGGCCGTTCGCCTACGGCGGGGTGTCTTTCTTGTCGAAAGACGAATACACCGCGCGGGCGCGCCTGCAGGGTGCGCCGGACGGCACGGGTTCGTTCGAGACTTCACTGCCCGTGGACGACGTGATCGGCCGGCTGGGGGCGGGCCTGCAGGTGTCGAATGCCGGCGGCGTCGATTTCCGGCTGCAGTACGACGGAGAGTTTTCGTCGCACATCCAGAGCCACCGGGCGTCGCTGAAGCTGATGGTGCCTTTCTGATCTTGCGCGCCGGGGGGCGGTCAGCCGCCCTGGGTGCGCGGCAGGGCTGCCTGCGCGAAATTGCGTTCCAGCGTGTCCAGCGCGTGCGTCAGGGCCTGGATTTCCTCGTTGGACAAGCCCTGCAGCGATTCTTCGAAGAAGGCCGCGCGGCGCGGCATGGCCGCGTTCACCACGGCCTGGCCGGCCGCCGTCAGGCTGGCGTTGGTGACGCGGTTGTCGTTCGGATCGGCGCTGCGCGTGACCCAGCCCTGCTGTTGCATGGCTTGCAGCAGGCGGGTGAGCGAAGCGGGGTCGAGGCGGCAGCGCTCGGCCAGCATTTTCTGCGAACACTGTCCGCATTCATGCAGCGTCAGCAAAATGCGCCAGCGGGGCAGGGCATGGCCTACGCGGCTGCTGAAGGCCGCCTGCATGGCGCGGTAGGTCTGGCCCAGGTGCTGGATAATCTGCAGGCCTTGTTGTTCTTGAGGCAAGACTGGGTCTCCGGGGCGGTTGGTCAAAGCGGCGCCAGGCGCCGCCGCTGGGGCTCATTGTGCCAGGAATGGCGCGCGGGCATCCGCGGACGGCCTGGGGGGCAGGTTCCTGGCCGCCGTGGCGCGTAGTGGTGTCCGGCCGCGGTGTCAGGCGCCTGCGGAGCCCGGCACCTGTTCTACCGCGATGCCTGGCCTATTGGGCCACCTGTTGCACCGTGCGCGACAGCTCGGCGCGCCAGCGCGCCTTGCGGTCTTCGGGCACGAAGCTGGCTTCGAAGCTGTTCAGGGCCAGTTGTATGGCGTGGCCGGCGTCCAGGTCGGGCAGCGCGTTGAAGGTTTCCAGGAAGTTCTGGTTCAGGTAGCCGCCGAAATAGGCCGGGTCGTCGGAGTTCACCGTGACGCACAGGCCCGCGCCGAGCAGCGTGGCCATGTTGTGCGCGGCCAGGGTGTCGAACACGCGCAGTTTCACGTTCGACAGGGGGCACACGGTCAGCGGAATGCGCTGGCGGGCCAGGCGCTCGACCAGTTGCGTGTCTTCGACGCAGCGCACGCCATGGTCGATGCGCTGCGCGCCCAGCAGGTCGAGCGCGTCGCGGATGTACTGCGCGGGGCCTTCTTCGCCGGCGTGCGCGACGATGTGCAGGCCCAGTTCGCGGCAGCGCGCGAACACGCGGGCGAACTTCTCCGGCGGGTTGCCGCGTTCGCCGCTGTCGAGCCCCACGCCAATGAAATGCTGGCGATAGGGCAACGCCTGCTCCAGCGTCTGGAAGGCATCGGCTTCGCTCAGGTGCCGCAGGAAGCACAGGATCAGCGCGCTGCTGATGCCCAGCTCCGCTTCGGCCGTGTTACAGGCCCGCGCCAGGCCGGCTATCACCGTCTGTATGGGCACGCCGCGGGCGGTGTGGGTTTGCGGGTCGAAAAACAGTTCGGCGTGGACGATGCGGTCGGCCGCCGCGCGCCGGAAATACGCCATGGCCAGGTCGAAGAAGTCTTGTTCGTGCTGCAGCACGCCGGCCCCGGCGTAATAGATATCCAGGAAGCTCTGCAGGTCGGTGAAGGCGTAGGCCGCGCGCAGCGCCTCGACGCTGGTGTAGGGCAGGGCGATGCCATTGCGCTGCGCCAGGGCGAAGATGAGCTCGGGCTCCAGGGTGCCCTCGATGTGCACGTGCAACTCGGCTTTGGGCATGGCCCGCAGCAGCTGGGGCAGTTTCTGGCGAGGAAATTCGGCTAGGTTATTCATGGCGGAGACTGTAATTATCGATGTCGGAGGCGGACGCAGGCCCCCGGTTTGTTACCATATTGCCACGCCGTCGACTCGCAAACGGCGCAAATCGTCCCATACCTTACCGGATGGCGAGCGGTTATTTCCCTTTTTCCAGTCGAGGTGCCCGCGGGGCGGCAATGAAAACGTGGTTCAAGCGCATATTGATAGGCCTGGTGGTGCTGGTTGTCGTGGCCGTCGTCGGCCTGGCCATCTTTTTGCTCACGTTCGACCCCAACGCCTATAAGTACAAGCTCGAAGAGCTGGTCCAGGAACGTTACCACCGGACCCTCGCCATCGACGGCGAACTCGAGCTGTCGCTGTTTCCGCGCATCGGCCTGTCGGTGCAGGGCGTGTCGCTGTCCGAGGTCGACAGCCCCGACACCTTTGCTTCCATTGAAAGCATGCGCCTGGCGGTGGCCGTGTGGCCGCTGCTGTCCAGCAACCTGGTGGTCGACCACGTGGCCATCAATGGGTTCAAGGCGCGCGTGGTGCGCGACAAGAACGGGCACCTGAATTTCGAAAACCTGGTGGGCGGGGGCGCCGCCAACACGCTGGAGCCTGCCGGTCCGGCCACGGCCGCCGTGGGCGCCATGGCGGGCGCCGCCCAGGCCATCGCCACGGGCGGCGCGGCGGCGCCGGCGACCATGCAGATCGACATCGCGGGGCTCGACCTGCAGGCCGGCGAACTGCAATTGCAGGACGAAATCTCGGGCATGGCGGTAGCGGTCACCAACCTTAACGCCAATACCGGCCGCGTTACCTACAACCAGCCGTTCGACGTCAGCCTGTCGGCGCGGGTCGAAGGCGGCAACCCGCGCATCGACGCGAATCTTACCGGCCAGGGTCTGCTGACGCTCGATCCGCTGGCCAAGCGCTTTGCCGCGCAGAAGCTCGATGTGCGCATGGACGGCAACGTGCTGGGCGCCGAAGCCAAGAGCCTGGCCGCGCGCGGCAACCTGGCCTTCAACGGCCGCACGTCGTCGCTGGATGTGGCCGGGCTTGAAATCGTCTTCCAGGGCGATGTGCCCGATCCCGCCACGCCCATGAAGGGCGTCGAAGCCAGCGTGGCCATTCCGAAACTGGCCATCGATCCGCACAAGCTGCAGCTGCAGATCGAAAAGCTGGCAGTGCGCGCCAAGGGTTCGCTGACCGGCGGTCCCTTCGAGCTGGCGGCTGACGCCCCGGCGCTGAATATTTCGCCGTCTTCGGCCACCGGGCAGGCCCTGACCGGCCGGGTGCGCCTGCAGGGGCTGGACGCCAGCTTCGGCCTGAACGGCATCAGCGGCAACGCCAGCGAGCTCGACATCAAGGAAATCAAGCTCGACAGCACGCTTACCCAGGGCGAGCGCGTGGTCAAGGCGGTGTTCAGTTCGCCGGCCACCTTCAACCTGTGGCAGCGCGCCATCGGCCTGTCGGCCATGAAGGGCGACGTCAACATTACCGACCCCGGCCTGCCCAAAGGCAGCCTGCAGATTCCGGTAATCGGCAGCATGAACGCCAATTTGCAGAAGGACGAAGCCGGCGCCAAGATCAACGCCGTGCTCGAAGGCGGCAAGTTCGACCTCATGGCCGACATCAAGAAGTTGTCCG
Source organism: Bordetella petrii (assembly GCF_000067205.1). Taxonomy (NCBI): domain Bacteria; kingdom Pseudomonadati; phylum Pseudomonadota; class Betaproteobacteria; order Burkholderiales; family Alcaligenaceae; genus Bordetella; species Bordetella petrii. Next base: position 4,192,872 of record NC_010170.1, on the reverse strand, counting down.
AGGTGCCCGACATTACCTTCGCCCTGGCGGTGGATACGCTCGACCTCGACAAGCTGGCCCCGCCGGTTCCGGTGGCCGCGCCCAAGGCGCCGGCCGGGGACGGCAAGCCGGCCGATGCGTCCAAGCCGGCGGCCAAGCCCGCTTCCGCGCCGGCCGCGGCGCCGGTGGCCGACAGCGCCATCGACCTGTCGGCCCTGGTGGGCCCCACCGCCAACGGCACCATCAAGATCGGCCAGTTGGTGGTGCGCGGCCTGAAGGCCAGCGAGCTCACCGCCAAGCTCAAGCTCGACAAGGGCAAGCTCGATATCTCCACGCTGGCCGCTGCGCTGTATGGCGGCAAGCTGGGCGGCACCATGTCGGTCGACGCGGCCAACGGCAACCAGGTGGCGGCCAAGATGACGCTGGCCGGCATCGACATTGGCCCGCTACTGTCCGATCTGGTGCAGCAAAGCGCCCTGACCGGCACGGGCAGCCTGGCGCTCGACCTCAAGACGGCGGGTTCCAATTCGTACGCCCTGACTACCGGCCTGAACGGCAGCATGCAACTGCGCCTGCGCGATGGCGCGGTGCGCGGCATCAACATTGCCCAGACGTTGCGCGAACTGAAGGCCGCCTTCACTGGCGAAGCCGGCGACCCCACCCTCGCCGCCGATCGCACCCGCCAGACCGATTTCACATCGCTCGAAGCCGACCTGGCTTTCGTGAAGGGAGTGGCCACGGCCAAGCGGCTCGACATGGCATCGCCGCTGCTGCGCGTGTCCGAAGGCAATCCCGCCACCATCGATTTCGTCCAGAACAGCTTGAATTTCGTGGCCAAGGTTCGGGTGGTCAACACCAGCACCGGGCAAGACGGCAAAGACCTCGAAGAACTCAAGGGCATCACCATTCCGGTGCTGATCAGCGGCCCGTTCGACAAGCTGGCCTATACCGTGCAATGGCGCGACGTGGCTGGCACGGCGCTCAAGCGCAGTCTCGAGAAAAAGCTGAAAGAAGCCGTAGAAAAAAAGGCCGGCGACGGCAGTCTGTCTCCACAACTCGATAAAGCACTGAAAGGACTCCTGGGCAAATGAGCGCATCCGCCTTCCAGCCTGTCGCCGAATGCGGCGACACCTCCCAGCCGCAAGCCCAGCCGTATCACAAGCGCTGGCTGGTGGCCAACGATGCCGGCACCTGGCTGAACCGCGCGCTGTGCCCGCGGCTGGCCGAGATCGCCATCGAACTGCGGCTGGGCTATCTGGTCTTGCGGGCGCCGGGCATGTTGCGCATGGACATTCCGCTGGACGTCATCGAAGACGACGACAGCGTGCGCTATCAGATACGCCTGGGCGAACAAACCGTGGACGTGGTCGACGAAGGCGACCTGGCCGCGGCTTGGCTGTCGAACTTCCTGCAGATTCCTTGCCGGCTGCTCAAGGTGCATCCGGACATGGCCGAAGTGCAGTGGCCGGCGTGAAGTGAAATCCCGCCTTCGCCCGGCGCTCTCACGCTCTGGGCAGGTGTCAAGCGCCGCAGGCGTCCTCCGCTCGGGATAGGTGTCAGGCTCCGGCAGGCGTCCTCCGCTCGGGACAGGTGTCAGGCTCCGGCAGGTGCCTGACACCGCATGATCGAGATGGCCTCTGCTCACGCGCGGTGTCAGGCACCCTGCGGGAGCCTGACACCTGACCGCCGGACCGGCGGCGTACTTAACCAGCAGTGCCTCCAACCAACGGCACCTCCAACCAGCGGCATCCCTGTTCAGCGCCGCTTGTATTCCAGCACCGCGTGGGCCAGCAGGCCGGCGGCCAGCCCCCAGAATGCCGATCCGATGCCCCAGGCGCTGAAGCCCGACGCGGTGGCCAATAGCGTGATCAGCGCCGCCTCGCGCCGTTGGGCGTTGGCCATGGCGCCGGCCAGTCCGCCCAGTATGGCGCCCAGCAGGGCCAGGCCGGCCAGGGCGGCGATCAGCGCCGGCGGCAGGGCCTGGAAAAACACCGCCACCGCCCCTGCCACCACGCTGAGCAGCACATAGGCCAGCCCGTAGGTGGCGGCGGCAATGTAGCGGCGCGTGGCGTCGGGGTGGGCTTCGGGGCCGGTGCAGATGGCGGCCGTGATGGCGCCCAGGGTAACGCTGTGCGCGCCGAAGGGCGCCGCCACCAGGCCCAGCAGGCCCGTGGCCGCTACCAGCCGCGACGCCGCGGGGCGATAGCCGGCGGCCTGCAGGATCGCCAGGCCGGGCAGGTTCTGCGAGGCCAGCGCCACCACGAAAATCGGGATGCCCACGCTGATCGCGGCCGACCATGAAAACGCCGGCGTGGTCCAGACGAATTGCGTCAGTTGCCAGTCGATGCCGCTCAGTTGTATCTGGCCGGCCGCCGCGGCCACGCCCAGCCCAACCGCCATGACGGCCAGCACGGCATAGCGCGGGGCCCAGCGCCTGCCAAGCAGATACGCCGCGCACATGGCCAGCACCAGCGCCGGTCGGTCTGCGATGCGCGTGAAAATGCCCAGGCCGAAGTCCAGCAGTACACCGGCCAGCATGGCGCTGGCGATTTCGGTGGGCACGCGCCGCATGATGGGGTCGATCCAGCCGAACAGGCCGCATGCGAGGGTCAGCAGCGATGCCAGCACGAAGGCCCCCACTGCTTCGTCGAACGGCACGCCCACCAGCGCCGTGACCAGCAGCGCGGCGCCTGGCGTGGACCAGGCCAGCACGACGGGCATGCGGCTGCGCAGGCTGATGACCAGCCCGCCCAGGCCCAGCACCAGGCAGATCGAGCCCAGCCACGAGCCGATGCGTGCGGCGTCCAGGCCAGCGGCGTGGCCGGCCTGCACCATCAGCACGGCGGTGCCGCCAAAGCTGACCAGCACCGCCACCAGCCCGGCCACCACGGCCGACACGGACAGGTCGCGCGCCGGGGACTGGGGCAGCGGCGCGGCGAGGCTGGTGTCGGGGGGAGTCACGAATGACCCGTCAGGCGGCGATACTTGGCCATCAGGGCTTCCTGCCCTTCATGCCATTGGGGGTGCAATTCGATGCATTCGACCGGGCAGACTACTTTGCACTGGGGCTCGTCGTGGTGGCCCACGCATTCGGTGCAGCGGTCGGGGTCGATGACGTAGTATTCGGGCCCCATCGAGATGGCCTCGTTGGGGCACTGCGGCTCACACACGTCGCAATTGATGCATTCTTCGGTGATTGTCAGAGCCATGGCAGGAAAAAGGCGGCGGATTCACAGCCATTGTAGCGCCGCCGCGCGCGGGGTTTTTCAGCCCTTGCCAGCCGGCCAGGATTGCTCGCGGTATTCCTTGGCTTTGGCCTGCAGCCAGCGTTCGACCGACGGAAACACGAACTTGCTGACGTCGCCGCCCAGCTGGGCGATTTCGCGCACGATGGTGCCCGAAATGAACTGGTATTGGTCCGACGGGGTCATGAACATGGTCTCGACCTCGGGCAGCAGGTGGCGGTTCATGCCCGCCATCTGGAATTCGTACTCGAAATCGGACACGGCGCGCAGGCCCCGCACAATGACGCGGCCGTTCTGCTCGCGCACGAAGTCTTTCAGCAGGCCGGCGAAGCTTCGCACTTCGACGTTGGGGTAATGGCCCAGCACTTCGCGGGCGATCTCGACGCGCTCGTCGATGCTGAAGAACGGCTTCTTGTTGCGGCTGTGCGCGATGCCCACGACTACCTTGTCGAACAAGGCGGCGGCGCGGCGCACCAGATCTTCATGGCCGCGGGTCAGCGGGTCGAACGTGCCTGGGTAGACGGCGGTAATCATGCGGGCTCCGTATCCTTGTAACTGGCGTACACCTTCCTCCGAATCCCGGATTATTGACCTATTTCCGCATTGCAGCAAATTGGAGCAATCCATAGTGGACGGCGCCCGCGCGGTCCTGGCGCAGCACCTCGAAATCGTCCGGCGGGGCCAGCGCCGCCTCGGATTCGACGTACACCAGGCCCTGTTCGGCCAGGATGCCCGGCAGCAGCGGCCACAGGCGGGGCAGCCAGTCCTGGCCAAAGGGCGGGTCGAGCAGGATCAGGTCGAAGCGCGAGGCGTCCATGCGCTGGACAACCTGCATGGCTTCGCCGGCGTGCACGCGCACGGCGGCCGCATTGAGTTTGTCGCGCAGCGCACGCAAGGCCGCCACCGCGGTGCGGTCATGCTCGACCAGCAGCACTTGCGTCGCCCCGCGCGAGGCCGCCTCGAACCCCAGCGCCCCGCTGCCGGCGAACAGGTCCAGCACCCGTTTGCCGGCGAACTCGCCGTCCCACAGGTGGGTAAGCCAGTTGTACAGGGTTTCGCGCACCCGGTCTGGCGTGGGGCGCAGGCCGGGCACGTCGGGCACGGAAATGGGGGTGCGCCGGTACTGTCCGGCAACGATGCGGATGGGCTTGCCGCCCGGGGTGGGTTTCTTCAAGCGTACGACCTCCTGCTCGAATAGTAGCCGGCCCGAGGGGCGGGGCGGGCGGCACGGCGAACGGAATATACTTTCGCCCATGTTCCGCTTCTTCAAGAAAAAATCCCCGCCCGCCACGCCCGCGCAGCCCGACGCCGCGCCTCAGGCAGACGCGCCCGCCGCCGATGCGCCGGCTTCCGCGCCCGCGCCAGCCGCGCCGCCGCCCGATGCTTCGACCCAGGACGTCGCCGAGCGCGATGCGGCAGCCCGGGCGCCGGCCGCCGAGGGCATGCCCGCCGCAATGCCGGCCGCCGTCCCCGTCGAATCCGGGCCAGAAGCTGCGCCTGCCGCTGCGGCGGACGAGCCTGTAGCCGAGCCACCGCCAGCGTTGGCAACGGCTGCCGAGCCCGCCGCCGCGCCGGCCGCGCCCGCCGTGGCGGAAACGCCTGTCGTGGCGGAAACGTCCGTCGCGCCGCCAGCCGGCGCTGCTGCCGAGCCCGCCAAAAAAACCTCGTGGCTGGGCCGGCTCAAGCAGGGCTTGTCGCGCACCGGGCAGAGCCTGGGCGGCCTGTTCGTGGGCGTCAAGGTCGACGAGAATCTGTTCGAAGAACTCGAATCGGCGCTCATCATGGCCGACGCCGGGCTCGAAGCCACCGAACAACTGCTGACCGCATTGCGCGCGCGCGTGCGCAAAGAACGCATTGAAAATCCGGCCCAGGTGAAGCAGGCCCTGCGCCAGGTGCTGGCCGATCATCTGCGCCCGCTCGAACGCCAGTTCGACCTGCGCCGCGCCAGCCCGCTGGTGGTGATGATTGCGGGCGTGAACGGCGCCGGCAAGACCACCTCCATCGGCAAGCTGGCGCATACGTTCCAGCGCCAGGGCGCCAGCGTGCTGCTGGCCGCCGGCGACATCTTCCGCGCGGCCGCGCGTGAACAACTGATTGAATGGGGCAGCCGCAACAACGTCAGCGTCATTGCCCAGGAAGGCGGCGATCCGGCCGCCGTGGCGTTCGACGCGGTCAATGCGGGCCGCGCGCGCGGCGCGGGCGTGGTCATGGTGGATACGGCCGGCCGCCTGCCCACGCAGCTGCACCTGATGGAAGAGCTGAAGAAAATCCGCCGCGTCATCGGCAAGGCCGACGGCGCCGCGCCGCACGAAGTGCTGCTGGTCGTCGACGGCAATACCGGCCAGAACGCGCTGGCGCAGATTCGTGCTTTCGATGCCGCCATCGGCCTGACGGGCCTGGTGGTCACCAAGCTGGACGGCACGGCCAAGGGCGGCACGCTGGCCGCGGTGGCCGCCGGCAGCCAGGGCGTGCGTCCGGTGCCGGTGTATTGGATCGGCGTGGGCGAAGGCATGGAAGACCTGCAGCCCTTCGTGGCCGACGAATTCGCGGGCGCTTTGCTGGCCGATTAGGGTTGGCCGCGCGGCTTGCGGGGCGCTGCTTGCGCAGCGCTACTTCCAGAATGGCCTGGCTTCTGCCAGGCGGTCGAAGGCCTGCTGCGCTTCGGCCGACAGCTTGTCGAGCCGGGCGCTGATCCAGCCCAGCGCGAACCAGGCTTGCGGGTGCGTGTCCACGCACGCGTGGTAATAGTCTTTGGCCATTGCCAGGTCGTTGATCTCGCCCAGCAGGTCTTGCACCTGGGCCAATTGCTTGCGATAGCCGCGCAGCCGCGCCTGCGGCAGCAGCGATTCAGCGAACGACAACCCGTAGCGCAGGCGCTTGCCGCGCTTGCGCAGGTCGTGCCGCGCCGGAATGTCGAGCGTCGCGAAACGCTTGCCCCGCGCCGCCACTTTGGCGTGCCAGCCGTGCAGGCGGTTGGCCAGCTGTTTGCGCAGGGGTTCGACCTTGGCTTCGGCTTCGGTTTCGACGGCCAGCGGAATGATGGTGGGCGTAACGGCGGGCGTGGCGGCAGGCTGCGACGCGGGCTCGGACGCTGTATTGGTGCTTGCCTGAGGCTGCGGCGCGGTGGCGGGCGGGGGCGCTTGCACGTCCAGGCTCCATTCCAGCGCGTCAAACAGCCAACCCTGGAAGGCCGTGCCGGCAACCACGGGCTGCACGTCGATGTCGGGCGCTGGCGCGTCGAAGGTGATGACCGGCATGCCCGCTTGCAGCAACGCCGGCGTGACGGTTTCGTTCAGCACATCCTGGTCGCGGCTGAGTCCGAGCGCGGCGAAATGCGTGCGCACGCCTTCCCGCAGGGCGGATGGCGGTGGAGCGATCCAGCCGTCGAACAGCCGCCACGCCGAGCGCAGGCGGCGCATGCCCACCCGCAACTGGTGCACGTGTTCGGGCTGGCCCGCCGGGTACACCCCCAGCGTGTCGACTTCGGCCAGCACGGCGGCGTTGCGCGCGATCTGGTCGAGGCATTCGGCGGCCACGCGGCCCATGGCCTGGGCTGGCGTCAGGCTGTTGTCGAGTTTCACGGAGGCGGCGCTGCGCGGCGCCCAGAAGCCCGCGATGGCGGCGCCGCGGCGCGCCTGGGTGTCGGGGTCGTCGGCTTCCAGCGCGGCCAGTTCGTGGGCCAGGCTGGCCAGCGCGTCGCCACGTTCGGACTTGCTGCGCGCATCCAGCACCAGCCCGTGGCGCTGTTGCCAGCGGCGCGCCACGGTAAAAATGGCGGCGGGGCTGCCCGACAGCAGTTCGAATTCCAGTTCGCACAGCGGCAGTTCCAGCGCGCCGGCGCGCAGCACGCCGGTGTCGTAGGCCAGTTCGACATTGCCATGGCGGGTGCGCACCTGGCGCAGCAGGCGCTGCACGTCGGTTTCGTAGCGCAGGCCCAGCTCGCCCTTGATGGCGGACAGCGGCGCTTCGACCTCGGTGCCCGCGTAGACGGACAGATCCAGCACGGGGCCGCTGCGGGCATGGTTGATTTCAACGCGCGTGATGGCGTCGGGGCCGGGCATTTTCAGGGTTTGCACCCAGTCGCGGCCTTCCTGGCGCAGGCGCAGCGCGATGCGTGCGCGCGCCAGCTCGCGATCAGGCGTATCGAAATAGAGGGCGTGCAGCCTGATGCGGCTGGCATTGCCTTGCCGCACTTCGTTCTGTACTGCCCGGCGCGCCGCCGCCGGGACGTGCAATTTCAATTCTTGTTCTGACATGGTCGCGACCGCAGCTTAAACCGCTGATAGTACCCAACACGGCAGCAGGGTTTGATGACCAGTCATAAAAAGAGCGCACTGCGGTGTCTGACACCTGCGGAGTCAGACACCTGGGCAGGCCTGGGCAGCCGTGGCTCTGTCAGGTGTCAGGGTTCCGCTGGTGCCTGACAACAGCGTGCGCCACAGGCATGCCGCGCATAACCGGCGTTTCTGTCAGGTGTCAGGCTCCCGTAGGTGCCTGACACCGGCGTGTGCCATCGGCGTTTCAGCCATGCGGTGTCTGACCCCCTGCGGAGTCAGACACCCGGGCAGGCTTTACAGGATGCGCTTGCGGGCCTGGGTGATGATGACTTCCGCCACCACCACGACCGCGAAGATGGCGACCAGCACCAGGGCGACGCGATCCCATTGGAACAGGTTCATGGCGCTGTCGAGCGTCATGCCGATGCCGCCCGCGCCCACCAGGCCCAGCACGGCGGATTCGCGCACGTTGATGTCCCAGCGCAGCAGCACGATGGACCAGAACGCCGGCCGGATTTGCGGCCAGTAGCCGTACCACAGCACCGACCCCTTGCTGGCGCCGGTGGCCGTCAGGGCCTCGACCGGACCGCGTTGCGCTTCTTCGATGGCTTCGCCCACCAGCTTGCCGACGAAGCCGATCGAGCGGAACGCAATGGCCAGCGTGCCCGCCAGCGGGCCCGGCCCGAAGATGGCGATGAACAGCAGCGCCCACACCAGCGAATTCACCGAACGGCTGGACACCAGTATCAGCCGCGCCAGCTGGTTCACCAACCGGTTGGGGGTAAGGTTGGTGGCCGCCAGCAGGCCCACCGGCACGGCCAGCGCCACCGACAGGATGGTGCCCAGCGTGGCGATGTGCAGGGTTTCCATCAGCGCGCCATGCACGCCTTCGGCATAGTATGACCAGTCGATGGGCCACATGCGGCCGAGCAGGTCGCCCATCTGCTCGGGGGCGTCGTACAGGAACTCGGGAATGATCTCGACGCTGCGCAGCGCCTGCACAATGGCGGCCACCACCAGCAGGTACAGTGTGAAGCGCAGCAGGCGCTGCCCCATGGTGTAGCGCTGCCACGTGCGCGGATAGCCCGCGTCGGCGACGGAAATGGTGGAGGCGTTCATTCGTCGGCCTCCAGCTTGGCCAGCGGCTTGCCGCCCAGCCCGCGCGCCGCGTCGAAGCGGCGCTGCAGGATGTTGTCGAAACCCAGGTTGTCCAGGAACACCGCCCGCACGAAGCGCGCCAGCAGCTCGCCCAGCATGATGATGGCAATGAGAGTGATCAGGATGGCGGCCACGAAGTCGTAGTCGAAGCGCTGGAAGGCCGAGAACAGCGTGCCCCCGATGCCGCCCGCGCCCACGATGCCCACCATGGTCGAGTTGCGCAGGTTCGAATCGAACTGGTAGGTGGCAAAGCCGATGAAGCGCGCGAACACCTGTGGCAGCACGCCGAACAGGATCACGTTGGCGAACGATGCGCCGCTGGCCCGCACGGCCTCGACTTGTTTGAGCGAGATTTCTTCGATGGATTCCGTGAACAGCTTGCCGATGAAGCCCACCGACGCCACCGCCAGCGCCAGGATGCCGGCCAGCGCGCCGAAGCCGACGGCCTTGACGAACAGAATGGCCACAATGACCGGGTGCAGCGAGCGGCACAGCGCCACGATGGCGCGGGCAGGCCACGAGGCCCAGGCCGGCATCAGGTTGCGCGCGCCCAGCAGGCCCACCGGCAAGGCCAGCGCAATGCCCAGCACCGAGGCCAGCACGGCGATTTCCAGGCTTTCGGTCAGGCCTTGCCAGAGCGTGGCGGGTTGCTGGATGTGCGGCGGGAACATGCGGCCGAGCAGGGTGGCGGCATGGCCCAGGCCGCTATGGAAGCGTTCCAGGCTGAAATCGAGCTGCCCGGCAGCGTACAGCGCATAGACGAACACCAGCACAGTGATGGCCCGCGCCTGCCACGACAGGGCGAACGGGCGGCGCTTTACTGCAGCCACGATTCGCCCCCGTAGATGGCCTTCAGGGTGGCGGTATCCAGACCCTGGCCGTCGCCGTCGTATACGACGTGCCCGCCCGACATGCCGACGATGCGGCTGGCATAGCGGCGCGCCAGTTCGACGTCGTGAATGTTGACCAGCACCGGAATGCCGCTGGCGCTGCCTTGCGCTGCCAGCAGTTCCATGATTTCGACCGAGGTTTTCGGGTCGAGCGACGATGTGGGCTCGTCGGCCAGCAGCAGCTGCGGACGCTGCATGAGGGCGCGCGCGATGCCCACGCGCTGGCGCTGGCCGCCCGACAGGGCGTCGGCGCGCTGGTCGCCGAAGCCGCCCAGGCCGACGATGTCGAGCAGCTGGTAGGCGCGCTCGATGTCGTCGGGTTCAAAGCGCCGCATCCAGGCCTTGAAGGCGCTGCTGTAGCCCAGGCGGCCGGTCAGCAGGTTTTCCATGACGGTCAGGCGTTCGACCAGGTTGTATTCCTGGAACACCATGCCGATGCGCCGCCGCGCCTGGCGCAGCGCCGTGCCGCGAATGGCGGCCAGGTCGACCGCGCCATCAGCCGTGTTCAGCAGGATCTCGCCGCGGGTGGGGTCGATCAGACGGTTGATACAGCGCAGCAGGGTGCTTTTGCCGGTGCCCGAGGGGCCGATGATGGCCGTCAGGCCTTGCCCCTCGACGTGCAGGTCGATGCCCTTGAGCACCGGCCGGCCGGCCCGGTATTCCTTCACCAGGCCGGCAATGCGTAAAGATGTGGTCATTGCTTACTGCTTGCCTTTGCTCTTGCTTTTGGCGGTTTCGCGGTCGTAGGCGTCGCGGTTGAAGCGTTCGCCGCCAGATTCGGCCACTTGCCGCACGATTGCCCAGTCTTTCTGGTACGTAACCGGGTAGAAGCGGTCAGCCCCGTCGAAGGCTTCTTTCATTTCGTCGGGGAAGCGGAAGTCATAGAAGCACTTCAGCATTTTGTCGCGGAACTTGGGTTCCAGGTCGTGCGCGTACGAGAACGACGAGGTCGGGAATTTCTCGCTGGTGTAGATGATGCGGAAATCTTCTTCCTTGACCTGGCCGCGTTCGGCCATGCGGTGAAACACGTCCGAAGCCACGGCCGCGGCGTCGTAGTCGCCCGAGTTCACGCCCATGACGGACTGGTCGTGCTTGCCCGAGAAGATGACCTTGTAGTCTTTGTCGGGCACCAGGCCTTCTTTGGGGAACAGCGCCACGGGCGCCATGTGGCCCGAGTTCGACGACGGCGACGTGTGGGCCAGCTTCTTGCCCTTCAGGTCGGAGAGCTTCTGGTACGGGCTGTCTTTCTTGACGATGACGATCAGGTTGTAGCCCTGGAAGCCGTCGGCATAGCCCTTGACCGCGAACGGCACGGCGCCGGCGATGTTCACCGCGTAAGCCGTGGGGCCGGTGGAAAAGCCGCCCACATGCAGGCGGCCCGAGCGCATGGCTTCGATTTCGGCCGCGTTGCTTTGCACCTGGTAGAACACCACGCGCTTGCCGGTGCATTCGCTCAGGTAGTCGGTGAACGGCTTGAAGATGTTGGCGTACACGGCGGGGTCTTCGACCGGGGTGTAGGTGAACACCAGCGTGGACGGGGTTTTGAGTTTGTCGGGATCAGTGGGCGTATCGGCGACCATGTCATTGTTGGCGTCGCAATACATTTGATCCAGGTCGCCGCGGTTGGAGCAGGTGTCGGCGGCGTGGGCGGCTTGAAGGCCGAACGCCAGGCTAATGGCGGCGGCCGCTTGCAGCAGGCGTTGAGCTTGCATGATGGCGTCTCCTCTTTCCATGTTCGAATATGACAGAACATAAATATTCAAACACAAAAAAACGAAACCGCCCAGCCGGGAAATCACCTGCCTTTGTTTTCGTGTTGTTTTCGTGTCGCTTTCGTTTTTTTCGATTTGTTTTCGTTTTGACCGAAATCCCCGCGTTTATTTGCGGTATCCCAGTTTGCGCGAAATTTCCCGCGCGCAGGCCAGCAACGGCTTGGCAATAGTGCCGTCCCAGGCGACGTCGAACAGGCCCGACGGGCCCAGGCTGGTCAGCGCCAGCACGATGTTGCCCGTGCTGTCGAACACCGGCACCGATAGGGCGTCCACGCCTGGCAGCGGATTGCCGATGGCGCGCGCCATGCCGTGCACGCGGATGTCGGCCAGGCGCGCCTCGATGTCGGCATAGGCCACCTTGCGCGGCGGCTGCTGGCCGGCGATGACAGCCGTGTCGCCTTCTTCGCGGTCGATGTAGTGCTCGGCCACCTTGGGCGGCAGCCACGCGGCGAACACCAGCCCGGTGGCGGTGTGCAGCATGGACATGACCGTGCCCTTGCGCATGTTCACGTGCACCGGATAGCTGGCTTCGGTCATGTGGATCATGGTGGGGCCGTGCGAGCCCAGCACGGCGATGCCCAGGGTGTGGCCGATGCTCGATTGCAGCGTGGCGATTTCGGGCATGGCCACGCGCACCGGGTCCAGCCGCTGCAGGCTGACCAGGCCCATCTGCAGGGCGAACGGCCCCAGCTCGTACTGGCCCGTGGCGGCGTCCTGCTGTACCAGGCCCACCCGGATGAAGCTGACCAGGTATGGGTGCGCCTTGGCCGAGGTCATGCCGGCCGCGCCGGCCAGGTCGCGCAGGGTCAGCGGCTTGCCTGCATCGACCAGGGCGGCCAGCAGCGGAAAGCCGACTTCCACCGACTGGATGCTGCGGCGGCCGTCGTTGGGTTTGGCGGGGGGCGGGCTGGATGCGGTCATGATTGCGGTGTGTCGGCGCGGGCCTTCAGCAGGCGTTCGGCCATTTCGACGAAACCGCCGCCGCCGTGGCGTTCGGCCACGTAGGCGGGGCGGTGGGCCAGCCGGTGCAGCAGGGCCTGGATATTGGCCACGCCGACCGACACCGGAAAAAACGCGAACATGGGCTCATCGTTGGGCGAGTCGCCAATGAACAGGCAATGGGGCAGCGCCTGGTCGATGTCCAGACCCAGCTCGCGTTCGAACAGGGTGCGGGTCATGGTGAGCTTGTCGTAGTCGCCGAACCAGCCGTTGACGTGGATGGAGCTGACCTTGGCCTGGGCGCCGGCCTCCTGAAAGATGTCCACGATGCGGCTGACCGCCGCGTCGGGCAGCGCCGGCACGTCTTCGCAGAAGTCGATGGCCAGGTCGGCCACCCGGTAGTCCTGGTCGCTCGCCACGGCGGCGCCCGGCACTTCGCGCAGCACGCGGTCGCGGATGGCATCCAGTCGGGCGCGGCTGGCCGCGCGCGCCTGCGCGTCGGCCCAGTAGTGCGCCTTCATGCGGCGCGCGGCCCGGTCGTAGGCGTAATAAAACGCGCCGTTCTCGCCCACCACAGCGCGCACCGGCCACATGCGGGCGATGTGGTCGCACCAGCCGGCCGGGCGGCCGGTGATGGGCACCACCTGGATGCCGGCCGCGTCCAGCCGTTCCAGCGCCGCGTAGGCATCGGCGGGCAGGCGGCCGTCGGTGGTCAGGGTGTCGTCGATATCGGTGAGCACGATGCGCACCGCCGCAGCAACGGAAGCAGGCATGGCTGCAAGTGCTTGCATGGGGATCCTTGTAGTGTTCTGGCGGTTTTTCCTGGGCGCAGTTTAACGTCGGGCGGCGGCCCGCCGGCGGTCTGGCCGGGCTCCCGGCCGGTAAGCGCATAGCTGAACCATTGTAGAACCAATATCAAAAACAGGTTTGCATTCTGGTTCGCCACTGGTACTCTTTGGTGCCGCTGCGATGATCGGGCGCCGCATTCGAGCAAACCAGAGACAAGGAGGAGCAAGGTGGGCAAAAAACCAATAATGCCGCTGATTCTTGCGGCCAGCATGACGCTTTGCGCCGCACCGGCCAGCGCTGCGGACGCGGCCGGCGCCTACCCCCAGCGGCCGATCACTATAGTTGTACCATTTGGTGCCGGAGGTTCCGCCGATGTGTACGCCCGCTACCTGGGCGAGCAACTGCAAAAGCAGTTCGGGCAGTCGGTCGTGGTCGAGAACAAGCCCGGCGCCGGCGCGGTCATCGGCACGGCGGCGGTGGCGCGCGCCCAGCCCGACGGCTACACCTTGCTGGTCATGTCCAACACGCAGACCGTCAACGAGACTCTGCTCAAGGACAAGCCCTACGACCTGATGAAAGACTTCGAGCCTGTCGCGCCCATCAACGAGGCCAGCCTGGTGCTGGTGGTCAAGAAGGGCCTCGATGTCTCCAGCGTCCAGAACCTGATCGCGCTCGAAAAGAAAAAACCCGGCGCGCTCAACTACGCCAGTTCGGGCATCGGCACCCCGTATCACATCGCCGGCGAGCTGTTCCGCTCGATGGCGGGCACTAACGCGCAGCATGTGCCCTACAAGAGCAGCGGCCAGGCGCGCACCGGCGTGGCGGCGGGCGAGGTCGACTATATGTTCGACGCCATCGCCACCATGCAGCCGTTCGTGGCGGACGGCCGCGTCAAAGCGCTGGCCACGACCGGCAAGCAGCGCTCGCCCGTGTTCCCGGACTTGCCCACCGTCGACGAAGCCGGCCTGCCGGGCTACGAAGCCAATATCTGGCTGGGCCTGCTGGCCCCCAGGGGCACGCCGCCCGCCATCGTGGCCAAGCTCAACCAGGCCATCGGCGCCATTGCCGGCAACCCGGCGGTCAAGCAGCAGTGGGCCAAGGACGGCGTCGCCCCCATGGTAATGAGCCCCCAGGCCTTCAAGGAATACTTGCAGCAGGACATCGCGCGGCTGCGCAAGATCGCCCTGGACGCCAACATGGTGCAGCCCTGAACCGGGCGCCTGGCGAAGCAAGCCCATGCCCGCTGTCATCTACGTCAACGGCGCGCGCCAGGAAATCGAGGCGCAGGACCAGCGTGCCCTGCTCGATATCCTGCGCAACGAACTCGGCCTGAAAGGCGCGCATTTTGGCTGCGGCGCGGGCAGTTGCGGGGCGTGCACCGTGCTGGTCGACGGCGTGCCCGTGCAGGCCTGCGACACGCCGCTGTGGTCGGTGGAAGGCAAGCAGGTGGTAACGGTGGAGGGGTTGGCGCGGCATGAAGCCGGCGCACGGCTGCAGCAGGCCTTCATCAGGCACGGCGCGGCGCAGTGCGGTTATTGCACCTCGGGCATGCTGGCGGCGGCCACGGGGCTGTTGATGCGCTGCCCGCATCCCGATGCCGCGACGATCCGCGAGCACATGGACCGCAACCTGTGCCGCTGCGGCAGCCATCTGCGGGTGATCCGCGCCATCAGCGAGGCCGCCGGGGCCGGCGGGGGCGAGCCATGAAACCCGCCTTCGCGCCGCTGGCGGCCGACGACGGCATGCCGGTCAGCCTGCAGGGCAATCCGCTGCTGTCCAGCTGGGTGGCGTTCCGCGCCGACGGCGAAGGGCGCGTGTGCATCTATTCGGGCAAGGTCGAGCTGGGGCAGAACATCCTGACAGCGCTTGCGCAGATCGCGGCGCAGGCGCTCGGCGTGCCCATGGCGCGCATCACGATGATGCCGGCCCGCACGGGCGTCAGCCCCGACGAGTCCATTACCTCGGGCAGCCTGTCGATCCAGCATTCGGGCATGTCGCTGCGCATGGCATGCCGTCATGCGCGGCGCCTGTACACCCAGTGCGCGGCCGCCCTGGCCGGCGTGGCGCCGGCCGACGTCGGCCTGCACGACGGGGCGTTCGTGGCCGGGGGGCGCGAACTGGGCACCTACTGGAGCCTGGCGCGCTACGTCGACCTGGCCGTGCCGGTGGAGCCGCCGCCTGGCGACGAGGCCACACCGGGCCAGGACGGCTGGAGCGAGCCGGCGCTGGGCCTGGCCGATAAGGTGCATGGCCGCTACGGCTTCATCCACGATCTGTCGCTGCCGGACATGCTGCATGGCCGCATGCTGCGCCCGCCGTCGATAGGCGCGCGGCTGGCGCACCTGGACACGGACGCCGTGCAGGGCCTGGAATGCCCGGTGCAAGTGGCGCGCAGCGGTTCGCTGGTAGGGGTGCTGGCCCGTTACGAGCACGTTGCCAGCCAGGCCGTGGCGCGCCTGGCCGCCTCGGCGCGATGGCATGAGCAGGCCTGCCTGCCCACGCAGGACGAGCTGCCGGGCTGGCTGCGCCGCCAGCCGTGCGAGACCCTGACCTACCGCCAGCAGGGGCCGGCCGATGCCGGCGGCGGGGCGCGGGCCAGGACTTTTACCGGCGACTACTTCAAGCCTTTCATCAAGCACGCCTCCATCGGCCCGTCGTGCGCCTATGCCTGCCTGCGCGACGAAGGCACGCTGAAAGTATGGATGCACGGGCAGGGCATCTATAACTTCCGGGCCGACCTGGCCGTGGCGTTCGGCATGCCGGCGGAACAGATCATCGTGGAGCACGTGCCGGGCGCAGGGTGCTATGGGCACAATGGCGCCGACGACGCCGCGTTCGACGCGGCCTGGCTGGCGCGGCAGGCGCCCGGGCGTCATGTGCGGGTGCAGTGGTCGCGCGCCGATGAGCTGTGCTGGGCGCCCCAGGGGCCGCCGATGTCGGTGCGGCTGCAAGCCGATGTCGACGCGCAAGGCCGCATACTCGACTGGCGCGCCGACGTATGGGGGCCGGGCCACAGCCTGCGGCCCGGCCGTGCAGAGACTCCCACGCTGCTGGGCAGCTGGCACCAGGATCCTCCCTGCCCGCCGCTGTCGGCCGTCAATGCGCCCATTGCCGCCGGCGGCGGCGCCGAGCGCAACATCATTCCGTGCTACGACATTCCCTGCAGCGCGCTGGCCTCGCATCGCGTCCTCAACATGCCCGTGCGCACGTCGTCGCTGCGCTGTCTGGGGGCTTTCGCCAATGTCTTCGCCATCGAGGCCTTGGTCGACGACATCGCGCTGGCCCATGACATCGATCCCGCCGATTACCGCCTGGGCATGCTGTCCGACCCGCGCGCCGTCGCCGTTATCGAGGCCGTGCGCGCCATGAGCGGCTGGAACGGCAGGCCGGCCGGCAGCGCGCAAGCGGGGTGGGGCATGGGCTACGCGCGCTACAAGAACAAGGGCGCCTATTGCGCGGTGGTCGCCCGCGTGTCGGTGGCGCGCAAAGTATCGGTGCGCGAGCTGTTCATCGCCGTGGACGTGGGCGAGGTCATCAACCCCGACGGCGTGATGCAGCAGATCGAGGGCGGCGCCATCCAGGCCTGTTCCTGGGCCATCATGGAACAGGCGCGCTTCAGCGACCGCATGCTGACTGATGACGAATGGGAAAAATACCCGGTCATCCGTTTTACCGAAGTGCCCCAGGTACAGGTGCGCGTGCTGCCCCGGCCAGACCAGCCGCCGGTGGGCGCAGGCGAGCCCTCGCTGGGGCCGGTGGCGGGGGCCATCGGCAACGCGGTGCGCGACGCCCTGGGCGTGCGAGTGCCGGCGCTGCCGCTGGATTTCGACAACATCGCGCGCGCCATCGAGACCGCGGCATGAGAACGCACAATGAAGGAGCACCAATGAAGGAGCACCAATGAAATTGTTCATCCTGAGCGGGGGGGCCGCCCTGGGCCTGGTCGACGCGGTGCGCGCCCGGTTCGAGTCCGAGGCCGGCTGCGCTATCGCGGGCGAATTCGGCGCCGTGGGCGCCATGAAAGAAAAACTGCTGGCCGGCGCCGATTGCGACATCGTCATCCTGTCGCGCAAGCTGGTCGATGACCTGGCGGGCACGGGCCACGTGCAGCCGGGCAGCATGCGCGACCTGGGCATCGTCAGCACCGGCGTCAGCGTCAAGGCCGGCAACCCCACGGTGCCCGTGGATACCCCGGACGCGTTCGAGCGGGCCTTGCGGGACGCCGATGCGGTCTACGTGCCCGACATGCAGCGCTCTACCGCCGGCATGCACATGAAAAAAGTGTTCCAGCAACTGGGCGTGCTGGACGACATCGCGGCCAGGATCAAGGAATTTCCCAACGGCGCCACGGCCATGAAAGCCATGGCGGCCGCGCCCGGCAGGCCCGTGGGCTGCACCCAGATCACCGAAATCCTGTACAGCCCCGGCGTGCAGGCTGTTGGCCTGCTGCCCGCGGGCTGCGAGCTGGACACGGTGTACACGGCTGCCGTCACCACCGGCGCACGCCAGGCCGAACAGGCCCGCAAGCTGATCGCCATGTTGACCGACAGCGGCCTGGACGCCTACAAGAACACGCACGGATTCCGGGTCTGAGCCCCGGGCGCCACGCCGATACGACAATCATCTTCAACGACAAAGGAATCAAAGTGAGGCTAGCAGCATACGAAGAGCAGGGCGCCGCCCGCATCGGCATCGTCTCGGCCGACGGCCAGTCGGTCCAGCCCCTGCAACTGGACGGCGTGGACACCCGGGCCGGCATTCTGCCGCTGATTACGGCGCAGGTTCCGCTGGCCGAACTGGCCCGCCAGGCCGGCCCGGCCCGGCCGCTGGGCGGACTGCGCCTGCGCGCGCCCGTGCCCCGGCCGGCGCGCAACATCTTCTGCGTCGGGCGCAATTACCATGAGCACGCCAACGAGTTGTCGGGCTCTATTTTCAAAGACAGCAAAGACGGCGAGGCCTGGCCCATCATCTTTTCGAAGGTGCCCGAGTCGGTCGTGGGACCCGCGGACGACGTGCGCCTGCCGCAAGGAATATCGGCCGACATCGACTACGAGGCCGAGCTGTGCCTGGTGATCGGCAAGCAGGGCAAGAACATCGCCCGCGCCGAGGCGCTGGACTACGTGTACGGCTACACCATCGTCAATGACGTGACCGCGCGCGACGTGCAGCAGCGGCATCGCCAATGGCACCTGGGCAAGTCGTTCGACACGTTCTGCCCCATGGGCCCCTGGGTCGTCACCGCCGACGAGCTGGACGCCGGCGGCATCGACATCCGCTGCCTGGTCAACGGAGAAGTCCGGCAGTCGGCCAACACGCGCGACCTGATTTTCGATATTGGCACCATCATCGAAAACTGCTCGCGCGGCATCACCCTGTATCCGGGCGACCTCATCGCGACGGGCACGCCGGCGGGCGTGGGCATGGGCATGGACCCGCCGCGCTTCCTGAAAGACGGCGACGTCGTGCGGGTCGAGATCCAGGGCATCGGGCACATCGAGAACACGTTCAAGGCCTAGGGCCGGCGACCCGCGGCCACTGGCGCGGCGATCCGGCCCCAGCGTTTGCGCGGGGCCGGCGGGGCCAACCCGCCCCATCGAATGGGCGGTAAAATCAGGGTTTTCCTGCCCGTCCCCCTCCATTTCATGTCTGCCCCGCTTGCCTCCATTGCGCCCGGCGCCGCGCCCGAATCCTTCGGCATCGCCTCGGTCGCCGAGATCATCGCCGAGCTGCGCGCCGGCCGCATCGTCATCCTGGTCGACGAAGAAGACCGCGAAAACGAGGGCGACCTGGTCATGGCCGCCGAGTTCGTCACGCCCGAGGCCATCAATTTCATGGTCACCCACGGCCGCGGCCTGGTGTGCCTGACCCTTACCGAAGAGCGTTGCCGCCAGCTCGAGCTGCCGCTCATGGCCAGCCGTAACGGCACCCGCTACGGCACCAACTTCACCCAGTCCATCGAAGCCGCCGTGGGCGTCGAAACCGGCATTTCGGCGGCCGACCGCGCCCGCACCATCCAGGTGGCGGTGGCGCGCGACGCCAAGCCCAGCGACCTGGTCCAGCCCGGCCATATCTTCCCTGTGCGCGCGGTGCCCGGCGGCGTGCTGGTGCGCGCCGGCCACACCGAAGCCGGTTGCGACCTCACCGCCATGGCCGGCCTGACGCCGGCCGCCGTCATCTGCGAAATCCTCAACCCCGACGGCACCATGGCGCGGCTGCCCGACCTGGTCGAGTTCGCGCGCCAGCACAACCTGAAAATCGGCACCATCGCCGATCTCATCCAGTACCGCAGCGAACACGAATCCGTGGTCAAGCGCGTGGGCGACCGCAGCATGCAGACCGCGTGGGGCGAGTTCCGCGCCGTGGCATACCAGGACACGGCCAGCGGCTCGGCCCATCTGGCGCTGGTGCACGGCGACATCGACCCGCAGCGCGAAACCCTGGTGCGCGTGCACGAGCCCGCCTCCATTCTCGACGCCCTGGACGCCGGCGCCACCGCCCACAGCTGGGGCGTGGGCCGCGCCCTGCAGGCCATCGCCAAGGCGCCGGCTGGCGTGGTGGTGCTGATGAACTGCCAGTCGTCCGCCGAGCATCTGTTCCAGCAAATCGCCGGCTGGTCCGACACCGACGCGCGCCAGCCCGCCCGCGACGGCGACCGCTACGGCCTGCGCACCTACGGTATCGGCGCGCAGATCCTGCGCGACCTGAACGTCGGCCAGATGCGCCTGCTGGCCCGCCCGCGCAAAATGCCCAGCATGGCGGGTTTCTCGCTCACCATTACGGGTTACGATTGCGACCCTTCCTCCTCTGCCACTTCCCTTAAGGCCGACACATGAATCCTTACATCCTCACCCCCGACCTGAACGGCGAAGGGCTGCACATCGGCATCGTGCGCGCCCGTTTCAACGAAGAAATCGGCCAGGCCGAGCTCGATGCCTGCTTGCAGAAGCTGGGTGAGCTGGGCGTGGACGAGCGCGACATCATGGTGGTCACCGTGCCCGGCGCGCTCGAACTGGGCGTGGCGCTGTCGCACATGGCCGAAACCTTCGAATTCGACGCCCTCATCGCCCTGGGCGCGGTCATCCGCGGCGAAACCTACCACTTCGAAGTGGTCAGCAACGAAATGGCCCGCGCCATTTCCCGCATTTCGCTAGAAACCGGCATTCCGGTCGCCAACGGCGTCCTCACCGTCGACACCGACGAGCAAGCCCAGGCGCGCGCGGCAGGCAAGGGCGGCGACTGCGCCCTGGTGGCGGTCGAAATGGCCAACCTGGTGGCGGCGCTGGAACCCGAAGAAGACGACGAAGACGAAGACGAAGAGGACGAAGATTTTGACGACGAAGAAACCGACCGCCGCTGATAGCGCGGCGCAGGCCCGCGCCAGCGCCCGCCGCCGCGCCCGCGAATTCGCCCTGCAGGGCGTCTACGCATGGCTGCTGCGCGGCGGCGAAGGCACGCAGGACGCCGGCGAGATCGACGCGCACCTGCGCGACGCCGACGACTTCTCCGAAGCCGACGCGCAGTGGTTCAAGACGCTGCTGCACGGCGTGCTGCAAGAAGCCGGTGGCCTGCGCGAACGCTTCACCCCCTACATCGACCGCCCGCTGGGCGAACTGTCGCCGGTCGAGCATGGCATTCTGCTTATCGGCAGCTACGAACTCGTGCATCACCTCGAAGTGCCGTACAAGGTTGCCATCAACGAAGCCGTCGAACTGGCCAAGTCGTTCGGCGGCACCGACGGCTTCAAGTTCGTCAACGGCGTGCTCGACAAGCTGGCCGCCGACGTGCGGGCGGCCGAGGTGCAGGCCGCCGCGTCGCAGCGCCGCTAAGGCCGGCCGGCGCCGCGGCGGGCGCGGGCCTGGAGACCATCTTGGCGTCTGAATTCGACCTCATCGCGCGTTATTTCACCCGGCCCGCGCCGGCCGGCATGCTGGGTGTGGGCGACGACTGTGCCCTATTCCCGGTGCCGCCGGGCATGCACATCGCCACCAGCACCGACCTGCTCATCCAGGGGCGGCACTTCTTTCCCGACGTCGATCCCCAGGCCCTGGGCCACAAGGCCCTGGCCGTCAACCTGTCCGACCTCGCCGCCATGGGCGCGCAGCCCGTCGGCTGCGTGCTGGGCCTGGCCCTGCCGCAGGCCGATGACGCCTGGCTGGCCGCGTTCGCGCGCGGCTTCCACGAACTGGCCGATGCCCACGGCTGCCCGCTCATGGGCGGCGATACCACCCGCAGCCCGCACGACCTGGCCATCAGCGTCACCGTGTTCGGCGCGGTGGCGCCCGCCCGCGCGTTGCGCCGCGACGCCGCCTGCGCGGGCGACGAGATCTGGGTGTCGGGCGCGCTGGGAGCGGCCGACGTGGCCTACCGCCTGCTCGACGGCCAGCTACCGGCCGACGCCGCCCGGCTGGCCGATGCGCGCCGCGCGCTCGAATGGCCCGAGCCCCGCGTGGCGTTGGGGCTGGCCCTGGGCGGCGTGGCCCACGCCGCCATCGACATTTCCGACGGCCTGCTGCAAGACCTGGGCCATGTGCTGGCCGCCAGCGGCGTGGGCGCGAAGCTGCGCTACGGCGCCATGCCCGTGGCGGCGGCCGTGCGCGGCCTGCCCCCTGCCGCGGCGGCGCAAGCCGTGCTGGGCGGCGGCGATGCCTACGAGCTCTGCTTTACCGCTGCGCCCGGCGACCGCGACCGTGTGCTGGCCGCCGCGGCAGGCGCCGGCGTGCCCGTCACCGCTGTCGGCCATATCGACCCGTGCCCCGGCATCGTGGTCCTGGGCGCCGATGGACGGCCCATGGACGGCCTGCCGCGCGGCTTTGACCATTTTCCCGCTTCCTGACACACCATGACCGCTTCCTCCGACTCTTCGTCCGCCTCGATGCGCGACCGCATGCGCGTGGCCTACCCGCCGCCGCGCTGGGTGGCGCGCGACCCGGGGCGGCTGATCGCCTTCGGTTTCGGCAGCGGGCTGCTGCGCCCGGCCTCGGGCACGTGGGGCACCCTGCTGGCGTGGCTGATCTGGGCGGCCGCCGCCCCGGCCGCATCCGACCTGGCGCTGGCTGTCTTCCTGGCCGTGGCCTTCGCCTACGGTTGCTGGGCCTGCCATCGGGTCACGCGCGAATTGCAGGTCGACGATCATGTCGGTATCGTGTGGGACGAGATGGTCGCGTTCTGGCTGGTGCTGTGGCTCACGCCCGATACCTTCGCCGCGCAGTTGCTGGCCTTCGGCCTGTTCCGCCTGTTCGACATCGCCAAGCCGCCGCCCATCAAGTATTTCGACGCCAGGGTCAAGGGCGGTTTCGGCGTGATGTGGGACGACATCGTCGCCGCGGCCTATGCCTTGCTGGCCATGGCCATCGTCGTGCGTCTGGGGGTCTTCGCATGAACACGCAGCACAAGCCGGTTCCGGGGCTGGCGCCGGCCTCGCTATCGCAGGCCCAGGCCCTGGGCCTGGCCGAACGCCTGGGGGCGGCCCTGCAGCGCCGTGGCCTGCTCATGGGCACGGCCGAGTCCTGCACCGGCGGCCTGCTGGCAGGCGCCATCACCGCGGTCGCGGGTTCCAGCGAATGGTTCGAGCGCGGCTTCGTTACCTACAGCAACGCCGCCAAAATGACCGAGCTGGCCGTTTCAGTCGACACGCTCGACCGCTTTGGCGCGGTCAGCGAAGAAACCGCGCTTGAAATGGCCAACGGCGTATTGCTGGCCAGCCCCGACGTGCACATTGCCGCGTCCACGACCGGCATCGCCGGGCCGGGCGGAGCCACCCCCGGCAAGCCGGTGGGCATGGTGTGCTTCGGCTTCGCCATGCGCGGGGCCGACGGCATCACCTCGCGCGCCGCCACCCAGGTGTTCGCGGGCGATCGCGCCCAGGTCAGGCAGGGGTCGGTGGTGTATGCGCTGCGCGGGCTGCTCGAACTGATCGGCGAGCCCGTCAACCGTAGCCGGTGACCTCCGGCCCTTGAAGCCAGCCGCCCTCAGCGCACGCCGTTGATCGCGTCGCGCAGGTCGCGGGCGGCGTCGGCGGCTGCCTGGCGCCAGTCGTCGCCGCCGCTGGCGTACAGAATCGCGCGCGACGAGTTGATCATCATGCCGGTGCCGGCGGCGTTGCGGCCAGCGTTTACGGTAGCGGTGACGTCGCCGCCCTGGGCGCCGATGCCGGGCACCAGCAGCGGCATGGCATCGCCGATGCGCTGGCGGACCGCGGCGAGCTCGTTCGGAAAGGTCGCTCCCACCACCAGGCCGCACTGGCCGTCGGCATTCCATTTATCGGCCACCATGCCGGCCACGTGCAGGTACAGCGGCTCGCCGTTGTCCAGTTTCAGGAACTGCAGGTCGGACCCGCCCGGGTTGGATGTGCGGCACAGCACGATCACGCCGCGGTCTTTCCAGCCCAGGTAGGGTTCGACCGAATCCAGCCCCATGTACGGGTTCACCGTCATGGCGTGCGCGCCATAGCGCTCGTACGCTTCGCGCGCGTAGTGTTCGGCGGTGGTGCCGATGTCGCCGCGCTTGGCGTCCAGCACGATCGGCAGGTGCGGATGCGCGGCGCGGATGTGCGCGCAAAGCGCTTCCAGCTGGTCTTCGGCGCGATGCGCCGCGAAATACGCGATCTGCGGCTTGAAGCTGCAAGCGTATGGCGCGGTGGCGTCGACGATCTCGCGGCAGAACTGGAAGATGGCGTCGGGCTTGCCTTCGAGCTCGCGCGGAAAGCGTTGCGGGTCGGGGTCCAGGCCAACTTGCAGCAGGGTGTTGCCGGCGGCCCAGGCGTGTTCGAGTTGTTGGATGAAGGTCATGGACATGGGTTCAGTGCAGTTTGACGCGCGGATGCGTGCGGCGCATCAGCAGGCGAGCCAGCGCCATGGATGCGGTGCGGCCGAGGCCCAGCACCGCGTGATGGTGCATCAGGTGCAGGCTCATGTACATCAGGCGCGCCAGTGTACCGCTGACGAACAGGCCGCGTCCGGCGAGCTTGCCCATCAGGCTGCCCACGCCGGCGTCCTGCCCCAGCGATACCAGCGAGCCGCGGTCCAGGTATTGGTATGGCGCTTGCGGTTCGGCGGCGCCGCGGATGCGAGCGGTGATCTTGCGCGCCAGGTAGCCGGCTTCCTGGTGGGCCGCCTGCGCGCGGGCCGGCACGGTGCCGCCATTGCCGCGCGGCACGGCACAGCAGTCGCCCAGCGCCAGGATATTCGGATCGGGCGATTGCAGGTGGTCGTCGACCATCAACTGCCCAGCCCGGTTCAGCGGCATGTCCAGCGTGGCCAGCAAGGGCGGCCCCTGGATGCCGGCGGCCCACATGCACAGGCTGGCCGCGAATTCGCGGCCGTCGGCCGTCTTGACGCTGCGCGGCGTCACTTCGGCCACGCGGCAGTCGGTCTCGACCCGGATGCCAAGCTCGGTCAGGCGCGCCAGGGCCGCGCTCGATATTTTCTCGGGCAATGCCGCCAGGATGCGCGGCGCGCCTTCCACCAGCGTGATCGCCAGGTCGCGGTCGGCGCGGAAATTCGGCAGGCCGTAGGCGGCCACGGTGTTGCCGGCTTCGTGCAATTCCACCGCCAGTTCCACCCCCGTGGCGCCGCCGCCCACGATCACCAGGTCCAGCCTGGCCGAGGGGTCGCGCACCTTGGCCTGGTCGACCTGCACCATGGCCTTGAGCATGGTCAGGCGGAATTCCTCGGCATTCTCGGTGTTGTCCAGCGTGACCGCATGCTGAGCGGCGCCCGGCGTATTGAAGAAGTTGGAAATACTGCCCACCGCCAGCACCAGCGTGTCGTAGGCCAGCTCGCGCTGCGGCAGCACTTCGTCGCCGTGCGAGTCGAGCACGGCCCCGAGGGTGATGGCGCGCTGTTCGCGGTCGACCGCCCGCAGTTCGCCCAGCGCGAACGTGAACCCGCACAGGTTCGCCAGCATCAGGTACGACAGGCCTTCCTGGTGGATGTCCAGCGTGCCCGCTGCCGCTTCATGCAGCGACGGCTTCCAGATGTGGATGGGGCGGCTGTCGACCAGCGTGACACATTGCGGCCCGTGCCGGCGCCCCAGCTTGGCGGCCAGCTCGAGTCCGCCCGCGCCGCCGCCGACGATGACAACGCGATGAATGGGGGACGGCCGGAGGTGGGGGGTTGCCATGTTGTTGAGTATAGGGCTTGGTGGGGGGATGGGGTATCGGGTTCTTTTGGCGTCGCAGCGGGCGGGCGCGAGCGCCTTGGCTTCACGGCGCCGTCCGGGCGCCCCGCGCGCCCGGGTTCGGCCCCGAGGCGCCAAGACGCTCGCGCCCGCCCACTGCGACTTGCAGATGAGCAATTCCGATGCCGGCGGGGGGGGTTAGGTTTTTGCATTCTTGGGAAGCAGCCGTGGCGAGGAAGAAAAATGTGTGGGGCCGCCTTTCCAGGCCGCCCAGCGCGGCCTGGATAGGCATCCGATGGTGCCTGTCCACGGCTGTGCAAACCGTTAGAACGCGCTGTGCCTGCCATTACGCGAATGGCGTTCGACACTCTGGAAGAGGCCTTCGATGGTGGCCCGCCTCGGCGGTAAAAACCGCAAAAACCGCCTCTGCATGCCGCCACGCGAATGGCTTTCGCCGCCGCGCAGGGCGGCGGCGAAAGCCGGCCCTGCAAATTTTTCTTCTCTAAAAACCCGCGTCCCAAGCATGCAAGAACCCCGCCCGTCCCCGCGGCGCCGCGAACTTTATTCGCCGCAAGTTGTGGCGGGCTGAAGGGATTGCCGCGGCGCCTCGGGGCCGAACCCGGGCGCGCGGGGCGCCCGGACGGCACCGTGAAGCCAAGGCGATCCCTTCAGCCCGCCACGACGCCAGAAAAACGCAATACCGCCCCACCAACGACCCTCACAACACAAAGCGGCTAACCGCCACCCCCACCCATACGGCGATGGTGAACAGCAGCATCAGCATCACCGCCGCGCTGCCCAGGTCCTTGGCGCGGCCCAGCAGGGGGTGCGTTTCCACCGACAGCGCGTCGGCCAGCGCCTCGACCGCCGAATTCAGCAGTTCCACCACCAGCACCAGGATCACCGACGCGATCAGGATGAACACCTCGTCGGTGGTGCGCCCCAAAAAGAACGCGGCCGGTATCAGCAGGATCGCCAGCACCAGTTCCTGGCGGAAAGCGGCTTCGTACCGGATGGCGGCGCGCAGGCCCTGCAGCGAATAGCGCAAGGCGTTCAGGATGCGGCGCAGACCGCCTGTGCTCTTGTACGGAGAAGGGTGTGGGGTATGGGGCATGGACAAGGAACCTGGATGTGGCGCGTCGTTTTTAACAGATTCGCGTTGCAGCGGGGCGGACAGAGCGCGGGTCCCCGGTCCCTAGCGGAAACCCTAATTGTGAGGCTTTCCGGGCCCGGTGCACTATGCGGCAAAGTGGTAAGGCCACTTTACCTTTTAGCCGCTTTCTACCATGCCTTTCCAACCCATCGAGCCCCGCCGTCTTTACCGTCAAATCGCCGACCAGCTGCGGGTGCTGATCCAGGCTGGCGAATTCCCGGTGGGCGCGCGCCTGCCGCCCGAGCGCGACCTGGCGCTGAAGCTGGGCGTGTCGCGCCCGTCCGTGCGCGAGGCGCTCATCGCCCTGGAAGTCGAAGGGCTGGTCGAAGTCCGCATGGGTTCGGGCATCTATGTGCGCAGCCGCGACGCGGCCGACAGCGTGGTGGCCGAGAGCCCGCTGGAGACCATCCGCGCCCGGCAACTGGTGGAAGGCGAACTGGCCGCCCAGGCGGCCGAGCTGGCCCAGCCGGCCCAGGTGACGGGCCTGCGCGAAGCCCTGCAGGCCATGCGGGAAGAAGCCGAGGCAGGGCAGGTGCCCATCCAGGGCGACCGCATGTTCCACCTGCGCATCGCTGAAATCGCCAACAATTCCGTGCTGCTGCGGGTCGTGGGCGAATTGTTCGACGAGCGCCACAACCCGCTGTCGGTCAAGCTGGGCGACTACTTCGAGAACCCCGCCAGCTGGAAGGCCGCCATTGCCGAGCACGGCAAGGTCATCGAGGCCATCGCCGCCGGCGACGCCGCACGCGCGCGCGAAGCCATGCGGCATCACCTGTCCTGCTCGCACGACCGTCTTACCGCCAATTGGGCGCCCGCTTCAGACAAGGTAAAAGCATGACCCTGGCCTGCAAGATACACGGCGCGCGCGACCTGCGCCTGGAAACCGACGACGACGCGCCGCTGGCGCCGCACGAGGTCGAGCTGCGCCTGGGCGCGGCGGGCATCTGCGGCTCTGACCTGCACTATTACCTGCATGGCCGCGTCGGCGCCTTTGTCATTCGCGAGCCGCTGATACCCGGCCACGAGGCCTCGGGCGTGGTGCTGCGCGTGGGCAGCGCGGTCACGCGCGTGCAGCCCGGCATGAAAGTCGCCATCAACCCCTCGCACCCCTGTGGCCAGTGCGACTACTGCCGCGCCGGGCGCGACAACCTGTGCCGCAACATGCGCTTCCTGGGCAGCGCCAGCGTCTATCCGCACGTGCAGGGCATGTTCCGCGAACGCTTCGTCATGGGCGAGCGCCAGCTCACGGCCGTGCATGAAGACATCTCGCTGGGCGAACTGGCCTGCGCCGAGCCGCTGTCGATCGGCCTGCATGGCGTGAACCGGGCGGGCCCGCTGCTGGGCAAGACCGTGCTCGTCACCGGCGGCGGCACCATTGGTTGCATGACGGTCATTGCCGCCCGGCTGGCCGGCGCCGCGCGCGTGGTGGTGGCCGACATCGCCGACCGCCCGCTGCAAATGGCCCGCCAGGTCGGCGCCGACGACACGTTGCGTTCCGACCAGGCCGCGCCCGCCGATATCGCCGATAGTGCCGATGTCGCCATCGAGGCCGCGGGCAGCCCCGCCGCGCTGGGCACCTGCCTGGCGGCGGCGCGCCGCGGCGGGCGCATCGTGCAGGTGGGCACATTGCCCGCCGAGGGCATGGTTTTTCCCGCCAACAACATCATGGCGCGTGAACTGGATTACGTCGGCGCGTTCCGCGCCGGCATCGAATTCGACTGGGCCGTCTCGTTCCTGCGCACGCGCCGGGTCGACGTGCGGCCGTTGATGAGCGCGCAATTGCCGCTCGAGCGCGCGGCCGAAGCCTTTGAACTGGCGGCCGACCGCACGCGTAGTACCAAGGTGCAGCTCGTATGTGAATCCTGACCACCACCAAGGGCAGCGGCAACCATAACAACCCGCCACCTGCTCAACCTCAAGAGAGGAGACAACGATGAAGCAAGGCAATGCCATCAAGGCGCTACTGGCCGCCGCCGTCCTGGCCACGTCCGGCAGCGCGCTGGCCCAGACCAAGCTGAAGTGGGCGCATGTGTATGAAACCTCCGAGCCATTCCATACCAGTTCGGTGTGGGCGGCCCAGGAAATCGAGAAACGCACCAACGGCCGCTATCACATCGATGTATACCCGGCCTCGCAGCTGGGCAAGGAAAACGACATCAACCAGGGCCTGACGCTGGGCACCGTGGACATGATCATTTCCGGCTCCAGCTTCGCCGCCAAGAGCTTCCCGCGCATCGGCGTCACTTACTACCCATATACCTTCCGCAGCCCCGAACACCTGCTGGCCTACACCAAGAGCGACATCTACAAGACGCTGACCCAGGGCTACCTGGAAAAAACCGGCAACCACATTGTCGCCACCACCTACTACGGCACGCGCCACACGACGTCGAACCGCCCCTTTACCACCTGCCCGGAAATGCAGGGCCTGAAGATGCGCGTGCCCGACGTGCCGGCCTACCTGGCCATGCCGCGCGCCTGCGGCGCCAACACGTCGCCCATTGCATTCGCCGAGGTGTACCTGGCGCTGCAGAACGGCACGGTCGAGGCTCAGGAAAACCCGCTTACCACCATCGAGGCCAAGAAGTTCTTCGAGGTGCAGAAGAACATCGTGCTGACCGGTCACATTGTCGACCACCTGAACACCGTCATCTCGGGCAAGCTCTGGAAGAGCCTGTCCGAAGAAGACCGCAAGATCTTCTCTGAGGTGGCCCAGCAGGCCGCGGCCACCGCGTCCATCGAGGTCGCCAAGCGCGAACAGGAGCTGGTCGAAGTGTTCCGCAAAAAAGGCCTGAACGTGGCCGAGGTCGACACCAACGCGTTCCGCGAAACCGTGCTGAAGAAAGTGCCGTTCGAGCAATACGGCTATCAAAAGGCCGATTGGGACGCGATCCAGGCGATCAAGTAAACCCGCCGGCGAGGCCGCCGCGCGCGGTCCCGGCTGTCCACAACCGACAGGGGGAAAGCATGCACGTCAATACCGGGGCCGGCTCGCCGGCCATGGCCCAATATCGCGGCGAGGGCGGCAGCGCCGGCGTCGAATCGCATGAAACAACGGTCGAGTCGATCGTCCACAGCTTCGAGGAAGCCGACCAGCACCAGGACACGGACCTGTCCGGATACGCGTTCGAAGACTGGTTCTGCCTGGCCCTGTTCTGGGTCATGGGGGCATTGGTGTTCCTGCAGTTCTTCACGCGCTATGTGCTGAACAACTCCTTCGCGTGGACCGAAGAACTGGCCGTCTACGCGCTGATCGGCGTGGTGTTCATGGGAGCGGCCATGTGCGTGCGCATTTGCCGCCATATCCAGGTCGACTTTCTGTACCGCTACCTGCCCAAGGGCATCGCCCGCGTGCTGGCCACGCTGATCGACCTGCTGCGCACGGTTTTCTTCGGCTATGTCGTGTGGCTGGTGTACCGCTATATCGAACTGGTGGGCGTCGAACCCATGACCACCATCATGTGGAACAAGGCCTATGTGTACTGGCTGGCGCTGGCCGGCTTCGTGATGATGTTCGTGCGCTCCGTGCAGGTCAGCGTGCAGAACTGGCGCCAGGGCTACTCGTCGCTGGAAAACCCCGCCGCCTACCAAAGCCTGGACTGACGGCGCAAGGAGCCCACATGGGAATTCTGATCGGAACCTTCCTGTTGTTGATGATCGTCGGCGTGCCGGTGGCAGTGTCCATGGCTGGCGCCTCGCTCTTTTTCTTGCTGTGGTCGGGCAGCGTGCCCGACGTGGTCGTGGCGCAGCGCATGATCGCCGGCGTCGAGTCGTTTCCGCTGCTGGCCGTGCCGTTTTTCATCCTGGCCGGCAACCTGATGAACATCGCCGGCATTACCGGCCGCATCTACAACTTCGCGGTGGCCCTGGTGGGCTGGATGCGCGGCGGCCTGGGGCAGGTGAACATCATCGGGTCGGTGGTGTTCGCAGGCATGTCGGGCACGGCCATCGCCGACGCGGCGGGCCTGGGCACCATCGAGATCAAGGCCATGAAAGACCACGGCTACCAGACCGAGTTCGCGGTGGGTGTTACCGCGGCGTCGGCCACGCTGGGGCCCATCCTGCCGCCTTCGCTGCCGTTCGTCATCTACGGCATGATGGCCAACGTGTCCATCGGCTCGCTGTTCCTGGCGGGCGTGGTGCCGGGCATCGTGCTGACGCTGCTGATGATGTTCACCGTGGCTTACTTCGCCCGCAAGAACAACTGGGGCGGCGACGTGCCGTTCGACTGGAAGCGGCTGGGCGGCGCCACGGTCGAGGTGCTGGTGGTGCTGGCGTTTCCGTTCAGCATCTGGCTCATGACCACCTTCGGCGTATCGGCCAACATTGCTACGCTGATAGCGTTTTCCGCGTTGCTGGCCGCCGACTGGTACTTCGATTTTTCGGCGGTCATGGCCTTGATGGCGCCGGTGATTCTCATTGGTGGCATGACCATGGGCTGGTTCACGCCCACCGAGGCCGCCGTGGCGGCGGTGATCTGGGCGCTGTTCCTGGGCCTGGTGCGGTACCGCTCGATGACGCTGCGCACGCTGGCCAAGGCCACCTTCGACACCATCGAGACCACCGCGTCGGTGCTGTTCATCGTGACGGCGGCTTCGGTGTTCGCGTGGTTGCTTACCACCACCCAGGCGGCGCAGACGCTTACCGACGCCATCCTGGCCGTTACGCACAATAAGTGGGTGTTCCTGCTGCTGGCGAACCTGCTGATCCTGGTGGTGGGTTGCTTCATCGACACCATCGCCGCCATCACCATCCTGGTGCCCATCCTGTTGCCGCTGGTGCTGAAGCTGGGCATCGACCCGATCCACTTCGGCCTGGTCATGACCCTGAACCTGATGATAGGCCTGCTGCATCCGCCACTGGGCATGGTGCTGTTCGTGCTGGCGCGGGTGTCGAAGCTGTCGGTCGAGCGGACCACGATGGCGATCCTGCCTTGGCTGGTGCCGCTGTTCCTGGCGCTGATCATCATCACGTACTTCCCCAGCGTGAGCATGTGGCTGCCGGACATGATCGGCGGGAACTGAACATCACGGCAGGCGCCGGCTTCGCTGCCGGCGCGGCAGACCCAGGA
Organism: Bordetella petrii; assembly: GCF_000067205.1. Lineage (NCBI taxonomy): Bacteria > Pseudomonadati > Pseudomonadota > Betaproteobacteria > Burkholderiales > Alcaligenaceae > Bordetella > Bordetella petrii. Next base: position 4,161,482 of record NC_010170.1, on the reverse strand, counting down.
GAACCAAGCATGCCGGGCAGATTGGAAGGAAAAACCGCGTTCGTCACCGCCGCTGGCCAGGGCATAGGACGCGCCACCGCGCTGGCCTTCGCCCGCGAGGGGGCTACCGTGCTGGCCGCCGACCTGAACCCCCAGGCCCTGGGCGGGCTGGGGGAGTGCAAACCGGTCACGCTCGATGTCACCGACGCCGCGGCCGTGGCGCGCGCCGTCGAGGTCGCCGGGCCGGTAGACATCTTATTCAATGGCGCCGGCTTCGTGCACGCGGGCACCATCCTCGATTGTGACGACGCGGCCTGGGATTTCTCTTTCGACCTGAACGTGCGCGCCATGTACCGGCTGATCCGCGCCTTCCTGCCCGGCATGCTCGCGCGCGGCGGTGGTTCCATCATCAACATGGCCTCGGCGGCGTCCAGCGTGAAGGGCGTGCCCAACCGCTTCGTGTACGGCACCACCAAGGCCGCGGTCATCGGGCTGACCAAATCAGTGGCGGCCGATTTCGTGGGGCGGGGCATCCGCTGCAACGCGATCTGCCCGGGCACGGTCGAATCTCCGTCGCTGCGCCAGCGCATCGCCGAGCAGGCGCGCGCCAGCGGCCAGACCGAACAGGCGGTCGAGGCGGCCTTCGTCGCGCGCCAACCCATGGGGCGCATCGGCCGCGCTGAGGAAATCGCCGCGCTGGCGCTGTACCTGGCCAGCGACGAATCGGCCTTCACCACCGGCACGGCCCAGATCATCGACGGCGGCTGGTCCAACTGAGCCGCCACCGAATTTCATTCACCTGACAAGGACACCGTATCCCATGAAACTGCTGCGCCATGGCGCCAAAGGCGCCGAAAAACCCGCCCTGCTCGATGCCGAAGGGCGCGTGCGCGATCTGTCCGGCGTTCTCGCCGACATTACCGCCGACACGCTGGCCGAGCCCGCTCTGGCGCGCCTGCGCGCGGTGGACCCGGCCAGCCTGCCCGTGGTCGACCAGCCCGGCCGCCTGGCGCCGCCCTGGGCCGGCATGGGCAAGTTCATCTGCATCGGGCTGAACTATGCCGACCACGCGGCCGAATCCGGCCTGCCCGTGCCGCAAGAGCCCGTCATCTTCACCAAGGCCATCAGCGCGCTCATCGGCTGCAACGATCCGGTGGTGCTGCCGCGCGATTCGGTCAAGAGCGACTGGGAAGTGGAGCTGGGCGTGGTCATCGGCAAGCGTGCCCGCTATGTATCCGAAGCCGACGCGCTGGCGCACGTGGCCGGCTACTGCGTCGTCAACGACCTGTCCGAGCGCGAATACCAGCTCGAACGCGGCGGCACCTGGGACAAGGGCAAGGGCTGCGACACCTTCGGCCCGGTGGGGCCGTGGCTGGTCACCGCCGACGAGGTCGCCGACCCCCAGGCGCTCGACCTGTGGCTGGAAGTCAATGGCAAGCGCATGCAGCACGGCAACACCCGCACCATGGTGTTCGGCGTGGCCGAACTGGTCAGCTACGTCAGCCGCTTCATGACGCTGAACCCTGGCGACCTGATCAGCACCGGCACGCCGCCCGGCGTGGGCATGGGCCAGAAGCCGGCCGCCATTTACCTGAAGCCGGGCGACACCATGCGCCTGGGCATTGCCGGCCTGGGCGAGCAGCAGCAGCGCGTGCACGCCTGGGACCCGGCGCTGATCGACGGCTAGATTCCGGAGCCCGGCCATGGATTCCGCCAACGACACCCCCGTCATCCGCATTCATCCCGCCGACAATGTCGTGATCGCCCGCCGCCAGCTGGTGGGCGGCACGCCGCTGCCGGGCGAAGGCGTCACCGTGGCGGGGTTGGTGCCGCCCGGCCATAAAGTGGCGGTGCGCGCCATCGCCGCGGGCCAGCCGGTGCGCCGCTACAACCAGGTAATCGGCGTGGCGCGGCAAGACATCGTCCCGGGCCAGCACGTGCATACCCACAACCTGGCGTTTTCCGATTTCGAGCGCGACTACGCCGTGGGGCACGACGCGCACGCCACCGACTATGTCGACCGGCCGGCCACCTTCGACGGCATCGTGCGGCCCGACGGCCGCGTGGCCACGCGCAACTACATCGGCGTGTTGACTTCGGTGAACTGTTCGGCGACGGTGGCGCGCGCCATCGCCGACCACTTCCGCCGCGATATCCGGCCCGAGGCGCTGGCGGCGTATCCCCATGTCGACGGCGTGGTGGCCCTGACGCACGGCCTGGGCTGCGCCACGGGCAGCGACGGCGAACCCCTGCGGGTGCTGCGCCGCACGCTGGGCGGATACGCGCGCCATGTGAATTTCGGCGCCCTGATGGTGGTGGGGCTGGGTTGTGAAACCAACCAGATCAGCGGCCTGATGGAACAGGAAGGCCTGCAGGAAAGTGGGCAGCTGCAAACGTTCAGCATCCAGGGCACCGGCGGCACGCGCCACGCCGTGGCGCGCGGCATCGAACTGGTTGAGCAGATGCTGGCCGACGCCAACCGCGTACAGCGCCAACCGGTGCCGGCCAGCCACCTGACGGTGGGCCTGCAGTGCGGCGGATCGGACGGCTATTCGGGCATCAGCGCCAATCCCGCGCTGGGCGCCGCGGTAGACCTGCTGGTGCGGCACGGTGGCGCGGCGATCTTGTCCGAAACCCCGGAAATTTACGGCGGCGAGCATCTGCTGACGCGCCGCGCCGTCTCGCCCGCCGTCGCCGACAAGCTGCTGGCACGGCTGCGGTGGTGGGAAGACTACTGCGCGCGCAACGATGCCGAAATGGACAACAACCCTTCGGCCGGCAACAAGGCCGGCGGCCTGACCACCATTCTGGAAAAGTCGCTGGGCGCCATCGCCAAGAGCGGCACTACCAATCTGGTCGACGTGCTCGAATACGCCGAGCCGGTGCGCGCGCGCGGCCTGGTGTTCATGGATACGCCGGGCTACGACCCGGTGTCGGCCACCGGGCAGGTGGCCGGCGGCGCCAACCTGATCTGCTTCACTACCGGGCGCGGCTCGGCCTACGGCTGCGCGCCGTCGCCGTCGCTGAAGCTGGCCACCAATACCGAACTGTGGCTGCGCCAGGCCGACGACATCGACATCAATTGCGGCGAAGTCGTCGATGGCCGCAGCGACGTGCAGACCATGGGCGAACGCATTTTCCGCCTGATGCTCGATACCGCCTCGGGCCGCCGCAGCAAGAGCGAAATCCACGGCTATGGGCAGAACGAGTTCGTGCCCTGGCAGCTGGGGGCCGTGATGTAGCGCATGCCGCGCACCACCGGCGCGCGGCGCGGGGCCGCGGCCTTCACTCATACAGGTTCTTCATGAAGATAAGCAACGCACGCGTCATTGTCTGCAGCCCGGGCCGCAACTTCGTCACCCTGAAAATCGAGACCGACGAAGGGCTGACGGGCATTGGCGACGCCACACTCAACGGCCGCGAGCTGGCCGTGGCCAGCTATCTGGCCGACCATGTGGTGCCATGCCTGATCGGACGCGATGCCCACCAGATCGAAGACATCTGGCAATTCCTGTACCGGGGCGCCTATTGGCGGCGCGGGCCGGTCACCATGTCCGCCATCGCCGCGGTGGACACCGCGCTGTGGGACATCAAGGCCAAGGCGGCGGGCATGCCGCTGTACCAGTTGCTGGGCGGACGCAGCCGCACCGGCGTCATGGTGTACGGGCACGCCAACGGGCGCGATATCGACGAAACCGTCGACGAAGTGCTGCGCTACCGCGACATGGGCTACCGCGCCATTCGCGCGCAAAGTGGCGTGCCGGGCCTGAACGCGGTATATGGCGTGGGCCGCGGCCGCATGTTTTACGAACCGGCCGATGCCGACCTGCCGTCCGAGCACGACTGGTCCACCGAGAAATACCTGGACCACGCTCCCCGGCTGTTCCAGCGCGTGCGCGATGCGGTGGGCTGGGAGACGCATCTGCTGCACGATGTGCACCATCGCCTGACCCCCATCGAGGCCGCGCGCCTGGGCAAGTCGCTGGAGCCCTACCGCCTGTTCTGGATGGAGGACGCCACGCCCGCCGAAAACCAGGACGCCTTCCGCCTGATCCGCCAGCACACGGTTACGCCGCTGGCGGTGGGCGAGATTTTCAATACTGTATGGGACTGCAAGGATCTCATCCAGAACCAGCTTATCGACTACATCCGTACCACGGTCGTCCATGCCGGCGGCATCACGCATCTGCGCCGCATCGCCGACCTGGCCGCGCTGTACCAGGTGCGTACCGGCAGCCATGGCGCTACCGATCTGTCGCCCGTCTGCATGGGGGCGGCGCTGCATTTCGACCTGTGGGTGCCCAACTTCGGCATCCAGGAATACATGCGCCACACCGAAGAAACCGATGCCGTGTTCCCGCACGCCTATACCTTCGCCGACGGCATGCTGCATCCGGGCGACGCGCCTGGCCACGGCGTGGATATCGACGAGACGCTGGCTGCCCGCTATCCGTACCAGCGTGCCTACCTGCCGGTGAATCGGCAGGCGCACGACGGCACCCTGTGGAACTGGTAATGCGATGGCCGCGCGCCTGAATGCCGCCGCGCTGGCGTCGCTTCCGTCCGGCATCGCGCGCCCCGGATACGACCGTTCGCGCCTGCGCGCTGGCATCGTGCACTTGGGCATCGGCGCCTTTCACCGTGCCCACCAGGCGCCGGTCACCGACCTGGCGCTGGCGGCCAGCGGCGATCTGCGCTGGGGCATCGTCGGCGTGTCGCTGCGCAGCCCCGCCACGCGCGACGCGCTGGCTCCGCAAGACGGCCTGTACACGCTGTCGCTGCGTGATGCCGATGCAACGGGCGCGCCCCGCGAGTCGCTCGCGGTGGTGGGGGCCGTGCTGGGCGTGCTGGTGGCGGCCGAAGATCCCGGCGCCGTGCTGGCGCAGATCGCCCATCCCGATACGCGCATCGTCAGCCTGACCATTACCGAAAAAGGCTATTGTCACGAGCCCGCCAGCGGACGCCTGCGCCGCGACGACCCGGACATCGCGCACGACCTGGCGCATGCCGACGCGCCGCGCAGCGCCATCGGCATGCTGGTGCATGGCCTGGCCCGACGCCTGGCCGCGGGGCTGGGGCCCGTCACGCTGCTGTCGTGCGACAACCTGCCATCCAACGGCGATACGCTGCGCGGCCTGGTGCTGGAGTTCGCCCAGGCCTGCGACCCTGTTCTGGGCGGCTGGATCGCCGCGCATTGCACTTTCCCCAACTCCATGGTCGACCGCATCGTGCCGCGCACCGACGACGCCGATCGCCGGCGCATCGCCGCGCGGATGGGCATGGACGATGCCTGGCCCGTGGTGGGCGAGCCTTTCCTGGAATGGGTGATGGAAGACCGCTTCGCCGCCGGCCGGCCCGCCTGGGACCAGCCCGGCGGCGCCCGCTTCGTGGCCGACGCCGCGCCGTTCGAACGCCTGAAGCTGCGCATGGTGAACGGCCCGCATTCGGCGCTGGCCTACCTGGGCGCCTGCGCGGGGCTGGACACGGTCAGCCAGGCCATGGCCGACCCGGACTTGCGCGGTTACCTGGATGCGCTGATCGGCGCGGAAATCGCGCCCACGCTGCCGGCCGTGCCGGGTGTGGACCTGGCCGCCCTGCGCGCGCGCCTGCTGGCGCGCTTCGCCAACCCGGCGCTGCCTCATCGCACGCAGCAGATCGCCATGGACGGTTCGCAGAAACTGCCGCAACGCCTGCTGGGCACTGTGCGCGACCGCCTGCGCGCCGGCGCCGGCTACAGCCGGCTGGCCCTGGCGGTAGCCGCCTGGCTGCACTATCTGCGCGGCCAGGATGAACGGGGCATGGCCTATTCCATCCAGGACCCGCTGGCCGGCGAACTGCAGGCGCTGCTGGCGGGCGCGGGACAGGGCGAGGACGCCGATGCGCGGCGCGCCCGCGCGCTGGTCGGCTATCGGCCGGTGTTCGGCGACCTGGCCGGGCATGAAGCATTCATTGATGCCGTGGCGCGCCATGCCGCCCGGTTGCGGCGGCACGGCGTGCGCGCCGCCGCGCGGGAGGCCACGTGAGCGATTCCGCCGCATTGCGCCATTGTTCCGCGCCGGCCCTGCGCGATTGGGCCCGGCGCTGCCTGGCCGCCATGGACGTGCCCGACGACGATGCCGCCTGCCTGGCAGACTGAGCTTGCCCGCAAAAAATGGATCCCTTGCTGAGTGTGTAAAACTCACGCAAGGAGGGAGGAAAGATGGGTAATCCGAGAGCTCGATATACGCAGGAATTCATGCTGGAAGCCGTGCGCATGGTCCGCGGCGGCCAGAGCATGGCGGCGGTGGCGAAGATACTGGGCATCAGCCCGAAGACGCTGCACAACTGGGTGAAGGCCGATGCCGCTGGGAAGCTGAACGGCGCAGGCAAACAGGTTTCTCCAGAACAGATGGAGATTGCCCGGCTGCGCGCGGAGTTGGCACGCGTGAAGATGGAGCGCGACATATTGGGAAAAGCCACGGCGTACTTTGCGAAGGTGTCGGCATGAAGTACGCCTGGATCGAGCTTCACAGCCGACAATGGCCGGTGTCCCTGAGCTGCCAGGTGCTGGGTGTCAGCCCCAGCGGTTACCACGCGCGCAAGGTGCGGGATGTCGATACTGACCGACCGCGCCGACGCATCAGCAACGACGCTCTGCTGGTGCACATCAAGGCCGTGCACGCTGAATCCAAAGGCGAGTACGGCTGGCCGCGCGTGTGGAAGCAACTGCTGGTCCAGGGCATTCGCGTCAGCAAGGATCGTGTCCAGCGGCTCATGAAGCTGCACGGCATCAAGGCGAAGACCAAACGCCGGTTCAAGGTCACGACCGACAGCAAACACAGCCTGCCGGTCGCACCGGACCTGCTGCAACGAGACTTCTCTCCCGCGCGTCCCGACCAGGTCTGGACTACGGACATCACGTACATCTGGACGGACGAGGGTTGGCTGTTTCTGACCGTCATTCTCGACCTGTTCAGCCGTCAGGTGGTGGGCTGGTCGATGCAGCCGCACATGCGCACGGAGCTGGTGTCTGATGCGCTGCGTATGGCGTGGTTTCGCCGCCGTCCGCAAGCGGGCCTGATCCTCCACAGTGACCGTGGCAGCCAGTATTGCAGTCATGACTTCCAGGACCTGCTCAAGGGCTACGGCATGCGCAGTTCGATGAGCCGTCGAGGCAATTGCTGGGACAACGCACCGACCGAGAGCCTGTGGGGATCGCTCAAGCGTGCACGCATCCTCGGCCAGCGCTTTGCAACGCGTCGCGAAGCGATGGACGAGGTAATCGACTGGTTGAGCTTCTACAATCATTCGCGCTTGCACTCGACGTTGGGCTACGTCAGCCCGATGCAATTCGAGCGGGACTGGTACGCCGCCCAGAACCAACGGGTGGCATAATCTCGCTCAGTTAAGGGATCCGAAATTCGCGGGCAACGTCAGACAGCCTGGTGCAGACCAGTCTTTGGGGCGTCGATTCGCACGGCATCGCGAGGTTGCCGCATTACCTGAACCGTCTGGCCCATGGCTCCGTCCTGGCCCGGCCCCAGGTGCGCGTGGTGCGCAGCGGCCCCGCCACCGCGCAAGTGCACGGCGGGCAGGGCCTGGGCATCGTGGTGGCGCATCGCGCCAATCGGCTCGCCATGGAAATCGCCCGCGAAGCCGGCGTGGCCGCGGTCGGTGTCAGCGATTCCTCGCATTGCGGAGCCGTCGGCCTGTACAGCCGAGCGGCGGCCGAAGCAGGGCTGGTCGGCCTGGCCTTCACGCATTCCGACGCCATTGCCGCGCCATTCGGCGGCCACGCGCCGTTCCTGGGCACCAACCCCATTTCGGTGGCGGTGCCGCGCCAGGACGGGCCTCCCGCGTGCCTGGACATGGCCTCGACGGCCATTCCCTGGAACCGGGTCATGAACGCCCGGCGCGAGGGCCATGCGCTGCCCGAGGGCGTGGCGCTGGACGACACCGGGCGCGATGCCACCGACCCGCTGGTCGCGCGCGCCCTGCGGCCATTGGGCGGCCCGCAGCAAGGCTACAAGGGTTACGGCCTGGCGCTGATGATCGAGCTGCTGTGCGGCCCCTTGAACGGCAATCCTTTCGGTCCGCATATCTCGCCCATGTACGAACAGCTGGACAAGGCCCGCCGCCTGGGCGCATTCTTTATCGTGATCGATCCCGCGCGCTTCGCGGGCGGCCCGCTGCTCGCGGCCGTGGTCGCGCAAATGGCCGCCGAGCTGGCGGCCCAACCCGGGCAGCCCCGCATGCCGGGCGATCCGGAGCAGGCCGCGCAGGTCTCGCGGCTGCGCGGCGGCATCCCGGTCGAGCCGGGCCTGTGGCAGGAATTCCTGCTCTGGAGCACGCGGCTGCGCACGCCGCCGCCCGGGTTGGCCTAGCGCGGTCTCGCGGGCATGGGGCTTGCTGCCCCGTGCGCCATTCATTCTGCAGGCAGGAGCCTCGTCATGTCCGATTTCCCTGGCGGTACGTCCTGCGCGCCCTGTGCGGCCGGCGGGCCGGCAGGCGTGCCGGTCACATTGCGCGTCAACGGTGCCAGCCATGCGCTGACGCTGGACCCGCGCGCCACCTTGCTGGACACGCTACGCGAAACGCTGCACCTGACCGGCACCAAAAAGGGCTGCGACCACGGCCAGTGCGGCGCCTGTACGGTGCACATGGATGGCCGGCGAGTCAACGCCTGCCTGGTGCTGGCGGCGGCGGCGAGCGGGCGTGACATCACCACCATTGAAGGGCTGGGCGGACTGCCGTCCCTGCATCCGCTGCAGGCGGCTTTTGTCGCGCACGACGGCTACCAGTGCGGCTACTGCACCGCCGGGCAGATCATGTCCGCGGCCGCCTTGCTGCACGAACCCTGTGGCGACAGCGATGACGACGTGCGCGAACTCATGAGCGGCAATATCTGCCGCTGCGGCGCCTACGCCAACATCGTCGCGGCCATTCAAGACGTGCGCGGGAAAAGGTGAGCAGCATGCAAGCCTTCCACTACACCCGCGCCTCGGACGTCGACGAAGCCGTGCGCCTGGCCGCGCAAAGCGGGCCCGGCGCGCAGGTGCGCTTCCTGGCGGGCGGCACCACCCTGGTCGACCTGATGAAGCTCGATGTCGAGACGCCCACCCACGTCGTCGACATCAACGGCCTGGGCGGCCTGGACCAGGTGGAGCCGCTGCCCGACGGATGCACCCGCATCGGCGCGCTGGTGCGCAATGCCGATCTGGCGCATCACCCGCACATCGCCGCCCATTATCCGGTGCTGTCGCAGGCGCTGCTGGCCGGCGCATCGGCTCAGCTGCGCAATATGGCCACCACCAGCGGCAACCTGCTGCAGCGCACGCGCTGCGTGTATTTTCGCGATCGCGCCGCCCGTTGTAACAAGCGCAGCCCGGGCAGCGGCTGCGACGCCATCGGCGGCCACAATCGCAATCTGGCCGTGCTGGGCGCCAGCCCCCATTGCATTGCCAGCAACCCGTCGGACATGAACGTGGCGCTGATGGCGCTGGACGCCACCGTGCACGTGCGCGGCCCCGATGGCGCGCGCGACATTGCCCTGCGCGACTTCTACCTGCTGCCCGGCGATACGCCCCAGCGCGAAACCGTGCTGCGGCCCGGCGAGCTGATCACCCATGTCAGCCTGCCGCCGCCGGCCCCGGGCGCGCATTCTACCTACGTGAAGCTGCGCGACCGCGCCTCGTACGAGTTCGCCCTGGCCTCCGCCGCCGTGGTGCTGCAGACACGCGATGGCCGCATCGCGGCGGCCGGCATCGCCCTGGGCGGCGTGGGCACCCGCCCCTGGCGTTGTCCGCGGGCCGAGCAACTGCTGGCCGGCCAGCAACCCGGCATCGAGCCCTACCGGCAGGCCGCCCGGGCGGCACTGGAGGACGCCGTCGCGCAAAGCGAGAACGGCTTCAAGATCGAGCTGGCCCGCCGCTGCCTGGTCCATGCCCTGTCCACGGCCCTGCCGCCGCAGTAAGGAAGCGCATCATGGATCATCCCCGCTTTGTTCATCCCGACGCCATCGGCCAGCCCAGCACGCGCATCGACGGGCCCGCCAAGGTCAGCGGCGCGGCGCGCTACACCGCCGATTTCATGTTGCCCGGCATGCTGTACGCCGTGCCGGTATGCGCCACCATCGCGCATGGCCGCATCACGGGCCTGGATGCCGAGGCCGCGCGCGCCATGCCCGGCGTGCATGCCGTCTTGCACCGAGGCAACCGTCCGTCGCTGTACCGTGCCGCCAGCGGGTCGATCGACGAGGCGCGGCCGCCGCTCGACGACGACACCATCCGCTACTACGGCCAGTACGTGGCCGTGGTGGCGGCCGACACGCTGGAGCAGGCCCAGGCCGCGGCCCGCGCGGTACGCGTCAGCTACGAGGCGCAAGCTCCCGACGTCTCGCCGCCGGCCGATGAAGACACCCCCAATATCGAGAGCCAGCGCGGCGACGCGGCCACCGCCTATGCCCAAGCGCCGGTGCAAGTGGATGAGGTCTACACCACGCCGGTCGAGACGCACAATTCCATGGAGCTGCACGCGTGCGTGGCCGAGTACGACGGCCAGTCCTACACGCTGTACGAGACCAGCCAGGGCGTGGTGAATCACCGCGATGTCATGGCGCAGATGCTGGGCGTCGGCAAAGAGAGCGTGCGCGTCATCTCGCATTACCTGGGCTCGGGTTTCGGCGGCAAGCTGTGGCCCTGGCCGCATTCACTGCTGGCCGCCGTGGCGGCACGCCAGCTGGGCCGTCCGGTGAAGCTGGTGATCAGCCGCGCCATGACCTTTCACAGCGCCGGCCATCGCCCGCATACGCGGCAGCGTATGCGCCTGGGCGCCACGCGCGATGGCAAGCTGGTGTCGCTGCGGCATCACTATTTAAGCCAGGCCTCGCAGCTGGACAAGTACCGCGAACGCTGCGGCGAAGCCACGCCGCGCATGTACAGCACGCCCAACCTGCAGGTTGGCTGGGGCCTGGCGCGGCGCCATGTCGGCGCGCCCACTTCCATGCGCGGCCCCGGCGCGGTGCCCGGCATGTACGCGCTGGAATCGGCCATGGATGAACTGGCCGTTGCCTTGCAAATGGATCCGGTGGAACTGCGCCTGCGCAACGAACCGGAACACGATGAAGGCAATGGCCTGCCGTTCTCGTCGCGCCACCTGCGCGAATGCCTGCGGCAGGGCGCCGAGCGGTTCGGCTGGCAGCGCCGCCAGCCCGGCCTGGGCGCGATGCGCCAGGGCGATACCGTGCTGGGCTGGGGCGTGGCCTCGTGTTCATGGCTGGCCTTGCGCATGCCCACTGATGCCCGCGTGACCCTGTACGCCGATGGCTCGGCGCGCCTGGACTGCGCCACGCAGGACATCGGCACCGGCACCTACACGGTACTGGCGCAATTAGTCAGCGCCGAAACCGGCATTGCGCTGGACCGCATCCAGGTTGGCCTGGGCGACACGCAACTGCCGCCGGGCCCCGTGTCGGGCGGATCGGCCGCCACCGCGTCTGTCGTGCCGGCCGCCCTGCAAGCCACGCGCGAGGCGGCGCGCGCCGCCCGCCGGCTGGCAGCGCAGCCGGGCGGACCTTACGCCGGCAAGCCCGATCAGGAGCTGTCCATGCACGCTGGCCGCGTCCGCCTGTCCGCCGATCGCGCCGATGCCGGCGTGCCGCTGGGCCGGGTGCTGGCCGCGGCCGGCGTGGCGAGCGTGTCGGGCGAGGGCCATGGCGACAGCGGCGGCGCGCTGAAGCAGCAATATTCGATCAACTCGTATGGCGCGCATTTTGTCGAAGTTACCTGGCATCCTGCCACGGCGCGGTTGCGGGTCTCGCGCGTGGTCACGGTGATCGACGGCGGGCGCATCATCAATCCGCGCACCGGGCGCAACCAGATAGAAGGCGCCATCGTCATGGGCGTGGGCATGGCCATGCTGGAACACACGCATTACGACAGCCGCTCGGGCGCGCCCGTGAACAGCAACCTGGCCGACTACATTGTTGCCACGCACGCCGACGCGCCGCGGCTGGACGTCAGCTTCCTGGACTACCCCGACTACATCTGGAACGAGGCGGGCGCGCGCGGCATCGGCGAAATCGGCCTGGCCGGCATTGCCGCGGCCATCACCAACGCGGTCTATCACGCCACCGGGGTGCGCGTGCGCGACCTGCCGGTCCGTATCGAAGACCTGCTGTAGGCGGGCCCCGCTATATCGCGAATAGCAGGCCGTCAGGCCTGCGGCGCGGGCGGTTCGGCGGGCTGCGGCGGCTTGCGGCTGCCGAAACGCTCGGCGAACTGCCGCGTGAACACGGCGCCAAAAAAGAAAATCTGCGCGGAATAGTAAATCCACAACAGCAGGGCGATCAGCGAGCCCGCCGCGCCGTAGGCCGACACCGTGCCGCCCCGGCCCAGGTACAGCCCGATGCCCCACTTGCCCACCAGGAACAGCGCCGCCGTCACGATGGCGCCCGGAATCACGTCGCGCCACGGAATGGCAATGCTGGGCAGCAGCTTGTACACCACCGCGAACAGCGCCGTCACCACCGCGAACGAGAACAGGTTGGACAGCCAGCCGGCCAGCACCGCAAAGGCCGAATGGGTCCACAGATCGCCATAGTAGCCCTTGGCCGCGCCCAGCGCCGCATTCATGATCAGCGACAACAGCAGGAACAGGGCCAGCACCAGCACCAGGCCGAACGACACCATGCGGCTGCGCACCATGCCTTGCAGGCCCGATTTGCGTTGGCTGGTGGCGTCCCACAGTTCGTCCAGGCTGGCCTGCAGCTCGGCGAACGCCGTGGTGGCGCTGAACAGCAGCACGGCAATCGACAGCAGCGCCGCGATCCAGCCGCCGCCCGACTCGTGCGCGCTGGCCAGCACGGTCTGGATGACCTCGGCGCCGCGCGCGCCGGTCAGGTCGCGAACTTGGGCGAACAGCTCCGAGCGCACGGCCTCTTCGCCGAAGAAAATGCCCGCCACGGCAATCACCAGGATCAGCATCGGCGCCAGCGAAAACACCATGTACAACGATAGCGCCGCGCCCTTGCTGGAGGCCCGGTGGCCCGACCACTGCTTGGCCGAGTCGACCAGCAGTCCGTAGATTTCCGAGGGGCGCAGCATTTGCAGCAAGCGGGGCGGGATAGTCATGGCGCTCATTTCGCAGTCGGAATTCCCGCATTGTAGGGGGGCGGCTCGTCCGCCCACAATCCGCAAACCCTGTGCCCGCCGTGCGCGCGGGCGGGGCGCCCAAAAAAACACCCCCAAGGGGCGAACCCTTGGGGGCGTTGGTCTGGCGTATCCCCGGACGGGCCGGGGATGCTCGCGGCAGCGGCGCGGACTTAGAAGTCCATGCCGCCCATGCCGCCCATGCCGCCGGGCATGGGAGGAGCAGCGGGCTTGTCTTCGGACAGTTCGACCACGGCGGCTTCGGCCGTCAGCAGCAGGCTGGCCACCGAGGCGGCGTTCTGCAGGGCGGTGCGGGTCACCTTGGTGGGGTCCAGCACGCCTTGTTCGACCAGGTCGGTGTACTCGCCGGTGGCGGCGTTGTAGCCGTAGTTGCCCTTGCCGTTCAGCACGTTGTTGACCACCACGCTGGCTTCTTCGCCGGCGTTGGTAACAATGGTGCGCAGCGGTTCTTCGACAGCACGCAGGATCAGCTTGATGCCGGCGTTCTGGTCAGCCGTGTCGCCCTTCAGGTCGGCAATGGCTTGCTTGGCGCGCAGCAGCGCCACGCCGCCGCCGGCAACCACGCCTTCTTCCACCGCGGCACGGGTCGCGTGCAGGGCGTCTTCGACGCGGGCCTTCTTTTCCTTCATTTCGACTTCGGTGGCAGCACCGACGCGGATCACGGCAACGCCGCCGGCCAGCTTGGCCACGCGCTCTTGCAGCTTTTCACGGTCGTAGTCCGAAGTGGCTTCTTCGATCTGGACGCGGATCTGCTTGACGCGCGCTTCGATCGACTTGCTGTCGCCAGCGCCGTCGATGATGGTGGTGTTTTCCTTGCCCACTTCGATGCGCTTGGCCTGGCCCAGTTCCTGCAGGGTGGCCTTTTCCAGCGACATGCCGGTTTCTTCCGAGATGACCACGCCGCCCGTCAGGATGGCGATGTCTTCCAGCATGGCCTTGCGGCGGTCGCCGAAGCCAGGCGCCTTGACGGCGGTGGTCTTCAGGATGCCACGGATGTTGTTCACCACCAGGGTGGCCAGCGCTTCGCCTTCGACGTCTTCAGCGATGATCAGCAGCGGACGGCTCGACTTGGCGACTTGTTCCAGCACGGGCAGCAGGTCGCGGATGTTGCTGATCTTCTTGTCGAAGATCAGGACGTACGGATCGTCCAGCGCGGCGACTTGCTTGTCGGGGTTGTTGATGAAGTAGGGCGACAGGTAGCCGCGGTCGAACTGCATGCCTTCGACCACGTCCAGTTCGTTGTCCAGCGACTTGCCGTCTTCGACGGTGATGACGCCTTCCTTGCCGACCTTGTCCATCGCGTCGGCGATGATCTTGCCGATGGATTCGTCGCTGTTGGCCGAGATCGAGCCAACCTGGGCGATTTCCTTGCTGGTGGTGACCGGCTTGGATTGCTTGGCCAGTTCAGCCACGGCGGCGGACACGGCTTTGTCGATGCCGCGCTTCAGGTCGATGGGGTTGAAGCCGGCGGCAACGTACTTCAGGCCTTCCTGCACGATGGCCTGGGCCAGCACGGTGGCGGTGGTGGTGCCGTCGCCGGCGTTGTCCGAGGTCTTCGAGGCAACGTCTTTGACCAGCTGGGCGCCGATGTTCTCGAACTTGTCTTTCAGTTCGATTTCCTTGGCAACCGACACGCCGTCCTTGGTGACGGTGGGGGCGCCGAACGAACGCTCGAGCACAACGTTGCGGCCTTTGGGGCCGAGGGTGGTTTTGACAGCGTTGGCGAGGACATTCACGCCGCGGACGATGCGGACACGGGCGTCGTCGCCGAACAGGACTTGCTTGGCAGCCATTATGAGCTTCCTTCGAAAATTCGGTTCAGGTAATTACTGGATCACGGCGAGGATTTCTTCCTCGCGGATGACGAGCAGCTCTTCGCCATCGACTTTCACCGACTGGCCGGCATACTTGCCGAACAGAACCTTGTCGCCAGCCTTCAGGTCAACCGGCAGCACTTTGCCGTCTTCGGTCTTCTTGCCCGGGCCAACGGCAACCACTTCGCCTTGATCCGGCTTTTCAGCGGCGCTGTCGGGGATAACGATGCCCGAGGCAGTCTTGCGCTCGTTGTCCAGGCGTTTGACGATCACGCGATCGTGCAGGGGACGCAGGGCCATGAGGGAACTCCTGTTTCTATAGAGAGAAGGGTGAAATGATCGGATTCAGGCCGGGAGGCGGTGTTAGCACTCACCGGCAGCGAGTGCTAATTATAGGGATCATGCGGCGTGGTTCAAGGGGGGAGGGGGGCGCTGTTACATATTTGGGGCGAACTGCACCTGCCTGGCCGGTGCCTGTGGCAATGTTTTGTCCCTCTTTATCCGGCGCCACCATGACCCGCACCTCAGCCGGAACTGTGCTTCCGCCTCACGCCGCAACCGCCGGATGAGCCGGCACCGTGAACTGAACCACGGCCCCGCGCGGCGAGTTTTCGCTTGCCCACAGCCGGCCGCCGTGCGCGTCGATGATCGAGCGGCAGATCGAAAGCCCCATGCCCAGGCCCGTAGACTTTGTCGTATAGAACGCGGTGAAAGGGCGTTCGTTGTCGTCCAGGCCGAAGCCAGGGCCCGAATCGCGCACGGCCACCAGCACCAGTCCGCGGTCGGCCTTGCGGGTGCTGACATGCACTTGCCGCAAGCCATCGTGCACGCCCGTCATCGCCTCGAGCGCGTTGATGATGAGGTTAAGCAGCACCTGCTGCAGTTCCACGCGGTCGCCTTCAACAAGCGGCAGTCCGTCCGCCAGCTGCGTCTGTATGGCGGCGTGGCCCTTCTTGGCTTCTCCGCGCGTAAGCTCGATGATCTCGCGGATTGCCTCGTTGATATCCACGGGCTCTTTCCGTGGCGGCGCCTTCCTGATCAATTGCCGGATGCGGTTGAGCACTTCGCCGGCGCGGTTGGCGTCTTTGACGATACGGCCAAGCGCAAGGCGGGCTTCGCGCGTATCGGCCGGTTGTAGATCCAGCCAGCGCAGCGCGGCCTCGGCATTGGTTACCGTAGCGGCAATGGGCTGATTGACTTCATGGGCAATCGAGGCCGTCAACTGTCCCATGGTGGCCACCCGCGTGGCGTGGGCCAGCTCGGTCTGCACCTCGCGGTAGCGCTGCTCGCTTTCGCGGAACTTCATTTCCGCCTGCTTTTGTTCGCTCAGGTCGAGCACGAAGCCGATTCCCTGGCCGGTTCCGGACAGCGCCAGGCCGACGATAACGGACACGCGGCTGCCATCCTTCCGGATATAGGCTTTCTCGAACGGGTGGGCGCGGCCCGTCTGCCTGCATTGCTGCTGCGCCTGCTCGGTGGCAAGGCGGAATTCTTCCGGCGTCAGCTCGTCCCAGCGTATCAGTCTGGATTCCAGGTCTTCCCGGCTGTATCCCACCATGCGCAGGAAAACATCATTGGCTTCTACGATGGTTCCATCGGCATGCCAGGTGACGATGCCGATAATGTTGGCTTCGACCAGGCTGCGGAATCGCGCCTCGCTGTCCGCCACTTCGCGATACAAGCGGGCGTTCTCGATCGAAATTGCGGCTTGCGAGGCAACCAGCCTCAGCATGGCCACCCGCCCCGCGCTGAATACCCGCGCGGTAAGGTTGTTCTCGAGGTAGAGCGCGCCCATGAGCAGGGCCCCGTTCACCAGGGGCAGGCATAGCACAGAGCGGGCGCGATGCTGGCGCACGTAGGGGTCGGCGGCCCACGCGGGGTCGGCCGAGGCGTCGTCCACCGATATCGTTTCGTGTGTGCGCAAGACGTGCAGAAGCACGGACTCGGGCAGCATTGCCGCGCTAAGCGGGGTGTCGGACAACTGCAGAAGAACCGCGTCGCCCCGGGTGGTGGCCTGGGCGGCAACGCGGTACCCCGCCCCGCCCTGCGACAGGATGAGCAGGCCGCGCTCGGCGCCGGCCTGTTCGATTGCCGTGCGCATGACCATGTCTATCAGCTTTTCGAGATGGATTTCTCCCGACGCTGCCTGCGTGACCTTGATCACGGTGGCCAGGTCCAGGTGTTCGATAGGCGCCGCGATGGTATTGGTTGGCCTGGGCGCTGTTTCTTCCGTCTTCAGGTACGCGTGGGTCGCTTCCAGTTGCCGCACCTTGCCGTTGGCGCCCCAGCGCAGATAGCCGTAGCGGGCATCGTGCATATATGCGCGCGCAATCTTCCCCAGGCCGCGCGCGTCGTAGAAGTGCGATGCCAGTTCGTTGGCAAGCGCTTCGATGTGGGGAAAGCCGCTGTCTTGCGCCGAATGAATAGCCTGCTCGTAGAGCATTTCGGCATCGATCAGGCGGTCTTCCAGGCGGGCGATCTCGGCGCCCACCAGGGCGACGTGGCTGGCGAAGTTCTCTGGGCAGAGCTCGGCCCAGGTGCGCAGTTCCCGGTGGTGGGCGGCAAGCATCGCCAGATGCGGCGGCCGGTCTCCGGCGGGAATGGAGCCGCACCAGCCGGCCCTGGCCAGCGCGGCATAAAAGTAGTATTCGGCCTCTTCAATAAACGCATGCAAGGTCC
This sequence comes from Bordetella petrii, assembly GCF_000067205.1. NCBI lineage: Bacteria > Pseudomonadati > Pseudomonadota > Betaproteobacteria > Burkholderiales > Alcaligenaceae > Bordetella > Bordetella petrii. Next base: position 4,143,862 of record NC_010170.1, on the reverse strand, counting down.
AGCGTAGTTCATGCGCCCGGGACGCGGCATGCATGGCTGCCTCGTGATCGCCGGCAAGATAGCGGGCCTGCAGTTTTCTAACCCAGTACCAGCACGCGGCAATGGCCAGCGAAGGGTTCGACAGCTGATGCTCGGTCCGGGCTTCGTGATAGTGACCGTCTTCAAGCTGGCCCAGCACCGGCGTCAGGCCGCGCAGCATGCGGATCAGCGCGAGCTGGTTCTCGATGAAGTGCGCGACGACGCTGAACCCGACTTTTCTGGCGTACGCCAGGCGGGCTTCGGCCTCGCGTTGCAGTCCGGGTAGCGGCTCGCCGGTGAAAAGCAGGTTCGAGACCAGGCAGTTGCACGCGAAGGCGCTGAACGGAATGTCGCCGGTCCGGCTGGCCATGTCGAAAACGCGGCGCACCTGGCTGCTGCAAGCCCGCACGGGTTGCGCCCAATGCGCGACGAAAATGGTGTAGGCGTGGTAGGTGCTGGCTTTGTAGCGTTCGAGGCCGCGCCGCTCGACGAGCTCGCAGCCCAGCTTGCCAAACTGGAACCCGGCCTGGTAGTTGCCGAAGAACCGCCCGGCGAACTTCGGGAAGTTGGTGTAGGCCACGCACGACGCATCGCCGTTGCCGTGCTCCAGGCTGAGATTGATTGCCTTGCAGATGGTCAGGCAGCCAAGGTTCGTGTCCGTGAGCACCGCCGAGGGCAGAAACCGGGTCAGCACCTCGACGGTGGCAAGGGCCACGGGGTCTTCCATGGGCGGCATATCGATGAGCGCCTCGATGCGCCGGTCTCCCACCAACGACCAGATGCGCTCGTATTCGCGTCTTACCGTCGCTTCATCGGGGCGGGGCTGCCACGCTACGCCCGTCCGGCGCAGGAACGCGAGACTTACGGTAACCGCGTTCTCGCTTTGGCCCAGCATCAGGTAGATATCTGTCTGCAGGCATGCTACGCGGGCATGCTCGACGGTGCTGGCGGCACGTTCCGACAGCGCCGCCAGCCGCTCTTTGGCCAGCGGCAGCTGCCCCGTCAGCAGCTCGCATTCTGCCCTGTTCAGCTCCAGCGCAAAGCTCAGCGCGTGGCGCCGCTGCCAGCATTCGTCGTCCAGCAGCTCGCCGCCAGCAACGAAATAGGCGAGCGCCGAGGCGTAGGCGGTGGACGCCTTGGCGCGCTGGCCGGCGAGCAGGTTAAGTTCGGCCAGCTGTTCCCGTTCTTGCGGCTCGGCAATCAGCGCGGCGCCGCGGTTCATCTGGCCGACAATTTCGAAGATCGTTTCCTCGCGCTGCGCGGGGGGCGTCCGGGCGACCAGCAGCCGGCCGATCCGTAGATGGGCTTCGGCGCGCGACTGCGGCGGAATCAATGAATACGCCGCTTCATGGACCCGGTCGTGAATGAAGGCGTAGGCGTTTTCCCGCCGCACGATCAGTTCCTGGCGAACCGCCTCCCACAGCAGCGCATGCAACTCTCCCTGCGGCATGCCGAGCACGGCCGACAGGGTGGCGGCGCCGGCGGCGCTGCCGAGGCAGGCCAGTTGCTGCAGCGCCTGCTGCGTCGCGGTCGGCAGGCGTTCCAGCTTGCCGGCCATCAGGTCCACGATGTTGTCGGTGTAGGCCGTCGCACGAATGCGCTCGGTGTCCCACTGCCATTGCCGCGCCGCATGATCGAAAACCAGCAGGCCCGCTTCGCTTAGCGAAAGCAGGAACTGGATGACGAAGAACGGATTGCCGCCCGTCTTGTCACGCACCAGGCGCGCCAGGGGTTGCACCGATCCCGGCGTGTGGCGCAGCGCGTCGGCAATCAGGTGCTGGATGTGCGCATCGGACAGCGGCGCGAGGCGGATTTCATCGACGCGCACGCCGGCGCCGCGCATCGCCTGAAGGCTGGCTGCCAGTGGGTGGGCGGCATCGACTTCGTTGTCGCGATAGGCGCCTATTAGCATCAGGTGGCGCAGGTCCGGGTGGGTGAGCAGGTCGCCCAGCAAGTCCAGCGTTGCCGAATCCAACCATTGCAGGTCGTCGAGAAAAAGCGCAAGCGGATGCTCTGGCCGGGCAAAAGCGCCGATGAAGCGCCGGAACACCAGTTGGAAACGCAGTTGGGCCTGGTGCGGCTCGAGTTCGGCGACGGGAGGCGGCTCGCCGATAATGAGCTTCAGGTCGGGGATGAGATCGGTCATGAGCGCCGCGTTGGGGCTTAGCGCTTCTTGCAACGCCTCGCGCCAGCTTTCCAGTTCGGCGTCGGGCTTGCCAAGCAGCGCGCGCACCAGGCTCTGGAAGGCCTGGATCAGCGTGGCATACGGAACGTTGCGCTTATGCTGGTCGAACTTTCCCGAGGCGAACAGGCCGCGCCGCGGCACCAGGATCTTGTGCAGTTCGTCGACGATTGAAGATTTTCCAATGCCTGAATATCCCGCCACGAGCACCAGTTCGGGCACGCCGCTACCGACGATGCGGGCAAACGCGGCGGCCAGGGCATCGACTTCCCGTTCCCGGCCATAGAGCTTCTCGGGAATGATCAGCCGGTCGGGAGCGCCGAGTTCATCGAGGGAAAATTCATCGATGCGACCCAGCCGGTTCCAGTCGGCGAGGCAGCGCCGCAGGTCGTGCTCAAGGCCGGCCGCCGTCTGGTAGCGGTCTTCGGCCGTCTTGGCGAGCAGCTTCATGACGATGCGCGAAATCGCCGCGGGCACGGTCGCCACGCGCTCGGCGGCCGGCATCGGGGTCCTGGCGATATGGCAGTGCACCCATTCCATGGCGTCCATGGCGGAAAACGGCAGCACGCCGGTCAGCATCTGGTAGAAAGTCACGCCCAGCGCATAAAGATCGCTGCGCGAATCCACCGACCGGTTCATCCGGCCGGTTTGTTCGGGGGCCATGTAGGCGAGCGTGCCGGCAATGGTTTCTGGCGGCGTGGGCGCTTGCCGCTCGCGCGGCAGGCGCGACGCCAGGCCGAAGCCCGTGAAACGCGCGCGTCCGTCGGTGCAGTGCACGAGAATGTGCGCGGGCTTGATGTCTTTGTGGATCAGCCCGTGCTGGTGAAGCTTGTCCAATGCAGTGGCAATGCCGAGCGCGAGCTCCAGAAACAGGCTGATTTCCAGCGGCCCGTCAAGCAGATGCGCGAGCGGCCCGCCGCCCGGATCTTCGAGCACCAGCGTGGTCTGGTTGTTTTCGCGGGTCAGCAGCAGCGGGCGCGCGGCCCACGCACTGTCGAGCTCATTTCTCAGGTCGAATTCGTGGGCAAGGCGGTCAAGCGTTTCGGGCAAGGGCTGCTCGATGGCCGGCCGCGCAAACAGCACATTCTGGCGAGATGGCGCATCGAATTGCCCTCTCCAGAAAATGCGCTCGCCATCGTCCCACGAAAGCTTCATGTTCTTGTCCATCGACGCTGCAACGATATAGGTCGCTTCTGCGGACGCAGGCGTGCCGTAAGGATATATCAGTTCCCGCGGCGGCCACAGGGGCGGCAATGCGTCGCCTGCGTGGCATGTGCCGGGTCATACCTTCGTATTACTTCGCCCCACCTGTGTATAGGAATTTGCCACACCGCCGAAGAATGGTTCTGTGGCGTCAGATGCGTACGATGGTGTCTGTAGCGTGCCGTCGGTCCAACGTATCCACAGGGAGTAATCACATGCGACTCGTCATCATAGGCGCCGGCTTCGCCGGCATGTATGCCGCGCTTTCCGCGGCTCGTCTGCGCGATATTCAGGGAACCACTCCCGAAGAGCTAGAAATCGCGCTGGTGTCTCCTGAGCCGAGGCTGGTGGTTCGCCCGCGGCTTTATGAACGGAATCCCGAAACGCTTGCCGCGCCGCTTGCGGATGTGCTGAAGGCGATTGACGTGGTTTACGTGCAGGGCAGCGTGGATGCGGTCGATACCGAGGCCCGCACGGTACAGATTGTGAACCAAAAAGGTTCGCGCGAGCCACTGTCGTACGACCGCCTGGTTGTGGCGACCGGTAGCCGATTGTTCCGTCCCGATATTCCCGGCCTTGCCGAACATGGCTTCAGCGTTGATTCTCTGGACGACGCGGTGGCCCTGGACAAGCACCTGCACGGCCTGGCCCAGCGCCCGGCCGGAAACGGGCGCGACACGGTGGTGGTGGTGGGCGGCGGTTTCACCGGCATCGAGGCGGGCACCGAAATGCCGGGCCGGCTGCGCGAGATTCTCGGCAAAGACGCAAAAATCCGCGTGGTCATCGTTGACCGCAATAGCGCAATTGCGCCCGACATGGGAGCAGGCCCGCGCCCCATTATCGAAGACGCCCTGCGCAAGCTGGGCGTGGAAACCCGTCTTGGCGTCGGGGTGGATTCACTGGACGCTTCCGGCATCACACTGTCCAGCGGCGAGCGCATCGAGGCCGCAACGGTGGTCTGGGCCGCCGGCATGCGCGCCGCGCCTCTGACCGCCCAGATTTCCGCCGAACGCGACAATTTCGGCCGCCTGGTGGTCGACCGCGATTTGCGCGTGCCGGGCGTGCAAGGTGTATTCGCCACGGGTGACGCCGCGCGAGCTGCCTGCGACAATGACGGCAACAACGCGCTGATGTCCTGCCAGCACGCCACCAGAATGGGGGCTTTTGCCGGCAACAACGCGGCGGCCGAATTGCTGGGCGTACCCGCCCAGCCTTACCACCAGAAGGCTTACGTTACCTGCCTGGACCTCGGCGAAGCCGGCGCGCTGTTCACGCGCGGCTGGGAACGCAAGGTGGAAATGGTGGGCGATGTCGCCAAGAAGACCAAGCAAGAGATCAACACGGTCTGGATCTACCCGCCCAAGGCCGAGCGCGCCGCCGCGCTGGCATCGGCCGACCCGCAGCGGGTGACCGATCTTTGATTCTGCCTGGCATGGGCCGCGCCGCCTGCAAGGCAGGCGTGGTCCGCATTGCCGGGCTGGCGGTCAGGAATGAAGCGCGAGCGATTCCGCTTTCCTGACCAGGTCCGCTACCGAGCGCGCGCCCATTTTCTTCATGACCTGGCCACGGTGAATTTTGACCGTGACCTCGCTGACGTTGAGCTCGAAGGCGATCTGCTTGTTCAGCAGGCCGCTTACCACAAGCGCCATGACTTCGCGCTCACGCGGCGTCAGCGATGCGTGGGCGGCCCGAAGCTGAGCGATTGATTGCTCGGCCGCCAGGCGTTCACTGTCGCGGGCCAGGGCGTTGGCCACGGCGTCGAGCATGTCCTGGTCGCGAAAAGGCTTGGCCAGGAAGTCGACGGCGCCCGCTTTCATGGCCTTGACGGTCATCGCGATGTCGCCATGCCCGGTCATGAACACGATGGGCATGCGCAAGCCGCTTTTCGCAATCTGTTCCTGGAAGGCCAGGCCGCTTTCGCCGCGCAACCTGACGTCGAGAACCAGGCAGCTGGGTCCTTGTGACTTCGGGAAGGCCAGGAACTCCTGGGCCGACTGGAACGTTTCTACGCGCAGCCCGCTCGATCGGAGCAGGCTTTGCAGCGAGAGGCGCATCGATTCATCGTCGTCGACGATATAAACGAGCGGTTCTTTGCGCTCTTGCGGGGCTGGGGCCGAAGCTGAAGGGGGCCGCGCGGTCATCTCGCTTCCTTTCTCTCATCCGGCAGCGAGCATAACCGATGGCCGTTGAATCGGCCAGGGTGTCACAGGCATGGAAAACGCCGCAAGCCTTGTGGGCTTGCGGCGTTCCGCCGGGCGGACACAGCAATCTAAACGACTGGGCTGAACCGCCACGCGCTGGTCAGTAGTCCCACTGCACCGGCACGAAACGGAAACTCTTGCCATTCTTCGCGATATGGCCGATAGAAGGAAACGCAACGTGCGCCGCCGCCAGAAGCGCGCCGGTCTCCGCAGCCTCGTTGAGCAGCGAAATACGCACGTCGACGGCTTTTTCGGGTTCGTGTTCGAAGCCATTCTGCCATTCGGGGTTGTCGAACCCGACTTCGAAGATCGCGTCGCCCACGAACGTCAGCTTCTCGCCTTGCGACGCCACATCCACCACACAGTGCCCCGGCGTGTGCCCGCCGGTTACGCGCGCGGACACGCCCGCCGCGACTTCCACGGTCTGGCCGAACGGCACGATGTTGTCGCGGTACAGCTCCACGAACTTCGCGGCTGCCTTGCGCAGGGCGGGCGGAACGGCCTCTGGCATGACGGTCTTGCTGAAGTCGGGGTTCTGCCAGAACTCGACTTCCGAGGCCGCCACGTGAATGCGCACATCAGGGCGCAGCTTGGCCTTGACCCCATCGACGTTCAAGCCGCCGACATGGTCCATATGCATGTGCGTAATCACGATGTCGGTAATGGCAGCCAGGTCGATGCCGGCCGATTCCAGGCGCATGACCGAGCGGCCGGCGCGCGAGAAATATTCGAAGCCGTCACCCACGCCAGAGTCGACCAGGATCAGGTGGTCGCCGCTGCGCACCAGCGCGATATTCAGCGCCCAGTCGAACATATCGCGCTGCAGGAACCGGCCGTCGAACCATTCATTGCGGTCCGACTCCTTCACGTTGGTGGACATGGTGGAAGTCGGCAACGGAAGAATGCCGTCGCTGATCAGCACCACATCGATATCGCCCACGCGCACGGCGTAGCGCGAGGGCACGAGTTCGCCGGCGTTTTCCTTGCCGAGCGTGGCGGTAACAGGCTGCACATTGCGGGTTGTCTGGCTCATGTTCGAGACTCCTGTCAATTGAATGGGGTGGCCGCGTGGCAACGCTTTGCGCAGCCACCGTCGCGACAAATTCTAGAGATGCGCCGCCAACGCCAGTAGTACCGCGCAGGCGTTCAGTATGTTGGCCGAACGACAACAATCGACAAGAGAGCTGGCCGGCCGCCACAGGCGACTGCCGGCCCCTGCCGCGCTTGCCGGTCCACGCTTTCGGGCCCGATTTCTCTAATACGTTGGTATGATTCCGGACCCCAGGAATGGGCATTACGCTATTCATTCGCGGGCCTGCGCCCGCGCGCTGGTTGGCGTGTTTTCCGCTCGTTCCATTTCCTGGCGTCCGATGGTGGCCTTTTGTACCCAGAACAGATAGTTGCGATCGTCGACGACGACGAATCCATTCGCCACGCCACGGATAGCCTCGTGCGCTCATTTCGCAGGCGCACTCTGGTGTTCGCCTCGGCCGAAGACTTCTTGCAGTCCGGCAAGCTTGCCGAGACGTCGTGCCTGATATCCGACATCATGATGCCGGGCATGTCGGGGCTGGAAATGCACAAACGCATGCGGATGCTTGGCTACGCCCCGCCCACCATATTCATTACCGCGTATCCGGCCGCGGACCTGACCGCCCAGGCCATGGCGAGCGGCGCGTTGGCGGTGCTCGAAAAACCTGTCGAGGCCGACGCCATCGCATACTGGCTGGACATTGCCATGGGAGCGCCGTAAACGCGCGCCGGTGTTCGCGCTTATTCCGGTCTGGCCGTATGGCGCGGATGCGCGGCTCATACCTTTGTATTAGCCGGCCGCCCGTTTGTATGACGGCTCACCAGACCGGCAGACAATGGTTGTCTGGCCCCACTCGCGTACCATTGATACACGGCAGCAGAGAGATCGCAGGCGGCAGCCGCAGAGATCTCCACGGTTCTACGCACAGCAGCCTCGGAGCCATCAATGAGTCAATCGGATCTATCGCAACCCGCATTCAGTGCCGGCCTGCCAGATCGCGCCGCTTCGCTGTCGAACTGCCTGGCAACCAGTTATGCGGGCATCATCGCGTTCATGGCCGTTGCGACAGAAGGAAGCTTCTCCAAGGCAGGCGAGCGACTTGGCATCGGGCGATCAAGCGTTTCGCGCAGTGTGCAGCGGCTCGAGCAACACCTGAAGACACGCCTGTTTTTGCGAACCACGCGCGCCACCAGCCTCACGCGCGAGGGTGAGCGGTTTTTCAAGCATTGCCACATTGGCGTCAGCCATATCGCAGGCGCTGTCAACGACATGCTGGAGCTTCGCAGCGGGCCGCCTCGCGGCCTGTTGCGGGTGTCATCCGGCATCGGATTCGGGCGCAACGTCGTGGCGCCGCTATTACTGCAATTCTCGGAAGCCTATCCTGATATTTCGGTAGAGCTGCTTCTGAACGACAGGCCGGTCGATTTTGCGGGTGACCGGATCGATGTGGCGTTTCAGGACGGGCGCTTGAAAGATTCATGCGTAGTGGCCAAGCAACTGGTGCCGATGCAGATGGTGGTTTGCGCGTCGCCGGCCTATGCCGATGCGCGCGGACTGCCCGCGACGCTGGACGAACTCGGGCAGCACGATTGCATCAACATGACATGCTCGTCCGGGCGCGTTCTTGAGTGGGAATTCATGGTGCAAGGGCAGGTGCGTACGTTTCTGCCGTCTTCCAAACTTACGTTCAACGATGCTTATCTGGTCAGGCAGGCGGTTCTGGACGGCCGGGGCATTGCGCAGGTGTCGGCGCATCAAGTGCGGGATTGCTTGCGGCGCGGCGAATTGGTAACGGCGTTGACCCAGTATGCGGCGAAAGATCGGGGTCACTATATTTGTTACCTGAGCCGGGAACATCTGCCGGCACGTGTCCGGGTTTTTGTCGATTACATGACGGCGCAGATCCGGGCGCTGGACTTGAACGCCGTGCAGAGGCCCGGCGTTGGTGAATGCTGAGTGTGACGCATCGGGCGCCGGTGCAGATGCCGCGGGGGCCGGGCGCCCCTATATATAATTGGCCGGCAGGTAACTGGCCCAGCAAAGGATGCTCGCGCACGGCCATTCCCCAACCGCCGCCCTTGGGGCGGACCCAAAGCACCAGACCAGGCCCCTTATGGAAGACGACGTTCATTTTTATCGCCCCGATGCCGGCCACGGCCTGGCCCACGATCCTTTCAAGGCCATTGTGGCGCCGCGCATCGTCGGCTGGATTTCCACCGTCAATGCGGCGGGGCTGCCCAATCTGGCGCCCTACAGCTTCTGCTCTGCCGTGTGCTCGCGGCCGGACATCATTTCGTTTTCCAGCGCGGGCTACAAAGACAGCGTGCGCAATATCGAGGCGACCCGCGAGTTTGCCTGGAACTTCGTCAGCCGCGAACTGGCCGAGGCCATGAATGCCACTTCCGAGGCCGTCGGCCCCGATATCAACGAGTTCCAACTGGCGGGAATCGAGTCCGCCGCCGGGCGCGCGATCAGCGTGCCCCATGTGGCGGCGTCGCCCGCCGTGCTGGAATGCAAGTTGCTCGACATCGTTCCCCTGAAAGACCTGAACGGGGACAGCGCCGGCCATTGGGTCGTGTTCGGGCAGGTAGTGGGGGTGCACATCCGCCGCAAGTACCTGCGAGATGGCCTGTTCGATACGTTCCTGGCGAACCCGGCGCTGCGTGCCGGCTATCGGGCGGATTACATGAGCGAAGGGAAGCGCTTCGAGATGTTCCGGCCCGGACAGGGCTGATGCGCTAGTGGCGGGCGGGTCCGGCGATCCATACACCGGACCATATGGTTAATAAGATTATTTCATTTGAGTCGGTATGGCTGCGACCAGATAATGGCCAGCACTCAAATAACTAATTATTAACCGGAGACAATCGCCATGCCTTCTGCCTCGCGAGTGCGGCGGACGACGCACGCCCTGTTGCTGAGCCTTGTGTTGGGGTCGGCCGCCGCCCAGGCGGCCGACACTTATCCCGACCGTCCGATTACCCTGGTGGTGCCGTTTGCCGCGGGCGGCGGCGCCGACGTCATTGCCCGGCTGCTGGCCACCAAGCTGCCGTCGCAGCTGGGCGGCCAGTCGGTCATTGTGGACAACAAGCCGGGCGCTTCGGGCAATATCGGCGCCGGCCAGGTCGCCCGCGCGCCGGCCGACGGATATACCTTCCTGCTGACCAACAGCACGCTCACCATCAACGCCAGCCTGGCCATGCAGGGCACGCCCGATGTGCGCAAGGAATTGGCGCCCGTGTCGCTGCTGGTCATCGCCCCGGTGGCGCTGGGTGTCAATGCGTCACTGCCGGCCAAGACCGTGCCCCAGCTGATCGACTACGTTAAGCAGAACAACGGCAAGCTCAGCTATTCTTCTTGCGGCAATGGCACGCCGCAGCATTTCACGGGCGAGTTCGTCAAGCAGGCGGCCGGACTCGACATGGTCCACGTGCCTTACAAGGGCTGCGCGCCGGCCGTCAATGACGGGCTGGGCAATCAGGTGCCCATCCTGTTCAGCACCATTCCCAACCTGGCGCCGCATGCCGAGACCGGCAAGCTGCGCATGCTGGGCGTGGCCTCGGCCAAGCGGGTGTCGTTCATGCCCGACTTGCCGGCCATTGCCGAGACCAAGCCGTTCGGCTCGCTGGACATTTCAGTTTGGTTCGGCGTGTTCGGGCCGCAGGGGCTGCCCGCCGATGTGAAGGCCAAGTTCGAGGCGGCTGTCACGGCCACCATGGCGGACCCCGCCGTGCAGAAAGCCTTCCGCGACCGCTACTACGAAATCGAGAAAACCGGCGCCGCGGCCATGGCCAGCCAGATCGACAAAGACCTGGACATGTACGGCAAGCTGGCCAAGCAGGCGGGCATCACGCTGCAATAACGCCGCCCTGTCTTCAGACTTCGTTCCAAGGAAACTTCATGAGCATTGCCCCGGACCTTAAAGCCTGCATCGATGACCTGGTGGTCGCCAACCGCGTGCTGGCGCGCTTCGGCGTGCTGGACGGTTTCGGCCACGTCAGTGTGCGGCATCCGCATGACGCGCAGCGCTTCCTGCTGTCGCGTTCGCTCGCGCCCGAGCTGGTCACCGCCGACGACATCATGGAATTCGGCATGGACTCCGAGGTAGCCAGCCAGGATGACCGCAAGCCCTACCTGGAGCGCTATATCCATGGCGAGATCTATCGCGCGCGGCCCGACGTGCACGCCGTGGTGCACAGCCATTCGCCATCGGTGATTCCCTTTGCCGGTTCGTCGGTGCGGCTGCAGCCCATTTACCACATGGCCGGCTTCCTGGGCGGCGGCGCGCCGGTGTTCGACATTCGCTGCTGTTTCGGCCATACCGATATGCTGGTGCGCAACCGCGACCACGGCAAGGCGCTGGCGCAGGCGCTGGGCGACCGGCAGGTTTCGCTGATGCGCGGGCATGGTTTCGTGGCGGTGGGCGGCGGTATCCCCGTGGCGGTGTACCGCGCCATCTATACCGAGATGAACGCGGCATTGCAGCAGAAGGCCATCGGCCTGAACGGCGAAGTCACGTATCTCAGCCAGGAGGAGGCCGCGCTGGCCGACGAGATGATGGCAGGCGTGATGAACCGGCCCTGGGAGCTGTGGAAAAAGAAGGCCTTTGAATAAGCGCGGGCGTCAGCCCGCCACCAGCCGCAGCAAGGTAATTTCCGAGGGTGCGCCCAGCCGCAACGGCGGACCCCAATAGCCGGTGCCGCGGCTGGTGTACACCCACATATCCTGGTAACGGTGCAGGCCGGCGGTAAACGGTTGCTGGAAGCGCACGAACAAGTTCCAGGGCAGGAACTGGCCGCCATGCGTGTGGCCCGACAACTGCAACCGATAGCCGGCTGGCGCGGCCGCGGCGGCGCTGCGGGGCTGGTGCGCCAGCAGCAGGCTGATGGCGCTGGCGGGGGCCCCGGCCACGGCAGCCGCCGGGTTGCTGGCCTGTGCCGGGTTGAACGCGCCTGCGCTGTAGTCGGTGACTCCGGCCACGACCAGTTGCGCATCGCCGTGATCGAGCACAACGTGTTCGTTCATCAAGACTCGCAGGCCGAGGCGGCGAAACTCTGCTACCCAGTGGTCCGCGCCGGAATAGTATTCGTGGTTGCCCGTCACCAGGTACGCGCCGTGGCGCGCTGCCAGGCTGCCTAGCGGCCGGGTGTGCGGCGCGAGCTGCTCCACCGGGCCGTCGACCAGGTCGCCGGTAATGGCCACCATATCCGGCTGCAGGGCGTTGACCGCCTGCACGATATGCTCCACATAGCCCTGCTTGATGGTGGGGCCGACGTGAATATCACTGATCTGGGCAATGGTGAACCCCTGCAGCGCATTGGGCAGGCCGGCAATGGGCACGTCGACGCGCTTCACCCGCGCCAGACGCCGGGCATTGACGGCGCCGGCCAGCGTGGCGGCCAGGGCCAGCGCCAGCACCGCCAGGGCGCTGCCGGTCTTGAGCGCGGCCGCCGGCAGCGCGGCCGAGGCCAGGGTGCCGGCCGTGAGCACCGCCGCGAGCATCACGTCGCGCAGCAGGGTGAGCACGAACAAGAACGAGAACAGGCCCATCAGCACCAGCCCGATGGCGGCCACCCGGTCGGCCCAAGGGCGCGCCGCGAAAGGGCGGATCACCAGGGACACCGGCATCAGAATGCACGACAGCGTCAGTGCCGCCACGGCCGCCCATTGCTGACCGTCGGAGAGAGATAGATCGGGAATCAGGCGCAGGCCGACATAGACATGGGCGGCGGCGACAATCGCGACCAGACGCAGGACAAATGAGATTCTGGACATCGGCAGGCAGGCGTGCCGCCTCGACGCCCGGCGCAGGAGCGCCGGCGGGCGGGATTGGAACTGCCTGCAATATTACGCGCTTGGCGCAGGGTGGAAGCCGGCTCGCGAACTCGCGCAAGCGGTCGGGCGGTTCGCTAAAATGGTTGCTATCGTCACCCAGACGCCCCTGCGGCGTCCGTTCGTTCTGAGCGTTCACCGTGCCTCGCGACCCCAAGAACCTGTCGCGCTATTGGTGGGATCGCCACACGCCCGGGCTCAGCCTGATGCACGCGGATTTTTCCACCCAGGAATATCCGCCGCATACGCATGACGGGTTCGTGATCGCCGTGACGGAAACCGGCGGGTCGGTCATCAAGAGCCGCGGCGTGGTCGAAGAGGCGCGCGCGTCGACGCTGTTCGTCTTCAACCCGGTAGAGGCGCATGCGGGCTGGATGGGGTCGAGTGAACGCTGGTTGTACCGGTCGTTTTATCTGACGCAGTCGGCCATCGATGCCGTGGCGGCTGGGTTGGGAATCGAAGACGTTCCTTATTTCACTCGCAACATGTTCAGCGACGGCGACCTCATCGCCAGTTTCCTGTCGCTGCACCGCGCGCTTGAAGATGGCCGCGACCTGTTTCGCGAGCGCGAGCTGCTGTTTTCGACATTTGGACGGCTGTACCAGCGGCATGGCAGCGGTGGCGGGCGCATCGATCCGCCGCCGCGCGACCAGGCGCTGCTGCGCCTGGCGACCGACATGATCCAGGCCCAGTACGCCCTGGATCTGCGCCTGGAAGACCTCAGCCGGGCCGCGGGGCTGACGCCGTTCCAGCTCATTGGCCTGTTCAAGCGCTGCCTGGGCCTGACTCCGCACTCGTACCTGACCCAGGTTCGCCTGGGGCGCGCCTGCCATTTCCTGCGGCGGGGGATGCCCATTGCGCAGGTCGCCGCGGCCACGGGCTTCTACGACCAAAGCGCGCTGACCAGGCACTTCAAGCGGTGCTACGGAATCACGCCGCTGCAGTTTGCCAGGGCGGCCGCCGGCGGGGCGGTTCATTAGCGATCTGCCAGCGGTCGGGTCACGGCCGGATCCCAGCCGGTTCACAGCCAGATAACGGCCTGGCGGCGGCGCCCGGCAGCACGCTCCGCAATTTTTGCCAATACGCCGTTCCAGCTTTTGCCGATACTTCCCGGACTCTTATAACTGTTCAGGAAGTCGGCATGGCAACACCCGCAACGTGCAAGCAAGCCGGGCCGCCCCGGGCGCAGTTGCGCCGGGCTTTGGGTTTGCGCGGCGCCGTCGCGCTGGGCGTCGGCGGAACGATAGGCGGAGGCATCTTCGTATTGGTCGGACACACGGCGGCGTTGGCCGGGCCAGCCGCGCTGCTGGCGTTCGGCCTGGCATTCATCGCGTCGCTGCTGATCGCGCTGCCTTATGCGGAGCTGGCCTGCCGATACCCGGAGGCAGGCGGCGGCTATGTGTTCGTGCGCGAAGTGCTGGGGCGCGGATGGGGCTTTCTGATGGGCTGGGTGTTCTGGGGCGCCTATATTTTTGTCAGTGGCTATGTCACGCTGGGATTCGGCGGGTATCTGGCGTCGCTGACCGGCCTGCCCGCCACCTGGAGCGCCGTCGGGCTGGTGCTGGTTTGCGCGGCGGTCAACCTGGCGGGCGTCAAGCTGTCGGGGCAGTTGCAGGTGCTGGTCATCGGGCTGGCGCTGGCGGGCCTGCTGGGTTTCGCCGTGCTGGGCATGCCGTCGGTGGACGCGGACCGCTTCACCCCCCTGATGCCCAACGGGTTCGCCGGAATACTCTCGGCCGCGCTGATCGCCTTCCTGGCCTTCGGCGGGTTCGACATGGTTGCCGCGGCCGGAGAAGAAATCGAAAAGCCCGAACGCAACCTGCCACTGGCCATTCTGCTGACGCTTGGCATCGTGCTGGTGGTGTATTTGCTGGTTGCCTGCGCCGCGCTGGGCACGCTCGACTGGCGCGAACTCGGCGCTTCCGCCGCGCCGCTGGCCGATGCCGCGCAGGCTTTCCTGGGGCCCGTGGGGGCCCGCGTGGTGGCGATGGTGGCTGTTCTGACAACGGCGGCCACGGCGAACGCCGTGCTGGTGGCGACCTCGCGCATCAGTTTCGCCATGGCGCGCGATGGCTTGCTGCCGGCGGCCCTGGCGAGGGTCGGCCCCGCCAGCGGCGCGCCCTGGGTCGCGGTGCTGGTCAGCGCAGCCATGCTGGCGTTGGTGGCGCTGGTGGGCACGCTGCATATTTCCACCGCGATAGGCGGCTTCCTGTATGTGCTGCATTTCATTCCACCGTTGCTGGTGCTGCTGAAGCTGCGCCGCGGGGGCAGCCCACGGCCCGCGTTCCAGATGCCGTGGCCCAAGGTCCTGCTGCCCCTGGCGTTCGTCATGGCGCTGGTGCTGCTGGTTTCCAGCGGCGCGGCAGGGCTGGCCGGCGGCGCCGCGTGGCTGGCGCTGGGCCTGCTGATGGGCGGGGCGCGACTGGCCAGCCGGCGGGCGGGAAGGCAGGCCTTGTAAGCGGGGCATTGGCGCCCCCGGCAGAAAGCATTGGGCAGCGGCGCGATCTGCGCCTATCATTGCCCGACTCGCTTGCGACCAAACCCATGGCCGACCTGAAACTCCTGGAAGATCTGATCGCGCTGGCCCAGACCGGCAGCTTCGTGCGCGCGGCTGAACTGCGCCACGTTACCCATCCGGCGTTCGGCCGGCGTATCCGCGCGCTGGAAGCCTGGGCTGGCACGCCGCTGGTGCAGCGCCAGCGGGCGCCCGTCATCCTGACGCCGCAAGGCGAAGCCCTGCTCAAGGCGGCGACCCAGGTCGTCGAGCGAATGGAGCAGGTGCGTCACCGCATACGGGGCGCGGGGGCGGCCGGCGAACCCGTGCTGCGCATCGCAACGGGGCGCAGCCTGGCCCGCACGCTGGTAGCCGACTGGATCGCCCGCTTGCGGCATCGCAGCCCGAAGGTGCTGACCGACGGCGCGCAGGTCGAGCTCAGCACCGGCATGATGAAAGAGCTGGTCGCGCGGATGGAGCAGGGCCGCATCGACCTGCTGTGCTGTTACGAGCATCCGGCGCTGTCGGTGCAGCTCAGTCCCGAACGCTACCGCTACATGACGCTGGGCATCGACAAGCTGGTGCCCGTCAGTCAGGCGGATACGCGCGGCCGGCCGCGTTATGCGTTGCGCGAAACCGGTCCGGGCGTACCGCTGCTTACGTATGCCGGCGGGCTGTCGATGGAGCGCATTCTCGGCGACCGGCTGGAGGCCATGCCGTACGCGCTGGCGCCTTTCATGCGCATCGACTCCCTGGATGCCGCGCATGGCCTGGTGCTCAAGGGGCTGGGCGTGGCGTGGCTGCCGTGGTCCATGGTGGCGGGAGACTGCCGCCGCGGTGTGCTGGCGGCGTTGGGCGGGCGCAGCGAGGAAATCTCTTTCGAGGTGCGCCTGTACCGGTCGCGCGCCAGGCTGGCCGACCTGGCCGAGGCAGCCTGGGACGTGACTGCGAGCCGCGCGGCCTGAGTCGGCCGGGTTCGCTCAATTTTAATCGAATCAGCACGCGAATGTGCTGATTCGGCACATGATGTCTGAAAGGGTGCCCGAGAATATCCACCGATATTCCAACGAGACGGATACGCCGTCCATTTCAGCACCCCCAAGGGAGACATCATGAAATTGTTCAAGTCGCGGCACGCCACCAGGGTCGTGCTCTGTTCCATTGTTGCCTGCGCTGCTGCGGCGCCCGCAATGGCCGATTACCCCGAGCGCTCGATATCGCTGGTGGTGGGATACCCGGCTGGCGGCAGCGTAGACCTTACTGCCCGCCTGTTCGGCGAAGAGCTTGCCAAGCGCCTGGGGCAAAGCGTGGTGATCGAGAACGTGGGCGGGGCCGGCGGCACCATCGGCGCCCAGCGCGTGGCGCGCACCGAGCCTGACGGCTACACCCTGTTGCTGGGGTCGACCAACGAAATGGTGATTGCCCGCATGGTCAATCCGGCCGTCAAGTACGACGGCGCCAAGGACTTCACGGCCTTGGGCGTGATCGCCTCGCAGCCCATGCTGCTGGCCGCCAGCAAAGAATCGGGCGTCACCACCGCCGAGCAGTATCTGCAGAAGTTGCGGGCGGCGCAGCCCGGCACGTACAACTTCGGCTCGTCGGGCGTGGGTACGGCGCTGCACCTGGCGGGCGAGATGGTCAACCAGTCCACCGGCACCCGCGCCGCGCACGTGCCTTATCGTGGCGTCGCCCCCATGGTGACGGACCTGATGAGCGGCCAGCTCGACTACGGCGTGCTGGTGTTGTCGTCGGGCTTGCCGCAGGTGCGGGGCGGTAAAGTGGTGGCGCTGGGCGTGACCGAGAAGCAGCGTTCTCCCGCCGCGCCGGATATTCCCGCCCTGGCCGAAACCCCGGGTTTCGAAGGGGTGGACATCAATGTCTGGTTCGCCCTGTACGGCCCCGCGGGCCTGCCCGAGCCGGTGGCCGCCAAGCTGCGCGCGGCGCTGGCGCAAACGCTGCAGTCGGAACACTTCCGCGCGAAGCTGCAGCAGGCCGGCGGCGTGCTGGCGCAACCCGGCATCGACCCGGTTGCGTACCAGGCCAACGAAACCAAAAAATACGGCGCGCTGGTCAAGGCCGCGCAGATCGACGCACAGTAACCGCAGCACGAGAAACGACGCATCATGCAATTCCAGCTTTCCGCCCCGGACCTGTCGGCCGAGCGCGCGGGCAACACCGGCACGCCTGGCGTGTGGCATTTCGATTCGGGCACGCCGGGCAGGGCGTTGATGGTGACCGCCCTGGTGCACGGCAATGAGCTGTGCGGCGCGTGGGCATTGAAGGAATTGCTGGCGTCGGGCCTGCGGCCGCGCCGCGGCAGCCTGACGCTGGCGTTCTGCAACCTTGAGGCGTTCGACCGCTTCGACTCGGCCCGCCATGACGCGTCGCGGTTTGTCGACGAAGACCTGAACCGGGTCTGGAGCGCGCAGCGCCTGGATGACCCCGTTTCGTGCGAGCGACGGCGCGGCGCGGCGTTGAGGCCGTGGGTGGAGCGGGCCGACTGGCTGCTGGACCTGCATTCGATGCATGAGCCCGGCGCGCCGCTGTTGCTTACCGGCGTGCTGCCACGCAATATTGCGTTGGCGCGCCGGCTGGGCGCGCCGCGGCATGTCATTGTGGACGCCGGCCACCAGGACGGCGTGCGCATGCGCGATTACGGTCGCTTCGGCGACCCCGGCCAAGCCGATGCCTGCGCGCTGTTGATCGAGTGCGGTTTCCATGGCGACCCCGCGGCGCGACTGGCAGCCCGCGATCTGGTAGCCCGCATGCTGGTCGAGTCGGCCGTGATCGATGCCACCGACATGCCGGACGGCTGGCTGCTGCCTGATACGCCACCAGACCAGGCGTGCGGCGCCCTCCACGGCGCCGGCCCGCAGCGCGTGTTGCAAGTGACCGATGCCGTGGTGGCCCCTTCGATGGACCTGCGCTTCGCGCAGCCCTGGCAGGGACTGGAAACCCTGGCCGAGGCCGGGTCGCTGATCGGCTGGGCGGACGGCGCGCCGGTGGTCACGCCCTATGACAACTGCACCTTGATCATGCCGTCGCTGCGGCAATTGAAGCCCGGCGTGACGGTGGTGCGCCTGGCGCGCGAGTACGCAGGCTGAGCGCCGCCGCGCGCGTGGGCGCGGATGAAAGGCGCTACGGAAGCTGCATATCGAAGCCGGCCTTGGCCAGCTCGAACTGGCATTGTTCGAAACCCGTGCCCGGCACGAGTTCGCCAGAGCGGTCGCGAATTTCATCCATGCGCGCGCGGATCTGCTGCGCGGCGTCTGCGTCGGAATCGACAACAATGCCGCGCGTCATGGTGATGTTGGCGCTTTCGACGCCGCCCGCGCCCGCCAGCAGAATGCAGCGGGTGGGGGCGTCTTCGCCCACCAGGGCGACCACGGCGGGGCTGACGGCGGCCGGCGACAGGCGTTCCAGGGCTTCGGGCAGCAGTATGCCTTCCGTCATGGCGGTGGCGGCGGTGGGAGCCAGGCAGTTCACGCGGATGTCGTGCTTGGCGCCTTCCAGCGCCAGGGTCTGCATCAGGCCCACCAGGGCCATCTTGGCGGCGCTGTAGTTGGATTGCCCGAAATTGCCATACAGGCCCGATGACGAGGTCGTCATCACGATGCGGCCGTAGCGCTGTTCGCGCATGATCTCCCACACCGCCTTGATACAGTGCACGCTGCCCATCAGGTGCACGTCGAGCACTTGCCGGAAATCTTCCAGGCTCATCTTGGAAAAGCTCTTGTCCCGCAGGATGCCGGCGTTGTTGACCAGGATGTCGACGCGCTGCCATTCATCCATGACGCGGCCCACCAGGCTTTGCATGGCGTCGTAGTCGGTGACGTCGCCGCCGGCGGCCAGCGCCGTGCCGCCATTGCGCACGATTTCATCGACTACGGCGCTGGCGGGCGAACCGGCATGCGCGCCGGCCACGTCGTTGACCACGACGCGCGCGCCCTGGCGGGCGAGTTCCAGGGCATGCGCCCGGCCCAGGCCGCTACCGGCGCCCGTGACGATGGCTACACGATCCTGCAGATACTTTTTCATGAATTCTCCTAGAAATCGACCGGGTTCAGAACGCCACCGCGTCTGCTCCCTTCAGGCCCAGCATGGCCCGCGCTTCGGCGGGCGTGGCTATGTCCAGTGAAAGCTCGCTCAGGATGCGGCGGATTTTGCCGACCTGTTCCGCGCATGATTTTGCCAGTTGTCCCCGGGCCAGGTACAGGCTGTCTTCCAGGCCCACGCGCACGTTGCCGCCCAGGATGGCGCCCATGGTGACCAGCGGCATCTGATGGCGGCCCGCGCCCAGCACCGAGAAGCGGTACCCGTCGCGGCCGAACAGGCGGTCGGCGGTGGTTTTCATGGCCACCAGGTTTTCGGGGTCGGGGCCCATGCCGCCCAGGATGCCGAAGATGCTCTGTATGAAGAGCGGGCCTTTGATGAGGCCTTCGTCGACGAAATGCGCCAGGTTGTACAAATGCCCCATGTCATAGCATTCGAACTCGAAGCGCGTGCCGCACTCTTCGCCGAGTACCTTGAGGATGTGCCGGATGTCGCGGAAGGTGTTGCGGAAGATGAGGTCTTCCATGCCTTCTATGTACGGCTTTTCCCAGCCGTGCTTCCATTCGGAAATGCGCCGCGCAGCCGGATGAATGGAGAAATTCATCGAACCCATGTTCAGCGAGCACATCTCGGGCTTGGCGCGCAGAGGGTAGGCCAGGCGTTCCTCGAGCGTCATGCGGGTGCTGCCGCCGGTGGTGATGTTGATCACGGCGTCGGTCGCGTCGCGGATGCGCGGGATGAATTCGTCGAACACAGCGGGGTCGGCCGTGGGACGGCCGTCGCGCGGATCGCGCGCGTGCAGGTGCAGGATGGCCGCGCCGGCTTCGGCGGCTTCGATGGCCTGCTCGGCGATTTGGGCGGGCGTCAGCGGCAGGTGCTCGGACATGGTCGGCGTATGCACCGACCCCGTGACGGCGCAGGTAATAATGACCTTCTCTTGGCGGTTTGTCATATTGGATCTCATCGGTAGCGGATTGGGGGTGGGCGCCCCGGTGCTTAAACGGCCAGCCATTGCGCGACCAGGGCCTCGTTCGAGCTCAGTTCATGCGGCGCGCCCTCGAAAACGATGCGGCCGTGACCCATGACGCACACGCGCGTCGAGACTTTCAGCGCGATGGTCAGCTTCTGCTCGACCAGCAGCACCGAGACGCCCTTGCGATGCATGTCCTGGATGCACTCGCCCACCTGGGCCACGATGCGCGGGGCCAGGCCTTCGGTGGGTTCGTCGATCAACATCACCAGCGGATTGCCCAGCAGCGAGCGGCAGATGGTCAGCATCTGCTGCTCGCCGCCCGACAGGCTGCCCGCCTTGGTGCCACGCCGTTCTTTCAGGCGCGGGAAGTAGTCGAACATCTGCTCGACGGTCCAGCGATGCGCGCCGGGCACGGCAGGCTGCTGGCCCATGCGCAGATTTTCGTCCACGGTGAGGTTGGCAAAGACCTCGCGTTCTTCCGGCACATAGGCAATGCCGGCGCGGCAGATGGCATAGGGGCGGGCGCCCGCCAGGTCGCGCCCGCGCAGCCGCACGCGGCCGGAGCTGGGCGGCACCAGGCCCATGATGGCTTTCATGGTGGTAGAGCGCCCCACGCCGTTGCGGCCCACCAGGCTGACGACCTCGCCCTGCCCGACCCGCAGGTCGACGCCGTGCAGGACGTGGCTTTTTCCGTAGTGGGCGTGCAGGTTTTCCACGCCCAGCAAGGGGGTATCGGCAGTGCTCATACAGTGGCCTCGTCGCCCAGGTAGGCTTCGCGCACGCCCGCGTGGCCGCGGATTTCGGTGGGCGTTCCGGTTGCGATGACCTGGCCGTAGACCAGGACGCTGACGCGGTCGCTCAAAGAGAACACCACGTCCATGTCGTGTTCGACGATCATCAGCGTGCGTCCGACCGAAATCTCGCGGATCAGCTGGGCGGTGTACTGGGTTTCGTCGTGCGACATGCCGGCCATGGGTTCGTCCAGCAGAATCAACCGGGGGTTGGACGCGAGCGTCATGGCGATTTCCAGCGAACGCTGCTCGGAATACGCCATTTCGCCGGCGATGGCGCCGGCCTTGGGCGCCAGGCGCACCAGTTCGAGCAGGCGTCCGGTTTCGTCGCGTATGCGGCGGTCGCGGTCAATGAACTTCCAGAATGCGTACTGCAGGCCGTGCGCGCGCATGACCGCCAGGCGCACGTTTTCGTAGGTGCTCAGCCTGGGAAAAATATTGGTGATCTGGAACGAGCGCGCCAGGCCCAGGCGGTTGATCGCCTGGGGCGGACGGCCGCCGATGTCGCGGCCTTCGAAGCGGATGGCGCCGGAAGTGGGCGCCAGCTGGCCGGACACCAGATGGAACAGCGTGGACTTGCCCGCGCCGTTAGGCCCGATCAGCGCGTGCCGCTCGCCCTCGCGCACCTCCAGGTCCACACCGCGAATGATGTCAGTGGGGCCGAATGACTTGCGCAGGTCGTGCAGGGTGAGTAGGGAAGTGCTCATGCCGATTCCTCGCTATGCCGCACCGGTAGCGGGGCGTGGGCGGACGCCTCGTCGCCGGCCAGGGTGTCCAGCAGCCGGCGGCAGCGCCAGAACATCAGCCCGGCCGCGCCGAACAGCAGCAGCGGCACGCCCCAGGTGGCGGCGGACGCGGGCTGCCATGCGTGGTCGAACAGCGCCACGGGGGGCCAGGCGCCGCCGGCGGAGGCTTGCAGCAGCGCGCGATATTCCTGCGAGAACAGCCGCTGCAGCAGCTCTATGGTGAATACGGTCGCGGCGCTGCCCAGCACGGCGCAGCCGATAGCCAGCAGGAACAGCGGCGCCAGGCGGCCCAGCCGGTGGCGTTCGCGCAGGCGCCCGACTATGGCGATCAGCCCGGTCAGGCCGGTGGGCAGGAACATCATGACCAGCACGAACAGGATGCCCTGGTAAAGCAGCCATGAGCGCGTCAGGTCGGAAATGGCATAGCCGAAGAAGGTCATCAGCGCCGCGCCGAACGCAGGCCCCAGGAACACTTGCACGCCGCCGATATAGGCGTTGAGCACAGCGGCGGCCGACAGCGAGGCATCGAACACGACATAGTTGGCAGACTCGTTGGACAGCACCTGCAGCCCGCCCGCCATGCCGGAGAACATGGCCGATATGGCGAATACCAGCGTGCTCAGGCCGTGCACGTTGTAGCCCAGGAACTTCAGCCGGTGGCTGTTTTCGCGCAGCCCCAGCGTCAACCTGCCCAAGGGCGTGCGCGTATACAAAAACAGCAGCGTCATGGCGGCCAGCACCCAGGCCAGTGTCAGGTAGTACACCTGCGTGGTCGAGCCGAAATCGAAGCCCCACGCGGGCATGCGCATGGTCGATATGCCCGCCTCGCCGCCGAAGATGCCTTTCAGGTGCGGCGCCAGCGAGTGCACCAGTTCGGCGATGGCCAGGGTGATCATGGCGAAATAGGTGCCGCTGCGCTGGGTGGCGAACCAGCCGGCGATGCCGCCAAAGACCAGGCCGCCCACCGCGCCAGCCAGCGGCATCAGGGGCGTGGGCAGCAGGCCCGCGCCGCCCACGGCGTTCATGGCGTGCACGGTGGCGAAGGCGCCCACGCCGAAGTAGGCCGCGTGCCCGAAAGACAGCATGCCAGCCTGTCCGCACAGCAAGTTGTAGGCGCTGGCGAACAGGGCGGCGATCAGCATCTGGATGGCCGCATTGAGCAGGCCTTGCGATAGCAGGAACGGCAGCGCCGCCAGCACGAGGGCGCCCGCCAGGCAGGCGATCAGGGTTTTTCTCATGGCTTCAGTTTTTCTCGCCCATCAGGCCGCCGGGCCGAACCAGCAGGATCAGCAGCATCAGCGCGAAAGGCAGCGTCGCGGCCAAGCTGGACAGGTTCAGCGTCATCAGTCCGCCCACGCCGCGCGCCCATTCCCCGGCGCCGAACAGGTCGAACAGGTCGGCCAGGCTGGCGTCTACCGTGACGGCCAGCGAGGTGATGATGCCGATCAGCAGCGATGCCAGCATTGCGCCGACCAGCGACCCCAGGCCGCCCACCACCACCACCACGAACACCATGACGCCCAGTTCCAGGGCCATGTTGGGGTTGGTGGTGTAGAAGGCGCCCGCCACGGCGCCAGCCAGCCCGGCCAGCGCCGCGCCCACGCCGAATACGCCCATGAACACCAGCGGCACGTTGTGGCCCAGCGCCTCGGCCATGCTGGGGCGGTGGATGGCAGAACGCACCACGATGCCCACGCGCGTGCGGGTCAGCATCAGGTAGATGGCGATGAACATCGCGATGGCGATGCCGCCCATCAATAGCCGGTAGAACGGATACTGGGTGCTGCCGATGGCGAACGCGGCAAAATCCAGCGAAGCCGGGACGCGATAGTCGACAGGGTAGTTGCCGTAGAACAGCTTGATGATCTCTGCGATGATGAACGACAGGCCGAAGGTCAGCAGCAGCTCGTGCGCGTGCCCGTGGCGGTGCACCCGGCGCAGGAAGCAGCGTTCTACCACCACGCCGATCAGCCCCACCAACAACGGCGCGGCGACCACGGCGGGCCAGAATCCCGCCACGCCCTGCAGCGTATAGGCGAAATAGGCGCCCAGCATGTAGAACGACGCGTGCGCGAAGTTCAGTACGCCCATCATGCCGAAGATCAGGGTCAGGCCGGCCGACACCATGAAGAGCAGCAGTCCGTAGATGACGCCGTTCATCAAAGAAAAGAAAAGCTGTTCCATGGGGCGGCGCTCAACCGGGTCGCTTCATCTTGCAACTGGCCTGCGCGGGCGTCGACGCCTGCTGGGCGGTCAGCAGCAGCACCGGCTTGAAGCCCATGTCGGTGTTGTCGACCTTGTGCCGCGCATCGCGCGTGACGGTGGACACCACCATGGGCAACTGCGCCTGGTGATCGGCGGCGCGCATGCTCATTTCACCCATGGGCGTGGGAATGCGCGCGGTTTCGAGCGCCAGCGCCAGGTCGTTCACGCTCAGGGCGCCGTTCCGGGGCTGGGTGCGCTTGAGCGCATCGGCCACCATCTTCATGCCGTAGACCGTTTGCGGCTCGATGAACACCGGCATGTGGCCGGTCTTGGCCTGGTAGTCCTGCACGAATTGCTCGGCTTGCGCGTCGCCCGCTTCGGCGTTGAACGTGTGCACGACGAAGTTGCCTTCGGCCAGGTCGCCCGCGTTAGCGAGGTTGCCCGGCTGGTCCAGGTACACCGTGCCATAGCGCGCCTTCAGGCCGGCCGCCTTCGATGCCTTCATGAGCAGCAGCAGGTCGTTGGACCAGTTGCCCGTAATGACTGTTTCGGCGCCAGAGGAAGCGATTTTGGCGACGTAGGGGGAAAAGTCCTGGATCTTGTTGACGTCGTGCAGGGTCTTTTCGACCACCGTGTAGCCGCCGGGCTTCTGGTTGTCCAGAATCGCCTGCTGCATGTCCTGGCCCCACGAGTAGTTCTGGTTGATGGCGTACACCTTGGTGCCCAGGGCGCCGGCTTTCTTCATGCCTTCGACCAGCGCCTTGGTGCGCACCTGCGCATTGCCGGCAAAGCGGAAGTGGTAGAAGTTGCACTTTTCGCCGGTAAGCTCCAGCGCCTCGGCGCCCATGTTGATGTAGACCATCTCTTTGCCGGGGTTGCGCAGGTTGTGCTTGCGGATGTCTTCGGTGATTTGTCCGCCGATGGCCGACGAAGCGCCCTGCACGACGATCTGCACGCCGTCGGCGGCAGCCGCCTTGAGCTTGTCGGCCGCGCCCGCGGGGCCGCCCTGGTTGTCGTATTCGAGCAGTTGCACCGGTTCGCCGTTCCAGCCACCAGCGGCATTGATCTGGTCGACGACATAGCGCACGGCGGTGCGGTAGGCTTGGCCCGATGACGCCTGGGGGCCGGAAAGCGTTTCCACCAGGCCGATCTTGACCGGCGCCGCCGAGGCGGGCATGGCGCAGCAGGCCCCCAGCGTGGACGCCACGATAATGGCGGAAAAGTCGAGTTTGTTCATGCCTGTCTCCTGTTTTTTTAGATTGCCATGGAACGGGCCGGCGGGGCCGGCGCCGGGTGTTCAGAGATATTCGATATTGCCGTCCACGCTGATGGCCTGGCCAGTGATGTTGCGCGCGGCGGGCGAACACAGGAATAGCGCCGTGGCGGCGATGTCGTCGGCGGTGACCATGCGGCGCAGCGAGATCTTGCCCAGGTATTCGTTGCGCATGGTTTCCACCGGCACGCCGGCGGCCGCGGCGCGCGCGCCGATGACGCCATCCATGCGTTCGCCTTCGACTGTGCCGGGAAGAATGGCGTTGACCCGCACGCCGTGCGGGCCCAGTTCGATAGCCAGCGATTTCATGAACCCGACGATGGCCCATTTGGTAGAGGCGTAGGGCGTGCGCAGCGCGTAGCCCAGCCGGCCCGCCACCGAACTCATGGCGATCAGGCACGGATTGTTGCGCGACGCCTTCAGCAGCGGCACGGCGCGGCTGGCGAAGTAGAAATGGCTGTTCAGGTTCACGTCGATCGTGCGCTGCCAGTCGCCGGCCTGCAGGCTTTCGACGGGGCCCGTCGGCCCGGCGATGCCCACGTTGTTCACCAGCACGTCCAGCCCGCCAAGGCTGTTCTGCACGTCGGCGAAGACTGTGTCCACGTCGCGCGGAACCGACGCGTCGGCCATGGTGGTGGTGATCTCGGGTGTCTCGGCGGCCAGGCGGTCGAGCGCGGCGCGGTCGATGTCACAGACATGCACGCGGGCTCCGGTCTCGCGCAGGGCGCGGGCCACGGCGGCGCCGATGCCGGATGCGCCGGCGGTGACCAGGACGCGCAGCCCGGGCGTGGGCCGCAGCGTGTCGATGAGGCTGTTGTGCACCTGTTTGTATCCTGTGGTGGGCATATCGCCAGTGTCACGGACGCGCCCGCGCAAATCTATGTGCAATTTGCACATAGATTGGACTAAGTTGATATGATGTTCGCACTGTGCGGGCGGCGCGCCTGTGCGCAACTCCGTCTGGTTATCGCGGAAACCCCATGCCTTCGCCTGCCCCTGTCCCCCGGAAACGCCCCGCGGCCCGCCTGCCGGCCGGGACGCAAGCCGGGGCGGTTGCCGCCGACCTGCTCGGCCTGCTGCATGGTAATGCGGCCATAGACGATTTCGCGGCGCGGCTGGCCGACCTGGAAGCGCTGCCCGACAGCCTGGCGCAAAAGAACGGCCTGATCGAACTGGCGCGCATGGCCATGGCCTTGCGCAACCGGCTGGAGCAGCACGAGCAGCGCGAGCGCGGCATGTTGGCGGTGATCGAATCGGCGCAAGATCTCGCCGGCCGGCTCGATCTGTCCGAGTTGCTCAAGGCCATTGTTACCCGCGCCCGCGATTTGCTGCGCGCGCACCTGTGCTGGCTGACCATCTACGACCCCGACGGCAGCGAGTTCAGGGTCGTGGTCACCGAAGGGGCGATCGTCGAGCGCACTGGCCGGATGACTGCGCAGCGCAAGCGCGGCGTCGCGGGTGTTGTCATGTCGACCCGCCTGCCGTTCTCTACGCCCGACTACCTGCACGACAACCGTTTCATCCACGATCCCGAGCTGGACGATATTTTCCGCGACGAGGGCGTGGCGGCGCTGGTGGGCGCGCCGTTGATCTGGGACGACAGCGTGATCGGCCTGCTGTTCGTGGCCGACCGCTACCACCGCACCCACACGGCGCTGAACATATCCATTCTGTGCACGCTGGCCACCCACGCGGCCGTGGCGATCAACAATGCCCAGGCCTTCGCCGACGCGCAGGCCGCGCTGGAAAAAGCCGACCAGGCGCGCGCCGAACTGGAGCAGCATGCGCGCGATGTGCAAAGCGCGGTCGAGGCGCACGAGCGGTTGACCATGTTGCTGGCCCGCGGCGCCTCGCTGGGCGAGCTGTGCCAGTCTATTGCAGAGCTGCTGCAGGGCAGCGTGCTGGTGCTGGACGAAATGCACCATGTGGTCGGGCGCGGCGTGGCCTCCGGTTACGACGGCGGCGCGGCCGACGCCTACCAGCCGCACGGCCCGCACAGCGCGGCATTGACGCAGGCGTTGAACGACAGCCGGCGGGCGGGCCGCTCGACCATCGCCTACAAGAGCGGCGGGGAACTGTGCCGCGCCACGGCGGTGATCGGCGGCGGGGGCGTGCTGGGTTCGGTGCTGCTGTTCCGGCATGAAGACATGCGTGACATTTCGATCCGCACGTTCGAAAGAAGCTCCAGCGTGATCGGCGTGGTGCTGCTCTCGCAAGAGCGCATGGAAGCAAGCCGCAGCCGCGATATTTCCGAATTCCTGCAGTCGCTGATCTCGCCGCGGCAAGGCGAGCCTGCGCTGGCGCGCGGCCGCGCCGAGCGCTTCGGCCTGGATATTTCCCAGCCCATGTCGCTGATGCTGGTCGAGCCGGACCAGCCCGGGCCGGCTTTTCTGGCGCGGCGCCTGCGCGCGCTGTTCGACTGGCCCGGACTGGTGCTGGACGAGGTGGACGGCGTGCTGGCCTTCGTGTGCGGCGCGGCGCGCGCCGGGCAGTTGCTGGACGGCTTCGGCGATTTCGCCCGGCGCGAGCTGGGCGGCGCCTACCGCGGAGTGCTGTCGCGCCCCGTGCACAGCGCGGCGGAAATGCCAGGCCTGTACGCCTCGTTGCGCCGCGCGCTGCCCGTGGTGGGGCGGCTGGGCATGCATGGGCGCATCGTCGCCCAGAACGAAATGGCGCTTTATTCGGCCTTGTTCGAAACGCAGGACCGCGCCAGCCTGAACCTGTTCCTGGATTCCGCCATCGGCGCCGTCGTGGCGCACGACCGCAAGCGCGGCTCAGACCTGGCGGCCACGCTGCTGGCGTATTTCGACAATCACCAGAATGCCTCGGTCACCGCTTCTCGCCTGGGCATTCATGTGAACACCGTGCGCCAGAGGCTGGCGAGCGTGGAGTCGCTCATAGGCGACTGGGGCGACGCCAGGCGCGCGCTGGAGATCCACGTTGCCTTGCGGCTGTGGAGCATAGGCGTGGCAGGCTCCGGCTCCGCATTGGGGTAGGGTCGGGCCGGCAACGGCGGGCGAGGCCGCTTGCATAGCTGGTTTGCCATCCCCGGCATAGCCTGCGCCCGGCAGGCCAAATACCATGCTTTTCACCAAAACAACCAGAAAGCATGGAGACGGCATGAAAATGGCGCGCGCGCTGGCAGCGGCTGGCTTGTACCTGGGGATGTGCCTGGCGGGCGTCGCCCAGGCAGGCGACTACCCCGATCATCCCGTGCGGCTGGTCGTGCCGTTTCCCGCCGGCGGGGCCACCGACCTGATGGCCCGGGCCCTGGCGCAAGACCTGGGCGAGCGCCTGGGGCAGTCGGTGGTTGTGGAAAACCGCGGCGGCGCGGGCGGCGCGATCGGCGCCGAGGCCGTGGCCAATGCCGCGCCCGATGGCTACACGCTGCTGTACTCAACCATGGGCGTGCTGACGATCAACCCGACGCTTTACGATGCGCTGCGCTACGACCCGCAGAAGAGCTTCGCGCCCATATCGCTTACCAACCTGACTTCGAACCTGCTGGTGGTCAGCAACGGCATGCCGGTGAATTCGGTGGCCGAGCTGGCCGAGCTGGCGCGGCAGCGGCCCGGCGAGCTGACTTTCAGTTCTTCCGGGCGGGGCACCACCAGCCACCTGGCCGGCGAGATGTTCAAGTCGATTGCCGGCGTGGATATCCGCCACATTCCGTACAAGGGCACGTCGGGCGCCATCAACGATTTCCTGGCCGGACGCATCTCGATGATGATCGACACTTCGTCGAATTTCATCGAGCCGGTCAAGCAGGGCAAGATCAAGGCGCTGGGGGTGACCAGCCGCCAGCGGCTGCCGGTGCTGCCGGATGTGCCGTCCATATCCGAGGCGCCAGGGTTTTCGGCCTACGAGGTCAGCCTGTGGTCGGGCGTGCTGGCGCCGGCGGGCACGCCGCGGCCCATCATCGAACGCCTGAATCGCGACATCGAGTCAGTCATGACCACGCCGGCAATGACGCAGCGCATGGCGAGCTATGGCATCCGCACCACGCACAGCACACCGGAAGCCTTTGCCGAACGCATCCGCGAAGACACGAAGAAATGGGCGCAGGTGATCCGCCGATCCGGCGCGGACGCAGACTGAGGCGCCAACCGGCCCTCATGCCAGCCCCATGCCAGCCCCCATACCCGCCAGTGGAGCGACCATGTTCTTGAAGACCCGCACGTTGATGGCCGCGCTGGCGGCTGCTGCGCTGGCGCCCGCGTCGGCCGGCGCCGCGGACCCGGCGAATGCCTATCCCGACCATCCCATCACGCTGATCAATCCCTATGCGGCCGGCGGACCGGCCGACACGGTGGCGCGCAGCCTGGCGCGGGCCATGGAAAAGCGCCTGGGCCAGCCCGTCGTGGTGGAAAACAAGCCGGGCGGCGGCGCCTCGATCGGCACCGGCTTCGTGGCGCGCGCCAAACCGGATGGCTATACGCTGCTGGTGGGTACGTCGGCCGGGCACGTGGTCACGCCGCTGATGCAGAAAACTCCCTACGACGGCGTGGACGGATTCGCCTTCAGTTCGGTGCTGGCCGTGCAGCCCATCATGCTGGCGGTGAATCCCGAGCGCGGCATCAAGACGGTGGCGGAACTGATCGCGCGCGCCAAGGCTGAACCCGGCACGCTCAGTTACGGCTCGGCCGGCGTGGGCGGCGCCACCCACCTGGGGGCCGAGCTGTTCCAGCAAGCCGCGCATATCCAGTTGAACCACATTCCCTATGCCGGCGCGTCGCCCGCCATCAACGACGCCGTGGGCGGGCAGATCGACATGGTGATGCTGAACCTGTCGGCCAGCCTGCCGTTCATTCGCCAGGGCCGCCTGGTGCCGCTGGCATACGCGGCCGCCCAGCGCTCGCCGCTGCTGCCGCAGGTGCCGACGTTGGATGAGGCCGGCGTGCATGGCGCGCAGGCCGCCACCTGGTACAGCCTGGCCGCGCCCGCGGGCACGCCGCCGGCGATCGTGCAACGCCTGAGCGATACTGTCCGCGACGTGAACAACGATCCCGATTACCGTCGCGTCATGCAAGACCAGGCGATAGAGTTGATGGCGCTGACGCCGCAACAGGCGCAGGCCTTCGTCGAGAAAGATCGCGCCGATATGCGGCCCCTGCTGGACCGGCTGGGGCTGCTGGCAAAATGACATTCACCGGCCGCGTGCCGCTTGGCTACGAAAGAGCGACGCCACACTCATGAATTTCGATTTCAGCGAACTGGCTTCGGCCGATGCATTCAAGCTGCTGTCCAGCGTGGTAGTGCCGCGGCCTATCGCGTGGGTGGTCAGCCTGTCGCCCGAAGGGTGGCTGAACGCCGCGCCGTTTTCTTTTTTCAATGTCGTGAGCAGCGACCCGCCCATTGTGGCGTTGGGTATCGGGCCGCGTGGCGGGCAGCTGAAGGACACGTCGCGCAATATCCAGGCCACAGGCGAGTTCGTGGTCAACGTTGCCTCGGCCGGGCTGGCCGAGCAGATGAACCGCACCAGCCTGGATTACGTGGCCGACGTCGACGAACTGGCGCGCGTGGGGCTGGACACCGCGCCGTCGCTGCGGGTGGCGCCGCCACGCATCGCGCAGAGCCCGGCGGCGTTGGAATGCCGCGTCTGGCAGGTCATCGAGGCGGCCCCGCACCGGGTGATCGTGCTGGCGCGGGTCGTGGCCATGTACCTGCGCGACGACGCCATCCTGAATCGCGAAAAATTCTATGTAGACACGCCGGCGCTGCAATTGCTGGGCCGCATGCACGGCGCGGGCTGGTATGCCCACACCAGCCATTTGTTCCAGATGCCGGCGCCGGATGCCGCCAACGATCCGGCGGTGCGGCCCGCCCAGGGCCACTGAGCCCGCGCAAGAATTTTCGGAGACTCAACAGATGAAGCTGCATTGGTCGCCCCGCTCGCCGTTCGTGCGCAAGGTGATGATCGTGTTATACGAAGCGGGCATAGAAGACCGCGTCACCCTGGTGCGCACGCCGGTGGCCATGGACAAACCCAACCCCGACCTAGTGCCCGACAACCCGCTCATCAAGCTGCCCACGCTGGTGCTGGACGACGGCACGGCGGTGTACGACTCGCGCGTTATCTGCGCCTACCTGGACGGCCTGGCGAACACCGGCCTGCTGCCCGCCGAGCCGCGCGCGCGCCTGACGGCCGAGCGGCGCCAGGCGCTGGGCGACGGTTTGCTGGACGTGTTGCTGCTGTATCGCCAGGAGCGCGCCAAGCCGCAGGCGCGGCAGACGCCCGCCTGGCTGGATGCGTTCGACCTGAAAGTCAGGGCGGTACTGTCCGCCCTGGAAAAAGAAGCGCCCGAGCTCGAGGCCACGCCGTTCGACCTGGGCCTTATCGCCATCGGTTGCGCGTTGTCGTACCTGGACTACCGGTTCGCCGACCTGCCCTGGCGCGAGGGCCATGCGGCGCTGGCGGCCTGGCATCGCCGCTTCAGCAGCCGCCCCTCGGTGGCGCGCAGCCAGCCCGACGACGCCGCGGCCTGAGCCGCATAACCCTAGGATTGCATCATGAGCCGTATTCCGTTTCCTGCTCCCGACACCATGAGCGAGGAACAAAAGCGCGTCTATGAGCGCATCGTCTCGGGGCCGCGCGGGCGCCTGGTGGGTCCGCTGCGCGCCGCGCTGCACAACCCCGAACTGGCCGACCGCTGGCAGGCGCTGGGCGCCTTGCTGCGCTTTGGCACCAGCCTGCCGCCCCGGGTCAGCGAGCTGGCCATCGTGGTGACGGCGCGCCGCTGGAACAGCCAGATCGAATGGCACATCCACGCGCAGGCCGCGGCCGACGCCGGTATTGCGCCGGCGGTGCTGGACGCCATCCGCGCGTGCCGCGCGCCTGAATTCGAGACGCCTGCCGATGCGCTGGTCTACGAGTATGCCCGCCAGATCCAGGAAACCGGGCAGGTGCCGCCGGACCTGCACGCGCGCGTCGTCGCACAATGGGGCGTGGCGGGCGTGGTCGAGCTGACCGCGGTGATCGGGTACTACACCATGGTGTCCATGACCCTGAACGCCCACGAGATCCCCATGCCGGACGGCGCGCCGGCGCCGCTGGAGGTGCCGGCCGAAGCCGGCCAGCCGGCCCTGAGCCGCCTGGCGCCGTTGCCACACAAGGACCAATCATGAGCGCCGACCGGCAAGCCATGCCCTATGTTCCCGACACGACCGAGACCCCTCGCATGCCGGGGCGGCCGCGCCACGCATTGCCGGCCGATGCCTGCGATGCGCATTGCCATGTGTTCGGGCCGTACGATCGCTTTCCGCTGCAGCATACGTCTACCTATGCCGCGCCCGATGCGCCGGCGCAGCGCTACCTGGCCATGCTCGACGCCCTGGGCGCGCGGCGCGGCGTGCTGGTGCAGCCGGCGCCCTATGGCGTCGATCCGTCGGCGTTGCTCGACGCGCTGGCGCAGGGCCAGGGCCGGTTGCGCGGCGTGGCGGTGGCCGATTCGCAGGTCAGCGACGCCGAGCTGCAGACGCTGTACGACGGCGGCGTGCGGGCGCTGCGTTTCGTCGAGGCGCGCGACCCGTCCGGCAGGCTTTTCCCGGGCAGTGTCGGCTTCGGCGAGGTGGCGGCGCTGGCGCCGCGCATGAAGCAGCACGGCCTGCACGCGCAGCTCTGGGCGCCGTGCGATGTGTATATGCAGCATCTGCCGGCGCTGGCGCGGTTGGGGCTGCCGCTGGTCATCGACCACCTGGGCAGCCTGGTGCCCGCGCGCGGGCCGCAAGATGCGGTCTTCCAGCTGCTGCGCGGCCTGCTGGCCGATGGCGCTATCTGGATGAAGCTGACGCTGTGCCGGGTGGGCACGGCGCCCGATTATGCCGATGCCCGCTACCTGCACGACGCCTTCGTCCAAGCCAACCCCGACCAGGTGTTGTGGGGCTCGGACTGGCCCTACGTGCGCATGGGCGAGCGGGCGCCCGCGGCCGACGCTCTGGCGGATGTGGCCTGGGAATGGCTGGGCAGCGACGCGCTGCGCCAGCAAGTGTGGGTGGACAATCCGGCCCGCCTGTACGGGTTTTAGGCGCCGGGCGGCGGCGGCTCAGGGGGTGACGCGCCAGACGCCTTCGCCGCCGATTTCGCGTGCCAGGGCTTCAATCTGCCCGGCAACCTCCATGACGGTGCGCCCCGGCCCCTTGCTGCGGGCGTACGCCATGGAAATGATGCGGCGCATGCTGGGGTCGCGCAGCGCGGCCACGCTCAGGCGGCCTTCCTGCACTTCCTGCCATACCGCGTGCAGAGGCAGCACGGTGTACATCTGCTCGTGCTCGACGATCGATTTCATCAGCGGCAGCGAATCGGCCTCGATCAGGGGCGCGATGGTGATCTTGCGCGCGCGGGCCAGGCCGTCCAGCGTGTTGCGCAGGCCATTGGGCGCGCCGGGCAGGATGAACGGCAGGCCGTCCAGCTCATCGAAGCGGATCTCGCCGGCGCGCGTGCGCGCATCGCCCGGCGCGCCGATCAGGTATGAATCGACGTAGCCCAGGGCCGTTTCGCCGGGCGGACATTTTTCGGCATAGCGGTACAGGATGGCGATGTCGACGCGGCTGTCGGTCAGCCATTCTTCGATCTGGCCGCTCGACCCTTCGAAGATCTTCAGGTGCACCTTGGGAAACTGCTTGCGCAGCCGCGAGAACAGCATGCGGATGAGTGGATGCGCGGTCGAGGGCAGCAGCCCCAGCGTGACCTCGCCGGCCGGCTCGCGCGCCTGGCCGTTGACTTCGAGTTCCAGCCGCTCGGCGTCTTCGAGCAGGGTGCGCACCAGCGGGAACACCCGTTCGCCTACTTCCGACAAATGCACCCCGCGGCCGGTGCGGTTGAACAACCGCGCGTTGCATTCGCGTTCGAGCGCGTTGATGCGCCGGCTCAGCACCGATTGGTCCTGGTCCAGGTGCAGGGCGGCGCGGGTGATGCTGCCCAGTTCGGCGATGGCGACGAAGGCGCGCCACTTATGCAGGTCGGCGGTCAGGTCCAGGCTGGGGCCCGTGGCTTTGGCTGATGGCATGATGGCTGTCGGGATTGAAGTACGCGGGCACACTATACGGCAAAGCCGCCGGCCCTTTGCTGGTGCGCGGCGGCCGCGCGCCTACTGCAGTCCCAGCTTGCCGCGGCGAATCACCTCGCCCCACTTGCGCGATTCCGCTTCCATCACCTTGCGGTATTCGTCCGGCGTGGTGGCCTGCGGCACCGCGCCCTGGTCGATCATTTTGCGGCGCAGGTCCGGGTCTTGCAGCGACTGCGCAATGGCTTCGGCCATGCCGTTGACGATCTCGGGCGGCGTGCCGGTGGGCGCGATCACGCCGTAATTCGATTCGACCGACACAGTGGGCAGGCCCAGCTCTTTAGTGGTGGGCACGTCGGGCAGGCCCTCGAAGCGGTCGGGGCTGCCCACGGCCAGGGCGCGCAGCTTGCCGGCCTTGATGAAACTGAGCACCGCCGACGCATCGCCCAGGAACAACTGCACCTCGTTGGCCAGCAGCGCGGTCACCGCGGGCGCGGCGCCTTTGTACGGCACGTGCATGATGTCTATGCCGGTTTCCTGCTTGAGCAGTTCGGCGCCCAGGTGGGGAGTAGTGACGTTGCCGGCCGAGCCGTAGTTGTATTTGCCGGGATGCTGTTTTGCCGCGGCGATGAAGGCGGGCAGGGTGGTTTCGGGCGTGGACGGGTTCACCACGAACACCATGGGAATGCGCGCCACCAGCGAGACGTACTGGATCTTGGACACGTCGTACGGAACCTTCATGACGTGCGGCAGGCCCGAAATCGCGCCGGGCACGCCAAAGCCGAAAGTGCTGCCGTCCGGCGTGGCGCGCACGGTGGCGTCCACGCCGATGGTGCCGGACGCGCCGGCGCGGTTTTCCACCACGACGGTCTGCCCCAGTTTCTGCCCCAGCGTGGGCGCCAGCAGCCGCGCCAGGTTGTCGACCGAGCCACCGGGCGGATAGGGCACGATCAGGCGGATGGGCTGGTTGGGCCAGGCCTGGGCGGCCTGTGCGCCGGGCATCAGCGCGGCGCACAGCGCCAGGGCGGCGGCTGCCAGGAAGGCGTGGTTTTTCTTCATGAGTATGTCTCCTTGTGGCGCGGGTGGCCGCGTGTGGGTCATGCGCCTTGCAGGCCCAGCACCTGTTTGGCGTAGATGTTGCGTTGTATCTCGTTGGTTCCGCTGAAAATCGTGGCGGCCAGGGCGTTGATGTACGGCGCCAGCGCATGCACCCTGCCGTGGCTTTCTTCCATCGCCGCGCCGCCGTATTCGTCGGTGGCCTGGATGAGCAGCGCGCCCAGGCGCTCGTGCGTTTCGGTGGCCCATATCTTCAGCAGCGACAGTTCGGGCGGCAGGGGGCGGCCGGCGCGCGCCATGTCCGCGAACACCTCGTACATGGCGGTGAGGTCGGCCGCGTCCAGCCGCAGTTCGGCCAGCCGGTCGGCGAAAGCGGCATCGGCCAGCAGCCCGCGCTGGCGGGCAACGCCGAAAATCTGCTGCAGCGCATGGTTGGCGTGTTTCGGGCTGCCGCTGAACAGCCGCTCGAAGCCGAGCAGCGCCTTGGCGATGCCCCAGCCGGCGTTCAATTCGCCCACCAGGTTGTCGCGCGGCACGCGCACCTGGTCGAAGAACACTTCGCAGAATTCTTCGTGGCCGGACAACGTGCGGATCGGACGGCGGCTGACACCCGGGCTGCGCAGGTCGACCAGCAGGAAGCTGATGCCGGCCTGTTTCTTCACTGTCTTGTCGGTACGCACCAGCATGAACATGTGGGTGGCGTCCTGCGCCAGCGTGGACCAGGTCTTTTGCCCCGTCACGATCAGGTCGTCTCCGTCGACCACCGCCTCGCAGCGCAGCGCGGCCAGGTCCGAGCCGGCGTTGGGCTCGGAGTAGCCTTGCGCCCACACGTCCTGGCCGGACAAGATGCCGGGCAGGAAGCGGTCGCGCTGCGCCTGGGTGCCATAGCGCAACAAGATGGGGCCGAGCATCACCAGCCCCTGGTCGGGCGCGCGCGCCACGCCGTAGCGCTCGGCTTCTTCGATGTAGGCGATCAGGCGGGCGGGAGACAACGCCATGCCTCCGTGTTCGCGCGGCCAGGAAGGGGCGATCCAGCCCTGGCGCGACAAGGTGTAGTACCAGTCTTTGATTTCGTCCCAGTGCAGGCGCCACGGCACGTGGCGCAGGTGGGCCGGATAATGCGCGCGGAAGAAGCGCCGCAGCATGGCGCGGAACTCGGCCTCGGGCATGGCGTTCCAGTCGGCCTGCCGGGGAAAGTCCTCCGCGGCGGTCGAGTCCTGCGCGGCGTCTTCGTCTGGCGCGGCGGGGGCGGGCGCCAGGGCGCCGAAGCGCTGGCGGTGCGCGGTGGCGTTGCCCAGCCAGGCCGCCAGGTGCAGCGCGCTGCGAAAGTACAGGCTGACGTCGCACTCGTCGGTGTAGCCGATGGCGCCATGCAATTGCACCGCCAGGCGGGCGGCCTCCAGGCCGGCGCGCGCGGCGCGCGCTTTCACGCGGCTGGCGGCGGCCCGGGTGGCGACGTTGTCGGCATGCGCAAGCCCGTTGAGCGCGTTCAGCAGGCTGTTGGCCGCCAGTTCCACTTGCATGACCGCATCCACCAGCCGGTGCTGCAAGGCCTGGAACGAGGCCAGCGGCTTGCCGAACTGCTGCCGGGTGTTCAGATAGGCTACCGAGTCGGCCAGGACCTGGCGCGCGGCGCCAGTCAGTTCGGCGGCCTGCATCAGCCGTCCGAGATCCAGCGCGGCATCGATCGCGTCCAGCACGCCCTGGCGCGCCAGCAGGGCTTGCGGCGGCAGGGTGGCGGACTCCAGCGACAGGTGGCAGGCGCGCGCGCCATCGGCGCGCCGGTAGACGGCGGCGGTAACGCCCGGCGTGCCGGCCGCCACGTAGAACAGCGCCGGCCCTTGCTCGCCGTCGGCCGATACCAGCCAGCCGTCCACGCCATCGCCCGGGATGACATGGCGCTTTTCGCCATTGAGCACGTAGGCGCCTTCGCGCAGCGTGACGCTGGCGCCGAATGCGCCCGTGGCCTCGCCGGCTTCGAGTTGGCCGTCGGTTTCCTGCCAGGCCAGTCCGACGATGCGCTGGCCGGCGCAGATGTCCTGCAGCAGTTGGCGGCGCGCCTGCGCGCCGGCGTCGTCATCCAGGCGCGCCAGCACGGCGCTCGGCAATACGGCGCACGCCACCAGGGGTTCGGGCAATTGCGCCCGCCCGGCCTCTTCCATGACGGCCGCCATGGCGTGCCAGCCCAGGTCCAGTCCACCCAGCGATTCGGGCACGGCCATGCCCAGCCAGCCGACTTCGGCGATTTCGCGCCAGTAGTCGCGGTCGGGCGGCGCATCCTGGCGCTTGCGCTGTTTCTGGTCGCGGCGCTGCAGGAAGTCGCGCGCGCTGTCGCGAATGGCGTCGATCATTGCGGTGTCGGGCTGGCTCATATGATGCCCTCTGCCTGCAGCCGCGCGATCTCGGCCTCGTCCAGTCCCAGCTCGGCCTTGAGCACGGCCGCACTGTGCTCGCCCAGCATCGGCGGGGGCAGCCCGGCCTGGATGGGGGTGCCCGAGAAATGAATCGGGTTGCGCACGTATGGCATGTCGCCCAGGCGCGGGTGGGGCATGCGGCCCAGCACCTGGCGGTGCTTGACCTGCGGGTCTTCGAACACCTGATCCATTGTGTAGATGGGGCCGCAGGGAACCTTGGCCTCTTCCAGGGCCGCGTTCCAGTCGGCGACCTTGCGGGCGAGCAGGGCCGGCTCGATCAGCGCCGACAGCTCGGCCTGGGCCGCCGCGCGCTTGGGGTTGGTGTCAAAGCGCGGGTCTTGCGCCAAAGCGGGCAGGCCGATTACGCGGCAGAAGCTCTGGAATTGCGTATCGTTGCCCACGGCCACCATCAAGTGCCCGTCCTGGCAGGCAAAGGCGCGAAACGGCGCGGTAATTTGCGAAGACGAGCCCATGCGCGCAGGCAGCTTGCCGCTGGCCAGATAGTTCATGCCGATATGCGACATGGCGGCAATCTGCGCGTCGAGCAGGGCCAGGTCGATGTGCTGCCCGCGGCCGGAAATCTGGTCGCGATGGCGCAAGGCCGCCAGGATGGCGCACACGGCATAGAACCCGGCCGTCAGGTCGGATACCGAGTAGCCGGCTTTCACCGGCCCGGCGCCCGGTTCGCCGTCGGGCACGCCGGTCACGCTCATCAGGCCGCTCATGGACTGGAAGATGGGGTCGTAGCCCGGCAGGTGACTGTATGGGCCGTCCTGGCCGAAGCCGGTGATCGAGCAGTACACCAGGCGCGGATTCAGCCCGGACAGCGAGGAGTAGTCCAGCCCGTAGCGGCGCAGGTCGCCGGCCTTGAAGTTTTCGATGACGATGTCCGCTTTCTGCGCCAGGCGGCGGACCAGGGCCTGGCCTTGCGGGTGCGAAATGTCGATGGTCAGCGACCGCTTGCCCCGGTTCATTGCCACGAATGACGAGGTTTCGCTGGTGGGGGCGCCGTCCGGGCCGGGCATCGGGTATCCCTGGTGGCGCACGTCGTCGCCGCGGCCGGGCCGCTCTACCTTGATGACCTCGGCGCCGAAGTCGGCCAGCATCTGCGCGGCCCAGGGGCCTGAGAATACGCGGCTCAGGTCCAGCACTTTCACGCCCTCGAGCGCTCCTGCCATGATGTCTCCTTGGTATTGGTTAAGGGGGCGGCGCGCCGGCTAGCGGCCCTGGAAGACGGGGGCGCGCTTTTCGAGGAAGGCGCGCCGCGCTTCCTGCGCGTCTTCAGTCTTGGCGATGGCGGCGGTCATGTCCTGTTCGTAGCGATAGCCGTCGCGCAGGCTCATGTCCTCGATGGCATTGAGCGTCTGCTTGGCCAGCACCGTGGCCAGCGGGCTCTTGGATGCCAGTTCCCGCGCCAGAGCCATCGCTTCATCCATGAGCGCCTCGGACGGCACCGAGGCCTCGACCACGCCCAGCCGGTAGAGCTCGTCGCCGTCGATGCGCAGGCCGGTCAGCATCATGCGCCGCAGGCGCGAATGGCTGAACAGCCGCATGCCGTGCCGCCCGCCGCCCAACAGGCCGACGTTGATCTCGGGCAGGCCCACCGTGGCGGTCGACGCCGCCAGCAGAATGTCGCACGACGCCACTATCGCCAGGCCGGCGCCCAGCGCCGCGCCGTTGATGGCGCCCACCACCGGCTTGGCGCATTCGCGGATGGCGTGAAAGCACTCGCGGGTGCGGCGCGAATGCTGCGGCAGGTCGCCCGGCCCCTTGATCGTGGTGGCGCGATTCTTCAGGTCGGCGCCGGCGCAAAAGGTCTTGCCCTGGCCGGACAGCACCACCGCGCGCACCTCGGGGGTTTCGGAAATGCGGTCCAGCACCCACGACAGCTCGTTCATCATCTCGGTGGAAAGCGCATTCACCGGCGGATTGGCCAGCAGGATGACGGCCACGCCGCCATCCAGGGTGACGTCCAGCGCGGTGTAGGGGCCGGTCAGGGCTTCGGGCATGTTCAAGGTTGTCTCCGGTCGGGTGTCAGATAATGTTGCGGTCGCGCAGGCCCTGGATCTGTTCGTCGCTCAGGCCCAGTTCGCCCAGCACTTCGAGCGTGTGCTCGCCCAGCAGCGGCGGGGCGCGATCCACGCGCAGGCTGGCGCCGCCGAAACGCAAGGGGTTCATGACCTGGGGCACCGAACCTGCCGCCGGATGCGGCAGCCGGCGCAACATGCCGCGATGCACGACCTGCGGGTCGTCGAATACTTCGGGCACGGTGTTGATGGGGCCGGCGGGCACGCCCGCCTCCTTGAGTTTGCCGAGCCAGTGCGCGCGCGGCTGGCTGGCGAAGGCCGCATCCAGCACCGGGTCCAGGCTGGCCTGGTTCTGCACGCGCTTGCCGTTGGTGGCGTAGCGCGCGTCGCGGGCCAGCGCCGGCTGGCCGATCACCTCGCACAGCGTGACGAACTGTGCGTCATTGCCTACTACGATCACGATGTCGCCGTCGGCGCAGCCGAAAGTGCGCTGCGGCTGGATGTTGGGGTGCGCGGTGCCGGTGCGGCGCGGCACGCGGTTGCCCAGCAGGAAATTCATGGCCTGGTTGGCCAGCAGGCCCACTTGCACATCCAGCATGGCGACGTCGACGTATTCACCCTGGCCGGTCTGCGTGCGGCGCAAGAGCGCCGCCACAATGCCCAGTGCCGCATAGACGCCAGTGCTGAGGTCGACAATGGGTATGCCCACCTTCTGCGGGCCGCCGCCCGGCTTGTCGTCGCGCTCGCCGGTTACGCTCATCAGGCCGCCCATGGCCTGGATGAGGAAGTCGTAGGCCGGCTCGGCCGCGCGCGGGCCGGTCTGGCCAAAGCCCGTTACCGAGCAATACACCAGGCGCGGATTGATGCGGGACAGCGCCGCGTAGTCCAGCCCCAGGCGCGCCAGCGTGCCCACCTTGTAGTTTTCCAGCACCACGTCGGCGTCGCGGCACAGGGTCTTGATCAGATCCTGGCCTTCGGGTGTCTGGAGATCCACCGTAATGGAGCGCTTGCCGCGATTGGTGGCGATGAAATAGGCGCCG
This sequence comes from Bordetella petrii, assembly GCF_000067205.1. Taxonomy (NCBI): domain Bacteria; kingdom Pseudomonadati; phylum Pseudomonadota; class Betaproteobacteria; order Burkholderiales; family Alcaligenaceae; genus Bordetella; species Bordetella petrii. The sequence continues at coordinate 4,103,319 of NC_010170.1, read as the reverse complement.
TCGGCCGTATCCGCGCCCGCCTGGTCTTTCAGGAAGGGAGGACCCCACGAGCGGGTGTCATCGCCGCGTCCGGGGCGTTCGACCTTGATGACATCGGCGCCTAGGTCCGCGAGGATCTGGCTGGCCCAGGGCCCGGCGAGCACGCGGCTCAGGTCGAGCACCTTGATATTCGATAACAGCGGCTGCAAGGCCCACTCCTTGATTCCTTAGACGTGTCGCCAGTCTAGGAATACAGGGCCGCGGAAGGCACCGCCCGCGCCGGCAAAGCTGTTATGTGGTTTGTGCCAAGCGGCGAGCCGGCGCGGATGTCAGGCCGCGCTTTCGGGCCGCTGCAGCCAGGCGGCGATTTCGCCCACGACCTGTTCGGGTTGTTCGCGGTGGGGCACATGGCCGCAGGCCCGCAGAATAAGCGGCCGGCCGCCGGCGAGCTCGGCAATGCGCCGGGGATGGTCCAGCGATCCGTATTCGTCCTGGTCGCCGTGCAGCGCCAGGATGGGGCAGCGCGCCTGGCGCAGGTAGTCGTCCAGATTCCAGCTGGCAAAGTCGGGCGACAGCCAGGTGTCGATCCATGCGCTCAGCACCCAGGCGGCTTTCTCGCCATGGTATTTTTTCAGGCGGTCGAGCTGGCCCGGCTGCGCGAAATCTTCCCTGGCTTGCCGGATGCCGGCCAGCGTATGTTCTTCGGCATACATCTGGGCCGACTCGGTGATCAGCGCATCGCAAGATTCGCCATAGATGGCGGCACACACCAGCGCCATGCCGCCGCCGACGCTGTGGCCGAATGCCACGTAGCGCTCCAGCCCCAGGGCCTCGCGCACGGGCTGGAAACCCTGGCGGGCTTCCTGTTCGACAAAATCCGGACCCAGCGTGCCCGGGTGCGGGTCCGAACGCCCGAAACCCAGCCGGTCGTAGGCAACGACGACGCGGCCGGTGGCCAGGGCAAGCTGTCGCGGAAAATCGCGCCACAGCTCGACGCAGCCCAGCGAGTCGTGAAACAGCACCACGGGCGCCTGCTTGCCGGGCGTGTCCGGCATCCATTGCCGGGCGTACAGCCTGCCGTCGGCGGCGTCGATGAAAGTGTCCTGAGTCGTTACGGTTGGCATTCGTCCTTCTCGCAAGGGCAGTGGCGCGGCATCGCGGAAACTATGCCGATCATAACCAGTACGTGCCTGTTTTGTAACTTTTATATAATATATTTGAAGGTTACATATCAATGCGCACGGGGTATCCATGCACGCCAACCATTCTTCCGAGTTCCGGCAAGTGGGCGACCATGCCGCGCTGGACATGATCAATACCATCGAGCAAAGCGAGTCCGGGCCGGTGGATCGCTGGCAAACCGATGCCGATGTGCAGGCCTGGCTGGAACTGTCCGGGCTGGCGCCGGCGCGGCGCGGCGTGCCCAAAGGGCTGCTGGACAGCGCGCGAGAGCTGCGCGAAGCCGTGCGGGCGCTGGTGGCGCAACGCAAGGCGGGCCAACCCTTGAAGCTCGCCGCGTTGAATCGCGCGCTGGCCGCGGGCGGCAGCCACCTGGAACTGGCCGAAACCGGCGCGGGCCAGGTGGCGGTAGAGCGCCGTTATGCGGCTGCAACCGCCGCGCAATGGCTGTTGCCGGCGGCCGAGTCGGCCGCCGAGCTGCTGGCTCACGGCGATTTCAGCCTGGTGCGCAAATGCGAAAGCGACAGCTGCTCGCTGTGGTTCTATGACCGCACCCGTTCCCACCGGCGGCGCTGGTGCAGCATGGCCTTGTGCGGCAACCGGCACAAGGTGGCGGCGTTCCGCCAGCGCGGATCCGCCGGCCAACCGGCCTGAACGCCGTCAAGGTACGCCGTTGCGGCCATGCGCCATGAACCCGGCGCGCTCGCTCAAGCGCTGGTAGTAGGCTTGGACTTCGGGCAGGGCGGGGCGCGCGAACGGGGTCTCGAACCAGCGGTTCACCGATAGTCCGATGGCAATGTCGGCCAGGCTGAACGCCGTACCCGCAACGTGGGCTCGTGTCCGCGCGAGTCGGCCCTCCAGCACCGTCATGAAGCGCGTCCATGCCTGCAGGGATGCCTGTATGCGGGCGGCATCGGCGTGTTCGGGCGATTGGCGCGCGAGCCCCATGAAGGCGTAGCTCCAGGCCGGGTTGAGGTCGGATGCCTGCCAGTCCAGCCACTGGTCGACATGGGCGCGGGCCATGGCGTCGGATGGGTAGAGCGCGCCGCCGCCATAGCGGTTGGCCAGATAGCGGATGATGCTGTTGGATTCCCAGAGCACGAAATCGCCGTCGAGCAACACCGGCACCATGGCATTGGGATTGAGCGCCCGGAATTCGTCGGTATCCACGTCGCGGAATCCGCTGCCCCAGTCTTCCTGGCGGCAGGGCAGCCCGAGTTCGGCGCAGGCCCACAGCACCTTGCGCACGTTGATAGAGGTTCGTTTTCCAAGAATGGTAAGCATGGCGTTGTGCTGCCGGGTTCAGCGGCCCGCCAGGTCCCCGCGCCGTTCGATGATGCGGCTGGCCAGGCCGTAGGCAATGGCTTCTTCGGCGGACATCCACAAGTCCCGCTCGATGTCCTGGCGCACCCGTTCTATGGGTTGGCCGGTTTCACGCGCAATGACCTGGGCGATGCGTTCACGCGCCCTGATGATCTCTTTTGCATGGATCGCCATGTCGCTGGCCGGGCCGCCGGCGCCGCCGCTGGGCTGGTGGATCAGAAAGCGCGTCTGGGGCAGGCAGAAGCGCCGCTCGCGCGGCGCGCCCAGGTACAGGTGGGTGGCCGCGCTGCCTACCCAGCCGGTGCCGATCATGTTGACGGGCGCCGAAATGAAGCGCGCCACGTCATGGATGGCGTCGCCCGATTCCAGGTGGCCGCCCGGAGATGAAACGATCATGTCGATGGGGGCGTCGGATTCAGCGTCCAGCGTCAGCAGGCGGCGCACCGTTTCAGAAGCCACGGCATCGGTAATGGTTCCGAACACCAGCACCGTGCGGGTGCGGAAGGTTTTCTCTTCAAGAAAAGCGCTGTTTTGCCCCGCAACGGGCGCGGTGGGCGTATCGGCGTTACGTACCAGCATATCGGCAAGACTCCTTGTGTTAAGTTCACGACACATAGACGAACGAACCGCCATTGACGTGACAGCCTCCCGCGATTTCCATCCCCTGGCCCACGATGCCGCGCTGCGCAGGCGCCTGGTGGCGCTGGCCCGGCACTGGCTGGCCCATGCAGGCGAGGCCGAAGACGCCGTGCAGGACGCTTACCTGCGCACGGCGGGCGGCATGCCGCCTTCAGGGGCCGCCAGCCGCGAGGCCTGGCTGGTCACGGTGCTGCGCCACCTGTGCATCGATGCCTGGCGGCGCCAGGGCCGCTATGAGTCCGTGCTGCAGCAGGTTGCGCACGACGGCGCGTCCGCCGTCGATGAGGATTCACCCGAGCGGCGGGCCGGGCAGGCCCGACAGATCGGGCAGGCGCTGCGGCAGCTGGTGGGCGCGCTGCCGCCGGGCGATGTGGCGGTCCTGTTGTTGTACGAGGTCTTCGGGTTCAGTCATGCAGAACTTGGCGCGCTGGCCGGACGCAGCGAGGCGGCGTCGCGCCAGGTGCTGCGCCGCGCGCTGCAACGCCTGCGCCGCGCCGGCCCGGTGACGGCCGATGACGAAGACCAGGCGTGCCTGCTTGCCTTGTGCCAGCAGGCGCTGGCGCAGCGGGACCCCGCGGTGCTGGTCGCCGTGCTGCGCGCCGCCAGGCCCCAGGCGATGCTGGCGTGCGCGCCGGCCCCGCGCATGGCCCGCGAAGACGCCGCCGCGGCGCCGCGCGCGCGACTGGTGCAGTCCGGCAATCAGCTTGCGCTGCTGGTTGTTACCGACGATGGATCCGTCGCCTGCTTGCCGCTGGGCGAGGCCCTTGCCGAACCCGCTTGAGGCCGTCGCGGCGGCATAGCGCATGCCTTCGGATCCTGCCTGGCAATGCCGGGCTTTTTTCGGACCCGATGTAACCAGTAAAAATTAAGTTGACAGGTTACTAAAAATGCGTAGACTGGGCCCCATGCTTCGTTGATTCGGGCATTTCCCCGCCGTCATTTACTCATTCGGAACCTGCCATGACCGCTTACGCCGATACCGTTGTCCATTACCGCCACGTCCATGCCGACGGGCTGCGCTTCTTTTATCGAGAAGCGGGCGATCCGCAGGCGCCGGTGCTGTTGCTGCTGCACGGCTTTCCCAGTTCGTCGCATCAGTTCCGCAACGTGATCCCGCGGCTGGCCCGCAAGTTCCGCGTGATCGCGCCCGATCTGCCGGGCTTCGGCTTTACCGAAGTGCCCGCCGAACGCGGCTACCGCTATACGTTCGACAACCTGGCCAAGTCGTTGGAAGCCCTGGTCGATGAGTTCGGGCTGGCCCGCTACGCGCTGTACTTTTTCGACTATGGGGCGCCCACCGGCCTGCGTCTGGCCGTGGCGCATCCTGAGCGGGTTACCGGGCTGGTATCGCAGAACGGCAATGCCTATCTGGAAGGTCTGGGCGACGCCTGGGCGCCGATACGCGCGTATTGGGACCGCCCGTCGGCGGCCAACCGGCAGGCCATCCACGACGCCATCCTGAATTTCGAGGGCACGAAATGGCAGTACGTGCATGGCGTGGCCGATCCGGACAGCATCGCGCCCGAAAGCTATGCGCTGGATGCGGCCCTGCTCGAACGGCCCGGCAACAAGGAGATCCAGCTAGACCTGTTCCTGGACTACGCCAACAACCTGAAGCGCTACCCGGATTTCCAGGAATTCTTCAGACAGGCCAGGGTGCCCACGTTGGCCATCTGGGGGCGCAACGATCCCTTTTTCATTCCGCCGGGCGCCCAGGCCTATCAGCGCGACAATCCCGATGCCGTGGTCGAATTGCTGGACACGGGCCACTTCGCGCTGGAGACCCATGGCCAGTACATCGGCCAGCGCATTATCGACGTGCTGGGCGCGGGCTGATGGGCTTTCGGTCGCGCGCTCAGTCCGGAATGGTCGGCTCGACCAGCCTGGCCAGCTGCATCAGCGATTCCTGCCAGCCCAGGTAGCACATTTCTACGGGAATGACCGACGGCACGCCTTCTTGCACGATGCTGACTTCGGTGCCGCACGCCACTTGCCGCAGCGAGACCGTGGTCTGCATCTGGCCGGGCAGATTGGGGTCGTCGAACTCGTCTGTGTAGCGGATTTTCTCGTGCGGCACCAGGTCGAGATATTCGCCGCCGAAGGCATGGCCGTTGCCGGTGCCGAAGTTGCGGAACGACATCCTGAAGGTGCCGCCGACCTTGACGTCCATGTGGTGCACCTGGCAGGTGAAGCCGTACGGCGGCAGCCACTTGGCCACGGCGTCGGGTTCTAGGAAGGCGCGGTAGATGCGCTCGGGAGCGGCGCGCAGGACGCGATGAAGCTTGACGGTTCCGGTGGTCATGGTGCGTTTGCCTGTCAAAAGAGTGGATGTATGGCCGCGACGATCCACGGGCACCCGTATCGACAGGATGGACGCTAGGGAAAACCCTTAAGTGCCCGGCCCACCGCGGGGGGATCGCGCAGATACTGCAGCACAGACTGATGATCGCCGGCGAACACGATGCGTTGTGATTTGCGCTGGCGCTGGTACGCGTACATGGGATCGTAATACTGCGCCAGCAGGGCTGCTATCCAGGCCCGATGGGCATCGACGCGGCCGCTGCGCTGCTGCTCGGCCAGGGCCGCGTCCATGACGCCCGCCAGCTGCCTGTGGCGTTCGCCGCCCAGGCGCCTGGAAATGTTGTCCAGGCTCTGGCGCAGGCGTTCGGCGAACCGGTCGAACCCCTGTTCCGGACCATGGACGTCGACGAACTCGGCGCACAGGTCGATGACGTAGTCGCGCAGAATGCGATTCACACGGTTTTCGGTGGTGTCTTCCAGCCAGACGACCGGGTACTCTTGCATACCCCGGTACAGCTCGAAGGGCAGGCTGCAGGCGCCGATGGCCTGGCTTTCGTCTTCCAGCACGAAGCGGTCGTGGCCGGCCGCGCGTTTTTTCAGGATGTCGATGGCCAGGCGATTGTCGAAGTCGATCTGGGTCGGCTGGCCAACCGCGTGCTTGCCGAAGCTGGAGCCGCGATGGTGGGCGTGATGCTCCAGGTCGAGGCTGTTGTCGAGCTGGCGCAGCAGGTCGGTTTTGCCGGTGCCCGTCATGCCGCCCAGCACGACGAAGCCGCATTGGGCGACAGCGTCGTCAATGGTTTGCAGCAGAAAGCCGCGCATCGCCTTGTAGCCGCCGATGACGCGCGGGTATTCGATGCCAGCCTCGTTTTTCAACCAGGCCTGGCTGATTTGCGAGCGCAGGCCGCCGCGAAAACAGTACAGGTAACCATCGGGATGAGCGCGCGCGAAGTCGGCCCATGCCGCCACGCGCCGCGCCTTGATCGGCCCGCTGACCAACTGGTGGCCCAGGGCAATGGCCGCGTCCTGGCCGCGCTGCTTGTAGCACAGCCCCACCTGCTGCCGTTCGGCGTCGTCCATGAGCGGCAGGTTGACCGCGCCGGGGAAGGCCCCTTTGCTGAACTCGGTGGGCGCGCGCGTGTCCAGCATGGGAACGTCGCGCAGGAAAAGCTCGCGGTAATTGTTGGTGTCGGCGCGCATCAGACGACTTCGACGGCGTAGCGCCGCGCCTGGATCAGTTCGCCGATAGGCGAGAGCTTCAGGCCGGATTCGGCGGCGGCAGCCAGGAACTCGGCCTCGCCTTCCGGCGCCACGGCGACCAGCAGGCCGCCGCTGGTTTGCGGATCGCACAGCAGGTTGATCTGCTGCTGGCCCAGCGGCGCGATGCGTTCGCCGTAGCTATCGAAGTTGCGGCCGGTGCCGCCCGGCACGCAGCCTTCGGCCAGGTAGTGATCGATGCCCGGCAGGCGCGGCACCTGGTCGAACGCGATGCGGGCGCTGACGCCGCTGCCGTCGGCCATTTCCACCAGGTGGCCCAGCAGGCCGAAGCCGGTGACGTCGGTCATGGCCTTGACGCCTTCCAGTTTGCCGAAGCGGCTACCGGGTTTGTTCAGGGTGCACATCCAGTCGCGGGCCAGGTGGACGTCTTGGGCGCGCAACTTGGATTTTTTCTCGGCGGTGGTCAGGATGCCGATGCCCAGCGGCTTGGTCAGGTACAGCTTGCAGCCGGCCGTGGCGGTGTCGTTGCGCTTGAGGCGGGCCTTGTCCACCACGCCGGTGACGGCCAGCCCGAAGATGGGCTCGGGCGCGTCGATGGAGTGCCCGCCGGCCAGCGCGATGCCGGCGGCGTCGCAGGCCGCCCGGCCGCCGCGCACCACTTCGCGCGCCACCTCGGGCGGCAGCACGTTGACGGGCCAGCCCAGGATGGCGATGGCCAGCAGCGGATCGCCGCCCATGGCGTAAATATCGCTGATGGCATTGGTGGCGGCGATGCGGCCGAAGTCGAAGGGATCGTCGACGATCGGCATGAAGAAATCGGTGGTGGAAACCACGCCGCGCGAGTCGTCCAGGCCGTAGACGGCGGCGTCGTCGCGCGAGGCGTTGCCTACCCAGAGCCTGGGGTCGAGGTTCTGCGCCCCGCTGCCGGCCAGGATGACATCCAGCACTTTAGGGGAAATTTTGCAGCCGCACCCGGCTCCGTGGCTGTATTGGGTAAGGCGGACCGGGGTGTCCATGAGGCATTCCGTAGTATGTGACGTAATGGCGACGATTTTAAAGCAGTGGCCCGTTGTGGAGTAACCTTGCGCATCCTCTAAACCCTGCAGGGCGGCAAAAATGAAGAAAACTGATCTTGAGAAAAACAAGGCCCTGAAACTGATGGGCAAGCTGAACGCCGCCCAGGCCCCCAGCCGCTACGGCGCGGCCGCCGCGGCCGTGCCGGATCGTCGCGAGCAGCGCCGGCTGGATCAGGCTGCGGGCCTGGTGGCTTTCCCGGTCAAGCTGCGCCAGCCGCTGATCGATGCGCTACGCGCCAGGGCCGGCGCCGATGGCGTCCCGGTCAACGTACTGGTGAATGTTCTGCTGGAAGCCGCGTTGCGGGAAGGGGACTGACAGCCATGCACATCTGGGTGGATGCCGACGCTTGCCCCGCCGTGATCAAGGACATTCTGTTCCGTGCGGCGCAGCGCTGGCAGCGGCCGCTGACCCTGGTGGCCAACCAGATGCTGCGCACACCGCCATCGCCCCTGATCCGCGCCATTCAGGTGCCGCGCGGGTTCGACGTGGCCGACGGCTATATCGTTGAACACGCCGGCTCCGGCGACCTGGTCATCACGGGCGACATTCCCCTGGCGGCCCAGGTGCTGGAAAAGCAGGCCCTGGTGCTGAGCCCGCGCGGCGAACGCTATACCGCCGACACCATCCGCGAACGCCTGTCGATGCGCGACATGATGGAAGAGCTGCGCAGCGCCGGCATCGATACCGGCGGCCCGGCCGCCTTCAGCCAGGCCGACCGGCGCGCCTTTGCCAACGCGCTCGACCGCCTGATGCTGGCCAGCGCGCGGGCATGACGGGTTGCGCTTCGCGGGACGTGCATCGGGCGCGCCTGTCGCGCGCCGCGCCGCTTCAACCCGCGGGCGCCCATACCCGCGCTTCGCGCAGGTCGATGCGCCGGGGCAGTAATTTGTTGGCCAGGAAAACGTCGCCGATCTGCTGCTGGCGGTCGAGATTGGCCGCCGAAACCGGGCGCACATCGTAGGTGCGCCGCTGGTTGGCGGCCGCGACGATTGCCGGATCCAATCCCCAGGCCGGCGCCAGCAGGGCTGCCGCTTCGCCGGGCTGCTGCTTGACCCAGGCGCCGGCCTCGCGCAGCGCATCGAACACCTGGGCCACGATATGGGCATGGGCGTCTACATAGGGCGTGGACGCCAGGTAGTAGCGCGCGTAGTCCGCCAGCCCCTCGCGCCCGTCTGCTAGCAGCCGCACGCGCTCGTGCTGTTCCACTGCGGCATAGAAGGGGTCCCAGATGGCCCATGCATCGATCGAACCGTTGTCGAAGGCGGCCCTGCCGTCGGCCGGGCTCAGGTAGGCCTGCTGGATGTCCTGCACGTTCAGGCCGTGCCGTTCGAGCGCCGCGATCACCAGATAATGCGCGCCCGCGGCGCGGGCGAAGCCGACCTTCCTGCCCTTCAGGTCGGCGATGGAGCGGATGGGGGAGTCGGCGCGCACGATGATGGCTTGCGCCGATGGGGCGGGGGTTTCACGGGCGTAGTAGGTCAATGCCGCGCCGGCCGCCTGGGCGAACAGCGGCACGGTGTCGGCCACGTCTGCGCTGAGATCGATGGCGCCCACGTTCAGGGCTTCCAGCAATGGCTGCCCGTTGGTGAACTCGTGCCACGAGACCGCGACGCCCTGTTCGGCCAGGCGCTTTTCCAGTGTGCCCTGCACCTTGAGCACGGTGATCAGGGTGGATGATTTCTGGTAGCCGATGCGTAAGGTCTTGGCCGCGCGGGCCGGCGAGGGCAATGGCAGGCAGGTGGCCAGCGCGGCGCCGGCCAGCGCGCTCAGTGCCGCGCGGCGCGCGGGGTTCAACAGGAATGAGCGGGTCATGGTGTGGGGTAATGGCTGCGTGTCGTGTCAGGCGAATCATTCTCAGACCTTTGTTCTCCGCCGCAAAAGACAAATAAAAAATTAATTAAGAAGCTGCGCGGCGCGTTGTTTATGCGTTGTCCGCATAAGCAACAAGAAAACAATTCCTTCCGTTTCTGGCCGCGCCTGCGGCACCATGAATCAAGGCCATACACACAGGCTGATGCCGAAACAGGAGAAATAAAGATGAACAAAAGAAGCTGGCTGGCTGCCTTGCTGGCGGCCACGGTGGCTGCTGCCTTGCCGATTTCCGGCGCGCAGGCGCAATCGGGCCGGGAATTGCTGAATGTGTCTTATGACCCGACGCGCGAGCTTTATCGCGCCGTGAACGAAAAGTTCGTGGCGGCTTACAAGAAGGAGAAGGGCGCGGCCCTGACAGTCCGCCAGTCGCATGGCGGCTCGGGAAAACAGGCCCGCTCGGTGATCGACGGGCTGGACGCCGACGTGGTGACCCTGGCCCTGGCCTATGACATCGATGCTATCGCCGACCGCGGCCTGCTCGCCCAGGATTGGCAGGCCCGCCTGCCGGACAACAGCTCGCCCTATACGTCGACCATCGTGTTCCTGGTGCGCAAGGGCAACCCCAAGCAGATCAAAGACTGGGACGACCTGGTGAAAGACGGGGTCGAAGTCATTACGCCGAATCCCAAGACTTCGGGCGGCGCGCGCTGGAACTACCTGGCTGCCTGGGCCTACGAACTTGATCGCAGCGGCGGCGATGCCGCGCGGGCGAAAGAGTTCGTGCGCCAGCTGTACCAGCACGTGCCGGTGCTGGATACCGGCGCGCGCGGTTCGACCACGACCTTTGTCGAGCGCGGGCAGGGCGATGTGCTGCTGGCGTGGGAAAACGAGGCCTTCCTGGCGCTGAATGAGCTGGGGCCCGACAAGTTCGACATTGTCGTGCCGTCGCTGTCCATCCTGGCCGAGCCGCCGGTCACCATCGTGGATCGCAATGTCGACAAGAAAGGCACTCGTGAGCTCGCCGAGGCTTACTTGAAGTTCCTGTACACGCCCGAGGCGCAGGACATCATTGCGCAGAACTACTATCGCCCCATCAACCGGGACGTGGCGGCCAAGTACCGCGACAAATTTCCGGACCTGAAGCTGGTCAAGCTGGGCGAGGTGTTCGGCACCTGGCGCGAGGCCCAGAAGACGCACTTCAGCGATGGCGGCACCTTCGACCAGATCTTCCAGGCCAAATAGGTTTATTCAGCACCCACGGAACGGCAAGCATGGCGCGCCGGGCGCTCGTCCTGGCGTGCCGCTTTGCGGCGCGTGGTGTTCCAAGACTCATGAGGATACGAGCATGCAAGCATTCCAGTTCAAGCAGTTCGCGGCCCGCCCGCTGCGCGCCATCGCGGCGGCCATGGCGCTGCTGACCGCGGCAATGCCCGCCGCGCATGCCGCGTCGGAAAAACTGCGCATCGCCGAACAGTTCGGCATTGTGTACCTGCTGCTGAACGTAGCGCGCGACCAGGGCTATATCGAGCAGCGCGGCAAACAGGCTGGCGTGGATATCGAGGTCGAATGGGTGAAGTTGTCGGGCGGAAGCGCCGTCAACGAGGCCTTGCTGTCCGGGTCCATCGACATCGCGGCGGCCGGCGTCGGCCCCCTGTTGACGATATGGGATCGCACCCATGGCAGGCAGGGCGTCAAGGGCATTGCTTCGCTGGGAAATTTGCCCACCTACCTGGTCAGCACCAATCCCAAGGTGAAGACGATTGCCGACCTGGGCCCCGATGACCGGATCGCGTTGCCGGCCGTGCGGGTGTCGGTGCAGGCCAGGTACCTGCAGATGGCGGCCGCCAGGCAATGGGGCGACGCCCAGTACGACCGGCTGGACAAGCTGACGGTAGGGCTGCCCCATCCGGATGCGACCGCTGCCATCATCAACGGCGGCACGGAAGTGACAGCCCATTTTGCAACGCCGCCGTTCTGGAATCAGGAACTGGCGGGCAACCCGCAGGCTCACAAGATCCTGTCGTCGTACGACGTGCTGGGCGGCCCCGGTTCTTCGACGCTGCTGTTTGCCACCACGCGCTTTCAGCAGACGCGGCGCAAGGTCTTCGATGCGTTTCTGGATGCACTGCAGGATGCCGAACAGTTCGTGAAGGCGCACCCCGACCAGGCGGCCGACATTTATATCCGCACCAGCGGCGCCCGCATTGACCGCGATTTTCTGGTTTCCATCATCAAAGACCCGGACATCCAGTACCAGACCACGCCCGAGAATACTTATCCGCTGGCGAAGTTCATGCACCAGGTCGGCGCGATCAAGAACCTGCCCGCTTCATGGAAAGACTATTTCTTCGATGACGCGCGCATCGCCGCGGGCAGCTAACGCAAAGCCGCGACGCGGCCGGTGTGTTCGGCCGCTGTGCGCAGCAGGCGCGCGCGGTCGATTTTGTTGGTGCTGGCCAGGGGAAGCGCCGGCACGAACCAGACATGGCGCGGATGCTGACAGGCCGTGGCGCGCGCCAGCGCGAATGGCTTGATGGCGGCCTCGTCGGCGGCGGCGCCGGCGCGCAGCACCACGAAGGCCACGGGCTTGGTGCCCTTGATGTCGTCTTCAATGGGGACCACGCAAGCCATTCTAGGTAGCGCATTTACCGCCATAAACGAATAATATTTGCTATGCATATTCCCCTTGCGGGCTGCTCAGTAAGGCGCCCAGCGCCATGCTGCCCCGATACGCCCCGGGCCACTTACACTATTCGCTTTGCCATATAACGAGAATTTCATGAGACATTCGCTTTCCTCGCTGGGCCTGGCGCTGGCCCTGTCATTTCCCGCGATGGGCGCCGTGGCGCAGCCGGCCCAGCCCGCGGCCTCCACCGCCCAGAAAGCCCCTCGCGATCCGTTTTTCTGGCTGGGCGAGATCAACAAGGCCACCGCCGTCATCAATGCCGACGAAGGGCTGCTCGACAAATCCATGGCGCCGCGCCTGGCGGCAGGCGTGGCCAAGGTAATCGAAGACGGCAACCAGCCGGGCGCCAAGCGGCCGGCCACCGTGATCACCTTCGAGCCGCTGCTGATCAAGGCCGCGGGCCAGGACGTCACGCTGCTGCATGCGGGCCGCTCCAGCCAGGACATGCACGCCACCTACCGCAGCGCCATTCTGCGCGACAAGCTGCTCGATCTTGCCGACCAGCTCAACGCCACCTCTACCACGCTGGTAAGTCTGGCCGCCAAGCATGCCGACACCATCGTGCCGAACTACACCAACGGCGTGGCCGCGCAGCCCAACAGCTATGGCCACTACCTGCTGGGGCACGCGGCGGGGCTGGACCGCGACGCGCAGCGCATACGCGAGGCCTATGCCCGCATCGACCGGTCGCCCATGGGCACCACGGTGCTCAACGGCACCAGCTGGCCGCTGAACCGCAAGCGCATGGCGCAATACCTGGGCTTTGCGGCGCTGGTGGACAATGCCTACGATGCGTCGCAAATCTCTTCCATGGACCAGCCGGTGGAGGTCGCGTCTATCGTGACCAGTATCGCGCTGCACACCGGCAACTTCGTCGAGGACGTGATGACGCAGTACGCGCAGTCGCGCCCGTGGATCCTGCTGGAAGAGGGTGGCGGTAATACCTATGTGTCAAGCGCCATGCCGCAGAAGCGCAACCCGGGCCTGCTGAATGGCACCCGCAGCGCCGCGTCCACCGCCGTGACGCTGGCCATGGGCCCCGTGCTGCAGACTCACAACATCACGCCGGGCATGAGCGATCCCAAGAGCGTGAAGCAGAATTCCGCCATGGTCGACAGCGCCATCACTGTGTTGCAACGCTGGAACCGCGTGTTGAAGGCCATGGTCATCAGCCCGGATCGCGCGCTGGAAGAATTGAACAGCGACTGGACTGCATCGCAAGAGCTGGCCGACGTGCTGATGCGCAAATACAAGCTGCCGTTCCGCGTGGGGCACCATTTCGCGTCCGAGGTGGTGAGCTACGCGAAGGCCAACAACATCAAGCCGCTGGATTTTCCGTACGATCAGGCGCGGCGCATTTACGAAGAGGCGGTGCATGGCTCGAAGTATCCCGCCGAGCTGCCGATGGCCGAGGCCGAATTCCGCGCCACGCTCGACCCGGTGGCGATCGTGAAGCACCGCGCCACGTCGGGCGGCCCGCAGCCTGCGGAAATGCAGCGCATGCTGAACGAGGCGCGCGAGCGCCTGGCCGCCCAGGATGCCTGGGTCCAGGCCCGGCGCAAGCATATCGACGATTCCCTGGCCGAACTGGACAAGCAGTTCGATCAGCTGGTCGCCAGCGGACAGGGCAGCTAGCCGCACGGAGCCTTAATTGGACCAGTTCAACGAAATTGGCGTGTTCGTCAAGACGGTGGAGCTGCGCAGCTTTACGAAAACCGCCGATGCGCTGGAGACGTCCAATGCAACGGTCAGCCGGATCATCTCGAAGCTCGAGGCAGATCTGGGAGTCAAGTTGCTCGAGCGCACCACCCGGCGTGTCAGCCCCACCCCCGACGGCCTGGCGTTCTACCAGCGTTGCAAGCTGATTCTCGACCAGCTCGAAGAGGCCAAGAACGAGGTGACGGCGCTGCGGGATACGCCGCGCGGCACGTTGCGCGTGGTGCTGCCCGTAAGCTACGGCAAGCTGTGGATCATGCCGCTGCTCAACAGCTTCGCCAAGCGGTTTGCGGAGCTGACCATCAGTGTCACACTTTCCGACCGGCTCGACGACCTGACCGAAGACAACTTCGATGTCGCATTGTCGATCGGCGAGACCACCGAGGCCCGCCTGGTGGCGCGCAAGTTGCGGCAATCGCGCATCGTGACCGCCGCGGCGCCGGGCTACCTGGCCGAATGGGGCACGCCGTCCGTGCCGCAAGACCTGGCCCAGCACAATTGTCTGTTGTATGTCAGGCCCGGCAAGCGCCTGAAATGGCTATGGGATTTCGTCGACGCCAGCCAGGCGCATCACAGTGTGGCGGTGCACGGCAACCTGCTCGTCGACAATGGCGAGGCCCTGATGGATGCCGCCGCGCAGGGCGTGGGCATTATTCAGGCGCCCGATTACGTCGTGCTGCCCCAGCTGCAAAAGGGCGCCCTGGTCGAAGTGCTGGGCGATTATCGTCCGGCGGGCCCGGCGATCTGGGTGCTGTATCCGCCCAGCCGCCAGCGCGCCAGCCGGGTCCAGATGCTGCTCGACGAGCTGTTCGTCATGGCGGGCTCGTTGCCGGGCGTCAGCGCCGAGGCCGAGCCGGCAGCTCACTGAGCCGGGTCGGCGGCGGCCGCGGCAATGCGTGCAATGCCGGCGAGCGGGCAGTCCACCACCGCCGCGCGGCCGGCCCCCAGCGCGGCCAGCGCCATCAGCAAGCTGAGCAGGGCGCACAGTAACAGCGCGGCATGCCAGCCGCCGGTGGCTTCGTGCAGGGCGCCGGCCAGCACTGGCCCCGCCGACGCAAGTAAGTAGCCCATGCATTGCGCCATGCCCGACAGGGTGGCGGCGGATTGCGGCCCGCTGGTGCGTAGGGTGACGAACGCCAGCCCCAGAATGACACCGGCGCCGGTGCCCAACCCCAGCAACACCACCCAGGCCTGGCTCCAGCCAGGCAACGCGAGCAATCCGGCCAGGCCGGCAAGCGACAATAGAGCGGCGCTGCCGCCCAGCAATCGCTGATCTCGCATGCGCCGCAGCAGTGGCGCGACGAACAGCGCGGGCACGGCGGACATCAACTGCAGCAGCCCATGCAGGGCGCCCGCCTGGGCGCTGGTATAGCCGACATCGTGCAGAATGGCGGGCAGCCAGCCGATGCACACATAGAAGACAAACGAATTCAGGCCCAGGTAGCACGTGACGTGCCAGGCCAGGGGTGAACTCCATACGCCGCAGGCCGGGGCTGCGAGGCCAGTCGCGGGCCGCTGCCGGGGGCGCGCCAGCTGGGGCGCCCATGCCAGCGCCGCCAGCAGCGGCGGCGCCGCCATGGCCAGCGCCGGCCAGCGCCAGCTTCCGCCCGACACGCCGGCCAGGGGAATGGCGATGGCCGAAGCCAGGCCGGCGGCGATGCTCATGGCCAGCACATAAGCGGCGGTGAGGGCGGCAGCCTGTTCCGGGAAGTCGCGTTTGAGCAGGCTGGGCAGCAGGACGTTACCGATGGCGATGGCGCAGCCGGCCAGAGCGGTGCCGGCGAACAGGTAGAAGACCGACCCGGCCGACCGCAGCAGCACCCCCAAGCCCAGCAAGGCCATCGCGGCAAACAGGCTGCGTTCGTGCCCGTAGCGGCCGGCCAGTGGCGGCGCGGCCAGCGACACCATGGCGAACGCAAGCAGCGGAAGGGTGGTCAGCATGCCGGCGGCAGCCGCGCTCAGGTGCAGCTGGATGCGGATCAGGTCAATCAACGGCGCGATGCCGGTCAACGGCGCGCGCAGCGACATGGCGATCAGCATCACGCCGGCAAGCGCCGCGGCTGGCCGGCGGCCAAACCGCGACAGCAGGAAAGGTCGATTCATGGGTTGCTCGATACGGAATAAGGCGGACGGGACGTTATTGCGTGTGCTCCGGCGGTGGCGGCCTGTATGTTGGACGCCGGCATCTTGGAAGCCTGCATTCTGTTCCCGGCCCGGGGCGCGAAAAACGGGGCGCCATGCAGAACTTCTTTTCCGTCCTGGAACAATTCCCTGGGCTCGCCGCACAGCGCTACTATCTGGCCCGGCGCGGATGCGCAGGCATCTGCTTATTGTTCATATGATGGCTATGGTCAAGTGATATGATGGCCTTCAACGCGCTGTGCCGCAGGAGAACCCCATGAAAGCCCCTCCCCCCGCCCAGGCAAGAAAGAAAACCCTTTCGTCGCAGGTGGCGGACGAGCTTCGGTCGCGTATCGAGGGCGGCATGTACGCCCCGGGCGACAAACTGCCCACCGAACAGGTGCTGGTAGAAAAATTCGGCTTCAGCCGCACGGTCATTCGCGAAGCCGTGGCCACTTTGCGCGCCGACGGCTTGCTGGAATCCCGCCAGGGGGCTGGCGTTTTCGTGCTGGGGCCGCAGCAGTCGGACGAAACCCTGACGCTGTTCTCGCACGCCACCGACAAGATCTCGGACATTATTGAAGAGCTTGAATTGCGCATCGGCATCGAAGTCGAGGCGGCCGGGCTGGCGGCGGCGCGCAGTTCGCCCGCGCAGGAAGCGGAAATCCAGGCCGAGCTCGATAACTTCGCGCAACTCATGTCCGAAGGCCGCTCCACCGACGAATCCGATTTCCGCTTTCACATGGCCATTGCGGCAGCCACCAACAACAGCCGGTTCAAGACCTTCCTGGAGCATATCGGCCGGCGCATGATTCCGCGCGTGAAGTTCCGCACGGTGATGGGCGGGGTAGATCCGCTGCCCAACCGCGACCACACCATTCTGGCTGAACACGCCGAGATCGCCGAGGCGATTTTCGCCAGCGATGTGGACCGCGCGCGCGACGCCATGCGCCGTCATCTGCTGATTGGTATCCAGCGTTACCGCTCGCTGACGCGCCGCAGCCCGGTGCCCGCACAAACCGATTGACGTGCCTTCAAAAGTCATAATATGATTTCTTGGAAATACATACTATGACACTGAGAGGCACGCATGTCCCCCCAAGAACTCAAGGCTCGTATCGCGTCCGGGCTGTTGTCGTTTCCTGTCACGCACTTCAATGCTGACTTCAGTCTGAACCTGCCCAGCTACCAGAAGCACGTTGCATGGCTGTCGGGCTACGACGCCGCGGCGCTGTTTGCCGCGGGCGGCACGGGCGAGCTTTTTTCCCTGACGCCGCAGGAAATCGGCGAGGTGACCCGCGCCGCGAAAGAAGCGGCGGGCAGCGTGCCCATTATTTCGGGCTGCGGCTATGGCACCGAGCTGGCCAAAGACATTGCGCGCCGCGCCGAGCAGGCGGGCGCCGATGGCTTGCTGCTGCTGCCCCATTACCTGATGGAAGTGCCGCAGGAAGGCATCTACCAGCACGTCAAAGCAGTGTGCGATTCCACCGGCCTGGGCGTCATTGTGTACAACCGCTCGAATTCGGTGGCCAATGCCGACACGGTGGCGCGCCTGGCCGACGCCTGCCCCAATCTGGTCGGCTTCAAGGACGGCACCGGGCAGACCGGGCTGGTGCGCCGCATTACCGCCAAGCTGGGAAACCGCCTGAGCTACATCGGCGGCATGCCCACGCATGAACTGTTCGCGCAGGGTTTCAATGGCCTGGGCCTGAGCACTTATTCGTCGGCGGTCTTCAACTTTGTGCCCGAACTGGCGCTGCGCTTTTACAAGGCGCTCAAGGCCGGCGACGAAGCCACCATGGCGCAGATCCTGGACAGCTTCTTTTTTCCGTTCGCCGACATCCGCGACCGTGAAAAGGGCTATGCGGTGTCCATCATCAAGGCGGGCGTTGAGCTCATCGGCCACACGCCGGGGCCGGTGCGCGCGCCGCTTACCAACCTGACGCCGCAAGAGAAAGACATGCTGAAGGCGCTCATCGCGAACGCCGGCAGCTGAACGGCGCGGCAGCCTGCACTGGACCGCGCCGCGGCGCGGTCCGCCACCGGCAATCGCCGACAAGAACAGCGCAAGACTGTTGCACAACCCCCAACGGAGGAAGACATGAACCCAGCAGGCATCGTTTCACTTGTCTCGGCGGCCATCCTGGCCGGCGCGGCGGGTCCCGCCCTGGCGCAGGGCGGCAATCATGACGTGCGGATCGTGCTGCCCGAGCAGCCGGCCAACCTGGAACCCTGCGGCAGCATCATGACCAACGTCGGCCAGGTGCTCAACCAGAACGTCACCGAGTCGTTGACTGTCATCGACGCCAAGACCGGCAAGGCCATGCCCAAGCTCGCCACCAGCTGGGAGCAGGTCGATCCGAACACCTGGCATTTCAAGGTGCGGCAAGGGGTGAAGTTCCATGACGGCGCCGACCTAAACGCCAAGGCGGTGGCCTTTTCCATCGAACGCATGACGGGCGGCAAGCTGACCTGCAACAACATGGCCAAGTTCGGCAACGCCAAGCTGACGGTCAAGCCGCTGGACGACTACACGGTCGAGATCAAGTCCGACCGGCCTCAGCCCATCCTGCCCACGCTGCTGAGCGTGGTGATGGTCGTGTCGCCCAATACGCCGGTGGACAAGGCCGTGAACGACCCGATCGGCACCGGCCCCTTCAAGCTCACGACCTTCAGCCCGCAGACGGTGGTGCTGGACCCGTTTGCCGGCTACTGGGGCAAGAAGCCGGTGGTGACCAAGGCGACCTACGTGTGGCGCCAGGAATCGTCGATTCGCGCCGCCATGGTGGAAACCGGCGAAGCCGACCTGACGCCGTCCATCGCCATCCAGGACGCCTCTAACCCCAAGACCGATTTCGCCTACCTGAATTCGGAAACCACCGCTATCCGCATCGACCTCGAACAGCCGCCGCTGGACGACGTGCGCATCCGCAAGGCGCTGAACCTCGCCATTGACTGGGACGGCCTGAGCCAGCTGTTTGGCGACGACATCCAGCGCGCCTCGCAGATGGTGGTGCCAGGCATCATTGGCCACGACGACAAGCTCGAGGCCTGGAAGTACGACGCCGACCAGGCCCGGAAACTGGTGGCGGCCGCCAAGGCCGATGGCGTGAAAGTCGATACCGAGATCAAGCTGATCGGCCGCAACGGCATTTACCCCAACGGCGCGGAAGCCATGGAGGCCATGATGACGATGTGGCAGGGGGTGGGCCTGAACGTCAAGCTGGTGATGCTGGACGTGGCCGACTGGACGCGCTATCTGCAAAAGCCGTTCCCCGCCGAGCGGGGCGCCAACCTGGTGCAGATGATGCACGACAACAACAAGGGCGACGCGGCGTTCACGATTCCTATCTTCTACCGTTCCAGCGGCCAGTACTCCACGCTGAATGATCCGGCCGTGGACAAGGAAATCGACGCCGCGATGGCGGCCACCGGCCAGGCGCGCGAAGACGGCTTCAAGAAGATTTTCCGCCAGATGCGCACCGAGGTCGTGCCGGACATTCCCATGTTCCACATGATCGGCTACACCCGCGTGGGCAAGCGCCTGGACTGGAAGCCGGACATCACCACCAACAGCGAGATCCCCCTCGCGAACATTCAGTTCAAAGACTGATGCGCTTCGCCGGAGCCACCGCCCGCGCAGGCGCGGCGGCGGTTCCGGCGGCTGCCTTCCCAGCAAGCCAAGGACCCGATCATGCTGCATTATCTTGGACGACGGGCGTCCTATAGCGTCATCTCGATACTGGGTCTGCTGACCCTGGTTTTCTTCCTGACCCGCCTGACCGGCGATCCTTCCGCACTGTACCTGCCGCTGGATTCCACGCCGCAGGCGCGCGCGGCCTTCGCCCATCTGCACGGGCTCGACCAGCCCATCTATATCCAGTTCTGGAATTACCTGGCCGACCTGCTGCGGCTGGATTTCGGCGAGTCGATGCGGCAGCACCGCTCGGCCATTGAAGTGGCGCTGGAAGCGTTCCCCCAGACGTTGAAGCTGGCCTTCGTGGCCATGCTGCTGTCGCTGTCGCTGGCTATCGTGGTGGGGGCGCTGGCCGCGGCCCGGCCGCGCGGGCTGTTCGACCGCATCGCCACCGTGGTGTCGCTGGCTGGCGCCAGCGCGCCGGACTTCTGGGTGGCGATCGTGGCTATCCTGGTGTTCGCCGTGGGCATGGGCGTGCTGCCTACATCGGGCACGGGAGGCTGGGAATTCTGGGTCATGCCGATTTTCGTGCTGATGCTGCGCCCCTTCGGCCTGCTCGTGCAGGTGGTGCGCGGCACCATGCTGACTTCGCTGGCCTCGCCCTATATCAAGACCGCGCGCGCCAAGGGCCTGCCCCGCCGCGTGGTGGTGTTTGGCCATGCCCTGCGCAATTCACTGCTGCCCGTCATTACCGTGGCGGGCGACCTGGCCACGGGGCTGGTCAACGGCGCGGTCATCGTCGAGTCGGTGTTCGGCTGGCCGGGCATCGGCAAGCTGATGATCGACTCGATCATTCAGCGCGACTTCGCGGTGGTGCAATCGACGATCCTGGTCACCGCGACCGCGATCTTCATCCTGAACATCTTGATCGACCTGCTGTACGCGGTGCTCGATCCACGTGTGCGGTACTGATCATGTCTGCGATTCCATCCACTGTTCAAGCGATGTCGCCGGCGCGGCCAGGCCGCGCCCGGCTGCTGTTCTGCTACCTGAAGCGCGACAGGCTGGCGCTGGCCGCCGCCATGTTCCTGGTTCTGCTGGTGCTGGCCGCGCTGCTGGGCCCATGGCTGATGGGCGACGCCGCCACCAAGCTGGGCCTGCGCCACCGCAACATGGCGCCCTTCGGCCTGGATGCGGGCTGGCTGTATGTGCTGGGCGCCGACACATTGGGCCGCCCGATTCTGCCGCGCCTGGTGGTGGGCGCCAGCAATACCCTGGGCATTGCCGCCGCGGCGGTCTGCGCCTCGATGCTGACGGGCGGGCTGCTCGGACTGGTGGCGGGCTACACCGAAAGCTGGTACAGCCACGTCATCCAGCGCGGCGCCGACATCATCATGAGCTTTCCGTCGCTGCTGCTGGCGTTGATCGTGCTGTATACGTTGGGGCCCAGCGTCACCAACCTGGTGATTGTGCTGGCCATCACCCGCATGCCGGTCTATTTGCGCACGGCGCGCGCCGAGGTGCTGGAGTTGCGCGAGCGCATGTTCGTCAGCGCGGCGCGCTCGATGGGGGCCAGCTCGGCGCGCATCGTGCTGCGCCACATCGCCCCGCTGGTCGTGCCCACGCTGATGACCATATCGGCCATCGACTTCGCCACTGTCATCCTGGCCGAGTCGGCGCTGAGCTTCCTGGGACTGGGCATCCAGCCGCCCGAGTTCACCTGGGGCGCGATGGTGGCCAACGGACGCGGCTACTTGTCCACGGCCTGGTGGATCGCGTTCTGGCCGGGGCTGGCCATCATGCTTACCACGCTCTCGCTCAACATCCTGTCAAGCTGGGCCCGCACTGTGGCTGACCCCCAGCAGCGCTGGCGGTTGCAGAAATTGAAGAAGGCGGCACGATGAATACCGAAGCAGAAAAACAGCCCATTCTGCGCATCGACGGGCTGACCGTGGACTTCCTGTCTGACGGCGAGCCGGCGCGCGCCGTGGACGATGTGTCGTTCCACGTGCACGCGGGCGAGACGCTGGTCATTCTGGGAGAAAGCGGATCGGGCAAGAGCGTCAGCACCAGCACGGTGATGGGGCTGGTGGATTGCCCGCCCGGCGATATCGTACAGGGCCGCATCTTGTTCCAGGGCCAGGACCTGACCCGCCTGGACGACGAGGCGCGGCGCCGCATCAACGGCTGCAAGATCGCCATGATTTTCCAGGACCCGCTGGCCTACCTGAACCCCGTGTACACGGTGGGCCGGCAAATCGCCGAGGTCTTTCAGCACCATGGGGCAGCGGATGCCCGGCAGGCGCGCGCACGCGCCATCGAGCTGCTGGCCCGCGTGGGCATACGCGAGCCCGAGCTGCGCGTCGACTTTTATCCGCATCAGTTCTCGGGCGGTCAGCGCCAGCGCGTGATGATTGCCATGGCCATTGCGCTGGAGCCCGACGTGCTGATCGCCGATGAGCCGACCACGGCCCTCGATGTCAGCGTGCAGGCGCAGATCCTGGACCTGCTGCGTGACCTGCAGCGCGAGCGCCGCATGGCGCTGATCATGATCACGCACGACCTGGAGGTGGCCGCTTCGATGGCCGACCGCGTCATCGTCATGAAATCCGGGAAGATCGTCGAAGCGGGCGACGCGCGCGAGGTGTTCACCAATCCCCGGCATGACTACACGCGCACGCTGACCTCGGCCCTGCCGCACGGCGACCTGGCCGACGCGTCGAATCGCCGCTCCGGCGTGGTGGCCCAGGAGGCGGTGCTGCGCGTGGAGCACCTGGTCAAGGAATACCGCCTGAGGTCGGGCGCGTTCGCCGGCAAGCGGGTGCTGCGCGCGGTGGACGACGTCAGCTTCGAGGTTTGCCGCGGCGAAACCGTGGGCATAGTGGGTGAGTCGGGCTCGGGTAAATCGAGCGTGGCCCGCATGCTGCTGCGCCTGTTCGAGGCGACCTCGGGCGCGGCCTATTACAACGGCGTGAACATCTTTGACATGGACGAGCGCCAGATGCGCAAGTTCCGGCGCAAGGTACAGATGGTGTTCCAGGACCCTTTCGGGTCGATGAATCCGCGCATGACCGTGCAGGAAATCATCTCGGAACCCTGGGCGATTCATGGCGACATTCTGGCCAAGTCGCGGTGGCGCGACCGCGTGGCCGAGCTGCTGGAACTGGTGGGCATGCGGCCCGACCATGCGCCGCGCTACCCGCACCAGTTTTCAGGGGGGCAGCGGCAGCGCATCGCCATTGCCCGCGCGCTGGCCAGCGAACCGGAACTGGTGGTGTGCGACGAGGCGGTGTCGGCGCTGGATGTGTCGATCCAAACGCAAGTCATAGACCTGCTGGCCGACCTGCGCACCCGTCTGGGCCTGTCGTATGTGTTCATCACGCACGACCTGCCCATTGTGCGGCACTTCGCCGACCGCATCATCGTGATGCGGCAGGGCAAGATCGTCGAGCAGGGGGCCACCTCGGCCATCTTCAATCAACCCGCGCACGCGTACACCCGCAGCCTGCTGGCGGCCACGCCACAGCCCAAGTGGCTGCGCGCCGGCCGCGAGCAAGCCGCCGGCGCCGTGCCGGCATGATGCCCGGAACCCAATACTGTCATGGCTGATTTCTGCTACGCCGAAGAGGCGCTGGTCCAGTTCGCGCAACACTGCCTGCTGGCGGTCGATGTCGACGCGCCCATCGCCGCCGTGGTGGCGCGCCGCGTCGTGGACGCCGATCTGTACGGCCATGCCACGCACGGACTGGCGCTGCTGCCACGCTATCTGAAAGAGATTTCGGAAGGCGCCACCCAGCGCCGCGGCGAGATCCGCCGCATATCGGAGAAGGGCGCCTGCCTGCTATGGGATGCCGCGATGCTGCCGGGCCATTGGGTGTTGCACCAGGCCATCCAGGCGGCCCTGCAGCGCGTGCCTGCGCAAGGCATGGTCAGCATCGCCGTGCGGCACAGCCAGCATATCGGCGCGTTGCAGGTCTACCTGCCCGACCTGACCGACGCCGGCTACTTGTGCCTGCTGTGGGCCACCGACACCAAGGTGCGTTCGGTGGCGCCATTTGGCGGGCTGGACCCGGTGCTGACCAGCGAACCCATAGCCGCCGGCATTCCGACGCGCGGCACGCCGATCCTGATCGACACCACGACCTCGCTGACCAGCAACAGTTTCGTCAAGCAGGTGCAGGCGCGCGGCGAGCGGCTGCCCTGGCCCGCGCTGCTGAGCGCGGACGGGCGGGTGACCGACGATCCCGGCGCCCTGGCCACCGACCCGCCAGGCACCATCTTGCCGCTGGGCGGCATGGATCATGGCTACAAAGGCTATGCCATGGCGATGCTGGTGGGCGCGATGTCGCTGGGCCTGTCGGGGCTGGGACGCCTGTCGGGCGAGAAGGCCCAGGGCTTTCTGTTGCAGGTGATCGATCCTGATGCCTTTGCGGGGCGCGATATTTTCCTGGACGAGATGCAGGCTCTGGCAGACGCCACGCGCGCCGCCCGCCCCATCGACCCGGCCCGGCCGGTGCGCGTGCCGGGGGACGCGGCCCTGGCTCGCGCCGAACGGCAGCGCCGTCACGGGGTGAGGCTGGGCGCCGACATTTCCGCCGCGCTCGAACCCTGGAGCCAGCGGCTGGGCGTGCCGTTTCCCACGGCGCTGCACGGCTGAGGTTTCTCCAGGAGGCTTAGGCGCTGGAAAAGGCGGCCGCGCGGCCGCCGCGATTTCATTGGAAGTGTCATGATCGATATTGTGTTCCACGGCCAGAATGCCGCGACGTATCTGGCGGATTTCCGTGCCGCGCTGGTATCGGCCGCCCGCATCCAGGTTGTGCCGGACAAGCTGTCGGCGGCGGCCGACATCCAGGCGTACCGGCAGGCCGATGTAATTGTCGGCAACCGCCTGGATGCCACCATGCCCCGGCCCGAGCGCGCCAGGCTGTACCAGGTGTGCGCGGCAGGCTACGACCGCATCGATATGGCGGTGCTGCCGGACGGCGCCGCTGTTTGCAATTGCCACGGGCACGGCCCGGCCATCGCCGAGTACGTGATGGCCGCCATCCTGAGCCGGTGCGTGCCGCTAGAGGACGCTCATGTGCGCCTGGCGCGCGGCGATTGGCACTATAGGGCGGGCTCGCCGGGCGCCTTGCACGACGAGATCGGCGCGGCGACGCTGGGGCTGCTGGGCTATGGCCACATCGGCCAGGCCATCGCCCGGCGCGCCAAGGCATTCGGCATGCGCGTGCTGGCCGCCAACCGCAGCCCGGTGCCGGTTTCAGGCGACGTGGACGCGTGGTTTGGCCTGGACGCGCTGGACGGCTTCTACCAGCAGTCCGATTACATCGTGGTGTCGTTGCCACTGATGCCGGCAACCGAGGGGCTGGTCGGTGCGGCGGCCTTTGCGCGGATGCGCGCCCACGCCATGCTGATCAATGTGGGACGCGGGCCGGTGGTGGACGAGCAGGCTTTGTACGAGGCCTTGCTGCGCGGACGCATCGGCGCGGCGGCCATCGATACCTGGTACCAGTATCCGTCGCGCGCAGGCGAGGTGGCCGAGCCTTCGCGGCTGCCGTTTGCCCGGCTCGACAACGTCATCATGACGCCGCATATGTCGGCCTGGACCACCGGCACCATCGCGCGGCGCGCAAAAGCGATGGCGGCCAACGTGGACGCGTGCGTGGCAGGGCGCGAGCTGGCGAACCGGGTCAACAAGCCGGCCTAGCGTCAACGGCCGCGACGCGCGGCATCAACGATCGCGGCCGCCCCGGCCGCCGTGATCGCCTCCACCGGACCGCCCGCCGCCCGAGCCACGATCCGCGCGGGCGGTTTCGCGTTGCGCCTGCTGGCGGCGCGTGTCTTGTTGCTGGCGCGCCTGCTGCTGCCGTACCTGCTGCTGCCGTTGCTCGGCTTGCTGGCGCTGCCTTGACTGCTGTTGCTGCTGGCGTTGCGCTTCCTGGCGCTGGCGTTGTTCCTGCTGCCGGTGCTGCGCTTCCTGGCGCTGGCGTTGCTCCTGCTGCCGGTGCTGCGTTTCCTGGCGCTGGCGCTGCTCTTGCTGCTGGCGTTGTGCTTCCTGACGCTGGCGCTGCTCTTGCTGCTGGCGTTGTGCTTCCTGACGCTGGCGTTGCTCTTGCTGCCGGTGCTGCGCTTCCTGACGCTGGCGCTGCTCGTGTTGCTGGCGCCCTTGCCGTTCGTGCGCGGCATCGCGCCGGCGCTCGGCCTCGCGTGCCGCCTGGCGGCGGTCGTGTTCGCGTTGCACCGCGATTTCGTGTTTGGTGGGGCCACGCTGGATGCCGCCTTTCCCGCCGTGGTAGCTGACTCGGCGATGGTCGTCGTGTTTGACCACGACCTTGCGGCTGTACACATTGGTGATGCGCGTGACATTGATGTTGTTCACCTCGCGGTTGTAGTAGAAGCGGTCGCGCTTCCAATAGCCGCCGTGGTAGCCGGTGCCGATGTAGCCGAAGCCGTAGTTGATGCCGCCGTAATAACCCACCTGGCGGCCCCAGTAGCCTGGATGCCACCGGTAGGCATTGCCGGCGTAAGCCCAGTAGCCCGGTGTCCAGAGCGCGCCGACGAAGGGCGGCAGTACCCACGCGCCCGGCACCCAGTAATAGCCTTGGTGATTCACCGCCCAGTATCCGGGGGTCCAGATGTAGCCCGGGCCCGGAATCATGGGTTGGCTGTAGGCGGGAAATGGCGGCGGAGGCTCGTTCCAGGCGTTCACGCCGATGCTGATGGATACGTCGGCCAGCGCGGGACGGGGCGCGGCCGCGATGGCCAGCAGCGCGCCCGCGGCCAGCAGCGTGGCGGACAATCGTTGGAATGTGTTCATGTCGTGCTCCCGACAGGAAGGTCAATATCGGTAATGGCGCGGGCCGCCGTGGTAATGCGCCGGCGGTCCGGGGTACGCATACGCGGAGCCCGAGCGGTAATGCCCGTGGTGGTGGTGGCTGGGCACCACAATGCATCCGGCAAGCGTGGTGGCCATGACCAGCAGTGCTGCGATCGTTTTCATGGCGGTTGCTCCTTCAATAGTGCGCGGGTGATTCAGCGCACTCGCGCCCATTTATGCACAGAGCAAGGCAGTTCGGACGTTTCTGTAATGGCTTCGAAATCACTTAATCGTGACCAAAGCGCTTATTCGTGACCGACTGTGTAAAGGCGTTGCATCCCCCGCCGCGACGACGGCGCGGGACCATGAAAATTGCAAGGCGTGGTAAGCGTTGTATCGGCCGGGTGTGCCGAAATCAATCGCGCCAGCAGACCCACGAATGCCAACCGGCCCGCGGCATCATGGGGCGGATCGCGGCGCGCGGTAATCGACGCGCCCGGGAGGCTGGCGCGCATGGCGGCTCTCAGCGCTGCGCGTATTCGTCGTGGCGGCGCCACCATACGCCGGTTTCGTTGCGGCCCTTCGGTGCGCGGTCCAGCCATTGGTACATGCCCCAAAGTCCGTCCAGGCCGCGCGCGTAGGCGGAATAGGTGTGACAGACGGCGTCGCCCTCCCGCACAAAAGCGCTCATGCCGGGGCGGTCGCGCTGGAAGGTGGCGGCATCGGTGCCGCACATGGCGGCGATGCGGTCTTCGGCGGTTTGCCCGCCGCCTTGCTGCCCGTCCCGCCACGCGAACTCCGATTCGCGCCGGTAGTTGTAATTGATGTCGCCGTCGCGCTGCTGGGTTTCGGTGAACCAGATGTTGAAGTCGGCATTGAAATCGCTGCCGGCCGACGAGGCCCATGGAAACGTCCAGCCCATGCGCTGCTTGTAGGCTGTCAATTTGTCCAGCGGGGCGCGCGACACGGCGGTCAGCATGACGTCGTGGTTGGCCAGGTGGGTGACGATGCCGTTGAACCCGTCGGCGATGGACGAGCACGACGGGCAGCCGGCCTGGTAGTCGGGGCCGAACATGAAGTGGTACACCAGCAACTGCGAACGGCCCTGGAACAGGTCGGCCAGGGTTGCGGGACCCGCCTCGGTATCGAAGCGGTATGGCTTGTCGATACGCACCCAGGGCAGCGCCTGGCGGCGCCGGGCCAGCTCGTCGCCGCGGCGGGTCAGTTCTTTTTCGGCCTGCAGCAGGGCCAGGCGTTCGGCCAGCCAGGCCTCGCGGGTTCCGGTGGTATGTGCTGTCATAGTGGCTTGCTCCGTAAAGTCGTGTGTCGGCGGGGCTGCCGGGCGGCGCCTGGCTGAACCCTTGGTGATAGGTTAGGATCGCCGCATCATCCGGGGGGAGTGACAAATGTGGCGGGATTTCCATGGATCAGCTGATTGCCGCCGCCGCCCGCGCGCTGGCTGCCGGTAGGCCCCTCGAAGCGCTCAAGCACGTTGCGCTGCGCGACGATGCGTCCGGGTTGGCGCTGCGCGGCATTGCCATGGCGCAACTGGGTGACCTGGAGCGGGCGCGGGCGCCGATCAGGTCAATGGCGTGACCTACGACGGCCGCCATGTCTGGCTGGCCACCGGCGCCGCTCTGCTCGCCGTGGACCCGGACAGCGGCCAGGCCGCGCGCAGTATCGAAGCCGCGACGCCGGCCGGCACGGCTTTCGACGGCAAAGTGTTTTTCCAGATCGCGGGCGACCGCATCCAGAAAATCGACCCGCACAGCGGCAAGGTGCTGGCGAGCGTGCCCACTCCCGAAGGCGAAGGCCATTCCGGGCTGGCGTGGGCCGACGGCATGTTGTGGGTGGCGCATTTCGAGAACCGCAAGATCTATCAGGTCGATCCGGAAACCGGCAAGGTGCTGAACGTGCTGGAGTCCAATCGCTATGTCACCGGGGTGACCTGGGTCGATGGCGAGCTGTGGCATGGCACCTGGGAAGACGATGCCAGCGAGCTGCGGCAGATCGACGCGCGTACCGGGCAAGTGCTGGCCAGCCTGGCCATGCCGGCCGGCAAGGGCGTGTCGGGGCTGGAATCCGACGGTGCGGATCGCTTGTTTTGCGGCGGCGGCGACAGCGGCAAGCTGCGAGTGGTGCGCCGGCCGCGCGCAGTGACGCCGGCGCCTTGATGCCGGGCGCGTTAATCTTGCGGCTTTCGCGTGGCGCATGGAGAGAGTCGTGGCAATGAGGTTCCATCGTTTTTGTGCCGCGGCGGCCTTGCTGGCGGCGGCTGCCTCTGCCGTGGCGGGCGGCCAGACCGATGACCGGCAGGCGCGGGTTCGCGCCGCCGTGGATGGCGTGGTCAAGCCGGTGATGCAGCAGTACGACATACCTGGCATGGCGGTGGGCGTCGTGGCTCAGGACACGTCCCTGGTGCTGAACTATGGCGTGCAATCGCGGCAAACCGGCCAGCCGGTGGCAGCCGGAACGCTGTTCGAGGTTGGTTCGCTGAGCAAGACGTTCACGGCCCTATTGGCTACCTGGGCGCAGGCGCGCAACCAGCTGTCGCTGGCCGACCCGATCGGCAAGCACTTGCCCGAGCTGCGCGGCACCGAGTACGGCCAGGTCAGCCTGTTGCACCTGGGCACGCACACCGCGGGCGGCCTGCCGCTGCAAGTGCCGGATGGCGTGCGCGACGAGGCGCAACTGATGGATTATTTCCGGGCCTGGCGCGCCACGTACCCGCCGGGCACGTATCGCACTTACACCAATCCGGGGATCGGCACGCTGGGCCTGGCCGCGGCGCGCAGCCTGGGGCAGGATTTTGCCGCGCTGGCCGAAGGCCAGTTGTTCCCCGCGCTGGGCATGGCCGACACCTGCCTGAATGTGTCCGCCGCCCGCATGGCGTCGTACGCGCAAGGCTACACACAAGCCGGCCGGCCCATCCGGCTGGCGCCTGGCGTACTGTGGCAGCAAGCGTACGGCGTGAAGACGACGGCGGCCGACATGGTGCGCTTCATGCAGGCCAATATGGGCATGCGGGCGCTGGACCCGGTCTTGCGGCGCGCCATCATGGATACTCACGCCGGCTACTTCCAGGCCGGGCCCATGACCCAGGACCTGATCTGGGAACAATATCCTTATCCGGTCGCCTTGCAGGCGCTGCTGGACGGCAATTCGGCCACCCTGACCTACGATGCCGTGCCGGTGCTGGGCATTGCGCCGCCGCAGCCGGCCCGTGCCGATGCGTGGATCAACAAGACAGGCTCGACCAACGGGTTCGGCGCCTATATTGCGTTCGTGCCCCAGCGGCGGTTGGGCGTGGTGTTGCTGGCCAACAGGAATTTTCCGGTCGAGGCCCGGGTGCGGGCCGCGTACGAGATCATCACGGCGCTGGACCGGTCGCTGCCTTAGCGCTTTCCCGGCGCGTCAGCGCGCGCCGCGCCCGCCTTTTTTGGCGCGAGGGGCGGGCTTGGCGGCCAGCGCGCCGTTGTTATTGAGCTGGTCTACCCAAGACAGCGCGTCGAGATACGACAGGAACTGGTGCAGGTATCCCGGAGACTCCTCGCGCATCAGCGACAACGCCCGGTGCACCAGGTGGTTGGAATTGAGCGGGCCGGCGTTCTCGTGCACTTGCTCTTGCGACTGGCGCAACTGCCGGTCGGTGCTGAGGCGGGCCCAGGTGGCCTGAAAGTAGTCCAGCAGATCCAGTTCGGGATACGCCCCGCGCCGTCGCGCGCGGGTATCGGCATGGGCTGGCGCGTCTGCCGCCACGCCGCTCTCGATGTAGTGCAGCAAGCTGCCCAGCCCGGCGGATGCGGCCGGCGCGGCGGCTTGCGGCGCGGGTTCGTCGTCTGGGGTACTGGCGGCTTGCGCTTCATACTGCCGAGCCAGTTCGGCCAGCCGCGCATCCAGCATGCGGCGCGCTTCGCCCTGTTGGCGGGCGGCGCGCCCGGCTAGCGCGGCGATCAGCTGGAAACGCGGCGGGTCGACGCGGTCGGCGCCGCGCTCGCGCCATGCGTCGAGCATGGCCTGGATGTCGGCGGTGCCGCTGTCAGCCACGGGCCGGCGCCTTGTCTTTAGACGGACGCGCGACCGGCACGATTTCTACCCGCCGGTTGCTGGCGCGCCCCTCGGCGCTGTCGTTCGAAGCCACAGGTTGTTCGGCGCCGAACGCGGCGGCGAATACCGAGGCGGGCGCGATGCCTTGCTCGATCAAGGCGCGGGTCACCGTCAGCGCCCGCTGGGCAGACAGATCCCAGTTGTCGGCAAAGCGGCGGTTGTTGCCGTGCACCGGCTGGTTATCGGTAAAGCCGCTCACCATCAACACTTCGTCGCGCGCCTGCAGGTAGGCCGACAGCGGCCCGACCAGGCTCTTGAGCACTTCCTCGCCCTCGGGCTGCAGCTCGTCGGAATTCAGCGCGAACAGCACGCTGCCGCTGATGCCGATACGGCCATCTACCAGCGTGACGCGGCCGGCGGCCAACGGCCCCGCCAGGGCCTGTTCCAGTTCGATGCGCCGCTGGGTTTCTTCCTGCCGCTGCTTGACTTCCGATTCCAGCCGGGCCGACAGTTCGAGCTGCACGCCGATCACGCTGACCAGGATCAGCACGAACGCGCCCAGCAATACTGACATCAGGTCGCCGAACACCGCCCAGGCCGGGGCGGTAGGTTCTACGCCGGCGTCGATCTCGTTTCTCATGCCGTTTCGCTGCCCGCGGCGGCCTGCTGTCCGGCCAGTTGCTGCAGGTCTTCGAGGATCTGCTTCTGCGACATGACGCTCAGGTCGATGACTTCGCGCGCCTGGGCGACATAGTAGGCAAGCTGCTCGTCACTGCGCGCCATGGATTTGTCGAGCGCGGCCTCGATGCGCTGCAGGTGGTCCACCAGCTTGTCGCTGGACTGTCCGAACGTCTGTACGGCGGCGCCAAAGGCTTCGCCCAGGCTGGCGACTTCGGCGGCCCCAACGGCGACTTGCGCGGCCATGCCGTCCAGCTTGCCCGTTTCAGCCTCGACCTTGCTGGTGAACTGCGCGCCCAGGCGGTCGACCTGTTCGGTGAACTGGGTGCTGGCGTGCGCGGCTTGCTCGGTGAATTGGGCGCTGGCACGTTCGGCCTGCTCGGTGAGTTGCGTGCTGGCGTGCGCGGCCTGCTCGGTGAATTGAGTGCTCGCGCGGTCGATCTTGTCGGTGAACTGACTGCCGGCGCGTTCGACCTGCTCGGTAAACTGGCTGCCGACCCGTTCGAGCAGGCCGGCCGAAGTGGCGATGAGTTCGTCGACGGCGGTGCGCTGTTGCGACGATGCGTGGTTCACCGCATCGAGCAGCGTGCCCAGCGTTTCCATCAGGCGGCTGCGCTCGTCCAGCATGGCGTTGTCGCGCGCCATGCTGTCGGACAGCTTCTGGCGCAGTTCGGCAATGACTTCGGCGGCGGCCTTGGGGGCTTCGGCGGCAGTCTGCACCAGTTGCGCCACTTCGGCGATTGTGTCGCGCGCATGGGCCTGGGTCTGCGCGGAGAGGTCTTGCGCGGTTTGCGTCAGCGACGCATGCCAGGCGGCCAGGCGCTGCTCGTCGCGGGCCGCGAGTTCGGTCTGCAGGTCGGCGTGCGACCGGCTGATGTTGCTTAGCAGCGCGGCGGAATGCTGTTCCAGGGTAGCCGTGGCGGCAGCCAGGGCGCGCTGGTGCTCGCCCGCCAGCCTGGCGCCGGTTTCTTCTTGCTGGGCCAGCGCGCCGCTCCAGGCTGCCGCCATGCCGGCCGTGGTGGCTTCCAAACGGGCCGATACGCTGTCCAGCAGCCCGGCCGACCGTTCTTCAAACGTGCGCGTGAACTGTTGCAGCGACGCGCCCAGGCCTTGTGCCAGCGCCTCGCTGGCACGCTGATGCTCGGCCAACGCCGACGTCCAGGTGTCGGCCACGGTGGTGGTGGTGGCTTCGAAGCGGCCGGACAGGCCGTCGAGCTGCTGGCGCACGGTTTGCGCCAGCGTGTCCTGCCAGGCGGAAGTCTCGCGCGCCAGGCCAGCCAGCGTGGCCTCGACGGCGGGTCGGATGGCCGCGCCGGCGGCCGCGGCGCTGTCGGCCACGCCTTGCTTGAGCGCCTGCTCCATGGCGGCGGCCAGGCGCGTGTAGGCGGCGTCAGCCTTGTCGTGGAAGGTATCCTGGCCGGCCGCCAGCCGCTCGTTCAGCGCCTGGCTTTGCTGTTCGATGGTGGCCATCATGGCCTGCAGGCGTTCCGCCAGCACCGGCATGGCGTCGGCTTGCCGCTGCAGCAGCTCAAAGGCCTGTTCGCGCTGGTAGGCAGGCGAGTAAACGCGCAGGGTGGTGGCGACTTTGGTGTCGAGCTGCTGCACGGCATGGATGCGCTCGCGGCGGGCGAGCGCCGCCAGCAGGCCCAGCGCGGCCGACGTGGCCACGCCCGCGACCGAGGTGCCGAAGGCGAAGCCCAGCCCCTTGACCGGGGCGGCAAGCGATTCGCGGATGGCATGCAGGTCGATCGCGCTCTCCAGGGCCATGCCGGTGCCGCGCAAGGTGGCGACCATGCCCAGGAAGGTACCCAGCATGCCCAGCAGCACCAGCAGCCCGACCAGGTAGGGTGTCAGCGACGGGCCGGGAAAGGCGGCGCGTTCGCCCTCGATGCGCAGGCGCGCGGTGTTGCGCAGGCCGGGAGGCAGTTGGTCGAGCCAGGCAGCCAGACTGGGCGGGGTGTCGGCAAGGCCGGCCACGGCGCGCGCCAGGGCGGCGGTGCGCTGCTGATAGCGCTGCAACTCGACGGCGCCGGCCAGATAGAAGGCGCCGATCAGCGCGGCCACGGTCAGCGCCAGCGGGTTCGAGCCCACGTAGCCGGCGCCGATCCAGCCCACGACGGCCAGGCCTGCAAGAAAAACGACGAAAGGAACGATGTATCGGATCATGGGTATGCGGGTCAGTTGGCGCGCAGGGCGGCGAGCAGGCCCTCGATCGGTTGCAGGCGGATGTCCAGCTCGGCCCGCAGGACGCTGCGCATGTCGGCGCGGAAGGCGGCAAGCCAGGGCGCGGGCGCGGCGGGGGCGGGAGCGGGGGCGGGAGCGGAGGCCTCGCTGTCAAGCATGTCGGACTCCTGGGTATCTTGCGCGGCCCGACGCAGGCGTTCGAAGTGTTTTTCGAGCATGCCGGGTATGGTACCCATCAGGCGGCGCTCGTGCAGGCTCAGAGAGCGTTCCATGATGGCGTCCACCATGGCCAGGCGAGCCTTGGCCGGGGCCTGGGCAGCCAGTAGGGCGCGCAGGCGCGCGCGCGTCTTGGCGATGCTGGTTTCCATGTTTTGCTGTAAGGCCAGGTAACGTTGGCGGTAGGTCGCGTAGACGGGTTCAGTCTCGGCGGGGGCTGCCTGCGTGGCGGCCGGCCCGCGCGGACGCGGCGCCGCAAACGGCCGGTCGTCGGCGATGGCGTGCGCCAGCGCGCTGCGCATGCGCTCGACTTCGCGCGCCTCGGCGCCGCCGTCGGCCTGGGCGCCCGGCGCCACGGCCGGTGGGCCGCCGTCGAGCACCGCCG
This sequence comes from Bordetella petrii, assembly GCF_000067205.1. NCBI lineage: Bacteria > Pseudomonadati > Pseudomonadota > Betaproteobacteria > Burkholderiales > Alcaligenaceae > Bordetella > Bordetella petrii. Next base: position 4,069,304 of record NC_010170.1, on the reverse strand, counting down.
ACAGTGCGATGGCGTCGGTCCAGCCCAGCCAAAGGCTGAGCCGGTCGGCAAGCGACTGCCTGGATTCGGAAATATCGGCGTCCGTCAGACGGGCCAGCAAGCGTATGAGTGTGGGGCCGCTGACGCCGGTGCGCCGGGGTGCTTGAACCATGCCGCCAGAGTCAAAAATCCGGCAGTTTACAGGGTGTGCGCGCCCACGACACGCGGTTTACCCTGTTTCGAGGATATCTAGTATCCTTAATTAACAATGCTGGTAAGCCAGCCATTAATTTTGCGGGTTGCGAATGATTCTCAAAAGTCAGGTCGAATGGGCGCTGCACAGTTGCGCCATCCTGGCCGGCCTGCCGCCGGGGCGGTATCTGTCTACCAAGGCGCTGGCCGAACTGCATGGCGTCCCGAAGGAATATTTGTCGAAAGCGCTGCAGGCGCTGTCGCAGGCGGGCCTGGTCGAAACCACGCTGGGGCCCAGCGGCGGCTACCGGCTTGCCCGGCCAGGCTCGGAAATCACTTTCCTGGATATTGTCGAGGCGGTGGAAGGGCGGGCCAGCACATTCGCCTGCAACAACATCCGCGTCAATAATCCGTGCCGGCCGTCGGGACATTGCGACAGCAAGCCGTGCGCCATCGCGCGCGTGATGTGGCGCGCCGACGAGGCATGGCGCAACGCGCTGCGCGAGGTAACGTTGGCGGATGTGATCGACACCCTGTCGGACGAGGTGCCGCCCGCCCTGTGGCAAAGCACGTTCGAATGGGTGCTGAACCGGGCCGGCTGATTGCAGCGGGGCCCGGCCGATTGCCGGCGGGCCCCGCGGTGCAAATACGCGCCTCTTGCTTCTTATTTCTTATTTAAGCGGCGTGGTCAGTTCGGTTTCGTCGGTGTCTACGACGAACACGGCCAGCAGGCGGGCCGGCTGGGTCTTGCTGGCGTTGGCGCTGACGCCGTGGCGGTCACCCGGCATCTCTGAAAAGCTCTCGCCCGCCTGGTACACCTTGGCCGGGCCGTCGTTGACCTGGCTGCGGATCGCGCCTTCGAGCACGGTGGCGTATATAAACGCGCTGTTGGCGTGGGTGTGGGCTTCGGAATAGCCGCCAGGGCCGTATTCCACCAGTACGCCCTTGATGCTCTTGCCAGGCACGTTGGGCAATTCGTGCTGGTAGACCAGCGTTACTTTCGATGCCTGGCCGCCCAGGGGCGCATCATGGGCGCTCGCGCTGGCGACGGCCAGGCAGGCGAACGCGGCGGCGGCGAGTTTGGTCTTGATCATGTCGATGTCCTTTTGGCGTTGGCGGCTCAGCTCAAACCGGCCTTGTCCAGGCCAAACGCCTTGTCGGCCGAACCGGGCTCGTTGCGGAACGCGATGTTGATGCGATTCCAGGCGTTGATCGTCATGACCTGATAGGTAAGGTTGGTGAGTTCTTTTTCGGAGAATTCGCTGCGCGCGTGTTCGTAGATGTCGTCGGGCACGCCGCCTTCGGGCAGCCGGGTCAGTACTTCGGCCCAGGCCAGCGCGGCGCGTTCGCGCGGGGTGAACAGCGTCGATTCGCGCCAGATGGCGACATGGTGCAGGCGCAGTTCGCCTTCGCCGTGGATCTTGGCTTGTTTGATGTGCATGTCCAGGCAGAAACCGCAGCCGTTGATTTGTGAAACGCGGATCTGGATCAGGTCGCCAATGGTCTGCCCGATCGTGTCGCTGTGCAGAGCGGTGCTGAATTGCACGAATTTCTTGAACAACTCGGGGGACTGCTCGGCATAGTTCAGGCGTTGGGTCATTTACTCGCTCCTTTGATTGAGGATATTTGGTGTCCTTAAGGATAAATATTATCCTTAATTAGTTTGGGGGGCAAGGGTTTTTGTGCTTTGGGGGTTCTTTTCTTGCACCGTCCCGGGGCGCCCGGCAGGGCCGGGAGCGGCGCACGTGCGTCGGGCTCGGGCGCATCCAGGCGCCCGAGGCCTGCTGCGCAGGCTGCCCCGCCGCCCAACGCGCCGCCCCCGGCCCTGCCGGGCGCCCCGGGACTCTGTCAAGGATCTGGGGGACGAGCTGGGTAATTGGCTGGCGTCGCGGCAGGCGAGCCAGCGGGGTCAGAGGGTGCCTTGCAGCCAGTGGCGCAGGTTGGCCAGGAAGATCTGGCGTACGCGCGCGGCATTGCCGGCCGAGAAACCGGCGCTGTGGGGCGACACGATGACATTGTCCATGTCCCACAGGGGCGATGCGGCGGGCAGGGGCTCGTGGTGGAAGACGTCCAGGAATGCGCCGCCCAGGCGGCGGTCTTGCAGGGCCTCGATCAGCGCGGGTTCGTCGATGACGTGGCCGCGCGCCACGTTGACCACGCGGGCGTGCGGCGGCAGGGCTGCCAGGATGCCGGCGTCGATGAGGCCGTGGGTGTTGTCTGTCAGCGGGCAGGCCAGCACCAGCCACGACGCGCCGGGCAAGAGTCCGCCCAGTTCGCTGTAGGGCACGGTACGCACGTTGGGGCCGGCGGCTACGCCGCTGTGGCGCGCCACCGAAACCTGCAGGCCGAGCGCCTGCAGCAGTTGCCCGATGCGCTGTCCGATACCGCCCCAGCCCACCACGACGGCCTGCTGGCCTTCCAGGTCGAGCGGCATGTGTTCGTCGAGCAGCGGTTCCCAGGCATGGCGTTGCTGGGCGCGTATCAGCCGCGGCAACTGCCGGGCCAGCGCCAGCACGCCGGCAATGGCTGTTTGCGCCACCACGGCGTCCGACGCGCCATGCGACGCCGTTACCCGTGCCCCGCGCTGGCGGATTTCCTGGTAGACCTCGCGGTCCAGGCCGATTGAGTGCACATGCAGCCACCGCAGGCCGCGCGCGGCCCGCAGCGCGGCATAAAAGCGTTCGGTGTCGGGCTGGATTTCGAATTTGGTCGAGCGCCCGGTGATGTCACGCGAAACGAACGCGACGTCGGCCAGCACTGCCCGCGGGTCGCCGGGGTGACACGGCACGATGTCACGCTCCATGGCCGCCAGGTCCGGGGCCAGCCTGGCGGCTTCTTGCTCGGAACACAGCAGCCACAGCGGCGCGCCGGCGCTCATTGGGCGCGGACGTTGGCTTGCTGCACGATCGCTTTCCACTTGTCGTGTTCGATGCGGGTGAATCTGCCGAAAGCCTCGGGCGTGCCGCCCACGGGGTTGGCGCCCTCGTTCAGCAACTGGTCGTGCAAGGCCGGCAGCGCGGCATTGACGCCCTTGTTGATGATGGCGATGACTTCGGGCGCGGTGCCCTTGGGAGCAAAGAAGCCGAACCAGGACCCGGCGTCGAAATCCTTGAAGCCCGATTCGGCTACGGTGGGCAGGTCGGGCAGCGAGGGCGAGCGCTGGTCGGTGCTGACAGCCAGCGCGCGCAGCTTGCCCGCGCGAATCTGCCCCATGACCGACGGCGCGGTGGCAAACATGAAGTCCAGCCGGCCGGCGAGCAGGTCGTTGATGGCGTCGGCGCCCTTGTAGGGCACGTGCGTGGCGTCTTGCGCGCCAATTTCCCGCATCAGCAGGAAGCTGGACAGGTGCGACGAGGTGCCCACGCCGGTAGAGCCGTAATTCAGGCTTTTCTTGGACTTGGCATATTTCAGGAAGTCGGCGAAGGTCTTGACGGGCAGCGCGGGCGGCACCACCAGTACGTTGGGCACGGTGGCGATCTGCACGACCGGCACCAGGTCGGTCAGCGGGTCGTAACCCAGTTTGGTCAGCGACGGGTTGACCGCTATCGGACCTACCGAATCGACGATCAGCGTATAGCCGTCGGGATCCGAGCGCACCACGTATTCCGTGCCGATATTGCCGCCCGCGCCCGGCCGGTTTTCGACCACGAACGATTGCGACAGCTGGTGCGACAGCTGTTCGCTGACGGCGCGGGTCAGTTTGTCGGTGGTTCCGCCGGCGGTAAATGCCACCACGACCTTGACCGGCCGCTCGGGGTAGGCCGCCCGGGCGGGCTGGGCCGCGGCCAGGCCGAGCACGCCCGCCGCCACGATGGAAATGCAGCTTGCCCGCATGTCTCTCTCCTTTTCATGGGGTGGATCATTCCCGGTAGCTGCTGTCCAGCCGGTCCAGCTTGCGCAGCAATGCCGGCCATTCCATGACGCCGTAGGGGCGTCGCGTTCCGGGCTGGTAGTTGTTCCAGGTTTCTTCCAGAATGTGTTGCGGTACTTGCTGCAGCGGCTGCTGCGTGGCCTGCGCGGCCAGTTGCGCGCGGCTGGCCAGTTCCAGGCGGTGCATCCAGTTGAAGGCCTCGCCCACCGTGCGGCCCACCGTCAGGGCCCCATGATTGCGCAGGATGAGCGCTTCGCCGTTGCCCAGGTCTTCGATCAGCGAGGCCTGTTCCTTGGTGTCCAGCACCACGCCCTGGTAGTCGTGGTAGCCGATCTTCAGGAAGCGCATTGCCGTCTGGGTGCTGGGCAGCAGTCCGCACGCCAGCGACGACACGGCCATCGAGGCCCAGCTATGGGTATGGATGACACAGTCGACGTCGTGGCGGGCGCCGTGCACGGCGCTGTGGATGACATAGCCGGCCTTGTTGATGCCGTAGTCGAGTTCGCCGAAATCGGGCTTGGCCAGGATGTTGCCGGCCAGGTCGACCTTGATCAGGCTGGACGCGGTGATTTCTTCGTACATCATGCCGTAGGCATTGATGAGGAAGGCGTTTTCTTCGTCGGGCACGCGCACCGAGATGTGGTTGGCCATCATGTCGGCCATGCCGTACAACTCTACCAGCCGGTAACAGGCGGCGAGGTCGACGCGGGCTTTCCATTCAGCTTCCGTACACCGGCCCCGCATTGACGGAATCTGCAATACGCCGCTCTTGGTCATGGCTTTCCCTTGTATGAATGGAAGATATGGGCCGGTAAGGGCGCCATCGGGAACCATTCAATTTAAGAGCGAAGGGCGCGCGGGCGGTAGTGCGTAATCGTAAAGAGTCCTTCACGGATCGTGAAGCACCGGCGCACGCTGCGCCCGCGCGCCATTCGCAGTACGCTTGCAGGTGGTTTTTCCCTTCCACCCGATCAGGACTTCATGCCATGAAATACCGTCGTCTCGGCGCCAGCAATCTGCGCGTTTCTCCGTTGTGCCTGGGCACCATGATGTTCGGCCAGCAGACGCCTGACGACGAGGCCGCGAGCATCGTCGCCTCGGCGCGCGAGGCCGGGCTGAATTTCATCGATACGGCCGACGTTTATAACCAGGGCCGCTCGGAGGAAGTGGTGGGCAAGCTGCTGGCCGGGCAGCGCCACGACTGGGTGCTGGCCACCAAAATCGGCAATGCCGTCGCCCGCGCGCCCAACCGCTCGCATTATTCGCGCCAGTGGATCATGCAGGGCGTTGATGCCAGCCTGACGCGGCTGGGCACCGACTACATCGACATCCTGTACCTGCACCGCGATTTTCACGAAGAAAACCTCGAAGAGGCGGTGCGCGCCATGGGCGACCTGGTGCGGGCCGGCAAGCTGCGCAGTTTCGGGTTGTCGAATTTTCGTGGCTGGCGCATTGCCGAGGTCATCCGGCTGTGCCGTGAGCTGGGCGTGCCCCAGCCAGTGGTGTGCCAGCCGTACTACAACATGCTCAACCGCGGCCCCGAGGTCGAGATTCTGCCGGCCTGTGGCCATTACGGGCTGGGCGTGGTGCCATACAGCCCCATTGCGCGGGGCGTGCTTACCGGCAAGTACGCGCCGGGGCAGCCCCCGGCGGCCGATACCCGCGCCGGGCGCGGCGACAAGCGCATCCTGGACACCGAGTTCCGCGAGGAATCGCTGCAGATCGCGGCCGAACTCACGGCTTATTGCGAAGGGCGCGGCGTGCGGCCCGGACATTTCGCCACCGCGTGGGTGTTGGCCAATCCGCTGATCACCGCCGTGATCGCCGGGCCGCGCACGCTGACGCAGATGCAGGACTACTACGCCGCGCTAGACCTGCAGATCACCCCGCAGGAAGAAGCCATGGTGAACGCGTGGGTGACGCCCGGCCATGCGTCCACGCCGGGCTACAACGACCCCAGCTATCCGTTCTACGGCCGCCCGGTCGAGGCGGCGCAGGCGTAGGCTGAACCGGAGCGGTTCGGGCGTCTGGCTGCGCGGGGAACCAGGCGTACGATGCATGCAACGGCTGCCTCGGCACGACGGTGTCTGGCACCTGCGGAGCCAGACACCTGGCGGCTCCGCCCGCGCCTGCTGCGTGGCTGGCGTTCGCGGCTCTGTCCGCGCCTGCTGCTTTGCCGGCGTTCGCCGCTCTGCCGGCGCCTGCCACTTTGCCGGCGTTCGCCTCTGTACCCCGCGCCTGCCACCCTGGCAGGTTGCGCGCGCCGCCCGGCGCGCGCATCATGACCGTACGGGCCGGTCCGGCGCTTGCTGCGCGGGCCGGCGCGGCGGCGCCGCCGGCGGCTCGCCCGCCCCTTGCGCATGGCTTGAAATACGCCGACTCGCCGCCAGATACGAACTATGGCCACGAGGGCAAGTTCATGAGATCGCGCGATTTTTCATCCTGGATCTGGGGCGACGCGCTGTCGCTGCTGGAACACGCCGAACGCCTGCATCGCCAGTTGCTGCGCGCCGGCCCCGCCGATGCCCCTCACTGGGAGCCGCCGGTGGACGTCATCGAAACCCCGGCTGCCGTCATGGTCTATGTGGCCTTGCCCGGCGTGCCCGCCGATACCCTGGTGGTGGCTTTCGATCCCGGCGGCATCACCGTGTCGGGCCTGCGGCCCATGCCTTGCGCGGCCAACGCCCGCATCCACCGCTTTGAAATTCCCTACGGCCGCTTTCGCCGCCGCATTCCCTTGCCCCTGCATGCGCTCGAACCCGAGTCGTCCGAGCTGGTGGACGGCTGCCTGGTCTTGACCCTGAACAAAATGAGGGAGGCTCCATGAGCGATACCCGCACTCTGCCCGACGACGCGCGCATCATCATCCCGCTGCGCGACGCGGTGCTGTTTCCCGGCGTGCTTTCTCCCGTCACGGTGCGGCGAGCCTCTTCGGTGGCGGCCGCCCAGGAAGCCGTGAAGAACGAGCATCCGGTGGGTTTCCTGCTGCAGCGCGACCCGTCCAAAGACGAGATCGGCCCGGATGACCTGCGCTGGGTAGGCACGGAAGGGCCGATCGCCCGCTACATCACCGGCCAGGACGGCGCGCATCACCTGCTGGTGCAGGGGCAGTCACGCTTCCGCGTGCTCGAATTCCTGGACGGCTGGCCGTTCATGGTGGCGCGCGTGGCCGAGATTCCCGCGGCCGAAGACCACGACAGCCAGACCGAAGCGCGCTTTTTGCAGCTTAAAGAGCAGGCCATCGACGCCATTACCCTGCTGCCGAATGTGCCCGACGAACTCATCGGGGTGGTGCGCGGCATCGAATCTGCGGGCTTGCTGGCCGACATGGTCACGCACATGATCGACATCAAGCCCGAGCAGAAGCAAGACATTCTCGAAACGTTCGACTTGTCGCGCCGGCTGGACCAGGTCATCGAGCTGCTGGCCGGGCGCGTCGAGGTGCTGCGCCTGTCGAAAGAAATCGGCGACCGCACGCGCGCGCAGTTCGACGAGCGTCAGCGCGAGACCGTGCTGCGCGAGCAACTGCGGCAGATCCAGAAAGAACTGGGCGATGTCGACGACAGCGCGGCCGAGGTGGCCCGCCTGAAAGACGCCATCGAAGCGGCCGGCATGCCCGACGAGGTGCTCAGCCATGCCCGCAAAGAGCTGGGCCGGCTGCAGCGCATGGGCGAGACCAGCGGCGAATCGGCCATGCTGCGCACCTACCTGGAGTGGTTGACCGAACTGCCCTGGAAGCAGCAGCCGCAGCCGCCCATCGACCTGGCCGAAGCGCGCAAGGTGCTGGACGAAGACCACTTCGGCCTGGACAAGATCAAGCGCCGCATTCTGGAATACCTGGCGGTGCGCAAGCTCAACCCGCAGGGGCGTAGCCCCATTCTGTGCTTCGCCGGCCCGCCCGGGGTGGGCAAGACGTCGCTGGGGCAGTCCATTGCGCGCGCCACCGGGCGTGTGTTCCAGCGCGTGGCGCTGGGCGGCGTGCACGACGAGGCCGAGATCCGCGGCCACCGGCGCACCTACCTGGGCGCGCTGCCCGGCAACATCATCCAGGCGATGCGGCGCGCCGGCACCAATAATGCGGTGGTGATGCTCGACGAAATCGACAAGCTGGGCGCCGGGGGCTTCCATGGCGACCCGGGCAGCGCGCTGCTCGAAGTGCTGGACCCCGAGCAGAACCACAAATTCCGCGACAACTATCTGGGCGTGGATTTCGACTTGTCGCACGTGATGTTCATCTGCACGGCGAACATGCTGGAAACCATACCGGGGCCCCTGCGCGATCGCATGGAGATCATCCAGCTGCCGGGATACACCGAAGAAGAGAAAGTGCAGATTGCGCGCCGCTATCTGGTGCGGCGCCAGCTCGAAGCCAACGGCCTGACGGCCGGGCAGGCCGAGCTGTCCGATGCCGCGCTGTCGTCCATCGTGGGCGACTACACCCGCGAGGCCGGCGTGCGCCAGCTGGAGCGCGAGATCGGCGCCGTGTTGCGCCATGCCGCCATGCAGATCGCCGAAGGCAAGGCCACCCATGTGGCCATCGATGCGCCCGACCTGCCTGCCATCCTGGGCGCGCACCGCTTTGAAAACGAGGTGGCGCTGCGCACCGGTGTGCCGGGCGTGGCCACGGGCCTGGCCTGGACGCCGGTGGGCGGCGACATTCTTTTCATCGAGGCCAGCAAGACACCCGGCAGCGGCCGGTTGATCCTGACCGGCCAGCTGGGCGACGTGATGAAAGAATCGGCCCAGGCGGCGCTGACGCTGGCCAAGATCTGGAGCGGCGATTCGCTGGAAAAGACCGACGTGCACATCCACGTGCCGGCGGGCGCCACGCCCAAGGACGGGCCGAGCGCCGGCGTGGCCATGTTCCTGGCGCTGGCATCGCTGCTGTCGGGGCGGCCGGTGCGCTCGGACGTGGCCATGACCGGCGAGATCAGCCTGCGCGGCCTGGTGCTGCCCATTGGCGGCGTCAAGGAAAAAACCCTGGCGGCGCTGCGGGCGGGAATCACCACGGTGATGATTCCGCGCCGCAACGAGAAAGACCTGGACGACGTGCCGGCCGAGGCGCGCGCGAAGCTGAAGTTCCTGCTGCTGGACCGCATCGAGGATGCCATCCGGTACGCCATCGACGGGCAGGAAGCCCCGGTGGCCGAACCGGTAGCCCAGGCGGGCTAGGCAGGCGCCCCGGCTCTTGCCGGGGCTGCCCGCGCGTCACTTGGGGATCACCCCGCAGGCGATGCGCCCGCCGCCGCCGCCCAGCGGCTTGGGATGGTCGCTGTGGTTGTCGCCGCCGGCATGCACCATCAGGGCGCGGCCCCGCACGTCGGCCAGTTTCAGGCGCGGCGCCAGCACCGGCGTGGCGGCCGAGCCGTCGGCGCCCACATACAGGGCAGGCAGGTCGCCGCGGTGGCTGTCGTCGCTCCAGGGGGCGCCGTGTTTCTTGGCGCCGTCGGGATCGTAGTGGCCGCCCGCCGCGCCGGCCGGCACGGCCTTGCCGTCTTGCTGCTTGGCGTCGCAGCTGGCGTTTTCATGCACATGGAAGCCGTGCACGCCCGGCGGCAGCCCCTTCAGAGCGGGTGTGAGCACCAGGCCATATTTGCTGTCGGCCAGGCTGACCGAGCCGATTTCGGAGCCGGGCCCCTTGTCGCCGGCCAGATGCATCGGCACGGTGACGTCTGCGCGGGCGGCGGCGGCCAGACCCAATGCGCCGGCCAGCAAGACGAGCTTCAGACAATGCTGCATGGTTGCCTCCTGAGTTAAAGCGGGTGTAGCGGCGTGAAAGGCGAGTGACGAAAAGGCAGATACGAAGCCAGACACGAAAAGAGACACAAAAAGCGCGGCTGGAGACCCTCCGGCTAGCGCGCGACGCCGCCGTGAAAGACTGCCTCGATGTTATAGCCGTCGGGGTCGAATACGAAGGCGCCGTAATAGTCGGCGTGGTACTCGGGGCGCAGCCCGGGGGCGCCGTTGTCGCGCGCTCCAGCGGCCAGGGCCGCCTGGTAGAAAGCCTGTACCTGCTCCACGCTTTGCGCGCGGAAAGCCACGTGTATGCGCGGCGTGGCGGGTTCGCCCTGGGCCAGCCAGAAATCGCCGCCCGGGTCGCCGCCGTCGTTCGGGTCGCCCGCGCCAAAACCGGCGACGCCGGGGTGTTCTTTGCGAATGGCGTAGCCCAGCGGGGCCAGGGCGGCCAGGTAGAACTTCCTGCTGGCTTCAAAGTTCGCAACGGTGATGCCGATGTGGTCGATCATGCGGGGCTCCTGGTTGAGTGGAGGAACAGGGCGGCAAGTTCTGTGCCTGCCCACGACGCTGCGGCGCGCGGGCAGGCGGCGCTACCCCTACTGCATGCCGGTGGTGACCAGAATCGTGCTCAGGGTGGTGCCCATGGCTTTCACCATCGGGCCTTTCTCGGCGTCCAGCCATTCGTCCAGGGCATGGGCGCGGCCATAGGTGCCGGGCGCCATGCGGCCTACCGTGATGGCGGGCACGCCCAGGCTCATGGGCAGGTTTGAATCGGTGGAGCTGCGGTTCAGGTTCGGCTCATAGCCGCCCGCCTTGATGGCCGATATCGCGTACTGCACGATGTCGCTGTCCACCGCCGTGGTGCCGGCGGGGCGGTCGCCGATGGGGTCGAGCTTGAGCTTGATCTCGCCCTCCTTGGTCGAGCGCGCGAAGTTCTCGGTGGCCACGGCTTCTTTCACGATGGTCAGAAAGCGGTCTTCCACGCGCTTGAGCGCATCCATGTCTTCCGAGCGCATGTCCACTTCCATCCAGGCGTCCACCGGAATCGAGTTGACCGACGTGCCGCCGCCCAGCCGGCCGATGCTGTACGTGGTCTTGGGATGGGCGGGCACCGACATGGTCGAGAACGCGGTGGCGGCTTGCCCCAGCGCGTACATCGGATTAACCAGCCCGAACGCGCCGAAGCTGTGTCCGCCAGGCCCCTGGAAGGTGGCGCGGTACCGCTTCGAGCCCACGCCGCCGTGGGTAACGCGCGCCACCGAGCCGGATTCGACTGAATAAAAGGCCTTGATCTTGCCCTGGTACTTGCCCTTGGTGAACAGGTAGCGCACGCCGCGCAGGTCGCCCGGGCCTTCTTCGCCCACCGTGCCCACGAACAGGATGTTGTCGCGGGTGCGGATGCCGGCCGCGTCCATGGCGCGCACATAACCCGCCAGCACGGCCAGGCTCATGGTGTCGTCGCCAATGCCCGGCGCGGCCAGGCGCGTACCCTCGCGCTTGACCTTGACGTCGGTGCCTTCCGGAAACACGGTATCCATGTGGGCCGACACGACGACGACCTCGTCGCCGCCCGCGGTGCCCGGCCGCAGGCCCAGCACGTTGCCTTCTTCATCCAGCGTGACGTCCTTCAGCCCGCTGGCGCGCAGCAGTTCGGCAAATGCCTGGGCGCGCTTGGCTTCCTTGAACGGCGGGGCGGGAATCTCGGTGAGGGTGATGCCGTCCTCGACGATGCGTTCATGCTGCGCGTCCAGCACGGCCAGGGCTTTCTTGTACGCGTCGGACGCCAGTATTTTCTGCACGGCCTGATCGTGCGCCGCGCTGGATTGCACTGCTTCCTTGGCCAGCGCCGGGGGCGCCGCGCATGCCGCCGATACCGCCAACACAACTGCAACACGCCGGAACTCTTGCAACATTGCTGTCTCTCCTCGGGGTTGAAGGCGAGCTTGAACAGTGGGGCAGTTCGTTTGTCTTGTCAATTATCTACGGCGGCGCGCCGGCGGGGCGCCGCCCTGGCAGCAGGATCAGCTGTCCGGAATCAGCCGCTTGCCCAGGCTGACCACTTCGTCCGGCCGGAAGGCCAGTTTCTCGTAGAACGCGACCACGGCTTCGTTGCCCCGGCGCACCAGCAGATTGATCTTGGGGCAGCCTATGGCCACCAGCCGGCGTTCCACCTCTTGCATCAGCAGCGTGGCATAGCCGCGCCGCTGGCAGCCGGGCGCCACGGCCAGGTAGTTCACCCAGCCGCGATGGCCGTCGTAGCCCGCCATGACCGCGCCTACCAGCGTGTCGTCCGCCGTGCCCACCAGGAAAAGGTCAGGCTGCACGGTGAGCTTGCGTGCAATGTCCTTGTAGGGATCATTCCAGGGGCGCGTCAGGCCGCAGTCGTGCCACAGCTGCACGACGCCCTGGGCATCTGAGGGTTGATAGGACCGGATGGAAAGCGCGGGTGGAGTCATGCTTCGTTCCTTATAAAAGTCAGGGAAACGAAGGCCGGTGCAGATACCTCGGGCAAGGCGGGAATACGCAACAAAAAGGCCACGAGGTATCGTGGCCTTCGGGATACACACCCCGTGGGGTGTCTGGATAGCGCAAAGCCACTCAACGTCGACGTCGAGAGGTTCGTCGCGAAATCGCGCGGGGGAGGGCGGCAATGGCGTAATCCATGGATAGCAGCATACCGCAACGGCAATGCTTTGCAACTTGGGGAGGCCGACGGCGGCGTCGGGCGGACACCCGCTTGCGTCCAAAAACTATTGCGTTTGATCAAAGGGCAGCCCGTCCCGCAGCAGTAAGTTGATATCTGTTGTCACAATTGGCGGGCCGCGTCATGGCTAAGAAGTTTCCCCTGCACCCCAAGCATCCTGAACGTGTCTGTTGGGGTTGTGACAAATACTGCCCGTCCGAATCGCTGATGTGCGGCAATGGGTCCAGCCGCACGCTGCACCCCGCCGAACTGCTGGGCGACGACTGGTACACCGTGGGCGACTGGGGGCTGGAAGAAACCGCCGAGGCCGACGCGGGCAAACCCACCGGCACACTCGCTAGCAAACCCGCCGGCTAGCGCCGGCCAGCGGCGCGCCTGAAGCCGCCGGCACGCCGCGGTTCGCCCAGGGCCGGCTCTATATACTGGAGGCCTTCCGAACTACGCGTAGGCCTGCCATGACTGTTTCCGTTGCCTTCAGCCAGCCGTCGGACATCACCGGCCTGGATGCCGTCGCGCTGTCGGCCGCAATCCGGGCGCGCCAAGTGTCGTGCGTAGAAGTCTTGCAAGCCTATCTGGCGCAGATCGACCGGCTCAATCCCGTGGTCAACGCGATCGTGGCAGAGCAGGATCGCGACCTCCTGCGCGCGCAGGCCGGCGAGCTGGACGCGCAGTTGGCGCGCGGCGCCTGGCTGGGGCCGCTGCATGGGTTCCCGCAGGCCCCTAAAGACATCGCGCCGGTGCGCGGCATGGTTACCACCAAGGGTTCGCCCATTTACGCGGGGCAGGTGACCCAAACCGACGCTATCGTGTATGAACGCATGCGGGCAAGCGGAGCGCTGTTCATCGGGCGCACCAACAGCCCCGAATTCGGGCTGGGCGGCCACACCTACAACCCGGTCTACGGCATTACGCGCAACGCCTTCGACCCGGCCCGCTCGGCGGGCGGCAGCAGCGGCGGCGCGGGCGCCGCAGTGGCGTTGCGCATGCTGCCGGTGGCCGACGGGTCCGACATGATGGGCTCGCTGCGCACGCCGGCGGCCTTCAACAACGTATATGGGCTGCGCACCACGCCGGGTTGCGTGCCGCACGGCCCCACCGACGAGGTGTTCTTCCAGCAGTTCAGCGTCAGCGGCCCGATGGCCCGCAACGTGCCCGACCTGGCGCTGCTGCTGGCGGTGCAGGCGGGGTTCGACGCGCGCGTGCCTCTGACGCGCCGGCACGACGACCCGAGCGCGTTCGTCACCGCGTTGGAGCGCGACTGCGCCGGCCTGCGCATTGGCTGGCTGGGCGACCTGGGCGGGCATCTGGCCACCGAACCGGGTGTGCTGGACGTGTGCGCCGCCGCGCTGAAGCACTTCGAGGCCATCGGCTGCCGGGTCGAGGCCGCCACCCCCGCATTCGACCTGCCGCGGCTGTGGCAGGCGTGGCTGGACCTGCGCAGCTTTACGTTCGCCGGCACCAATGCCGGGCTGTATCATGACCCGCGCACGCGCGGCCTGCTCAAGCCCGAGGCTGTCTGGGAAATAGAGCGCGGGCTGCGCCTGTCGGGGCAAGACATCTATCAGGCCGCGGTTGCGCGTTCGGCTTGGTATGCCGCCTTGCGGCAGTTGTTCGAGCAGTTCGATTTCCTGGTGCTGCCGGCGGCGCAGGTGTTTCCGTTCGAGGTCGAGCAGCATTGGCCTGCCCGCGTGGGCGGCCGCGACATGGATACGTATCACCGCTGGATGGAAGCCGTGGTGCCGGCCACCATGGCCGGCTTGCCGGCGTTGGCGGCGCCGGCCGGATTCGGCGCCGGCGGCCTGCCGGCGGGCATCCAGATCATCGGGCCGGCGCAGGGCGATCTCGACGTGCTGCAGATCGGCCTGGCCTACGACCGCGCCAGCGGCTACGGCAAACGGGCCAGCCCGTTGCTGCAGCCGGGCGGGCAGCCCTAGCCCAGCCTGCGGCGCAGCGCCTCGAAGAACAACGTGGCCTGCAGCCGTTCGGACTGCATCTGGGCGGCTACTTTCGCGGCCATGGCCGCGCCGGTGGGCATCAGCGGCCGGCCGCTGGCCTGCGCCAGCACCTGCGCCTGGCAGGCGCGTTCCAGGAAGAACAGGTCGTCGTAGGCGTAGTCGATGCGTTCGCCGCAGACCACCACGCCATGGTTGCCCAGGAACGCGATGTCGGCCGTGCCCATGGCGCGGGCGATGCGTTCGCCTTCGGCGCTGTCCAGCGCCAGGCCGTTGTATTGCGCGTCGATGGCCAGCCGGCCATGGAACCGCATGGCGTTCTGCGACAGCGTGGTGTCCGGCGCGCGCGCGTCGGTCAGCGTCAGCGCCGTGGCATAAGGCATGTGAGTGTGCAGTACGCAGTGCTTGCCGGCGATACGGTGGATGGCGGCATGGATGAACATCGCCGTGGGTTCGACCTCATGGCGGCCGGCCAGCTTGCGCCCCTGGGCATCGACCAGCACGATATCGTCGGCCTGCACTTCATCCCAGATCAGGCCGCGCGGATTCAGCAGGAACAGGCCGTCCTGGCCGGGCAAGGCTACGCTGAAATGGTTGCACACGCCTTCGCCCAGGCCATGATGGGCGGCCGCGCGCAGGGCCAGCGACAGGTCGCCGCGCAAGGCGGCCACGGCGGGGGACTGAAAAAGTTTGTTCATGGGAAATCAGGCTAGGTACGGGTGGCGAGAGTCTAGCAAGTTCCATGACGCGGCCCCGGAAGTAAGTGCGCTTGATATCCATCGGCAACCTCAACTGGCTCGCGGGCGTATTCTTACGAAAAACTGAATTCGGTTCGCCGGTCCATGCATTTGGCGTGCAGGCATTTTGGCATGCGCGTCCGTTTACTGGAGGTCTCATGAAACTGATTTCCCCGTTGCTGTTTGCCGCCGCCGCGGTCCTGTCGGTGCCCGCCGCCGCCGCCCCCGTCACTTACGACATCGACCCGTCCCACACCTATCCCAGCTTCGAGGCCGACCACATGGGCGGCCTGTCGACCTGGCGCGGCAAGTTCAACCAGACCTCGGGCGTGATCGTGCTGGATCGCGCCGCGCGCAGCGGCACCATCGACATCACCGTGCAGATCGCTTCCATCGACTTCGGGCACGACGAAATGAACCGCCACGCCGTGGCGCCCGACATCTTCGACGCGGCGCGTTATCCCACCGCCACCTTCAAGGGCCGCTTCACGGCGTTCGACGGCGACCGTCCCACCGAAGCCGCGGGCGATTTCACCCTGCGCGGCGTCACGCGCGCTCTCAAGCTGGATATCGACGACTTCAAGTGCATCCAGCATCCGATGGAAAAGCGCGAAGCGTGCGGCGCTGACGTTTCCGCCTCGTTCAATCGCGGCGACTACGGGCTCGATTTCGCGCTGGACATGGGCTTCAAGCCAGAGGTCGAGCTCGAAATCCAGGTCGAGGCGCTGCGCCGGCCCTGATGCCGCCTGCCCACACGCGGGCATGGGGCTTGCTGCGTCGCGCACTCAGACCAAGGAGGCGCCATGATTTCGGAACGACTGCGGCGGCTGCGGCACATTGCGGAATTCGCGGCCGAGCGGGGCGGCGACTACCTCGAACTCGCCGGTATCGAGCTGTCCTTGTACCGGTCGGCCCTGGTGACCACGGTGCTGGGCTGCGTGGCCCTGCTGTTTTGCGCGCTGGGCACTCTGGCTTTCATATCCGTGGCCATCGTGGTGAACTTCTGGGACACCGAGTACCGCAAGCTGGTGGCCTGGCTGGTGGCGGGCGCCTGGCTGCTGATCTCGTTAATTGCGCTGGCCGTCGCCAACCGGAATGCGCCCAGGGCTTCCCCGTTTGCCGAATTGAGCCGCCAGGTGCGCCTGGATACTGCCGCCGCCCGGAGCCACTATGTCCAAGACCACCACCCAGGCTGACAAGCTGGCCCTGCTGGCCAAGATGGAGCGCGACCGGCGCGAGCTGGCCGACGCGTTCGGCCGCCTGGCCGCGCCCCCCGGATCGTCACGGTCCAAGGGGTGGGGTTCGGCCACCGCGCTGGCAGCCGGCGCCGCGCTGGGCTGGCCGCGCTTCCTGAAACAGCCGATGCGGGCCATGGCGGTGGTGGCCGTGCGCGACCGCCTGGCCTCGATGCTGCAGCGGCGCAAGGTGCGGCGCGTCAGCGCCCCGCTGCCCGACGCCGAAATCGCCAGCCTGGCGCAACAGGTGGCCGATCTGCGCGCGGCGGCCGCGCGCTCGGCCGACGCGCAAGAAATCGAGGCATTGCGTCATCAGCTCGACGAACACGTGCAGCGTCTGCGCGCCCTGCGGGCCGCCGATGGCGTCCAGGGCTTGTCCGCGCCCGCCCGCCGGCCCTAGCCCCAGCGCCTCTACAATACGGATCGATCCGGTAGACCCAACTGTAGAGGCAATGGCATGGATGCGGAGTTCTGGCTCGAGCGCTGGCGCGACGGGCGTACCCATTTTCACCAGCAGCGCGTCACGCCGCTGCTGGCCAAGTACTGGCCCACGCTGCAATTGCCGCCCGGTTGCCGGGTGCTGGTGCCGCTGTGCGGCAAGACGCTCGACATGGTGTGGCTGGCGCAGCAGGGACACCAGGTGCTGGGGGTAGAACTGTCGTCACTCGCCGTCGAGCAATTCTTCGCCGAGAACGGCCTGCAGGCCACGGTGCGCGAAGCCGGGCCGGGCACGTACTACTCTGCCGGCGACATCAGCATTTATTGCGGCGACATCTTCGACCTGGGCGCCGATGTCCTGGGCGATTGCGTGGGCGCATTCGACCGCGCCGCGCTGGTCGCGCTGCCGGCGGCCATGCGCCCGCGCTATGCCCGGCACGTGTATGGCCAGTTGTCCGCCGCGTACCGGGGCTTGCTGATCACGCTGGACTACGATCAAAGCCAGATGGACGGGCCGCCTTTTTCGGTGCGCGACGACGAAGTGCAGGCCATTTATGCGGGCCATTCCGAGGCTGTGCTGATCGACCGCCGCGATATCCTGTCCAAGGAACCCAAGTTCGCCGAGCGCGGCCTGACGCAGCTGGACACGCTGGTGTACCGTCTGCAACGGCAGGGCTGATCTGGCGGGCAAGGGCCGGCGTGGCCGTTATTCGGCATTATTTTCCACGAGGCAAACCATGAGCATCAGGATCGTACGATTGGGATCGCCGCGCGTGGCCGGCGAAGGCCTGCGCATCGGCACGGTGCGGCGTCCGCCGCGCGGCGTGCCCAAGGCCGATTTCGCCCGCCGCGACTTCTACGATGTCTGGCTGCCCATCCTGTCGCCCAGCCCCGAGCTGGTGACTCAGGCGCTGGCGGCCGAGACCGACGCCGAATGGAACAAGGTAGCTCGCAAGATCCGTTCCGAACTGCATGGCGGTGAAGCGGGCAAGGTGCTGGACTTGCTGGCGGCCTTGTCGGCCACCGCCGATTTTTCTGTAGGCTGCTACTGCGAAGACGAACGCCGCTGCCACCGCAGCGTGCTACGCGAGCTGCTGCGAGAGCGCGGCGCCAAGCTGGCGTAAGTGGTCAGGCGCAAGACTTGACGCGCGTCAGCCCGGGCGCTGCTTCGATGCGGCCCCCGGGCTGACGGCCGTTGTCCGTGCACTAGAATTC
The DNA here is from genome assembly GCF_000067205.1 of Bordetella petrii. Lineage (NCBI taxonomy): Bacteria > Pseudomonadati > Pseudomonadota > Betaproteobacteria > Burkholderiales > Alcaligenaceae > Bordetella > Bordetella petrii. The sequence goes on along the minus strand of NC_010170.1, from coordinate 4,051,245 downwards.
GACCATGTCTTCCAGTCGCGGCCTGGCCTACGGTATGCGCGCACGCACCTTGTTGTGCGTGCTGGCACTGGTCACGCTGTTCCGCGCGCTGGTGCCGGCAGGGTACATGCCCGATGCCGCGGCCTTGCGCCAGGGCCGGCTCGAAATCAGTTTCTGCTCTGCCGCTGGCGGTTCGTCCTCTGTCCTGCAGGCCCTGGTCGAGACGCCGCGCGATGAACACGCGCCCGATGCCGCCCAGGAATGCCCCTTCTGGATGGTGGCGCACCAGGCGTTCGATCTTCCTCCCGTGGCCGGGGCGGCGGTGTTGCCGGCCACGCCGGCCGTGTCCCGCCCCATGGCGGTGTTGCAGCGCGCGCTGCCGCCGTTGCCGCCCGCAGGCCCTCCGTTGGGGCCGCGCGCGCCGCCGTTCTTGTCTGCCTGATCTTCTTCGTTCACGGTTCGCCCAACCCCGCGCCGCGCATGCCGCCGGGGCTGCCGCGCGACCGTGGCCCGCATCAGACCCGCGCGCGTGGGCCCGCGCCGCTGCCTCGTCCGGCCGGCGGCATGGCCGCGCGTGCCTTGCAGACATTTATCCATGGAAAGAACCGATCTCTTGCCGCAGGCCCTGGGCCTGTGCGCCGCCGTGGCGGCTGTTGCGCCCGTTTGGGCCGAATCCATTCAGGCAGCTACCCAGGAAATGACGCCCATCGTCATTACGGGCGTGGCGCCCGAGGCGCCGCTGATTTTCACGACCGATCCGAAGATCCCGCGCCAGCCGGTGCCCGCCAGCGACGGCACCGACTATCTGAAAACGATCCCCGGCTTTTCGGCCATACGCAATGGCGGCAGCAATGGCGACCCGGTGCTGCGCGGCATGTTCGGCTCGCGCTTGAACATCCTGGCCAACGGCTCTTCCATGCCCGGCGCCTGCCCGGCCCGCATGGACGCGCCCACGTCGTACATCTCGCCCGAGAATTTCGACGAGCTTACGGTCATCAAGGGGCCGCAAACCGTGTTGTGGGGCCCCGGCGCGTCGGCCGGCACGGTGAAATTCGACCGCGACACGCCACGCTTTGACGAGCCCGGCGTGCGTTTCGACGGCAGCCTGCTTGGCGGTTCCTGGGGACGCAACGACCAGGCCGCCGACCTGACCGCCGGCAACGCGCGCAGCTACGCGCGGATCACCGCCAACCATTCGCACTCGCAGGACTACCAAGATGGCAATGGCGATACCGTGCCCTCACGCTGGGACAAGTGGAATGCGGATGTGGCCGTGGGTTTCACGCCCGACGCCGACACCTTGTTCGAGCTGAGCGCCGGCACCGGCGATGGCGAGTCGCGCTATGCCGGCCGGGGCATGGATGGCGTGCAGTTCAAGCGCGAGAGCTTCGGGCTGCGCTTCGAACGCGACAACCTCGGGCCCGTGTTGCGCCAGGTCGAGGCGCAGCTGTACTACAACTATGCCGATCATGTGATGGACAACTTCACGCTGCGCGACCCTGACCCGACGAGCGCCATGCCCATGGGCATGGCTTCCGACGTCGACCGCGCCACCTGGGGAGGCCGCGTGGCCGGCACCTTCGAGTTGGCTGAATCGCTGAGCCTGCAAGGCGGTGTGGACTTCCAGCGCAGCCGGCATCGCGCGCGCAGCGGCACGCAAATGAGCCCGTATCGCGACCAGCCCTGGACCAAGGACGCCGAATTCGCCAACACGGGCGTGTTCGGCGAACTGACCTGGCGCGTGGCCGAAGCCACCCGCGTGATTGGCGGCGCACGGCTTGACCGGGCCTCGGCCAAGGACTTCCGCCAGTCGGCGCGCGGCATGACGCCCATGCCCAACCCCACGGCCGGCAAGCGCCGCACCGACACGCTGCCCAGCGGGTTTCTGCGCTACGAACACGATCTGCAGAGCCTGCCCGCCACCTGGTACGCGGGCATCGGGCACGTGCAACGCTTTCCCGACTACTGGGAGCTGTTTTCGCCCGGCAGCGGGCCGGACGGCTCGGTCAACGCCTTTGCAGGCATCGAGCCGGAAAAGACCACGCAGCTGGATATCGGCGCGCAGTACCGCACCGACAAGGTCGACGCCTGGATCTCGGGCTATGCCGGCTATGTGCAGGACTACATTCTGTTCGACTACTTGCCCGGCGGCATGATGGGCGAGCGTACGCAGGCGCGCAACATCGATGCCCGCATCGCGGGCGGCGAGCTGGGCGTGTCATACCGCGCCACGCCGGCCTGGAAGGTAGGCGCGACGCTGGCCTATGCATGGGGCCAGAACCGCAGCGACGGCCGTCCGTTGCCGCAGATGCCGCCGCTGGAAGCCAGGCTTAGCGCCACCTACGACGATGGCACCTGGTCTGCGGGCGCGCTATGGCGGCTGGTGGCGGCCCAGCATCGCTATGCCGCCGGCAGCGGCAACGTGGTGGGCAAGGACTTCGGCCCCAGCGCGGGGTTCGGCGTTTTTTCGCTGAACGCGGGCTATGCCGTCAACCAGCAGGTCAAGCTGGCGGTGGGGGTGGACAACCTGTTCGACAAGGCATACAGCGAGCACCTGAACCTGGCGGGCGACGCCGGTTTCGGGTTTTCCGCCAATACGCGCTTTAACGCCGCTGGTGGCCCGCGCCGACCAGCCCGTGTGGGTGGACGCCAGCGTGGGCTTCGAGCGCCGCTCGGTGTCGCCGCCGGCGCAGCGGCTGGCGGGCGAGGTGCTGGAATGCCGCCTGGCGCCCGGCGCGCGCATCGACTACGACAAACCGCCCCGGCCCGGGCTGGAGCACCACCTGCTGCTGCTGGAAGGCCAGCTGCAGGTCATCCTGGACGGACAGCCGCTGGAATTGCGGCCCGGCGATTGCCTGCGCTACCAGCTTACCGGCCCCAACGCGTTCGTTACGCCGGCCCGCCATGGCGCGCGCTACCTGTTGTTCATTGTCTGAGAGAACACTGTGCCAGCTTCCTTTTCGCTCGATGCGCTGCCGCCCGCCGAGGCCGACGCTTGCCTGCCCGAACTGGGCGCGCTGCTGCATGCCTGCGTGCATGATGGCGCCAGCCTGGGCTTCATCCTGCCGCATCCGCCGGCACAGGCCGAGGCATTCTGGTCGGCCAAGGTGCTGCCCGCCATGCGCGAGGGCACACGCACGGTGCTGGTGGCGCGGCGGGACGGCCGCATCGTTGGCACGGTGCAGCTCGATTGCGACACGCCGCCCAATCAGCCTCATCGCGCCGAGGTGCGCAAGCTGCTGGTGCATCCGTTGCACCGGCGCGGCGGCATCGGGCGCGCCTTGATGCTGGAGCTGGAGCAGCGCGCCCGGGCCTTGCGCCGCCGCCTGTTGACGCTGGACACGCGCACCGGCGACCAGGCCGAGCCGCTGTACGCCGCCTTGGGCTACCAGCGCGCGGGCGTCATCCCGGAATTCTGCCTGGACGTCGCCGGGCAGCGCGTCGATTCGACCACCATCATGTACAAGCTGCTGTAGCGGCACGGTGCCGCGGCGCCGCCCGCGCCGCGCCGCGTACACTGGTTAGCGCGCGTCCAGGCTGCCCGCATAGTAGCGAGCCAGCGCTTCGATCTCTTGCTGAGTCAGGCGCTGGGCAAAGGCCTGCATGACGCCGGCATCGTCGTTGCGGCGCTGGCCGCTTCGGAATGCATCCATTTGCGCGATGAAGTACTGGGGAGCCTGCCCAGCCAGGCGCGGCAGCAGGACGCCTTCACCGCGCCCGCCCAGGCCGTGACAATTGGCGCACGCAGGAAGGGCTCGCGCGTTATCGCCCCTCACGTCCAACTGCCGCGCTGCTCGTGGCTCGTCGGGCAATGTGGCCAACGCCGGTGGCGGCAAGCTGGCGTAGTACCTCGCCAGGTGCCCGATCTCCCTTGAGTCGAGGCCCTGGGCGATAGTATTCATCAGGGCCTGCGTGCGGGCGCCGTCACGGTAGTCCATTAGCTGCTTGGCGAGATATTCGGCCGGTTGCCCCGCCAGCGTGGGGAACATGCCGTCCGGCTGCGCCACGCCCCGGGCGCCGTGACAAGCCGTGCATGCCTGCACGCCCGATTCGGGTTTGCCGGCCTGGGCCAGTTGCCGGCCTTGTTGCGCGTCGGCAGTCTTCAGCGCCGCTTCCCAGCCCGGGCGATAGGCCGTGAAATCCTGGGCGCTGCGCCCGGGTACTCGCCGCGGCGAGGGAGCCGCCGGCGCAGCGGCCGTGCCGGCGCCGGCGTTGGCCGCCCCAGCCGGGGCGGGTACCGGAGCGTGCTCGGCAGGCACGGCCACGGCGGTGGGGCGGATCAAGCCGCCGCCGGTGCCCCACATCTGGTAGGCCGTTGCCAGTAGCGTGACCAGCGGCGCGGCGACCATCAGTCCCATGACCACGCCGACTCCATGATTCGATGTGCTCATGTCGACACCAGCGGCCCCGGCGAACGCAGGTAGTTTGCCTTGATCTTGTCGACAATCCAGTAGGCGGTGGCGCCCACTGTCGCTGTGGGATTGAAACAGGAGTTCTGTGGAAACAGCGCCGCGCCCGTCACGAACACGTTGGGCACGTCCCACACCTGTCCATAGCGGTTGACCACGCTGGTGGCCGGATCGTCGCCCATGGCTGCGCCGCCGGTCAGGTGCGTGGATTGGTAGGCTGTGGCGGTGAACGGCCGCTTGCGGGGTCCGGGCTCGGTGGACTGCACGCCTTTCATGGCCTTGCCGATTTCGTCGCCCCTGGCGGTCAAAAAGGCCGACATGCGGATGTCGTTGTCGGGCAAGTCGTAAGTAATGCGGAGCAGCGGCTGCCCCCATGCGTCTCTGTAGGTGGGATCCAGGCTCAGGTAGCCGCCGCGCGTCGGCTGGGCGGCCCCCGTAATGGTGATCGAGGCCGAATGGTTGTAATAGCGCTTGACTGCGCGCTTCCATTCCGGCCCCCACGACGGCGTTCCCTTGGGCGTGGGATGGTAGCCGATGGGGGCGCCGCTCACTACCTGGATCTGGATATAGCCGCCACCGACGAACCCGTGCGGGCCGTGATCGAAATTGTCGGCGCTGAAGTCATCCATGGTAACCGCCACCGCGCCCGCGCCCATGAACGGGTTGATGTTCACCGATTCGTCGAAGAACAGGTTGACTCCGGAGGTGGTCTGGTGCGTGTAATTGCGGCCCACCACGCCAGTGTTGGTGTCGGGGTCGTAGGGCTTGCCGATGCCCGACAGCAGCAGCAGGCGTACATTGTTGATGCTGAAGGCGCACAGCACCACAGTGCTGGCCGGCTGGAACTGTTCATTGCCGGCGGCGTCCACATAGGTGACGCCAGTGGCACGTTGCTTGTCGGGGCTGAGCTCCACGCGCAGCACGTGTGCGCCCGTGCGGATTTCGAAATTCTCCATTTTCAGCGCCACCGGCAAGATGCACACCTGTGGCGATGCCTTGGCGAAGTGCTCGCAGCCGAAGTTCGAACAAAAGCCGCAATAGACACAGGCGCTCATGTGCAGGCCTTCGGTATTGACGTACGGCCGCGTGGCCAGCGCCGATGGCTGCACATAGGGGTGATAGCCCAGGCCGCGCGCGGCCTCGCCGAACAGTGCCGCCGCATAAGGCACTTTCATGGGAGGATTGGGATAGGGGCGCGACCGCCAAGGCTCGAACGGATTGCCGCCTTCCTGTTTCTGGCCCTTCAGGTTGCCAGCCTGGCCTGACGCCCCGATCAGGTAATCGAAACGGTCGTAGCAGGGTTCGAGTTCGTCGTAGGTGACGGGCCAGTCCTGGCAAGTCAGCTCGTCGTCGAAGATGCCCGCGCCGTACCGTTCGGCGTAGTGGCTGCGCATGTTGAAGTCGGTCGGGTCGAACCGGTAGTAGGCGCCGGACCAATGATTGCCCGCGCCTCCCAGGTGGGTGCCGGGATAGGCGAACTGCCAGCGCCGCATCGGCAGCGCGGTCTGCCTGCTGTTGTTGCGAAAAGTGTAGGTCTCGGTGGCCGCATCCTGGTGCAAGGCATGGCGCCGGGTGTACTTCAGTTCGTCGTGCACGTTTGGCCCCTGGAAATCGGGCGACGGCCAGCGCGGCTCGCCGCGCTCCAGTACGACCACCCGCTGGCCGGCCGCTGCCAGTTCTTTGCCGATAATCGAGCCGGTCCAGCCGCCGCCGATGATCGCGACATCCACGGGCGCGAGTTTCTCAGCCATGGCGATCCTCCTGCCGCGTGTGATGAGGCTGGGCCATGGCGATGGAGACGGGTTCGCCCGCCCACGCCACGCCATGCCGCTCGATGTCGTTCGAGAAACTGGCGTAGGCGCCAGGAAAGCCGACCAGCTTCCAGCCCACCATATCGCGATTGCCGCCGTACATCGGGTCCGAAAAATACCCCTCGATAGTGGCCTCGAGCAGCGCCTGGAAGAAGACGGCCGAAGGCAGCGGCGAGAAGTCGGGCTCGCCTTCCTGCATGGCGCGCAGCCAGGCGTCCTGGTGTTGCGCGTCCAGCTCGGCGAACGGCTTGCCGTTTTCCCTGAGAGTGGCCTGGTCCAGCGCCGCCAGGCCACGCCGGAACATCTCGGACGGTGTGAACGACAATTGGTAGCCTTGTTCCGGAGTGCCTTGCTGGAAAGGACCCTGCCGGTAGAACTGGTGGCCCGCGCCCCATGCGCCGGCGAGCTGGCCATCCAGGAAATACGTGACCCCTGCTTCCTTGGCTCCCGGGCCTAGATCGTCTGTCGGGATCAGCCGCGCGGCGATGGCATCCATGGCCCGGGCTTCCTGCGGATTGAAGAAGCGCAAGGTGCGGTCGGTGCTCGCCGCGGCCTCGCGGCGGACGTCGGGCGGCGCGTCGCGCGCGTGGGCAGCCCAGGCTGCGCCCGGCATTCCCACGGCCAGCGCCTTGAGCACATTGCGCCGGCTCTGGATGGGCTTTTCTTCCATGTGATGTCTCCGGTGAAGGGATACGCTTGAATGTCCGCATACAAAGGCGCCGTCTATCAGCAATTTGTCTGCCTGGCACGCCGCTTGCCCCTGAAGCGTGACTCGATCTGCTTTGGGAGCGGAACATGGACCAAGTACTTAGTTCATTGCTGCGCTGCGGCGTGGTATGCAGCGCGCTGGCGGGGGGCGCCGCGTGGGGGCAAGCTCACGACCAGGCCGTGCCGCGGCAGGCGCCGCCCGCGGGCCAGGATCAGCCTCCATTGCGGCCGGAGCAGCAAAGAATGCACGAATCCGGCCACAAGCAGGTCCCTTCGCGGCGCCAGCCAGCCAAGACAGAGCAAGGCAAGGAGGGCGGAGCCGCCGGTACGGACGCTCGCGATTCCAGGACGCAGCCCGGCAGCACCACCGGCTCCACCGGCCATGGAGGCATGCAGGGGGCGGGCGCGTCGGCAGGGTCGGGCGGCACACCTGATCTGCGCGAGTAGCGACCCGCCACGCCAAAAGCGGCCGCGCAGGCGACGACGCTCAGCCGAGCCCGCTGTTGCGCATGACAGTCTTGATGAGCTGCGCGAGCGCGAATACCACGGCCACGCCGCTACCCCACAGGAACGCCAGCCAGGCCAGGCGCCGGATCCAAAGGCGCGCGGGACGCTTCATCAGTGATACCCCTCGCCGTGGCGCACCTTGCCGCGGAATACCCAGTACGACCACCCCGTGTAAACCAGGATCAGCGGCACGATGAGCAACGCACCCACCAGAGTGAATCCCAGGCTTTGCGGGGGGCCGGCGGCCTGCCAGATGGTGATCGAAGGCGGGATCACATACGGCCACAGGCTGATGCCCAATCCGCTGTAGCCAAGGAAAACCAACGCCAGCGTCAGCAGGAAAGGAGCGGCGTGGCCGTTGCCACGCAGCGCTGCCAGCAGGCGCCAGGTCGTGGCCACCACGAGCAGCGGCACGGGCGCGAACCAGAACAGATTGGGCAGGCTGAACCAGCGCTCGGCAATGGCGGGATGTTGCATTGGCGTCCAGATGCTGATGACGGCGATCACGGCCAGCAGCGCCCAGGTCAGGCGCCGCGCAAGGGCCCGCAACCGCCGCTGCAGCGGGCCTTCGGTTTTCATGACCAGCCAGGTGGCCCCCAGCAGTGCATAGGCCACGGCGAGCCCCAGGCCGGTGAATAGCGGGAAGGAAGCCAGCCAGGCCGTGGATGTGCCGACGTAGAGGTCGTTCATGACGGGTAGGCCGTTCAGGAAGGCGCCGAGCGTGACGCCCTGGAAAAAAGTGGCCGCCAGCGAGCCGCCCGCGAAGGCTTTGTCCCATAGCCGCAGTCGGCCCGGGCGCGCCTTGAAGCGGAACTCGAAGGCGACGCCGCGAAAGACCAGGCCGATAAGCATCAGCACCAGCGGCAGGTACAGGGCGCTGAGCACGACCGAGTAGGCCAGCGGAAAGGCGGCCAGCAGCCCCGCGCCGCCCAGCACCAGCCAGGTCTCGTTGCCGTCCCATACCGGCGCCACGGTATTCATCATGACGTCGCGGTCGGCCTTCTCGGGAAAGAAAGGAAAGAGCAGGCCGATGCCCAGGTCGAAGCCGTCCATGACCACGTACATCATGACGCCGAACAGAATGATCACGGCCCAGATCAGCGGTAGGTCAATCCCCATGGTGCGTCTCCTGCGCGGCCGAGATCGGTCGCATCGGCTGGCGGGCCTCGCCCGCGCCGCCGGGCCCGGGGTCGTCGCCGGCTTCTTGGGGGCCCGCGGCCAGTAGCCGCAGCCCGTAAGCGGTGCCCGCGCCGAACACGGCCAGATATACCGCCACGAACAAGGCCAGCGTGAAGCCTACTTCGCCGGTCGTATGCGGGGATACGGCGTCGGCGGTGCGCTGCAGGCCATACACGATCCAGGGTTGGCGTCCGATCTCGGTGGTGTACCAGCCGGCCAGCAAGGCGGCCAGGCCGGCTGGCGACATGGCGAGGGCGCAGCGCAGAAATGGCCGCGACACGTACAGGCGCCCCGCACGCCGCAGCCAGTTGCCCCACAGCGCCAGGGCGATCATCAACAGTCCCAACCCGACCATGACGCGGAAGGTCCAGAAAATGATCGTGGAGTTGGGCCTTTCGTCGGGCGGAAAGGATGAAAGCGCCGGAATCTGGCCGTCCCAGCTGTGCGTCAGGATCAGGCTGCCCAGGCGCGGAATTTCTACCTTGTAGCGGGTCGTCTCGGCCTGCATGTCGGGCCAGCCAAACAAGATCAGCGGCACGCCCGAGCCGGGCGGCGTGGGCCTCCAATGGCCCTCCATCGCCGCCAGCTTGGCGGGCTGGTGCTGCAGCGTATTTAGCCCGTGCAGGTCGCCCAGCACGGCTTGCAGCGGCGCGCAGGCCAGCAGCATCCACATGGCCATCGACAGCATCGTCCGCACCAGCGGATGGTCGCGCTCGCGCAGCAGGTGCCAGGCCGCGGTGCCGCCGACCACGAGCGCCGTGGCCAGGTAAGCCGCGACGACCATGTGGCTGAGCCGGTAAGGAAATGAAGGGTTGAAGATCACGGCCAGCCAATCCACAGGCACGGCGCGTCCGTTGACGATGTCGTGCCCCTGCGGGGTCTGCATCCAGCTGTTCGATGCAAGTATCCACGTGGCGGAGATCAGGGTTCCCAGCGCGACCACGCATGTCGACAGGAAGTGCAGCCCTGGTCCGACGCGCTTCAGGCCGAACAGCATCACGCCGAGAAAGCCTGCTTCCAGGAAAAAGGCCGTCAGGACTTCATAGGTGAGCAGGGGGCCGGTGATGGCGCCGGCGAAGCGCGCGAAGCCTGCCCAGTTGGTGCCGAACTGGTAGGCCATCACAATGCCCGAGACTACGCCCATGGCGAAGGCCACCGCGAACGGCTTCAGCCAGAACTGATACAGCGTCAGGTATCCGGCGCGGCCGGTGCGCAACCACAATGCTTCGAGCACGACCAGATAGCTGGCCAGCCCGATGGTAAGGGCCGGGAACAGGATATGAAACGATATCGTGAAACCGAACTGGATCCGGGCCAGCAGCAGCGCGTCCATGGGCCTCCGTGGCCCTGCGGCCGTTCAGGAGTGATACAGCCGACCCGGCAGCAAGCCGCGTGCCATGTGGACGATGCCCGCCACGGATAGAGGGGCTCAGGCGCGGTCCGCCCCGCCGTCGGTGGGCGGCGGCGCGGCCGCGGGGTGCCCGCTCCGGCTGGCCGCGCGCCCGTCCGGCCGCCGGCCGAGCATGAAAACCGAGGCCAGCACGCAGGCCACGCCCAGCAACTGGCGCGACGATATCTGTTCGCCCAGCACGCCAGCCGACAGTAGCAAGGCGGCCACGGGCGCCACGGCGGTAAACAAGGCGGCTTCGGCGCCGCTGACGCGTTCCGCGCCCGCATACCACAACAGGAAGCCCGCCACCGTGGGCACCACGGCGTAGTACGCCACCGCGGACAGCGCGCCGGGCGGAAGGCCGCCCGGCCAAGGCGCTTCGAGCAGCGCGGCGGGCGCCGCCATCGCCAGGCCCAGGGCGCTCATGCAAGCCGACTGCGCCAGCGGCCGCAGCGGCTGGCGCAGCCGTTTGTTCAGCAAGATGAACAGGCTTTCGCACACGATCGCGCCGAAGATAAGCAGGCTGCCCAACCCGGATTGCGGTTGTCCGCCATGCGCCTGCACGGCGATGAACAGCACGCCGGCCGCCGCCAGCGCGATGGCGCCCAGCGTGGCGGGCCGGGGCCGTTCGCCCAGCGCCACAATGGCCGTGGCCGTGGCGACCACGGGCATGGTGCCGATGATGATGCCGGCGTCGGCCGCCGACGTATGGCGCAATCCGAGAATCAGCAGGGCGGTGTAGCCCACGCTGCCCGCGCCCGCCTGCAACAGCAGCACCAGACCGTCGTGCCGGCTCGGGCGCGGCCAGGGCGTGCGCGTCCAGGCCATCAGCAGCGCGAACAGCGGCAGCGCGACGGCAAAGCGCAACGCGGTGGCGGTGAACGGCGGCAGGCCCGCCGCGATAAGCTTGCTGGCCACCACCGTGCTGCCCACGGTGGCCATGGCCAGGGCCAGGTACAGATATCCCTGCGTGCGTCGTGTCATCATGGGTGCGGGTTCACATGCATCGTGGCCGCAGCATAGAAGCGCGCCGGCGCGGCGTCTTGTACGTTATTGCAGGCGGCGGCGCGCTGCCTGTATCAGGGCCTGGCGTAGGCGCCCGGTGTCAATCCGTACAGACGCACGAACACGCGCGTCATGTGGCTCTGGTCGGCGAAGCCGCTGGCCGCGGCCGCATCGGTCAGGGCGGCGCCATGGCGGATCAGGCGGCGCGCCAGACCGGCGCGGCGCTGCATCTGGTAGGCGTGCGGGGGCAGCCCGGTGGCCCGGCTGAAGGCGCGCAATGTCTGGAAGCGGCTCAGGCCACTGGCGCGCGCCAGGTCGGCCAGCGACAGCGGGGCGGCCGGGTCGTCGTCGATCAGGGCGCGGGCCTGCGCGATGGCGGCGGGCACGGGGGCGGGGCGGTTTTGCGGCGGCAGGTCGAGAGAGCCCGCCAGCAGCGCCAGCAGCAGGGATTCCTGCATGGGCGTGGCCGCGCCAACGGGCGGCGCCGTGGCGGCCGCGTACAGGCGGCGAAAGCCGCTGGCGAGCGCCGCGTCTCGAATCACGGGCTGTGCGAACTCGCGCCAGCCGTGCCAGCCCGCGCTGATGTCGGCAACCGCGCGCGCGATCCGCTCGGGCTCGATGTACAGGATCATCCATTGCCGGCCGCCGTCGCCGAGGGGGCTGCCGTCATGAACTTCGCCTGGATTGACCGTAATGAGGTCGCCCGCGGCGGCCTGCACCATGCCGCGCCCGCTGCGGGATCGTTGCGCGCCGCGGGTGATCAGGCCGATGCCGAACTGGTCGTGCGTGTGGCGGCCGAACGCGCGCCGCGAGTCGGCCTCGATGGCCTCGGCGCCGGCGATGCCGCACAGTACGCGCCGGAAGTCGCCGCGCGCCATGTGCGACTTAGCCTTGCGCGCGGCCATAGGCGGCCAGCCCGCCCACGGTGGCCGCCAGTTCTTCCTGCAACTGCCGCATCAGCTCGCCGGCTGGCACGCCGCGCGACAACGCGGCCGCCTGGCCGGCCCATTGGGCGGCAAAGTCGGCGCTGCCTTGCGCTTTGGCGGCAGCATTCAAGGCCTTGCCGGCATCGTAGGTATAGGGGTAGCCCGGCGTGGGCGGGCAATCGGCCGCGGCGCCGAGCGCGGTCAGGCGGTTGGCGATGCCGCGCGCCGGCCGCCCTGAAATGGCGCGGGTCGAGACGGTGGAGACGGAGCCGGCCAGCAAGGCTTGCCGATAGGCGGAATCGGCCGCCGATTCGGGGCACGATACGAACGCCGTGCCCAGTTGCGCGGCTTGGGCGCCCAGCGCCAGCACCGCGGCCACGCCCGCGCCGTCCATGATGCCGCCCGCGGCGATGACCGGCAGCGGAAACTGCGTGGCCAGCAGGCGCGTCAACGCCAGCGTGCCCAATTGCTCGTCATGTCCGTCGGGATGAAAGATGCCGCGGTGGCCGCCCGCTTCGACGCCTTGGGCGACGATGGCGTCCAGGCCCGCCTCGGCGATGCGCTCGGCCTCGTCGGGGCTGGTGGCGCTGGCCATCAGATAGATGCCGGCCTGGCGCAGCGCGGCGATGCGGGCCGCGTCGGGTAGCCCGAAATGGAAGCTGACCACGGGCGGGCGCTCGGCCAGCAATACATCCAGCATGGCGTCGTCGGCCACGAAGCTGGTGTAGATCTCGCGCAGCGTGGCAGGCGGCTGCGCGCCGAATTCCGCGAAAGCGGGCGCCAGGTATTCGATCCAGCGGGCCTGGCGCGCCGCGTCGGCGGTATCGGGCGCATGGCAGAACAGGTTTACGCCAAAAGGCCTCGCAGTCAGCGCGCGCGTCTGTGCGATGGCCTGGCGGGCGCCGTCGGCATTGGTGGCGCCCAGGCCCAGCGAACCCAGGCCGCCGGCATTGGATACGGCGGCCGCCAGGGCCGGCGTGCTGGTCCCGGCCATGGGGGCCTGGATGATCGGCGTCGTCAGGCCCAGGCGGGACATCAAGGTAGAGGCAGGTTTGGAAATTGGCATGGCGAGTCCCGGGTGGTGGAATTTGCAAGCAACGGTACTTGAATGTGAGCCGGCTGCAAAGCGCGTCCGCCGTCGCGCGGTAGGTATCGAAACAACCGCGCGATTTACGCGTTGGGGGCGGACGGCTGGCAAGCACGCGGCACGCGCCGCCGCAGCTTTTTTCTTCGGGATGTCAGGGCGCGCGGCGCGGGCCTGCGTCAGCGATGCGCGAGGATATTCACCAGCTTGCCGAACGGGTCGCGCACATAGAAGCGGCGCACGCCCCAGGGCTCTTCGGCGGGGCCGTACTCGATGGCGAAGCCGCCCGCGCGCAGGCGGCGCAGGGCCTCGTCCAGGTCGTCGACTTCGATGGAAAGATCGGGAGTGGGGGTGTCCGACCCGCCCTGGGTGGCTACGGCTATCTGCACGGTCATGTCTTGGGAGGTGCCGTAGGTGGCCAGCCAGCCATGGTCCATGAGAACGTCCAGGCCCAGCGCATCCTGGTAGAAGCGTCGGGCCGCCGCGATGTTGGTGGCGTGGATGTTGGCGACAATGCGCTTGACTTGCATGAAGGCTCCTGGGGAAGCTGTCTGCGTACGATACCGCAGCCGGGTGGCGATCCCGGCAGACGGGGGTTTTGGCTCTTTCGGCGAGAAACTATTACCAATATTGACGTCATCTTGCTTCCGCTGTACGTTAACCAGACATTGCGTGCCGACGGATGATCGATAAGGAAGACTTCGATGGCATCTCTTCAGTGCAAGCTCCCCCGGCCGCCGCCCAGGCGGCCCAGCGCGTAGTAGCCCCAACCCACGCTACAGGAGCCTGACCGTGAGCCATTTCGTCGACCGCCTCAAGTACTTCGCCCGTGCCAAGGAGTCATTCGCGGAGGGCCACGGCAGTGTGGTCCAGGAAGACCGCAGCTGGGAAAAAGCCTATCGGGACCGATGGCAGCACGACAAGATCGTGCGATCGACCCACGGCGTGAACTGCACCGGCTCGTGTTCCTGGAAAATCTACGTGAAGGGCGGGATCGTCACGTGGGAAACCCAGCAGACCGACTATCCCCGCACGCGCGCCGGCATGCCCAACCACGAGCCGCGCGGTTGTTCGCGCGGCGCGTCATATTCGTGGTACCTGTACAGCGCCAACCGCATCAAATATCCCATGTTGCGCGGCCGCCTGGCGCGCTTGTGGCGCGAGGCCCGCAAGACCATGGCGCCGCTGGCGGCATGGGAACACATCTGCACCGCGCCCGGCCTGGCCGACGACTACAAGCGGGTGCGCGGCATGGGTGGATTCGTGCGCGCCACCTGGGACGAAGTCAACGAACTGGTGGCCGCCGCCAACGTCTATACCATCAAGCGCTACGGACCGGACCGCGTGGTGGGGTTCTCGCCGATCCCGGCCATGTCGATGGTGTCGTTCGCGGCGGGCAGCCGCTATCTGTCGCTGCTGGGCGGCACCATTCTCAGCTTCTATGACTGGTATTGTGACCTGCCGCCGTCCAGCCCGCAGACCTGGGGCGAACAGACCGACGTGGCCGAATCGGCCGACTGGTACAACTCCAGCTTCATCATGCTGTGGGGGTCGAACGTGCCGCAGACGCGCACGCCCGATGCCCATTTCATGGTCGAGGCGCGCTACCGCGGCGCCAAGGTCGTGTCGATTTTCCCCGACTATGCCGAAGGGTCGAAGTTCGGCGATGTATGGCTGCACCCCAAGCAGGGCACCGACGCCGCGCTGGCGCTGGCCATGGGCCACGTCATCCTCAAGGAGTTCCACCTGGAGGGCAAGAGCGAGTACTTCCGCGAGTACTGCCGCCAGTATTCCGATATGCCCTTCCTGGTGCGGCTGGTGCGCCAGGGCGACCATTACGTGCCCGAACGCATGCTGCGCGCGGCCGACTTCCCCGATGGGCTGGGGCAATCCAACAACCCTGCCTGGAAGACCGTGGCCTGTGACGACGCCAGCGGGCAGGTGGTGGTGCCGGCCGGCTCGATCGGTTTTCGCTGGGGCCAGCAGGAAGGCGGCGACCAGGGCAAATGGAACCTGGAATCGAAGGACGCCCAGGGCAACGCGGTGAAGCTGCGCCTGTCGCTGGTGGGCAGCCACGACGAGGTCGTGCCGGTGGCGTTTCCGTACTTCGGAGGCCGCCAGCACGACTACTTTCAGGGCACCAACCACCCTGAAGTGCTCGAGCGCAACATGGCGGCGCGCCGCGTGCAGACCACCGAAGGCGAGGTGCTGGCCGTTACCGTGTACGACTTGCTGATGGCCAACTACGGGCTCGATCGCGGGCTGGGCGGCGCCAACGTGGCGGCCTCGTACGATGACGACGTGCCCTACACCCCGGCCTGGCAAGAGCGCATTACGGGGGTAAGGCGCGATGACGTCGTCAACGTGGCGCGGCAGTTCGCGCTGAACGCCGACAAGACCCGGGGCAAGTCCATGGTGATCCTGGGCGCGGGCCTGAACCACTGGTACCACATGGACATGGCCTACCGCGGCATCATCAACCTGGTGGTCATGTGCGGGTGCGTTGGGCAGTCGGGCGGCGGCTGGTGCCACTACGTGGGCCAGGAAAAGCTGCGGCCCCAGACCGGCTGGACTACGCTGGCGTTCGGCCTGGACTGGTGCCGCCCGCCGCGCCACATGAACGGCACCTCGTTCTTCTATGCGCATACCGACCAGTGGCGCTACGAACGGCTGAAGGTGTCGGAGATTCTGTCGCCGCTGGCCGACCCTGGCGCCTTCCAAGGGTCGCTGATCGATTTCAATGTGCGCGCCGAACGCATGGGCTGGCTGCCCTCGGCGCCGCAGTTGCAGACCAACCCGCTGCAGGTGGTGCGCGACGCGCGCCAGGCAGGGCAGGAGCCCGCGGCGTATGCCGTGCAGGCGCTGCGCGATGGCCGCCTGAAACTGTCTTGTGAAGACCCCGACCATCCCGACAACTATCCGCGCAATATGTTCGTGTGGCGCTCCAACTTGCTGGGCTCGTCGGGCAAGGGGCACGAATACTTCCTGAAGCACCTGCTGGGCACCGAACACGGGGTGCAGGGCAAAGACCTCGGCCAGTCCGGCGAAGACAAGCCGCAGGAAGTCGCCTGGCACGACGAGGCGCCGCGCGGCAAGCTCGACCTGCTGGTGACGCTGGACTTCCGCATGTCCACCACCTGTGTCTATTCCGACGTGGTGCTGCCCACCGCTACCTGGTACGAGAAAAACGACCTCAACACGTCGGACATGCATCCGTTCATCCATCCGCTGTCGGCCGCGGTAGACCCGGTATGGGAGTCGCGCAGCGACTGGGAAATCTACAAGGGCATCGCGCGGGCCTTTTCCGCCATTGCCGAGGCCGAGCTGCCCGCCGCGCAAGACCTGGTGCTGACGCCGCTGCAGCACGACAGCCCGGCCGAGCTGGGCGACCCGTACGAGGTGCGCGACTGGAAAAAAGGGCAGGCCGAACTGATTCCCGGCAAGACCATGCCGTCGATGGCGGTGGTCGAACGCAACTACCCTGGCCTGTACAAGCAGTTCACTTCGCTGGGGCCGCTGACGCGCAAGCTGGGCGTGGGCGGCAAAGGCATCAACTGGGCCGCCGGCGACGAATGCGACCTGCTGGCGCAGCTTAACTATCAGGTAGAGGAGCAGGGCATCAGTCAGGGCCTGCCGCGCCTGGATACCGACATCGACGCGGCCGAAACCATTCTGGCCCTGGCGCCCGAGACCAACGGCCACGTGGCGGTCAAGGCCTGGCAGGCGTTGTCGGCATTCACGGGGCGTGATCACCAGCACCTGGCGCTGCCGCGCGAGCACGAGAAAATCCGCTACCGCGACCTGCAGGCACAGCCACGCAAGATCATCTCCTCGCCGACGTGGTCGGGGCTGGAGTCCGACCACGTCAGCTACAACGCCGGCTACACCAACGTGCACGAGCTGATTCCGTGGCGCACGCTGACCGGGCGCCAGCAGCTGTACCAGGACCATGCCTGGATGCGGGCCTTTGGCGAAGCGCTGTGCGTATACCGGCCGCCGGTGGACACCAAGTCGATCACGCCCATGCTCGAAGAGCGCTATGGCAACGGCAATCCGCAGGTGGTGCTGAACTTCATTACGCCGCACCAGAAGTGGGGCATTCATTCCACCTACACCGACAACCTGATCATGCTGACCCTGTCGCGCGGCGGACCGATACTGTGGATGTCGGAAAAAGACGCTGCCCGCGCCGGCCTGGTGGATAACGACTGGATCGAGGCCTACAACGTGAACGGCGCCCTGGTGGCGCGGGTGGTGGTCAGCCAGCGCGTGCCGGAAGGCATGACGCTGATGTACCACGCGCAAGAGAAGATCGTGAACGTGCCAGGTTCGGAAATCACCGGCGCGCGCGGCGGCATTCATAACTCGGTGACGCGCGCGGTGCTCAAGCCCACCCACATGATCGGCGGCTACGCGCAGTTGTCGTACGGGTTGAACTACTACGGCACCGTAGGCTCGAACCGCGACGAATTCGTGATAGTGCGCAAAATGAACCAGATCGACTGGCTGGAACAACCACGCGCGGCCCAGGCCGAGAATCCCCACGTCTAGGCCCCCGGGCATCGGAGACAACCATGAAAGTGCGTGCGCAAATCGCAATGGTGCTGAACCTGGACAAGTGCATCGGCTGCCATACCTGTTCGGTCACCTGCAAGAACGTCTGGACCTCGCGCGGCGGCATGGAATATGCCTGGTTCAACAACGTCGAAACCAAGCCCGGCATCGGCTACCCCAAAGACTGGGAAAACCAGAAGCGCTGGAACGGCGGCTGGAAACGCACGGCGGCGGGCAAGATCGAGCCGCGCCAGGGCGGCAAGCTGCGGCTGCTGGCCAATATTTTCGCCAATCCGAACCTGCCCGAGATCGACGACTACTACGAGCCGTTCACCTTCGACTACGAACACTTGCACAACGCGCCGGAATTGCAGGCGGCGCCCACGGCCCGGCCGCGCTCGCTGATCACCGGGCAGCGCATGGAAAAGATCGAGTGGGGTCCGAACTGGGAAGAGATCCTGGGCGGCGAGTTCTCGAAGCGGTCGCAGGACTACAACTTCGAAGAGGTGCAGAAGGACATATACGGACAGTTCGAGAACACCTTCATGATGTACCTGCCGCGCTTGTGCGAACACTGCCTGAACCCCAGCTGCGTGGCCAGTTGCCCGTCGGGGTCGATCTACAAGCGCGAGGAAGACGGCATTGTGCTGATCGACCAGGACAAGTGCCGCGGCTGGCGCATGTGCGTGTCGGGCTGCCCGTACAAGAAGATCTACTACAACTGGCAGAGCGGCAAGGCCGAAAAGTGCATCTTCTGTTATCCACGCATCGAGGCCGGACAACCCACGGTGTGTTCGGAAACCTGTGTGGGCCGTATCCGCTACCTGGGCGTGCTGCTCTACGACGCCGACCGAATCGAGCAGGCGGCCGCGGTGCAGGACGAGAAGGCCCTGTACGAGGCGCAGCTGGACGTGTTCCTGGACCCGGACGACCCGGCGGTCATCGCGCAGGCATTGGCCGACGGCGTGCCGCAAGGCTGGCTCGACGCAGCCCGCCAGTCGCCTACCTACAAGATGGCGGTGCAGTGGCGCATCGCCTTCCCGCTGCATCCCGAATACCGCACGCTGCCCATGGTGTGGTACGTGCCGCCGCTGTCGCCCATCCAGGCGGCGGCCAACAGCGGCCATATCGGCGCGTTCGGCGAAATTCCCGATGTGCGGTCGCTGCGCATTCCGCTGCGCTACCTGGCCAACATGCTGACCGCCGGCGACGAAGCGCCGGTGGCGCTGGCGCTGGAGCGCTTGCTGGCCATGCGCGCGTTCATGCGGGCCCGCACGGTCGATGGCCAGGAGCGCGGCGACATTCTTAGCCAGGTGGGCCTGAGCACCGAGCAGGTCGAGGACATGTACCGTTACCTGGCCATTGCCAACTACGAAGACCGCTTCGTCATTCCCACTTCGCATCGCGAATATGCTGAAGATGCCTTCGACATGCGCGGCGGCTGCGGATTCTCGTTTGGCAACGGGTGCTCGGGGGGAACCTCGGAGGGCAGCCTGTTCGGCAGCAAGCCGCGCGGCAATGCCCAACAGGTTGTGTTCATGGAAGTGCAGCGCGACAAAATCACGAGCTGAAGAACCATGACGCACATGACGCCCCCGACTTCTGCCGGCTCGTCCGGCGTATCCGTCTACAGCGTGCTGTCCGCGCTGTTGTCATACCCGGATGCCGGGTTGCTCGCGGCGCTGCCCGAGCTGCGCGCCGCCCTGGACGCGCCGCGCCGCGGCCAGCTGGCGCCGCTGCTCAGTTTGCTGGATGGCGCCGACGACCTCATCGCCCTGCAGGAACAGTACGTGGCCACCTTCGACCGGCGCCCGGCGCATTCGCTGCACCTGTTCGAGCACATCCACGGCGAATCGCGCGATCGCGGCCAGGCCATGGTCGACCTGCGCGAAGAGTACCTGCGCCACGGGCTGGTGCCGGACACGACCGAGCTGCCCGACTATGTGCCGCTGTTCCTGGAGTTCCTGGGGCAGATTGCGCCGGCCGACGCGGCGGCCCTGCTGGGCGACGCCATTCATGTGCTGGCGCGCATCGGCGACAAACTGGCCGAAAGCGGCAGCCCTTATGCGGCGGTGTTCGATGTGCTGCGCACCCTCACCGACACAGTGCCGCAGCCGCTGCCCGAGCCGCCGGAAGGCGAGATGGAAGAAACCATGGTGACGTTCGGCCCGGGCGCCGACGGCACCGAGCCGGCGCTGCGCGCTCGTGGCCAGGCGGCCCAGCCCGTGCGCTTTTACGAAACTGATCCCCGGCGGACGCAGGCAGCGCCCCAAGCCGTGCAAGGAGAGCGACATGGCTGATCATGTGCATTATTTCTTCTTCGGCGTGTATCCGTATATTGCCCTGGCGGTGTTCCTGTTTGGCAGCCTGGCGCGCTTCGAGCGCGAGCAGTACACCTGGAAAAGCGATTCCAGCCAGCTGCTCAAGCGCGGCGCGCTGCGCTGGGGCAGCAACCTGTTCCATCTGGGAATCATTTCGCTGTTCTTCACGCACCTGGTCGGCCTGTTGACGCCGCCGGCGGTGTATCACGCGCTGGGCCTGTCTACGCACGCCAAGCAGGCCATGGCGGTATTCGTGGGGGCGATCCTGGGCGTGGTGTGCCTGATAGGCCTGTTGATACTGATCTACCGGCGCATCTCCGAGCCGCGCCTGTATGCGACCTCGCGCATGTCCGACTGGGTGACGCTGGTCTGGATACTGATCGTGCTGTCGCTGGGATTGTTGTCGATTTTCACCTCGGCCGAGCATGAAGACGGCGCGCTGATGGTGTTGCTGGGCGAGTGGGCCCAGCGCATCGTTACCTTCCGCTCCGGCGCGGCCGAGATCATGCAGGGCGTGCCCTGGGTATACCAGTGGCACATGGTGCTGGGCATGACGCTGTTCCTGATCTTTCCGTTCACAAGACTGGTGCATGTATGGAGCGGCTTCGCCTCGGTAAGCTACCTGACCAGGGCCTGGCAACTGGTGCGGTCACGCTGAACGCAGGAGGGCAAGCATGATTTCAGTGAACGGAGTTGCCATTGACGAAGCCCGCCTGCAGGCCGAACTGCCACGCCACCAGCACGAACCCGACCCGGCGCAAAGCGCCAGCCGCGAGCTGGTGCTGCGCGAGCTGCTGCTGCAACGGGCCCGCGAGCTGGGGCTGGCCCAGGGCGACAACGACGCCGACGTGCGGGCCGTGCTGGCCGCCGAAGTTCGCACGCCCCAGGCCGACGAGGCCGCCTGCCGCCGCTATTACGAACAACACCCCGGGCAGTTTCTCAGCGGGGCGCTGGTCGAGGTATGGCACATACTGTTCCAGCTGACGCCGCGCGTCGATCCGCGGCGCCTGCGGGCACGGGCCGGCGAGGTGCTGCAGGAAGTGCACCGTGCCGCGCCCGACGCTTTCGCCGATTACGCGCGCCAGTATTCCAATTGCATGTCAGCCCAGGAAGGCGGGCGGCTGGGCGACATCGGCCGTGGCGATACGCTGCCCGAATTCGAGCAGGCAGTGTTCGCCATGCCCGCGCACACGCTGCTGGATCGCCTGGTGCAGACGCGCCATGGTTTTCACATCGTACGCACGGGCCGCAAGGTGGAAGGCACGCCGATGGCGTTCGACGCCGTGCACGCGCGCATCGCGGCCTGGCTGGCGCAGGCTTCCGAGCGCCGCGCCACCCATCAGTACCTGCAATGGCTGGTGGGCCAGGCGCGCATCGAAGGCCTGGACATGCCGGGCGCGGACTCGCCGCTGTTGCAATAGGCTGGCCCCTTTCGTTTCGACTGGAGAGAGCGCGATGAGCAACCACCCCAGGGCCTACGCGGTGTTGTACAGCAGCACGTTTGCATTCACGGTGTGCTTTGTGGTGTGGATGATGTTTGGCGTGCTGGGCATACGCATCCGCCAGGAACTGGGTCTTAACGCTTTCCAGTTTGGCCTGCTGACGTCCACCCCGGTGTTGACCGGCGCGGTGTTCCGCCTGCCGTTGGGAATGTGGACCGACCGCTACGGCGGACGCGCGGTGATGACGGTGCTGCTGGTGGGGTGCGCCATTCCCGTGTATCTGGTCAGCTACGCGCAGGCGCTATGGCAGTTTCTGCTGATCGGCCTGTTCCTGGGGCTGGTGGGAGCCTCGTTCGCGGTGGGCACGCCGTATGTGGCGCGGTTTTTCTCGGCCGAGCGCAAGGGTTTCGCCATGGGATTCTTCGGCGCCGGCACGGTGGGCGCGGCGGTCAACCTGTTCGTTACGCCCATCCTGCTCGAAACCTACGGCTGGCGCGCGGTGCCGAAGATCTACGCGGTGGCGTTGCTGGTGACGGCGGCGCTGTTCTGGTTCGTGGCGGCGCCCGACCCGGGTGCTGGCAAGGCGGGCGGCAAGCTGCTGGACCAGTTCAAGATACTGAAGAATCCGCGCGTGTGGCGCTACTGCCAGTATTACTCGATTACCTTCGGCGGATTCACCGCGCTGTCGCTATGGATTCCGCAATACTTCCAGGCCGAATACGGTCTGAGCCTGGTGGCGGCGTCGGCGCTGGCGGCGGGTTTCTCGCTGCCGGGCGCGGTGTTGCGCGCCGTGGGCGGCAGCCTGGCCGACCGCTATGGCGCGCACAAAATGACCTGGTGGTGCCTGTGGCTGGCCTGGATCTGCCTGTTCATCCTGTCGTACCCGAACACCACCCTCACGGTGCAGACCCTGAACGGCTCGGCGGCTTTTCACATTTACCTGCCCATCTGGCTGTTCACGCTGCTGCTGTTCGTGTTGGGGGCGATGTTCGCCTTCGGCATGGCGTCCACGTTCAAGTATGTGGCCGACGATTTTCCCGAGAACATGGGCGTGGTTACCGGCATCGTGGGTCTGGCGGGCGGGCTGGGCGGGTTCCTGCTGCCGCTGATGTTCGGCGCCATGGCCGATCTGCTGCAGATCCGGTCCAGTTGCTTCATGCTGCTGTACGGCGTGGTGTGGGTGTCGCTGATCGTGATGTACCTGTCCGAAGTCAGGCGGGTGGAAATTTCGGGAGAAGTGGCCGCCAAGTGAACCCCGGCGGTTGCCGGCTGCCGGGGCCCGCCTGCGCCATCAAGGGCCGCCCAGCACCTAAGGGCCGCCCAGCACCTTGGAGGGCACCAGGGTGGCGATGCCGGGAAACACCATGATCAGGAACATCACCGACAGCATGACGGCAAGAAATGGCCAGATCGAGCGCCCGCCCGCCGAGAACGGCACTTTCTCGATGCTGGAGGTGATGAACAGCAGGATGGCCACGGGTGGAGTCAGGCCGCCGATCTGGGTGACCATGACCATGATGATGCCCAGTTGCAGCGGGTCGATGTGGAACGCGTTGCCGACGTAGACAATGGTGGGCACCATTACCACCACCACGGCCAGGCCGTCGAGCAACATCGTCAGCACCAGCATGATGCCGGCCAGCAGCATCAGCATCAGTAGCGGGCTGCCGGTGACACCCTTTAGCGAAGCCAGCACGGTGTCGTTGAAGTTCAGGAAACTGAGCAGCCAGCCCAGCACCCCCGCCATGCCCAGCACGCCGGCCACCATGGCCGTCGTTACCGCGGCGTCGATAATGGTGGCGGGAACATCTTTCCATTTCAGGATGCGGTACCAGAGCATGCTGACCAGCAGGCTGTACACGCACGCCACCACCCCGGCTTCGGTGGCCGTGAAGATGCCGCTTAGGATGCCGCCCATGATCACCACCGGCGCCATCAGCGCGGGCCACACTTTGACGGTTGCGCGGCAGATCTGTTTCAAGCTGGAGCGCGGCAGCGTGGCGCGCAGCTCGGGGTATCCGGGCAGGTACGACATGCCGTAGATCAGGGCCATCAACAGCGTGGCGATGATAATGCCCGGCACAATGCCGGCCATGAACAGCCCGCCGATCGACACGCCGGTAATCGACCCGTAGATGATCATTGTCATGCTGGGCGGGATGATCGGCCCGATGGTGGCCGCCGTTGCCACGATGGCGGCGGGCAGGCCCGCCTTGTACCCCTGCTCTTTCATGGCGGGGATGGTCACCGAGCCCACCGCCGCGGCCTCGGCCGTGGACGAGCCCGAGATATTCGCCAGCGCCGTGCAGGAAAGCACAGCCGTGTGGCCCAGGCTGCCGCGAATGTGCCCCACCAGCGCCTGCGAGAACTCGATCAGGCCGGCGCTCAACCCGCCGCGCGTCATGATGCTGCCGGCCAGGATGAAGTAGGGCAGGGCCAGCAGGCTGAATGAATCCAGCATGGCAAAGGCCTTCTGCGGCACCAGCGCCGGCACCAGGCCGGGGATCAGCATGGCGCCGGTCAGGCTGACCGAGGCGATCGCCAGCAAGATGGGCACGCCGATGAACACAAGCAGCAGCATCGCCGCGAAGATCAGGATCAGGGTCATGATGCGTGCCCCGCCTTGATGCGCGCGAGCATGGCCGCGCCCACGCACAGCACCAGGTACAGGCCGCCCACCACCATGCCCGCGTAAACCGCCGCCATGCTGATGCCCAGGCCCGGGCTGAGCTGGTGCTGCGTTACCTGCATCAGCCGCGAGGTGTAGACGATCAGCGACAGGCCCAGCCCGACCCACATCAGGTCGATGATCCAGCGCAGCGCGCGCTGGACAGCCGCGGGGAACAGGCCGAGAAACGTGTCGACGCGCAGGTGCGCGGCGCGGTTATAGGCAACCGGTATCGAGATGAACACCAGCCAGATGAAGGCGAACTTCTGGAATTCCTCGCTCCAGCTCAGCGATATGTTCAGCACGAACCGGTTGAACACCTGCAATGTCCCGGCTA
This sequence comes from Bordetella petrii, assembly GCF_000067205.1. Classification (NCBI taxonomy): domain Bacteria; kingdom Pseudomonadati; phylum Pseudomonadota; class Betaproteobacteria; order Burkholderiales; family Alcaligenaceae; genus Bordetella; species Bordetella petrii. Next base: position 4,026,925 of record NC_010170.1, on the reverse strand, counting down.
TGACTATGGCCGTGAACAGCAGCACGATCAGGGCCTCGGCGATCTTGTTGATGTAGCGCATCGCGGCTTCCGGGCGGGTTTACTGGGCAGCGCGGATCTCGGCCAGCAGATCCGTCGCGCCGATGTCGGCGGCGATCTTGTCCTGCAGGGGAATGGCCTTCTGGCGGAAGCCCGTCGTGTCGACCTCGGTGATGTTCATGCCTTTCTGTCGCAGGAACTCCAGGGCCTGCTGGTCGCGCACGGGAGCCAGCGCGCGGTTGATGTCGCTGGCCATCCGGGCGCCGTCCAGCACTACCTTCTTCTGCTCGTCAGTAAGCTGGTTCCATTCGCTCATCGAGCAGGCAAAAACGGCAGGTCCCAGGAAGTGCTTGGTCAGGGCGATATTCTTGGCGACCTCGTAGAACTTGTTCGACATCACCACGGCCGAGCCGTGCTCAAAGCCGTCCAGCACGCCGGTCTGCATGGCCGTGTAGACCTCGCCGAACGACATGGGCGTGGCATTGGCGCCCATCGCGTTGATGGTTTCCACGTAGACCGGGCTTTGAATGGTGCGGATCTTCAGGCCCTGCAGATCTTCAGGCTTGTTGATGGCCTTCTTGGCGGTTACCACGTTGCGCGCGCCCCAGTTGGTGGTCCAGGCCAGCACCTTGAAACCCGCTTTTTCCAGGTCGGCGGCGATCTGGTCGCCGACGTTGCCGTCCAGTGCGCGGTTCATGTGATCGTAGCCGGTCCACAGAAAAGGCAGATCGATCACCCCGACACGCTTGGAGAAATTGTTCAGGATGGCGGTGCCCGCCACCGCGCAGGACGCGCCGGCGCCCAGTTGCATGGCTTCAAAGACGGCGCGCTCGTCGCCCAGCGCGCTGGTCGGGTATATGCGCGCCGACAGCGTGTCGGAATGGTCGGCCAGGTACTTGGCGAATACCCAGGCCACCATGTGGTGCTCGGAACTCAGGTTGCCTTGCGCGGAATGCGAGATCTTGAGCTCTTTCTTGGCTTGCGCATGGGCCAAGGGGGCGATGCCCAAGGCGGCCGCGCACGCCAGCGTGGCCAGCATGCCGGGGAAACGGCGCGTAGACGGTTTCATGATGTAGCCTCCTCCTGGATTGGACCGGTCTCGGTCAAGTCAACTATATCGTTTTAATAAATCGATTTACTAATACCGTAGCATGCACGGTTTTTCAGGAACAGGCTCGATGCATTAGGTTTTACCCTTAGCCTACAAATTGCCGATGAAAGCGTGCATTCCGCCATATCATGTACGCTTGATACGGGCTGTGCTATGGTAAAAATATCGTTCTACTAAAACGATTTAGTTAATTCCGGTGCAAGGAAGTCGAATGGCAACCATCCAGGATGTCGCCCGCCTGGCCAATGTTTCGGTCAGCTCGGTGTCCAACGTATTGAATGGCCGTAGCGAACGGATGCGCGAAGAAACCTACGCGCGCATCCAGCAGGCCATCGACAAGCTGGGATACCGGCCAAGCCAGATCGCGCGGCACCTGAAAACCGGCCACATCCCCATCCTGGGCATGCTGGTGCCCACCACGTCCAATCCCTCGTTCGGCCAACTGGCCGTCGCGGTCGAAGAGGTGGCCCAGCGCAAGCACGACTACCGTGTGCTGGTGTGCAACACCTATCGCGACAAGCAGTTGGAAGCCAAGGTGCTCGACGAGCTCATCGGCCTTGGCATCCGGGCGGTGATCGTGATTTCCTCGCTCAACGACGAACGGCACATCGAAGCCGCGATCGACCGCGGGCTGGCCGTCGTCAGCTACGACCTGGGCATAGACCCGGCCCGGCCGGCCAAGCACGATCACGTCTTGCCCGACAACCGGCTGGCCGGGCAGTTGGCGGCCAGCCATCTCATTGCGCACGGCCACCGGCACCTGGCGTTCGTCAAGCCCAAGGGCGCCACCATCAGCCGCCGCGAGAAAATCGAGGGTTTCATGCAAGCCGTGCGGCAGTCTGGCGAGCAATGCTCGGCGCAGATCATCGACATCGACGACGGCACGCGCTTCGGCGACGGCGAGCTGGGCCAGCTGGGCTTCCAGGCGGCGCAACAGATTTCCAGGCTGGCCCAGCGCCCCACCGGAATCGCCGCAGTGAACGACATGACGGCCATCGGCCTGATGGCGGGACTGCGTCATTGCGGCCTGTCGGTGCCTGAGGACGTTTCGGTCATCGGCATGGACAACATCTCGATGTCGGAGTTCGCCTGGCCGCCGCTCACCACCGTCGCCACGCCGGTCGCCGATGTGGCTGAAACCATGGTGGAGCAGGCCATTGCCCGCATCCGCCAGCCGTCGCTGGCGCCACGCGAGTTCAGTTTCCCGCCGCGGCTGGTCGAACGGCAGTCCGTCGCTGCCCCCGCCGTCACGGTTTCTACGGCGCAGGCCTCGGGCGGAAAGCCATGACCCGCATCTTCCTGACGCACAACCGCGCGGCGCTGAGGCACTACTACGGCGAGCCCGCCTACCGCATGCTGGCCGGAATGGCGCAGGTGGCGTTTCACGACAGCGACAGCGAGCCTACCCAGGACGACATCGTCCGCCAGGCGCGCGACTGCGACATTCTGGTGAGTTTTCGCATTCCGCCCATCGACGCGCGGCTCCTGGCGGCGTTGCCGCGCCTGGCGGCAGTCTGCCGCGTGGCCGTGGACATCCGTAACATCGATGTCGACTATGCCAGCCGGCACGGCATCCTGGTCATGCGGGCGACGCCGGGCTTTGGCGCTTCCGTGGCGGAATGGGTGGTGGGGGCGATGGTGATGCTGGCGCGGCATATGGGCCCGGCCACCTGCGCCTATCAGAACGGCCAGCGGCCGGTGCCGCTCATGGGCACCGAACTGCGCGCGGCCACGCTGGGCATCATCGGCTATGGCACCATCGGGCGCTACCTGGCCGGCCTGGCGCGCGCGTTCGGCATGCGGCTGGTCATCAACGACCCGCACGTGCGGGTCGACACCGAACCCGGTGTCACGCAGGCCACGCTGGACGAGCTTCTGGCGCAGTCCGATTTCGTGGTCTGCCTGGCCCCTGCCATCGCTGAAACGGCCCGGTTGATAAACCTGCCGGCATTTCGCAAGATGAAGCCATCAGCCTATTTCATCAATGCGTCGCGTGCCGAGCTGGTCGACGAAGACGATCTGCTGCAGGCGCTGGATGCAGGCCTGATCGCCGGCTGCGCCCTCGACGTCGGCTCGGCGCAAGACCAGATGCCGCCAGCCCGGCTGGCCGCTCACCCCAGGGTGGTCGCCACGCCGCACATCGGCGGGCTGACGCCGCAGGCCTCCGAGCACCAGGCGATGGATTCGGTGCGGCAGGTGCGCGCCTTGCTCGAAGGCCGCATGCCGGAATGCAGCGTGAATGCCGCGCACGCCACCCGCGCGCGCGACCGGTTCGGCCTGCGGCTGCCCGCGCAATGACCACGCCGCCCAACGCCGCGCTGCCGCGCCGCTGGCCCCTGCCGGCCGGGGGTTGCGACTGCCACATACATATCTACGACCTGGACCGTCACCCGCTGCCGCAGGCCTCGCCCGTGTCCCCGCCGCGCGCCACCTGGAGCGACTACCTGGCGCTGCGCGCCCGCCTGGGCCTGTCACGCTGCGTGATCGTGCAGCCCATGGGCTATGGCTTCAACAATGCCTGCACCTTGAGCGCGCTGCGGGCCGCGCGGGGCTCGGCGCGCGCCATCGTGTCCATGCCCGCGCACGCGTCCGACGCCGAGCTGGCGCGTTGGGCGCGGGCCGGCGTGGTGGGCGTGCGCTTCCAGATGGTGCCCGGCAGCGGCAGCCTGCTGAGCTGGGCCGACTTGCCTGGCGTTGCCCGCCGCATTGCCGCGCTGGACTGGCACATCAATCTGCAGCTCGACGGCCGCACGCTGCCCGATCGCGAGGCGCTGCTGGCGCGCCTGCCTTGCCGCGTCGTCATCGACCACGTGGGCAAGTTTTTGGAGCCGGTCCCGACCCGGCACCGCGCCTTCGCGTCGCTGCTGCGCCTGCTCGATACGGGCAAGGTGTGGGTCAAGCTGTCTGCAATGTATGAAACCTCGCACGCCGGCGCGCCCGCCTACCAAGATGTCGGCCGGCTGGCCGAAGCCCTGGTGCGCCATAACCCCGAACGTTGCCTATGGGCCAGCAACTGGCCGCACCCCGGCCAGTTCGAGCGCCCCGATGACCGCGGCCTGCTGGCGCTGCTGGACGCCTGGTGCCCGTCGGCATCGGTGCGCGACCAGATACTGGAAGGCAATCCGGCGCAGTTGTACGGGTTCTGAGCCGCTGCGCGCCGGCCGGAGCTGCCGTGATCACGGCTGCATCGCGCCCCATTCTTGCACGAAGGTATCGCGGAACGCGCGCAGCCAGGCCAGGCGCGATTCGGCCAGGCTGCGCGCGGCCTCGGTGTGCATGGCGGCGGGCAGGGTAGCCAGTTTTACTTCGATGTGGTCCAGCGCATAGACGCGGTCGTCCAGCGGCCGCGCCTGCGCCAGCGGATCGGCCGGATGCGCGAAAGCCGAACCCATGCGTCCGGCCGTGTAGAACAGCCGCGCCAGTCCCACTGCGCCGAGCGCGTCGAGCCGGTCGGCGTCTTGCACGATTTTGGCCTCGATGGTGGTGGGGGCGATGCCGGCCGAAAAGCTGTGGGCCTCGATGGCGTGCGCCACCGCGCCGAGCTTGTCGGCGGGAAAACCCGCCTGTGCCAGTAGTTGGCGCGCCTGGGCGGCGGCCATGCGCGACGCCTGGGCGCGTTCCGGGTGGTTCTTGGGCAGGTTGACGATGTCGTGCAGATAGCAGGCTGCCTGCACGACCAGCGCATCGGCCTCGGGATGGCTGGCCAGCAGGGTGCGGGCCACCTGCCAGACGCGGTGCAGGTGGTTCAAGTCGTGCGCGCCGTCGTCCTGGCTGTCCGCCGTGGCAATGGCGATCAGGCGGGGCGTCCAGGCGGCATGAAGATCGGGCATAAGGGATTCCTGTTGTGGGGGACGGAACCCGCGCGGTCGCGGGCCAAGCGCAAGCATACGCCGCCCTCAGGCCGATGCCGGCCGCCTGCGGGATGCCCCCATCTTGACCCCCAATCTACTAGTAGGTAACAATCAGCATATGACTACCGCTACCACCCGCGAACAACTCGTGTGCCACGCGCAGGCCCTTATCCGCCAGCGAGGCTACAACGGCTTCAGCTACCGTGACCTGGCCGAGCGGGTGGGCGTCAAGACGGCCAGCATCCACTATTACTTTCCTTGTAAAGACGACCTGCTCATCGAGGCCATCGATAGCTACGCCCAGCACGTTGCCGGCCTGGTGCATGGCATCGACGCCACGCTGCCCGCCAAAGAGCGCCTGGACCGCTATGCGGCGCTGTTCGAAGGCGGGCCCACCGACCAGGTGTGCCTGTGCGGCATGCTGGCCGCCGATTTTGCCTCGTTGTCAGACCGCGCCCGCAAGTCGCTGCAGGGGTTTTTCTGCCTGCACGAAACCTGGCTGGCCAAGGTCATTGCCGATGGCCAGCGCGACGGCACGCTGCAGTGGGCGGGTTGCCCCGACGCCGCCGGGCGTTGCCTGTTCGCGGCCTTCCAGGGCGCCTTGATGGGATCGCGCCTGTTCCAGAACCCCGCCCGGCTGCACGACGTGGTGGCATCGGTGCAGGGCAAGCCCGCGGCTCAATGACCGGCGCCGCGCGGTTGCCTGCGGGGTGAACTTTCGGGCAAGCCGCCCCTAGACCGGGTTGATGTCGATGCGCCGATGCGCGCAGCGGCCGTGCGCGTCCACGGCCACCGTTACCGGCATATCTCGCACGTCGAATTCGTAGATGGCTTCCATGCCCAGGTCGGCGAAGGCCACCACGCGCGCCGCCCGGATCGAACGCGCCACCAGATAGGCGGCCCCGCCCACGGCGCTCAGGTAGGCGGCGCGCGCCTGGCGGATCGCGTCGATGGCTTGCCGGCCGCGTTCGGCTTTGCCGATGGTGACCAGCAAGCCGGTCTGCGCCAATAGATCGGGCATGAACTTGTCCATGCGCGTCGCGGTCGTGGGGCCCGCGGGGCCGACCGCTTCATCGCCCACAGCATCGACCGGGCCGACGTAATACAAGGCGCGGCCATGCAACGCCACCGGCAAGGGCGCGCCCTGGCGAAGCAGGTCGGCCAGCCGTTTGTGCGCGGCGTCGCGCGCGGTCAGCAGGCGCCCGGACAACAGCAGTTGCTGGCCGGCGCGCCACTGCGCTACCTGGTCCGGCGTCAGGGCGTCCAGGTCGACGCGCGTGCCGGCCAGCGGCATGGCGTCAGGAATGCCGTCCCACAGGGCCGCATCGGCGGGCGCGAATGTCACCGGGCCATCCTCGCCCTGCTCGAACGACACATGGCGCGTGGCCGCGCAGCCCGGCACGATGGCCACCGGCAGCAGCGCGGCATGCGACGGCAGGGCCGCCACCTTGACGTCCAGCACCGTGGTATCGCCGCCCAGGCCTTGCGCGCCGATGCCCAGCGCATTAATGCGTTCGTACAGTTCCAGCCGCAGCCGCTGTTGGGCATCGGCGGCGCCGCGCGCCTGCAGCGCGTCGATGTCGATGGGCTGGAACAGCGCCTGCTTGGCCGCATGCATGGCTTGTTCCGGCGTGCCGCCCACGCCCACGCCCAGCACCGCCGGCGGGCACCAGCCCGCGCCCATGCCGGGCAGTTGGGCCACCACCCAGTCGGCCACGGAATCGCTGGGATTCAGCATGGCGTAGCCCGCCTTGGCGTCGCCGCCGCCGCCCTTGGCGGCCACGGTGATGTCCAGGCGGTCGCCCTCCACCAGTTCGACGTGCACGATGGCCGGGGTGTTGTCGCGGGTATTGGTGCGCCGGCCCAGGGGGTCGCGGATCATCGAGGCGCGCAGCGGATTGGCAGGGCAGGTGTAGGCGCGCGCGGCTGCCTGGTTGGCCAGCGCCTGCAGGCTCGGCGTGCGCGCCTGGCCTTCGGCGCGCACACGCACGTCCATGCCCATCCTGAAATACACGTGCGCCAGGCCCGTGTCCTGGCACACGGGCCGCCGCGCCCGCGCCGCCAGCCTGCTGTTGACCAGCAGCTGCAATAAGGCGTTGGCGGCCGGGGCCTGCGTCTCGGCCTGGTATGCCCGCTTGAGCGCCTGCACGAAATCCGGCGGGTGATGATGGCTGACGAACTGCAGCGCGTTGGCGATGCTGTCGACGATGTGCGCGGCCTCGATGAAACGCATGGATGGGTCCGTGTGTAAGCGCCGCGACTATTGCAGGCTGATGCCGGCCTGCTTGATGACCCGTGCCCAGCGCGCGCCTTCGTCTCGGGTGTGCTGTTGCAGGGCCTGCGGGGCGTAATCTTGGTCGGTCAGCAGCAGGATGCCCTGGTCGCTCATCTGGCGAGTGAAATCCTGGTTCTGCATGGCTTTGCGATACGCGGCGTACAGGGTGTCGATGACCTGTGGCGGCGTGCCGTGGGGCGCGTAAAGGCCGTACCAGGTCGACACCTGAAAGCCCGGGATGGCCTGCGCGCCGATGGCGGGCGCGCCCGGAAACTGCGGCATCGGCTGGGCCGAGGTCAGCCCCAGCGCGCGGACCTTGCCGCCACGCGTTTGCGGCAAAGAAGTATTGGTCTGGTCGAACATGGCGTCTACCTGCCCGCCCATCAGGTCGTTCAGGGCCGGCCCCGCGCCCTTATAGGCAATGGGCGTGATCTGGATGCCGGCCTGGCTGGCGAACAGCGATGCCACCAGGTGCGAGGTCGAGCCCACGCCGGCATTGCTGAAGTTCAGCTTGCCGGGGTTCGCCTTGCCGTGCGCGATCAGCTCTTGCACGCTGCGGTACGGAGACTGGGCCCCCACCAGCAGCACCAGCGGAGTGTCCGGAAAGCGGAATACGGCGTCGAAATCCTTGGTGGGGGCGTACGGCAGGTTGGGGTACAGCGTGGGCGCGGCCGCCATGTAGCCAATGTGTCCCACCAGGAAGGTGTAGCCGTCGGGGGTGGCGCGTGCCACGCGGGTGGCGCCGATGGTGCCGCCCGCGCCCGGCACGTTCTCGATCAGGATGGTCTGCTTCAGGTGCTTCGACACTTCGTTGGCGATATTGCGCGCCATGGCGTCGGTGGGGCCGCCGGCCGAGAACGGCACGATCCAGGTGATGGCGCGGTCGGGATAGGCGGCATCCGCCGCGAAGGCGGCGGACGGGGCAAGGACGAAGGCGGCCGACACGGCCGCAAGCCATTTTTTCACTGTTGTCTCCGGATTATAAATGTACGATCTATATAAAAAGTACGTACATATTAAAAGGCGGTGCGGCTGGCGTCAATATGCCCATGCCGGGCGTGCGGGCTGGCCGGCAGCAGATAGAATGACGTGTCCTCCCGATCTTGCCGCCTCATGTCGATTTCGCTCTATACCCGGATATCCGAAGAACTCGCGCGCCGCATCGCGAATCACGAGTATCCGCTGGGCAGCCTCATCCCGCCCGAGAATGCGCTGGCCGAAGAGTTCGGCGCCAGCAGGCACACTGTGCGGGCCGCCCTGCGGCAGTTGCAGGATCTGGGCCTGATCGCGCGCCGGCGCGGCAGTGGCACCACGGTAGAGGCGGTCAGCCCCAAGTCGGGGTTCAGCCAATCGCTGGCCTCGCTTGAAGACCTGGTGCAACTGGCTGCCCGCACGCCGCGCCACATCCAGAAAATGCAGGAAATCGTCGCCGACATCGACCTGGCCGCGCAGTTGCGGGTGGGCGCCGGCACGCGCTGGCTGCGCATCAGTTCCAAGCGCGGCGAGGCCGGCAAGCCGCCCATCGTCTGGACCGATCTGTATGTGGACGCGCACTATCGCGGCATACGCAAACTGGCGCAGCAATATCCCGACCGCCTGGTGTCGGAACTGATCGAAGCCCACTACGGACGGCGCATCGCGTCGGTCGAGCAGACCATCGACGCGCGGGCGATTCCGGCCACCGTCGCGCGCGAGCTGGATGTGGAGCCCGAGTCGCCGGGTCTGTTCATCTTGCGCCAGTACCGGGACCAGGCCGGCAAGGTGGTCGAAGTGTCTACCTCTTACCACCCGGCCGGCCGCTACCAGTTTTCTTTCACGCTGATTCGTGAAGGCTGAGGGTGGCGGGCAACAGGTCTTGCACGCGTTCGCTGTTGTTGAACAGGCGGGCGCTGACCAGGCTGCCCTGCAGGGCGGCGAAGGTGGCCTGCGCGGCGCTGCGCAGGTCGCCGGGCACGCGCAGGCTGCCTTCGCGGGCGCCCTGTTCGAGCACGCGGGCCAGCCAGTCTTCGTTGGCGCGGTAGAAGTCCTGCACGGCCTGGCGCACGGGCTGGGGCAATGAGGCCAGCTCGGCGGCCAGGGTGGCGGCCAGGCAGATGCGGGCGGTGCCACAGAAGGCTTGCTGGTGGACCTGGACATAGGCGCGCAGCTTGGCGTCGGCGCGCAGCCCCGGGTCGATGGTCGCGATGGTGGCCTGCCAGCGGGCGTGGTAGTGCTGCACGACGGCCAGCAGCAGGTCTTCTTTCTGCGGGAAGTAGTAGTGGATGCTGGAGGTCTTGATGCCGATCAGCGCGGCCAGGTCGCGGTAGCTGAAGCCATTGCAGCCGCGCTCCTGGATCAGGCGCTGGGCGTGTTGCATGATCTGCGTGCGGGTGGTTTCAGTGTTCATGGCGGGGACGCTACCGGGTGGTCAAAGGGGCTGAAGGGCTCCTGTCAGGCAAAAGAGGGAAACAAGGCGGGCCGCCGTGCCGGGGGGGCAGGGCGGCGCCGCGGGGCGGGCCATGCGCCGTCCTTAGCCGTGCGAGGCGTTCAGGGGGTTGTAGCTGGCTTGGTAGTCGAGCTCGCCGAAGGCGTCGGCGCCGTTGTCGCGGGCGGCCTGGGCCTGGGCGCGCACTTCGGCGCGGGTCGGGGCCGAGCCTGCGGCGTAGGCGGCGGGCTGCTCCAGTTCGCCGAAGGTGACCTGGCCGGCGGCCTTGGCCGCTTGCAGTTCGGCTTGCACTTGGGCGCGGGTGACGGTGCTGGCGGTGTGTTGCACGGGCGGGTAGTCCAGTTCACCGGAGGGTTCGGCGGCGTAGGCGGCCGAGCCGATCACGGTCATCGACAGCATCAGGGCGGAAACGAGGGTCTTCATGGTCATGCTCCAGGGATAGGGGGTGAGGTCTAACTATCTATTTATAGATAGGTGAACGAATAAAATAAAAAGCGGTTCAACGACTCAGGCAGCGGTTCAGGCAACGGCTCAGGCGCCGGTGTTGGGGTAGCCCTGGCCACCGAAGGCGTAGGCGCCGTTTTGGCGGGCGGCGGCGGCTTCGGCGCGGACTTGGGCGCGGGTGAGGGTGGAGCTGGCCACGGGGGCGGCGGGCTGTTCCAGTTCACCGAAGGTGACTTGGCCGGCGGCCTTGGCGGCTTGCAGTTCGGCCACGACTTGGGCGCGGGTCAACGAGCTGGTCTGGGTGACCGCGGGCGGGTAGTCGAGTTCGCCCGAGGGTTCCTGGGCATAGGCGGCGTTGGCGGCGAAGGAGGTGGAAATCAGCAGCAGGGAAGCGAGGGTTTTCATGATGGGTTCCTGATCGGGTAAGGGAAGGTCGGAATTAACTATCTATGTATAGGTAGATAACAGGGTTCATAAAAACGCGCCGTAGCGCGGGTGGCTGGGGGCTGACTGCGTGTTCCTCAACCATGGGACGTATCTTATCTACTACTAGATAGATGAGTCAAGTTCTTTTTGTATTAATTTGTATCTCAGGGGCCAGATAACCATTGGGAACACCGCAGGCACCGCAAAAGTCGTATTTTCAGCGTGTACCATTCATTAGTACTTTTGCTTTTCATGCCCGACAGTCAAGTGTCCTCCGAGCCTGCGATAGTTCATCGACGTCCTCTGCGCAAAGGCGCCCGCACCCGGCAACGGCTGCTTGAAGTCGCCAGCGCAGAATTTGCCCGGCATGGCTACGAGCGCACCCGCGTTTCCGAGGTAGCCGCCAAGGCGGCCGTGACACACCCGGCGTTCTACCAATACTTCAGTAGCAAAAAAGCCATTTACGACGAGCTGGTTGAGTTGTTCGCCACGCGCCTGCGCATGGTGGTCGAGCAGGCGCGCATTCCCGACGGCACGCCGACGAGCCGGCTGGATGACCGGATACGAGGCAGCGTACAGGCCCTGATCGCTGTCTTGCAGGAAAACCGCAACCTGACCCAGATCGGCTTCCTGCAGTCGGCGCGCGCCGGGGCGCTCAAGAGCGAACTGGTGGATCTTATCGCCGCCAACGTCAAGTGCGAGCAGCAGGCCGGCCTGCTGCGGCGCGACGTATCGCCGTTCTGGTTCTCGCAGGCTTTCATGGGAATTATCGAGCGCTATGCGCTGCTGGAGCAGAACGCCGCCGACAGCCGCGACCTGGCGGCGTTCGTTGTCGACTTGCTGATGGACGGCATACGCGAACCGCACAGCCGGGCGGCCGCCGACCGCGCTGGCGGGCGTTAAGCGGCTGCCGCCTGCGCCTGGGCGCCCATGTAGATCTGCGCGTAGCCCTCGCGAATGGCCGAGGTGACCTGGTCCAGGCGCCGTTCGATATGCTTTTCCAGCAGCCCCACGCAGGCGGTTTCATCGCGAGCCAGCAGCGCCTCGACGATGCGCCGGTGTTCGAGCTGGGAGTTGCGCCGGTCGCCCAGGCGCATGTCGATCCAACGCACGAACCGGATGCGCGCGTTGATGTTGCGCAGCACACGCAGCATCTCGGTGTTGCCGGACAGGGCCAGCAGGGTTTCGTGGAAACTCTCGTCCAGATCCACCAGCTCGGCCACGCTGCGGTCGCCGGGCTCGGGGCCGGTGGCGTCGAGAAACTCGAGCAGCTTGCGCAGGTCTTCGTCGCGGGCGCGCGTCATGGACAGCCGTGCGCCGGCAATTTCAACGGTCTTGCGCAACTCGTACAAATTAAAGATCTCGTGCACGTCGAGATCGCGGCAGAAGAAGCCCTTGCCGGGCTGGAAGCGCAGCAGGCCTTCGATGCCGAGCCGGTTGAGGGCTTCGCGCAGCGGCGTGCGGCTGACTTCCATGCGCTTGGCCAGCGCGACTTCATTCAGTTTTTCGCCCGGCTTGAATTCATAGCCGATGGCCATGGATCGCAGCTGGTTGTAGACACGGTCGACGGTGCTGTCTGATGCGGCGCTCACGGGGTCTCCGAAAAGAAGGGCCGCCTTGGGTACGGCGGCTCGCGGCCGCGCCATGCCGCCTGGTAGGCCGGCCGGCGCTTATTGATGTTTTGCCGAGGCATATTAGTACATTCGAGCACGATGCCGCGATGCGCGGCAAGCGCGCATCCCGCCTCAGGAGGTCTGGCGGCACGGTTCAGGCCTGCACGGCGGTGGCCGCGCCGGCCCGACGGCTGCCGCGCGGTTCAGGCTGCTGCCGGCGGCGTGAAGTCGCGCGCGTGCGACTGGGCGCGCGGGTCCAGCCGGCAATGCAGAATGGCGGGCTTGCCCGAGGCCAGCGCCCGTTCGAAGGCGGGCGCGAAGTCTTCGGTGCGCTCGACCCGCTCGCCGTGTCCGCCGAATGCGACCGCCATGGCGGCGAAATCGGGGTTGCGCAGTTGCGTGCCCACTACGCGGCCAGGGTAGTCGCGCTCTTGGTGCATGCGAATGGTGCCGTACTGGCTGTTGTCCAGCACGATGACGATGATGGCGGCCTGGTATTGCACCGCCGTGGCGAACTCCTGCCCGTTCATCAGGAAGCAGCCATCGCCGGCGAACGCCAGCACCGGGCGCTGCGGGAATTGCAGCTTGGCCAGCACGGCGGCCGGCACGCCGTAGCCCATCGAGCCGCTGGTGGGTGCGAGCTGGGTGCCGTAGGTGTAGAAGCGGTGGTGGCGATGCAGCCAGCCCGCGTAGTTGCCGGCGCCGTTGCACACCATGGCGTCGCGCGGCAGGCGCTCGCGCAGCCAGGCCAGCACCTGGCCGTACTGGAAATCGCCCGGCAGGGTGCGCGGGGTGTCGGTCCAGTCCAGGTAGTCGGCGTGCGCCTGTTCGGCGCTGCCTTGCCAGGCTGGTTGCGCGGGCGCGGCCAGTTGCGCCAGCGCCGCGCTGAAGGCGCGCGGGCCGGCATGGATGGCCAGCGCGGGCTGGTACACGCGGCCCAGTTCTTCGGCGCCGGGGTGCACGTGCACCAGTTTCTGGCGGGGCACCGGGATGTCGAGCAAGGTGTATGACGAAGACGGCATTTCCGACAGCCTGCCGCCCACCAGCAACACCAGGTCTGCCTCGGCCACGCGCGCCTTCAGGCGGGCGTCGGGGCCGATGCCCAGGTCGCCCGCGTAGCAGGGATGGTCGGCCGGAAACAGCGAGGCGCGCCGGAACGACGTGGCTACCGGCAGGCCGGCGCGCTGCGCGAAATCGGCGAACTGCTGGCAGGCCGCGTCGTCCCAGCCCGAGCCGCCCAGTATGGCAATGGGCTGGCGGGCCTGCGCCAGCAGGCTTTCCAGCGTCTGCAGGTCGGCCGGCGCGGGCCAGGCCTGGGCCGGCTCGACGCGAGGAGCGTCCGCCACCGCGCAGGTGTCGACCAGCATGTCTTCGGGCAGCGCGATCACCACCGGACCCGGACGACCCTGCATGGCTACCCGGTACGCGCGGGCCACCAGTTCGGGAATGCGCTCGGCGCGGTCGATCTCGACCACCCACTTGGCCATGGATCCGAACATGGCGCGGTAGTCGATTTCCTGGAAGGCCTCGCGCTCGCGCATCGACCGGTCTACCTGGCCGATGAAGAGCAGCATGGGCGTGGAGTCTTGCATGGCGATGTGCACGCCATGGCTGGCGTTGGTGGCGCCGGGGCCGCGCGTGACAAAGCACACGCCGGGCCTGCCGGTCAGCTTGCCGTAGGCCTCGGCCATCATGGCCGCGCCGCCTTCGTTGCGGCAGATGACCACGTCGACGCCACTGTCGTACAGCGCGTCGAGCGCAGCCAGGTAGCTTTCGCCGGGCACGCAGGTGACCCGTTCGACGCCCTGGCGTCGCAATTGATCGATCAGGATTTGCCCGCCGGTGCGGACGGGTAGGCCGTGAGTCATGTGCAAGGTCTCGCTTTCAGAAGTGCGTACGGAAACCGGCGCAGCCGCGGCCGGCCATGGGGAAGGGGATGGGCGGCAGCATAACACTCGATTGTATACAAAACAATATTCACCATTTGTGGACAATTTGGTGTACAAATGAGTCAGGCCCACCGCCGCGCCATATTCGCCAGACCCATTCATGAACGCCGTGCTGCCCCATACCCCCGCCGTTGCACCCAGTCATGTCTACGATCGCATCAAGGCCATGGCCACCACCTTCCGCCTGCGGCCGGGCGAACGGGTGAACGAACTCGAGCTGGCGCGCCAGCTGGGCGTCAGCCGCACGCCGGTGCGCGAGGCGCTCAATCGCATCGCCGCCGAAGGCTTTCTGATGGCCACGCCTCATCGCGGCTATACGGTGCGGGCGCTGGACGCCCAGCAACTGATGGCGTTGTACGAATACCGCGCCACGGTAGAACTCGGCGTGGTGCGGCTGGTCTGCGCGCGGGCTTCTGACCAGGCGCTGGCCGAGCTGGCCCGTTCTGTCGAGGGCAGCCGCGACGAAGTCGAGACCGATGCGCAGGCACTGCGCCTGCTGTCGCGCGACGAGGCCTTTCACGAACACCTGGCAAGCCTGGCGGGCAACCCGGAATTCCTGCGCTCGGTGCGATCGCTGAACGAGCGCATCCGCTTTCCGCGCTGGATCGACCTGAAAGCCCGCCGCGGCCAGACCCGCAACGACCACCCCGACATCGTGCGCGCCCTGCGGGCGCGCGACGTGGCGGCGGTGCAGGCGCTGATGAGTCAGCACATCGACAAGCACCTGGACCAGGTCGTAGAACTGGCGCGCGCCGGCTTTGCCGAGATCTACATGGGCAACGCGCTGGCCGACTATGCCGAATCGCGTTTCATCGAGGCCAGCAACGCGTCCGCCGCTGCCGCGCCCTGAACCTTTTCCGTCGAACCCTCACACAGGATTCCCCGTCATGAAAGCTGTTTTTGTCGATGCCAACCCCACTTTGTCGGCCGTGGCCGAGCGCCTGCACCGCGCCGACGACCCGCAACTGGTCATCAACCGCCAGCCCGACATCACATCCGAGCAGCTGCCGGCAGTGCTGGGCAATGCCGAAATCGCCATCATCGACCATACCCACCTGCCCACCGACATCGCGCGCCAGTGCGCCGGCTTGAAGCACGTGGTGTTCCTGGGCACCGGCGCGCGTTCTTATATGAACCCCGAAGAGCTGGCCGAGGCCGGCATCGAGGTGCACATCATCAAGGGCTACGGCGATACGGCGGTGGCCGAATGCGCATTCGCGCTGATGTGGGCGGCGGCCAAGGGGTTCGCCCGCATGGACCGCGCCATGCGCGTCGGCAACTGGCTGCGTTCCGACGCGGTGCAGCTGACTGGCAAGACGCTGGGTCTGGTGGGCTTTGGCGGCATCGCGGCCGAAATGGCGCGGCTGGCGGCCGGCGCGGGCATGCAGGTCATCGCCTGGAACCGCAGCCCCAAGACGCATCCGGGTGTGCGTTTCGTCGAACTCGATGAACTGCTGGCGGCCAGCGACGTGGTATCGATGCACCTGCTGCTTACCGACGAGACGCGCGGCATCATCTCGCGCGAGCGCATCGCGCGCATGCGCGACGGCGCCATCCTGGTCAATACCGCGCGCGGCGCGCTGGTCGATGAAGACGCCATGATCCAGGCGCTGGAGTCGGGCAAGCTGGGCCATGCCGCCCTGGACGTGTTCGTGACCGAACCCATGCCCGCCGGCCACCCGCTGACGCGGCTGGACAACGTTACGTTGTCGGCGCACTCGGCGTTCCGCACGCCCGAGGCCAGCGACAACCTGATCCAGGCGGCGTTGAACCACTGCCGTCGCATTTCGGGCCAGGGGCAGCAACAATGACCGACATTACCCGCCTCGACCAGAACGCCCGCCGTTCGCGCGCGGTCATCCACAACGGCACGGTTTACCTGGCCGGCCACACGGCCGACGATCGCGACGCCGACGTGGCGGGCCAGACGCGCCAGGTGCTGGCCAAGATCGACGAAATGCTGGCCGCCGCCGGCACCGACAAGTCCAAGGCGCTGAACGTCACCATCTGGCTGCAGCGCATGGCCGACTTCCACGCCATGAACGAAGTCTATGATGCCTGGATCGCGCCGGGCCACGCGCCCGCGCGCTGTTGCGGCGCCGTCGAGCTGGCGGCGCCCGACATCCTGGTCGAGATCATGGTCACGGCCGCGCTGTAGGCGCGGCGGTCTTTTCATACGGATTCGAGCAAAGCATGTCTACCGATCTTACACAGGCGCCGGCCTTCCGGCGGGCTCGCCGCATCGCCAGCATCGCGGTGTCCGAGATTCTGCGCATCGGCGCGCGCGCCGCGCAGCTCAAGCGCGAAGGGCGCGACGTCATCGTGCTGGGCGCGGGCGAGCCCGACTTCGACACGCCGGACAACGTCAAGGAAGCGGCCATCCGCGCGATGCGCGCCGGCGACACCAAGTACACGCTGCTGGACGGCACGCTGGCGCTGAAAGCGGCCATCGCGCGCAAGTTCGAGCGCGACAACGGCCTGTCGTACGGCCTGGACGAAATCACCGTGGGAGCAGGCGCCAAGCAGGTGATCCACAACGCGCTGATGGCCACCCTGGACGAGGGCGACGAAGTCGTGGTCGGCGTGCCCTACTGGACGTCGTACGCCGACATGATCGCCATCGCGGGCGGCAAAACCGTCGAGGTGGCCTGCCGCGAAGACAACGGCTTTCGCATGGCGCCGGCCGACCTGGAACGCGCCATCACGCCGCGCACGCGCTGGGTCATGCTGAACTCTCCGTCCAACCCCACGGGCGCGGCCTACGCCGAGGCCGACCTGCGCGGGCTGGCCGACGTGCTGCTGCGTCATCCGCATGTGTGGCTGATCTGCGACGACATCTACGAACACCTGATCTACGGCGACTTCGCTTTCCGCACCATGGCGCAGGTCGAGCCGCGCCTGAAGGCGCGCACGCTGACGATCAATGGCCTGTCCAAGGCCTACGCCATGACGGGCTGGCGCATCGGCTACGGCGGCGGCCCGAAAGAACTGATCGGCGCGATGGCGGTGGTGCAGAGCCAGAGTACGTCGAACCCGTGCTCCATCAGCCAGGCCGCCGCTATCGAGGCGCTGGACGGCCCGCAGGATGTGCTGGCCGAACGGCGTGCGTCGTTCCAGGCGCGCCGCGACCTGGTGGTGGACGGACTCAACGCCATCGATGGCCTGGCCTGCCGGCGCCCCGAGGGCGCCTTTTATACCTATGCCAGCTGCGCGGGCGTGCTGGGCCGCCGCACGCCGGGCGGCCAGCGTCTGGAGACCGACGCCGACTTCTGCCAGTACCTGCTGCAGGATCACGACGTGGCCATGGTGCCGGGCACGGTGTTCGGGCTGGCGCCGTATTTCCGCATCAGCTATGCCACCTCGCAGGCGCAACTGCAAACGGCGCTGGACCGCATTGCGCGGGCCGTGGCGCTGTTGTCTTGATGCACGCCGGGGTTTGCCCGTGGGCGGCCCCGTTGACACCAGAAACCATTGCCTGTCCGAAAACAGGCAGTTCATCGCAGCACAACTTCAAAAGGGGAATAACCATGTTGCGTATCTTGAGCATTGCCACCTTGGCCGCCGCGACCCTGGCCGCCGCCGCGCCGGCGGCCGCCCAGGACAAATGGCCGTCGCGGCCCATCGTCATCGTCGGCGGCTTTCCGAACGGTTCGGGCGTAGACCTGTACGCGCGCAAGCTGGGCCAGGGCATGACCGAGACCCTGGGCGTGCCCATCGTGGTGGAAGCTCGAACGGGGGCCGGCGGCAATGTGGCGTCCGATGTGGTGTCGCGCGCCGAGCCCGACGGCTATACCTTTTTGTTCGGCACCGCGGGCACGCACGCCATCAACGCCGCGCTGTACAAGAGCCTGAGCTTCGATGTGTGGAACGATTTCACTCACATTGCGCTGCTGGGCGACGTGCCCAACGTGCTGCTGGTCAATCCCAAGAAGCATCCCGACGTCAAGACCTGCAAAGACTTGCTGGCGCTGGCGCGCAAGAATCCCGGCAAGATGAACTACTCGTCTACCGGCAACGGTACGTCGGGTCACCTGGCCGGCGCGCAATTCACGCACCAGGCCAAGGTCGACATCGTGCACGTGCCGTATCGCGGCCAGGGTCCGGCCATGACGGCGCTGCTGTCGGGCGAAGTGGATTTCTTCTTTAACCAGAGCGCGCCCAGCATTGCGGCGGTGAAGGCCGGCCAGGTGCGCGCGCTGGGCGTAACCACCTCCAAGCCACTCGAGGCGCTGCCCGGCGTGCCCACGGTGGCCGAGGGCTGCGGACTGCCTGGCTATGAAAGCAGCACCTGGTATGGCCTGTTCGGCCCCGCCAAGCTGCCGGCCGACATCCAGAAGCGTTTCAGCGACGCCGTCATCCAGGAAATGTCCAAGCCCGAATTCCAGCGCTGGCTGATCGACGTGCAGGGCATCACGCCGCCGGCTGACCCCAGCCCGGCCGCCTTCGAACAGGTGCACAAGGCCGACATCAAGCGCTGGGCCGACGTGGTGAAATTGTCGGGCGCGAAGGTGGACTAAGAGGGCACGCCCACAGGTGTCTGACACCCGCAGGGAGTCAGACACCGAAATGCAGGCCAGCTATTTCTAGCGTATTGGTGTCTGACACCCTGCGGGTGTCAGACACCTGGCAATGCATTGCTCAATTGGATGGGGTTTGCGCGAGAACGCTGCGGTTCATCAGCCCAACACGACCACGGCGACCGCCAGCAGGCCCAATGCCAGGTTGACCGCCACCCAGGTCTTGATCGATCCCATGGCGGCGCCGGCGGCGGGCCACTGGCCGGCCTGCACGGCATTGGCCAGGCGCGGATACAGCGCGTAGCGAATATGCCCGAATATGGCGGCCATGACGACGCCCAGCACTGCCATGGCCGCCCAGGCCGGCGGCATGTGAAAGCTGCCGCCCGATTCGGCCGCCTGGCGGGCCGAGCGGTCGATCATCCAGGCCCCGCTGGCCAGGGCCGCCGCCACCGACCACAGCACGGCCTTCAGAAAGCGGCCCAGCACGTCGCGCATCAGTTGCAGCCGCTGGGGCGGAATCGAATAGATCCGGGAAAGCCAGTATCTGTGGGCTTTCTCCATCGAATGGGAACGGTGGGGTACAAGCTGGGGTACAGGTGCTAAAAAACAACGAAAGCGGCCCGTGGTTCGATTCCAAGTTGCTTCGGCCAGCAGTATCTCTGTGAATTGCAGAGTATGCCATGTGCTTACAATCCGCTCACTTCAGATGCGTATTCAAGCGTTCCTCCAGGTCAGCGACGACTTGAAGCACATCTCCGATAGCAGGAAGCGGCCCGAAGATCATACCGCTCATCGCTTCGTAGTCTCGGGCCAGTGTCTCGTGCATCGAGTGCGACGGGGCGAGGGTAAAGGAGCCATGTGCTGCCGTGTCCAGCCGGAGGTCCGCACCGCCGAAGAACAGCCGGGCATGTTGCGCACAGTCTTGTGCCAGGGTGCGATCAGCCATCCATGCGTCGGCGTCGGGGTGCTGCAAGAGCCGGTGCACGTCGTAATAGTGCCGGGAGACACGTTGACCGCCGTGGCGCAGTAGCCCTCTGCGATCATGCCATTGGCGCAGGCCATGCAGGATGATGATCTTGTCCCAGAAGGTGCGTTCTGGCTTGACTGTTGTCACGTTGCGCACTGCCATATCCAAATCGGGCAGATCGTTGGCAACGTAGGGAGACACAACGGCAGCTTCATGCGGATCTAAGGCAGATTTTGCCCCCGCCTCAATTTTTACGGCGGAACGGATATAGTTATAGTCGCCGGGGGTGGCCGTCACGGCGGGGTACCAGAACAGCAGCGTCTGCTGGTCGGGATCGTCCGGGTCCAGTTCCAAATGGAAGCGGTCGGCAGGTATGACCTGAGCTGCGATAGCATGGAGCCGCGTTGTCATATCGTCAGCAATATAGCGCTGGCAGGCGGTGCGGATGCGGTCCAGCCGGATACGGCGTTGCTTGCCGCTCAGCGCGTCCAGTTCTGCAGTTTCAGCGGGTTCACCAATGTCTTCGCGGAATACGGTGATGTCGATGTCCTCGGAGAACCTGAAAATCAAGCTGTATGCCTTGGACAACGATGTACCGCCTTTGAACAGCAGGCGAGGGCCGTCTGGCGGCAGGCCGTTGAATAGTACGTCCAGCGTCCAGCACACCCAGAAGTCTTTTTCGACATTTTGCACAGCCGTGCCCAGACGAGCGGCCGTTGTCAGGAACAGGCCGCGCCGTTCATCGTCGGCGGCCTGGATGATGGTATGAAAGTTCGGGTTCATGCAAAAGTGTCGGTGTGCGTCCGGCCGTTGGTGGCGCTGAGTGGCGCTGTAGAGCCTTCGACGCCGGTTGCAGCACAGCCCGGCAGTTCGCGCACGATGGCCTGCATCCACGCGGGCAATGTATGGAAACCTGCTAGTAAGTCCTGGCGTATGGCTTCGCCTCGCTCGGAACTTTCCAGCAGCTTTGACAGCCGTTTGATGATTCGGGGTTTGTCAGCGGGTAGGGTGTCCTTGAGCCAGTACAGCGCCTGTACGACCCGCATGGCGGGTCGCCCGGCCCAATACAGGCGGCTTGGCGCCGTGAGCTTGAACGTGATGGTCAGATTATCAAGTTGAATGGTGCGTCGGCGTGCATCGGTGTGGATGATGACGTTCGCTGGCACGGCATCCGTCAGGCCAAGGTCGTTGGCTGCGGTCATTCCATCGACAAGCAGACGCAGTTGATCGCGCCGCGCGATGGCGTCCACGACGGCGCGGTAATCTGGGGGTGTTGCCTGTTTGGTCAGGCTGTTTACTTTGGGTCTGTCGTACAGTCCACGGTCGATACGGCGCAATTGGCCCGCCGTGAGCAGGCGTTGGAGCGCCTTGTCCACGGCGTCTCTGCCGCCAAGTTGGGAAAAGTCGGCTGGCACCCATACCTGGTCGGGCCCGGCTGCATCAATGTGAGTCATGATCTGCGTCTTGAGATCGTTCATGGCGGCACCTCTGTCCGATATTTGTAGCTCTTTTTCGGACAAAGGGCAAGTCCGTCCGAAATTTGTGTACGATTTTCAGACGGACTCCAAAAGATCAATGCCGCAATGGCCTAACTGACAAGTGCCTTGTTGCGCTCGATGAGCGCGTGTAGGCTGGCTGCTGTGATTCCGCTGGACCGTTTGCCTATCTTGATCAGTACTAACTCGCCTTCATTGACCAGCCGATAGATAGTTGATCGGGATACCCCAAGCTTGGCTTCGGCCGTGTGAATCCGGTAGAGAAGTGCTTGGTCGGGTGGTTGCTGGGTATGGTATCTGGTTGACGGGTGGCCAAAAATTTGTGGCTGGACCTGCTGTTCCTTCATTTCTTCCTCCATTGGACCTTGGGAAGCACCCTGGGAGAACGGGGCTCAGGATGCTTTCCAAAGCAGGCGCGACCCGCGCCTTCGTGGACGGCCCTCCAAGATGCCGCGATGGGGGCCGGATGCTTCGATCATTCTCGGCGGAGCCCGCCGCTGGCCCGCTGCTGCGGTTCGGCGGGATGCCGAGAACTGCGGTCTTTGCCGCTGTCATCAACGGATTACGCGCCATCCGTCGAGGGTGGCCTGCCTTTGGTGGCAGTGCCGGCGTCCGTGGGTACGGATCGTCACCAGTTCCCCCAGTTTGCGCCAGTCTCTACCGGCCCGGGGGAGTGATGATTTTTCACCTGTTTTGCTCCTACCCAGGTGCCTGTCGCCCCGCAGTATGCTGACGACTCGGGTAGCCGCGCACTCGCACCGCCCGTCGTGGGGCAGGGCGCGGTATTCATCGGTGTTGCGTTGTTAAAGAGCAGGCTTGGTGCAATCATTACGTATCTATTTAGAAGAGTCAATACAAAACTAATATGAACGAGTCATATGGGTCATGTAAATTTGTAGAAGGTACGCTTAATCTGATTCGGAATGAATCAAATCGGATCGCTCTGACCCGTTGTAGGCCGAAGGCCAGCCTGCGGGATTTCTGTAGCTTTTCAGCGACTATCTAGAAGCGACGGCTGGCTGCGGCGACTCGTTTCTGCAGCTGTCTAGTTGCCTTATTCTGTTTTGCCGTCGCCGCTGTTCCTGCCATGCTTAGAGAGCTTCATCTCGATGTAATCGCCAATGTCTTCCAAGACCAGCGTTGGCAACTTTGATACGGATTCCCGAGATATTCCAGGCCATGGCCACTCATCCTCGAACATTTCCCCTTCTCCGGTAACGAGCCACTCGGCGCGGACTCGAAGGGCTGCAGCGATCCATACTATGTGGCGTGAGGACTCGCTTCGGCCGCTTTCTATATGTGCGATGGCACCCTGGGTCAGGGGAGCCTGAACCAGACCGGCCAACGCTTCTTGGGTTAGGCCTCGTTTCGTACGTGCGATACGTAGGCGCTCGCCGATGCTCATGATGTCGAGGGTCAGGGGTTTTTTCCAGTAGTTTGATACATTATGACATGACGGTGAATCAATATATGACTGTCAATAAAATACTTAACTAATAAAATTACATGATTAATCATATGGCTGAATCCAATTTGGGTCATTGTGACAGCTAACGGCACAGCATGAGAGGCAAAGATTGTAAAGACAACGACCTTTCTTTACGGGAGACCGCACTACCAGCCGTCAGCATGCAGCGCGCCGTGACCAGCTTGTGGCGGATCAGCTGAACGCAGATGGGAAATGTCGCGTGTGAGTATCAGCTTTCTGATTCGACCGCCGCTCTGGAGCAGGATAGGCTTGCTTTCGGCACGAGGCGATACGAGCCATAGGAATCAGGAGTGCTGCTAGCGTACTGAATATTGCGTCGCTGGAACACTACTTCGAACCGGGTTGCGTCGGCCGTCGAGCTGGCGCTGACTCGGCTTCTATGGGTCTCCACAATAATTTTCACGATAGCTAAGCCGAGCCCCGAGCCTTCCCTATACAAGTCGTCACTGTCATCGCTACCATGCAGCTGGCCTGGTTGACCGCCCGAATGTTCGATCGACAGATTGCCTTACAAAGCCGCAGGGTCAATGATTCTTGATGCCGTGTTTTGGAGGTTGTTGACCGCACGCTTGGCATACATCGCACAATGGCGGGTGGAATACTCGGCCACACCGAGATCCAGGATCGCCATCGGCGATGGTAGATTTATTGGGTGTCGGCGTGCGGGTGGTTGTGCCGAGATCTGGCGGCGGACCCGATCCGTTCAGATCTTGCGCGGCCCCGTGATGGCAGGCGTCATGGCTGGAGTCGTCGCCTGGGCCATCGCGGGCGGGGTGCTCGCTTTATTGCTGTGCTCCGCGCCGCCTTTGCCAGACCTGCTTCGAAGGCATTCACTGGGCATCGAATTAAATCGTGCGCGGAAACCCTTCGTTCGGCGTGCTCGGCAAGCAACGGTCGACACGCCGAGCTTGTTGATGCTCAACAAGCCTTTCGACGCTCTGGCTCAGCTCAGCGACGACCAAGGCCGGGCTACGCTTAAAGACTTTGTAGACGTCTCGGACTTCTACCCAGCCGGGCGGCTGGATCGAGATAGCGAAGGCTTGCTTCTACTGACCAATGACGGACGTTGCAATCGCGAATTGCAGATCCTCGGCACAATATTCCCGAGACCTACTGGGCTCAAGTGGAAGGCGAACCAAGCGCAGAGCAGCTGCAGCGTTTGTGGAACGGCGTGCAGTTGAAAGACGAGCCGACTTTGCTGGCGCTGGCGCGGTTCATCGATGCCCCCTAGATTTGGCCTAGGACGCCGCTGGTTCGGTTCCGCAAACGCATTCCCACCGCCTGGCTCGAACTGCCTATACGAGAAGGCCGCAACCGTCAGATGCGGCGAATGACTTCTGCGGTAGCCCTGCCCGGCTTACGCTTGGTGCGAATCCGAATCGGCCCCTGTGTGCTGTAAGGACTGCCCCCGAGGCAGTGGCGCAAGCTCCGCCCAACGAGCTGGGAATTTTGACGTTGTTCAAAAAAGTGATCAATGCTTCAATCGCGCCGTCGGTCAGCAGCGGGCACAGCCAAAACTGAGATTGGAGCTGTTGAAGATTCCCAGGCACGCCGCACCCATGGTTTTCGGCAAGCCTTGGCCACCAAATTCCGGTGCGTGTTGCAAGCCCTGCCACCCGCCTTCGGCGTACTGCCGGAAAGTCTGCTTGAAGCCGGGGCTGGTGGTCACCTCGCCGGCATTCCACGTGGCGGGCTTGGTGTCGCCCACGACGTTCAGCTGCGCGATGGCTTCTTCACCGAACCGCGCATTCTTTGAGCACGGCTTGAGCCGTATCCAGATCCGCGTCTTCAAAGCGCGGCATCTGGGCCAACGTGTCGATTTCCGCCAAATGCTCGATGTTGAACAGAAGGTCCTTGACGGGGGCTTTGTAGTTGATAGGTGTTTCCCGGAAAGTACGGCGGGCAGTTAGATTTTTTCGATCAATTCCGGGACAGCGATGAACAAGTCGGCTACCAGGCCGTAGTCCGCCACCGAAAAGATTGGGGCTTCTGCGTCCTTGTTGATGGCCACGATGACCTTCGAGTCCTTTATGCCGGCTAGGTGCTGGATGGCGCCGCTGATACCTACAGCGATATACAGGTCTGGTGCCACGACCTTGCCGGTCTGCCCTACCTGCAAATCGTTGGGAACGTACCCAGCGTCGACGGCGGCACGGCTCGCACCGATAGCCGCCTTCAGCTTGTCGGCCAGCGGCGTGATGACATCTTGAAATTTTTCTTGGCTACCCAGGGCGCGACCACCCGAAACTATGATACGGGCGGATGTCAGCTCGGGGCGGTCGCTCTTGCTTTCCTCGCGACCAACAAGGCGGCTCTTACCCGAATCTGCCGTTGCCGTCACTGCTTCGACGGCGGCTGACCCGCCGGTTGCTGCCGCTTCATCAAAGCTGGTGGCCCGCACGGTGATGACTTTCCGAGAGTCCAGGCTCTGCACGGTAGCGATTGCATTGCCGGCATAAATGGGGCGCTCGAAGGTGTCGTCGCTCAGCACTTTAGTGATTTCGCTGATCTGCGACACATCCAGCTTGGCGGCTACGCGTGGCGCCACGTTCTTGCCGGTCGAGGTAGCGGGGAACAGGAAGTGGCTGTAGCCGTCGGCTATGGCGAGCACCTGTGCAGTGAGATTCTCTGCCAGAGCATGAGCCAGGGATTCACCGTCGGCGTGCAGCACTTTGGATACGCCCTGGATTTGTGCGGCAGTTTGAGCGACGCTTGCGGCTTGATGACCGGCAACCAGCACATGGATTTCACCACCCAGAGCGGCGGCGGCTGCGACGGTGCAGAGCGTGGCGGGCTTCAGCACACTGTTGTCGTGTTCGGCAATAACGAGAGTTATCATGGTGGACCTCTTCCTATCAGATGATCTTGGCTTCGTTCTTGAGCTTGTCGAGCAATGCGGCGACATCCGGCACCGTAATGCCCGCGCTGCGCTGGGGCGGCTCGGTAACCTTGAGGACCTTCACTCGAGGGCTGATATCGACACCCAGGTCGAAGGGGGTGACCGATTCCAGTGGTTTCTTTTTGGCCTTCATGATGTTGGGCAATGTGACGTAGCGCGGTTCGTTCAGGCGCAGGTCTGTGGTGACGACCGCGGGTAGCGATACCGTAAGGGTTTCCCGCCCGCTGTCGACCTCCCGGGTGACCGTGGCCGTGTCGCCGTCGAGTTGCACCTTGGATGCAAAGGTGGCCTGCGAAAAATCCGCCAAGGCAGCAAGCATCTGGCCGGTCTGGTTGGCATCGTTGTCGATTGCTTGTTTGCCAATTAGCACCAGTCGCGGTTGCTCTTTGTCGACGAGTGCCTTCAGCACCTTGGCCACGGCAAGCGGCTCCAGTTCTTCTGCGGTTTCGACTAGGATTGCGCGATCGGCGCCGATCGCGAGCGCCGTTCGGAGAGTCTCCTGAGCCTGAACCACCCCCACGGAAACGGCGATCACCTCGGTGACAGCATCATTTTCCCGCAGGCGTACGGCTTCTTCCACCGCAATTTCATCGAAAGGGTTCATGCTGTGCTTGATGTTGGCGGTGTCCACACCGCTTCCATCGGATTTCACGTGCACCTTGACGTCTTTGTCGATCACGCGTTTGACAGGAACAAGGATTTTCATGCTATTTCCAATATGTGTTGAATTGCGTTATTGAACCTGGACGTCGGCGATCCTGACCGCCTCGCCCCACTTGTCGTATTCGGATTGATGAAATCACCGAACTGCGCGCCGCTCATGTGATCAGTCACAGCGCCGTATTTGTCCATTTGCCGCGCCCAGTCTCCTTGTATTTAAGCCCTAGGGATGGAAGGCTATGTAAAGGGCTGCATGCGGGGTTGTAGTCCCGCGTACCACTGCCCTCCCAGTCGGCATAGTGGGTCAAGCAGCCTACCGTCGATTTTTCCATCCTGCATGCATTGATCGGAAAGATGGAAGTTGACGACCTCGCCGACGATGAGGCGCGTCTTGAAGCGTCCGAATTCCAAGCAATCGGCCAATACGCATTCAAGATGGACGGGGCTGGCGGCGACGCTGCGTGGGCGCACTACCTGGCTGGGCATCATTTCTATGCCCAGCGCTGCGGCTTCGTCGATGCCGGCGGCAAAGCGCGCTGAAGATGCATGCATCTTGTCCATGAGCGCGACCGTGACGAAGTTGATCACGAACTCCTTGGTGCTAAGAATGTTTGCGGCAGTATCCTTGTCCTGTTCCTGTGCTGCGCTGATGCTCAGGGCGACCAGAGGCGGTACTGTCGATACCAGCGTGTAGAAACTGAAAGGAGCCAGGTTGGCGGAGCCCTGCGCGTCTTCTGTCGACACCCAGGCGATGGGGCGCGGCACTATGCATGAGGTCATAAAGCGATAGATTTCGCGTGGACTGAGTTCTGCAGGGTCAAGGCTGGTGTACATGAGTCATGTCCACCGGATAACGGAGAAATTTGGCATCTTTCCCGACCAGTCCACGGCTGCGGACGTGTTCGGATTCCAGGAGCTGCGACGGGAGTACCAAAGGGGAGATCGGCACGTCGGCGTTCTGCAGCAACTCAATGGCCTGCTGTTCGGAAAGCTGATGAATTCGGGCGGCGATGGCATCGTTGATGCGGTCGGCCATGAGAGCGCGCTGTGCGTACGTTGCATAGCCCTCGAACTGGTCAAGTGACAGGGCGTTCTTGAGCCTGGTCCAGAAGTGGTCCTCAAGCGCACCGATGGCGACATGGCCGCCGTCGTTCGTGCTGAAGACGCCGTATCCTGGCTTGCTCAATACCTCGCTGCGCTGCTCGGCCAAGGTAGCCTGGCCCGCCCATCCGAACTGTCCCAGGCGTGGGTTCATCCAGTGGGCGACGCAGTCGGTCAGAGACACATCGAGATAGCGGCCCTGGTTCGTGAGCGCGCGGGCAAGTAGTGCGGCCAGCGTGCTGGACAGTGCGTACATGGCGCCGGCAAGATCCGCCACCGAAAGACCTGCACCGGAGGCGGGAAACTCGCGGTCACTTCCGCCGAGCGCCAGGGCACCAGCCATCGCCAGATAGTTCAGGTCATGCCCCGGCAGTTTCGAGTTGGGTCCCGTTTGGCCATAACCACTTAGCGACACATAAACGATACGCGGATTCAGAGTGCGTACTTCATCGTAACCCAGCCCCAGGCGGGCCATTACGCCGGGGCGGTAGCCCTCTACCAGAACATCCGCCGTTCTCACCAAGGATCGTGCCTGTTCCAGGCCAGCTTGATCCTTGAGGTTCAGCATGATCGATTGCTTGCCTCGATTGACCGACTCGAAAATGCCGGGATACAACAGACGGGCACTGTCGCCGTTCGGCGGTCGTTCTACTTTGGTGACCGTGGCACCAAGTTCCTGAAGGTTCTGGGTGAAGAACGGCCCAGGCAGCAGTTCGGAAAAATCAAGAACCTGCAGGCCTGCCAGAGGAGGTTGGGGCGTGGATGTCATAGTCATGGCTCAAATCGTCTTAGCGTCCTTTCTCTAGGCCGACAGCCTTCACGACGGCGCTCCACTTTTCGGTTTCTTCGCTGATGAAGTGGGCGAACTCGCTGCCTGGCTTGTTCAGCGTCGCGCCACCGAAGTTGGCGTAAGCCTTTGCTACATCGGGATCCGCTATGATCTTTTCAAAGGCAGTTGTGAGCGTGTCGATTGCGTCTTGGGGAGTGCCTGCGCGGACAAACGCGCCCATCCATGAAACGGAGGTCGCTTTGGGATAACCCAGCTCGGTCATCGTGGGAATATCGGGCAGGTCGGGCAGACGTGCTTCACCCGTGACGGCCACGGGTTTCAGACGGCCTTCCGTGATGCCGCCGCGCGTGGATACCAGATAATCGAAGGACAGATCCACTTGTCCGCCCATGAGATCAGTGATGGAGGGGGCACTGCCTTTGTAGGGAACGTGCGTGAAAGACACACCGGCCACATCCTGGAACAGCTCGGCGGCTAGATGAGTACCGCTACCCGTGCCGGCCGAAGAGTTGGTCAGTGCGCCTGGATTCGTTTTGGCATATTGCACCAGGGCGTCCAGAGTCTGGTAGGGTTTCTGGCTGTTGACGACCACTACATTGGGTATGGCGGTCAGCCCGTGAATGGCCACGAAGTCCTTCTGGGCGTCGTATTTCGTGCTGTCGTATATGAGCGGGTTGGTGATCTGGGTGCCTTGTGTGCCCAGGAAGATCGTATAGCCGTCCGCTGGCTGACGCAGAACGTAGTCCGCTCCAATGCTGCCCCCGGCACCCGAGCGGTTTTCCACGATGACGGTCTGGCCTAGCTCTTTTTCCAGCTTGGCTGCGGCGGTACGAGCTACGTTATCCGTGATGCCGCCCGCCGTGTACGGCACCACGAATACGATAGGTCGTTCCGGATAAGCT
This sequence comes from Bordetella petrii, assembly GCF_000067205.1. NCBI lineage: Bacteria > Pseudomonadati > Pseudomonadota > Betaproteobacteria > Burkholderiales > Alcaligenaceae > Bordetella > Bordetella petrii. Next base: position 3,997,989 of record NC_010170.1, on the reverse strand, counting down.
GCGACAGCATTGCCGGCCATCAATGTTGCGGCAATCAGAGCCGGCATTGTGAACTTTTTGATCATCTTTTGTTTCCTCCTGGTTGGTGTAAGTAATATGAGTTTGTGGAACTAGCTATTGCGCTTGCTTGCAATGAGAACGGCGTCGACCGCAATGGCACCTTCGGGGCCGACGATGACTGGATTCAGATCCAGTTCGTGTACGGATAAGGGACCTTGGATGACGAAATCCGAGACGGCGAGTAGCAGCTGGACAAGTGCTTCGATGTCTGCCGCTGCCTGGCCGCGCACGCCCTTCAACAACGTGTAGCACCGCGTTTCTGCGATCATTTCCCGAGCTTGCGCGGGTGTCAGCGGAAGCAGGCGGCGGCTGACGTCACGGAATACTTCGACAAATATCCCGCCGAGACCGAAGGTGATGACGGGGCCGAAAAGAGGGTCTTCGTGTACGCCGACAAGTGTTTCGACGCCGCGCTGAGCGATCATTTCCTCGATCAGAATTCCGTCGATGCGGGCGTGCGGATCAGCCTTGCGGACATTTTCGAGTATGCCGTGCCAGGCATCCGTGATTTCGGCATCGGTGCGCAGCCCTGTACGCACCCCGCCAATATCCGATTTGTGCAGAATGTCCTGGCTGACGATTTTTGCCACGACTGGTCCGTCGATACCAGCAGACAGATGCAGAGCTTCTTCCAGGGTGGCGGCGACGCCGCCGGTAGGCACGCGCACACCGGCACGAGCCAGAATCGATTTCGCTTCGCGCTCCGTGTAGGTTTGATAATCCTGGGCCGACTCTCCGGTTTCTGCAGACGCTTGCAAGGCCGGTTTCCATGACGAATCGAAACCCGCACGCCAGCGCCCATACTGGTTCCAACGCGAAATGGCCTTGATGGCGCGCGACAGGCTACGGAAGGGGACGAGCTCTTGCTGGACGAGTGCGTCATAGCCGCTTCCGGTCTTGTCGCTCATCCATACTGGAATGATGGGCTTATCAACTTCCGCTTGCACGCGCACCATATCGGTACACGCCGCCAATGTGGTATCGCCATATTCCATGGGGATGGGATAGAGCACGGCGTTGACGTTGGGGTCTCGTGCTACTTGCAGCAGCGAGGCGTGGCTGATGTCTTTATTCACCAGCACTTCAGCAGTCGTATCCACTGGATTATGGATGGCGGCGAAGGAAGGCAGCAGGCGGCTCAGTTCGTCCAGGGTGTTCGGCGTGAATTCCGCCAGCTTCAGTTGGGCTTCGCCGAGCATGTCGGCGGCGAGTGCGACGGTTCCGCCGGAAAAAGAATAAATGGCGACGCTCAGGTCGGTGGGTGGAACGGCACGCGCCAACAAGGCTGCGGTGTCGATCATTTCATCGATGTCGTTCACTTCTATGATGCCCAGCTGCCTGAAAGCGGTGCTGTTCACTTCGGCGCTGCCGGAAAGCGCCGCCGTGTGAGACTGCGCAGCCTTGATTCCGTATTCTGACTTGCCGACCTTGAGCGCGACGATGGGCTTACCCGAGCGTGCGGCATTGAGGGCGGCTTGCACGAAGCGCTCGGGGTCGTTGATCCCTTCCAGCAAAGTCACGATCACTTTGACTTCCGGCATGCTGACCATGTGGTTGATGTAGTCGCTGACGGTCAGGTCGGCCTCATTGCCGCTCGAACACCATAAGCCGATGCCCATACCGCGGCCGCTAGCCTGCAGGAATGTACGGCCCAGCCCGCCTCCCTGGGTGACCAGCCCGATCGGACCGGCCTTGCGATCCAGCTTGTAGGCGGGGGAAAACGTGAACCCGATTCCCCGGTTGTTGTTGACCAGACCTGGGCAGTTGGGGCCGTATACCCGTATCCCGGTTTGCCTGGTGATGTCTGTGATTTCTTGCTCCAGCCGTTTCCCTTCATCTCCGGCTTCGCTGAAACCCGAGGTCAGCACCACAGCGAACTTGATCCCTTTCTGGCCGCATTCGCGGATCACGCCGACGGCAGCGGCTGCAGGCACCACGATGACCGCCAAGTCGGGCGCGCAGGGCAATTCTGTTACTGAGCGATAGGCGCGGCGCCCCATGACTTCGTCTTTCGTGGCATTCACAAGGAATAGTTCGCCGACGAAGTCAGAGTGTTCGACTAGGTTGGTGACGGTTCGTTGGCCGATGCTGTTGGGGCGATCCGAGGCTCCGACCACGGCGACAGACCGAGGGTCGAAGAGGGCTGATAGGTTTAGAAACATGTTGCTTTCCATTAGAGCCTCAGGCATTTCTTGATTCGATGTTGTGGATGGTAGTACGAAATATTAAATTTATCAATCACTACTCGACTTATAATTCGAGATGTCGTATTATAGACCAACTTACGGATGGCAACGCTGCGTCCAACGTTCAAGAGACTATTTGATAAATTTCGATATGGTGCGGAAGTATGGATCTGAAAATTCGAGGCAAAGTTGCCCTGGTGACAGGGTCAGGCCGGGGGATTGGCGCCGAGGCAAGTCGGCAACTGGCGCAAGAAGGGGCTCGCGTAGTGATTTGCGACATCGATGTGGAAACAGCCGATGCCACTGCGCAGAACCTGCGGGATGAAGGGTTCGAGGCCATGGCTATTCAATGCGATGTCTGTGACAAGGATCAGGTACAGGCCGGCATCGATGCCGTAGTGAAGGAATGGGGCGGCGTTGATATTCTGGTGAACAATGCCGGTTTCACCCGCGACAAGTATCTGACCAAGATGTCGGAAGAAGACTGGGATTCGGTGGTCGACACCATTCTCAAGGGGGCCTTTCATTTCAGCCGTGCCGTTTTGCCGGGAATGATGGAACGCAAATGGGGACGCATCGTCAATATTGCGTCTCGTTCTGTCTTCGGCAACCCTGGTCAAACCAATTACACGACGGCGAAGTTAGGCTTGGTTGGTTTCACTCGGGCGCTTGCGCTGGAGCAGGCTCGCTTTGGCATTACAGTCAATGCGATAGCGCCCGGATTCATCGAGACGGAACTGATGCGTTCTTTGCCGACCTATCCCGAGCTGCGTGAAATGGCGTTGGCGCGCAATCCCGTCGGCTTCCTCGGAGCGCCCGAAGACATCGCGTCTTCGGTGGCCTTCCTATCCTCGGAGCATGCACGTTATATCACTGGGATCACGCTGTATGTAACAGGCGGACGTTTCTCCTCCTGAACCGCGTTAACTGACTCTTTCGTAAATAATCATCGAGACAAGCATGAATTTTGAATTCGATTCCGATCAGATCGCCCTGCGTGACAGTATTCGTCGATATATGGTCGCTGAGATTGTTCCCCGCATTGCGCTGTGCGAGCAAGAGAAGCGTATCCCGCTGGATGTGCTTCAGGGTCTGGCGCAATTCGGCTATATTGGCGGCCAGTTGCCGGAGGCAGATGGCGGCTACGATCTGGATTCCATCAATTGGGGCATGATGATGGAGGAAGCCGGCTACCATTGGGGTTCGCTGCGTACCATCATCAACATCACCAGTATCTTCCTGCGCTTGCTTAGCGAGCATGGCACCGAGCAGCAGAAAGCCAAATACATGGCTGACGTACTGGAATCGCGCAAGGCCTCATGCATTGCGATCAGCGAGCCCAACCATGGCTCTGACGTAGGCGGTATCGAGTTCAAGGCAGAGGACAAGGGCGACCATTATTTGTTGAACGGCAGCAAGCTGTGGATCACCAACGGCCACTATGCCGATTATGCAATCGTGCTTGCCAGGACTTTCAGCCCGAGTTGTGATGGCAAGTCGTCGATTTTTGTCATCGATCGTGCTGAAACCCCCTTCGATTCCCGGTTGGTGGACAAGATGGTGTTGCGGGCCTCCGGCACGTCTGAACTGACTTTTGCGGATGTGAAAGTGCCCAAGAGCGCCCTGTTGGGTACTGAAGGCACCGCCTTGAAAGAAATGCTCAAGGGTTTGAATCACGGACGCTTGAATATTGCCATGGGTGCGGTCGGCGCGGCCCAGGCTGCGCTGGACATGTCGGTTGAATATGCAAAGACGCGCAAGCAGTTTGGGCGACCGATCGGTGAATTCCAGTTGATACAGAAGCATATCGTGGACATGCTCATCCAGGTCGAGTCGGCGCGCGGCCTGGCCTACAAGGCTGCGGCTGCCGTCAAGGCAGGCAAGCCTGCGCGCGTTGAATGTTCGATCGCGAAACTGCATGCGGCGGAAGCGGCGCACAACGTGGCGCGCACTGCCATTGCCGTCCATGGCGGCCTGGGCTATTCAACGGAATATGGGCTGGAAAGAATCTTCCGAGATACCAGCGGCGGCGTCATCCCCGAGGGGACGGCGGAAGTCCAGACCCTGATCGTCGGGCGCGAACTGCTGGGCTTGTCGGCCATCAACGCCATGGAGAAAAAACAATGATCGCAAGCGAAATCTCACCGACGGATCTCGCATCCTTCCGGTATTTCTGGGAAGACCTTGAGCCGGGCATGGTATTCGAGACGGCAGGCCGCACCATCACGGCGGCTGACGTAGGTGCTTTTGCGGGTCTGAGCGGCGACTATAACCGCCTGCATACCGACGATGTCTATGCCGAAAACACGCCGTTCAAGCAGCGCATTGCCCATGGTCTACTGGTGGGTTCGATCATGTCCGGGCTGACGACGCGGACCGTGATGAATCAGTTTCTTGAACCCTCGATACTGGGGCTGCTGGAGGTTAATTTCCGCTTTCCCAAGCCGGCTTTCATCGGCGATACGATCAGCGTCAGAATCGTCGTGGCGGACCGCAAGGAAACGTCGAGCGCCGATCGCGGCATCATCGAATTCGAAAGGCAAGGCATCAACCAGCACGGCGAAACCGTATGCATCTGCATGGTCAAGATGCTGGTGGCGCGCCAGCCCGCTGATTCGCAAAATTATTGAAGGACAAGGCATCATGAAAAAGATCGAACTCAAGACTGAAATTGGATACACCACTCCTGAAGCCATTACTGTGCGGGGTGAGAACCTGGCGCAGGATCTCCTGGGGAAAATGGACTTCGTCGACATGATGATGTTCACGATCTTCGGCAAGCGCCCAAGCCAGAATGAAAAAACGATGATCAATCACATTCTCGTGACGGCCTGCGACCACGGTCTGACGCCCAGTGCAATGAGTGCGCGCCTGACTTATCTCGGTGCCCCCGAGGCGCCGCAGGCGGCTGTGGCCGCAGGCCTGCTGGGCGCGGGCAGTGTTTTCCTGGGAACCACGCAGAATTGCGCGGAGATGCTGGGTGGCGCAGCCGCCGATCTGGACGAGGATGCAGACGATGATGCCTTCCTGGCGTGCGCCCGTCGCGTGATACAGAGCAGCCGCGAGAAGAAGCAGTTCGTCTATGGGCTGGGCCATCCCATCCATATCGACGGCGATCCCCGCGTGCCGACGTTGCGCCGCCTTTCCCAGGAACTAGGCTATTTCAGTAAGCACTGGAAACTGATGGAAGCCGTGCAGAAGGCGCTTTTGCTCGACCGCCAGAAAAAACTGCCCATGAACGCCGTGGGGGCGGTTGGCTCCATCATTTGCGACATGAAGTTGGATCCGATGATTGCGCGCGGCCTGATGCTGGTCGGGCGTGCCGGGGGGTTGGTCGCCCATCTGTACGAAGAAAAAAATAATCCCGTCGGGCAGAAGATCTGGGACGTGGTGCTGGCGCAGGACGAGCGCAATATTGCTCCCCAGCGTTAACGCTCAGTACAATAGCGGCCTTGTCATCACCATTTCCGAGGTAATAGTCAATGCCGACTCTTGTCAGTGCCGCAGCTCGTGCATTGGCCGTCTTTGAAACGTTCGCGCGTGAAAAGCGCGAACTTTCGAATTCGGAACTGGCCAAGCTTCTCAACCTACCGGACAGTAGCTGTCTTGATCTCGTGTATACCTTGCATCATCTGGGCTATTTGGTCCGCTGCAAGCAGACGCGCCGTTATTACCCTTCCGGCAGGCTGATGACCGTCGCCGAGCATATCGGTGCTGAAGATCCCATCATCGTCGGCACTCAGGATGCGCTGGATTTTCTGGCTGAAAGGACGGGGGAGACGGCATACGTTGGATGTGTAGACGGGGCGGCGGTCAAGGTGGTTGCTGTAAAGGACGGTCGGCATATGCTGCGCTATGTATTGGCAGTGGGCCAGCGGGTAGCCTTGCATGCCTCAGCAATGGGCAAGGCTCTGCTGGGCATGCTGCCGGTCGACCAGGCGGCTGATATGCTGGGCGCGCGCCCCTTGCGCAAACTAACCGATACGACAGTGGTTGATATTGAACAGTTACTTGCCAGCGTCGAATGCGGTAGGCGGCGAGGCTGGTACGAAACACGCGGTGAGGGCGAGCCTGGCGCGGACGCGTTTGCCGTTTCGGGCATGCTGGGGATCGTTCCCATCGCCATTTCCATATCCGGTCCGAGTGATCGCTTCCAGGAAAATGAAGAGGCCTATGTCCGCCTTTTACTTACTGTAAGCGAGAACGTTTTCGGTGCGCGGTGTTTAGATATTGGTTTGTCGAATTCCTTGATTACCGGCTGACGACAGCTTTCTTTCAAGGGAAACGAGCAAAGCATCGCATGCGCCGCAGGCTTCCGACCTGCGGTCGGGACGTGTCCGCACGCTATGTTTTCGAGAACGTCTCGATTCGTTCACGGGCTTGCCTCCGTTTTCCACTGCTTGCCGCTATCAGATTTGACAATCTTTCATGGATGCAGAATCAATGACTTATCGTGTTCCACTTCAAGAAATCCGCTTTGCAATGAAATCTCTGGCGGGCCTGGGCGAGGTTCTCTCCTCACCAGATTTCAACGAGGCCGACGAAGAACTGATTGATGCCGTACTTGATGAAAACGCGCGCTTTGTCGAAGAGGTACTCGCGCCGCTGAATGCTATCGGAGACCGCACTCCTGCGAAATGGAACGACGGCAGCGTACGCACCTCGCCCGGCTTTCGCGCTGCCTACGCGAAGTTCGTCGAAGGCAGTTGGCAAAGCCTGCCGCATGCGCCCGATGACGGCGGCCAGGGCCTTCCGAGATTGCTGAGCGCGGCCGTAAACGAAAGCCTGCATGCGTCCAACATGTCCTTTGCGTTGTGTCCGATGCTGACGGACGGGGTGATCGACGCATTGAGCCGAGTGGCAGGCGCAGAGCAGAGGGCGCTCTATCTGCCGCATCTTCTCGAAGGTCGATGGACCGGAGCAATGAATCTGACAGAGTCGCAAGCCGGTTCCGATCTTTCGCAAATCGCAACGCGCGCGGTTCCGCAGGACGATGGAAGTTACCGTCTTTTCGGCCAGAAGATATTCATCACCTACGGCGAGCACGACTTCGCTGAAAACATCGTTCATCTCGTCCTGGCGCGCGTTCAAGGTGCGGCAGCCGGCATTTCCGGCCTGAGCCTGTTCGTCGTCCCCAAGTATTTGGTCGCTCAAGACGGTACGCTGGGGCCGCGCAACGATGTGTGGTGCGCGTCGCTGGAGCATAAACTTGGCATTCATGGTAGCCCTACGGCGATGCTACTTTTCGGAGACGGCAAAGGCGAAGTGGGACAAGGAGCGGTCGGGCATCTGATCGGAGAGGCTGGCCATGGCTTGGCCAACATGTTCATCGTGATGAATTCCGCCAGGTTCAGCGTCGGTCTGCAAGGGGTGGCGATTTCCGATCGGGCGTTTCAGCTTGCCTTGGGATATGCGAAAGAGCGCTTGCAGGGCAAGGGGCGCAGCGGGGGCTCGCAGCCCATTGCCCATCATCCCGATGTGCAGCGTATGTTGATGACCATGAAATCCTTGACGGAAAGCATGCGCGCGCTGGCTTACGCGACTGCAGCCCACCAGGATCTTTCCGTGCATCATCCCGATGCGGACATGCGTGCACGGCACGAGGCGTTTTTCGAGTTTCTGATTCCGGTTCTCAAGGGATATTGCACCGAGACCTCGCTGGAAGTAACCTCCCTTGGTATACAGGTCCATGGCGGGATGGGTTTCATAGAAGAATCTGGCGCTGCCCAGTATTATCGCGATGCCCGTATCCTTCCCATCTATGAAGGCACGACCGCCATTCAGGCGAATGACCTTGTGGGACGAAAAGTCCTTCGGCATGCGGCATTCGTTGTGCATGAGCTGTTGCGGCAAATGAATGCTGCCGGAGGGGCTCTGGACGCTGCCGCAGCCGAGCATCCCGCATATCGGGACGGCTTGCGCATCATGGCAACCGAGTTGCGTGCGGGCGCGCAGGCGTGGGAGGAGGCGACGGACTTCCTGCGACAGACAGCTGGCAAGGAAGATGATGTGGTGCTGCTCGGCAGCGTTCCTTATCTGATGTTGACTGGTGAACTGCTATGCGGCTGGCATATGGCTCGCGCCGCTTTGGCTTGTTCCGAAGCGCTCGCAGAAGGAAAGGACGACCATTTTCATGCCGACAAATTCGCAAGCTGCGTGTTCTATGCAAGCCATATTCTTCCGCGTGCCATGCAGCGTGCGCGTGCTGTGCGTTACGGCCTTGTCGTGAATCGCCATATGGCGCCGCTTTTCCAGTCCTAACGCTCGCACCGATACCCCAACTGTCGGGAGACTTCATCCGCGCAGGCCGGCGCGATGAGGGTGGAAAACGGACCATTTCTCAATACACGCCCTTTGACTTGCTTGTTGTTGTACTCCTTAGCGGGTCCGTCTCTAATTCTTTATCGGGCGGGGATGAATCCATTCCAGGGGGCTTAATTTTGGCCGCCACGCTACTTCTTCTGAACGTGGTGGTGACTTATTCCCTCGCGCAGCAAGAAGGCTGAGCAGATCATTGAAGGCTCCCCCGTCATTCTCGGGCGAAATGGTAAATGGTTTGAGCACGTACTTAAAGCGCAGCGCATTGGCAGCAGCGAGCTGGTAAGTGCGTTGCGAGAGTCGGACTGCAAGCTCGGGGACATGGCCTGTGCCATTCTTGAGGCCAAACGGGGTGATCGCCATCTTGAGTAAAGAAAGCTGATTAATTAAGACGCCGTCCGCAATTTTCGGGACGGCGTGAGTCGCTTTGGATCTTGCGCTACGTTTGTCTGCGAGTTGGTTCAATGAACGGACCAAATCAACAATTGAGTGGACTCGCAGCTGTTCAATGTTTGGCGGTCGTGTCCGGCGCGGCGTCACGCCGCACGAATTGCTGAGTAATCGTCGCGATTCGCTCGCTTAGCCACTCAGCTATGGCTTCTTCCTGAGGGAGAATGGCCTCACATGAGCTTGCCCGCAAAAAATGGATCCCTTGCTGAGTGTGTAAAACTCACGCAAGGAGGGAGGAAAGATGGGTAATCCGAGAGCTCGATATACGCAGGAATTCATGCTGGAAGCCGTGCGCATGGTCCGCGGCGGCCAGAGCATGGCGGCGGTGGCGAAGATACTGGGCATCAGCCCGAAGACGCTGCACAACTGGGTGAAGGCCGATGCCGCTGGGAAGCTGAACGGCGCAGGCAAACAGGTTTCTCCAGAACAGATGGAGATTGCCCGGCTGCGCGCGGAGTTGGCACGCGTGAAGATGGAGCGCGACATATTGGGAAAAGCCACGGCGTACTTTGCGAAGGTGTCGGCATGAAGTACGCCTGGATCGAGCTTCACAGCCGACAATGGCCGGTGTCCCTGAGCTGCCAGGTGCTGGGTGTCAGCCCCAGCGGTTACCACGCGCGCAAGGTGCGGGATGTCGATACTGACCGACCGCGCCGACGCATCAGCAACGACGCTCTGCTGGTGCACATCAAGGCCGTGCACGCTGAATCCAAAGGCGAGTACGGCTGGCCGCGCGTGTGGAAGCAACTGCTGGTCCAGGGCATTCGCGTCAGCAAGGATCGTGTCCAGCGGCTCATGAAGCTGCACGGCATCAAGGCGAAGACCAAACGCCGGTTCAAGGTCACGACCGACAGCAAACACAGCCTGCCGGTCGCACCGGACCTGCTGCAACGAGACTTCTCTCCCGCGCGTCCCGACCAGGTCTGGACTACGGACATCACGTACATCTGGACGGACGAGGGTTGGCTGTTTCTGACCGTCATTCTCGACCTGTTCAGCCGTCAGGTGGTGGGCTGGTCGATGCAGCCGCACATGCGCACGGAGCTGGTGTCTGATGCGCTGCGTATGGCGTGGTTTCGCCGCCGTCCGCAAGCGGGCCTGATCCTCCACAGTGACCGTGGCAGCCAGTATTGCAGTCATGACTTCCAGGACCTGCTCAAGGGCTACGGCATGCGCAGTTCGATGAGCCGTCGAGGCAATTGCTGGGACAACGCACCGACCGAGAGCCTGTGGGGATCGCTCAAGCGTGCACGCATCCTCGGCCAGCGCTTTGCAACGCGTCGCGAAGCGATGGACGAGGTAATCGACTGGTTGAGCTTCTACAATCATTCGCGCTTGCACTCGACGTTGGGCTACGTCAGCCCGATGCAATTCGAGCGGGACTGGTACGCCGCCCAGAACCAACGGGTGGCATAATCTCGCTCAGTTAAGGGATCCGAAATTCGCGGGCAACGTCACATGAGCTGTTGCGGCAAATGAATGCTGCCGGAGGGGCTCTGGACGCTGCCGCAGCCGAGCATCCCGCATATCGGGACGGCTTGCGCATCATGGCAACCGAGTTGCGTGCGGGCGCGCAGGCGTGGGAGGAGGCGACGGACTTCCTGCGACAGACAGCTGGCAAGGAAGATGATGTGGTGCTGCTCGGCAGCGTTCCTTATCTGATGTTGACTGGTGAACTGCTATGCGGCTGGCATATGGCTCGCGCCGCTTTGGCTTGTTCCGAAGCGCTCGCAGAAGGAAAGGACGACCATTTTCATGCCGACAAATTCGCAAGCTGCGTGTTCTATGCAAGCCATATTCTTCCGCGTGCCATGCAGCGTGCGCGTGCTGTGCGTTACGGCCTTGTCGTGAATCGCCATATGGCGCCGCTTTTCCAGTCCTAACGCTCGCACCGATACCCCAACTGTCGGGAGACTTCATCCGCGCAGGCCGGCGCGATGAGGGTGGAAAACGGACCATTTCTCAATACACGCCCTTTGACTTGCTTGTTGTTGTACTCCTTAGCGGGTCCGTCTCTAATTCTTTATCGGGCGGGGATGAATCCATTCCAGGGGGCTTAATTTTGGCCGCCACGCTACTTCTTCTGAACGTGGTGGTGACTTATTCCCTCGCGCAGCAAGAAGGCTGAGCAGATCATTGAAGGCTCCCCCGTCATTCTCGGGCGAAATGGTAAATGGTTTGAGCACGTACTTAAAGCGCAGCGCATTGGCAGCAGCGAGCTGGTAAGTGCGTTGCGAGAGTCGGACTGCAAGCTCGGGGACATGGCCTGTGCCATTCTTGAGGCCAAACGGGGTGATCGCCATCTTGAGTAAAGAAAGCTGATTAATTAAGACGCCGTCCGCAATTTTCGGGACGGCGTGAGTCGCTTTGGATCTTGCGCTACGTTTGTCTGCGAGTTGGTTCAATGAACGGACCAAATCAACAATTGAGTGGACTCGCAGCTGTTCAATGTTTGGCGGTCGTGTCCGGCGCGGCGTCACGCCGCACGAATTGCTGAGTAATCGTCGCGATTCGCTCGCTTAGCCACTCAGCTATGGCTTCTTCCTGAGGGAGAATGGCCTCACATACCCGCTTTGTCTCAGCATCGCCTGCGAGTTCAGCCGCGGCAATGAGACTCTTGTAGGAGGCGATTTCCATATGCTCGAAGGTATAGCTGGCCATCGCGGCCTTTACGACCTCGTCCGAGACGAAGATGCCGCTTAACCCTGAGCAGTGGCGGTAGCTTTACCGGCCGTGTCTTTCATCGTGAGGGTATCCTCGCCAAAGCGCTCCAGGCATTCTCGTACCATGCGGGCCTGCTGACGCGATTAATCATATGACTGACACACCTTCGGTCACTGTGACAGCTAACGGCACAGCACGAGAGGCAAAGGTTGTAAAGACAACGGCCTTTCGTTACGGGATACCGTCCTACCAGTCGTCAGCATGCAGCGCGCCGTGCCGGGCTTGGGCAGATCAGCTGAACGCGGATGGGAAATATTAGGAGTGAGTATCAGCTTTCTAATTTCGACTGCCGTTCTGGAGCGGGGATAGACTTGCTCTCGGCACGTGGCGATAGGAGCCATAAGGGCTCATTGGTGTTTATGGAATGCGAGCATTACCGTTTTCCTGCAGTGTCCGCTCAATGCCATCAGCGACAATCTGTGCAGCCTTCGAGCCAACTGGGATCTGGTCAAGCACTTGTCGCCAGTACTCAATGGCTACTTGACGGTCGCCGCGTTCGAGCGCAGCGGTACCTGCGAGCGTAAGCGCAAATGGTTCGCGGGGATCAAGGATAAGGGCACGCTCCAATAGTTGCATTGCCTCGCGGGTGAACCCCGTTCCACTACTCCGAGCGAGCGTCTCGGCGTACTCCGTCAAAGCAAGTGGATCTGTCTGGATGATGGGCGCTGCCTTGGAGAAGGCGGCGACTGCGTCTTTGTATTGTCCAAAGTAACGATAAGAGCGGGCCAGCATAAGCCAGCCAGCAGGCTCATCTGCGTTTTGGGCAAGGCGGGCCTCAAGCGATTCCACCATGTTCTTCATATCGGCCTGAGTCATCATGGGAACGCTTTGAGACGGTAGCGGAAGCGTTGCGGCCGGATTACCCAAAGACAAGTACAACAGTATTGTGGCCAAAGGCAGAACGACAATTAGCGCTACTGCTGCGCGCTTGTCGCCCCGACCTCGCAGGACCGGAACCGAACCGGGCACTGCTTCATGCAGGACACGCTGCTGTATTTCTTGCTTAGCGGCCGAGAAATCGTGGACAGACAACGTTTGGTTGACGACGTCCTGCTCCAGTTCAGCCAACTGGTCACGAAGTACTGCTGCATTGACTGCGTGATGTTCGATCTGGGACTCAGACGTGTGGCCGCGCCAAAGAGTTCGTCCCAGCCACAGCGTGACTGCTGCTGCGAGCATTACGGCAATAGCGACAAAAATCAGAGTCATGAGAGGTTTCCATGATGGGTGGTCTGCCCCAACAGGGCTTCTGCTATTTTTTGTTCTTCGTCACTTAACGATATGTCGACGGCACTTCGTTTTCGTCGGCGTAGTGTTACGCCGAATATGAGGAATCCGAAAACTAGTAGCAGCATGGGTCCAAACCACAGTAACAGTGTGGTAGCTCTCAATGGTGGCCGATAGAGTATGAAATCGCCGTACCTTGTGACCAAGTAGGTCTCGATTTCCGCATCGCTTTTTCCCGCTTTGATCTGCCCGCGAATTAGTTTTCGTATGTCCCCAGCGAAGTCGGAGCGTGAAGCAGCAATCGATTCGTTTTGGCACACCAGGCAGCGTAGTTCCGTGGTTATTTCCAGCATGCGCTCTTCAGTAGCGCCGCTATTACTCCAGGCGGAAAGGGAAATAACAGAACAAAGCAGTAACAGCCACAGCCGCATCATTTCTGAAGCTCCCGTACCAAGGGCAAGATGGTGTCGCGTGCCTCGCTGTAGCTGAGTGCGCCGATATGTTTGTAGCGGATGAAACCCTCTTTATCGATAACGTACGTTTCGGGTACGCCATAGACGCCATAGTCGATACCCACGGCTCCTTGCTGGTCGGATACGACGGACTCAAAGGCATTGCCATTGCGCTCTAACCACGAAATTGCGTCTGCGGGGATGTCTTTGTAGTTGAGGCCAACGATAGGCAAAGCATGCGTGGTGGCCAGATCTGTAATGACGGGATGTTCTTCAAGACAGGGGTAGCACCAAGATGCCCAAACATTCAACAACCATACTTTGCCTTGCATGGACCGGGGCGAGAAGGCGTGTTCGGGAGCTGCCAGTCTTGGCAGCGTGAAATCGGGTGCGAGCTTGTCGATTAAGGGTGAAGGTACTTCACTGGGCTTCAGGGTCAAGCCAAAAGCCAGGAAGCCGACCAGCACAATGAAACCGATCAACGGCCATACAAAGCGACTCCTCATGCCCTTCCTTTAGCGGCCAAGGCAGCGCTTCGTTGGCGACGCTTAAGGCGATAACGACGATCACTAATGGCTAATAGCCCGCCTAAAGCCATCAAAATGCTGCCGATCCAGATCCAGTCAACGAATGGCTTATAGTAAACACGCACGCTCCAGGCCCCGTCGCCAAGTGGCTCGCCTAACGAAACGTACAGATGCCGCAGGCCATTGGCGTCAATCGCCGCTTCCGTCAACGGCATATCCGATGAGAAGTAATCACGCTTCTCGGGGTGGAGGGAACGTAGAAACTGCCCATTTCGTGAAAGAAAAACTTCACCTACCTCTGCCTCGTAATTCGGTCCCAGGACCTTGCTGACACCCTTGAACGTCAGCTCGTAGCCGCCTGCCGACACGGTATTGTCAGGCATCATGCGCAGGTCCTGTTCGGTTTCATAGCTTGTAACCAGCGTTACTCCCGCGACGAATACGGCGATTCCCAAGTGTGCCAAATGCATGCCGAGCCAACTACGCGGCTGGGCCAGCAGACCACTGCGCGTTGCTCGCATACGTTGAACAACGCCGATAATGACTGCGGCAGCGATCCAGGAGGCCAAGGCCACCCCCAACGCTGCTGACACCGTCCAGTGCTCGAACAGAAATGGCACGCCCACGCCGGCTAACAGTGCGACCGAAGCGGGCGAATACAGCTGCTTTATCAAAGCGCTTGTTTTTGCTGTCTTCCAGTTGGCTATAGGACCCACAGCCATAAGCAGCAATGCCGGCATCATTAAAGGCACGAAGACCGAATTAAAGTAGGGTGGTCCAACAGACAGCTTACCTAGTCCGAGCGCATCAAGAACAAGGGGATACACGGTCCCAAGAACGACGGCACCGGCGGCTACCGTCAGCAGAATGTTATTCACCAACAAGAAAGATTCGCGCGATATCAACGCGAACCGGCCTCCCATACCGACCTTGGGCGCACGTAGTGCAAACAAAAGCAATGACGAACCCGTCACCACAGTGAAAAGCATCAGGATGAATACGCCCCGGCGTGGATCGGTGGCAAAAGCGTGTACGGACGTGAGCACGCCGGAACGCACCAGAAAGGCGCCAAACAATGAAAGTGAAAAGGTGCTGATAGCAAGAAGCACTGTCCAGCTTTTGAAGCTGTTGCGCTTTTCGGTTACAGCCAGGGAGTGAATCAATGCCGTGCCCACCAGCCATGGAATAAATGACGAGTTCTCCACAGGATCCCAGAACCACCAACCACCCCAGCCCAGCTCGTAATAGGCCCACCAGCTTCCCAGCGCGATACCCCGCGGGCTCAATTAGATCGCCGTTGGCCGATGGTGGCGCTCGCCGCGCGGGCCAGCATTCGCAATCAGTGCATATCGGGCCGTCAGTTCCCGTTGCCATGAGTGCGCCGCCCAAAACACCGACTGTACCGCCAACCGTGCCCGCTGCCCTGGCTTTCGCGGCATAAACGGCGTCCTCCCCGCTAGGCGGGTCCCCTCCATATATTCCACGGTCCTGTTCATCAGCCCCGGCCAGCAGTTCAGCACGGCAAGGCGACGAACTCACGGCAACGGCGGCAACCCCGCAGGAACCGTATTACTGCGAACGCCGAAAACCTACGATCAGGCTCGGAATCTTCGGCCCCGGTCAGCAGGAAAACAAACCGGTTTTTGAAGGGATAGGACTATGGAACACGTTAACCACAATGCAGCTTTGGGCTATGACAACATGAACGCAGGGCAGACGCTTTATGTGCGTAGCCCCTCGGGTCGGTATCAGGCCGCGACCGATTCGCACGTATTGGCCGCCGCCAGGGTCGCCGCTGAAAGTTTGATCGGTGACCGGGCAGACATGGGAAACCCGAACGCCGTCAAACACTATTTTCAGGCCAAACTATCGGGCATGGGACACGAGGTCGCCGCTGTACTGTACTTGAACAGCCAGTTTAAGGTGATCCGTTACATGGAAATGAGCCATGGCACGCTGACGCAGGCCAGCGTATATCCGCGCGAAATCGTAAAAACGGCGCTTCGCCTAGATGCTGCTGCCATCATCATGTCTCATAACCATCCCAGCGGTATACCTGAACCCAGCGAAGCCGATTTGGCACTGACGCGGCACTTAAAACATGCTTTGGCGTTGGTTGATGTTCGTTTGGTGGATCACATTATCGTGACCGGGCAGAACACCACTTCGCTAGCGGAACGAGGCCAGGTGTAAACCTGGAGCAAGGCGGGTGAGAGCCCGCCTGCACAGCGAAACGCCGCGCGCTGCGGCGCAGGTTGGACTTGTGCTGCCGCACAAGTAGTTTCCGTTTTCTTCCTTCTCAACAAAAGCAGCCCGTCCCGGTGTACCAGGACGGGCATAGCGGCTTGCTGGCGCAAGCTGGATACATCTTGAGTAACTACCTTCAATTTAGATCACCGGCTCGGTGATGGTGGGGCTCGCCGCGCGAGCTGCTGCCGGGTTGTGCGTCGTGACACAGCATGCCTGGTCCTAAGAGTTCCATCGCCCTAAAACGCCGACTGTATCACTACGTTCCGGCGCTTCAAGGGGGTGTTCATAAAACCCGCTACGCGACTTTTACAAATCTTCCCCCTTTCCGCTAGTCACTGCCTGATTCAGCACGGCAAGGGCGATGGAACTCACAGGACTGGCGGCAAAACGCGATGGGACCAACACACAACCCGGCAGCAAAAACCTACAAACGGGCTCAAGAATCTTCAGGCCCGGTCAGCAATGACATCACAACCGCGCCACTGCGCACTTTTTGAAGGAAAGCGACATGAACCACTACGAAGCAAAGCAGGCAGATCGTAAGGCCAGGCTAGAGGCCAGGGCAGTGCAGGCCGAGGCACAGGCGGCAACCACCTATGACCGCGCAAAGCAAATGGGTGAAGCGATTCCATTCGGACAGCCGATCCTAGTTGGCCACCATAGCGAAGGCCGAGACCGCAATTACCGGCAGCGGATCCATAGCACGTACGGCAAAGCCTTTGATCTGCAAAAGAAGGCTGACCATTATGTGCAGAAGGCGGCTGCAGTAGGCGATGGGGGAGTTTCCAGCGATGACCCGGATGCAATAAGCAAACTCATGCGCCAGGTGGAGCAACTGACAGAAAATCAGGAACGCATGAAAAAGAGTAATCAGGTGATCCGTAAGTATAAGGGCGATGCAGAGGGCCAACGGCGTGCTTTGCTTGAGCTTGGATACTCGGAAGAAAGCGCACAGAAGCTGATCGCGCCGGACTATGCCGGGCGTGCGGGCTTCCCGTCTTTTACCTTGACCAACAATAACGCGAACATTCGCCGCATTGGGCAGCGGATCAAACAATTACAGGCCGACCAGGAGCGTGCGCCGGTCAGCATACAGGGGACGGGGTATGCATACGCCGAGGACGTGGAAGAGAACCGTGTGATGTTTATGTTCGAAGGCAAGCCGGATAAAAGCACTCGCGAAATTCTAAAACGCCATGGTTTTCGGTGGAGCCCAACCCGTGGCGCGTGGGTGCGTCAATTGAACAACGCCGCCATTTGGCAGGCAAAAGCCGTCATGCAGATTTTGAACGGCTCAACAGATAACTAAACCGAAGCCCAGGCCGCTTTATCGGCCTGGGGCATTTGTCGGCGAGCACGCCGAACCACTACCAGGAGCAATAACATGGCATCAGTCAACAAAGTCATCATTATCGGCAACTTGGGCCGTGATCCAGAGATCCGCTATAGCGCGGATGGAGTCGGGATCTGCACCATTTCCGTTGCGACATCGACAAACTGGAAAGACAAGGCGACAGGCGAGAAACGAGAAGAAACCGAATGGCATCGGATTGTGTTCTATAACCGCTTGGCAGAAATCGCCGGAGAATACTTGCGCCAAGGTAGTGCGGTCTATATAGAAGGGCGCTTGAAAACCAGGAAATGGCAGGATAAGGAAACCGGCGCTGACCGCTACAGTACCGAGATCGTAGCCGAGCAAATGCAGATGCTCGGGGGCCGTGGTGCAGACGGCCAGGCCCCGTCAGCTAAGCCTGCAGCCCGTAAGGCGGCAGCAGCCCCTGCATCTACGGCTGGTGGCGCTGTCGTGGCGGATGATATACCGTTCAATCTAGCAGGGGCGGGTCGCAGCTGGCTGTGTATGTAAGAAGGTCTGCCCCGGCTGTAGCCGGGGCAACAATGAAGACGGGAGAGCGGAATGCCATCCGAACCACGAACCGATTGGGAGAGCGCTGTATATGACTTGCTGAGTGAGCAGGGCGACATGACATGGTCAGATGCTCAGGCGATGATAGAAGCACAGGAAGTACAGGGTAATGACGTGTTGGCGTCAGCCTGGAACGACGGGTTGACATTGTCTCAGACCGTAAAGCTATTGTTAAAAATGTCAGAGTAGCTACCACAGCGCCTGTTGGGTGATGGCGTTTGCACCGCCCAACGAAGGCACCTCGACAGGCTTGGCATCGAAAATATGTTCCGGTGCCAAGCGCAATAGACTGCTGGCTTCTTCGACCGAGCCTGCCAGCCAGCAATCGACATCATTCACTTCGATTGGAATGACTGAGCGTTTGTCCTGGGCATTGGCTGGTATCTTCGGATCTGGTTTGTGCATTCGACTCATCAAGGGGTGTGCATCAGCGTTGATCGTAAGCATTGTGTAGCTTTCCAATACTTCGCCCGTTGCTGGATCGGTCCAGATGTTCCAAAGACCAGCCAAGCCCCAAGGGGCACCGTCTGACCGTCGGAATTGCCACCACACGTTGCGGCCAGTTTCCCAGCAAGGCTCGTCAAAAGACATCGCCGGAATAATGCAGCGCTGACCACGCTGCCAGGGTTGGCGGTAGCTTGCCTTGCTGGCCAGCTCTTCTGAACGAGCATTATTCGTCTGATATGACAGCTTCGCCGACTTGGCAAAGTGTGGGATAAGCGCCCACTGGCCGACTACCAGCTCATGCCCGATTTCGTGTGCCCGGATAAACGGGCCGACGGTACGAGGATGAATGGCGGCTTCCCACCATCGAGGCTGGTTCCGGTTTCCGATATGCCAAAACCTTTCAATCTCGGCCTGGCTCGGTGTCACATAGCGATTGCACATGCTTTATTGTGACAGAACCCCTTCTTGACTATCAACTGAGCATGGTTGGAGTCCCATCTTCGATGGGTCCCTGAGGTGGGACGTTGCCAGCTCTTCGATCTGGCAGGCACTTATAAATCCCCAAATTCGCTGTCGCTCATTTGTGGCCTTAAAAGTGCCACACAAGACGCACCCCGTGCGGGGTAAGGAAACTGCTTGCTTTTCAAGTGCTTGCGACCAAACGGACGTATGCCTTGGTGTAGGACATACAGGGCAACAAAGATGCGCAAGAGATTGATTAATTGGAAAGACATCTGGCCACAACCGTGGCCTTGTGATGTGTAGACGGCGCGGCCGCTCTGCGCCCTCAACACGATGACTGCATGCGAGCTGCTTTCCATCTGTGCTTTGACTGCGTGCAGACAGCGTGGAAACTGCGTGCTGACTGCAAACAGGCAGCAAGGGACATACAGGGTTGCTGCCATACGACTACCAATACGGGAGTCATCCTAGTTCCAGCTCGGATTCCACACGTTGCGGAAGCGGCCCCAGTTCGTTCTGACCATGTCCCAGATGCTTAGATACCATCGGCTGCAGGTCACGCGCCAGCCCTTTGTACGTCAGTCGATCCACCCTTTCAGGCAGCTTCTTGGCATCGTCGGTAAATACAATGGCCTCGTGTCGTTCGCGCGAGATACTCACATAATAGGTGTCTTGGGAGGTCGTGCGGCTGAAGCTTTCGGCGTTGTAAATCACTCGGTCGCAGGTCAGACCTTGGGCGCTATGCACGGTGGTAGCGTAGGCATAGTCCATGTTTAGCGGTCGATCTGTAGGCAGCTGCACGTGCCGACCATTGGTTTCGATGGTGACGCTGCTTGCATCAATCGCCGCGACCTTCGCCAGTTGGCCGTTGACCAAGTCATTATGGGCATCGTTGCGAGTAATGCGGACACGGTCGCCCACAGACAGCTCTGCTCGGCTCAGGTGGTAGACCGATAACTTGGACATGGTTTTGGGGATGATTTCCATGGCTTGAGTAGGCGACTGGTCGGACTGGATCGATTCGACGGTAAGGCGGTCATGGCGTGTACTGCCGGTTACGCGATACATTTCGCCGCGTTTCAGCCCGCACTGATAGTCCCTTTCTGGAACCACGATGTCTCCCACGGTGTAATACCGCGCTACGCTGCGTTCTGCACGAGTGGTGTCATGGCGAGTCAGGAGCTGGCATCGGTGCCCCTTTCCTTCCAGACCGAGCAGGGCGTGGGTCCGTTCATTGATGGCTAGGCGAGACGCGTTGGTTCCAGTCACTACGATGGTGCCCGCTTGGTCTGCCGCTGAAAGCCGCGTATAGGCTTGGGCAATAGCTTCATATCGGGCGGAACTGTCCCGGTTTTTGTGGCCATGCTCGTCAGTACTGAACTGATCCGGAATGGTAAGCACCTGATCTAGGAGCGGTAGGGATTGGCTGGCTTGGCCTTCGGCGGCCAGCTGCACTGCTTGGCGCAGCCGTTCTGAGCGTTGTCGCTGGATGTCTGCCATCAATACGGTTTTCATGCCGCTTTCCTGCAGCATGGCAAACGCGCGGCCTGCCTCAATTGCCTTGGTTTGGGCGGTGTCGCCCAGCAAGACTACTTTAGCGCCTGTTGGTTGAATGAGAGCCAGCAGCTTGTCCATCTGCCGCACGGGCACGACCCCGGCCTCATCGATCACTACGATGGTTTTTGGCCCTAGGGTGTCGATGAAGGGGCGTTTGTCAGACGCAGAAAGTACCGATGCGATCGTGTTGGCCGGTATGCCATCTTCGCGCAGATTGCGAACCATGTTCCCGTAAGGAGCCAGGGCTGCCATGGTGTGTCCCTGGCGCTGTAGGATCATTTGAGTGTTTTGCAGCGCGAAGGATTTGCCAGTACCAGCCAGACCTTGGATACCGGTGATCTGATCGGAGTCGGTTGCGATCAACATAACGGCCTCGCGCTGCCCCGGTGTCAAGTGCGTATCCAAATTGCTTTCGGCGCTGGCGTCGGAAATGGTGGCGTGCCAGGCACCGCGGCCGGCTTGTTCGGCGGCGAGTATTCTGGATTCGGCCTCGAAGGACTTCCGGGTTGCATAGCGTGGACTTTCCATCAACAGACGTCCTTCGGCAATGGCTTGGTCAACCAGCTGCAGAGCGGTGTCCTGGGGCAAGCCGCGCAGGCGTATGACTTCTGTGGCCCAGCCTTCGCGTGCCATGGGACGGGACTGCATGTCCTGGGTGCTGCGGTAGTGCGGAGCTTCCCGGATCAGGGTGCCGGAATCTACTTGGCTCTGGATCGCCGTCTGAATGGCTGTGATATCCGTATGGCCACCGGCATGGCGAACGGCGTTTTGCAGTAAATCCGCCAGAGGCATGACAGATTCCCTTTCGGCCAGATGCTGGATCGCCCAGTTCAGCGAGGCCTGCGCCACTAGGTCGGATCGATGCTCCAATTCCTTTGTCGGCTGGATATCCGCTTGTTGCCATGCGTGGTCAAACTGCATCCTGATTCCTGCAGCGGCATCACGCCATTGTCGATGCAGGTCCGTTCGACTGAGTTCCTGAGTCTTCTGCTGGCGGTTGGCCAGGGTGATGCCTTGTCGCAGGGCGTGAGGGGCTTCTTCACGACTGGTGCCGCGTGCAGATAGTTCAGCGGCGATGCCGGTGCTACGTTTACTGAAAAACTCGATCTGCTCACGGCTGATATGGGCCAGTTCAATATGGCTCTTTTCATGGCGAACTGCGTACCCTAGCGCACGGACATTGCGTTCCAGTTCCGCCTGATAGATAGAGTCTGTCACGCGCAGCAGTTTGAAGATTTCTTCATTGGACAACGCCACCCAACTGCCGTCGACCCGCTGAGTCAAATTCATCAGTAGGGCGTGGATGTGTAGATGAGGATCGGGGGCAGCGCCTTCGGTGGGGCGTGCGGTTTCGTGGCGGAACTTGGCAATAATGAGATTGCCTGTGTGTTCTACCCTTGACTTGCCGTTTACCTTGCGACGGCCCATGGTTAGGTGCTGTTCGACATAGACGAGAGCCGAGGCGACCGCTTTATCATTGGCGTGAATCAGGCGTTCGTCGCCACCGATCAAGGCCTGCAGGGTGATGCTTTTAGGTGCGCCGAAGGTCAAATCGAGGGCGGCGCGAGCTTTGGCATCTTTGCGGATTGACCGGCCGGCTGCGACGCCACGGCCAAAATCGCCCTGCAGCATGGCTTTGACGCGTTGAGGATCGATTTCACCGATGGCCCCCAGACGTCGAGCGCCTTCGCCTTGCCACGTGGCGGCGTTGCCGTCACGGCTGTAGTTGACGTTGCCCGCGAATTTCGGATCCCTTAACTGAGCGAGATTATGCCACCCGTTGGTTCTGGGCGGCGTACCAGTCCCGCTCGAATTGCATCGGGCTGACGTAGCCCAACGTCGAGTGCAAGCGCGAATGATTGTAGAAGCTCAACCAGTCGATTACCTCGTCCATCGCTTCGCGACGCGTTGCAAAGCGCTGGCCGAGGATGCGTGCACGCTTGAGCGATCCCCACAGGCTCTCGGTCGGTGCGTTGTCCCAGCAATTGCCTCGACGGCTCATCGAACTGCGCATGCCGTAGCCCTTGAGCAGGTCCTGGAAGTCATGACTGCAATACTGGCTGCCACGGTCACTGTGGAGGATCAGGCCCGCTTGCGGACGGCGGCGAAACCACGCCATACGCAGCGCATCAGACACCAGCTCCGTGCGCATGTGCGGCTGCATCGACCAGCCCACCACCTGACGGCTGAACAGGTCGAGAATGACGGTCAGAAACAGCCAACCCTCGTCCGTCCAGATGTACGTGATGTCCGTAGTCCAGACCTGGTCGGGACGCGCGGGAGAGAAGTCTCGTTGCAGCAGGTCCGGTGCGACCGGCAGGCTGTGTTTGCTGTCGGTCGTGACCTTGAACCGGCGTTTGGTCTTCGCCTTGATGCCGTGCAGCTTCATGAGCCGCTGGACACGATCCTTGCTGACGCGAATGCCCTGGACCAGCAGTTGCTTCCACACGCGCGGCCAGCCGTACTCGCCTTTGGATTCAGCGTGCACGGCCTTGATGTGCACCAGCAGAGCGTCGTTGCTGATGCGTCGGCGCGGTCGGTCAGTATCGACATCCCGCACCTTGCGCGCGTGGTAACCGCTGGGGCTGACACCCAGCACCTGGCAGCTCAGGGACACCGGCCATTGTCGGCTGTGAAGCTCGATCCAGGCGTACTTCATGCCGACACCTTCGCAAAGTACGCCGTGGCTTTTCCCAATATGTCGCGCTCCATCTTCACGCGTGCCAACTCCGCGCGCAGCCGGGCAATCTCCATCTGTTCTGGAGAAACCTGTTTGCCTGCGCCGTTCAGCTTCCCAGCGGCATCGGCCTTCACCCAGTTGTGCAGCGTCTTCGGGCTGATGCCCAGTATCTTCGCCACCGCCGCCATGCTCTGGCCGCCGCGGACCATGCGCACGGCTTCCAGCATGAATTCCTGCGTATATCGAGCTCTCGGATTACCCATCTTTCCTCCCTCCTTGCGTGAGTTTTACACACTCAGCAAGGGATCCATTTTTTGCGGGCAAGCTCAGACGAAGACCCAGAAGTGACCAAGCTGCGCGCGGCTTTGGATCACCGCATCGGTGAGGTTCAATTGCCGGAAGTGATTCTGGCCGTTGACGCCCAGGTGCGCTTTAGCTGGATCATGCTCGGACGTGAGCCGCGCTCTACCGACGAGCTGCTGATGGTCTATGCCGGCATCATGGCCCACGGCACCAGTCTGACTGCGGTCGAATGCGCGCGCATGATTCCGCAATTGTCTGCCACCAGCATTCGCCAGGCCATGCGCTGGGCGCGGGACGAACGGCGTCTGAGCCAGGCCTGCCAGGCTGTGCTGGAATTCATGCAGCGACACCCGATTGCCGCCACCTGGGGGCGGTCCGATTTGGCATCTTCTGACATGATGACCATGGAGACCACCAAACGGGTGTGGCAAGCCCGGCTTGATCCTCGGCGCAACACACCTTCCATTGGAATCTACTCCCATGTAAAAGACCGGTGGGGCATCTTCCATGCGCAGCCCTTTGTGCTCAATGAGCGCCAGGCGGGCGTGGCCATTGAAGGTGTCATCCGCCAAGAAAAGCTGGAGACCAGCCAGCTTGCTGTGGATACCCATGGCTACACCGACTTTGCCATGTCACATGCCCGTTTGCTTGGTTTTGATCTTTGCCCGCGGTTGAAGGAACTCAAACAGCGCCACCTCTTTGTGCCACGCGGCACCAAAGTGCCCGCAGAAATCGCTGCGGTGTGCGAAGCCAATGTCGACGTCGCTTTGATCGAAAAGCATTGGGATAGTCTGGTGCACCTGGCAGCCTCGGTCATGAGCGGACATGCCAGTGCGGTGGCAGCTCTTGCGCGGTTCGGTTCTGCCGCCCAGGGCGATCCAATCTATGAGGCTGGCGTGCAATTGGGGCGGTTGCTGCGTACGGCGTTTTTGGCTGACTACTTTGTCAAGGACGCTTTCAGGAACGAGTTGCGCCGGGTGCTCAATCGGGGCGAGGCTGTTAACGCCCTCAAGCGCGCCATTTATACCGGCCGGATCAGCCCGGCGCAGGCCAAACGTGTCGATGAAATGCAGGCTGTGGCCGATGCGTTGAGCCTGATGGCCAACATCGTGATGGCGTGGAATACCTCACAGATGCAGGCGGTCCTGGATCGCTGGTCGAACCGCCGCCAGGTCATTCCACCGGAACTGATCGGGAAGATTGCGCCCACCAGGCTGGAGAGCATCAACTTGCGGGGTGTGTTTCGCTTCCCGGTTGACCGCTATGCTGACCAAATCCTGCCTTCGCGGCCAAATGCATCGATAACTGGCACCAATGGATGAAACCGACCACGGTTTGACGCCACGAATCGCAGATTTGAAAGTGAACAGGAAAGTCAATGAAATCAACGATCTACCAACACCACCTCCGCGCCAGTGCTAGCTTTTCGTACCGTCACTTATTGCACTGAAAACGAGGAGACCCCGACCTGGTGGGTCGCCTAGCCGCCCGCGTCAATGAAGAAGCGGAAGAGCGGGTCACCACGGCGCAGGCCAAGCACGCCGAGCAGCTGAGCCAACAGCAGCAAGCCGTCGCGGCCCTGAAATCCGAGGCGCTGGCCACGCGCCAGCAGCTGGAGCAAACCCAGCGGGCCCTGGCCGACGAAAAAAACGCTCACGGCAAAACCAGCGAAGCTCTGAGCCGCAAGACCCTGGAAAACACTCAGCTCGTCCAGCAGGTGGCCGACCTGCAGGAGCGCCTCGCGGCCGAAGAGCGCCATCGCCAATCCCTGGAAGAAAAGCACAAGCACGCGCGCCAGGCGCTGGAGCATTTCCGGGAATCCACAAAGGAGCAGCGCGACCAGG
Source organism: Bordetella petrii (assembly GCF_000067205.1). NCBI lineage: Bacteria > Pseudomonadati > Pseudomonadota > Betaproteobacteria > Burkholderiales > Alcaligenaceae > Bordetella > Bordetella petrii. The sequence continues at coordinate 3,972,578 of NC_010170.1, read as the reverse complement.
ACCAGCGCAAGCACGAACAGCAGGTGCAGTACCTGCAGGCCGAGTTGCGCACCGTGAACGAGACCTTGGCCACCAAGCAGCAGGAAGCCGTCCATACCCTTCAGGAAAACGCACGCCTCCTGGGCGATTTGTCGCGCGCCCAGGGCGATCTGCACCAGGCTCAGGAAGAGGTGCGAGGCCTGCGGCCGCTCAAGGATGAACTGGGGTTTGCGCAAAGGCGCTCCGAGGAATTGGGCCGGCGCCTGGTTGAGCAGGACGCGGCCGTCCAGCAGCTCAGCACTTCCAAAGAGCAGTTGCAGGCCAAGGTCGACGAGCTGCTTTCCGCCAAACAACAGCTGGAACTGGCGCTGGCGACGGCCAGGTCATCCGTCACGGCCCAGGTGAGCGTGAGCACGTAAATCGATGGGGCAATGAGCAACATAAATGATGTTCGAGGGACGAAGTAAAACGGGAGCGATGAAGCTCCCGTTGTCGTTTCAGAATGGCTCGTCAATGCTCTGGTGTGGCGGCTGTGTCGGACCGCGGTACCAGGGCTCGCGATAGCGGCGGATCTGGGTGGCGTAGGCGCGGCTGAACCACAGATAGAGGTCTTCGATGAAGAACTGCATCATGTAGGCTGCCTCGTCGGAGAGCTCGGGCAATGGCAAGCTCCGGGAGGCGTTGGGTTTGTGAGGTGATGCTTTACGGGACATGTCATCGGGCTCCGTTGGGTTGACGCGCTGGCGTGCGGCGCGAGGACTGTGTTGATGGTGCAAAGACCTCGAAGTACAGCTTCTCGTCGAGTTCGGACAGTTCCCGCTGCGCGGCGGTGGTGAGCAGTTCGTTGGCGAGCGTGGTGAGCACGCGGTAGTTGCCCAGCGCGTGTTCGCACAGCGTGTGGCGCAGCGGCGGTGTCATCAGCTGCGGGGCGCCGGCGCTGGCGAGCAGATGTTCGAGGCAGGCCAGCAGGTCGTCGGCCGAAGCCTTCTCGGTCCCCAGGCGGGAACGGATACGGCTGCCCAGTGGCAGCAGTTCGTCGCGCCGCAGCTTGTCGGTCAGGCGCGTGTCGCCGGCGAGCACCACGCACAGCAGGGGCTGCGAATCGAAGCGGGCGCTGGCCATGAGCCGCAGTTCGTTGAGCACGCCGGGACTCATTTCCTGTAAGCGGTCAGTGAAGCACGTCCTGCCCGCCAACTTGACCTATCGATTTTTTTCTGAGACGAGCTTGCCTAGTTTCCATGGAAGTAGAGCTTCGTAATCCTCTGCGGTCTTCGCGAGCGGCAGAGCCTTGAACAGGTCGACAAGATACGCATAGATATCGATGCGGTTCGCGACGCAGGTCTGGACGAGTGAATACAGGTTTGCCGAGGCCTTTGCGCCTCCTACGGTGTCCGAAAAAAGCCATGCCTTTCTTCCCAGGACAAACGGGCGGATCATGTTCTCACATAAATTATTGTCAACGGGCCATGCCGGATTCTCGACGTAGCGGATTAGCTTGGGCCATTGTCCCGTCGTGTAGTTCAAGGCCTTGCCCAGCAGCCCTGTGGGCGCGGTTGTTTCCAGGTACCCGTCGAGCAGGGCCCTGATCTTCGTGAGCACCGCACGGCTATAGCGGCGGCGCAGGCGCGCTCGCCAGTGCGGTTTCTTGTCGGCATGCGATTCGGCCGCATAGAGCTTGCCGATCAGGTAGATAAACTGGGTGGACGGCTGATGGCTGCCACGGGCCTCTTTGGGCAATGCCGCCTCGGCTTCCACAAAATACCTCCTGCAGTGCGCCCAGCAACCAAGATGCACGAGTGCATTAGCCTTCGCGATCGTGTCATACGGTTTGTACCCGTCGGTCATCAGCACGGCGCCATGGCGCATGCCGGCCCACACGTCCGCACCAAGCTGTTGGGAGCGCCCCGGCGCATAGGCAAACAGGCGCACAGGTGGACCACTGCCGTTCATCTGGACCCAGACGTAACTCTTTGTCTGCGGTGCGCGCCCTAGCTCCTTGAGAACCTGCACGGTGGTTTCGTCGCCGAACCCGATCTCGCTGTCGAGCATCACATCACGCATCAGGTTGATGACGGGCTGTACCGAGTGTCCCAGGCGCACTACGCTTGCTGCCAGCGTGTTGCGCGAGATGTCGCCGCCAAAGCGGCGCAGCAGCGCGGCAATCCGGTACAGCGGCAAGCCGTCGATATACTTCGAGACGACGAACCACGCCAGCGCCCCTTCGGTGAACAGACCCTTGGGAATGATGCGCGCCCGCGCCGGCGTCACCTTCATGCCCTGGTCGCACTGCTGGCACGCGTACTTCACGCGCTCGTGACGGATCACCTGCACCTGCTGCGGAATGATGTCGAGCTGCTCGCTGACCTCGACGCCGATCTCCACGAGCACACTGCCGTCGTTCTGGCACACCCGTTCTTCTTCAGCGAGCTCGTAACGGATCACCTTGCGCGGCAATGCCGGGTCCAGCGGCTTGCGCCCGGGCTTGCCGCGCTTGTGGCCTGCCACCGACGTACTGTCTGTGTCGTCTTCCTGGGCGGGTAACGTGGCGGTCGTCGGAGCCAGCGCTTCCGCTTCATTGAGGAAAAGGTCCCGCTGGGCATCGCTGCGTGCTTCGCTCTTCGCCCCGAACAGCCGTCGCTCGAATGCCTTCAGCTGTTCCTTGAGCAAATCACGCTCGACCTTCGTGACCCGCAGTTCGCCACGCAGCGCGTCGCGCTCGGCGAGCATCGCATCGCGTTCGGCGATGAGGGCAGCGAGTTCTTCGGCGGTGATCAAAATGCGGTTCATGCCACAACCATACCGGCTTGCGCTGCGAAATAGGTTTACGTCACCGCGCAAATTGTTGTGCCCGCGCCGCGCTCGCGCGACAGCGATACATCCTCCTCAGCTCACGCGTGCATAGTATCGCGCCGGGTGCTTGCGCATCGCTGTCAGATCAATGCCCTCCAGCAGCCAATGCAGTTGCTCGACGCTCAGTTCCAGTACTGGTTCGCTGCGCGGCCAGGCAAAGCGGTCAGCCTCCAGGCGGCGCAGCATCAGCCAGAACCCGTTACGCTCCCATAACAGAAGCTTCAGGCGATCGGCACGCCGGTTGCGGAACACGTAGACCGCCCGTGCGAACGGATCGAGTCCCAGTGCCTGCTCCACGATCGTCGAAAGGCCCGTAATGCCCTTGCGGAAATCGACGGCATCGCGGTGAACGTAAACCTTCAGATCAGCGTCGAACCGGAACATGGCACCTTCCCAGCGTCTCGATCATCGTCATCACCAGGCTTGAATCATCGCCGGCACATTCAAGGATGAGCTTCACACCGTTAGGCAGTTCGGCAATCAGTTGCGACGGCAGCGCGACGCGTTGCGCCTGCCGTGCGAGCGCAACCGGTGCCGCATGAGCCTCGCATGCCGTAACATCGGCATGTCCCGGCTGAACGACCGGGATGAACGTCGGCATTGCCTTGGCCACGCCGTTCGGCGCCCCATCACTGGTAGCATCGCTTTGATACTGACGAATCCATTTACGCAACAGGTTGGCGTTCAGGCCGTATTCCAGCGCCATCCCGGCGACGGACACCCCTGATCGCAGACAGGCCAGCACCAACTCACGCTTGGCCTGTTCATCAAAGCAACGGCGCTTGCCATCACGCTCAAAGCCCCTTACCAGCCGCTCCTTCAGATTCCTGTCCTCTGCCATGGGTAGTGTCCACTTGAAAGTTGAAGTGGACACCAGCATCGCCTATCACTCATCGCGCGGGAAGGACGCCGACAACGGACCGCTTACCATTTCCTGCGCTTCGTCGATCAGCAGGATTGGGCGCCGGCGCGTGCTTTGCAGGTGCGACATCCACCGGTCGCGCAGCGACCTGAAGCCGCCCCAGCGGTTGTGCGGCCGGAGTTCCAGACCGAAGATGTCGCCCATCTCGCGATAGAAGTCGGCAAGGTTGCTCTGCGGATGATTGATCGAGACGACTGTCAGATCGGTCAGTCGCTCGAGCTTCTCGGCCAGCACGCGCATGACCACGCTCTTGCCGGTCCCCGGCTCGCCGTGGATCATCGCGAAGCCGCCTTCGCGCACGAGCGCGTTCTCGATGCGCCAGCAGAAGTTCTCGACGCGCGGCGGCACGTACAGCGCTTCGAGGGGAAGCTCCGGCGAGAACGGGTTCCACTTCAGGCCGTAGAGGGCTTGCAGACGCTGGCTCATGCCTCCTCCTGCCAGTTGGCGGGAATCCAGGCTGGCGGCAACCCGGTTGCGGCGTGGTCGGCCAGCATCTGGCGTAGCAGCGGCGCGATGCCGGGCGCACTGGCCGGTGGCGGCTCGACATTGACGGCATCGAGTCGCCTGCGCTGGCCATCAGCATTGGCGGCCTTGTCCAGCGGCCGCAGCGGGCACAGCACGGCGCCGCTGCCGGCGTCGACGAGATCGACGCCGCTCAGGTCCCAGCGCGCATAGCGCAGGTGCACGCGCTGCAGGTGCCGGTAGGCCGAGGGAATCTCGAAGCGCGTGCCGGCCAGACTCACGGTGCCATCCGAGCGCCGCTGGGCGCGCGTCACGTCGATACGGAATGCGGCGCGCAGCGCGTCACTCGACGGGCATTCGCGGCCCACATCGGGGCCGGCCAGATAGCGTTTGAGCGGCGTGCCACCGATCTCAGAATGATGCGCGTGGTGGTACTCGCGCTCGATCCACGCGTGGGTGGCCTGATTGAGCAGTTCGAGCGTGAGATTGGGCTCGCCTTCGAGCATGGCCATCACGCGCCCTTCGATGCGGGCCCAGAACGTTTCCTGCTTCGCGTTCTGGTACGGCGAATATGGCAAGGTCGTCTGGTGCAGCACGCCGAGCGCGAGCAAGCCGGCGGTCGTCTCCTCGGCAAGCATTGCTGCGCCGTTGTCGGTCATCAGTGCGCGAGGCCGGCCACGACGCTGGAGCGCCTGGGTGAGCCCATGGATCAGACTACGTGCGGTCTCATCGAGAAACCATTGCGCGTGACAGACGACGCGCGAACGGTCATCGAGCACGCACAGCAGCATCGGCGTGATCCACTGGCCATCATGCGTGAGCAGCTTGCGCGAGCCGTGATGGAAATCGAGATGCCAGAGCGCGTTGACGTGCTCGACCTCGAAGCTGCGGACCTCGAGCTTCTCGAGGCGATCGCGTGCGAGCATCGCGCCGGCGCTGGTATGACGCGGCTTGCGTTCACGGGACAGGCCCTGCGCACGCAGATAACGACGCACCGTCGTGTACGACGGCAGGTTCGCCGGGCCGAGCGTGACCTTGAGATTGTCGACGTGCAACTGGCAGGTCCAGCCGGGATGTTCCCGGTACTGCGCGCGAATCGCCTGTACCGCCTGAGGCGACAGGCTTGCGCCGGCGCCGCTGGGGCGCTTGCGGTCGCGCAGGCTCGCCACCGGATCGTGGGCCGCCTTGCGGGCCCGGTAGAACCACCGCTCAACGGTGGAGCGGCCGAACTGGACATCGTCGCCAGTGACGGGATGACGCCAGCGTTTGGCGGCCAGCGCGGTGATGAGTTCGCGCACCTGCCCGGGTTCAGGCGGTGCTGCCAGCAAGGGGCCCACAACCGCAAAGCGCAGGCGCGCCCAACGATCCCGCAGGGGTAAATCGTGAAGTTCAGTCATGCTCTCTCCAGGGATGCGGCGCACCGCGCCGCGATTCGGGGGAGAGGCGAGACTACCGGCGCAGTCCGAGGGGGGCGAGCGACAAGTTCTGCGGGCGGTTACCGTCCCTCACGCAGGGTGCTCACGGCGCTGCCGCTGGTGAGCGGTGAGAGCCAGCGCAGCAGGCATGGCAATGGCTCGGCAGGCTGCGTGGTAGCGAAGCGCTCGAGCAGGCTTGCCGGCACCTGTGCGGTCTCGACGGGCGGCACGAACGCCGCCCGTCCGAGCGCCCAGAACGGTGTGCCGACAAACCCGGTCATCCACCAGTGCCGCCATCGCGCGATCGTCGAGGGTGGCACGCCCAGCGCATCGAGCTGGCGCATTGCCGCGGCCGTACCGGCGCTCGCACGCGTGGCGCTGACGACAATCATGATTGCGGCGGTGTAGACGCGCCGGCCGAGAAAGCGCACCGAGAATGGCGTGGTACGACGGCGACAGTCGGCGCAGCAGAAGCTGTAGCGGAACTCGCAGTGGCAGCGGGCTTCGTATGAAATTCCGCGCGGCTTGCGCGGGTAGCGGGCGCTATGGAGTACGCCACCGCAGCGACAACGCTGCGCGCGGGTCTGTTCGGCGAAGTCCTGATCGATACGTAACAGCAGGTGATAGAAGTTGGGATCGCGGGCACTCACGTGGCACACTCTGGAAGTCTCGGTTCTTGGCAGACACGAGACTCTCCCTTGGGCGTCGTTTGTGCAAGATGCCTGAGGGAGACCCCCACCGCTACATCACGCAAGCTGCTCAAAACGCCCCGAATTCCCATCGATTTACGTGCTCACGCTCACCCAGGAGCAGGTCGTGGCCAGCATGCTTGAGCGCTTCAGTACGCCGGCGACTGGCCCTAATTTGGTTGCGAACCCGGTTGAAGAGGCCGGTCGTCCAGGGAAGAGAGAGTCGAAAAAGTCAACGGGGACAGGCACTTAAGCCTGTTTCTGCTGGGTTTTACATGAATCCCTGCCGACCCTCAATA